>NZ_VWRQ01000012.1 GCF_008635795.1 Paenibacillus tepidiphilus | reverse complement strand
GATTGGCATTCACTCACTCGTACCTCCTCCAAAAGCATAAACAAAGCAGGGCTCCTTCCCTCCCTAAGGTTATGTTGTCCTTAGGTTCTTCGGTAGTATGAGCCCCTCGGACTCCCTTCCCACAGACGGTTCATTTCATCTTTTAGACTTATAGAGCGTCTCTTTACGGGTTTCTAAAAAAAAAAAAAAAAATTCCGTGTGGGGGAGGGTCTCGTAAGTTCAATGCATTATCTTTCAATCCATGCCGATCCCTCTACGCCGGAGGATTCTTCACTGTTGCTCCAAGTTCTGTACAGCTTCCTTGGCCTTCGTCCATGCCTACGGGACTCGGCATCCTCTGTTCCCCTTCGCAGGGCCTTTTTAACGACGCGGCAGGATTCACTTGATGTTACGGCCTGGATTGTCGCTCGCCCGGTCTCTGACCCGTACTTTTGTCGATGCGCTTTTACACACAGATTTCGCCATGCGCAAGCATCCTAGCTACAAGGGCGGCTTGGCCCCTCCCTTGGTTGGACTTTCACCAACTAGATAATGCGTGCCTCTGGGCACGCTAAGCAGGAAAAGAAGTGCAGGAAGCCTTGAATGCTCCTGCACTTCTTTTCCTGTCTGCTGCCGAACGTTAAGGCGAACATAAACTTAAGCCTGATGTAAGTAATATTTAAGGTGAATCGATAGCACCCACGCCGCTCATAAGCTAAATTAATAGAGTGTTACATGAATAGAGATATGACCAATGATCCGCATCCTTGAAAGGAATGAATAGCATGAGTATTTTGCAGGTGAAGGCGCTGAATAAAGTATACCCTGGAAAAGTCGTGACCCATGCCTTGACGGATATCCATTTGACCATCGAGCCGGGAGAGTTCGTAGGGATCATGGGACCGTCAGGCAGCGGCAAAACAACACTGCTGCATATGGTTTCCACGATTGATGTGCCCAGCTCCGGCGAGGTGTTAATTAACGGCAGCAATCCTTATCAGCTAAGAACCAAGGAGCTGGCATTATTTCGCCGCCGGGAGCTTGGCTTTGTATTTCAGGATTTCAATCTGCTGGACACCTTAACTGTCGCAGAGAATATCGTGCTTCCGCTGACGCTGGACAACTACCGGCTGCCGGTGATGGAAGAGAGGCTGAAGCAAATTGCCGGGCGCCTGAACATAACCTCGATATTAAACAAACGTACCTATGAAATATCCGGAGGGCAGCGCCAGCGGACGGCGATCGCCAGGGCGGTGATCGCGGCCCCATCGCTGCTGCTCGCCGACGAGCCCACAGGTGCGCTCGATTCAACCTCTGCAAGGACTGTCATGGAATCGCTGGCCGACATCAACGAACAGCAGGGCACTACGCTGATGCTGGTCACTCATGATCCGCTCGCAGCCAGCTACTGCCAGCGGATTGTGTTTATCAAGGATGGGCGTCTGGCCGGGGAAATTCACCGCGGCGAGAATCGGCAATCCTTTTTTCAGAAAATCATTGATACTTTGTCTTTCTGGGGAGGGCACCGGAATGAGTTTTGCTCAGTTCGCGTGGAATAATGTCCGGCGCAACGGGCGTGCTTACACGGCATATTTATTCAGCAGCGCATTTATGGTGATGATATTCTTTACGTTTGCCGTCTTCTTCTATCATCCTGAGATTCGGCAGGCTTCTATGGGCAAAATGACGTTAGTCAGCATGCAGGTTGCTGCGTATGTAGTGTTTATTTTTGCAATCTTTTTTGTGCTCTACTCGATCAGTGCCTTCCTGAAAGCCCGCAACAAGGAATTCGGTATTTTAATGATGCTGGGCGCACGGGCAGGACAGATGAACGGCCTGATATTCCTGGAGAATATGATCATCGGCACAGCTTCCATCGTGACCGGAATCGCCGGCGGGCTGCTGTTGTCCAAGCTGTTTTTGCTGTTCAGAACTAAAATGATCGGTATGGACGAGCTGCCCTTTTATTGGCCAGTGAAGGCCATACTATTGACGACGGGCTGCTTTGCTGCCTTGTTTATGGCGATCTCGCTGTTTACGCTGCTGTTTATCCGCAAAAGCCGGGTGCTGGAGCTTTTGACGGGCAGCAGCAAGCCGAAGCGGGAGCCGAAAGCTTCAATTTGGCTTTCCCTGCTGGGCGCGATTTTGCTGGCTGCCAGTTTTCTGCTCCTTGGAAAAGCTGCTCTATCTCCGGAAGTTCTGATGATCGCCGCTTTTTCCGGCATTGCCGGTACCTATTTCTTTTACTCCCAGCTGTCCGTTCTCCTCATTCGGTTACTGCAACGAAATCGCAAGCGGGTATGGCGCGGCACTAATTTGCTATGGATATCCGAGATCAGCTATAAGCTGAAGGATAATGCCAGGATGCTGTTTCTGGTGACAATTGTTACTTCAGTCGCCTGCATCAGCGCAGGCTTTGTACTCGCCGTTAATCAAGACAACAAACAGCAGTATATTAACAATAAATTTGCGCTCAGCTATGATGTATTTCAGCCAAAGCTTATGGATGCGGAGCTGGCCGTTATTGATCAGCCTATGCAGGAAGCGGGCATCGCTTATCAGCGGTATCGGATAGACAGTGTCCTTGCAATGCTGCAAGATGGGGTCCAAGACCCAACCAAGAGCAGCGATGTAGAGTTTGTTCGTGCAAGCCAGATTAGTCAACTGGCAGCTTTGCTGGAGATACCGCCGCTAGAGCCTCTGTCCGGACAAACGGCTGTTGCGGTATATGCGGACTCCAAGCGTTTGCCAAAGCAGCCTTATAAGCTTGAGGGAACCGAAGCCAGAATTACAATTGTGCAGGAAATCAGCTTGCGCCAGTTGGGGGGCGTTAGTGAAGCCGGGGCTATGCTCATTGTTGATGATGCCCTATACAACAAATTATCAGCTGATTTACTAAGCAGACCGAAGTTCTTCTATCATGTACCTGCCTGGACAGAGCTTCCCTCGCGGCAAGATGAGCAATCCAGGATTGGTGCAGAGCTGTACGCATGGAATCAGCAGCAAATCGATGAGTACTTGGGAAGCGCCTCAGAATCTCGTAATTTCCCCAACATTTTGACGGTTCGTTCCGAAAAATACTTGAGCACGAAAGATACGACCTCCGTGTTCAGCTTTATCGGGGTTTTTATCGCCTTAATCTTTTCCATTTCGATGGCAAGCTTTTTGTACTTCAAGCTTTATACTGAGCTATCCGCCGACAGTCGGACGTACCGTGCCCTTTCCAAGATCGGGCTGAGCAGCAGAGAAATGCGGGCGGCGGCTACGAAGCAAATTGCTTTTCTCTTCTTTGTGCCGATTCCGATATCAGCGATACAAACACTTGTGGTACTGAAGCCTCTACTGGAGCAGATACGTCTCGCCTATATTGATGTCTATACGGCTACTTTTACAGTGGCGCTGGCTTTCCTGGCCGCCCAGACCCTCTACTTTATCATCGCGAGATCGCGTTATGTCCGGGCGTTGCAGAGAATGATGATCTAAAGTGCTAAAGATGAAACAAGAGACTGCCGACGATATCCATCGGTAGTCTCTTTGGGTTTGGTTTGCTGCTTTCAATTCACAAATATCTCTTTGACCGAAGTCACTTTGTCTCCCTGGGTAACAACCTCAAACGGACTTTTCAACGGCACCTCACCATCACCGTATAGAAAAGTCATAAATTCCTGCTTGCTCTTCGTGGAATAGATTCGGTCGCCATCCTTATCCTGTACAAATAGAGTCCCTGTATCATAAAATGTATATTCCGTGTTGTTATCAACCGTGAAGTCCTTTATATCCTCAGAGGTATTGAGAATGTAGTAGCCATTAGGCATATCTTTAGCCGTCAGGCCTAATTCTTTGATCCGATCTCCGTCTTCAGATTCAATAAACTCGAAATCATCGAGCTTGAGCACATTTCCCTCCAAGGCAATATACCCTGTATAGAGTTGTTTCTCCGCCGCTGACTCATTACTGTATTCTTTAACCGTCTCCGAAATTGCCGCAATATCCGCAGACATTTGAGAATAATCCGCTTCTGTTTCATCCGTATATTCAACGCCTGACGGATAGGCTAGCACATAAGAATATTGATCGGTAGTGAATACAAGACTTCTCATGCCAGCCCCATTTTGCGCTTGCTCATTTGTCATTTTGCCAGGATAACGAATGATCGCAAATAATTGGCCTTGGGCGCTGCTTTTCCCTATAGATTCTTTATGTAAGAAGACTGCATAGTTATCAAATTCCTCAACCGAATATTTATTATTCCAGCTCGCCGGGAGCTCTAATGAAAATCCTAAACTTGGATTTGTGTAAGTGAAATAATCAGCATATGAATCAGCCTGCGTTGAATCTGATGCCGGGGCTATTGAAGCGGCAGGGGAGGCTTTACTGGTACAACCAGACAACATAGTAATAGTAAAAATAAAAAGGATGATGTTAAGCTGGAATCTTCGCATATAAATCCCCTTATCTTTTTTCTAAAGTTTACCATACAAGGCTCCATTCCGGTACCGAACCGTATGCTTTATTGCCTTATATTTTCCGGGGGAGATGCCTGCACTCTTCTTGAAGCTCCGGATGAAATTAGCATAATCGCTGAACCCGGAGAGCTCACAGGCGTCAGCAACGGATTTGCCGGCGGCGAGATGGCTTTTGGCGAGCGATACGCGCTGGTCAATGATATAGGAACGTATCGTAAGTCCGGTATGCTCCCTGAACAGCCGGCTGATATATTTGCTGCTGTAATGAAACTCCTGCTCCAGATGTCCGGAAGAAATGTCTTCTGCCAGATGGCTTTTGATATAGGACATTGTATTGCTGACCAATTCAGGCATGATATTGTACGGACTGTGTGTCGAAGAGCGGTAGAGGGTGTTGATGAATACAAGCAGCTGGGCTGCGTAGGCTTCAGCCAGAATATCCTGCCCATACTCTTCTGAACGGAGACAGGCGATCAATTGTGCAGCCAATCCCGTGTAATATACGATCTGCTCCTGCGTTAGCCGTGTCAGATTGTTCTTTCCAAAGGCATGCGATTCGAAACAGGAGGACAAGCTGGAACGGCGGCTTGAAAGCTTGTTCATTGCTGTTTCTCTGATATTTAGTCCGATCCGTTCATACGTTTGGGTATCCAGGCAAATACACCGGTGCAGTTCCCCCGGGCGGATAAGAATTAAATCTCCAGGCACCAGCTTGTAGCAGGATTGTTCCAGATACATGAGAGAATTGCCCCTGAGGAACAGATAGACCTCATAAGCATCATGGCGGTGATAAGGCAGCGTAGGATCAATCAGCTCAGTAGTGGATGTATTGTGGAAGCAGATCAGCTCTTCCTTGATCGGTGAAAAAATATGGCCGGTATCCTGCATCATAGCAATCCATCCTTTTCCGTAAAACTTAGGGATCAGTGGCATTCGCGCAATAATAAACCGTTTTACTGCAAAGATTCTGCCTTCTATACCTAATATAATACATATAAAGGAAGCGTTTGCAAGTGTTGCTAGAATGATGGACAAGCTGTGTGTATCCTACAGCCGCTTCGAACAAACGGGAGGTGGTACAGGCTTCATAAATGCAGTGACCTATTCAAGTAGAGGAGATGGATAAATGTTAACTGGTGTTAAAAAATCAATGTGTACTTTACTGGCAGCTGTAACTGTACTGACGGCAGTTCTGGTTCCTGCGCCTCCCAAAGCTTCGGCTGCAAGTGATGTCACAGTAAATCTGTCTTCGGAGAAACAAGTCATCCGCGGTTTTGGGGGGATCAATCTTCCGGCCTGGATTGGAGATCTGACGGCGGCACAAAGAGAAACTGCGTTCGGCAACGGGGCGAACCAGCTGGGCTTCTCTGTCCTGCGAATTTATGTAGATGAGAATAAGAATAACTGGTACAGGGAAGTAGATACGGCAAAGGCCGCTATTGCCAAAGGAGCTACTGTCTTTGCTTCGCCCTGGAACCCGCCAACTGACATGACGGAAACCTTTACCCGCAACGGTGAATCCGCTAAGCGGCTAAGATATGACAAGTATGCTGCCTATGCGCAGCATCTGAATGACTTCGTTACGTACATGAAGAATAACGGAGTAGACCTCTATGCGATTTCTGTGCAGAATGAACCGGATTATGCCCATACCTGGACGTGGTGGACACCTGAAGAAATGCTCAGGTTCATGAAAGAAAACGCCGGGTCCATCAATTGCCGGGTGATCGCTCCCGAATCCTTCTCCTATCTCAAAAACATGTCTGATCCCATCCTGAATGACCCGCAAGCCCTGGCCAATATGGATATTCTGGGTGCACACACTTACGGCACTTCGTTCAGCAACTTCCCGTACCCGCTGTTTAAGCAAAAAGGGGCAGGGAAGGAGCTGTGGATGACGGAGGTGTACTATCCCAATAGTAATAACTACTCGGCTAATCTTTGGCCTGAGGCACTGGAAGTAGCCTATCATATGCATAACGCCATGGTCGAAGCGGATTTCCAGGCCTATGTATGGTGGTACATCCGCCGCCAATACGGCCCGATGAATGAGGACGGCACGATCAGCAAGCGCGGGGACAGTATGGCGCAGTTCTCCAAATTCATCCGTCCCGGATATGTAAGAGTGGATGCCACGAAGAATCCGGAAACGAATGTTTACACCTCGGCTTACAAGGGTGACAACAAGGTGGTCATTGTAGCCATCAACAAAGGCACATCCGCGGTGAATCAAAGGTTTGTCCTGCAGAATGGGACGGCTTCAAGCGTATCCTCTTGGGTTACCGATGCGTCCAGAAAGGTTGCTGCAGGAGCGTCAGCCACTGTGTCCAGCAATGCTTTTACAGCTCAGCTTCCTGCACAGAGTGTGACGACCTTTGTAGCAGCACTGGGCAGCGGCAGCGGCACCATAAACGGAACGGTTTATGAAGCCGAAACAGGTACAACCTTGACCGCAGCAGTAACCGAAACAACCAACTCGGGCTATAACGGCAGCAGTTACGTCAACTTCACCGCTTTAACGGATGCCGCGATCCAGTGGAACAGTATTTACTGCGCGACTGCAAGCACCAAATATGTGAAGTTCCGCTATGCACTGGCTTCAGGAACACGAAACCTGGATGTATACGTGAATGGAACCAAGGTCATCACCAATTTGGCCTTTGCTGAAACCGGGAGTTGGACAACCTGGGGCGAGAAAACCATTCAGGTTCCGATGAATGTCGGGAACAACACGCTCAAAGTAGTGACAACGGGGGCAGATGGACCCAATATAGATAGCATCGCTGTTACACTAACGCCCAATTAAATAAAGCAGCGCCCCATACAGCGACAGGTTCATATTTTCACCTGTCTGCTATATGGGGCGCTTGTCAGCTTGGGAGCATTCTTTTATTGTTGCTCAAGAATTCTATAGATCAGCATGGCCGCTTCGGCACGTGTCGAAGGTGCAGCAGGGAGGAGCTGCTGTCGGGCGTCTCCCTTGATGAGACCTGCTGCTGTAAGTGTCGCAATATCCTCGGCCGCATAACCGGAAATCCGGTTGCGGTCGGTAAAGCTGTCCAATACTGAGGTTGGTATCGTTTCTACCTTCCAGCCTTCTGCAGCCTTTAGGGCTCTGGCCGCCATAACAAACATCTCTTGTCTGGTAATCGGATCATGCGGATGATATAGGCCGCCCGGCTGACCGGTAACCACTCCAAGCTTCTGGGCAGTCATAAGCTCCTGATAGAAATAATCCCCCGGTGACACATCCGTGAATCCGGCTCCTTCCGGCGCGTGAAGTCCCAGACCCCGAACCAGCAAAAGTGCAAAATCCGCACGTGAAACGGACTGTTCCGGTCTGAACTCACTTTCTGACATCCCGTTAATAATGCCTTTGGACGCAAGCACTTCTACGGCGAACTTGGCCCAATGGGGAGGGGAGATATCCGCAAATGTCTTGTGATTATAGACCACTGCATACTGCCCGGAAGGTTGAGTCATTGCAAAGATGGCTTGCTGCTTCTCTCCGTTATACTCTGCGTTAATCACAGGCTGGATCAATCCCTTATCATTGACGCTCCATACTACAATAAATGAGTTATTGGCTGCAGGAACGGCCGGCGCATGGGGAAGTCCGATCTCTATGGCCGAATGCAGACTGTCGGGTTGAAGCTTGGTTCCTTCCAGGTGAAGCTCAATCTCAACCAGCGGACTGCCGCCGAGCTTAGCCTTTAGCTGCTCTTCAGCATCGACAGTTCTGAGTGATAAGGTCACTGTCTTTGCACCATCCAGCATCTCCGCAGAGAACACACCGTCAGGTAACTTAACCGTCGCTAAGGTTGAGCTGATCTCAAGCTGCAAGGGGATAGCTCCTGGGCGAAAAGCGGACGCAGGGAGGCTAATCTCGGCTTCCTTTATGTCCTTGGCTGTGGCTGGATCAGCGGCAAGCTGAATCCGGAGAAGCTTATCGCCTGCCGAATCGGCTTTGGCTAAGGCAAGTATTTTTTCCAGGGAGGACTCATTCAGTACAGCCTTGGCTTTCCCTGCATGAACAGTTACGGGCAATTCCACTCTGACGCTGCCGTCCAGCAGCAGGACCGTAGTCACAGCATCTACAGCGGCAGTTCCAGTGCTGCCTGTGTCCGGCGCTGCGGTTGGACTTGGTGAAGGCGTCGGTTCCGGTGTAGCGGAAGGCCCCGCTGTAGCGGAAGGGCTTGGCGATGGACTTGTCCCCGGCTCTTCAGTTCCCGGATCTTCAAAAGGAATAAACTTCAGGAAATCACCCCAGATGATATTTCCTTCCGCATCCCTCGAATAAGTGGTGACGGGTTGTAAGCTTGCAAAGTTAGCATCCGTTAGCTGCTTGCCGGACTTGTTGACTGACGCTGCTCCATCGGACATGAAGTTATTGTCAGCAGCCAGGGAAGCGGGATATTGGTCTTTGCCGATGCTCTTCGTCTGGTAGGATATAAAGCCGTCGATCTTGAAGTCTGGAGTAATCTTGTCATACGTGGTGAAGCTAAGGTTCCCGCGGGTGTTATTAAATCCGGTGTTGTTAATCGCGATAACTCCCGGGTTACTGTTACTGGTGAACCCGTAAGCGCCGTTGCCGAAGGCAATGGAATTACGGATGGTATGGGTGACGTGAATACCTTCGCCGCCCAGCTTGAAGCCATTCTTATCCCCGGCGCCAACCGTTCCGTCCGTTAAATATCCGTTATTGAAGGCTGCGCTATTCTCGATCAATACAGGACCGATTGCGCCTGAGCCTGCCTTCGTGTATAAATCCCAGCCGTCGTCGATGTTATTATGTGCCAGGCAGCCTCTGAAGATATTTCCGATGCCGGAAGTCAGCTTCGCTGCGAAGCCGTCTGCATTATTGTCGGACGGATCGCGGTTATCGAAGGAGGTGCTGTTCAAAATTAAGTTGTAGGATGGCCATTCGGCTATGTCTTGTGCGGTGCCGTCCGTCCGGCTGATTTGCAGGCCTGTGTCACCGTTGGCATAGAAGCGGCTATTCTCAACGATGTTATAGTTGCCTCCAACCGTAAAGCCCTTGGTATTGGCAGCTGAGCGGGTGAAATCAAGCCCTTTTATATGCCAATAGTTGCCGCTGAGCAGCACACCCTCTGATTTTTTGTCAAAATCAATGATGGGCCTTGCACCGGGTGCAGCCTCCAGGACTTTTCTCGCGGCCTCAGTACCATCATTGTACTTGGCAATCACAAGCGGTGATTTCCGCACATAACGGCCGTCGAGCACAATAATATGCTGACCCGGCTTGACATAATCAATCGCAGTATCAATATCCAGCGGAAGCTCAAGGGTTCCATCCCCGGCGCTTGTTCCTGCAGGCGATACATAGATATCTTCTCCCTCGCCATAGCTGTTCCTGGTTACGGTGAAGTTATGGACGATTTTATCGTAAGAGGTCAGATACTGGGTATCCTCCGGCCAGAACGTAACGCTGAAGTTCGTATCTCCTTGTTCACCGATGACCGCCGGAATCGCAAGCCGCTTATCGGCTATGGCCTCCAGATCCTGTGCGATGATCTTGGAGCCCTGCTTCACCGTTACGGTTCCGCCCACATTAGGACGGACAATCAGCTGATAGTCCGGCACAGAGGTCTTGCTGCGGGACAGTATGCTCAGGCTTGGTGTTACCGGAGCTGCCGGTGGTTCAACCTTCGGTGAATCCGTAGCTGCGCTTGTCACCGTCAACTCGATATTACGGATATCTATCGTAGCAAGTCGTGCCGCATAGAATCCGACATACATCGAGGAGTCTTGTACCTTCAGAATATCCGGCTCAAAGTGGATGGCTTCCTGATCATTGTTGATCCGGCCTGTGAAGCCGCTGTTCGTCTTGGACAGTGTCAGGCGATAAGGCGCTGCAGGGGCCGTGTTGCCGGGCGCAGGCCGTTCGTTCTTGAGCATGATCGTCTCAATGCCCTGGCTTCCGGTGCCATCGGGCTTCTCAACGCCGGAGCGGATGAACAGCTGGGTGCCCAGAGGGCTTTTGGTGCCGCCGCTGTAACCGCCGATGGCCGCGATATTCGAAGCGAATACGCTGCTGTTTCCGGGTGTTCCAATGGCGTCACGCGCCATGATGCCAAATGACTCTTGGCCGTCATATGGCGTTTTGGCGTAAGCCAGCACTTCAATATCCGCAGACAGCACGAAATTATCTTCCGCCGCATCAAGCTCTGTGTAGTAGAAGGTAATGCCATCGTGGTCCTCGGTGACCTTGCCGCCGCCTTCCAGTGCGATCAGCTCGATCGTCCCGTCTTCCTTTTGAAGCATTTTGTTATTTGCGGCAGAGGTAGATTGGCCGAAAGTGATACTGTGCCATACAGGCTCTGCCTTTTCCTTTACAGTGACAGCATACGTAATCGGCGGAATGGAAGAATCATCAGGTATGATTCCAATATCATAGACTCCGGCCTGTTTGTTATCGAACCTGGAGCTGTCGAGCTTATAGCCGCTCAGAACCTCCCGGTCCTCGTTGTCATACACTTTCGATACAACAAGCTGATCGCTGTTAAAGGGATCATTAATGAAGAAAGTCGTTGCCGGATAGTTAGTGACTTCGATACCGACGAGTTGCTTGATTTGGACCTTAACAGTGAAAGCTGCTGTTAATCCTTTGTGGGTTACCTTGATTTCCTTGTCTCCCGGTGTCTGGGTATTGAGAGGGGAGACGGTGTACTCGTCTTTGGTCAGCCTTACCTGGGTGTTATCCGAGTAGTGAGCATACAGAACCAATCCGTCTAATTGCAGGGAATCCCCGATGTAATATACGGTTTGCTTGGGCTCATGCCTAATCTCTAATTTGGATAGTGTCGCATCTATGACTTCGACATTAAAGGCAGTCGTGCTTGCCGGGGTCTCTGCTGATGTGACCACGACTTCAACCGAACCGGATTTTGTAAACGTATAAGGATGCTGTTCCGTCACCGGCTGACCATTAATGGAGAGGGTATAGAGATCATTCGTCAGTTCTTTGAAGAGGAAGCCGTCATTATAATTGGCCGCAACAACTAATCCCACAGGATCTAAGACATCCCCCGGGTAATAGATAGTTTTGGCCGGCTCATATTTAACGGATAATGAGGTCACGGTTAACGGCAGAATGTGCAGCGAAATATCTACGGAAGCGCCGTTATAATGAATGGTCACTGTATTGTCCCCAGCCTTACTGCTGTCAAAGCCGGTCACGATGTAATCAGCAGGAGAGAGGATGGCTTCGCTGTTATCCGAGAAGAGTGCTTTAATGACCAATCCGCTCAGATCCAGAGGTTCGCCCACCAGATAATCGGTTTTCGTCATCCCGCTCGTATCGGCAGACAAGCCGGTTACCCTCTTGGTTTCGACCTGCAGGTCCAGCTCACTGAACGTAACGGTTGCATCCCGGGCCACATAGATACCGGCAAAGATCGTATCGGTAAACGTATCCTCCAGGGTCACGATCTCCGTCTGGCCATCCACGCTTAGCAAGTACGTATTTCCCGATTTCTTGAGGCTAAGCTCATAGACTTCACCACCAGCAGGGGCATTACTTCCGCTAAATGGATTCAATTTCACTTGCGCAGTCTTTTTATAGAAGCCTTTCATCGCTAAATCCAGCGCACCAACAGCGGCATAATTGGAGGTGGTGGTGCCGGAATCACCATTGCTGCCGACCGTATCCCTAAGCATAAGTCCGAAGGATTTCTGATTCGGTGAGCTGACATCGCTCCTTGTATTAAATGCGGACACATTCGCTCTGGCTTTAAGCTCAAAGTTCAGGTCAGCGGGAAGCTCTTTGTAATAAAAAGATAATCCCTCATCGCCGCCTGAGATCTTACCGCCGTAAGTAGTCATTGTTACTGTAGATTCGTTCACAACAGCGGGCTCGGGGTTCTTAACTGCGGACGTATTTGCTCCGAAGGCGCTGAACGCCCAAGGACCCAGATCCGGATCTGCTTGTCCTTCTAGAAGGAGTTGAACATTACGGAAGGTGACGGTCGTATTTCTGGCGGTATACAGGCCGGCATATTGGATAGAGCCGGCGAAGCTATCGATGATCTTGATTTCATTGCCAATCTGTACGGTATACAAATTCCCGTTTTTCTTAATGCTTAAATCGTATTCTTCTCCCTGGGCCGGCCGGTTGGCAGCCTCAAACCCAAGCCTCTGCAGAGTGCCTTTCTCTAATTTGTGAAACGCTTTCATTTCTTGGTCCAATGCACCTGCAGCCACGTAATCTCCGGAGTAGGCTCCGAATTGATTGTCCCACACATTGCTCCGCAGCATAATGCCGAAGGATACCTGATTATTGGCCGCCCAAGTATCAACATGGGCTGTTGCTTTTAATTCAAAATTCACTCCCGGATCAATCTCTTGATAGTAATAAGCTATTCCTTCTGTGCTGCCCGCTATTTTACCTCTGTCGTTTGAACTGCGAAGGGTAACCGTTCCATCGCCTTGCTCAGTGATGCCAAAGTTCACCGGCGTAATTTTGTCCTGAGCTCCTACATCACCAAAAACACTGCCTTTCCACTTACTCTGGCTCTGAATGTTGATCATCCCGTCTTGAGGAGCATTTCCTTCTTCTGCAGACACAGATAGTGGAAAGGATGAAAGCAGGAGCAGGAAGCTTAAAAACATGGCTGACAAACGTTTTGGTTTTTTCACAACGATTAAAATCTCTCCTTATTGGACCGATTTTGACCAACGTAACAATTTGATCTCTGACATTATACGTTACCTGTGAAAAGTACAGCCATAATCAATACTCCATAATCCGCTGCGCAGAAGGGATGGGAGGGAGGATGTGAGTTAATGACACTTGGTTTATGCGGAATTTAGGAGGGGCCCTTTAATCAGGAAGGATACGGTCGAAATTCGCATCGATGTCCACAATAAGTTTTAATAGACGGTCTTTGGGGTACGTGAAGTTGCCTTCGGCCCAATATTCAAGCATCGAGATACAGCCTTGAAGATGGTATGTAGCCATGAACATCCATTCTTCATCCCTCTCCAGGTGATTCGTCTCATAATCCCAGATATCAATGTACTTCTGCTCAAGGAGAGAAATGATCCGCTCATGAATGCTCCGGTTTCTGCTCTTGTCCAGGAACATACGCATCAGCCTTGGATTGTTGTACACGTAATGGATCAGCTTTTCAAACAATAATTTATACGAATGAGTGGGATCTCCGATAAAAATCGCGGCAAGCTCTTCCATGACATTATTTTCGATCTGTTCATACAAATCGTAAACATCTTTATAATGCGTGTAAAAGGTAGCCCTGTGAATATCCGCCTTGTCCGTTAATTCTCTAACGGTAATATTGTGCAGTTCTTTTTCGGTTAATAACTCGGCCAACGCGTCCCAGAGCGCTCTTGTTGTCTTTTTCACCCGCCGGTCCTCTTTGTTCATATGCTCACCTTCCATCCTGTGATAAACGACTTCATGTCTATTATGTTGCAACTCTCGTCGAAATACAATTGCGGCTGCAAAGCGACAATATTCGCTCGGAGTGTCGTTTGGACGACATTATTGCGACGAATTGGATATAGAAAGACGACTCCGTGTCTATTAAAATGTGGAATAGAACGTTCCTTTGACAGATACAGACGGGAGGAAACCATGGATATTGTGATCAAGCAGCTCCGCAAAGCGGATTTTGGCAAAGCCCGAAACTTCGCGGTTGAAGGCATGCATTTACATTGGTATGCAAGCAGTAAGATGGAAATATATTTTTACAGCAAGTATTTCTGGTATTTAGAGATTTCCAAAGCTACCCAGACATTGGGCGCGTACATGGGAGATCAGTTAGTGGGCGTATTATTGGCCGATATGAAGAACGAGCCGACAATCTTCACTTCATTCTGGTATAAGCTGTATGTAAAAAGCGTCGGCTTTCTCATAAACCTTGGTTATAGCAAGGCATCTAACAACTATGAAAGTGCAAACTCAAAGATGTTAGAACACTTCAGGAATAAGCATACACCGGATGGGGAAATCAACTTCTTTGCAGTGGACCCGGCGATTAAAGGAAAGGGAATTGGCACCTTATTGCTGCAGGAGCTGGAAAGAGAAGAGCAGGGGAAACTGATTTATCTGTATACGGACAGCGGTTCTACTTATCAGTTCTATCTGCACCGGGGCTTCGAGATGTTTGAACAGCATGAGATTGAATTGCAGATCAACCGCAATATAGTGGAGCTGCAGTGTTTTTTATTTAGCAAGAGGCTGTAAATGAACGGGGAGGATTAGCATGGCTGCATTTGCCGGAATCAGAGCTTGTTTTGGTAATGAGAACAGAAATACAGGAAGACAACTTTCATGCGTTCTGGCAGGCGACCTTAAGATTATAGGAGGTTCAACAGGATAGAGCGGCAGTCTAAGACTTTAAAAATAAAGTTTAGACTGCCGCCATTGTTTTTAAACTAACGTTTCCCGTTTCTCAGAGTGACCCGGAGCGTCAATATGGTGTTAGCCGAAGGAAGTTCTGGAAGCAGCTATTGCATTTAAGGCGTTCTCAAAATAGCTATATACTTCATCTGCAATTCCCAGAAACTCTTCAACAAGTACATTACTATCCAAGTAACAAGCATACAGATAATCAACTAAAGCGGGGTCAATCTCACAATAGTTTATTATGGCGTTCTTCATCTTAAAAATGTCATCTTGCCATACACCTGTATCTTCTAAAACCAAAGAGTATAATGCACGCATTAATCTCTTAGAGTAACCTTTAATATATCTAGTTTTCATTGTGTTATCACTAGCATTTGAAAGTAAACTATGTATACGATTTACTTCCTCCTTGGTCTCTGTATTTAAGTCTAAAATGAACTCTGGTGAAATAATTATCGGTGGTACTTTTTCACCAACGTCATGACCATATATACAAACACAAATTATCTTTACCCAAAACCCCCACTCATTTGGTTTACTTAATACATCGTCAATCGAGCAAATTATCGTATCAATCTTAGTTACTACTGGATATTCTTCCAAAAGCCTGTCTTTAATATTTGACAATCTTTCGTGATCAATATCTTTGGGATTTACACATACAATAGTAAAGTCTGCATCTGACTTAAAAGGTTTAGCAGTTCCTTTTGGAATCGAGCCACACATATAAATGCTATGAATCTTACCTTTAAATTCGGTAAGTATATTATAAATATACTTATCAACTAAATCCTTATATTCACTTTGTATTACAATTCTATTTATAACTTTCTCTAATATCATATAGACTCCCCCTAAACTGAGAACTTCTTTCGGCTAACGTCTTTTTGCGAACTTCGTAAATTCGTCATGACTTAAGTTATTCGCGAAGTCATTCAACTATCCTGCCGCTAGCTTAATGAGGCATTGTCAGTCTAAAACTTTATTTTCTCAGTCTATATAAGTTGAACCTAAGATTAGGCTGAATAAGGCCGGAAAGTGAATTAAAGTTATGGACTTCCGTACGCTGCCCATTCCCGTTCTCCAGATGAATACCGCTAGGTGCTGTTGAATTCGCTGACAGCAGGCTCTATCCGGCTCTGTTTAGGTATGATGAACGAAAAGCAACCCCTACTCAACAAGGATAAATGTATTTCGTACAACTATTTGTTAGGTATGCACCCATCTTTAAAGGATAGATGTATTTTGTGCAACTAAAATCAGCATATTGAGATCAAACTGCCTTAAAGCAAGAAAATAGATGTACGGAATGCAACTATAGCCGGGAAACGGTCTGTTTAGATGGATATAGTTGTACAAACTGCAATTAGCTTAGCAGCGGGTAGTGAGGTCATTAAGAGCAATAGCTGCTGTCGCCTTTAGTCATGGGTGCTCTTGGCCTTCCTCATCTATCTTATTGATTTGACCAGTGTGGAGGATAACCACGATCTACATTTCAGCAGCTTAAAACGATGACAGCCCGTGCTTCGCCTATCAGCTTTTACTGCGTAAAGCCATCAGTCGGAGGCCGGGACTGCAACAAGCGGTATAAATCAAGAAATCTACGGGCGGGAAGCGACCGGAAGTCCAAATCTTTTCTTGCGTCACGGCTAATCCCAACACAAAAATCTTTAGTTCAATCTATATAGAAGTTTATTTTCTTATGACAGAGAGCAATGATATTAGCTGAGCTACCTTGTTAGATTGATAAATTTTCGGATATCCATTATCATGAAAGCGTTCAATCCCATCATAGAAAGAGCACATTAAATTACGAGGTGAGCAGAATGAGATACAGAAGATTGGGTAAGACAGAACTGGATGTATCCGTCGTAGGCGTGGGCACATGGCAGTTTGGCGGTGACTGGGGCCAGGATTACACCCAGAAGGAAGTCGATGCCATTCTCTACCGGGCCAAGGAACTGGGTATTAATTTGATTGATACAGCCGAATGCTACGGACCTCACCATATGTCGGAGAGCTTTATCGGCGATTTCATGTCACGGGACCGGCGTGAGGATTGGGTGATTGCAACCAAGTTCGGCCACCTGTGGCATGATCACTGGACCAATGCCTGGAGCGTGGATCAGATTCGCGTGCAGCTGGAAGAATCCCTGAGAGCCCTCAGAACGGATTATGTCGATCTGTATCAGTTCCATTCCGGATCGGATGAGGCGTTCAATAACGACGATTTGTGGACCATGCTGGACAAGCAGGTGCAGGCCGGCAACATCCGCAATCTCGGGATCTCCATCGGCAGCAACGATAATCTGCATCAGACGAGCAGGGCTACCGAGTTTAACGCGAAGGCTATTCAAGTGGTGTATAACCGTCTGGACCAGAAGCCGGAAGAAAGGGTATTCCCTTCCTGCCAGGAGCAGGATCTTGGGGTATTGGCAAGAGTCCCGCTGGCCAGCGGCTATCTGAGCGGCAAATACAAGCCGGGCACCGTGTTCAGTGACAATGTCAGAAAGGGACGCGAGCGCGAAGAGATCGATGAGAAGCTGAGGCTGGTGAGTGAAATCCAGCAGAACGAAGTACCGGAAGGTGTCGACATGGCCTCGTGGGCCCTTGCCTGGTGTCTGAAGCATCCGGCCGTTAGCTGCGTAATTCCCGGATGTAAGAGTCCGGAGCAGGTGGAAGCAAACGCCAGGGCTGCAGATCTGGAGCTGTAAGCGGACTGAATAGACATAAGCTAAATGGAAAGCCGCCAAATTAGCGGCTTTTTATATTTTGACACAAAAAACAGGAAACCGGTTTCCGCACGCTTAATACGCAGTAATAGGGAGCATTTCCCAGATAAACCTCCATTTTATAGCTCAAAAGCTCATTTGACCGCGCTCAGGTCCGGACACTATAATCAGAATCAGGAAAATTCATTGGAGCAGAAGCAGCAATCGCCGCTTTATTTCGCCTTATTCGTGCAAGCGCATACAATGGAGCTTTTCCGTCAATCCATGGGGGTGATGGATGGTTTGGTGCAGGTAATGATGGAATAGCAGGAGGTTCTTTTATTCGCTTTTTTGCAAACGTTTGCGCAGTAAACGATGGTGGCTTTACACTCAATCATTCCTCAGGAGGTAGTTTATTTGGTAAGAAATCAAACGAGGCGTTTCCTTTCCTGGCTGGTCATTGTTGCGCTCTGCTTCAGCTTGTTCGGTCCATCAGGCAGTGCAACTGCCAGCAATACCAACTATACGGTTACTTACACCAACAGTACGGCTACGGCGGTAACCCTGCACTGGACGGCCAACAACTGGTCGAGCTCTACAGACACCGCAATGACAAGAAACGGAACGACCTTTACAGCCAATTTATCTGTCGCTGAAGGTGCTACCTTAACGTACTGTTATCACATTACCGCTCCGACTGACAGTTGGGACAATAACGGCGGTAAGAACTGGACCGTAACCGTTCCCGCCCCCGGCAGATACGAAGCAGAGAATGCGGCCCTTTCCGGCGGTGCCAAGGTAAACACCAACCATACCGGTTACTCGGGGGCTGGCTTCGTCGAAGGATATACGGCCAGCGGTGCTTCCACTGCCTTTACCGTGCAGGCTACAGCTGCCGGCACCTATAACGCAATCCTGCGTTATGCGAACGCCACCGGCAGCGCCAAGACGGTATCTGTCTATGTGAACGGGACCAAGATCAAGCAAACCGCATTAGCCAATCTAAGCAGCTGGGACACCTGGGGCGAACAGAGCGAATCGCTCAGCCTGCAGGCCGGCAGCAATACCATCACCTACAAATACGACTCAACCGACAGCGGAAATATTAATATTGATTATGTAACGATCCAGGCCGGAACAACTCCAACGGCAACCCCGACAGCAACGGTTCAGCCTACGGCAACTCCTACGAATACTCCAACAGCAACTCCTACACCTACGAATACACCAACTCCAACGGCAACTCCAACACCAACAGCGACACCTACAGCAACGCCTACAGCCACCGTAACACCGTCACCTACAGCAACGGCAGCCGGCATTACGGTCCATGTGAAGAAACCGTCCGGCTGGAACTCCGCCATGCGCATCCATTACTGGAACTTGAGTCCGTCATCGGTACCGATCAGCGGAGCGTGGCCCGGTATTCTCATGCAGGCAGACGGGAACGACTGGTATAGCTACACTATTCCTGGTGCGGCAAGCACCAGCCTGATCTTCAATGACAGCAACGGCAAACAGACAGGCGATTTAACCCGCAATGTCAAAGAAAGCTGGTACTATACAGACAATGTCTGGTATACCGCCAATCCGGAAGCGCTGAAGACACCGGTCATCACCGTCTCACCAGCTCCCAAAACATACGATGTTGCACAAACGGTTGCATTAACCGGCAGCAACACCGGGGACAAAATTTACTATACAACCAACGGCTCGACACCGACGACAGCCTCGGCCTTATATACTGCTCCTATTCAGGTATCGTCATCCATGACGATCAAAGCGTTTGGCGTTAACGCGGACGGCGTGGCAGGCAGTGTAGCCTCTTTTGCCTATGTGATTGACCTGAACGCCGATCTGCAGCCGCCGGTCATTACGCCAAATCTGCCTGTAGGCCAGTCCGCTACAGCGGTCAATGTCTCTTTTAACATCAAAGACAACAAAACCGCAGCCGTAACCGCCTACTATACGGATAATGGCTCAGAGCCTACAACCAGCTCCAAAGTATACCTTACGGGGAATGTACTTGCCGGAGTGACCGGACCGCAGATTCTGATCGCCAAAACAACCACCCTGAAGTTCCTGGTGATTGACGCCGCCGGCAACCGTACGACCCAAAGCTTCGTCTACAGCATCGGCAGCAAAGGGGATTTCCGCGAGGATACGATCTACTTCGTGATGACCTCCCGCTTCTACGACGGCGATACCAGCAACAACGTTCATTCCTGGGATGATGCCAAAGCCGGCAATCCGGATGCCGATCCCGCCTGGAGAGGGGATTTCAAGGGACTGATCCAAAAGCTTGATTACATCAAGGCGCTTGGCTTCAGTGCCATCTGGATTACACCTGTCGTGCAGAATGCCAGCGGTTATGATTATCACGGCTATCACGCGATTAATTTTGCCAAAGTCGATCCAAGGTACGAATCCGCAGGCGCCTCCTATCAGGAGCTGATCACGGCAGCTCATGCCAAAGGCATCAAGATCATTCAGGATATCGTCGTCAATCATACCGGCAACTTCGGGGAGGAGAACCTGTTCCCGATGTTCAAGAAGGACCCTACGAAGCCGGATACGATTGCGAATATGCTCAAAATCACCAACAAGCTGCCGGCCAATTACGATACCATGACACCGGATCAGCAGTATCAGGCCAGACTGGCCCTGATGAAGACGGCGGAGACCAACAACAATATTTATCACACGGAAAAAAGCCTCTCCTGGGAGTCCTACACCGTCCAGACCGGACAGATCGCCGGGGATTGCGTGGACCTCAACACGGAGAATCCCGTTGTTAATCAGTATCTGATCGACAGCTACAACCAGTACATTGATATGGGCGTGGATGCTTTCCGGGTGGATACGGTGAAGCATGTTAGCCGGTATATCTTCAACAAATACTTCGTTCCGGCGTGGAAGGAGAGAGGCGGCTCCAACTTCTTCATCTTCGGCGAGGTGGCGACCCGGTACAGAGATGTCTGGAACAGCGGCATCCCGGCGATTTCGACGCCGTTCTATACCTGGAAATCGGCAAAGGCCTACCCTGGCGACGGCAAAAATGACTACGCTACCAACAAGCTGTCCGTCGAACAGGAATGGGCAGACAATTCCACAACGGCGGGCCAGCCGACGTCGAACAATGCTTTTCTGATCGGCAATAATTATCATACTCCGGACTACTCGATGAAATCCGGCATGGATGTGATCGACTTCCCGATGCACTGGGCATTCAAGACCGCGCAGGAAGCGTTCAGCATGCGCAGCGGAGACCAGTTCTATAATGATGCGACCTGGAACGTGACTTATGTCGATTCCCACGACTATGCCCCTGACCAGGCGCCGGAGAACCAGCGTTTTGCCGGAACACAGGACACCTGGGCCGAGAACCTGGCGCTGATGTTCACCTTCCGCGGCATCCCGGCCATCTACTACGGCTCGGAGATCGAGTTCCAGAAGGGGAAGGCGATTGACGTCGGCCCGAATGCGCCGCTCAGTACCACAGGACGTGCATATTTCGGCGATCATATTGAAGGCAGCGTCACCGTGCAGGATTTCGGCAGATATACGAACGCCACGGGCACACTCGCTGAATCCCTGAATCATCCGCTGGCCAAACACATCCGTCAGCTCAATCTGATCCGGAGAGCCGTACCTGCCCTGCAAAAGGGACAGTATTCCACAGAGAATGTCAGCGGAAATCTGGCCTTCAAGAGACGCTATACCGATGCCTCCAAGGGCATCGACAGCTTTGCGCTGGTCACCATCTCCGGCAACGCCACCTTCACGGGCATCCCGAACGGAACCTATGTGGATGCGGTGACGGGAGATACCAAGACGGTAACAGGCGGCAGCATTACGCTGAACTGCTCCGGCAAAGGCAACGCCAGAGTCTACGTGCTGAACGGCAGCGGCGGGATCGGCGAGAGCGGGACTTATTTAAAGTAGGGAAAGAATGCTCCATTAAAAAGCTATTGCACCCCCTGCCAAAATGGCAGGGGGTTATTTGTGCGGTGTTGTGCTGTTGATCAAGGTAAGGTATGATTTGAAAATGTTCATCATTTCGAGTGGAAATAAATATATCCTGGAGGCATAACAACCATGAATCAGCGTTTTCGTATCACCCGTTCCATGCAGGAAAACAATACAGAGCCATACATTTCATTGGAGGAGTGTAAAGAGTACTTTGCAGCGAAAGCCGACTTTTCGTATTCAGATACCTTTACCGTTAAAGGGCCGGAAAGCATGATGACGATTAATGGGGATTTTTTCATGTGGCAGCTTGGGGATGCACAAATCCCATTCCGGCTGTACTCGGGAGATCTATATGTAGCCGTGGCCCATGAAGCCGTTGTTCCCAAAATGGTTGAAGTTGCGACCGATCTGCAGGCAGATATCGTTGAAGGGTAGACTGTTATAACCTAACCGGTCTTGATAGGGTGAGACATCTGTGTCCGACTTGAAGCCAGAGTCGGCGCGGATCTCTGTCTGCATCTCATCTGTGAGCAGGTGCTGATCTCGCAGACGTTTTTTACAGCACGACCAACATAGTGTATCTGAGGTTAGTTTCCTTATTCTTAGGATATATCAACAAATGTTCTTTAAACATCAATGGCCTTGCTTCAGTGTTGCATTATAATCTATAGGTGTGTATTTGATAGTGATTATTTAGGGCACAAAGGGAAGGGTGGTTATCTAGTGGACTATCATGTTGCAATTCAAGGAAGCGATCAATCGCCAGGTACGGAGACACAACCGTTCCGCACGATTTCCCGCGCTGCGGCTATAGCGGAGCCGGGAGATATCATAACCGTGCATGCCGGTGTTTACAGGGAATGGGTCAATCCGGCCAATGGAGGGACAAAGGAACAGAGAATTGTATACCAGTCTGCCGGAGATGGGGAAGTGGTTATCACAGGTGCAGAACCTGTGGCTGACTGGAAAGACGAAGGGGACGGTGTCTGGAGGACGGAGGTGCCGAACAGTCTGTTTGTCATCCGCAACCCCTATGAGACTAGGTTGTATGGAGATTGGTTGTTTGATGGTGCGTTCGAGCCGCATCTTGGCGATGTATATCTGGATGGAAAATCCCTATATGAATGTGAAAGCGTTAACAAACTACGCAATCCCCAGGTTTGGCCGCAGGCCAAATATGCGGAGGATTCTTTGCTGCAATGGTACGCGGAAGCAGGCTCAACTACCACCACCATATGGGCGAACTTTGGAGACAAGGACCCCCGCCAGGAGAATGTGGAAATCAATGTGCGTCCATACTGCTTCTGGCCTGAACAGACCGGCCGCAGCTATATTACCGTTAGAGGCTTTACTCTCCGGCAGGCATCCCCCCAATGGGCCCCGCCAACGGCCTTACAAGAAGGGCTTATAGGTCCGCACTGGAGTAAAGGCTGGATTATTGAAAATAACCTGATCAATGAGTCCAAATGTACGGGTATCAGCCTGGGCAAAGAAATAACGACCGGGCAGAACGAATTCTCGAACAATCGCAGCAAAGGCGGAACGCAACGGGAGCAGGAGGTTATTTTTCGTGCACTCGGCAAGGATTGGCATAAAGATCATATCGGAAGCCATATTGTCCGCAACAACGTCATTCATGATTGTGAACAGGCTGGGATCGTTGGACATTTAGGTGCTGCCTTTAGCCGAATCTACCAAAACCGCATTTATAATATTCACCACAAGCGTATCTTCCACGGCGCAGAAGTGGGGGGAATCAAGCTCCATGCCGCACTGGATACCCAGATTTGCGGGAATGTCATCTATAGCTCTTACCGGGCGGTTTGGCTGGATTGGCAGGCGCAAGGCACCCGCATCAGCCGGAATATCTTTTATGACAATCTGTCCGAGGATCTCTTCGTGGAGGTCTGCCATGGTCCATATACGGTGGATCATAACCTGTTCCTATCGCCTATGAACTTCCGCAATATGGCCCAAGGCGGGGCATTTGTACACAATCTGTTTACCGGCAGATTTGTAGTGCGGCCCGAGCTTACCCGCTATACACCCTACCATATGCCACATGAGACAGCAGTTGCCGGTTACAGCAACATTACGGGCGGCGACGACAGATATTACAATAATATCTTTATAGGTGATGGCGATCCTACCAAAGAGGCGTTACCTATGACCTTTTTCGAGCATCTTCCGCTCCCACCAAGGGAGGATATGGATTACGGCGGTGAAGCTGTGATGGACGGGGTACCCGATAACTCCCGCTGTTATCTTCATCCTGCCGGATTGGGCGGCTACAACGATTACCCGAGTAATCATCACAAACGGTGGTGGGAATATTCCAGGGAAGAAATTGCGGCTTATAAGGAATCCGGAAAGCCGTTTCAGCCTGAAAGAATGGCCCTCCCCGTTACGATACAAGGCAATCTGTATTTGAAAGACGCGGTGCCCAGTGTTCATGAGTCAAATGCAAAGGTTTATGACAGCAACGGGATCGAAATCGAAATTGATCCGGATACTTGCAGGGTTCAAGTGCATATTCATAATCCTGGAATCATGCGTGCTGCAGCTCCTGCGGTAGTCACAACTGCTCTTCTTGGCAGAAGCCATCACGCCGAAATGTGCTATGAGGAACCGGATGGATCTTCGTACCGTTTCGACCACGACTTCTTTCATAAGCTGCGCCCGGAAAGAAATGTAACACCAGGACCATTTGAAATATTTCACAACAGTCCGGTAACAATTGATCTGTAAAATAAGAATGTAAATTTTGACAAATCCCATTATAATGAGTTGCAAGCGGTATCCAAGGAGGTGGTTGTATGAGTGAAAGCGATATTAGTGATATTACCCCGATTATAAAATCAACAATGAAAAGGAGATGCTTTTATGAGCTACAACCCCGAAATTCCGAGAAGCCGGTATGACAACTATGGTGACCGTGAATGGACACGTCTTGAAAAGGATGGGCATGGCGAGCTTTTATATCAGGTACATCTTGATATCTTGAAGCGTTATTTAGAGCGAACCGATAAGGTTTTAGAGATTGGTGCGGGTTCAGGAAGATATACCAAGGATCTAGTTTCAATGTGTACGGAATTGACCGTTGCCGATATATCCAGCCATCAGCTGGAGTTCAATAAGGCCAAAATGCGCGAGCTATCCCTGCTCGACAGAATCAAGGCCTACCATGTTCTGGATGTTCTTGATATGAGTGTTTTTGAAGATGCTTCTTTCGATTGCGTGGTCTGTATAGGTGGCGTAATTAATTACCTTCTGGACAAAGAGAAAGCTGGCATACAAGAACTTCTAAGAGTATTGAAACCGGGTGGAATATTGATTGTCGGGTCCATGAGTCTCATTGGCGCTTCGCTGTATTATCTTAATGGCATAAGGTATGAGAAAGACCAGTTCGGAATCAACGCTACAAGGTGGATCTTGGATACAGGGGTTCAAGATGAAGAGCATTATCCGGTGGCAAGCAAGCATTACGTCCATATGATGAGAAGCTCCGAAATGGATGCTTTATTTACGCAGTTTCCTGTAAGCGTTCTGGAGAGAAGCTCCGCTGGTTTATTTACGCAAGCCGGAGATTCGGCCATAGAGAATGCCCGTAACGATCAGGAATTCTGGAAGCTGATTGTCGAACAAGAAATTGCCTTCACCAAATTACAGGGCACGCTTGATTGTGGAATGAACATCATCTATGTGGTGCGCAAGCTGTAATTTCCGCCAGTAGCTATAAGAAGCCAAGACGCTAAGACGCAAGAAGCCGTTAACCGTGGTGCAGCAAAACCACAGTTGACGGCTCTTTTTTATAATGGCACTACGAAGATCATGAAAGAACCACAGGATAACGTTGCAATAATTACGCATACTACAGGTAAAGCCCAAAGAAGGATGATTTTTCTAAATCCATGATAGGGGAGGAGGATGTTGACCAATGAAGCCGCAGACCCGGTTTAGTGAACAATTGGCACAAAATATAGACCTGATTTGTGGCTTCATGGGTGACAGTTCGGATTTTGTTGTCCGTCAAATCTCTATCAGTCATAAGCAGGCCGCTCTGTTTTATTTGGACGGAATGACCGACATGCAGAAGGTGCAGGACAACGTCATCCGGCCGCTGCATGGTCTTGCTTCTTCTGAGGAGATCACTTTACCTTATCTGAAGGATCATGTTCTGGATGTCGGACAGGCAAGCTTCCTTCAGGATTTTGAAGCTGCCCTCGATCAAATCCTCTCAGGGAGCCTGCTCCTCCTGGTGGACGGTAGATGTGATGGACTGGGCATCTCCTTGCCAGGATGGGAAGAACGCAGCATTACGGAATCGAAAGCGCAGCCTGTGGTCAGAGGTCCGCAAGAGTCATTTACGGAGACCTTACGAACGAATACGACCCTGGTTCGCCGCAGAGTAAAGGACCCGAGAGTACGGCTGACTACCCTTAAAGTCGGGGCTAAAACCAAGACCGAGGTATCGGTCATGTACATGAATGAGATCGCCGACCCGGATATGGTTCACAATATGATATCCAGACTAAAGAGCATAGAGGTTGAGGGCGTACTTGAAAGCGAATATCTGGAAGAAAGTCTCCGCACCGAAAAGCAATTTTCGATTTTTCCGACCTATTATAATTCGGATCGTCCAGACTCTATCTCAGCCGGTATTTTGGAGGGGAAGATCGCGATATTCGTGGATGGCTCTCCTTTTGTTCTGCTTGCACCCGCCGTGTTTGTGGATTTCATCCAATCGGCAGAAGATTATTATCAATCCTTTGTTTACAGCAGCATTATTCGGATATTGAGATACATATCCCTGCTGATCTGTATGCTGGCGCCTGCAATATATATTGCTTTAACGACGTTTCATCAGGATATGATTCCGACAGTTCTTTTATTAAGCTTATCCGCTCAACGAGAAGGGGTTCCGTTTCCGGCATTTGTTGAGGCCATGATCATGGAAGTAATCTTTGAAATTCTGCGGGAGGCGGGTCTCCGCATGCCGAGAACGGTGGGCCAGGCGGTTTCCATAGTCGGCTCTATTGTCATTGGACAAGCGGCCGTCGAAGCCAGCATCGTTTCAGCGGTTATGGTCATTGTCGTTGCAATTACGGCCATTTCCAGTTTTGTTATTCCTTCATACACCATGGCACTTCCAATCCGGCTATTGCGTTTCGGATTTATGGGACTGGCCGCTTTGTTTGGAGCGTACGGATTGACACTCGGTATCATCATGCTCCTGATCCATCTGAACAACCTGCATTCCTTTGGCGTACCGTATTTAACGCCTGTGGCGAATTTCAATTCGACGAAGCAAAGAGATGCCATCCTGCGTTTTCCGTTTGAAAGCAAAAAAAGACGCAACAACTGAAGGAGCAGCCGACATGAATACGTACCGATCTTCCATCACATCATTGCTCATATCGATTTTGCTCTTGGCGGTTCTTACCGGGTGCTGGAGCAGCAAGGAAATGAACGAAATGTCTGTCGTCATGGCAATTGGCATCGACACCGTTGGTGATCAATACGAAATTAGTGTACAGGTGGTCGACCCGTCGCATATGTCCCGAAATCGGCCCATGGAACGCTCGCCGACGATCGTCTTTTCCAAACGTGCCGATACCCTGTTTGAAGCGATCCGGAACTTTACAACGGAATCATCCAGAAAGATGTATTTTTCCCATTTGAAGTTTGTGATCTTTGACGAAGAAACTGCGCGAAAAGGTATCAAAGAACCGTTGGATTTTCTATTTCGCGATCATGAAGTAAGACCTGATTTCCATTTGGCTGTTGTCAGGGATAATTCGGCTAAGGACGCCGTCACTTTTGTAACCCCTACCGAGATTTTGCCGGCCATGGACATGTATAAGGCCTTGAAGGTTTCTGAGAAAGCATGGGCTCCAACCTCTGCGGTCAATGTGAAGGATCTGCTTCAGAATTCTAAGAAAGACGGAGTTGAACCCGTTCTGACGGGTATCCGACTGAGAAATCTGGAGAAGGGTCTTACTCTTGAGAATGTAAAAACATCGCCTCAGCATGTTAATTATTTATTTACCGGAATAGGCGTCTTTAAGGGAGACCGGCTTATCGGGTGGATGAACGAATCCGAAAGCAAAGCCTTCACTTATATAACGAACAGCGTTTCAAGCACCGTAGCTGCGATCAACTGCCCGGATTCCAAAGGGAAATTTGTCATTGAAGTGCTTCGTTCCAAAGTAAAAATAGATCCCCGGATCGTGGATCATGAACCGTACATTTCACTTGTTGTGGATACTGAAGCCAATATTGGGGAGGTCGAGTGCAATGCCGACCTGAAGGATGAGAAGGTGTTTAATGATTTTCAAGCTGCAGCCAAAGAGCATCAGGAACAGATCTTGAAGAACGGCGTTCGGAGTGCGCAGCAAATCGGTTCCGATATTTTCGGGTTCGGGGAAGCGTTCCACCGTGAATTCCCCAATGAATGGCATAGATGGAAAGACGATTGGGAAGCGAAATTTAAAGAGCTTGAGGTGGATGTCCAAATCCGTTACCGTCTAAACCGGATGGGAAAAATAACCAGTCCATTTGATCCGGGACAGCATAGTCAGGAGTGAGTGGTATATGCTATACATGATTCTTGCAGGCTCCATTAAAACTTAAACCAGATGAAATGAAGGACGACGTAGAACTATCCGAATATGGCGTGGACTCCATGTTGTCTTCAATGATTGTACAGATTGTGCAAGAACGATTTGGAGAAGAGATAGACTTGGGAATCGTCATAGAATATCCAACGATAAAGGAGCTTTCCGCTTATCTTGCAAGTAGAATCAAACCGCAGGTTATAAATCGACGTGAAGCAGTAGGCTCTATAAGTAGCTTTAACAAACCTAAATTACCGCCAGAGATCATGCCTATAAATACAAAAGGGACGAAGCAAGTTTCATTCTGGATACATGGTGCAACCGGTTACCCCAATATTTTCAACAATTTATCTAAAGCACTAGGTCCTGATTATCCTTTGTACTCCTTCCTGGCCAAAGGAACAGACGGAAAATCAATACCGCGTATGTTTGATGAGATGGTTTTGCACTATTTGGAATGTATCAGACTTGTTCAACCCAAGGGACCCTACTTTTTAGGAGGTCATTCTTTTGGTGGGCTAGTTGCAATGGAGATAGCAAGGAAACTTAAATCTGAGGGGGAAGTCATTCTTCATTTAGTAATGCTTGATACGTATCCTACAACCTCGGAAGTAAATGACCAATTTTATGAGACCTATGATTTTGACTTCTTAAAGTTATATTTAGTCAATTCTTTTTTGAAGGTTGAGCAGAATCCTTCCCTAGTAATCACATCCAAGGATCTGGAAGGTATTCCAAAAAGATTTCAAGTTGCTTATTTAGCTAAACTTGCTAAAGAAAGATCAAATAAGTTGATTGAAACAGATGAAATTTTTAATTTTATTAAAGGAGGACTTCTTGTATCAGACTTTGCAGAGGAGACCTATCTAATACACAAACCAGAGCCTTATGATGCATCTAACGTGACATTTGTTAAGACAACAAAAGGTTTTGTTGGGCCGGATAATAACATGGGATTGCCAGCAGTAGATATTCTGAAAGATTATGATTATTCTCTTTACTGGAAAGAAGTTGTAAATTCAGAATTAGAAATTCTTACGGTAGATAGCGACCATAACGGATTGTTAGATCATCCTGTTCTTCCCTACGTTTCGGAGAAGATTGAGATGCTCCTGGGGGTTACTCATGTACCATTCGATGTAGAAGAATATGGCCGGTTTCAAGTCGCTTTTACAAAACTAACAGAGTACGGGCACTTCTTATTACTTTGCACATTTAAAACATTAGGTATATTTAAATCTGCCGGAGAGAAGTACACAAAGGAGCAACTGCTTGATGAACTAAAAGTAATTCCAGAGTACCACCGTTTGTTCGATGCACTGATTGAGATGATGGTTCAGAAAAAATGGTTAGAGATTCAAGGGGAGGTAATTGTGTCTACAAGGACTCTTCAAAGTAAGGTGTTTAACAAAAAGGTAAATGAAATTGGACAGATGAAAACCATTCTTGAGGAAGAGTATTCTGAAATAAAATCCTACATCCCTTTACTTGAAGTTTGCTCTGCTGCGTATGCTGATGTGCTTTCGGGAAGAGTCGATCATATGAATGTGCTTTTTCCCAACGGGTCGATGCAGTATGTAGCAAATGTTTACAAAGGGAACATACAAACAGACTACTACAATCACTTGTTGGCTCAATTATTACATGACTCTATACGAAAACGGCTTAATAAATACCCTCACACTCATATTCAAATCTTAGAAGTTGGAGCTGGAACAGGAGGAGCCAGTGCCTTTATTTTTGACTCTATTAAAGAATTCGCATCTCAAATTCGTTATGTGTACAGCGATGTCTCTTCAGCTTTTGTTCAGTACGGCAGAAAGGAATACGGCAGCAGCTATCCATTCGTTGACTACAAAGTTTTAAATGTAGAAAGAGATCCGGAATTACAAGGTTATGAGCCTCATAGTTTTGATTTTGTTGTCTGCAGTAATGTACTTCATACCACTAGTGTTATGGGTAACACATTGCAACATATTCATAGCCTATTGAAGGATTCAGGTGAAGTGCTTATTAATGAATTAACCCAAGTCATTGATTACAATACTTTGACTTTTGGATTAACAAGCGGATGGTGGCTTTATACGGATGAACATAAGCGAATCAAGCATTCACCCTTACTCAGTACTGAATTATGGAAAGCGGAGTTGAAAAACATAGGTTTTCACAGTGTTCAAATCTCCGGAACGCCAGATACAAGTGAGAATGAATTGCCGCAAAGTATTATTGTTGGGAAAAATTGCAGGAAATAGACCTGGATTGAAGACCTCCTGAAGCATTAGGGGGTCTTTGTTATTTATATATACAAAAACTAAAATTGGAATAAATAGGTTGACTTCGAAGGGAAGAGGAGTTAAAATATTTGTGACTAAAAATATAATTTCGGTCATACATTCATTTAAAGGGTGAGCTTATGCCAAAAGGCTTTACAGAAAAGGAACGCTTAATTATTCGGGAAAAATTACTGAAGCAAGGCGAGAGCATGTTCATTATTTTCGGATTAAAAAAGGCAAACATCGAAAGATTGACTCGTGCTGTCGGTATTTCAAAAGGGGCATTTTATTTATTCTTTAGTTCAAAAGAAGAGTTGTATTTGGAGATTCTGGAAAGGTTCCAAAAGGAATTCCGTGAGCAGTTACTCTCTATCTCATTTGAAAATGCAGAAGAACCCCAACAGATATTGATGGCATTTTTCTTGGACGCAATCAGATTAATGGAAAACAATCCGGTTATGAAGAACTTCCGGAAAGAGGATCTGGAGTATTTATTTCTCAAACTCCCCCCTGAGACGGTTAAGGCTCACTTATTGGAGGATAATTCGTTTATTTACGAATTTATTAATCAAAACAAGCAATATTTTAATGATCTTAATCCTAAAGCAATAGCTGGATTATTCCAAGCGATTTTCTTAATTAATTTGCACAAAGAAGATTTTGAGGAAAGTACTTATACCCCTATGTTGGAATTATTATTGGAGACTGTTTCAAATCGACTGATCAAATAACACTTTAGTCGGAGGAGATCAAATGTATATTCAATTAAACCAGGTGCAAAAAACGTATGAATCAGGTGGAATACCTTTCAAGGCCCTTAATGATGTTTCTTTAACCATTAAAGAAGGTCAAATTGCAGTTATCCTTGGACCCTCAGGTTCTGGCAAATCCACTTTATTGAATGTCTTAGGTGGTATAGACCGTATTAATTCCGGTGAAATTATGGTTGGTCAAACGGACATAAACAAACTAACGGATAATCAGCTTACAGTATATAGAAGAGATAAAGTTGGATTTATATTTCAGTTTTATAATCTAATGCCTAATTTAACATCATATGAGAATATAGAAGTTGCATCGAATATTAGTAAAAATTCTTTAAATACAGATGATGTTCTTGAAGCAGTAGGTATGAAAGATATGAAAAAACGTTTCCCCCGTGAATTAAGCGGAGGACAGCAACAAAGGATTTCAATTGCTAGAGCGCTGGTTAAGAATCCAAAATTGCTGTTGTGTGATGAACCAACGGGAGCTTTAGATTTCGCTACCTCACAAGAAATTATTAAATTACTCATTGAAGTAAATCAAAAGTTTAATACCACTATCCTCATTATTACCCATAACGAAGCCATAGCAGGGATTGCACACCGGGTTATTCGATTGCGAAGTGGTGAAATTATCGAAGACAGGTCTAAAAGTGAAGAGGAAATTCTTCCTGTAGAGAGGATTGAATGGTAATGGTCATAAAACGTAAAATTATTAGAACGATTCGGGAGAATAAATCCCGTTTTCTAGGTTCTTTTTTATTGATCACTATCAGTTGTATGCTTTTTGTCGGGTTTAATCTTGCGAGCGGGAGCTTGAGAACAAGTGTGGATTCATTTCTGGAACAGCATACCATTGATGACGCAAGCTTCTATGTTCAAAAACCCATAGAGAATGTCGCTGCGCTGGAGGAAGAATTCAATGTAACAATTGAAACAAGAAAATCTTATGACCTTGCTTATAATAGTAATTCGATATTGAGAATCTTTAATGAAACATCAAAAATAGATACATATTCGATTTTAGAAGGGGGACCAATAGAGCGATTAAACGATATTGTGATCGATCCATCCTATGCGAAACAGCATAGTCTGAAGATAGGTGAGAATACAACCATTAATGGAAAGCAATATCGCATTGCCGGTTTTATAACATTACCGGATTTTATGTACTTGGTAAAAGAGGATCAAGACATTCTTGTTAATCCCGAGACCTTTGGAATAGCAGTTATTTCGAACGAAGCCATGAAAGACTTTCCTGATAGTTCAACCTTCTATAGTTTAATTGCTCATGATGGCAATATAAAAGCCGTAAAGAATGAAATCAATAAATTATCAACCATCATTAAATGGGTTGATCAAACTGATAATATGCGATTGACTCATGTGAATGAAAACATAAAAAGTTTTATTATAGTCGGGAAAATCCTTCCGGTTATCATTCTGATTCTTACTTGTGCACTTCTAGCAATAATAATGTGGAGACTATTAAGAACAGAATATGTTCAAATCGGTACTTTATATGCATTGGGTTACAAAAAATCAGAAATCATAAAACACTATCTGAGTTACCCGTTTGTACTCTCAATATCAGGAGGTCTCCTGGGTACTTCTCTCGGTATTTTCTTGGCAAAACCTCTCTCAGCGTTACTTTTGTTTAAATATAATTTGCCCCACATAGACATTGAATTAGATTATGTTTATTTATGTATTAGTCTAGTCCTTCCTTTACTATTTTTAATCCCAACCACATTTTTGGTTGTTAAGATGGCTTTGCGACTTTCCCCGGTAACATTACTTAGAGGGGGAGCCAATAAAACGAAAATAAATTTCTTGGAAAAAAAATTAAATATGGACTTTTTTAGCTTTAATACTAAATTTAAGATTCGTGGAATTCTCAGAAATATCACCAGGACTTTTATTCTGATGATAAGCATCACATTTGCTTCTTTATTACTACTTTTTGGTTTTACAACAAATGACTCTATGGATTATATGATTTACGACAATTACACAAATACTCTCAAATATAATTACAGCTATATTTTTAATTCATTGCAACAAGATCGTCCCAAAGATACGGAAATTTTATCCTTTGCTCCATTCGAAGCTAAGCATAACAAGGAGAACTATAATTTCATATTGTATGGGGTTGAAAAAGACTCCAAGTTGCTTTCCTTAAGAGATGCAGACGGAAATGAATTAAGCAAAGATAGTGTAATTATGACATCTTCTTTGGCCAAAAAACTTGATATACAGGAAAGTGAAAGTGTGACTCTGATAAATAAGCTAAACGACTTAACATTTAAAATAAATATCGATCACATCAGCCCGGTCTATACGGGAGACATTATCTACATTCCTTTGTCTATGTTCAATTCGTTGAATAATTATCCCAAGAACAGCTTTATGGAAGTGATTTCTAATGAAAAATTAGAAACTGATAAAACTAATATATTGTCCTTCAATGATAAAAGTGAGCAAATCGAAGGGTACCAGACTTTCGTCAAACCTATACGATACATGGTTGGCGTTGTTGCCTTAATTTCTTTTGTTATTGGCCTGATTATTATTTATGTTATAACCACCATGATAATTGAAGAGAACAAAGCTTCCATATCACTGCTCAAAATTTTAGGATACAGTAAACAGAAAGTAAGCGCATTGATATTAAATAGTAACATTTTTGTGGTGATTATAGGATATTGTATATCCATTCCGCTTATTAATCAGCTGATGGATCTATTTTTTAAAGCAGCTTTTCCTAGTATGGCTATTCCAACAAAGCTTGAATTTAAGAATATAGTGATTGGTTTCTTAATTATTTTGGTTACTTACGAGGTGTCGAAGTATTTAAGCAAGAAGAAAGTTATGGAAATATCTATGGCGGATAGTTTAAAGAGCAGAGTGGAGTGAATGATCAAAGTGAAAGCCGGAACCAGGCGGATGACCTAGTTACCGGCTTTTTATTTACCCTTATTTCTCTATTTTCTTCCAAAAAACTTTAAACATCTGCCGTAAGAGCAGGAGATGAAAAAGTAGGCCCACAATAAAGAGAATCATTATTTTAGAAGCAGATTGATTATCGGCAATGCCTTCAAGATATAGCTTGGCTGGCCAATACGTTGGAAACACTCCGGCTAGTAATTGCCAGGGTTCAGGAACAAAATATGCGAAAATCGCTCCCAGGAGAGTCAATCCAATAATTTTGGAAAAGGCAAGGCCTTCTACTTTATTGGCAGCGAATGTAGCCAAGAACATCGCAAGGATAGGTGTCTCTAATACGAGTAAAAGAAGGACTCCAATATTCACAGGTTCATATTGCGAAACACCGCTGAATAGTAAAAAAACAGCTGTCATTATTATGCTGATAAAGGTCGGGAGGATCAGCCGGAAAGCAAGATAACCATTTTTCATCAATGGGGTTACTGCATAGATTCCAATCAAATGTTCGTCACGCTCATCCAGGATTAATAAACCCGCTGCTATCCCTGCTAATTGAGGAACAAGCAGCATCAGAAAAACAGTAATAAAACTAGAGTAGGAAAGGAGGGAGAAGGATGAGATTGAAGCTATCCACTCTGATAATGGCCTGAAGCCATACCTTACAATAAGAGTGAGTAGAAGCGGACCAAAAGTAATAAGCAGAAGCATCGGATCTTTTAGTGCATTTTGGAAATCTTGCCGGAGCATAGTTTTATACCTAAACATGTTTTTCATCTCCGTCCTGTGTTCTCACGGACCTTTGTAGTAAGGAATAGACCCACCAGACTGCTAGACCGATCCAAATCAACAATATGCATACTGCATACAAGAAATCTGATATTGTCAGAGGATGAGAGGTACCTTCCAGTAGCATTAGCGTCCCTTGAACCGGCAGGACAGCAAACAAAGAGGTTGTAAACAAATTCAAGTAATCCAGAACAGGTAAAATAAAAATAAGGGAATACAATTGAGACAATAGTAAGAAACTGTTGATCGAACGGCTTCTTATGGCTGCAGCTAAGCCGATCAAAGTGAAGAAAGACGAGGTCAAAACAATAGCAAGAACGAACTGCACCAGAGACACTGGCCATCCTGTTGAAGACAGATGAATAGCAAAAGCGACAGTAAGAGATAAGCAGCTTAAAGAGAAGCATTTGGCTAGAATGTACTCCAGTGTTTTAACAGGTGTAACAAAAAGGTTTTCAAAAACGCCTTGATCTCTTTCCAACAGCAGTATTCCTCCAGCCAGTATTAAACCAAGAGCGCTTGGGTCTGAAAAAGTAAGCAGCAACAATGTGTTGTCCAAGTAGGCCTCGGGAACGATGCTGAGCCCCCCAATATAAACCATGCATACAAGGAAATATACAAAATATAGCCCATGCTTCCATTGGAAGCGAAGATCAAAAAGGAATAGTTTCCATAGTCTCATACTAAACTTTCCCCCGTAACATCCATAAAAATCTGATCCAAGGTGGCCTCTAAGGAATGAATGGTGACAATAGGATGAGAGCGAATAATCGAGAGGAATTCAGTGTTATCTCCAATATCAGTTAAAGGGAATTCAGATGTTTTCTTTCCTTCTTGCATCTGATATTCGATTCTGACTTTACGTTGCCCTCTTCGAAGCATCAAATTTTTGGGGGAATCAATTATCTTGATTACACCGTTCACTACAAAAGCAACTCTATCGCATAATTGCTCGGCTGCCTGCATGTTATGAGTGGTTAGAATAATTGTCGTCCCAGCGTTTTTACGCTGTTTAATAAGCTTTTTAAGCATATCGGCATTAACAGGATCCAGCCCGGAGGTCGGTTCATCCAGAAATAGTACATCCGGATTATTCTGCACAGCACGGCAATAATTCAATCTCATCTTCATTCCTTTTGAAAAGTCTGCAACTTTCATATGTGCAGCTTCAATCAAACCTACTTGCTGGAGTAAATCCATTGGATCTGAACATCGCTTACGGTAAAGTGACCCGAAATGTCTTAGATTTTCTAGAGCAGTAAAACGGTTATAAAAGTTCGGGAATTCAAATGCAACGCCGACGCGTTCAAAATATTCCGAACCCACCGATTTCACTTCTTGATCTAATACGACAGCGGACCCGCTATATTGTTTTAGCTTGCCAATTAATATATTTTGTGTCGTGCTTTTGCCCGCGCCTGATGGCCCTAAAAAACCGAATACTTCACCCTGCTGGATGTCGAAATTCAGTCCATTCAAAACAGGGCTGTCTTGACCCGGATAAGTGTAATTTAGTTCCTGGACTTTAATCATTACGCTAATGCTCCTCTCTGGTAAATAAACCTTCAGCTATTGTAGATATAAACATCTCAAGTGTATCATCATATACTGTCTCACCGATTTCCCGTCGATGTAGAGAGAGTAATAAGAGTGAACGAATCATACTAACTATAAGCGTAGGAGAGCTTTTCTTAAGCATTCCCTCTGCTTGCCATTTTTGTATAAATGGATAGAGTAAATCCTGATCCTGGTTGTAGTTATGTTCTAACCGCTCGGGAGGTACTTTTCGAATTAAGGCTTCAAATTGTTCAGTCAGTAAGATTTGACGGATAATTGGATTTTCTGACATGAGCTTGAAAGACTCCAATAAAAATAACTTAAAGGACTCTTTATTTAGAGGTCTAGCTGCGGCATTCTCAAAAAGACTGGTCTTTATTTGACTTTCTTCAACTTCCAGAAGCTCGAAAAAGATTTCTTCTTTTGATTGATAAAAGGCATAGAAAGTCCCTGCTGCAATGCCTGCACCCTTTGTTAAGTCCTCCACACTAGTTTTCTTAATTCCATATCGGGTAAAGAGACTTCTCGCAGATTCAAGTAGCTTTTGTTTTATGTGAGCTTTTTCAACTTCACTGAATTTTTTTGGCATTTGCTTTATCCTTTCTCTATGAATTTATGAATAATATTATATTTTATTCATATTAATTATACAATCTATTACTTTTAGGTTTTTTGTTGCAATTAATAGGAGGATTTTGTATCCCATTGTCGAATAACTAATAAAACGATATAAAATTGAGGTGTTTAATATGAGTGATAATAACGTAGATATGAACAAAAGCGAAACTGAAAATATTATCATTGAGAACTCTAATTGTATATGTAAAAAAGATAATATAGATTTCGAGGTTATCTATACTGATTGTTCAAAACTTAATAGCTATAAGCTAGATTTGTTATACGAAAATGACCAATTACACTTGGTATCACTTGAATATACTTATAAAGAAATTGAAGGATCCTTTTTCATGGAAAATTATTCTATAATAATGAAATCAATGTTTATTGAGGACTATATCAATTATGATGTGGGTTTCTATAGAAGATCATTGGGAGATAAATACGCTGTGGATGGCTATTATTTATCACAGAGAATTCTTGAAGCTTATTTCAATAGATTTTTCACGTAACAAAATAGAAGTAATTCGCCCTCGACTTTTCCCTAAGTTTTTGTGCTCTACAAATACAAGCAAAGAATTCTATTTTGGGTTTAATAATCCCCAATACAATTATTTGAAATGTTATTATAAATTATCACTCCTGTATAACCAACAAGATAAGAAATGAAGGTCCAGCCAATATTCCAACCATTTCCATACCTTACGATTCCCACTGAAAAAGCGGCATATTCCATCAATGTGGTAAAAACACTGTACATGAATAAAGTATAGAAAGTAGAGTGCTTCTTTGAGTTCAAGCTATTAATCATAAAGCATCCCAATACCGGATAGATTCCGAAATCAAAAGGAAGGGCAGCGATGTTATATGGTTTTACACTCCAAAACTTATAGTGAAACCCAATAATATTCATCAACATCGCAATACTAATCACAATAGGTACATACAGAACGAAAAGTGAAGTCATCCTTCTCAGATAATGAATGCATATTAACCAAGGGATTATAAATACAGCCACTATGTAAAAGTATACGTTTAAGATTTCAAACACTCCTTGTAATATTGAACATTAAGATAACTTGTTATAATTATCTCCGTATTCATCATCTGCATTCATTATGGGAGGAAAGCAAGGGCGACAACGCTTATCTAGTCATATTTACTATGTATAATCAAAGTAGGACATAATATTGCGATCTTCATGGCTATGCCATGCCTTAGATACTGCAGACTGAAGTGTACGGCTATCGACCCGATGGGATATCGGGGAACCAAAGTAAGGTTCAAATGATCCATCAATTGCTCATAAGCTTTACAGGTAGTATCTAATGAGCTTCCAAACTCTTTGCTTGTTCGGCCATAACTAGGCCGCGATGGTGTAATAATGGAATATCCGTTCTCCAGGAGAATTTTATAGCCAAAATCCTCCTGGCAGTTGGAATGTCCACCATGAAGAATGAACACAGGTTCACCTCTTCCCGCAACTGTATACTCAATAACCGCTCAAGTTTCCAGTTTTAAGGTTCGGGTAATTCTTGACATATTCCATTCCCCCAGCGTGCCAAATAGGTTAGATAGGCAAATCTTTTTTATTAACCCAAAGAATTCCCACAGTATACAGCACAGTTGCCAGTCCCGCAAATACTGCCATCCCTAGATAAGCAAAACTATCACCGGCGAATAATCGTTCTGGGTTGAATAAGGCGAATAAAGAGAAATATCCGAGCCATTCCAGCCCTTCCCCGGAAGCACCAAGCATTTGCAGCAATACAAACATGATCGGGAGTCCTGCCCCCAGTCCGAGGCTGTATCTGGATTCGTTGGCTAGGCAGGAGGCCAGGAAGCAGATTCCATTAATCGTGTAATACATCAGGAGTGCATAAATATTTAATAGTATAAATTGCTTGGTGTCCATCAATCCGGGAAACATGAAAGAAGAGGTGATCAGTGTCAGGGCAGTGATCCAGCAGAAGATTGCGGTTACAGAGGTCAGACTAAATACAGCCTGAGTCACAGCGATCCGAATTCTGGAGTTGGAAGTTGACAACAGGTAGGCCATACTACCTTTATCTACATGTACGGCTATAAGCCGGTGATTAATAACAATGGACAAGATCATAGGAAATAAATAAAGAAGGATACTGTATAACGTCCCTGACAGAAAAGTGAGCAGGGTTGTGTAGGAAAACAAGAACATAGTCCCATTAGAACCCGCGCCTGGCGTGGGTTTTCTGTTTTAAGGGATCAAGTTCTTGTCCTTTGCTCAGGACAAGAACTTGATCCCATTGCCGATAGTGGACAAGAACATGGTACTATTGCCAATTTGATAAATATCAAATAACACTTGTCTCAAAAGAAAATATAGACTGATGGTTTAGCCATTGTATCGTAGCTGCTAATTTCAAAACCCCTTCCTTTGTATCCTTGCTGTGTTGCCATAGAAGAAATTTGTACTGTATCAAAGTAATCTCTTTTTTTAATTTCTCCTACAAATATAAAATCATGTGAAGGATAGTCATTAGAACCTTTTCTAGGTTTAAAGTGAAAACTGTCGAAAATATATCGAAACGGCATATTGTAAAAAAAATGAGGGGAGAACTCCTTGCGACTCAGTAGATTGAAATGTGCTCTAATCATAATTTGTTATTTGGCATCAAATCAAACAGCATATGCTAAAACGAATGCAGACTAATATAGATTCATACTTACCTTGTTAACGCCCGAAATACAAAAGCAATTAGACATTTATTACAAAGATAAACTGAATGAAAAGCTGTGTTTGACCCATTGCTTGATCCATTGAACGTATTGGTTAGGTATAAAGATTCCCATATCATTGCGAATGTAAAAGTTTTTATACTGTATCATAGCACGGCAACCTTTAAGTAAGTATAGCCTTACTTTTTTAAAACACTTCCTCCGAAAAGAAAGCGCTTTTCCCATTGAGTACCCTCAATCGTATCGATTCGAACTCCACCCGATTTTTTTGAGTAGGTTTGTAGGATTTTTCCGTTTCCCAAATAGATTCCATTATGAGTAATTCGTGATGTATTTCTATTAATTCCTTGATAATCTGAAGCTTTATTTCCACGGTAAGACATAAAGAACATAATATCTCCAGGCTTTAGGCTTTTCCAATTTGTTGTATAAGACCCTTTGCTCTTGATGTAGGCACCTTGAGTTCTCGAATTAGAGGGTAAAGTGATTCCTGCCCCTTCAAGATAGGCTTGTCTAACGAAATCAGAGCAATCAAAGGTTCTAGTATTACTTCTACTGGACCCAAATTCATACGGGGTACCTAAGTATGTCATTCCTTTGGAGATGATACTATTCCTTACAGTACTTATTGACTCTTGCGATTGCGAAATATAACTAGCTGCGGATGACGTCGTTGATTGCACACCGAATATACTGATTGCCAGAGAGGTAGAAAGCAATAAAATGGAAAAATTCTTTTTCATGATAGACTTCCCTTCGTTTGTTTTTTGTGAAACTGACGTCATCCTATCACAGGATTCAAAGACTTGTTTAGGCGTAATATTTGGAATGTTAATTAAGATGTTTTCCCACAAAAAGCACATACTTAACACATAAATGATAGTTAAAATTAAAAACACTTAGAGAAATGGCATGTACCTTTAGCTATATTTTTAGGGAAGTCTTAACAAGTAAACTTCATGGAGATGAACAATATGAGAAAAAAGTGGATGAATGTCCTCACCGTAGCCATTTTAAGTGTTAGCATTACTGCCTGTGGATCGGCGCAAAAGAATAATTCAGATCCGACTCCATCTGCAACTACTGCAACAAATGCTGAACCTACTACCGGTACCTCGAATTCCCAAAATAGCTCACCAGTGATTTTATATACTGCTGATGAAGGTGGTAGTATTACTAAAATTGATGCAACCACATACAAAGTCATTAAGTCGATCGATATTGACGGTTCGGTTCATAACGTACAAATTTCACCCGATGGGAAAACGGTAGGAGTTACAGTGGTTCCTACTATGGGGGAGATGGAAGAGGGAGCAGGGAACGAGCAAAGTGAACATGAAATGAATGGGTATGCTTATTTTTTTAGCACATCATCAGACGAACAAATTCAAAAAGTTGAGGTCGGGACTCATCCGGCTCATATTGTATTCACAAATGATGGGAAGTATGTATTGGTTACGAATAATGAAGGAAACGATGTATCTGTAATTGATGCCAAGTCCTTAAAAATAGTAAATTCCATTCCAACCGGAACGGGACCGCATGGATTTAGAATATCCGCAGACAGCAAATATGCCTATATAGCAAATATGGCCGAAGACACGGTAAGTGTGTTGGACTTGGATGCTATGAATGAAAAACAAAAAATCAGTGTAGGTAATACACCTGTAACGACGGGAATCACGAGTGATGGAAAAATCCTTGTCGTTCCATTAAACGCAGAAAATGCAGCCGCTGTAGTAGATTTGGATTCTTCTAACATTACAAAAGTGCCTGTCGGTAATGGCCCTGCTCAGGTATACATTTCTGCTGATAATAAATATGCCGTAATAGCGAACCAAGGTACAGAAGAAAATCCGTCACATAGCATTTCAAAAATTGATCTCGTGACAAAACAAGTAACAGCAACGACTGAGACAGGCACAGGGGCGCATGGTGTAGTCATCAACCCGGATGGCAGCAAGATCTTTGTGACGAATATGTTCGATAACACCGTAACAGTGATCGATAATGAAACAAATCAAGTGATTACAACAATCAACGTAGGCGCGACTCCGAATGGTATCAGTATTACTCCATAACGAGGCTAAGGAGGAAATGATTTGAGAGTAATCTTATTCGAAGTTGCAGGACTTTCGATTAGATCCTATGGCGTAATAGTAGGGTTGGCAGTGCTACTTGCGATAGGTGTTGCAAATTATTTAGCTCGAGGGACCAACTATCAAAAACATATATTGAATCTAGTCTTCTACGTAATATTTAGTGCAATAATCGGCGCAAGAATATGGCATGTATTCTTTTTTCAGTGGGGTTATTATTCAAAACATTTGGGGGAAATATTCGCGATTTGGAATGGTGGCATTTCAATCCAGGGAGCGTTAATAGGTGGTTTTATTGCGGCAGCTTATTATGCGCGGAAAGAGAAGATTTCTTTTTGGGGACTTGCGGATATTCTAGCGCCGGCAATCATATTTGGACAAGCTGTCGGCCGAATTGCCTGCTTTTTAAATGGAGATGCATTTGGGGCCCCGACCGGGACTGGCTTCGGAATTGTTTATCCAGAAGGGACTATAGCTTTCGAGCGCTATGGTTCAGTTCCGTTATGGCCTGCTGAAATATGGGAAGGTCAGCTTGACTTAATCGTCTTTGGTATTCTTCTAGTCTTGAAGAATATAAAGTTGCCTAAAGGTGGACAATTTTTAAGTTATAATATTATGTATGCCCTGGTCCGGTTTTCTATGGAATTTCTGCGTGGAGATTCACCGCGTTATGCGTTAGGCTGGACAGCAGGTCAGTGGACGAGTATGAGTATTCTTGTTATTTCTCTGTCTGTGTTCCTTTATTTCTTCACAAGGAACCAGGTGAAAGATACAGTACATAGGGTGTAAGGTGCATGAGTGGAAGAGAACATCCTTTGTGCTTATCGCATAGCTATTTTGGATCTACCATATAGGTAGTGTTGATATCATTGATATAGCTCCGCAAGTAACTAGTAGTCATTTGCCTGGGGTGAAGGGATTAAACCGGCTCTGCCGTGTTCTTCAGTTATGACGCAATACAGTTGTATCTGCCACCAAGGGAACGTCATGGTGGCTCTTTTTTATATAAGGCCAACTCTTCATATTACCACTTTAAAACTGTCTGGTAGCTATCTTATGTGAACATTGAACCCGGCCCTCAAAGATTAATGATTTGTATGGTTCGTATTCTGAATCGTTTTTTGTAAACCTAGCGGCTTCGCTTGTTCAGGATCGTTATGATTTGCAACGGTGACATATACCATAAGGACTGTTGAAATGAAGAGGAACATGAATAGCGGTGAACTCAAGACCTTAAAAGTACCTTTGATTACGTTCTCGCTAGATAAGCGCTGCAACAATAAAGTGTGGGCAAATTGCAAGAATCCGGATACGACCATAAAAAAGAATAGAACATCTTTCCATTCTGATTGAGGAAACATTTGTATCAGCATAACCCCCATTAATCCGGCCATCATCCCAGACGATGCTCCGTTTAAGAACGCCCCCAACCCCATCAGCCCTCCTATTATGCTTCCAGAAAAGATCCCTAGAAGGACACCTAACACCAAAGATAGAACAGGGCCGGCAATATAGAGGCCACTAAAAGTACCGCCTCCAAAACCAACAATCATCCCGACTACCATAGGCGAAACCATTCGAATCGATTCTGTAACTGTCGTCCTAAATCGCAGGATAATGACAAAAGACCAGAGCAAAATGAAGATATAAAAAACAACTGCAAGTCCTAAGGATGACACTTTAACCCCTCCTTTTAATGTGAGTTTGGTTGAATAAGCTTCTTGTAAAGCGTGTCCTTTACCTACAAACAGTGATATGAGAAAGGATTAAAATGTATTCTCCATTAAAAGCCCATAAATGCTACATAAATTCCACAAGGATCTCTTGTACCATGGAGTTACAGGAGGCGAAAAGAAATGAATGCGAAATTATTAACTGGCTTGGGTGCTTTTATACTGACGTTGGGAATCGGTTCCGCAGTATACGCTACAGGAGTTGATTCCGAGATCTCCAAAGGGGATGTTTCTTCCAAGCAAGAGGTAGCACAGCAAGAGACAGATTTTCACCATACGGCGAACATGAACGATACAATGAACGATGAAGTTATGACGGATATGATGAGCAATACCAATATGTCTGAAATGATGAAGCAGCCAGGCATGGACGAAATGATAAATGGTCTTGATATGGAAAAAATGATGGAAGATAAAGACATGAGTGAAATGATGAAAAACCCGGATATGGTGGACATGATGGAAGGTACCCCAATGGATGAGATGATGCGGGATTCCAATATGGATGAAATGATGCAAAGAAACCATAAGAAAGATATGCCTGGGCAGAGCGTAAGTATTTAATAGACTATATGATTAAAGTATAAGGAGGTTATTTCATGAGCTGTTGCGGAAACCATAACCAGCATGACAGTCATAACAATCATCATAAAAAAGGCCCAGCCCATCGTCTGATGATGATGATGTGTTGTATACTTCCGATCGTTCTGTTCGTTATTCTTATCATTGCTAATAATGTAAGTGGTTCAACAAGTAACATGCTTGCCTATAGTGTATTGTTATTATGCCCGCTTTCACATCTCGTACTTATGCCTTTAATGATGCGAAACAAAAAACACTGATTGTGCTGCATCAAATGAGATTTCACCGATTTATTCTAATCAATAACTATCAGTCTAAGAGATCGCGCACTCTTTACTTGGGGTGGCGGTCTCCTTCCTTTTTAACTAGCCTTACTAGAGCTATCTTCATGTAAATAACAAAGTGGAGGAACGAAATGAAGTTATCCAGCAAACTGATTCTATATATAAGCCTTTTCATTTTCATACTCATCGTTTCCTTCAGTACTTTTGCCATCGTGAATATGAATGCCCAGGTAACCCACCTCGCAGAACAAAAGATGGTGTCTAACACAAAGTTGGCGACGGCACTGCTAGATGTTAAATTTCCCGGAGAATGGACGCTGAAGGATGGAAAGTTGTTTAAGGGCGAGGTCTCTATAGAGGGAAATCATGACGTTGCTTTATTCGTTGGAGCATTAACTGGTGATGACATTGTAATTTTTAAAGGCGAGAAAGGGGTAGCCGCATCGTCTAAGGGTAGCCATAATATGGGCGTCACAGAAATAATGCTTGAATCGAACGTAACATCCATCGTCTTAGGTGGGAAGTCGTATGTAGGTGAAGCGCATGATGGAACCGAAATGGCGGTTTATGAACCCATTAAATCCTCAGACGGAACTGTAATTGGGGCTTTCCATATTAGTATGGGCAAGGAAATGTATAATCAGGCAATTAGTCGCTTTAAAATAAATTTGATTGTATTTATGATGATCGGACTCCTTATCGCTTTATTCCTCACCGCTCTTTTCACAAGGAAATTAACCGCACCCTTAAGACAAGTCACTATCATGGCGGAACGAGTTGCAAATGGCGATCTTAGTATCACAGATATCCCCGTCACTTCTAAGGATGAGTTGGGTATCCTTTCGAGAGCATTTAATCTAATGACTCATAACTTACATACACTAGTGTCTAAGGCTCAGCAGGCCGCGGATGAGGTACATAAAGTTTCTGGTGTTGTTCAAATGCATATCAATGGCGTAGGAGATTCATCACTTGAGATCGATCGTACCTTGCAATCCATACTCCAAGGTGCATCCAAACAGGTTGAGGGCATGAATCAAAGTATGGAGGCCGTTGAACATATCCAAATTAGCATACAAGAAATCGTTCAAAGGTCATCACAAGTCGCCAGTGCATCGGAAAATATGGTTGTGCATGCGGATCAAGGCAACGATTGGCTTCTAAGCATCATTTCTGTAATCAACCATTTGAACGCATCCATCACACATGTAGCTAGTAAAATACAACAATTATCGGATAGCTCAGGCAGTATCGGGAACATTGCGACCGTTATTACCGATTTATCCTCACAGACCCATTTGCTGTCGTTGAATGCTTCCATTGAGGCTGCGCGTGCAGGAGAAGCTGGGAGAGGATTTTCTGTGGTTGCAGATGAAGTGAAAAAACTAGCTGAGCAGTCTGAAAACTCAGCCCAAGAAATAAGAATACTCATTGAAAAGGTTCAACATATCACCAGTGAAGCAGCCGAAGGGATGAACACAAGTTTAGCTCAATTAACAGCGGGGAACCAGCACCTAATCTCTGCAGGGAAATCCTTCGAACAGATCATTATCTCCTCTCAACATGTAGCTTCTCAGAATCAAAATGTATATCAAGCAACAAGACAAATGTCAACAGATTCTCACTACATTTCTGATTCTGTTGCGGATGTGACTACGATTGCCGAACACACTTCTTCTCGTATTCAAGGTGTGGTCCAAACTTCGGATATGCAAAGTCAAATGGTTAACCAGATATCAGGGGCTCTTGAAAACATGTCCCAATCGGTTGACCAATTGCTAAAGTCTATCCGTATCTTCAAACTGTAGCATCATGTACGGCCAATCACTAGACTTACCTTAATGATATATAGAACAAGCCCGTTGATATATACCACGGGCTTGACAGTCTTTATTTGATGGTGCCGTTCAGGAAGTCAAATTCCTATCCCATTAGAAAGACGATCAAGCGAAGCTTATCAATATGAGGCACACTATAATTATCTCAGCTAAAAGCCAATTATCATTTACATGATTTCAAGGGTTTCCGTAGACCGTGACTTCGTCTATCGTGATCAAACTGAGGATCATTGTGGGCTGTAATTAACCGCAGTTTCTGCAAAAATTACAAAAGGCAGAGGTTATATACAGGTGCATAAACAAAGAGGTTAAATGAACAGACTAAAAAAGGAGATGAAGTACTTCCTAATCCCCTGTTTACATACGGTAGGGGGGTATGGTATATTGATGGTGAGAGGTGAGGCACATGGAACAATCAGTGGAACAGACTGCATCTCATGGACATCATCGAAAAAGTCATCATTCTGATCAAACGAAGGCCAATCTAATGACCCGGTTAAACCGGATTGAGGGTCAAATTCGTGGGGTTAAAGGGATGATAGAAAAAGATACCTATTGCGATGACGTTCTAAATCAAATTGCGGCGATTCAGTCGGCTCTCAATAGCGTAGGGAAAATGGTTCTGGAAGGTCATATGAAAAGCTGCGTTATTGAACGAATCCAATCCGGCGAACATGAAGTGATTGATGAGATTCTGGTTACCATGAATAAATTAATGAAATAAACAAACGATATGGAGGAATGAAAGATGAAGAACGAAACATTACATGTAGAAGGAATGTCTTGCGGACATTGTGTAAAAAGTGTTGAAGGAGCCGTTAAAAACATTGGGGCTGATGCAAAAGTGAACCTGGAGAAAAAGACAGTTGAGGTCGTTTTTGATGAATCTAGTGTATCCTTGGAAGCCATAAAGAATGCCATCGAAGAGCAAGGTTACGATGTCGTCTAAGTCCGTAAGCAGCCATCGTCAAGATGGCTCCTTTTTTTCAACACAATGTACCCCCTGGGGGTATGAGGGAGGGATAGATAATGAGTTCAACGATATCTAAAAGTGAGGAGCAAACAACCTTACAGATCACAGGAATGACTTGTGCTGCTTGTGCCAACCGGATCGAGAAAGGATTAAGAAAAATGGATGGGGTGACGGAAGCAAATGTGAATTTCGCCTTGGAACGGGCGACTTTGACGTTTGATCCCAAACGTGCAACCATTCCGCAAATGCAAGAACAGATTGAACATTTAGGCTACGGCACTGTAAAGCAAACCACGGATTTCCAAATCACTGGGATGACATGCGCCGCTTGCGCCAATCGGATTGAAAAGGGATTAAACAAAATGCCCGGTGTTGTAACGGCGAATGTTAATCTTGCCCTTGAAACAGCCCGGGTCGAGTACGACCCAGCGACTGTTACTTTGGAAGACATGCAAAAAAAGGTGGAGCAACTCGGGTATAAGGCCATGCCGAAGGAAGGGCAGCAGGACGCCTCCGCACATAAACAAAAAGAAATCTCTAAACAAAAAAGACGGTTTATCATTTCAGCCCTTCTCTCTTTACCATTACTATGGTCCATGATCAGCCACTTCTCGTTCCTATCTTGGATTTGGATGCCTATGATTTTCATGGACCCTTGGTTCCAACTGATTTTGGCTACACCAGTTCAATTTTATATCGGTGGCCATTTCTATGTTGGTGCGTATAAAGCGCTGCGTAATAAAAGTGCCAATATGGACGTTCTGGTAGCCCTCGGGACTTCGGCAGCATACTTCTATAGCCTCTATTTGACGCTCGAATGGGTTCAAGCCGGTGCGGGGGCTCATGGACCGGAAATGTACTATGAGACCAGCTCTATCTTGATTACACTGGTCATCCTCGGGAAATTGTTCGAGGCTCTTGCCAAAGGAAGAACGTCTGAAGCGATTAAAACACTGATGGGTCTTCAAGCCAAGACGGCATTGGTTGTTCGCGATGGACAGGAAATGACTATCCCTGTCGAAGAAGTCGTGGCCGGTGACATCGTAATCGTAAAACCAGGGGAGAAAATCCCGGTTGACGGCGAGGTGGTGGAGGGGGCTTCTTCCGTAGATGAGGCTATGTTAACTGGAGAAAGCCTGCCGGTTGAGAAAAGAACGGGAGATCCTGTCATTGGTGCAACGATTAACAAGAACGGAGTACTTCGAATTCAAGCGACCAAAGTCGGAAAAGAAACGGCCCTGGCTCAGATTATTAAAGTGGTTGAAGAGGCCCAAGGTTCCAAAGCTCCTATTCAACGTGTAGCAGATGCCATTTCAGGTATATTTGTTCCGATCGTCGTAGCGATCTCGGTTCTTGCGTTTATCGCTTGGTTTGTTTGGATTACGCCAGGAGAGTTTGCAAACGCACTGGAGATTGCGATTGCGATACTCGTCATTGCTTGTCCTTGTGCCCTGGGACTTGCGACACCGACTTCCATTATGGCAGGTTCAGGAAGAGCCGCAGAGTCGGGAATCCTGTTTAAAGGCGGTGAACACCTAGAAGCTACCCACCGCATTAATACCATCATCTTAGATAAAACCGGAACGGTGACAAAAGGCAAACCGGAACTGACTGACGTCGTGGTTTCCGGCTGGATGGAAACAGATCTGCTGGCCCTTGTCGGCGCGGCAGAGAAGAACTCCGAGCATCCTCTGGCTGAAGCTATAGTTGCTGGGATTATCGCTAAGGGTATCCAATTGCCGAGAACGGACACGTTTGAAGCGATACCTGGGCATGGTATTAAGGCAAATGTGATGGGCAAGGAAATTCTCGTGGGTACGAGAAAACTCATGGCTCAGTTTCAAGTGTCCATCAATCATGCGCAAGATCAGATGGACCAACTGGAGCAGGCAGGCAAAACAGCCATGCTGATTGCCGTAGATCAGCAGTATGCCGGTATAGTAGCGGTTGCAGATACCATTAAGGAAACCTCGGCACAGGCTGTTAAACGGCTTAAGGACATGGGGATCGAAGTCATTATGATTACGGGTGATAACCAGCGAACAGCTGAAGCAATTGCCAAGCAGGTTGGAATTACGCGTGTATTGGCTGAAGTTCTCCCCGAAGGTAAAGCAGATGAAGTAAAGAAATTACAGGCTCAAGGGAAAAAAGTCGCAATGGTCGGAGACGGCATCAATGATGCTCCCGCCCTTGCCATGGCGGATATTGGAATGGCGATGGGTACAGGAACAGATGTAGCGATGGAAGCTGCTGACGTAACTCTCATGCGAGGAGATCTCAATAGTATTCCGGATGCGATCTATATGAGTCGAAAAACGATGGGGAATATTCGGCAAAACCTGTTCTGGGCGCTTGCGTATAATTCTATCGGTATCCCGATAGCGGCGATTGGTTTGCTTGCACCTTGGGTTGCTGGAGCAGCTATGGCATTAAGTTCAGTTTCTGTGGTTCTGAATGCGCTTCGGTTGCAGCGTGTTAAATTGTAAACTTATTGTATTATATTGGGGAGAAGAGAAGAAGGGTATAATCCAATAATGGATCATGCCCTTTCAATCGTCTCCCCTTATCATTTTTTAACAACTACACTTTGAGGTTGTAATGTGGTGTGATCTACCTAACGTATTGCTTTTTTCGAATCTAACGAAGGGTAAATCTATTCTATAACCATCCTCACTACATTGGTCACCGTACATTGTACGTTCAAACAACACGATCAGGAGTAAGTACGTATAAATCTTCAAACTGTTCTCAAAAATATTCTCATACAAGCAGCATGAGTATTTGTATTATCACCGTAATTTGGAGCACTATTTCAAAACGAAAGTCCGGTTGTTTACGCAAACATACCCTATGGAGACCCGTTATATTTAGCGAGAGTCCTTTGAAAAAAATAAATCGAACGGTTTTTCTATGGGTTCAACACCTTACGAGGAATATGGCAGTGCCCCTTCGGATTACGTTAGGATTACCCCTATGGGATCGAAATCAAATCACTTTTGATTTTAAAGAGAGGCCAATCCCAGTTTCCCTCTTTCTGAGATATTTCCCGTTGAGGTGGCCCATGGTTAACTGTTCGGCATAAGCGAAAAAATGCTAGTTGTCAATGAGCACATTCTCATATGTTGCTGGCCGATACTGAGGTCTGCGGTCAGAAACCACTATACATAAAATAGAATGACGAGGCATGGCGCTGTTTGTCGTGCATGGCATTCATAAAGTGTATTTCAATCAGGGAATCATTTGCCCTGTAAGCTAATAAGCTGTTTTTACTAATTCATCGTTATCTGCGATTCTAACACCTTTTAGGAATGTCTTTAGCATCTTACCGATGAGAATTTAAGCTATTATCCCCTAGATGGCTCAAGTTCGTAGTAAATCAAAGGTAATGCTTGGATTCGTTAATCTGAGTACGTATAACTCTGGATCATAGAGCAATTCAATCGCATTATTAGAAAGCGGAGTCTCCGGACGTGTACGTGTATATATTTGGTCTTTATTTAGATAATAACTAACGATCAAACAACATTCAAATAATGAAAAGAGAGGGAATGAAAATGTTACTTGCCAACTCCGCTACTCCAAAGCACTATACGCATTGTATTGAAGCCTGCCTAAAATGTGCACAGGCTTGCGAAGAATGTTTTTCAGCATGCCTAAAAGAGACTGATGTTCAAGCAAGAACCTCAATGATCAAGATGCTGAACGATTGCGCAGAAATCTGCCTTCAGGCAGCTCAATTAATGAGCAGAGACAGTATGTTTGCGAAGGCAAGTTGCGAGCTGTGTGCCATGGTTTGCGAAGCATGCGCCAAAGATTGTGAAGCGTTTAAAGATGCCCATTGTCAAGAATGCGCAAAATTCTGCCGCGAATGTGCAGAAGCTTGTCGGCAGATGGCAAGAGCGTAACGAGTGCAATGAAACATCGAGCAGGAGTATCTCGAATTCAAGAGATACCCTGCTTTTTTAGGTTAGGTGTATTGGTGTGCATCGGATTTTATTTAAGCAGTTGGAGGGTGTTTTCTCCCTTATGAGCAAAATCACACACAAAACTCAAATAAAGAACACGAATCTTACATATTAATCTCTTAAAATAAAGTCAATCAAAGATTACACATTTAAGAATTCAGAGGAGGAATAAGGCAATGGCATGGTCATGGAATCGGGTATATATAGTGCCGTTAAGTATAGGATCGGTTTTGTTTGGGGAAAAGACAGTGAATAAAGTAATCTCTAAACAAATAGAAACGGATTGGACCATTCACGCAGACTATTTCGAGGCAGCGGTACAGAATGAACAATTAAAACGAGAACTTTCCAGCTTACGCTAAGTTTTATAAAATGATCATTATGGAAAAAGGAACTGATCCCATCAGTTCCTTTTTGCTTTAACAAGTACAGATGTTCGAAATGGCGTCGAGCGCTTCAACCGATTTTCCGTATTTGCACATGGCGTTACAGTCGTTTCGTAAATCCGAAAAACGAATGTATGAGATAGGGCCGCACTGCGTTTGTTGCAAAGAAGGACGAAGCAGTTGTGCACGCACTTCTTTTTCCCGTTTATCCGGGCAAATCAGATACAACCTGGACGTTGCATTTCCTACGGATAATGATAAGTCATGCAGCCTGAGAATGCCGGAGTAGATGGAGGTGCTCTTTTCAACTTCAAATCCCGATACAATCTCATTATGTTCATTGAGCCAAAGAACATCGATAAAAGCGATTGTATCCGCAATAGATTTAGGGAGATCCATGGCTGGAAATACAGAAAGAGAATACCGCCCTAGAGGCTCGTCCTGCCATTGTCTCTGATGATCGTTCTGGGCGATCCAGACGTTGTACCCAAAGGACCGTCCCAGTCTCGCCAAATACAGCTGCATTTCGGAATGTTCACTTTCTTCGTTAGTATCATTCAGCACCTCCAGATGCCGCTTATACCGCCCCTTTTCCCGTTTCTTTTCCTCCTCTTGAAGAAACGCCTCAGCATTCCCGCTAACAATCAAGCGCCCGGTGCCTATTTCAAACAATAAGCCGGAAATGGCGCCCAGGTCCTTGGATAAGGATGAGCGGTAAGCCGTGTTGATGTCCAGCAATGTCTCGCGCATCTCCAAGTAAGCCGGCCAGGAGCCGAGCTTTATCTTACGATCCAGCAGGGAGTTAAACCCATTCACGATGGCTGTGTTGAACGGGGGGAAAAGTGTAGGATGCAAAAAATACAAGATATTAGCTACCGCAGGACCAAGGCCTTTGATATGGTATTGATCCAGTTTCACAATCTCGGTCAACAATTGTTTTTCGTCAGAGGCTTGTAACACGGCCTTCAAAAATCGGCCAAAAGCCAGCTGGTTCTCTTCATTTTCATAAATGTCGGGAATACGCAGTTTAGGTTTCCAGTAAAACGCGTGTGCAGCACCTTCAAAAACTTGTTTTTGTTCACAAATCGCCGCAAGAACATCCTCCAGTGGAGAGCCCTTAAAGTCGTTTCCAAAAAATCGTGCCTCAATCGCTTTTATAACATCGTTCACACCGGTTTTAATGGTCCGAAAAGCCTTTAACCGATCGCTGTTGTTTAAAAACCAGGTGTGGTATACCGATTCCTGGTCAGTTTTATAATCTAAAATAAGCTGCTGTAACTCTCGGTTCATGTCGAAGTCGCCCCCATATTCAAATCATATCTAGGATTATAATGTCGATTTAACAGAGTTGCTGTGCGATTTGTTCGTTATAAAAACATGTTATGCCCATCAATTCTACATACTTTCCCCAAAGTCAGTTGGTATCCTTAGGCTACATCAACGAAAACAAATAACATTAATATTAAAGGAGGTGAAAAAGGTTGAAAGCATTACGCAGCACGATTGGCTTCCTTCTCCTTGTCATCATTGTAGCAAGTTTAGGTTATATCGGTTGGTATGCCAACGATAAAGGATTAATCTCGTGGAACAGTCTAAGTACCTCGACAACAAATTCGAATGTCCATAGTCAGCATTCGGCGTCCGTTGCGCCCGAAGGAACATCCACTAACCCAGTCACCACGCTGAGGGAAAGAGTATCTGCAGCCCAGCAATCGATGAAACAAATGGCTAACAATATGATGGCGTATCCGTCAGAAGCCGTATTAAATGGGTCTTCTGTTAACGACGGTGAAACAGGAGGAACTGCCTCACAACAAGCGGTGCCTGGATCAATTCAAGTTCAAAAGGGCATTTACTCCTTATCAGAAAGTGTGTATTTATTAGCACAGCTGGAGCAAACCCTGGATAACGGAATGGGGTTTACTGAATCGGCAAACCCGACGTATGAGACGTATCAGTTCCGTTATAACCTGCTGCTACAAAGCCAAAAGACGCTTAGCGAGGTGAATACAAAGCTCAATGAAGCTAAGAATGGTATTCTCCTAAATGGAACAGGAATGATGGGTAGCAATAATATGCAGGAAACGAGTAGAGCCATCTATGATATGGCCCAGACGGTGATGGGAATTACCAGTCTGAATCAGTGGGTCGAGCTGCAGATTCAACAGACCGTCTCACAAGCCCAGAATGTGCTTGCCGCAAGTAACTCCAATCTAGACAACAGCATCTTCAATGGACTTGGCAATCCAAGTCTCATGATCCTGATCGTGGGTATCTTTACAATTTTGTTGGTAGTCGCACTCGTTGGCGTGATCGGCAGTATACTAACCCCCCGTCCGGAAACGGCCAGTGCCGAAAATCACCTTTAACTTAAGGAGGAAGTAACATGATGGATATGAATATGTCCGGAGGAACGCAAGGAACGCTGAACTACACCGGAAATTATCAAGGGATGGAAATGGAAGGCGTTGCGGGTACAGGAAGCGTCATTTCCGGCATTCTGGGAACGGTGACCCAGCTGCTTTTGGTGGCTCTGGTTCTCAGTCTGGTGGTTGGTCTCGCCATTTGGTTAAAAAACAAGTACTTTAAGGAATCCTATAGCAAAGCCAAGACCGTAGTCGGTAATGATCCTATGCTTAAGACCATTTTCGTTCTGGCAACCACGCTTATTGGTGTCATAGTCGTTCTGTATCTGCTGGGCATCGTTCTGAATGGCGGATTTAGCGCTGGTGGAATGGGCATTGTAGGTTCTTGGAGTGTGGCCGGCATATTAACGTTTTTTGTAAAACTGCTGACTATTCTGTTTGTCATCGCTTTGATTGCTTTCCTGTATAACTATGTTAAGCAAAATGTAAGCCAGTCTACAATCAATGCAACGAATGGTGCGGTTCTCACAACAGGTGCGGAACCAAAAACGAATCGCACAGATGTAACGCCGGATGGCGAAACGAAAAAAGACTAAATGAATCGCAGGTGATCGTTTATGAAGTTTGATTTTATCCTCCATTGGCTCTGGGCGCTGGTATTCTCGGTACTGGCCCTTAGTGGAATCGCTATGGCTGGAGCCAAGTATGGCTGGTTGATGCAATATGATATCGCGATGGCGGATATCGTACACCGGATAGCTGCTATCGTGTATGTACTGCTCACTTTCATTGTGATGATGTACGAGATCATCCGCATTCTTCGCCGGGATAAAACCAAAAAGCCTTGGCTTGTGTTCGGGCCATCCGGGTATGGACTGTTCACCTTCATCACAACACTCATCTTCATCATTACCGGTGCGATTATTTGGCTCTTTATGGACAGCAATCATGCAGCTACCGCGTTTTCACTTTGGATTCATGAAAAACTGACTTATCTGGCTGTAGCAAGCGTGATCTGGCACATTTACATGAAAACCCATGCGCTAACATGGCCTAAAAAAAGGGCTGCGAAACCTAAATAATGATTGCTCAAGGGAGAGAGGGCCTTTATCATGTGGATGCAAAAAAAGTGGTTCAAGCTATTCATCTGGTTTGTAACCACCTCGTTCTTCTTCGCTCTTGCCGCCATACTCATTTCCATGTTCAGGTTTGGACCTACAGAACAAGAGGTGATGCAGTTTATGATGGGCATGATGAAGGCCATGGATTCCTCTCTGATGGGGCTGTCGATGCAAGTGAAAGAGGACACAAACATACACAGTCTAATGAACCAGAGCATCGCTTTTGCCTTTCCGTTATTGTCTATAAGTATAGCGGCTGGAGTGTACGTACGGTGCAGAAGAAAGGTGTAAAACCATGTTTAAAAAGCAGAAAATGCCGTTCTGGCAACTCACCGCCGTTTTTGCTGTCATTTCGGTGCTCGTGGTTGCCCTATCCTGGGGAAACCGCACGGAGAATGCAGCTAAAATGGACGCATCAATGGCCGATATGATGAAGAACGAAAGTTTATCCAAGGCTACGATCCCTGATCTGTTTACAAACGAAGGGATGGCAGCAGGAGCGGGGAATGGGAACAGCCAGCATGAGGGCCACCATGATCAACAGGGAAAACTGTACACCATTCATATCGTCACCACTGCGTTGCTTCTTCTAACAATGCCAATGATTATTGCCGGAACAGTATTTCTTGCGATCGTATGGCCGAAGCCGTTAAACGGGAGGAAAAGGAAATGAATGTTCTAGGTTCATTTGGCAATCTGTACATGGCCGTTTTACTGATCTTGCTTTCAGCCGGGCTCATTTTTACTGTCTATGAGATGGTAAAAAAAACAGTTGGCTATATCAGCGAGAGCCGGGGGCAAAAAGGAACTACAACTTCTAGCAAATTTGGAGGAATGACAATAATGAAAAGTAGTGGTTGGTTAAAACTGGCGGTATTTTCGTTTTTCGGACTTATCATTTCTGTAGTACTGCTCAATGTAACAAATCCGACTGCAGCATCTTCTACAAATGATCAACATAGTGTGCACGTAAACGGCACTGCAAACGCGACAGGTACGATGGGGAATATGAGCGGGACGGTGAATGGAACGGTCAACGGGACGGTCAACATGGACCAGATGAATGAAGTGATGCAGCGCATGAATCAGCTTCAGCAAGATATGATGATGATGCAGCAGCAATATATGAACGGTATGCAGTCACAATCCAACATGAATATGGGGTCGTCCGGCGGTATGAGCGGTTCTGGAGGTATGATGGATGATGATATGGATATGAACATGGGCGGCGGCAGTAGCGGAAGCAGCAGCAGCGGCGGCATGGGCATGATGTAATTTAAGCGGGAACGGAGCAGCGTTCGTCTTTATTGACCGAACGCTGCTTTTTTAAATCATCTATCTTTGAATAGGAGGAAGACAGATTGAGCAACAGAAGTTTGGTATGGTTGCTTTTCTTTGCATTGATTCTTGGTGGAACGGCAGCCGGCCTTTATATGAATGGAACCTCTGCAGCTGGTCAGAACTCAACCGGCATGGCTCCCCAAGCTACGGAGGATGATATGTCATCCATGGATCATAGTGCGCATGGCATATCTACAAATGTAACGGAGGAGGAAACATCTGTACCAAGTTCGACTCCGACTGCTATAGTACCTACACCGACATTGCCCGTTACTCCTGGGCCAGAAAACACGACTGCCCCTTCAAGTGAGCCTACGGCGCTGGAACCAAAAGAGGGCCAGCCGGTAAAAGGGTTTTCTCTCACGGCCATGAACCGTACTTTGACCATTGCTGAAGGGATAACGCTGCCTCTATGGACATTTAATGGCACCGTTCCAGGGCAGGAAATTAGAGTCACACAAGGGGATTTTGTGGTTGTTACCTTGAAGAATGAACTGGAGGAGCCGGTATCCATTCACTGGCACGGTTACCCAGTCACCTCAGAGGCGGATGGCGTCCCCGGGGTGACACAGGAGGCAGTGAACCCTGGAGAAACCTTCACATACCGCTTCTCGGCCGATATACCGGGTACCTACTGGTATCATTCTCATCAGGAAAGCTCCAAGCAAGTAGACAAAGGACTTTACGGCGCACTGATCGTGGAACCCAAATCAGAGCCTAAACCGGATCAAGATGTGACTCTCCTCTTAGACGAATGGATGGAAGAGCAGGAAACCTCCAGCCACAGCGTTCGTGGCTCTTCATCTCAAGCGATGAGCGAAGAAGAGATGATGGCCACGATGTATAACATTTACACGGTTAATGGGAAGTCGGGTTCCTTAATTGATCCCTTGACGACCAAGGTAGGGGATACGATTCGCTTACGTTTGATAAATGCCGGGTATCGCTCGCACGCCATTCATATTCCCGGAGAATTTAAAGTTGTCAGCTCAGATGGTCAGGATATAGCTGAACCTGGAGTACTGAATAACCAAATGGTTACGGTGGCGCCAGGGGAACGGTACGATATAGACATGACCATCAAGAATAACGAAGACTTTACGCTGGATGCACATGACAATAATATGTATAACGATCAGTTGGTGATCCCGGTAAAAGTCGCCGGAAGTAATGGAGTAATCAGCAAGATCCAGCATGAAAATATACCGGTTTTCAATTTGCTGCAATATGGAAAACAGGTAAATACGGATTTGCGAACGGTCAGTTCTTTTGCAGTGGAGTATACCGCCATTTTAAATTCTAGAATGAATGGGAATGAGCAACAGTACACGATCAATGATCAGGTCTTCAAGGATCTTCCTGCACTTCAGGTCAAGACGGGGGATTATGTTCAATTGACGCTTCAAAATGACGATACAGTAGACCATCCCATTCATATCCATGGTCATTTTGCTCAAGTGATCGAGCGAAATGGGGAAGTGGTTAGGGGTACGATTATGAAAGATACCGTGCTGGTCAAACCAGGGGAAAAGATTGTTTTAGTCTTCAAAGCAGACAATCCTGGTAACTGGTTGATTCACTGTCATGAGCTTCATCATGCAGCGGGAGGAATGGTTCAGAAATTGATCTATACGGATTACAAGTCCACCTACACGCCGAGTTCCTCTGAAGGGAATAAACCTGAATAAAAGAGTGATTCATAAATATTCCCCCATAAAAAGTGAAGAGGGTGTAAGAACTTTAGTAAGTTCTTGCACCCTCTGCTTCATTCACCATCTAAAAAGAACCCCACTAACTTGGCATGATACGGATTTGTGATCTGAAAAGGGGGTGTATTCGTGCCGCTTTTATCAGGGGCGGTTTTTTCTGCAAATTCTAGTTCTGCACATTCTAGTACAGAAGAATCACTGGATGGGGGGTGTGCACCCTGGTTTACCGTCACTTCATTTGTTATATTGCAGCTGGAATGACTTCGAGTTACAGCATCAGGAACATCTTTGATAAGCTGTAGCAACCAACTGGTTAATAACTGCTTGGTGAAGGGATGTTGAATCCATTCCAGGTGGTCTTTTCCAAGATACTCCGGTAGTGGAATCGTCACACTCGGCTTTGTCACAGCTATGGATCGTTCAATGGATTCGATGAATATAGCTGCGATTTTACTTTGAAAAAGGGACTTATCCAAATGCTCCAGGTCAACAAGAAAGTCAATAACTCTCTGGGAAGTGTGTTCGGGTAGATGAATCGTTAGCTTGCGCTCCACTGCCTGCGATCTGGAAATCTCCATGTCTTGTTCCCTAATTGGCGGTGTATTGCTCATTCTTAACTTTCAGGTACACTTTCAGTAATTTGAAATACGCTCTAGCGATCATCCAAATTGAATCTTTTGTACTGACAAACCGCAGCGGATAATCTTCCTCAAGCTCGTTGATTCTCTCGATGTACGGTCTTAAAAGCAAAGATCCACCGCCAATTTGATACGAAACTCGAATACTGGGGACCTTGTTCCACGTGCTCCGGATCAGTTTATACTCCTCACGAGCGATTTTCATCAGCACTTCATCGACAATGGACTGAATACCGGTACGTTTACCTCGAAACCAAACGTGATACCGTTCTTCTTCATTCTCAGTGGTTATGACTTCAATGAGCTGCTGACGATTTATGAAACGGTACCCCGTTTCTGTGTATACGCGATCCATGATTTCATCCAAATAAGGAGAGACTCCTTCTTTGATTCCGTCCGAATGGATATTGTCTACTGCTCCATCCTCTAAAATGATTGCCGCATCAGTCGATAGTCCGCCAATATCGTTAATTAATACGTTCATATGAGTGAGTTCTTCATTGCGAACCGAACCGTCATCATGAGTCGTTAAATCAATCAAAGCAACATGTCCTTCAATATTGACCAGTACTTCTTCAAAATGAATGCGTATTGTTCTACCACCAATGGTCGGCGTAATATGGAAACGGACCTCATGAGTACCCGATTTCAGTTTTTGTTTGAAAAGCTTGCGTTTACCACGTTTTGCTTCACTTAGTGGAAGTCCCGTGGATAAATAATAAGTCACTTCAGTAACGCCATTTTGATTTGGAGAAGCCATTGCAGCATCATAAGCTAACGCGGTTAACAACATTACAATGGGCTGGTCGGCTTCTGATTTATCACTAATCGTAGTCAATTCGTCGTTATGATCATAACCGCCGGCGAGATGACCTACCGCATAAACACCTTGTCCCCGTTTCAATGCGTCAGAAATGATCTCAACATGAAGCCCATCCAATGGGTGTTTCTCAAGCTCCACTATGTTTCGGGAAAGACCGATTTCGGCGATAACGTTGGGAATAAGGAGCTCGTTCTCTAATTTTTCGAAGTAAGCTTTTAATGAGTCATTGCCGATATCCACTGCTGCTTGCCGGATAACCATCGTTGTTTTCCTCCTTATGTACCTTTAGCGATTGGTTTTCAAATCGTTTTGATCATTAAAAAAATGACGCTTTACATACGCTTGAGTAATAGGATTGTCTTTTAGTCCCTCATTGGAGTGTTGCTGTGGTTGAATGGGCTGGTCTTCAGTTAAAATAGGTGAAGTTGTGGAGAAAGTGGTTAATGTAAATAATCGGGCTATTCCCATGAATACCACAATAGCTGTCAATAGAATGAGCAAAAGGAGACACAGAAGAAGGAGTTCCGAAAAAAAGGCGTTCAAGTTCAAATGACCATCTCCTTTAGTACGATCCGTTTAACCATCAGCATACAACTCACTCCCTTTGGCACAAGTTTTTATCAGATTTAGGTAAATTATGCCATAAAAATATGTTGAAATGATGTAGATATGAAGAAGATTTCACTTCTTCAATTGCTTATCGTTTTTTCTGTAAAATAGAAAAGTTCACGATTCACGCATGCTTTCAACATACATTCCACATACTCAAACTTTAAAATAAAAATATAAATTAAAGGAACTTTCATAGGAGGATTTCAAATGGAATGGTCTACATTACTCGTGCTGGTATGTCCTGTCATGATGATTGTTATGATGTTTACAAAGAAAGGGGGACACTCTCACGGCTCCCCAAATCATCGTGTTGCAGCTGAAAGCCTGCATGACCAGTTGGTCGATCTGAAAGCTGAAAATGAGCGAATTAGCAAAGAACTGCAGAGTTTTAAAAAATAGATGGACAGAATATGCCGTAAGCGAGTGTCGCTTACGGCATTCTAATGTTGAACCGTTCACACATCTACACATTTTCAACACATTAATTTTGTAATATTAAAAAAACAGATAAATTTGAGGTGAATGTTCAGTGTCGAAACTCCAGGTATTAATTGTAGATGATGAATGGAATATGAGAAATTTGCTGCGGATTTATTTAATGAAAGAAGGTTTTGCGATTAAAGAAGCATCCACGGGGCAAGAAGCCTTGGCGCTGGTCCAAGCCCATTCCTTTGATGTCATTATTCTAGATGTTATGTTGCCCGATATGGATGGTTGGCAAATCTGTAAGCGTATCAGAGAACTTGTGAAAACGCCGGTATTATTCCTGTCAGCGCGAACTGAGACTAAAGATAAGATAAAAGGTTTGGGTATCGGAGCGGATGATTACTTGACCAAGCCATTCGATTCAGAAGAATTACTGGCTCGAATTTTCTCGCTGATTCGTAGATCAGTGATGAACCAGGAGGTAATTCCTCAACCGTCGCGCATGCTTCATTATCCAGATCTTGTAATCATACCTGAAGCCCGTGAAGTCCGGATTTGTGATGAATATGTAGAATTTACTCAAAAGGAATTCGATTTATTGGTGTCTTTTGCGCAGAATATCCAAAAAGCATTTACAAGAGAAGAATTAGTGGAACGGCTATGGGGCTATGATTTTGAAGGTGAGTTCAGAGTCGTCGATACGCATATCAAAAACATCAGAGAAAAGATGCATTTGGCCGGCTTGAAATATAACCCGATCCAAACGGTATGGGGGGTTGGCTATAAGTTTTATGTTCCGGGAGATGCCAATGAAAAATAACCGTATCGGCTTAAAATTAGGATTTGTTATTATCACGGTGTTTCTAATCGTATTGGTGTTTCTGGGCTTTACTATAGACCGTTTATTCACAAGTTTTTATATCGATCGGATGCGTACGGAGAATGAGGAATTGGGTTCTCATTTTGCGGTCATGGCCCAATCGGATAGTACTTCTGGTGAAATGATGAAAACTTTTGCAGAATTCTCGAACGTCAGTATTTTTAACGTCAATGCCAATAGTGAGGTAATTCTACACTCAGGAACGCATGACTCTTCCGATCGAAAGATAATTCGAAGCTCGGATCTGGAAAGAATCTTTGCAGGAAAGAAAGTCAATTTCTTATATACCGAACCTTCCGGAATTCGTTACTTTGTTTCCGGACAACCAATCTATGTGAAAGACGTAGCGGCCTCCGCCCTTTATGTCATGTCTTCCACCGAGAAAATGGAACAGTCATTACTTGCGGTCCGTAATCTTTTGATCTTGTCAGGGATTGGCGCTTTTTTATTGGCTCTCGGTATTACATGGATAATAGCCCAGTATTTATCCCGGCCTTTACTTAAAATGCAACAGGCCACACGGAAGATCGCTGCAGGGGACTTGGAAACACGTCTTGATATTAACAGCAATGATGAAATGGGCAGCTTGGCGCATGCAATCAACGATCTTGCTGTGGATCTTCAGCGATATCGGGATACAAGGCAAGAGTTTTTCGCTAATATTTCTCATGAACTCCGGACACCGATCACCTATTTGGAAGGCTACTCTCAGGTTCTCCAACAGGAACTTTATGAAACCGTAGAGGAGAAAAACAAGTATCTGGGAATCATTCATGACGAAGCGTTACGTTTGCAGCACTTAGTTGAGGACCTTTTTGATTTATCGAAAATGGAAGAAGGGAAGATTAATCTTGAGCTAGACTGGGTGAATATGTCTGATTTAACGCAGCAGGCGGTGCGAAAAGTGGAGCTCAAGGCAAGAGAAAAAAGCCTTAGCCTGAAATACAAGGAAAACGGTATGATGAAAAAGATTCGCGGAGATAAAAAGCGGATGGAGCAAATAATCCTTAATCTTTTGGAGAATGCAGTCCGTTATACCGAAAAAGGCGAAATTAACGTCTCTCTCTCATATACCAGCAGTGCTTTTCTCCTGGTCGTGGAGGATTCAGGGATTGGTATTCCAAAAGACGAAATCCCATACATTTTTGAACGCTTTTATCGTGTAGAAAAGTCTAGATCACGCCAATATGGAGGAACGGGCTTAGGACTGTCCATAGTGAAAAAACTGGTTGAACTGCAGGGCGGGCAAATTACAGTAACAAGTGAAGTAGACAAAGGCACACGCTTTGAAATTCAGTTTTATCAGCAGCCATGACGTTAGGAGGCAGGCTAATGAAAAAGGTGGAATGGCTAATTGCTGTTCTTTTGATCGGAATGGGTATAAGTTGCATGACGATATCCGCGGTATCCTTTCAAAGTCCCATAATACAAGCAAGTGGGATCATAAAATTGGTAACTTGTTTTGTTTTTATCGGGTTATTAAGTTTCATTTCCTTAGGGATTTATAAAGCTCGAAAAAAACATTGAGACAAAGATTTTTTATTCGCTAATTTGCAAAACTCAATTTTTTCACAAAAACCACATTAAATCTTCATACTTTCAGGTTAATTGAAGATAGCTACACCTCATTCAAACACCGAAAGGAGAATATTATTTCATGACACAAGAACAGTTACAGGAGTGCATTGATGAATGTCTACGTTGTATGCAGGCTTGCAATTACTGCTACAAATCTTGTTTGGGGGAAGAATCCGTTGATATGATGAAGGATTGCATCCGTCTCGACCGAGAGTGTGCGGATATTTGTGCCTTTACTGCTCAGGCCTTGACTCAACACAGCACCTATTCCACGGAGCTGTGCAGACTGTGTGCTGATGCTTGTGAACGATGTGGTAATGAATGCAGTAAACACCATCATTCGGCTCATTGTCAGAAATGTGCTGAGGTCTGTTTCCGATGTGCGGAGGTTTGCCGTAAGATGATCGCTTAACTTAACGTTTGACTTTAAATGAATCAGATGAGCAAGGTAGTTATGTTTCCCTTGCTCATCTGATGTCAAAAGGAACAGGAAAGGGTATAAGGAGAGTATGGATGGGTAGGGACACTCAAACTATTAAGAGACGATATGACCGAATAGCTCCGCTTTTTCATCGTGTGGATGGAAAAATGATGAGGAGTTGGCGCAAAGAACTGTTAAGCGGCCTACGTGGGAATGTACTCGAGGTAGGCATAGGAACAGGTGCTAATCTTTCCTATTATCCACCCACTGTTCGCTTAACCGGGATTGATTTTAGCCCAAAGATGCTACAATATGCCGAACAACGTGCAAAGGAACTGAATATCGACGTTACTTTAATGGAGATGGATGCTCAAAATTTAACTTTTGAAGATCAGACATTCGACTACATAGTAGCGACTTGTGTGTTTTGTTCTGTCCCCGATCCGGTTCAGGGCATGAGAGAAATGAAGCGAGTGTGTAATAAAGAAGGGGAGATCAGGCTGTTAGAACACATGAGGAGTGAGCAGCCGATGGTTGGAACATTAATGGATCTGCTTAATCCCCTAACAGTTCGTATCAGCGGGGCCAACATTAACCGGTATACGTTAAAGAATGTGGAATCTGCCGGCCTGATCATACAAAAAAGCGAGCTTTTATGTACAACCATTGTAAGACGATTGCTCTTGAGACCGTAATCAACCGACTTCCCACGTCAATGGTATGAAATCTGTTTCGTTGGAGACGATAATGCATACGCGTTAGTCTGCATAAATTTCACAATTTACCTATGAAGGAGTGTTATTGATATGAAAAAAGGTTTGTTCATTTTAGCTACAGCGCTGGTGGTCGTCATCAGTGGCTGTGGAAATACCGCAAATAACGGAAATGAAGCGTCCAATACACCCAATAACGCTGCATCCAGCATGAATCATTCAGAGATGGAACATGAGAATATGACAAGTGAAGTGCCTGAAGGATTAAAAGAAGCCGCTAATCCGGAGTATAAGGTCGGCGATCAAGTCATTATTACCGAGGGACACATGGCCGGGATGAAGGGGGCTACCGCAACCATTGTAGGGGCTTATGACACTAATGTCTACGCGGTATCGTATACACCCACTACCGGAGGAGATCCGGTTACCAACCATAAATGGGTTATTCAGCAAGATTTAAAAGATGCAGGAGACCAGCTTTATGTGCCTGGCACAGAAGTGGTGCTTAACGTTGATCATATGCCTGGTATGAAGGGGGCTACCGCAACTGTAGATACAGGTGAGCAAACAACCGTATACATGGTTGACTATACCCCGACAACAGGCGGAGAGCCAGTGAGAAATCACAAATGGGTAACCGGTGATGAGTTAAAGGCGAAGTAAACGAAGATGATAAAAGCAGCCTCCAGGGGCTGCTTTCTTTTTTAATAATAGAGGAATCTTGCAAAAATTGACGCAAATTACCGATGGAATCAATGGATGAATGATATAATAGTATTAGATTTTCCGCAAAAGACATGAGGAATACAGGGGAATAGCATTACAAGGGGGATCAAAGTATGATTAGGGAGATTGCCGTTAGAAATGTGGCTACCTATAGTAGTGAGGGTGTACTTTACAGTGACCTGAAAAAAATTAACTATTTTTACGGCTCGAATGGCAGCGGGAAAACAACCTTATCTAATGTTCTTAAACAAATTGAACTTTATGCTGATAGTAGGATATCCTGGGTTTCCCAGCCATTAAAAACAGTGGTGTATAACCAAAAGTTTGTCGAGGAAAATTTCCACCAAGAATCAGATATCAAAGGTATCTTTACTTTGGGAAGAGAATCAACAGAGATTAAACAAACCATCCGGGACAAAAAAGACTTAGTTGATAAAGTAGTTGAGGAAATTCGTCGGTTAAGTTCTAATCTAGAGGTCAAACAAAAAGAGTCTAAACAAAACGAAGATGAGTTTACCGACGATTGTTGGAAATTAAAGCGGAAATATGACGATATCTTTTCAGTGGCCTTTTCGGGTTTAAGAAACAATAGAATAAACTTTATGAAAAGATGTAAGCAAGCACCGACAGGCGGACTAATATGTGCTCTAGCAGACCTCCAAGCGCGTGTACAGAAATTGTTTAATGGTTCAAATGAGAAGCTACCCCTTCTTGAAAAGATTAAAATAGAGCATCTGTCTGCAGTATGCAATCACCGGATTTTTCAGACCCCTATTATCGGTAAACAGGAAGTCGATATTGCTGTTCTTATATCCAAGCTAGCGATTAGTGACTGGGTTAAACAAGGACATACACATGTTTCTGAAGCGGAAGGAGTGTGCCCCTTTTGCCAACAACAACTTCCTGAGGGATTTACCGAAAAACTCAATGATTACTTTAATGAACATTACGAAAAAGAGATGATTGAACTACAAGATCAAGTTGAACACTATAAACAGTGTTATCATTATCTTGAAAATCAAGTGCAAGAGTTATTATTGACCGACAAGAAAAATACATATTTGAATCTCGATCTCATTTCGCAACAATATGAACTGATCCTTTCGAAAAATGCACATAATTTGGACTTGTTCAAGCAGAAGCAAACTCATCCCAGTCATCCAGTCGAATTGTTAACTATTGCTGCTTTCGTCGATGTGATCAATGAAGAAATCGTACGAGCGAATGAACAAATTCAGCAGCATAATACTTTTATAGAGAACCGAGTGGATGAAGGGAATAAATTGATAACCCAGATTTGGGATTTTATCTGGAGCGAGAATCAGCAAAATCATGAGAAATATGTTCGTATAGATTATAGAACAGGACGAGCAATCGACAACCTTACTGTAACATTAGCCCAAAAGAAGAATGAAAGAGTCGCATTGGAATCCGAAATTCACAGGCTGGAGGCTCAGATTACGAGTGTAATCCCCTCTGTAAACGAAATGAATCGGTTACTGAGGGCCTATCATTTTACTAATTTCAAATTCGCTCATACACAAAGTCAAGGGAATTATCGGTTAATCCGCTCAAATGGTGAGGACGTTAATCAAACGTTAAGTGAAGGCGAGAAAACGTTTGTTACCTTTCTTTATTTTATGCACTTATTAAATGGTAGCAATAACAGTGATTTAATTACTGAGAATAAAGTTGTTGTGATTGATGACCCAATTTCAAGCTTGGACAGTAACGTATTGTTTATCGTAAGCAATTTGATTTCCAAACTTATAGAAGATATACGCAACGAAGAAAGCAATATCATTCAATTGTTTCTTCTAACGCATAATGTCTATTTTCACAAGGAAATTACGTTTTCAAAAAACCGGCCCAAAAATGGCGCTAGGATGGCGGATGAGACATTTTGGATTATCCGAAAATGGAATGATGTAACCGAATCAACCCCGTATAACAGCAACCCGATTAAAAGCTCGTATGAGTTAATGTGGCAGGAATTAAAGTCAGCCAATCACAGCTCTTCCATCACCGTTCAGAATTTGATTCGTAGAATCATTGAAAATTATTTTAAAATCTATGGTAATTACAGCGATCAGGACATTATTGATAAATTCGACGAGGATGAGAAGGTCATATGTAAATCCTTAATCTCCTGGGCCAATGATGGTTCTCACTTTGCAGGAGATGATTTGTATATCGAGCACCCGATGGATACAGTCAGTAAGTACTTACGGGTATTTGAAAAGATATTCGTGGTTACACATCATCATGCCCATTATAAAATGATGATGGGAATTGAAGAATCACTGGGATCGGCTTTGGAACAAACACAGGTATCGTAATCGAAAACGTAATATCAATCGAACGACATATATGGGATTAGAAGACGAGTAGGAAGTAACTACTCGTCTTTTTATATACACCAAAGATATTGAAATATATTACAAAAACGTTACTATTGTTTCAGACATAGAATGATAATGACTGGTTATTATAAAGCAAAAATATGGAGAAACAATGAAGAAAGTATGTAGAAAATACGTTAATAGTTAAATTTTTAGAAGGATTGACAGGTAGCCTACTATCTATTAAAGTGTTAATAGTTACAAAATATTAATAAGTTGCCGAATTTCAGCGTTGAAAACGGGGGAACCATTTTTTGGGTGAATTATTCTTGCACGAAAGGGAATATAGGGAACCTTTAACCGAATCCTCAGCTAACTCCGTAGGCATTGAAGGGAGAACAAGTTTCTGAAGAAAGTCATCGTATCCATGTTGGCAGCCTCATTTATTTTTGCTTCTGCAGCACCAGGTACATATGCTAGCGAGGTAACATTGGACAGTGTTGTGAATCGGGTCGTAGGAACCCCTTATCTATATGGAGGAACTACAACTTCAGGCTTTGATTGTTCCGGATTTATTCTATATGTACTTAAGAAGTTCAATGTAGATGACCTTCCGCGCACTTCTCAATCGCAGGCTAAAACTGGCATTCCTGTAGCCAAAGATGATTTACGTGAGGGTGACCTCGTCTTTTTTAACACATTTGGTTCTGGAATTTCGCATGCGGGCATTTACGTAGGCGATAACAAGTTCGCTCACTCTTCCAGCAGTAAGGGCGTAAGAATCAGCAGCTTGTCAGAGGCGTATTATAAGGAGCGATATGTAACAGCTCGCCGTGTAGTCAGTGAAAACAGCTATTCTGAAATGGTGAGCCGTTAATAGAAAGTTTTCTACATGTGGAGTAATGAAGATCGCCTCTAATTAGAGAGGCGATCTTTTTATTTGAATAGGCTGTTCTAATTCAGTTAAGCTTGTTTGAGGATTATTTTTATTGGAAGTAGGATAAGGTACATGCGAAGGATTCTCATGATAAGTATAAAAAGGGCTATCTCAGCGTTGTTAACTAATAATTTATTAGTCCCTGTACTTAGTGTGTCTTCTTTTATTAACCGTGAAGATGATTAGAATGAGTACGATACTTACTAAAATCAAAGCCACACTGAGATATTCCTTGCTGAGAATCAGCAATTGCTGAATAGAATAAGCCTCTATAACCAGAGCTGGCAGCTTTCCAAGCATAGTTGCTAATCCAAAAGTGACCCAGCTAACACGACTAACGGAACTCGATATATTAACCAATCCTGAAGGGATAAACGGGAGTATTCTTAAAGCAAGAATAAGAAAGAATGCTTCATAACCAGAAGTTTGTTGAAGTCTCTTCAAATATTTATTCTCATTTTTTATACCTCGTATTAAGGACAAGAACCCCCTGCGATAGAGAACAAAGCTAACAATTGCCCCGAGCACTTCTCCGAAAAAGGAAATCATCATTCCGTTGAGAAAACCGAACAAGGTGATGTTAGCTCCTGTGAGAAATACACTAGGGATGAATGCAAAAATGCTTATTAATATATTTAAAACCAGACTTAAGATAATGGCGAAATAACCACTTTCACCTAACAATTCAACGATGTGCGTAGTCATACAAAATCCGTTCCTTTTTTATTTGAGATAACCTGAGCTCATTATAACAGGTAAATAAAAAGCTAAACATAGATCTCTGATTCTACGTTTAGCCCAATATATGTGCTTATGGAATAGTTCGTTTTTTATTTAAGAAAGTTATAGGATCGCATCTATATCATCAGTTGAATTAGGCTTCACTTCAACAATCATTCGCAGAGGTAGGCAAATGATAGATTGTCTTGGTCTTGATATTAAACCAAAGCTAAAACAGATTTTTTGCGGGCAGTCCGATTCAATTACTTCGATCCCTCTATCATGAACTTTGAGTATATCGTATCCTCTTTTTGTTTGAATCTTGATAATTTGGGGCTCATCCGTGAGTTCTACCTCTTTATATAGTTTATTATCTATACGTATACTTGCATAAGTACCGGTACTGGGCTGGTCCTTTCTAAGCAACTCTACTCCTAAAAGAGTCAGGGCTATTAGCAAAATACATGTGATAAGAATTAAATCCGCTTTCTTAATGCCAATTTTCTTCATCATCTTGTTCATCTCCAGCTTAACAGATAGTCTCATAGTATCTGAAAATAGTGTGTAAATTATGTGGAGGTATTTAAAAAATCAGAAAACCGTGTTTTTCTTATTGTGCGAAGAAAATAAAGTATAAGACCGGAGTTGTTGATTCTATGAGGCCTTCTTAATGAAAATTGTCAGGCACAAAAAATAAAAAGTAGACTGAGACATCAAGAGGGTGTCCAAAAAGAATCAGACCAGAAAGTATTAGACTGAAGAATGCACTGCTACTGGCCGATGTAGCCGGTTGCCAATTGCTGCGCCCGGGCGCTTCCGAAAAACCAGGAGTACGAGCTGAAGCATGTGAAGCAGCTGGCCGGTGTAACTGGAGCTGACGATCCCCCGGCGCCCGGCGCTTCCGAAGAAGCAGGAGCACAAGCTGAAGCATGCGCTGCCGCTGGCCGGCGAACCAGAGCTGGTGATCACGGCGCGAGGAACTTCCGGAGAACCAGGAACGCGAGCTGAAGCATGCGCTGCCGCTGGCCGGTGTAACCGGAGCTGCTGATCGCGGCGTCGAGTCTAATACTTTATTTCCTTTCAACACATATTACTGGTAAAGCAATCAAAAAAGAGCGCCTTCAGCTAAGGAGCTCTTTTCGTTTTATCCCAACTTTTCTTCACTATTCTGAGCAACTTGTCTTGGCTTTGATTTGCTCTTACTCATCTTAACACTTTTCTGAAGCGCCTCCAGTAAATCAATAACTACTTCAGCTTCTTGTGTTGGTTTAAAGATGATCTGTTGACCAGCAATCTTAGACTGTATGGCTGCTTGAAGTCTTTCTTGTTCAGGATTGGAGAGAGAGGCTATATCCGATTTACCTGACATCCCCTTAACTATCTGCAAGGCCAGATTCAGTTGGTTTTCATCAATAGAAGTACTGTTTGATAAGTTTGGGACATTAGTGATCGGTCTAATCTCATTAGCGTAGTGCATGGTGGCCAGTTGAATGCAATTCCCATTAAGAGGTTTCATTACACATAGTTTCGTATTTGAGCGAAGAGTAAGTTTGCCTATTGCCAATCGTTTAGAAGTCTCAAGAGCCTTTAGAAATAAGAAGTAAGCATTACTTCCATGGGTATCCGGACCAAGGAAATAAGCTTTCTGAGTAAACATCAGGTCAATCTGATCCTCTTTGATAAAATCAATGATGCTAATCCTTTTGCTGGATTCTTCTTGAATTTTATCCAATTCTTCTTTTTCAAAAGTTACATACTGATTTGTATCAATTGGAAAGCCCTTGATAATTGCCTCCTGTTCTACAGAAGTGCCACAAGAGGGACAAAACCTCTGATTTTTAATTGATCCATGACAATTACGATGAAGCAATTGAAGAGCAATCTCTTTCTCTTCGGTTGCCGCATAGAGTTTGACGGGTACATGTACGAGCCCAAAGCTGATGGCCCCCTTCCATATGGTATGCATAGAAAATCCCTCCTAACATTTATTAGGAATTCATTCCCATATTTATAAACAAATAAACCGCAACCCAGAGCGAGGCTGCGGCATACTTCTATTTTTCGAAAAACTCATCTAAGAATAGTTGGACTTTGCGAAGATCGCTTTTCTTTAAACTCATCAGGATATCAACCAATTGATTTAACAAGATGTCTTTTTCATTTAGCACTGATTTTTGATGTCTTGTATAGGAGAACAGATCGATAATAGGTACCTCTAATGCGTCAGCAATTTTAATTAAATTGATTAGGGTAATATTTTTTTCTGCTCTCTCGACGCCGCCTATGTAGGAAAAATGAAAGCCGGCCTTTTCACCCAGCTGTTCTTGGGACAAACCTTTTGATTTCCGGATATCACGGACACGCTGTCCTATCTTCTTCATTACGGAAGTTTCCATTGTTACACCTCTTGATGTAAGTGTAAACAATGGGGAAGAAGCGATACATGTATGTATATAAGTCATTTGATATAAATAATATTTTTACGTATCATTTATTTCGGATTTGGCGATAGTATTAATGAGGTGATGGACGTGCAAATAACAGAGCGTTTGGAAGTTAGTGTAGCTTATATAACTGCTAAAGGAATTAAATTTAATGATTTATACTATACAAACGGTAAGATGATTCAGCTTGGTTGGTTTGAAAGAGCACTAAAAAAAGGGGAGTGGAAGGTCCCCATTATTTACGATCCTATAGATGTTTCAGAAATATATATATTACATCTATATCAAGTAATAAATGCTTCCGCAATAAATTTGAGCGATCATAAGATTAATTCAGATATCCAAAAGTTATATTTTGAAGCGGTTCAATTATTGAAAACCAGGCTGAAGGGAGACAGCAAAGAGTAGAGATAACCTACTCAGGGCATTAAGTCATGTATAGAAATTTTGAGGGCATCAGCAATTCGATACAAGTAATGAATTCTTACTGGTTGGCGACCAGCCTCGATAGGTTAATGTTATGAGTGCTAAAAGAATAAACCTTATGATGTATTATGAGAATACAATCGACACAAAAATCGTTGACCATCAATGCCCGAATCATAGCTTAAGAAAAAAGAGAGCTATTTCAAAAATGAAATCCTACGTACCGGCACGGATATCCATCGAATATCCAAAAAATTATGAACTGATTAATTACGTTAGTTCATATATAAAGAAGCATGATTATTAAAACAACTCGAGTGAGTTGTTTTTTTGTGGCCAAAATAGGGGATTAATCGGCAATGGGACCAAGTTCTTGTCCTACAAGGGACTATGTTCTTGTCCTCCGACATGTGTTAATAAAAAGCACGGTCGGTAGAGGCTTTTTCCAACCCTAATACATATGTACAAAATACGGGTTTTGTGAAACAGTACTAAGTAAATGATATGGACCCGCTTGGATTAAGCTAATTTAAGCTGCTGAATACCTGTTTATTCGGTTACATACAGTTACTTATCTTTTTGGACTATTTCTATTTTCATTTTTTTGTTTCTTTAACTTTTTCTAATTTCGCTTTAATCCAATATCATATACAGTATCAAATTCAACTTTGTTGACTTACATAATATTTAGCTTAATGCTTTTTAAGCCTAAATAATTCATGTCATCAATCCAATTTTATGTCCAGTCATGAATTCATCTGATCTATAATCCAATTACCTGATTTATCGTAAAACCTGATTTGCCGTTAAAATTTACAAGTTAAATGATCCAGCCGGTTCTGAGCAATCTTTTATGAGCAGCTTGGTTACGTAAGGTTCAACCTGTTAACAGCTTTATATTTGATCACAAGACCATTCATTTCTTCGTTAGCGCCTCCCTCTTATATTATTAATTATTTTCCATATTATAGCATTTAATTCATCGTGCTATTCTTTGATCGGGTTTCCCATGCAAAAATCCCGCAATCCTCCCTTCCACAATCAGATTACGGGACCTTAGATAAGGTGCATGCTATGCGGTTGGGATGAAGCAGAATTATTTTTCTTTAAGTTTTTTCGTTAAAGCCAGGATTCGGTTATTCTTGGTTTCTTCCTTCTTAGCCAATTCAATATGGTTGATCTGCTCTCGCTTTATGTAATCAGGCTGGTTGAGAAATACACCTAGAACCTGGTGCCCTTCCAGAAGTGATGCAATATATTCCGGCACAACAACATTACGCTCTTCCTCACACTTTTTAAGCATGACATGAAGGTTGTCACCGAGTTCCTTATGTACTACTCTGCGGATGAATTCGTTATATACAAGATAATGCCCATTCTTGGACGGCAGCAAGGTATGGTCGAACTCATGCCCGTCGACGGAGATTTGCACCGGCACTTTACCGTTGGTGCCAAATGCTTCACTGGCCGAATATGGAAAATAGACAACCTTCCATTTCATTTTACCTTCCAGCATTTTAATCTCGCTATCAAATTCATAAACCATGTATACAGCACTCCTCTTAATAAGGATGTCAATCTTGGCCGCTCATACCCACTTGACCGCTTCCAGGTGATGAGTATTCAATATACTGTTGCAGTAGCCTATATGATGCTGTACATGCCGGATTTGCATGAGGATGACATCCGTTTTGGTTATTTCTTCGAACAGAGCACATGGTTCCAGTACATTATCGTCAGTAAGATTATCTAAGAACGCCTGGGCCATCTCCGTTATTTCATCCACGTAAATCGTCATTTCCTCTTTCGTAGGATAGTCAGAGCAATCCTCATCCAGGGCTTCTGTTATATCTCTTCCAAAATCAGGAATGATGAATGCTTCATCCTTCTGCTGCCTGAACCAAAATTTCATACTGGTTGTAGCGTGAAATACCTGCTTCCAGTACTTTGACTTGGCCTCCCTCCACAGATCATCCGGGCATGCTTCGATAAGCTGCTTCAGCATTTCCAGTGTAGGTTCGAACTGTCTTCTTAAGACGGCTACCATTTGGTCACTCATTACCATCAACTCCATTCAGGGCATGTGGAAATGTTAATATATTCTGTTATTAACAAACAAAACCTGCTCATTCTCTGCATCGGTCTTGGCTAATTTGTGAATCATTTCTCAATTGAGAATTTAGCAATGTCACCCTTTCCCCCATTTAACAGACTCAGTAGTCATTTGGTATACTTAATTTTAGTTTGCTTTAACAGAAACCGGGACAACTGAGCACAAGGAGGTTCACTCTATGGAGTTTACGATATTTGTAGTTGAAGACGATCATGCGTTATTTGAAGCCTTAAGAGCCGGATTGGAGGCCTGGGCGTTTCGGGTAACGAAGCCTGAACATTTTGACGAGGTCATGCATTCATTTCTTGATGAGCAGCCCCATCTTGTTATTATGGACATTACCCTGCCCAAATTTGACGGCTTTCATTGGTGCAGAGAGATTCGTTCCGTATCCGAGGTACCGATTATTTTCTTATCCTCTCGTGATCACCCCTTGGATATGGTCATGGCGCTGAATATGGGGGCGGACGATTTTGTTCAGAAGCCCTTTCATACGAATGTACTGTTTGCCAAAATTCAGGCGATTCTCCGCAGAACCTACGCTTACAGCGAGGGGCAAACAGATGTTCTCGAATGGAACGGGGCCCTGATAGATTTAAAACGGGGGGTTATCCGCAGATCTGAAGAAGAAGCAGATTTGACCAAAAACGAATTCTTTTTGTTAATGGCACTCGTGAAGGCAAACAATACTGTACTCTCGCGCCATGACTTGATCCGTAAATTATGGGAGGATGAGCAGTTTGTGAACGACAACACCCTGACAGCGAATATCACCCGCCTGAGACAAAAATTAGAACCGCTTGGTCTAGCGGACGGCATTGTGACTAAGAAGGGAATGGGTTATATGGCCATTACATTATAGGAGGCATAGGTTATATGTTTATCCGATACATCGTCTCCAAAAAGAGCTGGATCATGCTGTTTACCGTTTTGCTGGGTTTGACCGATTTACTGATCCTGCTCGATCAAGGATTGCGCGTTGCACCTACCTCTTTCCTATACTTGAATATGCTCTACTGCATTCTGTTTCTTGTATTCATCTTATGGCGTTCCAGGAAAGAAACCAGATATATAGCAGCTCTTGCGAACATGAAGGAAGACTTGTCTTCCGACTGGCTTCAGCGTCTTCCCGAACCGGAGCTGGACATGGATAAGATCACGAACGACGTTCTAAGAGAGGCCTACTACCAGTTTAAACAGAAGCTTTCTCAGTGTAAGGAAGCCCAGCTAATAGAAAATGAATTTACTGCCGCCTGGATTCATGAGATCAAGACCCCTCTCACCGCCATGAAACTGATTCTGGACTCCCATCCGCGTATACCGGGTCAGCAGAAGCTCGAAGCCGAATGGCTGAGGATTCATTTGCTCATTGACCGCCAGCTGTATATGACCCGTCTTCCTGCGCTGGAATCGGATTACGTCCTTGAACGGATCTCTATACAACGTCTTGCCGCAGAAGAAATCCGGGAGCTCGCCCCCTGGTGTATGGAGAAGAACCTGGCCGTCAGCATTGAGGGTAAAGATGCCATCGTCGTTACGGACCGCAAATGGTGCCGTTTCATCATCCGGCAGTTACTGACCAACGCCATTAAATACAGTCCCTCCGGTAAGACCATCACTTTCTTGACGGATGTGACGGACAGAGAGAGGGTCATCCTGGATGTGATGGATGAAGGTCCGGGAATACCGCCGCATGACCTGCCGCGTATTTTTGATAAGGGCTTCACCGGCGGGAATGGAAGAATCCATAACGCCGCTACCGGGCTCGGACTCTATCTTGCCCGGACCGTGGCAGGTAAAATAGGAATTTCACTAAAGGTTCTGCCGGATCAGCCGCAAGGCACGGCGATGCGAATGGCTTTTCCTGAGCCTAATGCCTTCGAAATGATCCGGAGAGGACAAGAAGAACATATCCCGTTATAAACAGTCAAGATTGAGCTTGGCTGTTTTTTTGTTACAAGATAAGTAAGTATATCTTCTTTGACCTGACAAATTTGTCACCTTCCCCTTCCCTGCCGTCACCCAAAACATGCGACAGGACAGGGATTCAATCGTACACTTAAGCTACAAATCAACTTGGGAGGTACTTGCATGAAGGAGTCGAACGAACAAGAGACCGTATTACACGCCCGCAATGTTCATAAAACCTATGGTTCAAAAGGCGGTGCCCAGCAGGTTCTGAAAGGGATTGACTTACGGGTTCTACGTAAAGAATTCGTTGGGATCATGGGTCCTTCCGGTTCCGGGAAGACGACACTGCTTAACGTCCTTGCGACCATTGACCGAGCCTCGGACGGTGCGATCTTCATCGACAACGAAGATATTTCTACCATGAGCAGCGCTGCCCTTTCCGCTTTTCGCCGGAATAAACTGGGATTCATCTTTCAGGACTATAACCTGCTGGATACGTTGACGGTTAAGGAGAATATTCTCCTGCCCCTGTCTCTTGGCAAAATCAGCAAGCAGCGGGCAGAGCGCGAGTTCACAGCAATCGCAGAGGTGCTGGGTATCCGGGACCTGGCCCATAAATACCCCTACGAAATATCCGGAGGACAAAAGCAGCGCACCGCTGCCGGACGTGCCCTTATCCATCAGCCTTCCATCGTCTTTGCAGACGAACCAACCGGTGCACTGGATTCCAAATCCGCTTCTTCGTTATTGTCAGTCATGGATGAGGTGAACCGGAACAGAGGGGTTACGATCATCATGGTCACACATGATCCGGTCGCATCCAGCTACTGTAACCGTGTGGTGTTTCTGAAGGACGGAAAGATTTACTCCGAACTGTACCGCGGGGAGAAATCCAGGCAATCCTTCTTTAAGGATATTATTGATGTCCAGGCGGTGTTAGGAGGGGATCATATTGACGGTATTTGATTTAGCCCTCCGCAGCATGCGGCAAAATGTGAAGCAATATTATCTATATTTCTTCGCTTTGATTTTCAGTATGAGTCTCTTCTTCGTCTTCGCTTCCCTGCAGCATGACACGCAGGTTCAGCGGCTGCTCGAATCAAGTGTAAACTTCTCGGCCGCGTTTCAGTCGGCAGCAGTTCTGCTTGTTGTGATTATCGGAATCTTCACCATGTCCTCAAACCGGATCTTTCTGCGGCGGCGCAGCCGTGAGATCGGCTTGTACCAGCTCATCGGTCTGTCGAAAGGCTGGGCGGCCCGTTATTTGCTCATGGAGAATTTGCTGCTCGGTTTAGGGGCCCTGTTCGCCGGGATTCTCTGCGGAGCGCTTATATCCCGTCTGTTTGTCCTGATTTTATTGGAGCTGCTCCATCTGGACGGCATGCCCGCTATAGACTTTTCTTTGCCTGCAGCGATCGAGACCACATTCGTCTTTATCCTAGTCGCTGTTATTACATCCGTTCAAATCATCACGATGATTTACCGCAGCACGCTGCTGCATTTATTCCAGGCAGACCGGCAGCCTGACCTATCCAGTCAGTCTCCGACTATTCTTACTGCCATCTATGCAGTGCTTGGTATTGTGCTTATCGGGTATGGGTATGAGTTATCGGGCCGTATGGTAGATGAACAGCTGGTCATGAATGCGCTGTTGGTCATGGCCGCAACGATAACAGGAACCTATATCCTGTTCCGTGTAACGATTCGATGGTGCTTCACGTGGCTCCGTAGACGTAAGAACGGACATCTTGGCCTGTATAACAGCCTGTCGCTTGCTCCGCTGATGCACCGGATGAAAGGAAATGCCAACTCGCTCACCCTGATTACTGTGTTATCGGCGCTGACAATCACCCTGGTTACCATGGCTTATTCCTTTTACTACTCGGCTGAGCAAGATACACGTATGGCGATTCCTTATGACTTCACCTTTGAGAACAATCCGCAGGATGCACAGGCGTTTACAGCTGATCTGGAGAGTAGCGGGATTCCATTCAAACACTACACAGTCGAAGCGGTCCGCACAACCGGAGTTATTCATAACCCACTTGATCCAGCGGACTCCAGAGAAGGCAGCTTATTATGGCTTCCGGCTGAACAGCTGCAAAGAGCCGGGGGGCAGCTCTCCGTCCCGGCCTTTGGCGAGGCAGTAGAATACGATGCATGGGCACAGAATGCATATGATGACATTGACTTATCCGGGCGGTATCCAACCCTGATTGATCTGCAGTCTGAGAGTCAGACCAAGAGCTATGTATTAAAGGAACTGAAGGTGGAGAATCTCGTGAATTTCGATATATCCGGCAAACAGCTTGCAGTATCCGAAGCCACGCTGGATGAGATTGCGAGAAGAATGTCCGGTACGGAGCATTTTGAAAAGGTACAGATCGCTGCGTATCTTATATCAGACCAAGCAGAGCTTGCATTAGCTTCCTCCCTGTATGAGAAATACAGACCGGATCAGTATACAGCAACCGATTTCTATTCTTCTTACCAAACAACGCTTCAAACTAGCGGATTGCTTATTTTTATAGCTGCCTTTCTGGGTCTTTCGTTTCTTGCCTCTACCGGCAGCATTCTGTATTTCAAACAGATGACCGAGGCAGAACAGGAAAAACAGAGTTTCAGAACGCTGCGCCAGCTCGGTTTTGACGAGAAGATGATCATGAAAGGGATTATGCGAAAGCAAATGGTTGTATTTCTTCTTCCGCTGTGTATTGGCATGCTCCATTCCTTCTTCGCTGTCAGGGCGGCTTCGTTCATGATTATTTCGGACATTACCATCCCTACGATAATTTCGGTTGGAGTATATGCCGCCATTTATATTCTTTTCGCGCTCTTCACTCTCGGTTACTACCGGCAAGTCGTTAATAAGGCCCTGTTGTTGTAACTACTATTCTTCTGGAGGTTTCCCATATGAAAAAAACAATAATATCACTGCTGATCGCACTGGTTGCCTGCTCCGTTCTATATTTAACCTTTAAGCGGGAGTTTGATCAGTTCAATCCGCTCTACAAGGAAGAGTATGTCTATGTTGTAATCAATAAACCGGCAGAAGCTGAATTTAAGCATACAGGTACCCGCTACAGATATAACCTGACTGGCTACACAGAGCAAGGCCAGAAGAAGACAATCACCTTCTCTTCCAGCAAAGAATTGGACCCAAACAGGTATGCTGAAGTGCTTGCCAAGGGCGCCTATACGAAGAAGTGGACCCTGATCCAAGAGGAGGAAATTCCAGCCTATGCATTATCTGCGCTGAGTACACAATAGGATCTTACATGCTTTAGGCGCTCCCTTCTCTATTCATGCTTTCCAGAGTTCAGGTCAGTTATTTCGGGTAATGAACTGGGAGAAAGATAGAGAAAGGAGCAGCCTATGCACAAAATATACTGGAAAGAAAGTGTCATCTACGAAGTCTATCTGCGCAGCTTCAAAGACAGCGACGGAGACGGGATTGGCGACTTGAAGGGCCTGATCTCGAAAGCAGACTATTTCTCTGAACTAGGAATCGATACAGTCTGGCTCTCTCCTATCTATGTATCCCCCAATGTGGACAATGGCTATGATATTAAAGACTATTTGCAGATTCAGCCCGAATACGGGACGATGGAGCAATGGGAGCAGCTGCTGGAGGAGCTGCATAAGCGGAATATCCGGCTGATCATGGATTTGGTGCTGAATCATACATCCGACGAACATCCCTGGTTCATAGACGCCAGGTCGTCCCGGGACAGCCGGTACCGCGATTTCTACATCTGGCGTCCGGCTGCGGAAGATGGCGGCCCTCCGAATAACTGGACCTCCTATCTGGGCAAGCCTGCCTGGACCTACAACAAAGCAACCGGCGATTACTACCTGCATTTATATAATGCGAAGCAGCCCGATCTGAACTGGGATCACCCGGAGCTGCGGGCGGCAATGCATGAGGTTATCACCTTCTGGCTGGATAAAGGCATTGACGGGTTCCGCATGGATGCGGTCAACTCGCTCTCGAAGGATCAGCGCTTCCCGGATACGGAAGAGACCAAGCTTCAGGCCAGTGGCGAGCCTTATACGAAGAACGGCCCGCGGATTCATGAATTTTTGCGTGAAATGAACGATAAGGTATTCTCGAAGTATGAGATCTTCACCGCAGGCGAGACTTCGCAGGTCACAGATGACGACGTGCTCCTGTACACGAAGCCGGAGCGGCGTGAACTGAGCATGGTGCTGTCTGCCGAAGCCTCCAAGCTCGCAGATGCCGAAGAGGATCAGTGGCAGAGCAAAGACTGGACCTTACACGATCTGCGCAAGGTGATGCTGAAATGGCAGCGCGATGTCGGAGGTCCCGGCGGCTGGTTTGGCCTGTACCTGAGCAATCATGATCAGCCCCGCATGGTGGCGACCTTCGGGGATCAGGGCGAATACCGTGTACAATCCGCCAAGATGCTGGCTATTATGCTGCATACCTTGAAGGGCACCCCATTTATCCTCCAGGGTGAAGAGCTTGGGATGACTAACCATCCCGGCCTGACCCGGATTGAGGACTTCAACGAACAGCAGGCCCACGCTTATTATGATGTGATGGTCCTGGAGCGGGGCGAACCCGAGGAGCTTATTATGGAGAGAATCCGGAAGAAGTCACGGGATCATGCACGTACCCCCATGCAGTGGGATGATAGCCCGCATGCCGGGTTCACGTCCGGACGCCCCTGGCTGCCGGTCCATCCCGATTACCGGGAAGTAAATCTGCAGGTCCAGCAGGATGATCCCGACTCCGTATTTCATTGCTACAAAAAATTGATCCGCCTGCGTAAAGAGCATCCTGTGATGGTATACGGGGAGTTCGACGTACTCTTGGAGGAGCATGAGCAGATATTTGCCTACCGGCGGTACGACGACGATGAAGAATGGCTTATCCTGCTCAATTTCTCCGGTGAAGAAGCCCGCTGGGAGCTGCCGGAGGAAGCTGCCGCGCGGCTCGAAGGCGCCTCCTTCCTGTTCGGGAATGACACGGACGTCAGTAAACCCCGCTGTCATCGAACGGGTACACTGAAGCCCTATGAAGGTTTAATCTATCAGCGATTAAGCCATGGGTCAGCATAAATTCCACACAGCTACACACAAAGGACCTTCCTGCAGGAAGGTCCTTTGTGTGCTTCGCTATTATAGATATCTGATGTCACCAGTTAGCATTCTCCCGGTTGGTCTCGATGACCTCCAGAAAACGGTCGGGATAATTGGTATATACCCCATCCACGCCCCACATATAAGCTTTATCCATATTCACCTGATAATTGACTGTGTACGGGATAACCTTTAGACCGGAACGCTTAACCTGTGCCACATATGCTGAACTGATGCCCTGAAAGTTCGGGCCTATGCCGACAGCATAGGTTTTTACATCTGCCAAATAGGATTCCGATACTCTGGCTGCCGTGTTGTCGTACCAGATGAGCTGGTACAGCGGAATTTCAGGATTGATCTGATGGAACCTACGCAGACTGGAGGCGCTGAAGGAATGAATCGCCACCTCATCCTCCAGATCGTATTTGGTAATCAGCTCATTGATAACGGGCTCCATCATCCGGTCCGTCTTGGAAGCCTTGATCTCCAGAACATAATGAAGGTCCTTGCCAAAGGTCTCGAAGACCTCCTCCAGTGTAGGAACGGGAATGCCGGCGTAACTCTCACGGGCAAACATCGGATACGCCTCATTGAACCAGGTGCCCGCATCAAGCTGCTTGATCTGCTGCAGAGTCATATTTCTGACATACCCTTTCCCGTCCGTCGTCCGGTTTACCGTGTCGTCATGAATAATAACCGGGATGCCATCCTTGGTTAAATGAATATCAAGCTCTACCGAATCTGCCTTCATATCAAGCGCCAGCGCGAAGGCCGGCATCGTATTCTCTGGAGCATAGCCGGAAGCGCCCCGGTGGGCGATGGTATAGACCCGCTCTGCGGGGTCGATAATCTCTTTCACCTTGACCCGTATCCAGGGAAACGAAACATACAGCGTCGTAAATACGAATATAACCAATAAAACATGGATGCCGATAAAATAAATCTTTCGGATGTTTACTTTTGCCATTCTGTAGTCCTCATTCGGTATGGATTCTGATGATGTAAATTACATGTTTATTATATTAACAGCTGGTTTGAACAAATTCTATATTTTTCTCCCGGCTGATTGGCCCATCACAAAATGCACCATCTGAAAAAACCATAATTTGTTATTTTGCCATAATTAGAGGCACCTCTGTGTGAATACGTTTACTCTTCCTTCGTAAGATATACAGTCTGACTTTATCCCATTCGATTGAAGGAGGAACAACTATGTTGTTTGGCTTCAGGAAGCTGGCCAAGGTCTTATTAGCAGGCGTACTGCTGGCGGGTATTGCTGCTTATTCCGGCAACAGCAGTACAAGCGCGGCCGGCGGTGAAGGCTATTATCACACCTCGGGCAACAGGATTGTAGATGCATCGGGTCAAGCGGCGGTGTTCAACGGGCTTAACTGGTTCGGATTCGAGACAGCCAACTATTCTCCCCACGGCTTATGGTCCCGCTCCATGGATGATGTGCTCGATCAGGTGAAGGCTGAAGGCTACAACCTCATCCGGCTGCCCTTCTGCAGTCAGATGTTTGATGCAGGCTCCCAGGCGAACAGCATCGATTACGCCAAGAATCCAGACCTGATAGGTCTGAAGCCGATTGAAATTATGGATAAGCTGATCGAAAAAGCGGGCCAACGCGGCATCCGCATCTTCCTGGACCGTCACCGTCCGGACTCCGGCGGCCAGTCGGCGCTGTGGTATACGGCTGCCTATCCGGAATCGCGCTGGATCAGCGATTGGGTCATGCTTGCGGAGCGGTATCTCGGGAATCCGGTGGTCATCGGTGCGGATCTGCACAATGAACCGCACGGCGACGCCAGCTGGGGCACGGGCGTGCTCGCCACCGATTGGCGGCTTGCCGCCCAGCGCGCCGGCAATGCGATTCTTGCAGTTAACCCGCACTGGCTGATCATCGTCGAGGGTATCGAGAAGAATGTGCAAGGCAATACTAGCGGGTATTGGTGGGGCGGCAATCTGACCGGGGTGCGCAATTATCCGGTTGTGCTGAATGTGCCGAATCAAGTGGTATATTCACCGCATGATTACGGTCCCGGCGTCGCCTCGCAGACCTGGTTCAGCGACCCTGCCTTCCCGGCCAACATGCCGGCGCTGTGGGATGCCACCTGGGGATACATCAGCAAGGAAGGGATCGCCCCGCTGATCGCCGGTGAATTCGGCGGCCGCAGTGTGGATACCGCATCGGTAGAAGGCAAATGGCAAAATGCGCTGGTCGATTATATCGGCACGAATCAGCTGTACTGGACCTATTGGAGCCTCAATCCGAACAGCGGCGACACAGGCGGCCTGCTGCTTGATGATTGGGTCACCTGGAACGCGCCCAAGCAGGCGATGCTGGACCGCATTATGAAGCCGGTTACGTTTACGCCCATCGGCAATACTCCCGGCGGTGAGCCGGGCCCGGTAACGATCGCCGTCACTCCCCTCTACCGGGTCGGCGATACCGGCAGCGCCACCAATTCGATCCGGGCCGATCTGCGGCTCACCAGCTCCTCCAGTATCGCCATTCCGCTGAGTGAGCTCACCGTCCGCTACTGGTATACCAGTGAAGGAACTACCGGCCAAACAGTAGAAATTGATTATGCTGCGATTGGCAAAGCCAATATTACCACTACCGTTGTCCCGCTTAGCACGCCAGTGACCGGTGCGGATACGTATGCGGAGTTCTCCTTTAAAGCCGGTGCAGGCACCCTGGCGGCTTCCGGGAACAGCGGGGATATCCAGTTCCGCATCCATAAGAACGACTGGTCCGGCTACAGCCAGGCCAATGACTACTCCTTCGCCCCGGCTTTGACCGGCTTTGCCGCGAACAGCCGGATCACGGTATACCGTAACGGCGTATTGATATCCGGTGTGGAGCCCTGATCCTCGTATACAGGCAGCACTAAGAAACGTAACGAAGGCGCCTCATGGGCGCCTTTTGCCTTTTACCTTTGGCCTCAGGCCTTTTGCTCACGTTTACAGACTCTACTATATAAGTTGAACTTAAGATTAGCCTGAATAAGGCCGGAAAGTGAATTAAAGTTATGGACTTCCGTACGCTGCCCATTCCCGTTCTCCAGATGAATACCGTTAGTTGCTGTTGAATTCGCTGCAGCAGGCTCTATCCGGCTCTGTTTAGGTATGATGAACGAGAAGCAACCCCTATTCAACAAGGATAAATGTATTTCGTACAACTATTTGTAAGGTATGCACCCATTTTTGAAGGATAGATGTATTTTGTGCAACTAAAATCAGCATATGGGGATCAAACTGCCCTAAAGCAAGAAGATAGATGTACGATATGCAACTATAGCCGGGAAACGGCCTGTTTAGATGGATATAGTTGTACAAACTGCAATTAGCAGCTTTGCAGCGGGTAGTGAGGTCAATAAGAGCAATAGCTGCTGCCGCCTTTAGTCATGGGCGCTCTTGGCCTTCCTCATGATTTGACCTGTGTGGAGGATAATCACGATCTACATTTCATCAGCTTAAAACGATGACAGCCCGTGCTTCGCCTATCAGCTTTACTGCGGAAAGCCATCAGGCGGTGGCCGGAACCGCAACAAGCGGTATAAATCAAGAAATCTACGGACGGGAAACAACCGGAAGTCCAAAGGTTTTCTTGCGTCACGGCTAATCCCAACACAAAAATCTTTAGTTCAATCTATATAGCAAAACAGAACGAACTTACATATTGGCTTCCGCCGATTCCCATTTGACAAAGCATAGATTTAAGTTTAAATTTAAGTTGTTTAAACCTATTAACTATTTAAAGCAATTAACTATAGCTGGAGACGGGGTGCCACTTGGATAAGCGGGAACAGCTTTCGCACTTGATCAGCAGGCATATGATGACTCTGGTAGCCAGTTACGCCAAGCTGCTGGACAACTCCTTGACGGCGCCGCAGTATTTGATCCTGCAGTCGCTGGCCAGGCAGGATATGCAGACCAGCTCGTATTTTGCCGGAATGCTGGACGTTACCCTGTCGGCCATTACGAATCTGACGGGCAAGCTGGTGCAGAAAGGGTATGTCGAGCGCATCGCCTCGGAGACCGACCGGCGGCAAGTCTTTCTGAGAATTACCGATCAGGGGCGGGCTGTAGAAGAACAGATGCTGGAGCGCTATAGAGTGTTGACGGACGGTGTGTGGGATGACTTCTCCGACAAGGAGCTGAGCCTGCTGATATCTTCTTATGAGAAGATGATCGGTAATCTGGAGCGCCAAAGCGGAAATGGGAAACAGGAGTATGCTCGGAAGCTATAAACCAATAACTTACGGAGGGATTTAATATGGGCAGATTAGACCATAAAGTTGCAATCATTACAGGAGCCGCCGGCGGTATGGGCAAAGCGGATGCATTGTTGTTCGCCAAGGAAGGCGCCAAGGTGGTCATCACCGATCTACAGGAAGACAAGCTCCAGGAGGTTGTACGGGAAATTCAGGAGAGCGGCGGCGAGGCCTTAGGCTTGAAGCAGGACGTTACCTCCGAGGCCGATTGGGTACATGTGGTCGATACGGCCATTGAGACGTTCGGGCAAATCCATGTTCTGGTCAACAATGCGGGGATTTCCGACCCTACCCCGTTTATGGAGCAAACCGTCGAGCACTGGGAGCGGACCATGCGCATTAACCTGACCAGCATTTTTCTCGGGCAAAAGCTTGTCATTCCGCATATGATCGCTGCCGGCGGCGGCTCCATCATCAACATCTCCTCGATTGCCGGCCTGACGGGCGGCAGCGGCGCCGGACCTTACACCGCGAGTAAAGGCGCCGTACGACTGCTGACCAAAGCGACTGCCGTTGATTATGCGAAGCATAATATCCGTGCCAATTCCATTCATCCGGGGTATATCGAAACACCGATGACCGAGGATCTGCTGAAGGATGAGAAGATGAAGCAATGGTTCTACTCGCAAACGCCGCTGCAGCGTCTCGGGACTGCCGAGGATATCGCCAAGGGCGCGTTGTTCCTGGCTTCGGACGAATCTTCATACATCACCGGTGTGGAGCTGCCGATTGACGGCGGATATTACGCCAAGTAAGCCCGGACTAGCCGACCGCATATTAGGTTTACAATAGACTCGTACGATAAGGGATTCCCCTGATTGTACGAGTCTTCTGTCTTCCCGGTGCTAGAACGCCAGCTGTACCGAACCATCCTCATAAATGTCTACCCGCTGCGCGCACAGGAGCATTCCGGGTCCGGTGGCAGCACCTTTCTCGCGGATATCCCGCTCTCTGCGCTCCCAGATGTCACGGTCATGGATGATATCGTACAGATAATAGCTTTCGGAATTGGCCGCTTCCAGCTCCTCGACAAACACAAAGCCCTCAGCGAACAGACTGCGGAACCATTCGGCCGCCTCGGCATGCGAGACGAACCCCGGGAGGTCTGCGGCAAAGGACTCCGACAGGTACCGCTGCTTCAGCCGGCCGATGCGGACATAATAATCTTCCAGATTATGCTTAGTAATCACGGATAGGCCTCCTTGTTTAGAAATTTTGTCTAAAAATATCACACTCTCCCGCGTCCGGATATGATATTCTGCATGCACAGCAAAAAAGATGACCCTCCTGATCAGGAAGGTCATCTTACTGTACACTTAAATGTCTTTCTTGATAAAGATCCGTGAAGAGATCAGATATGAAGCGTATATAAGGATCATACAGGCCAGAATTAGCAGGATCACCGGCAGCACATGATCCGCTGAACCCGTTGCAATCCATTCCCCCGCCGCCGGGAACCATTCCAGCAGCTTGTTAAAGGCGGAAACATTGAGCATGATCAGCATGATAAAGATGAAGTTCACAATCTGGGTGCCCTTTTGCCCCAGCCAATAATGCAGCGGTAAGTAGAGCGAGGCCAGCACGAGAAATAAAAGCAGCATCAAGGCAATCTCCCGCCAGGCCGGCGGAGTATCAATCTTGCCGAGGGCAAAAGCTGCGGCGTACAGAACCAGCGTACAACAAAAGCTTAACAAAGCGTATGGAAACAGCGCCAGATACTTGGCTCTTACAATATCCTGCCGCTGCAGCGGCAGACTGACCAGAAAGCGCTGATTGTTCTGCTGCACATCCAGTGTACAGCCATTGATCAGCAGCAGCATCGCCGGAAACAGCGTGAACATCGTGTACTGGTCCATCACCGTGTATCCCATAATCATATAATAAGGGATGAAGAGCAGCAGCATTCTCTTTATCAGCACAAAGTCTTTACGGATCAGATAAAAGGCGCTAGACATGAACGGCACTCCCTTTTACAGTAAAGTACATGATTTCTTCAAGTGTAGGCGTCTCGCAAATGGCATTATCCTGGAAAAACCGCTCTACATCACTCCGCTCCTTAGCCAGCCCCTCAAAGCCATGGGCATTCTCACGCACACCGACGAACATACGCCGCACATCACGGTCCAGCAGCTCCTTCCCGCCCTTTACCAGCACATACTGCTCGGCTAGCGCCTCCTTCATCTCGTGAAAGATGATACGCCCGTCATTAATAAAAACTATATAATCGGCAATCCGGTCCAGATCGGTTGTGTTATGGGTGGAGAACAGAATCGTCTTGCGCTCATCCTGGATATGCTCACTGAGCAGATCAAGCAGCTCCCGGCGGAAGACAGGATCAAGTCCGGAGGTCGGCTCGTCCATAATGAGCAGATCCGCTCCATGCGAGAGGGCGACGGCCAGCGAGAATTTGATCTTCATGCCTTTGGAGAGATCCTTGATCTTCTTGCCGGGGGGCAGCTTGAACTGCGCTTCATATTTCTGGTATGTATCCTCGTCCCAGCGGTCATAGAAGGGTGCGAGCACTTTCTTCATTTGCTTGACAGTAAGCTGCTCGTAATAAATATTCTCATCGGAAACATAACCGATACGCGCCTTGTTACGGGAGAGCTTCAGCTGATCTTCTTCGCCGAACAGCTTCACTTCCCCCTTATCCGGATGCACCATGCCCATCATCATACGGATGAGCGTCGTCTTCCCTGCACCATTGGGTCCGATCAGGCCGGTAATGTAGCCTTCCTGGATGCCCAGATTCACCTGATGCAGCTGAAATCGATCATAATCCTTGCTGATCTGTTTCATTTCAATACAATGACTCATTTTACGCTTCCTCCTCATACAGCAGCTTCAGCATTTCTGCCAGCTCCGCGTATTCCATCCCCAGCAGTCTGCTCTCGTCTATAACTTCCTTCAGCCGCCCTTCCATCACACGCAGCCGCTGCTCCCGGATAAACTCCGGGTCCGCGCCGGAGACGAATGAGCCCTTCCCGACCACAGAGTTGATCAGCCCCTCCCGTTCCAGCTCCTCATAAGCCCGCTTGGAGGTAATGACGCTGATCTGCAGCTCCTTGGCCAGCTGGCGGATGGAAGGCAGCGGGGTGCCGGAGACCAGCTCACCCTGCAAAATCATTTGGCGGATTTGTCCGACAATCTGGGCATAAATCGGTTCGCCGGAAGTGCTTGAAATCAATAGATTCATGCCTGTGTCCGCATCCTTTGTTTATATTGTATGTAATGTGTATATCTAATATATACACTATGGACAGCAAAGTCAATACCCGCAGCGGCTGCTTCTGCGCTGCGGGTCCAGGCTTAGTTCTGTGTATCGCAGGGCTGCACGGTTCCTAGCCCAGCATTCCGGCTGAGCGGAGAAAAGCGCGGACGATTTGCAGCTGATAATCTACCCGCAAGCGAAAATCGAGGCTCCAGCAAGTCTCGACCGTCACCGCCCTGGCGCCAAGCAGACGCTGCATGGCCATTCTTGAGGTTCCGGAGCGTTCACGCTGCCGCAGATTGAAGGCGTACGCCGGAGTGCCGATGGTCCGGTTCACCTGCTTAATGATCCGTTTCGCTGTTGCGGTAGCCCTGCTGCCGGGGCTGACAATCAGCGTCTGCCCCACCCGTGCCGGATTCTTCTGCGACAGGCCGTTTGCTTCGTGCAGGTCAAGGTACCACTCCGGACGGTGGCTCCTGGCCAGCTGCAGCAAGGCTTCCGACAGCGGATGGGTCGCCCGTGCATTACCGCGGCCCGCCGGGAAGGTGCGGTTCAGATCGGGACGGCCTCTGATCTTGCGGCGGTGAGCCTTCTTATTCACCAGAGGGACGATCACCACCTTCCCCCTGAATAGCAGCAGCTCCCGGCGGCTGAACATAGCGGCAAGCTGCTGCGCCGCACGGATGCTGGCCGGCTCATTGCCGTGTATTCCCGACACAATCATAAAGACCGGACCCGGTTGCTGGCCGCTGACCACAACATAAGGCGTTGCCATCCGGCTGCCTGCAGCCAGTACATGCTTTTGTACAAACACGGACCCTCCACCTCCGTTCCGGTATGCCGCTTCCCTTGCAGGTTATGCAGTTCTTGACGGCGGCTTCTATATACCTATGCGGAATCACCGCTTCCGCTTGGACGCTGCCCGTTACAGTCAGCGGTATGGAGAAATGTTGCATTTGGTCCGGGTCTGCTGTAATCTTCCTAATAGTAATTGCCGCCAGCCGGCGGATCGGGAGGAAGCCATGAATCAGGATCACTATCAGATCAACGAAGCGTTCAATCTGCTTCCGGAGGAGCGGGATTTCACGGTGCTGTTCAGCGGAGAAGCCCGGCCGCGACCCGGGCACCAGATGGGACCCTCCATTCACGAATATTATCTGATCCATACGGTGCTGGAAGGAGAGGGAATGTTCCATAGCGAGGGAGTGCCTTATCCCTGCCGGGCCGGAGATACCTTTGTCATCTTTCCCGGCCTGCTCTTCAGCTACCGGGCGGACCGGTCGAGACCTTGGAGATATGCCTGGGTGGCGCTGCAGGGAGAAGCGGTAGCCGGCCTGCTGGAGGGCATCGGCATCAGCACGGCGCGTCCGGTGCTGCACTCCGCTCACTGGCCCGAGCTTCAGGAATTGTACGAGCACACGCGCCTTTCATTCCGGCAATCCCCTCATCCCCAGCTTGAGAGCCTGGAAGCTTCCGGATGGGCCCGGCTGCTGCTGCATAAGCTTGCCCAGGCCAACCTGGGCGCTCTGCCCGAGCATCCGGGGCAGCTCCCCCAGGCCATTGACCGCCAGGTCGATCAGGCGATCCGCTGGATTACGCTGCAATATCACCGGCAGATCAGCATCGATCATATGGCTGCGACGCTCGGGTATCACCGGGCGCATTTGTCCAAGGCTTTTAAACAAAGAACCGGAATGTCACCCAAGCAGTTTCTGCTGCACACCCGGATGGATAAAGCGAAGGAGCTGCTGCGCGGCTCATGGTCCATCGACAGCATCGCCACTTCGGTAGGCTTTAATGATGCGCTCTATTTCTCGAAGCAGTTCCGCAAGCATACCGGCGTATCGCCAAGCGATTACCGGAACAGGCTGCGGTCGGAAGGTAAATGAACACGGAGCGGTATACAACCTTATAGAGATTTGTTTACCGCTGCTGTATACTAAAGATTCTTGTTTCAATTTTACATAGGGGTATTTACATAGGAGTTTGGGCGATGATAAAGAGGAAGGCCAGGATCGGGGTCCGGTAGAACTCAGGCGTGCCGCTGCTCCTGCGCCGGCTGCCATGCGAGAATACTTCCGCTTAAGAATATTTTATATGATTGTATACGAACAGGCGTTTCATTATCAATGCTTATTTATTCCACCTAAGATTACAATATTGTCAAATTCTCATTTTGGCGTGTTAAGGCCGGAGAAACGGTTTAAGTACAATTTTGAGAAGGATATTTATCTGAAATTGATTGTCGAGGAGATTACCGTGGATTATAAATTAAAGCTTCAGCAGGCTATCCATGCGGGGGTGAAGATACAGGTTCATTTAATCAGCGGAGAGACTTATATGGGCCAATGCCTGAACGGCGACAGGCCGGGCTACTATAGCATTCAGACGGACAAGGGGCTGTTCTCTTTCCCTTCCTGGGCCATCAAACGATTAAAGAACCTGTAGCTGATGAAACCGCAGCCCGCCAACTCCCCATACAAAATACCCTCCACCAAGGTGAAGGGTCATAATGCAAAACAGAATCCGCCCTGCTTACTTAGCAGCCTTGGCAGCGTTCAGGATGGCCGTCAAATAGCCCTTGGTATCCACCAGAGTGGCTCCGCTTACGGCGTCGGCCATTTGTGAAATGCTCTTCTTCGCCAGCACAACTTCCAGTTCTTTAACGGTCTTGCCGGTGGCGTATTTCTCGATGGCTGCGAGGTTCTTGTCATAGCTGACGGTAGACTTCGCTTCTTCCTTCATGTGCTCGCTGTAGTATTTGGTATTGGTCTTCTTCGATGCCAGGACCACATTCGGGTCTTTGTAATTCTGTCCGAAATCCTTATCTGAATTGGGCACTCCCTTAGCCACTTCCGAGCTCAGGAACTGATAGTCGTCCAGTGAGGCGGCGATGATTTTGCCGTTCTGCACTACAGCAACCGCTACCGTGAAGCATTTGGTGCCATGAGCTGCAGCCTCAACCCGGCCTACCTTAAGCGGCGCACTGGCCGCTGAGCTGACATTGTTCAGGACTCCGCTGTTGCCGATTCCCACGATCGAAAGTGAAAGCCCCGCTACCAGCACTAACTTTGTAACTTTATTCACAAACATTCCCTCAGCTATGAAATTAGAAGCAAACTCCCGTAATGGTTGTACCAATTTATGGACAGCCTCCGCTGTTACAAATGTTACCTCCTATACATATTTTAGTATTCCCGGATGACTCACCCGCCCTACTCCCCTTCCGGCTGCTTCCGGCACTGGTACAGCTTCTGTTTTGCTGCTACACTGATGCTAGAGATTTCCATTCTGGACAGGAGGCAACCCATGATTCCTTATGAACATGTTATTTCCTTGCGCATGAAACGCCAAATGCTGCTGCATCCGGCTGACACCGCTGAATACGGCGAACTTTACCGTGACCTCTCTCCGGGGCTAAATGAATACTGGTGCGGCTTCGGCAACCCGCCAAGCCTGAGCTTCCGGGCCAGCTTTGACGATATGCAGTATAACCGGGAACGTCTCCTTGCCAGGGAGCTGGTCAAAGGCCGCTTTCAGGGCGGCAATCTGGGCTGGATTGAACGGGAGGATCTGGAGCTGTTCGCCGGACTGTACCGCAAGCCGATGGATTCACTTAACGAGGTACAGGCCCGGCTGCTTACGCTGATCACAGACAACGGTCCCATCAATATCCAGACCATGAAAGAGATCACGGGCATGCTGGTCAAGGAAATCACGCCAGTCCTCCACCGTTTCCAGGAAGCCTTTCTGGTCGCCGAAGATCAATATAACGGAGAATGGGACCGGGGCTGGGTGCTGTTTGCCCAGATGTACCCTGAGCTGAGTGTAAGCAGATATACACGGCACGAGGCGCTTACCATTGTACTGAAGCGCTTCGCTTACCGGCTGCCGCTGTTCGACCTGGACATGGCCAAATCCTACTACAAGCTGCCGGTCAAGGAGCTCAAAGCCGCCGTGGCCGAGCTGGTCGGGACCGGTGAACTTGTAGACACTGGCGCCGGCTACATCCTGAGCGGGGATGAAGCGGAGCTGTCTGCCCAAGGGGAGCCGGAGCAGGTGCGTGGGGTATTGGCGCTGCACCGGAACGATTTCCTGGTGAAGACTCATGAACACGTACTCAAGGCGCTGTACAAGCATGAACAGTATGACATTCTGTATTATCTTCTGATCGACGGTGAATTTAAAGGCGCGCTAATGGGACATTTCAAGAATGGACCTTATATTCTGGATGATGTTGTACTGAAGCTGCCTGAGGGCGAAGCTGCTGAACGCCAGGACGAGATTATAGACGCCATCTACCGCGTGAACAGCCGTGAACATAGTCCGCTGAAACGCTTCTTGGGTGAGGAGTACCAGAGCAATCTTACATAAGAGACGGGCAGCGTCAGTGCCTGTACAGGAACCAAAAAAGCGGAGCAAGGGCACGCCCTTCTCCGCTTTCGTTATGCCCGGACCCGGCCGGATGGCCGTGCCGGAGCAGCCTTTTGAATCCCAAATTTGTAACCATAAGTTACCATAAAAACGCTCATAATACAAGGATTTCCGCGATCCGCTGCTTAAATAGGCCTGCCGGGGGCTCAATATGCACTGCTAGCCAACCCTACCCGCTTATTTCAACCTGTAGCGGCTTTGTCTAAATGATCCGGGCCCACCTATAATGATGACATTAATGCAATGAGCAGAAAGGAGCGGCCAGCAATCATGGTCAAAAGAACAGCCGTCTATCAGCATGTGGTTACGGAGGGAACCCATTACGAGGTGGGCCGGCAGCTTGGAGCAATCATCCGGGAAAAAGAATCGCTTGTACGCTTTATGTCCTCTCCCTTTATGAACGGACCGGCATTGCAGGCATCAGCAGTCCATCATGCGATGGACCGTATCGAACAAATCAATCCGGGGCTGAATGAGGAAATAAGGGGATTTGCCGATGAGCTTCAATTGAAGGCCGAGCAAGTGGTCTTCTACTACTCCTATATCCAGCCCCAGGGACACTGCAGCCAGGCAGCGCTTCATATTAAAGACCCGGCAGGAGCACAGACGTATCATATGCGCACCTATGATTATGGCTGGGAGGATGAGCCGTATAATCAGCTGCTGCTGACCACGACCCGGGTAACCGGGAAACCGCGGCATATCGGCTTTGCGCTTCAACTGTTCGGAAGGTACGACGGGATGAACGACGAAGGACTCAGTGTGACGACCACTTCGGGAAGAATGCGGCCGGAGATGACGGAGGAAGGCTTTGTGTTCCCGGCTGTAGTGCGGGCGCTGCTCGACCAGTGTTCAAGCACCAAAGAAGCAGCAGCTCTCATCCGCAGTATCCCGATTTGTGATTACCGCAACTATCTGATTAGCGACCGCCATGGTAAGATTGCGCTGATCGAAGCAGCCGGCTCGCACATGGAGGTTGAAATGATCCGGCCATCTGCTGCAAACGAGCATGTGAAGCTGGCCGTATCTACGAACCACTACACCCTTCCCGCTATGCTGCAGCATAACAGAGAGGTGATGTACAACTCGAAAGCCAGACTTGACGCGTTACACGCTGCTTTCGCCTTTCTGGACACCTCTCCGGACACCGCCGATGCCGCTGCACTCCTGAAGCAATTGGCTGGCAGAACCGCGCCGGACGGGGTATGCTGTCATCACTACAGTGAGGGGTTCGGAACGATGTGGTCGATGCTCTTTGACAATGTGGAGCGGACCTCGCAGATCTGCTTCGGTTCACCGGCACTGAACGATTGGCGGACCTTTGGCTTCAGCGAACCGGCTGGAGAGAATACGTATACTGCGATTCTGCCGGACGAACCGTCACAAGGGCTGTTCTGGAGCCATGCGTAGTAACTGCGGGAGCCCAGCGGCGTACCACTGTAGTTCCGGAAATGCCGCATTACCGGCTAGGCATGACTTTACCCAGAATCTCATGGACAAAAGCCGTCTTGGCTGCGCCATAGGCTTCCCTGTCTTCCCGGTACTGCACTGCGAGAGCCTGCTTCAATTCCCCGTAAGCTTGGCAGGCAGCGGAATGCTCGCGCAAATAATTGCGAAAAGCGATATGCTCGAGATACCCTTTTCCGTCCTTGGGGCATACATACAGATGATATTTCATGAATCCGTCTTCCCTGGTACTGCGAAAAGCCTCCCGGCCTTCAATACCCTGGTTGCCTTCATGCTCATATCCGTATTGGCCAAGACGTTCAATGATCTGCGGCAGGAGATCGTAGCTTTCCATAACCAGATCAATATCGATAATCGGCTTGGCAGGCAGACCCGGCACAGAGGTACTGCCCACATGCTCGGCAGCGATAATCAAATCTCCGGCAATCTCCAGCATGCGCTCCTGAATGCGCTGAAACTCGCTTGTCCAGGCAGGGTCATAAGCAGCAACCACCACCGGATTAACACCCGCAGAATTATTAGGCAAAGCAATCACCTCGTGAGTTAGATTAGGATTCGTATGGTTATAACAGAGCAGCCCGCGAACCGGCAGCATAAAAATCCCTTCGCCACCTCATATTAAGGATGACAAATGGAGGTGATTCCCATGCCCAAAAACAATGCCGATGCCAAATACAGCCGTGCCAACAACAAGGCAGACAGCAAAGACAACCGTTATGACGCGGCCCATTTTACGGAAGAACCCGAACCTTTAAAGAACAGTAAGGAAGCCGATTATGTGCCAAGCCTGAACAATGTCCCCAAGAATATAACCTGATTAGCCTAAGCTGAGCTGCTTGGTCCGTCCCCGGGGCGGGCAGGCAGCTTTTTTGGTGGAACCTTTCATTTGTCAAAATGCAAAGAATAGCTGCTGGGTCCGCATATTATTGACTTGCCGCTGCCTGCGGTGATACTGTTGGTGCTAGGCGTAGGCAAAGGAGTGTCAGTGATGAAGAAGAAGGCAACGCTTAAGGATATTGCCGCCCTGGCGAATGTATCTGTGGCAACGGTTAGTTATGTGCTGAACAATGTGCCGAATCAGACCATTCCCGATCATACCCGTGAGAGCATCCGGCAAATTGCCAGGGAGCTGAATTATGCGCCGAATCTGGCCGCCCGTTCACTCGTTAAGCAGCGCAGCGGTCTGGTCGGAATTCTGCTCAATAAAACGGCGGAGCTTCCCTTCTGGAGCCGGCAAAGTCATATGTGTCTGGTCGAAAGCCTGGAGCTGCTCCTGACTGAAGCGGGTTACCATACGCTGCTGGTCAGCCTGAATCCGGAAGCGCCGGCCATGGACATTATCCGGGAACGCAAGCTGGAAGCGGTATTCGTGATCGATGTCAGAGACGATATGTTTTACCGGATCTCCTCGAACTTTATGGAGGGGGTGCCGGTTATTTTGCTGAACAGTAAAATTGACGATCCCTTGTTTAACCAGGTGAATTATAACTATCCTCAAGCTATTGAAGCCGCGGTAGCCTCTTCTCCTGCTGCACCGTGTTTAATTGTAGAGCATTTCCACAATGCCGCTTTGACGGAATGGATTACCGGCAGCTCAGGTCTGCCGCAGCAGAATATACATAAGATGCCGCAAGGCAGCGATGCGCTTGACGGGCTGGAAGATTTCGTGAGAGCGAATCCGGAGCGTCATTTGATTGTCACCAATGAACTGCTGGCCGTCGTTATCCACCGAATGCTTCCCAATCCTTCTATTACTGCCCTATGCACCTGCGGATTGCCTGAGCTGTTGCCGCAAGGCTTACACACTGTCCGCTTCCTGAATAACCGCGCTCAAGCAGCAATGCATGTGATGAACGCACTTCGTGCAGGTGTAGCCGCTCCTGAACGCAGTGGCAACCAATTTTTGGTTGATGTTTTGACTTAAATCTTTTATAATAACTTAAACGTTTAAGTTAAGCGAAAAAAATGAAGTCCGTCTATGTTATGAAGCTATGTCAAGCGACAAATTAGGAGGTATTCCGTTTATGGAACCGTCAAGCGCTCCGCTCCTCATGCCCGCATCAGCTGTAGAAAGGCAGTATCCGGTATTATACAAGAATAAAGTGTTTTTGCTCCTGTTCTCCGCCAGCACCTTAACCGTCCTGGGAAATGCCTTTCATAGCCTTGCACTCAGCCTTTGGGTGCTCCAGGAAACCGGCAGCGCCAAAATGATGAGCATCATGACGGTGTCCAATATGATCATCTGCTCACTGCTCGGCAGCATTGCAGGTACACTAGCCGACCGGATCAACCGCCGTAAGCTGATGCTCTGCGCTTATCTGGTGCAGAGTGCAGCGGCACTGTGTATCGCCTTGACCATGACTTGGCCGCATCCTCCCTTCATCCTTCTGCTCTGCCTTACGGCGCTGGTCACGTCAGCCGGACAATTTCATGCGCCGGCCTTTCAAGCCTCGCTCCTGACCGTCGTCGGCAGAGAACATATCCAGCGGGCTGCGGGGTGGATGACGTTATCCGAGAATATTTCCCGTTCGACAGGCTATGCGCTTGGCGGGATGTTCGTTGCCGCCTTCGGCGGTGCGCCGGCGATCCTGATCGACGGCATGACCTTTCTGGCAGCCTTCGTGCTCGTAGCGGCGGCCGGGCCGTTCGCCGCTGCGGCCGGCAAGTCCCGCGTCAAGCAATCCTTCAAGCAGGACATCGCCGGCGGCTTCCGCTTTATCTGGGGCAATCCGTTCGCCCGGGCCGTCACGTTCATGCTTCCCATGCTGACGTTATTCTTCCTCTCCTCGCTGATGTTGACCCAGGTTATGGCTGTTCAGGTCTGGAAGGCTACCCCCTTTCAGTTCGGGCTGATGGAAAGCTGTATCCCTCTCGGGTATATGCTTGGCTCCGGACTGATTCTCCTGCTGGGCGACAGAATCCGCCGCCGCGGTCTGGTGGTCTGCATAGCCTTGCTGCTGCTCGGGCCCCTGTACACAGCTCTTTCATTGGTTACAGAGATGTTCATAGCTATCGCTTTGATTCTGCTGATCGGGGTTACCTTCTCTTTCTCAACGCTGCTGATTAACATTATCCTCCGGCTGGAGGTACCCGAGGAGCTGCAGGGCCGGCTGTTCGGTGTGCTCGGTTCAGTCATGACCGTTGCGCCTCCACTGGGGCTCGCACTGTTCTCCACAGCTTCTGACAGCTTTGGCCCGCCTTCGGCCATGCTGGCTGCAGGGGTGCTGCTCTTCACGCTCGCAACTGCTGCTGTGCTGAAGTTTAAGGCGATCCGAATATATAATTAGGAATTCTCATTCGACACTAACTCGTACCTTGACCGCATCAAATTGTAGCTATGCACCATCTATTTGCGAGTAAGGCTGGAGACGTCCGCACTTACATCCCTTTCTGTCCTGCTTTTCGTTAGGTGAGCTTGGTTTGTGGATTATGGTCGATTTTTCGCCTACGTTTTGCTCTGTTTAGCTTCACTACAGCTCATTGTGGTCGGTTTAACGACTATAATGGGTCTGTTTTCCTCCACGGCAAGACATTGTGGTCGATTTTTCGCCTACAATAGGATTGATTAGCCGGATTGTGCTGTTTGTCGGCCTGTTCACGGGATGTGGAAAATCGCCACCTAAATTCTTCTGTGTTTCAACTGTACGTTAGTGTTTGCATCGCCGAATTGGCTGCTTAGAACGGTTCGAGCAAGAAGTGACTGCGTGGGAAGTGAATGCGTGGGAAGTGAATGCGCGGGAAGTGAAAACAAACCAGGCTTAGAAATCAGTGCAATGGCACTTTGCAACCGAGTAAGCTAGAGGGGAATTAAAGCACTTATTCTATGAAATTTGCATAGGTCAAGGTACTAGGGGGGTTTCCCAACATTAAGAGGGTTGACCTTACCGCTGATCATCAGCGGTTACAGGTCAACCCTCGTTGGTTGTACTATGGATGATCCGGCTGCCGCCACTGCTTCAGCACCTGGATTAACCCCGGAACATCGAGTCCGTCGAGCGCAAACGCCTTGCGCAGCAAGTCATGCGGAATGAATTCGTCATACTTGCCCAGATATGGCGCTTCGTCCGGGCCCAGCAGCACCAGCGGATCGGAGGCGGCAGCGGTCTCCGCTATAATCGCCTCCTCCAGCGTCTCTGCGTCGGCCTTGCCGGCAACAACCATATAATACGGCTCCATCGGCATTACCGTACGCAGGCCGAGCGGGCCCTTCAGGTTGTTCTTGAGCAGCCGTTCCAGCGTGCGGAACTGGCGGCTGCCGGCCCAAGGCAGGATGAAGACCGAGTCTCCTCCGGCCGGAAGCACCGAGCGGGTCAGCAGACCGCTCTCCTTGGCCAGGCGGCGGGCCCGTTCCAGGCGGGCGGCGGCACTGGGCGCCAGATACGGATACAGCGCGGTAGAGCCCAGAATCTCGCGGATTTTGGTCATAATGCGGGTATGCATATCCCCGCCACCGCCAACCCAGAGCGTATCGACCTTACCGCGCGAGCCCTTGACGTAGACTGCCTTGTGGCGGTTATCCACCTCTTCCACCTTCCACAGCTTGCCGGCCAGGGAGAAGCAGTAACCCGGAGGCGGGACGGTGGTAATGGAGCCGATCTCTTCCGTTCCGTTATACACCACATGCTCTTCGTCGTCCTTGAATACCGCATAGAAACGGAAGTTGTTGACGATCTTCTCTCCGGCGAGGCCGATTAGCAGCCCGCCTTCATCCAGCTTCTCGATATGACCCATGCCGAGCATATATTCCATGAAGGCATCGTAGTCCTCGGAAGCGATGCTCCGGAAGGATGGCAGGCCAAGCACCGCTTCCTTCAGGTCCTCCGGCTCCGCCTCGCCCATGCTCTTGAGGATGCTCATCGTCTGATGATAGAGCAGCCCGACCGGGAGCTGCCGCACGTTCAGCGGCTCTACCCATTTCTCGCGCACGTACAGCTCGATGACGGCAATGGCCCGCAGCAGCGTCCACGGCATCCGCGCCGGAAGCTGCGCCTCTTCGTCCTCCTCCTCCGGCGTGACGAAGACCATCTCGGAGGCGGCATCGCCGCGCCGTCCGGAACGCCCGAGCCGCTGCACGAAGCTCGCGCAGCTGTATGGCGCGCCGAGCTGCACCACGCGCTCCAGCTCGCCGAGGTCGATGCCGAGCTCCAGCGTCAGCGTCGCTGCGGCCACGGCCGGGCCCGGGCCCTGGCGCAGCGCGGCCTCCGTCTCTTCACGCAGCATCGCGGAGATGCTGCCGTGATGCACATAGAACACGTCGCGTTCGCCGCGCTTGGCCGCGATCCGCCGCATCTCCAGGATGGCCTCCTCGGCATCGCTGCGGCTGTTGGTGAAGATCAGCGCTTTCTTCAGATGCGTGTGATCATACACGAAGGTATGGTACGCCTGCTTCGCCCGCTCCAGATGCTCGGCCTCTTCTTCATTGCGCGCATCCGGGAAGGAGAAATGCTCCACGCTGAGGCGCAGCTTCCGCCCGCCCTGCGGCGCAGATACCTCCACGCTCTCCCGTGTCCCGGCGGCCAGCCATTCCGTCACAGAGGCGTAGTCGCTGAGCGTGGCCGACAGACCGATCCGGCGCGGGCGGCAGCCGGCCATCCGCGATAGCCGCGCCAGCAGGCTCAGCACCTGGATGCCGCGGTCCGCGCCCATGAAGGCATGCACCTCGTCGATGATGATGAACCGGAGATCATGGAACAGCGCGGGTATCGCGTTCGGCCGGTTCATCAGCAGCCCTTCGAGCGATTCCGGCGTAATCTGCAGCACACCCGAAGGATTCTGCATCAGCTTCGTCTTATCGGCCTGGGGCACGTCGCCATGCCAATGCCAGACCGGAATGTTGCCTTCGCGCAGCAGATCGTTCAGGCGGGCAAACTGGTCATTGATCAGCGCCTTGAGCGGCGCGATGTAGAGAATGCCTACCGAGCGCGACGGTGATTCATACAGTTCTGTGAGCGCCGGGAAGAATGCAGCTTCCGTCTTGCCCGAAGCCGTGCCTGAAGCGATCAGGAGATGATGCGGCGTATCGAACAGCACGCGGCAGGCATCCACCTGGGCTTCGCGCAGCGTCTCCCAGCGGTTCTTATAGATAAATTCCTTGATAAAAGGCGCCAGCCGGTGAAAAGGATTCCCGCTCATAGGTCAAACTCCGCAAGAAAGCCGTCCAGCTCATTCTCCTCGGCCTGCGCCGGCTTGGCCTTGCGCTCTCCGACCAGCTGCTCGAACGTAATATCCGGATGCTGGCTCAGCGTATGCAGCAGGTCCATGAAGTCGCGGATCACCTCGCGGGGGGTGAGCAGCTCATCCGCGCCCAGCCGTCCGACCGCCTCCTCCATGAAATGCACCAGTTGGGCCTGCGTCAGCTTGGGCTCATAGCCATAATGAAGCGCATGAATATCGCGCAGCTTCTGCAGGAGCACCAGGATCTCCTCATGCGAGAGCATCTCAAGCGCCACAATCGGCCCGGTATAGTTGTTCAGTCCGGCGGAACCGTAACGCCCCGAGACGAGGCGCGAACGCAGCGCTTCATAGCTGAACAGCCCGCGCCGCCCGTCTTCCACGAACTGCGGCGTGCCTCCGATGAAGATGCCCAGCCGCTCCGCCTTGCCCTGCATCGTATCATTGAACATTGTCAGCAGCTTCTCATAGTTACTCTGACGCGATATGCTGTTTGTGATCTTGTAGAGATTGACGCCTTCATCTATGAACAGCAGCAGTCCTTTATAGCCGATGGCCCCGGTGAATTCCGCCCAGAGCTTCATATAATCGTACCAGTTGTCGTCGTCGATGATGACGCCGACCCCAAGTGCATTCCGCGCTTCGGTGCGGGTGGCGAATTCGCCGCGCAGCCAGCGCAGCGCATCCTGCTTCTGCCCGTCGTCGGCGAGCTTATGCCCGTTCCAGTAAGCGGCCAGCACCTTGGCAAAGTCAAAGCCGTGCACCAGGCCGCGCATCTCCGAGGTAACCGCGTAAATGCGCTGTTCCACCTCCGTACCAAGCTCCGGAGAACCGGGCGTGTAGCCTGTCTCCTGCATCGCCGCCTGCTGCAGCGACATGATCCACTTCTGCAGCATCAGCTCCAGCGCCCCGCCGTCCGGCCGGGTGCGTGTGGAGAGATGGCTCATCAGCTCGCGGTAAGTGGCCAGGCCCTGGCCCTTAGTGCCGACGAGCCGCCGCTCCGGCGACAGGTCCGCGTCCGCGACCACGAAATTGCGGTCCATCGCGTAGTTGCGGATCATTTGCAGCAGGAAGCTCTTGCCGCTGCCGTACCGGCCCGTAATCAGCTTAAAGGCGGCTCCGCCCTCCGCGATATTGTCCATATCCCGCAGGATGGCCTCCACCTCGGGCAGACGGCCGACCGCGATATGCTCCAGCCCGATGCGCGGGACAACGCCTGCCGTCAACGAATTGACGAGCGCGGTGCTGACCCGCTTCGGAATTTTCAGTTCACTCATGCCAAATTTCACCTCTTTAGATATTGAAGCATGGACAGCCATTCTTCATTGACCGCTTCTTCGTCGATCAGCAGATCCCCCAGCCAATCCATCGCAAGTCCGTTAATTTCGTCAAACAGCAGCTCCGCCATTGTTCCTGAGGCAGCCGCAAGCTGCTCCACGGCGGACAAGCCAGCTCCGGCCAAAGCCAGCACGGCTTCACGCTGGAGAGGAGAGAGCGCTGCCGCAAAATCGTTCCAGGAAGAATCCTCAGATTCAGCCGCAGGTTGGGCCGCCGCCGATGAAGCGGCTGGAAGGTCAACACTTGCCCTACCGTCTTCAGCGGGATTATCCGCTTCAAGTACCTTCTGGCTGCCTTTATCCCTTGCATCAGCAGACTCAGGCTCGCGGGCTGCAGTTACCGGCCCGGTTGTGAGCCTATAGGCTGTTACATCCTCTGCCTGCTCTCTGATCTTGGCTTCTGTAACATCCTCCGCCTGCTCTCTGCTCTTGGCTTCTGTTACATCCTCTGCCTGCTCTCTGCTCATGGCTTCTGTAACATCCTCTGCCTGCTCTCTGGCCTTGTACTCGATCTCTGCTCCGGCTGAGTCCTCTTCGTCCACCGTCAGCAGCGAGCGGACAATCTCCGAATCGCTCTGCAGCCGCTCCAGCTTCTGCTGGTCAATGACGACTGCGGGGCCCTTCTTCGCCTGTTCAGCCTTGTGGAATTCATTCTTCAGGAAGCGCGTAATCAGCTCCTCCATATCGGCGTCGACCTTGACGTCCTTCAGCCGCCCCCGGAAGCCCAGCAGCTCCCGCAGCTTATTCTCGGTCAGCCGGAACAGCCGGGTCACGAGGCTGCGCAGGGGCGGAGATTTGCTGATACGCACTACGGGCACGAGCACGGAGTAGCCGTACATCGAGATGTCATATACTGCGCTGCGGAACAGGTACCGCTCCCGGGGAACCGCCGGACCGGGCGGAAACATCTCCAGCAGCGTGGAGCCGTGCTTACGCTTCACGTAAGCATCAATCAGGGCCACAACCATAGGGACATACTTCTCCAGAGCTTCCTTGCCATCGCCCAGATAGAACTTTGATTTGCTCATATCATAGTCCGACATCACCGTCAGCACCTCGAAGGTCAGCTGCTCCGGTGTGCCGGAGAGACAGCGCATCAGCTCCAGCTCGGCGAGATCGCCGGCCAGCCCGCGCGAGCGGGCAATGATCAGGGACAAGGGGATATCCAGCTTGTGGACGAAGGAGAAGTCGGCAATCCAGCCGCCCAAATACTGGTCCAGCCGTTTATATTGCTCGCGGTAAGCCTCCCACAGGTCCCACAGCTGGGACAGCCCTTCCTCCGGCTCCTCCCAGCCGACGCCGTTGATCAGCTCATACACATGCAGGAAGATGTAGGAGAGGTCTGTCTTGAGGTAGTTCCCTTGCCTGGCCTCCTCCCGCCAGTAGAAATACCACCGGTTCTGCGCGCCGGTCATATGGCCGTATGTCGGCCAGTAGCTCTTGAACGGTACAAATAATGCCGCCGGCTCCTTATGGCCGGCGAGCTCCCTGGCCCGCACCACGAACTGGCCTTCCGTAGTCGTCACAGGCTCCGTCTTCTCTTCCATATCCCACAGCTGCAGCTGTACCGCAGGCTCGGCAGGCTTCTTCGCGGGCCTAGCAGTTGCCGGCTGCGGCGCCTGGGCCTGATCGTCAGCCCGGGATGGAATCGGCATATTCCGCTCCGTGTCGTCCCAGACCAGCTCCGCGAAATGCGGCTCGCGTCCCTCGTTTCTCACCCTTCATCACTCTCGATTCTTGTTATGAAAAAACGGTTCTGTTCACAAAGTGTGAAGGAACCGTTTCGTAAGCGCTGCATGTTACCCTGAATCTGCTGCTCTATTCACTTCTCTAATCTTATCATTCCCGCAAGAGCCACATCAAGTGGAAATAAGAATTCCTGTTCCCGTCCTCAGGACAGCTCCGTTCCTTTCGTTTCCTTGCCGAGTACCAGCACGGCCAGCGCGCCGATGATGATCGTCACGAAGAAGATCATGAAGATGGAGCCGATCCCGACGGAACGGGCGACGAGCAAGCCGACCATGGATGGGGCCAGAATGCCGCCGATCCGGCCGAATGCCGCAGCCAGGCCTGTCCCGGTAGAGCGCACCGCTGTTGGGTACAGCTCAGGGGTGTAGGCATACATGCCGCCCCAGGCGCCAAGATTGAAGAAGGACAGGCAGATCCCCGCCGCCATCAGCATGCCTTCTGTCGTAGCGTTGCCGAACCAGATGGCGCTCACCGCAGTGAGCAGCAAATAGATGACCAATACGAACTTACGGCCGTATTTCTCAATGAAATACGCTGCCGTGAAATAGCCGGGCAGCTGCGCCAGCGTCATAATGAGCACGTACTCGAAGCTCTTCACCAGACTGAAGCCTTTAAGCACCATTACCGTAGGCAGCCACAAGAACATTCCATAATAAGAGAACACTACCGTAAACCACAGAATCCATAACATAATGGTGGACTTGCGGTGCTCGGACGACCATACGGCCGCCACACGCTTCTTCAGCGATACCGGAGCCTGCTTCACCTGATTGAACCGCGGGGAATCGTCGATCGCCCGCCGCAGATAGAGCGCATAGAGCGCCGGCACCGCGCCGATCAGAAAGGCCGCCCGCCAGCCATAGTCCGGAATGACGAAGTAGGCAATCAGCGCGGAAGCGATCCAGCCGAGCGCCCAGAAGCTCTCCAGCAGCACGACGGCCCGGCCGCGTTCCTTCGCGGGCACGCTTTCCGATACCAGCGTGGAAGCGACCGGCAGCTCACCGCCCAGGCCGAAGCCGGCGACAAAACGCAGCACACACAGCACTGCATATCCCGTGGCGAAGGCCGAGAGGCCGCTTGCTGCCGAGAAGATCAGCAGGGTCCACACAAGCACCGATTTGCGGCCGAATCTGTCAGCCAGCAGGCCCGCCGCAGCGGCGCCCACCGCCATGCCCACGGAATTTAAGCTCGTTAAATATCCGATTTTCTCGGGTCCCAGCTGCCATTCCTTGGCCAGAGCCGCCACCACAAAAGAAATCATCCCCACATCCATGGCGTCGAACATCCAGCTAAGACCTGCACTGAACAGCAGCTTGCGGGATTTCGGCTCACGGAGCAGTGTCATTTGACTCATCTACAAGGCACCTCTTCCTTCAACCCTTAATCTTGCTGGTACAACTTGGGTTTCACTACAACATTCTAAAATTGCAGCGGTTAAAAATCAAGGAATAATGCAGCATGATAATACTGACGGGCCAGCGCCTGACAATAGCAGGCTTGTACCGAGATTGCCGCAATCATCAGCATATTCCGCACAGCCTCAATCTGCGGGCGGGTCAGATGGCCGAGACGCTTCATTAAATTGTCCGCAGCCTCCTTCAGCGAGCTGTCCGTCTGAGCGTAATATGCCTCCAGCGAGCTGAGCTCAGTCCATCCTTGGGTGCGAAGCTCCGGATTTCGCTTGATCTCTTCGAACAGCTCGGCATAGCCGAAGTAGAGCTGCGCCGGTTCCACCAGGTCGTCATCATCGCGCTCCGGTGCAAGGAACAGAATGCGAAACAGCTGGCGGATGCTCTCAAAGTCCAGCGAAGCCTTCAAATCATCGACCATGAACAGCAGCGCCGCCTGATTGAGTGAATATTTTTTGCCGATCCGGGGTGAGCCCAGGTATTCCTTGAAGTCGCGTTTCACCCAGTTCTGCATCGCCGTAGCGGATAAATTGGAGTATTCAATCAGATGGCCCAGTGCGGCAATATCACCAAGGGAAAAGCCTTTGACGTGTCCGCGTTTGATGATTTTATGCAGAACCGGCGGAATGTCTGTAGACAAGAAAGCCGGCAGTGCCCTGCCTTTTTCCACCTCTTCCAGATGGAATTTCGACCAGGCTTCCTGCAGAATCTGCAGCGGATGCTGCCCGGATTTCCCGGTGAGCGCAAGCAGCAGTCCCGACATTTCTTTCCGGCTTAACGTAAAAGTTTCCATGATGGCCTCCCTTCGCCATTTGATCTTTTGACCAAAAGTTCGTACAATAGGTTCATATGAACTCATAATATGAGTATAACCTATTTGAACGACGAGAGGGATGGTAAAGATTTTATGGGTATAGGACTCAGTTTAACGCTTGTGGCAATTCTGATTATTTTAACCGCTTTTTTTGTGGCTTGCGAGTTTGCGATGGTGCGGCTCAGAAGCTCGCTGATCAGTCAAATGGTGCTGGAGGGGCGCAAGAACGCCCTCGCCATTCAGAGGGTTTCGGCCAATCTGGACGGCTACCTGTCGGCCTGTCAGCTGGGGATTACGATTACGGCGCTGGGTATCGGTGCGCTGGCGGAGCCCGCTTTTGAGGAGATGCTGCTTCCATTCTTCGACTGGACCGGGCTTAATCCGAACATTAGCCACCCGCTGGCATTCGCCCTGGCCTTCCTGATCGCGACTTTTCTCCACGTGGTTGTCGGAGAACTTGCACCTAAGACCGCAGCTATCAACATTCCGGAAAAAATCAGTCAGATTACCGCTCCGCTGATCATTTGGTTCTATAAAATTCTTTACCCCCTGATTTGGCTCATGAACGGCTCGGCCAATATGCTAGTCCGCTTGTTCGGAATGAAGCCGGCCAGTGAGCACGGGGATGCGCATTCCGAGGAAGAAATTCGCCTGATCCTGTCTGAAAGCTATGAGAACGGCAAGATCAACAAAGCTGAGTACGGCTATGTGAACCGGATCTTTACCTTTGACGAGATGCTGGCCAAAGAAATTATGGTGCCCCGCACCGACATGATCTGCCTGTTCACCGATCATTCGCTGCAGGAGAATTTCAGCATTATCCGCAAGGAGCAATACACCCGTTTTCCGGTTGCCGACGGCAGCAAGGACAACATTATCGGGATGATCAATACCAAGCAATTGTATCTGCAATATGACAACAACCCTGATTTTGATTTCAAAAAGCTGATCCAGCCGATTCTGACCGTGTCCGAAGTGACGCCTGTGAAGACGCTGCTTACCCGGATGCAGAAGGAACGCGTGCATATTGCTCTCCTGCTCGACGAATACGGCGGGACCTCCGGCCTGATCACGATCGAGGATATTCTGGAAGAAATCGTCGGCGAAATCCGCGACGAGTTCGACGGCGACGAGAGCAAGAATGTGGAGACGCTCGGCGACAATCACTTCATCTTTGACGGCAAGGTATCCCTGCTGGAAGTGAAGCAGCTGACCGGCCTTGATTTCCACGACGACGAGGTTACGACCATCGGGGGCTGGCTGTACAGCCATATGCCGGAGCCGGCGATCGGCAAGAACATGATCCACGACGGCTTTGTCACCCTTACCGTACGGGAGATGAACAAGAACCGCATCCGCAAGGTCGAGGTGTTCATTGACCGGCCACTGAACGATGAGACGGTTGAATTACTTTCGGAATAATAACTTATTATTAATAGAGGCGCTCCCGCGGGAGCGCCTCTTTCATTGATTTTCAGCTCTATGTACCGTGTTGCCTGCAGCCGAACGGGGCCGCCGTCAGTCCGTCTCCAATATCCTGCCCATATAATATTCGTCGACCCATACCCCGTTTACCTTCAGCGATTTCTTCTTGAGACCCTCGATCTCGAAGCCATTCTTCTTATACAGCGCAATTGCCCGCTCATTATGAACCATCACCGTAAGTTCAAGCCGGACCATACCGGTACGCCCCGCCCAGGCGTCCAGCTCACGGAACAGCGCTGCACCAATCCCCATGCTCTGATACCGGCTCAGCACGCCTGTTACCAGATACGCACTATGCCGGATGCGGTTAGCCTTTCCTCCGCCCGCTGACAGGTACCCCGCAAGCTGACCGGCTGACTCCGCTCCGATCAGGAGCGAATTGGGCGAGTCGCGGTATTCGCTGATCATCGTTTCGACTTGCGCAACCGTCCGCTTCCGCTCTCCCGGCTCCAGCAGCATAAACGCAGACTCTTCATCCAGTCTATGCTGCATAGCCAGCAGCTCTGCCGCATCCGCCGGTCCAAGCTCTCTGACTGTAACTTCCATCTTATAAACACCTTCCTTGCTTCCTGTTACATTCGCTTACTGGTGCAGCTTAAGAATCTTGGCGAACAGCTTGCTGCGTCCGCCGTCATAGCCCAGCCGCTCATAGAAGCGGTGGGCCTCCGTCCTGTGCGCATTGCTGGAGAGCATGATCTTCTGCGCGCCGTGTTCGGCGGCTGTCCGCTCCGCATGCCGCATCAGCGCTTCGCCGTAGCCCTGTCCCCGGTGCTGCGGCAGGGTGACAACCCGTTCAATGACGGCAAACGGGCGGTCACCGCACAGCGCATCCATGCATAAATGCAAATGGGCCGTGGCCACCGCCTCGCCGTCTTTGTCATAGATATACAGAAAACTGCCGGGGCTGTCGGCGATCTCGGCTAGCCTGCCCGGAAGCACCTCGATCCCCTCCCGATCCGGCAGCAGAATACGGTACAGGCCTGTTATGGCCTGCGCATCCGCCGCCACCGCTTCTCTGATCATTCCTTGCTCCCCTTCCTGCTTCCTGAACGTCAACATCGGCATATCATCAGGACATTGCCGTCCGGGTCTTTAAAGTTAAACCAGTGGTCATTTTCAATATCCGTGATAATTTCCGCGCCGCAGGCTTTCACATGGTCATAGGCCGCATCGATGTCCTCCGTGTTCAAATGGAAAGCCGGAACCTTCAGCACCGCCTCGGCTGTGTATATTTTACTGTCAAGAACGATGTTCGGGCCCTCCATCGGCAGGACATACAAATGTCCGAACAGGATGTCACCGTCCTGCGGAAGCCCCAGCAAGCTGCAATACCAGTTCTTCGCCTTCTCAATGTCGTTCACCGGAATAAAGATCGCACCAACCTGTGCCAAAATCGGAATTGTCACTGTATAAACCTCCCCATGAAATGGTGAATGCTTCTTGCCCTGTTATCAGTTCGATAAAAAATGCCATTTTCCTCCCCGCCGGCGGAAGCCGGCCGCAAGTTATGCTATAATCTTGAAAGAACATTCAGGAACGACAGGAGAATGAACTTTGGCTAATCTTTCCTTCGGACATGTGAGACTTACACCGCCAAAAATATTGTCGCTCGGCTTCGTGGCACTCATCCTGATCGGGACGGTGCTGCTCTCGCTGCCGGCGGCTTCCACGGGCGAACGGATTTCCGTCATTGACGCCATGTTTATGGCCACCTCTGCGACCTGCGTCACCGGACTGGCCGTTGTCGACACCGGAACCCAGCTGACGGTATTCGGACAGGTTGTCCTGCTGGTGCTGTTCCAGTTTGGAGGACTGGGCTTTGTGACCATGGCGACACTGATTACACTCGTGCTCAACAAACGGATTTCACTGAAGGAGCGTTTGCTGCTGCAGGAGTCCATGAACCAGCATTCCATGCAGGGAATTGTGAAGCTGATCCGCCGGGTGCTAATCTACTCCCTGGTGATCCAGCTGGGCGGCGCCCTGCTGCTGGCAGCCCGCTTTGTATTGGATATGTCCTTAGGTAAGGCGCTGTACTACGGGATTTTTCACAGCATTTCGATCTTTAACAATGCCGGCTTTGATTTGTTCGGCGATATTCACGGCCCGTTCGCCGGGCTGACCCGGTATGTGGAGGACCCGATTGTCAATATTACCTCCATGCTGCTGATATTCCTGGGCGGCATCGGCTTCATTGTGCTCTCGGATGTTCTCGATTACCGGAAGCGCCGGCGCCTTACGCTCCACTCCAAAGTGGTGCTGAGCGCGTCTGCCGCACTGATTGTCGTCGGGGCTGCGCTTTTCTTTGTCCTGGAGCTGTATTCGACGCTTCAGCCGCTGCATCCGGGCGGCAAGGTGATGGCCTCGCTTCTGCAGGCGATAACTCCCCGATCCGGCGGTGTCACCACCATTGATATTACGCTGCTGCGGGAATCGACCCAGTTTCTGCTGATCCTCATGATGTTTATCGGGGCGGCACCAGGCTCAACCGGCGGAGGAATCAAGGTGACGACCTTTGCTGTACTGCTCAGTACAGCCTGGGCCAGAATCCGCGGCAAAGAGGATATCGTCATGTTCCGCAACCGGATCTCCAAAGAGACCGTCTACAGAGCGATTACCATGACCTTGCTGTCCCTGATGCTGGTATCTGTCGCTACAATGCTGTTGTCGGTAACAGAGAGCGCGGATTTCCTGACAGTGCTGTTTGAGGCGGTATCCGCCTTCGGGACATCCGGAATTACCATGGGCCTGACTCCGCACCTCACGACGGCCGGCAAGCTGCTGGTGATTCTCCTGATGTTCGTCGGCCGAACCGGACCGCTCACACTGGCTTATGCCATCAAGCCCAAGAACAACAAAGAGCTGTACCGCCATCCGGAAGGCAATATTACCATTGGCTGAGTCCCCCTATACTGCAAAAATGCGTCCCTGAACGGCGAGTATTCCGCTGCAGGGACGCTTTTTTTCGTATCATTATTCTTCTGTTGCTTTGACCTCGCTGTCCAGCGCCGCATCCAGCAATTCATCGAACAGATCATCATCTGTCTCCAGCAAGGCATCCAGCGCCAGTAACTGCTCCTCACTGCCCGGCTCTTCGGCAAAGCTCAGACTGTAGTCCCAATCTTTACCCTTTTTGCTGAAAAAGGTGATTTCATACCGCGCTTTGTGGTCGCTGTAATGGAATACCGTTCTTCCGATATAATGGTTGTCTTCATCGCGGTTCATCACCGCCTGGACGATCTGCACTCTCATGGCTTGTCCATCCTTTCGTCGCATCAACATTTTCACAAACACAGTATAACACCGATTTTACCGCAAATCCTATGTTTGTCAGGATAATTGACATTTTTCATCCGGCGGTTAATAATTTAATACAATGCTTATACAGTAGAGAATATTAGTAATGGAGGAAAAGTTATGACCCAATTCGAGAACCAGCTTGACCGCTATGCTGAACTGGCGGTAAAGATCGGAATCAACATCCAGCCCGGGCAAATTCTTGTTGTCAGTGCGCCGGTCACTGCCGTGGAATTCGTCCGCCTGATTACGGCTAAAGCTTATTCCGCTGGCGCAAGCCTGGTGAAGGTAAACTGGAGCGACGAAGGCATTACACGCCAGATGTTTGAGCATGCCGCATCCGAAGTGCTCACGAAGGAGCCGACCTGGTTCGCGGGTGAAATGACCGAGCTCGCTGCGAACGGAGCCGCTTTCTTGAGCGTGCTGGCCGATAATCCCGACGCGCTGAAGGGCATCGACCCCGGCCGGATCGCCGCTTACCAGAAGACACGCGGCGCGGCGCTCACCAAGTACCGCGAGTATCAGATGTCCGACAAAGTCAGCTGGAGCGTCATCGCTATTCCGACACAGGCCTGGGCGGATAAGGTGTTCCCTGACCTTCCGGAGGAGCAGCGGATCGATACGCTCTGGGAAGCGATTTTCCATACCGTGCGGCTGGATAGCGAAGACCCGATTGCAGCCTGGCAGACCCATCTGGACACGCTGGAAGCAAAAGCCAATGTGCTGAACACCAAGCAATACAAAAGCCTGCATTACATAGCTCCCGGCACCGACCTGACGATTGAATTGCCGGAGAATCATCTGTGGGCACAGGGCGACAGCATCAATGCCCAGGGTCATACCTTTGTTGCCAACATGCCGACAGAGGAAGTGTTCACCGCACCGCTGAAGACCGGTGTCAACGGCACCGTCCACAGCACCAAGCCGCTCAGCTACGGCGGCAATATCATCGACGACTTCTCCATTACCTTCGAGAACGGCCGTATAACCAGTGTATCCGCCGCCAAGGGACAGGATTCACTGGAGTATCTGATTGGTCTTGATGAAGGCGCCAGGTATCTGGGCGAGGTTGCACTCGTCCCGCATAAATCGCCGATTTCCGAATCCGGTATCCTCTACTTCAACACCTTGTTTGACGAGAATGCCTCCAACCATCTGGCCATCGGCATGGCTTATGCCTTCTGCCTGCAGGGCGGCAAGGACCTGAGCCAGGAGGAGCAGGCTGCGCGCGGACTGAATCAAAGTGTGACTCATGTCGATTTCATGATCGGTTCGGCGGAGATGGATATCCATGGAATTTTGCCGGACGGCACCCGTGAACCTATCTTCCTTAAGGGAAACTGGGCGTTTTAAGCATAAAGAGACCGATTGTGGGAGGAGAAGATTTACATGCTGGATTTCAAGCAAAAGCTGGAGAATTATGCACTGCTGGCGGTTAAGGTCGGGGTTAATATCCAGCCCGGCCAGACGCTTGTCGTCAACGCCGATATAGCGGCGGCTGAACTGGTGCGACTTGTGGTGCGCAAAGCCTATGAAGCCGGTGCGAAGCTGGTTAAGGTCAATTACTCCGATGAATATGTAACCCGGACCCGGTACGATCTGGCCCCGGCCGAGAGCTTCCTGGAGCCGCCGACCTGGCAGGCGAATGAGCTTGAGGACCTGGCGCGCAAGGGTGCCGCGTTCCTGACGATTATTTCTGCAGACCCCGATCTCCTCAAAGGTGTAGAGGCCGGCCGTATAGCCGATCATATGCGTACCGTCAGACAGGCACAAGCCCCGTACCGGGAGATGATGATGTCCAATCAGGTCAGCTGGAGCGGCGTCGCCTTCCCTTCCCCCTCCTGGGCAGCCAAGGTATTCCCCGACGTGGCCCCTGAAGCGCAGGTGGAGCATCTGTGGGATGCGATCTTCAAGGCGGTCCGTGCAGACCTGGAAGACCCGCTTGCCGCCTGGAGCAGCCATCTGGACGGCCTGCGGCAGCGCTGTGAGCTGCTGAATGCCAAGAAATACCGCAAGCTGCATTACACTGCAGCCGGAACGGATTTGACCGTGGAACTGCCGGAAGGCCATATCTGGTGTCAGGCCGGCGCTGTCAACGGTAAGGGTGTGCCGTTCCTCGCCAACATTCCGACCGAGGAAGTCTTCACCGCACCGCTGAAGACCGGCGCGAACGGCAAGGTCAGCAGCACCAAGCCGCTTAGCTACGGCGGGAATATCATTGACCGCTTTACCCTCACGCTGGAGAACGGCAAAGTGACCGATTTCAGCGCCGAGGTCGGCCAGGAGGCACTGTCTTCCCTGGTGGCGATGGACGAAGGCGCTGCTTTCTTTGGTGAAGTTGCCCTGGTTCCTTACCATTCGCCCATTTCAGAAAGCGGCATTCTGTTCTACACAACACTGTTCGACGAGAATGCTTCCTGCCACATCGCGCTGGGCGCAGCCTATGCCTTCACGCTGCAGGACGGCATTCATATGACCCGGGAGCAGCTGGACGCCAAGGGCATGAATCACAGCCTGACCCATGTCGACTTTATGATGGGCTCCGCGGATATGAACATCGACGGAATTACCGATGATGGAACCGCCGAACCGATCTTCCGGAGCGGGGACTGGGCGTAGCCTCCCTTCATTCCCCGTGCACAGCTTCGTTTCGACAACCGCTCTTCCGGTAACGGAATGAGCGGTTGTTTGCGTATCGCAAAGAACTGTTAAAAGAGCTTCTAACAGAAAAGATAACAGCGGCCCTCCGATAACCGGAAAACCGCTGCTCTGTTTAATTTCATATGCAAATTTCTACTTTGGTAGGCTGTCTTGAATGTTTCTGCGGGTATGTAAGTTTAGTAGTCTACACCATGATTTAACGGAACAATGGTTACAGGAGCTACACCCTTCTGGGTTGCCGGCGATTGTTGTCCATCAGCAAAAGCAATGCTGGAAAAGCTACAAAGTATGGCTGCTGTGAATAAAATCGTAAGAAATCTCTTTTTCATTGGTTAACATCTCCTCAAAAATAGATTTCAGCTGCGCCTTGTAATTCCTTTCTTGTTCCTCGGAAGCATAATCTCTGAAACTTTCAAACAGGCACACCATCTTTTTGAATGCTGTGTTATCTCTAAGAATACTACTTACTGTCAAAGCTTCCAAATTCTTATGGATTGCATTAGTATAGTTCTGCTGCTTGTACTCATAGAGGGCATATAAATATAAGAACTCCGTGTAATACCTGATTCTCGCCAAGTTATCGCTGTCCTGTAACACATCTAATTCATCCTTCATTTCGGCCAAAGCCCAGTCAATATTGAAATCATACTTGAGCGCAGCCTCAAAGATGGTGATTAAGCCGGCAAACACTTCATGCTTGTTGTACTTAAGATAATCAACGTATCCCTGGAGCCGGTCCTCCTTGCCCTCCAATAGATCAAGTGTGTAGGAATTGCCGATCGAGAAAATCCGGAAATCCTCAATAATGTACTTATCCTTGTCCTCCACTCCCTTGAACCAGGAAAGATCGCTGTACCTGCTGATACACTCTCTGGCTTCCTGGTACTTTCTGAGCTTTTGCAGAGCCACACCCTTGCATAATTGTGAGTAACCGAAATAATAGATTAAGGGCCTCCGGGTTTGAGGAATCTCCTTGTCCTGCTCTAAGAAATGATAACTTACACATGTCTCTTCGTAGAGCTTGTCCGCAATTTTGATCATCGGCTGCCAGTCATCGTTGGAAAAAGTCAGCTTCAGCATTTGACCTAAAGCATCAAGGTCATCTATACTCTCCAAATCCAATCCGACCAATTCAATTCCTCCTTCTTCCATTTATAACCAGTATATACCTGCGATTATTTTCCGTCAATTACCATAATCTACATAATATTCTGTGTTTGTGTATTTTAGAACAAAAAAGGCCGGCCCTCTGTTTAGGACCAGCTCTTCCGAAACTACGTGATTAAGCTTTCTCTTCTGCATCTTCACCCATACAGCGGATTCCGGCCAGAAAAGTGTTGATCAGGCGCTGAAAGCTGACCGCTGTGTCCAGCGGCATGCCGAAGCCTCCTATGCTGTGTAGCGCGGCGAAGCCGTGTAGGATGCTGCGCAGGCCACGGACGGCATGCAGCTCTCCTTCGGTTCCTAGCCGGTACTCCGCTAGCACGCCTATGATCAGCTGCAGGATCCGGTTGCCCGCCTCCTGCAGTGCCGTATCGCTTTGCTGCGGCGCCCGCAGCGTCATCGCATACAGCCCGGGACGCCGCCCGGCAAAGGCGACATAAGCCTCTCCCATGGCAAGGACCGCAGCATCGCCCTTCTTGCCTGCAAGCCCGGCAGACATGGCCAAATATAGTTCCTCAAGACCATATTCAGCGACCAGAGTCCGCAATCCGTCCAGTCCGCTGATGTGGTTGTACAATGAAGGAGAACGTACGCCTAGCCTGGCTGCGAGCGAAGCCAGCGTTACCTGCTCGAATCCCCCGCTGTCCGCAAGCTCGGCGGCAGCCAGCACCAGCGTTTGTGTATCCAGTCCCGCCCGTGGCGACATATCAGACCAGCTCCTTGTGAAGTTTGCTCTGTGCGATCTCGATTGCCCGCCGCATCGCAGACTCCGGCTGCGGGAGCAGATCGCCGTGCCCGGAGCCTAGCAGGGCTGGCTGCAGCTCCAGAAGCCGGACTGCGCTAGCCAGCGCCTGCTCTTTGCTCCAGGTAGCCAAAGCGGGAAATGGAAACCAAGGCACCACCGTTCCCGAGACCGCCACTCCGCGGAAAGTCTGGAACGCGTCGCCTACAATCAGCGCCCCACTCCGTGTATCCTGAAATGACATGGACCCCGGAGTATGACCGGGTGTGCTGAACGCCGTCAACGAACCGATCCGGTCGCCTTCCGAGAGGAGAACATCCGGCCTGGTCGTTACTCTCTTCGGCACACCGCCCCTGATCTTGGTCTGGGGTTCACCCGGCTGCAATGAACGGTCGCCGCCAAGGAGTGCCGCATCCCGTACGGAAATATATACACGGGCTTCCGGAAGCAGCCGCTTGAGCCCGTCGAGCGCTCCGATATGATCGCTATGAGCATGCGTTAACAGGATACGGGTCAGCGGTTTGTTCAGCTGAGCGGCGGCCTGGATAATCCCCTTTACACTGGACGGAAGCGCCGCATCAATCAAAGTGAGGCCGTCTTCTTCCTCAATCAGATAACTGTTGACCGGAAAAAATCCGGGCATCCATGTCAACTGTACTAAATTATCTAAGCGTGTAATACGCACAGGTCTGTCTCCCTTCAAAAAACTAATATGATTAGTTATAATATAAACTAATTCCATTAGTTTAACAATACTTAGATATTTTCGAAGCAGTTCTGGCAATCTCTTGGCTTCCGGGAGCGCAGTATCTACATGCGGTTAAGTGAACCGGACATTTGAAGACGCAGCTCCATAGATACAAAAAAGCACCGTCCGCAGACGGTGCTTTAGTATTACAGAGAAGGCCGGGCAGCCCTCCTCTTCCTTGTATCAGCCAAAACGGCCCATAATGTATTCCTGCGTCATTTGGTTGTCCGGGTTGCTGAAGATCTTCTCGGTCTTGTCATACTCGACAAGTGAGCCAAGGTAGAAGTATGCGGTGAAGTCGGAAATCCGCGCCGCCTGCTGCATGTTATGGGTAACAATAACGATCCGCAGCTCTTCCTTCAATTCCTTGATCAGCTCTTCCACCTTGCCGGTGGAGACCGGATCAAGCGCAGAGGCCGGTTCATCCAGCAGCAGAATCTGCGGATTAACGGACAAGGCGCGGGCGATGCAGAGCCGCTGCTGCTGACCGCCGGACAAGGCGAGCGCCGAATCCTTCAGCCGGTCCTTGACCTCATCCCACAGGGCGGCACGGCGCAGGCTGCTTTCTACAATCTGGTCCAGTTCCTTCTTGTTCTTAATGCCGTGATATTTCGGGCCAAAGGCAATGTTATCATAAATGGATTTATAGAACGGGTTTGGCTTCTGCCAGACCATGCCGATCTTTTGCCGCAGCTTGATGACATCGGTGCCAGAAGCGTTAATGTCGACTCCGTCGATCCAGATGCTTCCCTTCGTCGTTGAGCCGGAGATATCATCGTTCATCCGGTTCAGGGAGCGCAGAAAGGTCGATTTGCCGCAGCCCGACGGGCCGATCAGTGCCGTAACTGTATTCTGTGCGAAGGGCAAGCTGATTCCTTTTACCGCCTCATAGGTTCCGTAAAAAATACTCAGATTCTCCGTTTGAAATGATTCGCGTACCGCAGCCGCTGTTCCCATCCCATACTCCTCCTCAATCTCTCTTCATCAATAGGGTACTAGTTCATCCGCTTGGAAGCGGTAAGCTTACGGTAAATATAACGTCCGAAGAAACGGGCGGCCAGATTGAAGATCAGCACGGTGATGACCAGCACCGCGGACGCGCCGGCAGCGATCTCCGCAGCATCCGGAGCGAGACCTTCGCTGTTGATCTTCCAGATATGCACGGCCAGCGTCTCCGCAGGGCGGAACGGATTCAGCGGCGAAGACGGGCTGAGCGGGTTCCAGTTCGTGAAATCCAGCCGCGGGCTGCTCATGCCCGCCGTGAACATCAGTGCTGCCGCTTCCCCGAAGACACGGCCTGCGGACAGGATCGTTCCGGTGATAATCGTCGGCAGAGCGACCGGAAGCAGCACGGACGTAACAATCTTCCATTTGGACAACCCCAGGGCAAAGCCGGCTTCCTTCTGCTGCTTCGGTACGGCGCGGAAGGCCTGCTCCGTAATACGGACCATCAGCGGCAGGTTAAAGACGGTAAGTGCCAGCGCGCCGGATACCAGGGAGAAGCCCAGATCGAAGTAATTGACGATCAGCAAGAGACCGAACAAACCGACAATGATCGAAGGGAATGAGGACAGCACTTCAACGATCAGGCGGATAAAGTTGGTCAGCTTGCCCGGCCGGGCGTATTCCGCCATGAAGATCCCTGCGCCAAGACCCAGAGGTACGGTAATGAGAAGTGTCAGCACCAGCAGGAACAGCGAGTTGAACAGCTGCGGTCCGACCCCTCCGCCGGCACGGATCTTTTGCGGCGCGGAAGTCAGGAAATCCCAGCTGATATGTCCAAATCCGCGGACCAGAATGTATCCCAGCAGCCCGATAAGAATGGCTACGATAAGCAATGCCAACGCTACGATAACGGTTGTGGCTATTTTGTCAGCGGTTCTCGGCTTCAAATCTTATTTCTCCTTTCAAGCATTCTTACGACGAGGACAAACAGGAATGTCATCAGCATAAGAACCAGCGCCATGCTCCACAGCGCGTTATTGTGGGTCGAGCCCATCGTAGTGTTGCCCATGCCCAGCGTGATTACGCTGGTTAAGGTCGAAGCCGACTCGAACAGCGACTTCGGCACAAACGGAGCGTTCCCGATTACCATTTGCACAGCCAGTGCTTCACCGAAGGCGCGGGCCATACCCAGCACGACACCTGTCATAATCGCCGGGAAGGTGGTCGGCAGAATGACCCGGGAGATCGTCTGCCAGCGGGTAGCACCGAGTGCGAAGGAGGATTCCTTCAGATTCTGGGGCAGGGCGGCCAGGGCATCCGCGGCCACACTGGTGATCGTCGGGAGAATCATGACCGACAATACGAGCGCGCCCGCGGCAACCCCGATGCCTTGTCCCGGGAAGGTATCGCGCAGAAACGGCACGATGACACTGAGTCCCACGAAGCCGTAAACAACGGACGGAATCCCCGACAGCAATTCAATAACCGGCTGCAGCAGCTTTTTGCCCCAGCTTGGGACAATTTCAGTCATGAACAGCGCAGCGCAGATGCTGAGCGGACTGGCGATAAGCGCCGCCAGCAGCGTCACCAGGAATGACCCGGAGATAAACGGCAGTGCGCCGTAGGAAGGCGTGTCTGCGTCAGGAGCCCATTTGGTGCCCCCGAAAAATTCAGACAGCGAGACTCTGCCGCTGAAGAAATTCGCAAGTCCCTTGGACGCGACAAAATAGACCATCGACACAATGATCACAATTAATAGCAGGACGCATAAGGACATATAAGAACGTCCGATAAAGTCCTCGATATGATGCTTCTCCAGCTTTGTTTTCTTCGGTTTTACGCTCAAGCTGCTCCCTCTTTCTAAAGTGAAAAGAGAGGCAGAAGGATTCCGCCTCTTTTCACATGAAGTTCAAAACGAATCTTTAACACTTTACTTTGTAGTTACATTTCCTTCTACATCGCGGGATACCTGCATCTGGGAAGCCGGGATGTATCCAAGCTCAACCACGTCGGTGGTCTGTACTTCGTCAGTCAGGAAATAATCAAGGAAGGCCTTCAAAGCGCCGGTAGGCTCGCCGTTAGTGTACATGTGCTGGTAGGCCCATACCGGATAATCACCGGAAATTACATTGTCTACGGAAGGCTCTACGCCGTCATAGTTAAGGGTCTTCACGGAATCATCCAGGTACGACAGGGCCAGATAACCGATGGCTCCCGGAGTTTCGCCGATCATTTTCTTAACGGTACCGGAGGAATCCTCCTGAATGGAACCTTGCATGTCTTCAGTCTTGGTTCCCAGTGCAAAGGATTCGAAGGTAGCACGGGTACCCGAGCTGGCCGGACGGTTGATGATCTGGATTGCCTGATCGGCGCCGCCTACTTCGCTCCAGTTCTTGATTTTACCAGTGAAGATATCCACCAGCTGCTGCTTGGTCAGGCTGTCCACGCCGGCATCCGGATGGGACACTGCAGCGATGGCTACTACTGCTACCTGATGGTCAACGAGCGATGCTGCTTTCTCTGCGTCGTCGTCCTTCAGCTTCTCTTCTGCAAATACGTCGGAGTTGCCGATATCGACTTGCTTCTCGGCTACCTGTGTAAGGCCTGTGCCGGAACCGCCGCCCTGTACTTGAATATCTACGCCGGTGTTGGTTTCCATGAAGCGTTCTGCAACCTGCTCAACGAGCGGCTGAAGAGCTGTGGAGCCCGAAGCCAGGATCGATCCGCTTAATTCTGCGCTGCTGTTCTGTGTGTTGTTTGCAGCGGTGTTGTTGCCTGCGTTATTGGTTGCTGCATTATTTCCCCCGTTGTTGCCGCATGCCGAAAGTGCTACTACACTGGTTAAAGCCAAAGCCATGATCCACGATTTTTTCTTAAATTGCATTGTTGGTTGTCTCCTCCTGAGTGTTTTTCCGTACGCCTGCTTCTGCGGCTTGTTTATCTGCGCCGTTTACAGCAGTTGCCGGGTTTTGTGAGTTGTCTGCTGCGTGTGTTGCTAATCGTACAAAACTCACTTTTGGAAGCTGTGACAGTTCGTGATGTATCACGCATCTGACATTTCTTATTCTAGAGCCCGTTCGTTAGATAAAAGTATTGATTTTGTAAAGTGAAAGATAAAAATACGAATAGCTTTTCTATATTTATATAGATATAATCTATATCGAGCAGATTATTTGTTAGTCATTTGTAATTTAAGCGGAGGAACAGCCATGAATATTGTGAAATTACAGATCGTTGTGTTAATTGAAAAATATAAAAAGGTCACGGATGTTGCCGCCGAACTGGGACTCAAGCAGCCGACCGTCTCCTTCCATATGAAAAGTCTGGAGAGTGAGCTGGGCGTCAGCCTGTTTCAATACCGCAGCGGACGGGTCCTGCTGACGGATGCCGGGCGGGCGCTTCACCAATATGCGGTGCGGATTGTATCGCTGACGGCGGAAGCGGAGCGGAGTGTGCGCCAGTTCTCTTCCCTCTCCTCCGGACACCTGGAGCTGGATGCTGCATACCTACCCGGTACTTATATTGTTCCTAAAATAATGGCGCAATACATGAATTTGCATCCGGGTATCCAGATTTCGCTGTCGGTGCTCTCTGATCATCTCGTACGCGAGCGGCTGCGGGGGCGCGAGATTCAGCTTGCTGTACTCCATGGAAGCGCCGGCGCCGATGAGACGCTGCATACACTTCCTGTCTGCCGGGATGAGATCGTGCTGATCTTTGCACCGAATCATCCTTTTGCCGCTCTAAACGAGCTGACACCGGAGCAAATAGCGCGTGAACCTTGGATCAGGCATGATCCTACTTCATATATGAGAGGTTATGCAGACCGCTGGGCCCAGCTTAACCATGTACGTTTGTGGAGTAATACGGTTGTCAACTCACCGGAGGCGCTTAAGCGGATGGTCAGTGAAGGCGGAAGTGTAGGGCTCTTCTCCAAAGCAGGGATACTAGCGGAGGTATCAGCAGGAACGCTCAAGTATGCGCCGCTGCCGGGAGCCCAGGCCGAACCTAGCACGGTATTTATAGCCTGGCGTAAAGACTATACACTGACACCGTTGCAGGAGGCGTTTGCGGCGCTGGCAGCAGCGCCGGAGGCTGCGGAATCAGCGGAATAGCGCAATATTTTAATGGCATTAATTAAAATCCTTTCAACTAATTCACACCATTAAATAATCAATATGATCACGAAAAAAAAAACGGCCAGCCCCGCTGCATCAAGAATCTGCAATCGGAGTTGACCGGTTTCATCTGCTTATTGCGGCTTGACTGCCGCCAGTGTAAATGTCTTGGGGATGCCTTTGTCATAGACCTCTGATGAAAGGTTCGGCTCTTCCACCAGCTCCCGGATAATCAGTCCGGCACGCGCTGCGGCCGTTACAATTTCGCCCAGCGTCCAGCGGCGCCAATACACAACACTATGTCTGGCGCTATCCCCTGCCCCGGCACTATCCGAAGGCAGGTATTTCGAATACGAGACCTGCTTCTCCTCCAGCGCAGTGTCGAAATAATCACCGCTCACCTTATGCTTCCGGACCTTGGCCGTCGAGCCTTTGGAGGAGATCAGCTTGGTGGTCACCGGATGAAAGTCGCGCAGCACGAAGGTCCCGCCGGGAGCCAGCAGCTCAGCCGCAATCCTCATGAAGCGCTCCAAATCGGTAAAATAGTGCACAATCCCCATCTCCGCGAAGACAAGCTCATAAGTGCCTCTTTCCACTGTATCCGGAAGCTGCAGCACATCGGAAACGACATAAGTAAGCTCAACTCCGGCTTCCCGGGCAAGCTCCTCCGCGTAACGTGCATTGGCTTCCGAGAAGTCAGCCACCGTGACCTTGGCACCCAGCAGAGCCAGCGCCACTGCCTTCATGCCACTGGAGCCCATCAGATTCATAACCCTGCGGCCTTGTACATCACCGAAATAATCGTTCAGCGGAAACAGCCTTCCCGCCGGATGCTGCGCCAGCTTGGCTGCGGCTTCCGCCGGTGTCCCGAACCGGGCGACCCAGGCGGCGTAAGTATCCTCATTCCACAATTCTTCGCTTGAAGGCCCCTCCGAACGGGGCTGTTCCCCGGATACGTTATAATCATTCATGCCATGAAATACCCCTTTAATGAATCTGATTTAAATTTATGAAGCATTGGAGAGCTGGTTGTCCGTCTTCACGTTCCGTTCGCGCCCCGTATACAGGTAAGCGGCCAGACCGCCCAGCACCAGGATGCCGCCGGCCCATTGCAGCAGGCTCAGCTTCTCGCCGAGCAGCACATAGGCAAGCAGGCTTGCTCCCACGGGCTCTCCGAGAATATTCATGGACACCGTAGTCGCCGATGCGAACTGCAAAAGCCAGTTGAACAAAATATGCCCGAATACCGTGGGTACAACCGCCAGCAGAAGGAAAATCCCCCATTCCCGCGCCGGATATGCGAAGAATGCAATGCCTGCCGCAAGATTGTATACCGCAAAGACAAATCCAGCACTTAAGAAGACAAGCAGACTGTATAAATAGGACGGCATGCGCGAGACCAGTCTCTGTCCGAGCAACAGATGGACGGCCACTGCTATCGTTCCTCCCAGAGAGAGCAAATCTCCCTTCAGATTATCGGCCGATAAGCCGATATCACCCCAGCCGATAAGCCCGATTCCTCCGATCGCCACAACCAGTGCCAGAATTGCGGCAGGGCTGCTCTTTTCCCTGAAAAGAAGATAAGCGCCCAGCATAATGAATACGGGCTCCAGTGCGATGATCATCGTTGAGCTGGCTACCGAGGTGTACTGCAGCGAACCCATCCACAGCAGAAAATGCAGGGCGAGCATCAGGCCGGAGCAGCCGATCAGCAGCCAATCCTTGCGCCGCAGCTTAACCAGCGCTCCGCTGTATGGCCGCGCGAAGGGCAGCATCAGCAGTGCGGTGATCAGCAGCCTGTACATGCCCTGCACGGAGGCCGGCGCTTCGGACCATTTGATGAATATGGAAGAGAAAGAGATGGCCACGATACCGATCAGCATCAGCAGCGGTACCGGAAGCGGGGGTTTTTTGCGATTCACAATAGAAAGCGTCCTTTCGCCTTAAATAAGTCACTATGTTAATTTACCGCAAGTTGCCGAGAAAAGCAGCATGTAATTTTCATTGTATACACACAAGCTGTTTCATAGCATGGAGGATACACTTTCTTATCTTTCAACATAAAAAGCACGGACCCAGGCTTGCACAGGTCCATGCTTTCTCCGCCGCCATCCTTACGGCTTCAAAATAACCTTGATACAATCTTCCTTCTTCTCATTGAATACCTCATACCCATGCTCCGCACGGCTGATCGGCAGCTGGTGGGTGATAATATCGGTCGGGTCGAATTTGTTCTCTTTGATCATCTGGTAGAGCTGCGGCATGTAGTGAATCACCGGCGCCTGTCCCATCTTGAGGGTGATGTTGCGCTCAAACAGATGACCCAGCGGGAACATGTTGTAATTCAGGCCATATACGCCGACGAGTTGAATTGTCCCGAACTTGCGGACCACCTCCGAGGCGATCCGGAAAGCACCAAGCGAGCCGCCCTGCAGCATCAGGGTAGTCTCTACCTTCTCCATCACCGACTTCTTGGCATCCAGACCAACGCAATCAATGACGACATCGGCACCACCGCGGGTAATTTCCTTCATATATTTTTCAAAATCTTTCGTTTCCTCAAAGTTATAAATTTCCACGTTATTCGTCTTTTTGGCATGGAGCAGACGGTACTCGATGTGATCCACCGCAATGACCCGTGCAGCTCCCTTCATCCAGGCAAATTTCTGTGTCAGCAGCCCTACCGGACCGCAGCCGAGCACAATGACCGTATCTCCCGGCTTAACGCCGGCATGCTCCACGCCCCACCAGGCTGTCGGTACAATATCGGAGAGGAACAGCAGCTTCTCATCCTCCATCTCCGCATCCTCCGGCACGACGAACGGGCCGAAATTGCCGTAAGGCACCCGCAGCAGTTCCGCCTGCCCGCCGGCAAAGCCGCCGTAGGTATCAGAATATCCGAGATACCCGCCAGTGTCCTTGGTCTCGTTGGCATGGTCGCATTGACTCTCCATCTCATGCTGGCAGAAGTAACACTGGCCGCAGGCCACGTTGAACGGAACGATGACCCGGTCGCCCTTCTTCACCTTGGTGACTTCGGGGCCGACTTCCTCTACGATACCCATCGGTTCATGGCCGATAATGTAGTCGTCATGCATGCCGGGAATTTCCCCGTTAAAAATATGCAGGTCCGAGCCGCAAATCGCCGTCGAGGTAATACGGACAATAATGTCGTCTTTCTTCTCCAGCCTGGCATCGGCGACTTCCTTAACTTCGACTTTCTTCTTGCCTTGATAGGTTACTGCTCTCATCGGTTGGCCACTCCTTCGGATGTTGGATTATGAACATGGCTGCTGAATGGTTAACGCATACTATGTTATAACCCTATATCTCCGAAGTTTATCCAGAAAATTGTTAAAAAGCGTCCCTGCTCATTCATCCGCCATGGCCTGCGGGCCAGCGGCAGCCGGTGGATGCAGCAGCGGCGAATACATCATCAGCGCATGATTCTCCGCTACCTCCTCATCGCCGGCCAGCTCGCCGGAGCGTGTATACACCTTGCGCCGGATGCGGTTGCTGCGGACATATCCGCCCCAAGGCTCCATGTGGATGACATGGTCCGCTTCATAGATCTCATAGCTATATAGCTGCCGGCCGTCACAGCGCCACTCCCCGTGCAGATGGGTGTCGTCCAGATTCAGCCGCAGCTGATAGGTATAATCGGTCGGATTATACAGCTGCAGATCCAGATAATTATAAGCGCAGGTCGCCCCGCTTCCGAAGGGCTGGGTACGCTGTTCATCCGGGAAGACATCATAGCTGTGGCGGTGCCGCTCCGTCACGGTAAGCGGGGTGTGCAGCGCCATCCAGTAGATCAGATTGGACAGCTGGCACAGCCCCCCGCCCGTACCGGGACGGAAGCCGCCGTAATACAGCACCATTCCTTCCAGATAGCCTTTGCGCTTCGTGGGTTTACCGATGCTTCGCCAATACGAGAAGGTCTCTCCCGGGCGGATCAGCAGACCATCCAGCTTTGCGATGGCCAGGCGGAGATTGACAATCTTGTTGTATTGCAGCTGCATGTCCACATTGCGCAGCCGGCGAAGCAAAGGGGTTTCATGGCTTGCTGCTTCAAACGGCAGATTCTCCATAGTGCGCGCCGTCGCCCTTTTGCCGGGTGATATAATCCAGCGCAAATAACGTTTAAGTGTAAAATACCGCTTGCCGGCCAGTCGCCGCAGACGTGAACGCCGCACGGGCTTCAAATTACCGGACGCTCCGCTCATGCGAAGCTGATTTCGCGCTCCGGCTTCAGCGCTGCGAACCGGCCGCCCAGCACAGAGTTATGATGTCTTACAATCTCTTCCGCAGTAAATCGCCCGTTACTGAAGGTACTTACGGCATCCTCTACCAGTATGCTTGAATATCCCAGGCTGTATGCTCTGCGGCAGGTCGTATCGACACAAAATTCACTCTGGAGACCGCAAATTACAAGACCGGTAATTCCCCGGCGCTGCAGCTCCTCGTGCAGCGGAGTGCGGTGAAACGCATCCCAGGTCGGCTTCTCCACAATCAGCTCTCCGCTCTGAGGTGCAATCATCCGGCTGATCTCCCAGGTAGGCAAGCCTCTGGTGTACTCCTGGTCCTCCGTATGCTGGATGTAGACCACCGGAGCTCCTGCTTGACGTGCTTTCTGCAGCAGCGATGTGATCCGGCCCATAACCCCTTCTTCGTCGTACATCCTCTCGTCATACGAGAACATCGCTTCCTGAACATCGATAATCATCAGTGCGGTTGTCATTTGAGCAGCTCTCCCTTGTTATATCGCATCTATTAAGATTGCATTTCATCCTCTGATTATAACAAAAGGAGAAGATAACTCACGCTGAATTTTGAACGCCGCAACGCACACAAAAGCGGGGTTCCTGGAACCCCGCCTGAGATATACTTTATTTCCCCCGTTTGTTGTGCCAGATCAGCGCATGCAGCTGCGGCAGCACGCGCACCCGGTTCATCTGCGGATCGGCAATGACCAGCTGGAACAGCCACTCCAGCTTGGTCAGCAGCCGGACGGAAATATCGCCTTCCTCTGTCACATTCTCATTGCCGGGCTGCAAGAACAGCGGCACCGACGGGTATCGCAGATGAACCTGCCGGGCATAGGCGTAGTCCTCTGCATCGAACACAACCACCTTTAAGCTGTGCGTGGCCGCACCCTTTGCCTCCAGATTGGCCATAATACCATCCAGCACCTCCCAGTCCGTGTGCATGCCCGAGCTGGGCGGTTTAGGGCTGATGGTCAGAATATCCACCGCATGGAACCACTCCTGCCACCGGCTGCCCTGGGTTTCAATCGCCGCCCGGATCCCCCGTGCATGCAGCAGATCAATGAACTCCCCCATAGCCGCGCCGATCAAGGCCGGATTGCCGCCCGAGATCGTGACGCAATCGTAATTACCGGCAGCGAGCTGATCCAGGTCAGCAAGAATCTCTTCCGGCTCCTTCAGCTGCACCTGGCCTTTGGCCGAGCCGTCCCAGGTAAAGGCGGAATCACACCAGCCACAGCGGTAATCACAGCCGTAGGTGCGGACAAACATCGTCTTGACGCCAATAACGGCGCCTTCGCCTTGAATCGTTGGACCAAAAATCTCAATCACCGGAATTTTACTCACAATCACAGCCCCCATGCAGGCGGTAGGATGGACCATCCTCCGGAATGTCAGCGGCCAGTACCTCCGCCCAGGAGGTCGGCGTCTCCCAGAGCTTGACGGAGTACAGCGGGAGAGAAGCCTCCTTCAGCTTATAGGCGATGTAAGCCGCCATATTCTCTACTGTCGTCCGGAAGGAGAGCAGTGCCACCTTAGAACCGGTTGCCTTCAGCGTCTCCAGCACCGGCTCGTTGCCCATAGCCAGAAATGCATGATCCAGCCGGTCTACGAGGCTTGTCTTCACCATTGCCTTGATATCGCCGAAATCGACGACGAAGCCTTCGCCGGAATCCCCGGCTGTCAACGAAGGCACGCCCTTGAGCACAACCTCCAGCTTATACGTATGTCCGTGCAGATTGCTGCATTTGCCTTTGTGCCCGACGAGCTGATGGGCGGAGTCGAAGGTGAAGATTTTGCAGACCGAAACTTCATTCAGCATGGCGTCCGGCCTCCCTTTCTGCTTCATACAAGGCCAGACCGCGGCTGCGCAGCTGGCAGGCCGGACAGGTCCCGCACCCGCTGCCGACAATGCCGTTGTAGCAAGTCAGCGTGTGCTCACGGATGTAATCGAAGTGACCCAGCTTGTCGGCCAGCTCCCAGGTTTCTTTTTTATCGAGCCACATCAGCGGGGTATGAATAACAAACTCGTAGTCCATAGACAAATTGAGAGTCACATTCAGTGATTTCACGAACACATCGCGGCAGTCGGGATACCCGCTGAAATCGGTCTGGCAAACACCGGTCACGATATGCGCATAACCCAGCTGCTTGGCGAGGATTGCGGCAAAGGACAGGAACAAGAGATTTCGTCCATCTACGAACGTAGTAGGCAGCTCGCCCTCTTCTCCGGCTTCAATCTCGATGTCGCTGCGGGTCAATGCATTGGGCGCCAGCTGATTCAGCAGGCCCAAATCCAGAAGATGCTGCTTCACGCCGAATTTGGCGGCTATTTCTTTGGCTACCTCAATCTCGGCGGCGTGGCGCTGATTATAATTGAACGTGACGACCTGGACCTCTTCAAATTGCTGGAGGGCCCATACAAGACAGGTCGTGCTGTCCTGGCCGCCGCTGAATACGACTAATGCTTTTTTATTCATCTGCTCTCTCCTCTTTCCCGTTGTCCTTACCGGTTGTCGACTTTCTCAGGGTACAGGTCATGGTTCATCAGCCTGTGTTCAGCCATCGCTTCGTATTTGGTTCCCGGCTTGCCCCAGTTACAGTAAGGATCAATGGATATGCCGCCGCGCGGAGTGAATTTGCCCCACACTTCAATATACCGCGGCTGCATCAGAGCGATCAGATCATTCATAATGATGTTAACGCAATCTTCATGAAAATCGCCATGGTTGCGGAAGCTGAACAGATACAGCTTCAGCGACTTGGATTCGACCATTTTGACGTCCGGAATGTATGAGATATACATTGTGCCAAAATCCGGTTGTCCGGTAACCGGGCATAGACTGGTGAACTCGGGACAGTTGAATTTCACAAAATAGTCGCGGCCTGGATGCTTGTTGTCAAACGGCTCCAGCACGCCGGGATCATACCCGAAATTGTACTGCGTCCCCTGGTTTCCCAGCAGAGTAACCTCCGGCATTTCCTCTTTCAATCTTCCTTCTGACATGACAAAAAACCCCTCTCTTTTCCTCCGGCATCTTCGCCGTGAATGGAAAGAAGAACGAGATTTCGAAAACGTGGCTCTACTAAGAAGACATGCCGATCCGCCGCAGAGCAGGTAGCTGCTGCAGTACTGGCCGTCCCTTTGCGCGCGGCATTAGATGCCGGAAAGCGGTCTTAGTTTTTTATAGAGGGAGTTTGCGAACCTCTCCTGCGCAACCCGCGCAGAATTCTTCTTTGCTTACGCTAATGCTAGCGTTTGAACTATACCATGGCGGGATAAGGATTGACAAGCCTGACGCTGCTTCCAGCCACTGGATGAGATGACGGCTCCGGGAATTCAGGACATCTCCCAGCCTTCATCGTTATGAATAAATTCTCTGCCCTCCTTGTAGGAACGTGGGAGCACCATGGATTCAAATCGGGCGAAAAGGGTAACTTATCTTTGACAAACTGCAATTTTAAGGATGGGGGCATTGCCATGGAAGCAACCGTACAGAAGCTGAAGGACTGGCTGGAGGCACAATCGGGCGCTATGCTTGTTATTACGAAGCAGGAGCTTGAAGATAAGGACATTGTTCATTTTCAGCTTGAAGCTGTGGAGTACCGTGATGCGGAAAGCACCATTGATGATTATCTGGACAGTGCTCTGATTCTGAAAGGCTCAGGGAATACAATGAATGCAGACGGGGATCTGGTCCCGCTGCCGCAGAGCACCTATGAAATTGCCGTCGCCGGGCTGGAGCTGGAGAACGAGTCCGGACATACTGTTAAGCTGCAGTCGGACAGAGGCAAATATACCTTGTCCACCAACTGATCATGCACGACGAAGAAGAGGCTACGGTTCAAATAACCGCAGCCTCTTCTTTATCTCTTCAGTGCTTATTCAGTGCCACTTCAGAGACTATTCTTCGCCGATGATCTCGACTTCCGTCTCCAGCTCGACGCCGAATTTACCCTTCACCGTGGCCTGCACATGGCGGATTAATCCGATGTATTCACCGGCTGTGGCATTGTCCACGTTGACAATAAAGCCGGCATGCTTGCGGGAAACCTCGGCGCCGCCGATACGCGTCCCCTGCAGGCCGCTCTCCTGAATCAGCTGCCCGGCATACCGTCCCGGAGGACGTTTGAAGACGCTGCCGCAGGACGGATACTCCAGCGGCTGCTTCGATTCGCGCATGAAGGTTAATTCATCCATTGCCGCCTTAATCGCCGTCTTCTCTCCGGGCTGCAAGTTGAAGCGTGCCTCCAGCACGATGTAGCCGCCGCCGGAGAAAATGCTTTTCCGGTACCCCCACTGCAGGTCCTCGCCTTGAAGGGTAACCATGCGCCCATCCTTGTCAATGACCAGGGCGCTATGCAGCACATCCTTGATTTCTCCGCCATAGGCTCCCGCGTTCATATACAAAGCACCGCCCACCGTACCGGGAATGCCGCAGGCAAATTCCAGACCGGCCAGTGCCTGTTCCAGGGCAAATCGGGAGACGTCGATAATCTTGGCGCCGCAGGCTGCGTAGAGCAGTCCGTCTTTAAGACCTGTATCCACCATGCCCGAGGTTAACAGAACAATACCGCGGATGCCGCCGTCACGGATAATCACATTCGAGCCATTGCCCAGAATCGTGAGCGGAATATCATGCTCCCGCGCGTATGTAACAATCAGATGGACCTCTTCATACGTCGCCGGAATCGCCAAAATGTCCGCCTGCCCGCCTATGCTTGTAAAGACATGCGGTTTCAGCGGCTCCTGCCGCTTCACAGTGCCGTCGGGAACCCGCTTCCGCAGCTCTTCTTCAATCTTCAGGATATCCATACATTCTGCTCCTTTGAATACGATAAATATAAATGCCGTCTATCTTACAGTTTTACAGTTAATAGTATATTCATTCATTTCGGCCATTTTCCTGCCAAGCGTCAAACCTTCTTCAGGCCTTCCCAACTTTAACAACGAACAGGCTCCCTTGTCAATGACAGGGAGCCTTCGGCGATTGTTGATGTATGAAGCAGCCTTTAAATCGTCTACTAATTGCTGTTAACCGGACTAGGCTTGCTTGCCTGCTGCTTGCTGCCGGAATTCCACCCGCCGGGCGGCGCGCTCCTCTTCTTTCAGACGCGGGCAGGTATAACAGTAGCTTCCGCCTTCTGTACGGTAATATTGGCAGCAGCGGTTGCGCATGTTGATCAGCTTGTCCGGCGTTTCCAGCGCTTCGATCTTTCGGACGGTCACCTGGAACGGATTGCGGCGCAAGCCGAATACAGAACCGTCCAGCTCTTTCAGAGCACGGTAATCCTCCGCTATTCTGCCGGCAGGCAGGGTATTTTCGTTACCGTTCAGGTCGGTTCCGCTGGAAGAGAGTAATTCCACATAATAGTTGAATTTAGTCGGCTGCTGACCCCAGATTTCACTCAAAGACAACCCGGTAACCGTGGACAGTGTCAACAGTAATGGAGCGGCGGTATCATGGTAGAAGGCCTCGAACACCTTGCTGCGCCAGTTCTCCCTGTCTGCTGCTGCTTCAGGAGCGGAAGCCATAACCCATGGCTCAAGGGAGAACGCCACCCGGCAAAATCCGTTGGCCGGAATAAGATGCACGGATAAGTCCTCCAGCTTAATCACCGGAACGGCGGAATAGACGGATATTGAATATTGAACGGCAAGCGCCACACTGGCGAACCAGCCGCCGAAGTATGCCGCAGCCGCTTTATCGTCCAGCGCTTTCATCATTGGGCCGTAACAGGCGATGAAAGACTTCATCCCCTCCGGCTCCAGCAGTCCTGCCAGCGGAAATGAGTGCAGCGCATCCTGCGGCGGTGCTGGATGAAGATCAAACTTGCCCGCGATATCCTTGATTACAGCTTCCCACATTGCTGTCTCCTCCTCTGTTCTCCAAGCATAATCCATGATGAGCTGTTACAGTCCGGCAGCCTTAAATGCCGCAAGCTCATAAGGCAGGCACAGCGGCACGCCTGTGCGTGGGTCGGGAACAATATCGGCTTCAATACCGAACACCTTGCGGAGGACAGCGGGAGTCATGACTTGAGCCGGAGCTCCTTCACTGATGACAGTACCCGATTTAATGGCTACCATATGCTGGGCATAGCGGGAAGCATGGTTAAGGTCATGGACCACCATCACGATTGTCCGCCCCTCCTCTTCGTTCAGCTTCTGCAGCAGCTGCAGCACCTCCAACTGATGAGCCATATCAAGGAAGGTAGTCGGCTCATCCAGGAACAGGATGTCCGTCTGCTGGGCAAGGGCCATGGCGATCCAGGCACGCTGGCGCTGCCCTCCGGAGAGACGATCAATCGGCCGGTCGTGGAATTCCTCCATTCCGGTTACGGAAATCGCATTCTCGATAATCTTGCGGTCTTCAGGGGTCATGGTACCGAAGCCCTTCTGGTGCGGATAGCGGCCGTAGCCCACAAGCTCCGAGACGGTCAGCCCGTCCGGAGCAGTCGGGTTCTGCGGCAGGATGGCAAGCTGGCGCGCCACTTCTTTGGTCGACAGAGTGTGGATCGATTTGCCATCCAGCATGACGCTGCCGCTCTTCGGCTTCATGATGCGTGCCATCGTCTTGAGGATAGTCGATTTACCGGAACCGTTCGCTCCCACCAGCGCAGTGATTTTCCCTGTCGGAAGAGACAGGTTCAGCCCCTGGACAATCGTTGCCTCCGCATAACCAATACTGAGCTGTTCAGTGTTCAATCTTTCCGACATGCCCTTCACTCCTTAATAAATGTATGTAATGGATTAAGCCATTTAAAGTAGATTCTCTGTATTACGCTGATCTCGTCAATGATATTGATTATCAATTACTTTATATTGAGAATCGTTTTCGGTCAACTTTTATTATCATTTTTTGTTACTTATTGAGATAAAAATTTTACTTTTTAATGTCTTTTGCAGACACTCGTTGCTGATTGCACAATAAATAGCCCGCCGACCAGATAAGGTTGACGGGCTGAACAGTGCTTATTTATTCACATCATCTCTAACAACTTTTCCTCGGTGCGCAGATTATAATAAAACATTTTAGGCTCCTGCCCAATCAGTTGCCCTGCCTTAATCATAAGTATAGGCATCCGACTATTCTTAATGGGGGAATTCAAATGTGTGCACATTATTATGGACACCGAAATACGTTCAGTCATTACCGTTCAATACAGCCATTTCAGCTTACAGGAGAGCTTCAAACTTATAACGGTTGGTTAGTTCAGGCACCTGGTAGAGCAGAAATCTACCTTATTGATAATGGTAAAAAAAGATGGATTACTGATTACACTCTTTTCAAAAAACTTTTTACCGGAGAGCCTCGAGAAACTTTTGGCTTAGATTCAATTCCAAATGGTTTGAATATCCAACCAGGAACTGGGCTTTTCAGAACAGAGTTTACTGGAGGTAAAGTTTTCTGGCTTGATGTAGACGACTCTAGGAAAGTTGTTAAGCGCCACATAACCTCTCCTAGTGCAATGGATAAGTACCATTTTAATTGGAATTCAATCATTCCAGTGTACGGTTACTTCGCTAACGGAATACCCGATGGTATTCCAGTAGCCTAGGAAATTCAGATGACTACTTTAAAGATGCCTCTTTTAAGCTGATTATTAAGCGCTCACGACCATCTTTGTTATTCGCCGCTCGTTACCGTCCAGTTTCGTCATATGAATTACTCCTAATAATACAGCCAGTAGTCGATATTGCCGCTATCTCTGACGCCCTGTAAGCCATGCTGCTGCGGTGTATCAAATGGGGCGTCTCTTTCCCAGCCCTCCAATATGTAGGCCGTCTCGACCGGCCGAGACGCATCCCAATCAATGTAATGGTCCGCAACCAGCACCTTCATCGCCTTGATTATCTGTGCCGGCCGGCGTCCGCTCAGTCGCCGCAGCTCCGGCAGTTTCGGCATCCGTTTGAAGTGGCTGTGAAACTGGACGATGATCCTCAGCAGCTTTCGTGAGGTGTCATCAAGCATAACGTTTCGGCTGCACCATCGGCTGCCAGGCAAGAACATCGGAGTTGAGAAATACCCGCGGTGAAACGGTCGATTGGCATGTTGCTCTGATCCGGCCGGCGCCAATGATCTTGATTATACGCTGAGTAAACTTGGTCGCTTTTTCTTGATACACGATCTCGAGGGTCTGACCTGTTGTCATTTTCATCCGAATCGCCTCCGAAACATGGGGACATTTGTTTGAATTATAACCAAACGTATGTTCGTTATTCAATATTGAGTTTATTCCTCCACTGGCATGTTTATGTATGCCTGGCAAAAGGTTATCTATTAGACGCGCAAGCAGGAATTCGGGTGGCTGGCGGCGTACCCGGTCCGTCTGGCAGGCTGCAGCCAGCTGAAGTCATCGAGATAGGCGCTACGAGCATAGGCTTCATAGCTCACTCAACAAGTTCTATCAGTAATTTGAATTGTTCCTGTTCCAAATTGAATTTACACCACATTAAGGTAAATGACGTTACGTGAACCAGAAAAAACAACCACTATTTTATTGAGCAACAAGAAATATTACAACATACCTACTAGGAAAAAAAAGAACCCGCCAGGCGAAGCCCGGCGGGTTCTTTAAGTTCTATTTTAAACTTTCATCTAAAAGTTAACGCCATCTGCCTATCTGTTAGCATAATAGTACGTGCATATCCTTTACCATCAAATATAACTGAGATTAAATAAATCCTTGTGTCATCCTCAAACTTTTTAGCCCACTCTGTTTCTTTTAAGAACTGCCCTCTGTCTGAATCGTAAGCATAATCCAGGTTATTCCCATGATCATATAGATAATTATCCCCATAAATCTTCTTAACTTCATCCTTAATCATTCCAATACTTAAACCATCGACCGTCTCATAAGTATCTTCCGATTCTTCGGTCAAATAAATGCCTGCTACTTTATCCTCTCGGTACATAACACTTACGCCTGAGCTATACGAGATTGAATACCCGCTCTCAGTCCCCTCCTCTTCACCTAGAACATTTTCCGCATCAACACGACTCATTCCATATCTAACAACCGCTTTATCATCACTCACCTTTTTTATAGCTAAATCTTTCGTGGTAAACCCGCCCTCTGAAGATCCGCAAGCAGTAAGTAGTATAACTAGAAACAGTAAAGTTAAAGTACACTTACGCATATCCATCCCTCCAGTTTATTTCCCTAAAGTTTACCATGATTTTTATGAAAATAAAAAAGCCCGCCGGCCATTTAAGGTTGACGGGCTTTACAAGGGTTTTATTATCGTTGTTACTTATGAAGATGATAAGGCACGGTAGCCACGACTATATCCTTTTGATTCATCAGATAAGAGCGGATGAACAGGCTGGTCTGATTATGCAGCACGGCCTGCCACCAATGCTTCGTAATAAACTGCGGAATCAGGATGGTAATGTGATCCGTCGAAGCGGTCTTCCATTCTACGGTGTCGATGAATTTGACCAGCGGCCGCAGCACGCTGCGGTATCTGGAGCGCAGCACGATCAATCTGACACCGGGGTTCCATTCTTCCCACTTCTGCTCCATCTTGTGGATCTCGTCCTCGTCGAAGCCGACATACACTGCGACCACATTATCGGTAAGCGATTTGGCATAGCTGATCGAATGCAGCACGGCTCTCGTTACGCCTGACACCGGCACTACAACGGTACTGCCTTTAATGCAAGGCTTATCGGTAGCCGGACAAATCCGCAGCTGATCCGCAGTGTTCAGATAGTGCTTGTGAATCCGGTGGAACATGAACATGACGACAGGCAGGAAGATGAATGCCATCCATACACTGGTGAATTTGGTGATAATGAAGATCATCGTAATGGTCAGCGTCGTCAGCATCCCGATGGTATTCACTGTGAACTTGCCCTGCCAGCCCTTCGGCTTCTCCTTAAACCAGTGAATCATCATCCCCAGCTGCGACAACGTGAACGGAATAAATACGCCGACGGCATAGAGCGGGATCAGGCCCTCTGTATTCCCGTGAAAAGCGGCAACGAGCACAGCCGACAACACGCCGAGAAAGATAATTCCGTTCGAGAAGCCCAGCCGGTCACCGCGCACCATGAACGCATGCGGCAGATATTTGTCTTTGGCGAACATAAAGGCCAGCAGCGGGAAGGCTGAATATGCGGTATTCGCAGCCAGGAACAGGATAACAGCCGTGACTCCCTGAATGAAGAAGTAGATCCAGCCGCGGCCGAACGTGGCTTCGGCAATTTGCGAGATGACAGTTGCCTTCTCGTTGGGAGTTACACCGTACCAGTAAGCCAGCAGCGTAATCCCCGTGAACATCAGGCCCAGAATAACGCCCATCATGAGCAGCGTCTTGGCGGCATTTCTCTCGGCCGGCGCCTTGAAGTTCGGAATGGCATTCGATACCGCTTCAACCCCGGTAAGGGCCGAGCAGCCCGAGCTGAAGGCCTTCAAGAGCAGAAACAGGCTGACATTGGAGACGGCGCTGCCGAACTCAGGCACATCGGCATGCGCTCCGCCGGTTGCGTACTTGATTATACCGGAGACAATGAGCACAAATATGGAAAATACAAATAAGTATACTGGAATCGCGATAAAGGATGCCGACTCGGTTACCCCGCGCAGGTTGATGATCGTCAGGAAGACAATGACTGCCACGGCGATCAGCACGGTGTGATCATGCAGACTTGGAAAAGCCGACGTAATCGCATCCGTACCGGCAGATGCACTTACCGCGACGGTCAGAATGTAATCGACCAGCAGCGAGCCGCCGGCGAGCAGACCTGTAGGCACACCCAGATTGGTTTTAGCAACAATATAAGCGCCTCCGCCCTGCGGATAGGCAAAGATGGTCTGGCGGTAGGAAAGGATCAGTATAGCCAGCAAGAATAATACGGCCAATGCAATGGGCAGTGAGTACCAAATGGCTGTAAAGCCTGCAGCCATCAGCACAATCAGAATTTGTTCCGTTCCGTAGGCTACTGACGAGAGTGCGTCGGAAGAAAGAACAGCCAGTGCTTTCACCTTGGATAACTTTTCGTGATCGAGTTCATTCGACTTCATCGGACGCCCGATCAGCAGTCGTTTTACCTTGCTTACCATTGTTGATAACAGTTCCTTTCTGGGTGAGTTGAACGGTCATACCTTGCGCTGTTTTCATAGCAGGTTTCATAAATGCAGGCAACAAAATAAGCATACGGATATGAACCGCATGCTTAAGAGCATCGTCACTATCCCACTGTTGCTTACGAGGTTAGCTGGCGGATTCGGGCTGTGGTAGCCCTACGGTCGCGGGAGGTCTTGATAGTAAGACCCGCTCCGATTCACCCCTTTGGCGTCATTCGCCAAGTTTGGTTCCCCCGTTTTTCCTGCGGAAAATTCAGCGCGTATTCAACTTCTCACAAGGTCTAATATTAGTCTACAAACCCCTTCCAGTAAAGCGCTGAAAGTCATGAAAAGAAATGAAAAAACATCCAAAACACTCAATTCCATCACAGGGGGCAGCAAGCTCTTTCATTCTCGCGTATTATCCCATTTTCCCGTGTTTTTTGAGTGTTTTGGATGTGAATTGTGACAATAATTAATGGATTTCAAACCATGCTGCCGGCTGCATTATTGCTCCGGATCCGCATCATTCTCTTTACGTCCGGTCCAGAGCAAAATCGCAATCAGTGCAAAGGCTATGAGAGCCAGCAGCGGAATGGTGATGAAGCCGAAAAAGTTCAGGTAATCCGTATTGCAGGGGACTCCGACCGTACAAGAAGCCACACGGCTCAGCGCCGGGATCTTCTGCTCGGCATAATGAAAGATCGAAATACTTCCCCCGATCAGACTGAGCGGCAGCACATAAGGGATAATGCGTTTATCGCCCCGGTAGGTCGCTATGCCGAGCAGGAATAGCTGGGGGTACATAAAGATCCGCTGAAACCAGCAAAGCTTGCACGGCTCATATTTCAGAACCTCGCTGAGATAAAGGCTCCCCGCCACCGCAACTATAGATACAAACCAGGCCAGATACAGGCAGTTCCGTCTGCAGAATGCGGCAAATGAGCTCACTCGGCGCTCACCGCTTCGGTGGCAGCTGTGATCTGGGCATCAATAGCCTGGATGTTGAACGGCTCTGCCAGCTTCACCCCGTTAACAAACAGCGAGGGTGTCGAGGTGACTCCGGAATCTTCTGCCAATGCCATGTCTCTGTTGAGTTCGTCCAGATACGTCTGGTCTTCGATATCTTTGCGCAGAAGCTCATAATCAATGTCCAGCTTCTCCTGCTGGGCCAGGCTGATCAGGAATTCTGGTGTAGCCCAGCTCTCATTCTCATCTCCCTGGTTCGCATACAAGGCGTCATAGTACGTCCAGAAGGCATCGCTGTTCTGATGGTATACCGACAATGCGGCAAGTGAAGCCGTCTTCGAATCCGTACCGACAAAGGCCATATTGGCAAAATAAAGGGCGGCTTTGTTCTGATCAATGTATTCCTGTACAATCTGCGGCTTGATGACTCCGGCAAAATCGGCGCAGGCCGGGCATTTGAAATCGCCGAATTCAACAAGCTTGACCGGTGCGTCCTCACTTCCGAGTCTTGGCATCTCACTGTAGTTGAATTCGACCGGCTCGTTTGTGGCTGCCGACGGTTTATCCTGGGCGGCAAGCATACCCAGGCCCACGAAAATGATAACGACCAGTGCGATCGTACCGATGATCAGAAATCTCGTTTTCTGCTTCTGTTTCTCCAGCTCGGCTTTGCGGTTCTCTTGTTTGCTCATTTGGGAAAGCGCAGGGCCTTTTCGTTTGTTTGTGCTCAAGTGAGAGTTCCTTTCTGTCCGGTTGGACCGCTAAATTAAAATCACTTCCTTTCGAAATTATATAATTAAACTTCGCATTTTGGCAAACCTCTCTCACACCGCCTCCGTCGCAAGCCGGCTTCCGCTTCCCGCTGCAGCGGGTTCAGAGTGTGCTTCTGCCGGACAAACCTGCAGCTTCACGGTAAAAGTAAAAATCATCCCGCCTTCCTCCGCCGGCTCCGCTGTGATTCCGCCGTTCATCAGCTCCACCAGCTTGCGGCAGATCGCCAGGCCCAGACCGGTGCCGTTGTACTTCCGGTTATGAGCCGCATCCAGCTGGGAGAACGGCTGGAACAGCAGCGGCAGCTTGTCCGGCGCAATGCCGATGCCCGTATCCGTAATCTGGAACTGCAGGTCCGCCTTTCCGGAGTCGCCGGTTAGATGCCGTACGGACACCCCGATATGACCGGATTCCGTGAATTTGACGGCATTACCGATCAAATTGACCAGAATCTGCCGGATGCGGGCTACATCGCCCATAAGATGCTCAGGGAGCTGACCTTCCGTATGCAGCGTAAAGCCGAGCGATTTATCTTTGGCAATAGCTTCAAACAGATTCATACTCTCCTGCAGCAGCTGTGACAGGCAAAAGGGCTCCTCGTGCAGCCGCAAGCCGTTCGCCTCCAGGCGGGAGATGTCCAGAATATCGTCCATGACATGCAGCAGGGCATGACTGCTGCTGTTCTGCAGCTGCAGCAGCTCCTGATGCTCCGGATCGCGGATCTCTTCAGCGAGGAGCTGATTGATTCCGATGATACCGTTGAGCGGTGTACGTATTTCATGGCTCATTGTGGCCATGAATTCACTCTTGATCCGGGCGGCGCTTTCAGCGGCTTCCTTGGCGACGATAAGCTCCTGCTGATACTTAGCGAGTTCGCTGATGTTCTCGGCGACGATATACACGAGACGCTGGTCGCTGTTGATCAGGGGGAAGACCGTTGCGCTGCAAATCATGGTTTCACCGGCCTTAGTCAGCACGGAAAGCTCAAGCTTTGCGGATTGCCCCTTCGCCGCCCGCTGAATTGCTGCTTTCAGTGCCAATTGATCATGCGGCCGAACGAGAATTTTGCTGAAATCACCTAATTCATCCCTGTTGTAACCGGTCAGCTTTTGTAAAGAAGGATTTACACTGACCACCTTACGGCGAAACGGATCAAAGCAGACGACCATGTCCGGATTATGTTCGAACAAAGCCATATACCGCTGCTCGCTGAGCACCGCTGAGCGGATTACACGCTGCCGGTCCCGGTAGAGCAGAATGAGCACAATGGCTGCAATGAAGATAAATGTGCCGCCCAGAATCATGCCGAAGAGCCATTCATTCAGCAGCGGACCGTTTATGAGGTAGCTTGGCGTATCTGTAGGTACGAAGGTTGCCCCGGCCATAACCGTATAATGGGTGCCGATGAGAGCCCCGGTCAGAATCAGCACAAGGCATGTTTTTTTGACGGAAAAAATATTATACGGATTAGCTGTCCATTTCGGCTGATAGGAAGCGGCAGTGATGGGAACAATCAGCGAGAAAAGTACGGAGACAAGCACCGAATCAGCGGTCTGGCCATACTCCGCCGGCAGCCGCATCGCCATGACTCCGCTGTAATGCATAATCAGAATGCCTCCGCTCAGCAGCACGCCGCCAAACCCCAGATAAGCAGAGCTGCGCGTGCGCGGATTATTAAGTAAACTGAACAGCACGTAAGCTGCCGCAGTAGGAATGAATAAGGAGAAGAGCAGGACAGGAAGGTCATAGGAGAGCGTATAATCCATTTTCATGGACCGCATCCCGATAAAATGCATGCCCCACATCCCGATGCCCATTATGCAGGCCATCATGATTACAAATGCCCGTCTTTTCGTTGTGCGCACCAGGCGGTCAGCCAAATCCACGACAATAAAGCAGGAAAGAAAGGCGATAACCACAGAAAACAGGACCAGCAGAAGATTGTGCTCCACCAGGTGAATCGACAATAGGTCCCTCCCCTTTCGCACGTTAACACCTTGCAGGATAGAATGCTTACATTACCTTTACCCGCGTCAAATCGACACGAATCCGGAAAATGTTAGAAAATTCCCAGTGAAATTGTCATTTCGAATTTTGCGGCGATCTCCACAGAAATGACAAAAAAGCATGGCACCTGTAAAGGTACCATGCCCGATAACCAGCGGTTAAGCTCCGGCTTCTTCAGTCATAAATTGAATCTTCAGCAGTTTGATCCGCGAAATACGCTTGTTCTCTGTCTCTTCCACCACGAACAAATGACCATCGAACTCCGTGGTCTGGCCTTTCTGTGGCGGGCCGCCTTCCAGCTTGGAATACAGCCATCCCCCGATGGTGTCATAATCATCCGTCTCCATATGCAGGCCCAGCACTTCATTGATCTCCTCAATCAGCATCAGCCCGTCGATGGAATACTCATCCTCGCTTAGCTTCTCAACGCCGGCGCGCTCCTCATCAAATTCATCCTGAATCTCGCCGACAATCTCTTCCATAATATCCTCCAGTGTGACAAGTCCGGAGGTGCCGCCGTATTCATCAATCAGGATGGCAATCTGCGTCTTGGCTCTTTGCATAACCTTCAGCAGTGCGCTGATCTGAATGGACTCCGGCACTGTGAGGATCGGGCGGATTAAATCGCCGAATCTTGGAGAGTTGTCACGGATGAGATCCTTGATATGGATGAAACCGAGAATATGATCCTTGTCTCCATCACACACCGGATAACGGGTCCGCATCCCTTCAAAGGCAATGTCCAGATTCTCTTCAGCACTCAAGTGATTGTTCAGACAGATCATTTCCGTGCGCGGAATCATAATCTCCCGGGCCATGGTATCGGCAAATTCAAATATATTGTCCACCAACGCCATTTCCGTATTGTCGATCAAGCCGCTCTTGTTGCTCTCCTGCATAATAATGCGGATTTCTTCCTCCGTGTGCGCCGTCGCCAGCTCGGAAGCCGGAGCCAGACGGAACATGCGCAGCAGACCCCCGGCGAGACCATTGACGATCCAGATGAAAGGATACATCAGCCGGTAGAACAGATTAATGGCTCCCGAAGTTAAAAGAAGTACAGACTCTGCTTTGTTGACCGCCATGGTCTTCGGGGCAAGCTCGCCGAGCACGATATGCATCACTGTAATGAGCACAAAGGCCAGAATTAAGGCAAGGACATTAACCGTTGTCTCGCCAAAACCGAGACTCTCCAGTCCCGGACCCGCCAGGTCGGCAATAGCCGGAGCCCCGAGCCAGCCGAGCGCCAGCGAAGCCAGCGTAATACCAAGCTGACACGCCGACAGATACCCATCCAGATTAGTGACAATTGCACGGGCGGACTGGGCGCGTTTGCTGCCCTCTTCAATCAGAGCATCGATACGGACACTCCGCACCTTAACCATTGCGTATTCCACCGAGACAAAAAATCCGTTTAAGAGCACCAGCAACAAAATAAGACCAACATGTAATATACCGGGTAAAGGGTCGCTCAAATTAACTTCCTATCCACCGCCGTTCACGAGCGGGGCGGATAGGCCCACCTCCTTCGTTTGTTCAAAATTGTGGCGTTTGCGGCACCGACAGTTCCTTTCAGGTTCAATTTCCCAATTGACTCAGCTCCTGACTGCATTCACGATAATAAAAATATAGATTTATTATATTAGTGTATTAGGGCAATTCGCAAGCATGCCTGTCCCCGCTTAAATTGCAGTATATGCTTCTCAGCGGCAAAAAGAAGCGGCGAACCGCCCCCAGGCTCAGTCCGCCGCATGTTTCCTGTCATCTATGGATGCACTTCTGCTTGGTGCTTACCAGCAATTGCGTGTTGTCGGCGGATTGCCGATGACGCCCGGATATTGGTAGACCAGCTCTTCATTAAAGGTTGCATAATCAAAGTTCACCATCAGCAGTACGATGCGTTGCCCGGTGGCTTGGTCGCTGATGATAATATGGTCGCGGCCGGCAGCCTCAAGAACACCGGTAAATACCTTTGCATTCCATTGGCTGTTATTCTCGTAAGTAAAGTAGAACGTTCCGACCTTACCCAGATTAAGACGGAAGATATTCTCGATGTAAGACTGCTCGAATACCGGGGCCGTAGTCGGTACAACAGCGCCTGTGGGAGTCATCGGGCTGCCGCTGGTGACCTGCGGCGGCATCATGCCCATTGTACCGCCCATTTGGGGCATAGCTGCCGGACCGCTGGAAGTAGTGCTGCCGATCATATACGTTACCGGGCGATAGGGTTGCTGAGAAATCATGTGTTAAACCTCCTGTAAGTTGGATTGCACGAGCGAGAGCTGCTGCGCGCGGATGATTACAAATGCATTGTGCCGCTTACCGTTAATAAACAGCCGGACAATCTTCACCGGACGGTGCGAAGAAGCAATGCGCCTTGAAACGGCCGACGTTCTGCTGGTTATACCAGGTCGCCGGGCAGGCGCCCACCGGACGGAAGAACCACAGCGCATTGGATGCGGGCCAGGTTCGTTCCCCTGCAATCGCCCGCTCGGCCAGACGGACATCTCTGTCCCTCGCCCTCTGGTAGAAGTATCCCTTCTGCGGCGCTTCGAATCCTCCCGGACTCTGGAAGACCATGTCGTCGATGCTGCGGATATTTCTGAAGTCCAGGCAATTGCCGAGAATCCGGTTGACCCCGACATTCCCGACCATCAGCATGCCCTGCTCTCCATCCTCTTCGGCTTCCGCCCGCATCAGCCGCGCGAGTACCCTCGTATCTTCCGAATTCGCTTTGATGACGGCCACGCCTTCTCCTCCTTGTATTCGCTTTGTAAGCATCCCTTTTCCTTACTGCTCGCTGTATTGTATGTGCATCCGCCCAGGGAGGTGACAGTCCCAGCCCAAGTTAATCCCGGAACCCGGAGAATCGGCTCAGGGCTCGTAGATCATCTTGCGCGTCATCCCGCCGTCGATTACAAGCTGTGACCCGGTAACAAAGTCATTTCCCGGTGCGGTCAAATAGAGGCAGGCCCGGGCAATATCCTCCGGCTTGCCGACCCGCCTTGAAGGATGCTGCTTATGGTCGATCTCCCGCAGCTGTCCGTAATCTCCGGTCTCGATCCAGCCCGGACTGATGCAGTTCACTGTAATTTTGTCCGGTCCAAGGGTAACGGCCATCGCATGGGTCAGAGCAGCGATTGCACCTTTGGAAGCGGCGTAGGCTTCGGTATCCGGTTCCGACATATATGCCCGGGTAGAGGAGATGTTAATAACCGCGCCGCCATGGGGATTGCCCCGCATCAGCTTGGCCGCTTCCCGGGTGGTGAGGAACATCCCGCGGGCATTGGTATTCATCACTTGGTCCCATGCATCGGCCGTCAGCTCGTAGAAGCCGGCAGTATGGGCATTCGCGACTCCGGCGTTGTTGATCAGAATATCGACGTGTCCGAAGCGTTCTGCCGCAAATTTCACCATCCGGATAATTTGCTCCTCATCGCTGACATCGCAGTGAACGAATTCTGCCGTTCCGCCGTCCCGGCTGATCTCCTCGGCCGCCTTGCGTCCGGCTTCCTCGTTGACCTCGGCAATCACCACTTTGGCTCCCTCGGCCGCATAAGCCGCCGCAACAGCCCGTCCGATGCCATGTCCGGCACCGGTCACAATAACTGTTTTGTCCGCATAAATCATATGGGTCACACTCCGCTCTTTATATTTTGGCACAATATAAATATCCCCCTGCTTCCGCTAACGGAAACAAGGGGAATTGTACAGGAACAAATGCGGAACTGTAAATGTGCAGGTGCTATTCGGCAGTGGAATAATAATGGGGCTGGCGCTGAAAGCCGTAGTACCGGGTGCCCTGATAGGTTAAGAGTCCCCGGTCGCCTTCCGCGCTCATTCCGTACTCGTCGCCTTCCACCTTAAATTCCCGGCGTATCCCTTCCTCAGTCTCGTAGGTCAAATAATACACCATTGTTGCCCGGCTGATCTGGTTATCATCCGGCGGCTTCTGGCGGACTTCACTCCGTTTGCTGACAATGCGTGCAGGTACAGACAACAGGGGCATATGGTTGTTACGGCTCCACTGAAGCAATCCCTTACCCGCAGACACAGCGACAATGCCAAATATGAGGGCGGCAAAAATCGGAATTACCGTTCCGGTAAGATCGAACATCCACGAAGAATCCGGTCCTATTCCCATGACATCTTCCCCCTTGCTTCCAGGTAGTCCCGCCGCATGGCACATGCTGCAGTTCCTCCGTACATGTATATGCCTGTGCCGGTCCATAAATCATCATAAAACACAAAAGACCGCCAACTCTCAAATATCGAGAGCACAGCGGTCTTCGGGAAAGCAGGTTATGAGTTCATTAAGCATGTACAAGGTCCAGCAGCTGCTTGGTTTCATTATCTTCAACTGGCATCATGCCATTGTCGGCCCAGCAGGCTCTGCATTGTTCTTCGGTCTCGCACAGGTGAGCATCGTCGCAGTTATAGCACAATTGCAGCAGGTTGCGTGTAGTATAATCATCTTCAAAAAGTTTCATAAGTAATCGCTCCATTCGGATGAAAGTTTGTGAAATTTTGAACTTGCTTTCTATGTGTTAAATATATCACAAGCTCTTTTAAATGTCATGTGATTTTTTTCACATTTTAAAGAAAAATTTAAAATATGTCGATTTTATTTATCGACTCTATTTCACCCTCTAATCGCAATAAATTCTGTAGTCTAAAAAAGAAAAGGCCAGCCGGCAATCACCGGCTAACCTAAGTATATCTCCCTTACAGTACCCTCCAGCTTACTCCTCCGTTGGTCGTCTGCAGCAGAATGGATCTGCGGTTCTCTTCTTTCTGGATCAGCAGCCAGCCGACATCTCCCGAGATGAACTGCAGCTTCACAATCTCCGGATACTCCAGCAGCTTCGACTGCAGTACACTGCTGGCCGGAAGTGCGGACCAGGTTGTTCCGCCGTTCACCGTTTTGTACAGCAGATCTCCGCTGAGTGTCCAGCCGGTCGTAGAATTCAGGAAGTCCGGAGCCAAATGCCGGTTAATACCGGTCTGCTCCCGGAAATTGAATACGGCAAATTTCCAGTTCATCCCGCCATTGGCCGTGAAATAACCGTTATATTCGATGCTGCCGGTCTTCTCTTTCTGACAGCCCACCGGCATCCAGCCCGAGGTGCTGCCATTTGCGAAGAACTGCGGTTCACCGGTGATGACCTTATCACAGGTCGAAAGCTGCGGATTCACCAGGAAATCCTGTCCTTGTGCCCAGGTCGCACCGCCGTCCTGGGTCATATAGATCTTGGGCAGTGCTCCTGTCTGTAACGTGACGAAGCCCCGCAGATTATCCCGAAAAATCATACCGGTCGTTACGCCGGCCATCGGGATTGTATTGTTCGGCAGACTGGGGTTATACTGCTCATTCTGCATAACCATATTCCAGGTGGCCCCGCCGTCGGCCGTTGCGTAGAGCGCCTTGCTTGATTTGGTTGCGTTCGCGTCCCAGGTGGTCATCAGCCAGCCGTACTGCGTGTTGTTGAAGAAGATGGAGGTGACGGTATTGCTGTCGGGAAACGAAGAGATTTTCCATTGCAGCCCCCCATCGGTCGTTCGCAGCACAACAGTCTCCGTTTGCCCGGAGGCGCTGCGGATAATCCAGCCGTTGTTCGGGTCGGTAAAAAAGATATCCTGGCCGTACACCGGATTGGAGAGAAACTGCACATTGGTTGACGGTGAGATATTGGACCATGTACTCCCGTTATCCCTTGTCATATACATGCGCAATTCGTTCTTGGTGACGCCCCAGGCCAGTCCCGCCGACTCGCTGAGCAGCCGGAAATCGGTCAGCCGGGTCTGAATCTGATACTTCGGAGCACTCTCGTTGTCGACATTCTTGGCATCGGGAGGAGTAATCAGTGTAATAGTCTGCCCTTCCTCCGGCGCTTCCGTCGGCTGCGGAGCGAAAGAAGGCTCCGGCGGCGATGATGAAGAGCAGGCTGCCGTCAGCATGAACGTCAATATGACCGCCAATACAGCTGCAGTTCTCCATCCGGTATGTTTGAAGGTCATCGCGTTCCCCTCCTTCGGGCAAATTGTCAAGCTGTGTAAGAAGGAAGCCTGTTGAGATTCTTACTTGTCGTTGTTCCGTCCGATCTGATGCAGCTTGCTGTGTCTATAACCATATAACGCATAGATCACCAGGCCAATGGCCAGCCAGATCAGGAAGCCGATCCAAGTCTCTCTTCCCAGATTATACATCAAATAGCCGCAGGCTGCCGCACTGAGCAGCGGAATGAACGGTACCCACGGCACACGGAAGCCTCTCTTCATGTCGGGATGGGTACGCCGGAGCGTAATCACGCCGAGCGAAACAATCAGGAAGGCGAACAGGGTGCCGATGCTGGTTAAATTGGCCAGCCGGTCGAGCGGAACAATTCCGGTCAGAACGGAGATTATTCCGCCCACCAACCAGGTACTCCGTACCGGAGTATGGGTCTTCTCATCGACCTTGGACCAGCTCTTCGGCAGCAGACCGTCACGCGAGATGGCATACAGCAGACGGGTCTGGCCGAAGAGAAGCACGAGCAGTACCGTCGTCATGCCGGCAATGGCGCCGACGGAGATCAGTCCGGCGATCATATTCTGATCGACGAAGCGCAGTGCGAACGATACCGGATCACTGACATTCAGGCTCGTATATGGAACAATCCCAGTCAGCACAAGCGATACGGAAATATAAAGAACAGTACAAATGGCCAGCGACGAAATAATGCCGATCGGAAGATCGCGCTGCGGCCGCTTGACCTCCTCGGCTGCCGTAGACAATGCATCAAATCCGATATAGGCAAAGAATACGGTCGCCGCACCGTTGACCACGCCGTTGAATCCGTACGGCATGAACGGAGTCCAGTTCTCCGGCTTTACATAGAATATCCCGGTGAAGATGAACAGCAGGATCACCGCCAGCTTGATGACAACCATAACGGCGTTGAACCGGGCCGTTTCCTTGACCCCGCGGGTCAGCAAAAAGGAAATCAGCAGAATAATAATAACCGCAGGCAAATTGATAAACGTACCTTCGTCCGGATTATACGCCCCGGAGAGCGCCGTCGGCAAATGCAGGCCAAAGCCCTCCAGCAGCCCCTGGAAATATCCGGACCAGCCGCTGCTGACTGCAGCGGCCGCGACCCCGTATTCCAGCACCAGGTCCCAGCCCAGAATCCAGGCCAGCAGCTCGCCGAACGCTACATAGCTGTAGGCATAAGCGCTCCCGGATACGGGCAGTGTAGAAGCGAACTCGGAATAGCACAGCGCAGAGAGTACGCAGGCAAATCCGGCCAGAACAAAGGAGATTACCAGGGCGGGACCGGCGTGCTCGGCCGCGGCGACGCCGGTCATCACAAAGATACCCGTACCGATGATCGCCCCGACGCCCAGCGTGGTCAGATCGAATGCACCGAGGGTTTTACTGAGCTTGCTTTCGCCGCCTTGCGGTAAGGCCAGCGGTTTTTTGCGGAATAAATCCATTCTTTCGTTCTCTCCTGTCAACTTATGAGTGAAATGGTACAACCTTCAGCTAGATAATTAGCTTACCCTTAATCAGGGTAATGGATAAAAACAGGCAGCTTGAAAACACTAACCTTTGCGATTATGATGGATAAGATTGGACACAAAAAATTCGAAACTTTCGGAGGAGATGAACTTATGGCCCCCAAGCCTAATCGTGTCGTCGTCATCGGCACCGGTGCTGTCGGCACCACAACCGCTTACACTTTGCTGCTGCGCAGACGCATGCCCGAGCTTGTCCTCATTGATGTCAACCATCAGAAAGCGCTCGGCGAAGCGCTGGACATGAACCACGGTATGCCGTTTGTCGGCGGTGTGAAGCTATGGGCAGGAACCTATGAAGATTGCCGGGATGCGGACATTATCATTGTGACCGCCGGCGCCTCCCAGAAACCGGGTGAGACCCGGATTGACCTTCTGCGCAAAAACATCTCGATTTTTCAGGATATCATCCAACGTATCGCTAAATACAACCAGCACGCGATTGTGCTCGTAGCCACTAATCCGGTGGACATTCTGTCCTATGCCACACTGAAGATCAGCGGCTTCGACCGCAGACGGGTTATCGGTTCCGGAACAGTACTGGATAGCGCGCGCTTCCGTTACCTGATCGGCAAGCACAAGGAAATTGACCCGCGCAGTATCCACGGGCAAATTATCGGTGAGCACGGCGATTCCGAGCTTCCTGTATGGAGTCTGGCCAACGTTGCGGGCATTGAACTCGACTTTGATGAGGCGGAGCGCAACGAAATCTTCGAAGATACCAAGAACGCCGCCTACGAAATTATCAATGCCAAAGGGTCTACTTCCTACGCCATTGCACTGGCGCTGGACCGGATCGTGGTCTCCATTCTGCACAATGAGGGTGCTGTGCTGAACGTATCCACCCTGCTCAACAACTATAATGGCATATCCGATGTGTACCTGGGTGTACCTTGCATCGTTGACCGTACCGGAGTGCGCGAGGTGCTTGATCTGCCGCTCAGCGACGAGGAACGCACCTTGTTCCAGCAGTCGGCCGAGAAGCTCAAAGCGGAGATTGCCAAGCTTGATCTGTAACCATGCTGCCTGCTGATTACCAGAGGGCTGTCATTCACTTATCCGGCCGGACAAGCGAATGGCAGCCCTCTTCCGCGTTCGCGCACAAAATAACCGCCCTCTCATGTTAGTGGGAAAATTGACCACCACGAAAAGGACGGCTTTTCTACCATTAATATAACATGAAAGAGTAGGTCTGCCAATGGAATTAATGTGCCTTAAGGCATAGCAAAAAGGCTGCAGGACCCTTCTCCCGCAGCCTCCAAAATCTAATATTATTGATGTGCCGGACGCTGATAATATTCGCGGAGGATGACTTCCGCTTCCTTGCCGTAAATGTCGAAGCCGACATTGCTGCCTGCCGCTTCCTTATCATATAAGACCGTACTCCAGTCCCACCAGAAGAAGCCCGCGAACCAGGGTTCCTTCCAGAAGCATTCAAGCGCTGACTTATAAAAGTTCGCCTGCTCGCTCTGGGAGACCGGCAAATGCTTATGACTAAAGTCCCAAGGCATCGTCGCGCAGCCCTCGGCGCTCCGGCAACCGATTTCGATAAATACGAGCTGCTTGCCGAATCGCTCGGACAGGGCTTTAAGCCGCGGTTTCTGGCGTTCCCAAGCCGCCAGCATATTCTCGTAGCTCTCTCCCGGAGCCGACGCCACCGGATAATAGGCGCTAGTTCCGATCAGATCCACCTCATCCAGCCAGGCAATCCCTTCTTCCTTGCCGTGGTTGGCATTGTATACAATCGGTCCGCTGTACAGACTGCGCGTCTCGCGGATCACTTCCCGCCACTCCGCTTCTCTGCTCTCCGTAGCTACCATCTCGCAGCCGATGCAGAACATTTCACATTCCAGTTCTTCCGCCAGCTCGGCATAATGCTTGAGGAAATTCGTATAGGAACGGAACCATTCTGCCCAATACGCATCCCCGTCCTCCGGAAAGCCGATCCGCGCCCGCCAGATGCCGTCACGTGAATTCACCACCGGCTTCAGGCAGACCTTAAGACCCAGTTCTTTAGCCAGCTTCACTGTATGCGCAATATCGCGGTCTGTCGGCGTATAGCCATAATCGAAATAAATATTAGTCGAGAATACGTTGTCCTGCCAGGTCCAGAAGGACAGAGCGATCCATTCGCTGCCGGTTTCGGCCAGCTTGCGCAGGGAATCCTCCGCTTCTCCGGTACGGTACACCCCTCTTGGCGTCTCCCACCCGTAAGTCATTCCTTTAAAAAACACTTCTTGCACTGACGTTTCCTCCCATCATCGTAAGAGCAACCATTTGTAGACGGTTACATCCATAAGAACATTAGCTGATTAATAATCCTCACTAATTGTTAGAATAAAACATTAGCTGAATAATAACAAGTTATTTTTTGTTATTGATTTATTTGCTGGTAGTAATAATGTAAGCGAATACAGATATAGGCAGTAAAATACCTTCCATCACTGTTTATGAGTGTAATGGAAGGTGTTATTAAATTGGCGGGCGATTGGTAATTAAATGAATCATGATATGAAAGGTATATTTAGCAGGTTTTGAAGTTAACATAATATTGTTTATGTCGCCTTCGAATTCCGTTATGATTCATCCGGTATACCCACCTCTAACGGCAGCTTGATTTGCAGCCGTGACATCGCCTCTTCCTTCTCCCGGTTCGTGATATGCGTGTACACGGTAGTCGTCTGGATGGAGGAATGGCCCAGCAGCTCCTGTACCGTGCGCAGATCCGCACCCTTGCGCAGCAGCATCGTGGCGAACGAGTGGCGCAGCTTGTGGCTGGAGTAAGAGCGGCGCTGCGGCGGAGGGACTTCGTCCTGGAACCGGGCAAATGCGGCGGCGGCGATGCCTTGTATACAGCGGATCGACAGCCTGCGGCCTTTCTGGGAGATGAACATCGCCTCTTCCTTCCCGCGCCAAGGCGCAAGCCGTTCAGCCAGCGCCTGCTCCAGGTAAGGAGTAAGCTCCGCCGGTACCGGTACGTTGCGCCATTTGCGCCCTTTTCCGAACACACGCAGGATTTGCCGTTCTGTATCATAGTCGCTGAGGTTCAAGGTATGAACTTCTCCGACACGCAGACCCATATAGGACATGAGCAGGAAAAGTGCCAGATTACGGGTGCGGTACTTTCCCTCCACTGCACCAAGGAAACGCTGCAGATCGCTCTCCTCCAGGAATACGGGTTCACGGTTCTTGTCGGTCTTCGATTTCTTGATGCCTGCCGCAGGGTTCGCGTTCAGAAGCTCCAGCTCTATCAGCGCCTTGAACAGACAATGAATGGAGGCATGCTTGCGGTTACGCGTCGCATCGCTCACCCCGCGTTCCCGCACCGATGTCAAATAGGAGACGACATGCAGCTTCTTAACGGCATCGAGCCGTTTGCCGTTAAGGCTGTGCAGGAACTCCCGCACATCGGCGAGATATGATTTCTGCGTATACGCTGTATAACCGGCGTCCTTCATCCAGATCAGAAACGCTTCGAGCTCCTCTTCATACTCAGTATCCACATCGTTCATGGTGTATCCTCCCTTCTGGGCACGTGTAATTACTTCGCAAATTCTGCCGTTTCCTCCCGCCAGCGGGCAGCATGCTTCCGGACCAGCTGCAGAAATTGCTCCAGTCCAGGCGATATCCATTTCTTATGATGGACCACCGACTGGGTAGCCACACGCTGCTGCTCATCATTCCAATTCAGGCGGATCAGCTTCCCTTCTTCCAGCTCCTTCTTGACAGTGATCAGCGGAAGCAGGGAAATGCCCAGCCCGGACATCACGCATTGCTTGATCGCCTCAATACTCCAAAACTCCAGCTTCGGATCGGGAAACACACCATGCTGATGAAGCTGCTGTTCAAAGAGGGTCCGGTAGGTACAACCGGCCTCGGTATGCAGAATCGTCTCGTTCAGCAGGTGCCTTGGTTCAATCTCCGGCAGCAGGCCGAAGGGATGGTCCAGCGGTGCCACCAGTGCCATAGCTTCCTGTACGAGCGTATCGGTGCGCAGATCCTTGTATTCAGTCTCCGGCTGCAGCAGGAAAGCCAGATCCAGCTCACCGGAACGGACCATATCGGCAAGCTCCCAGCAGACGCCCGGCTTCAGCGTAATCTGCACCGCCGGATAGCGGCCGCGGAATTCCTGAATAATTCCCGGCAGCCGGAATGCGGCAAGCGATTCCGGCGCACCGATCCTGAGGCTGCCGGCGAGCTCCGCATCCGGATGCAGCGCCTGCTGGGCCAGGGAGTGCATCCGCGCAATCTCCTGCGCATACGGCAGCAGACGGCGCCCGGCATCGGTAAGCAGAATCCGCTTGCCGATCCGGTCAAACAGCGGCTGGCCCAGTTCACTCTCCAGTGCCTGAATCTGTGCCGTTATACTCGATTGCGCATAATCCAGCCGCTGTGCGGCCCGCGTAAAGCTGCCGGCCTCTACCACTGTAAGGAAGGTAAACAAATGCCTGGATTCCAAAGGTAGTCCCCCGCTTTCTATCCATCGAATTTTTGAATGGATGGTATCCGATCTTTCTGTTTTTCCAATGGAACTATTATCTGATACTCTATAATTAATTTCAACACAGATCATTTCTATAGAAAGCAGGATTGCCGAATGAAAGAAGCTCCATCTGCCTTACAACAAAATATCGGCATGCCGCAGGCCATCGCGCTTTATATCGGTGCCGTTCTGGGCTCCGGGGTTCTCATCGTTCCCGGCCTCGCGGCCGAACTGGCCGGTCCGGCTTCACTGCTGGCCTGGGGCCTGATGACCCTGCTGATTCTGCCGCTGGCCTTATCCATGGGCCTGCTCTCGGCAAAGCATCCGAATGCGGGCGGTGTCTCGCATTTCGTAACCCTGGCCTTCGGTTCCCGTGCGGGAGCGCTGGTCGGCTGGTTCTTCCTGATGTCGGTGCCGATCGGGGGTCCGGTGGCCGCTTTGACCGGAGCCGGCTACCTGACGTCGGCCATGGGCTGGGGAGACTCCGCCAGAGTGGCGATTGCCGGAGGGATGCTTGCTGCCGGGCTTATCGTCAACTGGGTCGGGATGAAAGTGGCCGGCAAAGTCCAGATCGCCGTAGTCCTCGCAATCATCGCAGTCCTTGTCTTTGCCGTCTCGGCTGCGCTGCCGCAGGTCGACAAGGCCGCCTTTACCCCGTTCATGCCGCAGGGCTGGAGCAGTGTCGGGCAGGCAGCGGCCATCCTCTTCTGGTGCTTCATCGGCTGGGAAGCCGTATCGCATCTGTCAGAGGAATTCAAAGATCCGCAGCGTGCCGCCATTAAAGGCGTGAGCATCGCCGCGATCATTGTCGGTGTGCTGTATTTTCTGGCCGCTCTGGCGACCGTGGGCACACGGAGCTATCTCCAGGGCGAAGCCGATACCTCCCTGGTCCGGATGATCAGTGGTCCGCTCGGTACTTGGGGCGGATATATCGCCGGATTGACGGGAGTCTTCATCTGCACTGCGACCATCATCGCCTACACCGGCGCCGCTTCCCGGGTCGCCTATGCCCTGGCGCGTCAAGATTACGCCCCGAAGACCATGGCCCGGATCTCCGCAAGGTACCATACGCCAACCGGAGCCATCGGCTTTCTGTTCATCTGTTATGCAGCCATCCTGTTCTTGTTCGGCAGCGGCCTGGTAAGCATTACTACCTTAATCCAGTTTCCGAATGCCACCTTCATTCTGACCTACATTGGCGGCTGTGCCGCCGGAACCCGGCTGCTTCGGGGCAGCAGACTCGGCAGAACAGTCAGCTGGATCTCCCTGCTGGCCACGCTCGCCGTGCTCCCGTTTACCGGCTGGGCCATGCTGTACCCGCTGCTGATCATTGCTGTGTTCTTCATTCTCGTCCGCCCGCAGCGGAGAATCCGCCCGGATGCGTCTGCTGCAGCCGAACTGGAGGAACAGCCTGCCGTGCGCAAAACGCTCTAAAACCAAAACCGCCGATTGTACCGGGTGCAGCCCGGACAATCGGCGGTTTTCTTGTCTGCCATATCTTATGGTACTTCGATAGAGAACACAACGGATGTCTGGTTGAACACATAGAAGCCATATCAACACCAGTAATGCCGCAAGTGTATAAATGAATTGAGTATTAGTTTCATGTGACTCACCTCTGCATGTACAGAGTTTGTAGTAACTAGTAATAATCCCTTGTTATGTAACCATTTACTAATTCAGTTGCTTACAAACCCTCTATTGTACAGACAAAGATTACATATTATTTATTATGTTAACTATATATATTATACTAAAGATTAGTCTGGATAAGGCTGGTAATTACACTATGGAGTTATGGACTTCCAGCCGCTACCCGTTCCCCGATCTCTGGTCTAATACCGCTATATGCTGTGGAATCCGCTGGCAGCCCGTTCTATATCGTTAGGATGAACGAACAGCAGCCCCTGCTCGCAGAGTGTAGTTGGAAAATCGCCACTTAATTTCACCAATATCAAGGATGATCACAAGTCTAATTGGAAATTCACCACTTAATATTGGTGTAAAACCACAATTGTACCAATATCGTCCGGATTAAGTGGCGATTATCGAACTAGATTGCTGATTTCCGCAAAAAAGGCAGGATTAGTGTGAGAAAATCGAACTAATTGCAGTGAACGCTTGAGTTTGAGCTGAGAGCATATGCTTACGCTTAAGCGGACACCGCTTCGCTTGCAGTAGCAGCTTCACGATTCACCATCCATATGATTTCTTGCCATATTAATGCAACTATTTCCTTGAATTCCGGTCTAAACATATATTAGCCTTAAATTCCTAAGGAGATGACAACAATGGCTTCACCAACAACTGCACTCAAGCTGCTGCTCGCATCAGCATTGCTTATACCAAGCGCTATCGGACTTCAACCGGGCAGCTCCCTGGCCTTGGCTGAACCTGAGATTCATACGGCGGCAGTTAACCCCAACCAGCAAGCAACGCTTCCGCTACTCTGGCAAGCCAATACCGATGGTGCCGGGCTCTATTATGAGCAGCGGCCTGTTCATAACGGCACCGTCTTTTACGTGAAGCACAACAAGCTCTATGCCAGAGAAGCAGCCTCAGGAACAATCAATTGGTCTTATGCTAAGGGGGCTTTCCCTGAGATTGTTACCAACAACTCGGTCCTGTTCGTTACCGGCGGCGGCGACCTTGTTAAGCTTGACGCAAAGACGGGAAAAGAGATCTGGAAGGTCAAAGCTGCTGCCCGCCCGCTGGAACTCGGCGGAAGAATCAAGCTGCTGGACGGAACCGTATATTTTGCCAATGAAAGCGGTGGTATGGCAGCCTTTGATGCCGTTACAGGCAAGAGACTATGGGAGAATAAAGCCGTGCCAATGTATGCGGGAAGTATATACCGTAAATACGGTGGAGTGCTTGTGGTATCCAGTACCGTCAATAACATCCGCAGCCAGTTTTTTGGCCTAAACGCCTCTACAGGTAAGGTATTATGGAGAACAGAAGGAATGTACAGCTTCGTCGGCAGCCAGAACGGACAGGTCATTATCCGGGAATCCGCAGAACCCTCTGCGACTCTTACCAAGATTCCGGGCTATCTGTTGACCTTAGCGGTATTGGACCCGGCAACAGGCAAAATCACGAAACCGGAGAATTACCAGCCGCTTCCCGACGTTTCGCGTATGGCTGCCCGTTACACTTCCCTTCAAGGTCCTTATGCCTATACCGCAGATGGGCTGTTAGAGGAAAATAACGTGTATCTCACCCGCTTTGCACGCGGACAGTTCAATGCTGACACTGCACACAGCTACAAGCGCTTCGGTAACTGGCTGGCAGGCCCGATCCAAGGAATAGCCTATTTTCAGCAAGGAACGGAAATAACCGCTGTCAATCTGGCGAACAACAGCAGTGTCCGCTTCGGCGATTCCGGCAGTAAGGCAGTAACGCTGCAACGAATTGGCAAGGCTGTCTTCATCGGGGATGAGAACGGGATGTTGTCGATCATGGATGCAGCTACAGGAACAACGCTTGGCCGTATTGCTACCGGGATTTCCAGCTATGGCACAATAACCGTCACTAACGGAACAGTGCTGATTCCTTCGGAGACCAAGCTCATGGCTGTAAAGCTGCCAGAGAAGCTTTTATAAGGAGCATTACTTCACGTTATTTATTCTGCGGAACAAGTAGGTGGTGAGGCAATGCAGCGTATTATCATGCTTATGGTGCTTGCGGCAGTTATGCTGACGGGTTGTTCATCTGCAAATACTACGAGTGAATACCCGCTGCTCCCGGCTCCGCCTGTTATCGTGTGGGAGAACAAGTCTTATGTGGTTTCGGAGCTGACTGTTGAAGAGGAGAAGCTGGACCAGCATATCGGAACGGTAAAAAGATTTATTGATCCGCAAAAGGCTTTTCCCGAACGGGATGAAGATTCCACTATCGCGCCGGTTGGCAGTAAATTTTATACTGTTAAGGATTACGATAGCTCCTCCCTGCTTGCTGTCTATAGGGATGGTGAGTATCGAAAGGCGATGCGTTAGTCCGCTATTAAGGCTGTTAAACGTTCACAAGCCGGCCCGAACAAATCGGCGCCGGCTTGAAATATATGGCTGCTATTTCATCTCTGCGATTCATAGTTTACATAATATACGATATGTTAACCCAATACTGCATGAGCTATTTTCTCTGCAAAAATTCCCCGATCCGCCGCGCCGCCTCCAGCAGCCTGGCCTCCTCTTCAACCAGCGCAATCCGCACATAGCCTTCACCCTGCGCGCCGAATGCGTCGCCCGGAATGACTGCGACTCCGGTTCCCAGCAGCAATTCTCGGGCGAAGCCGCGAGCGCGGCCTTCGGCAAGCCCACCGCCGCCATAGGCTTCCGGCAGCGGTGCCCAGATAAACATCGTCGCCTTCGGTCTTGGAACCGGCCAGCCTACTGAGGCCAGCGCTTCCACGAACGCATCCCGCCGGCTTTCGTAGAGCGGTGCGACGGCCAGCTTGCCGCCCTCCGTCATTGCCAGCTTCAGCGCGGTTACCGCTGCTTCCTGTACCGGCTCAAAGACGCCGTAGTCAATGTTGCTCTTCAGCTCCCGCAGCGCACCAACTGCTTCAGCATTGCCGGTGATGAAGCCGATGCGGCAGCCGGCCATGTTGAAGCTTTTGGAGAAGGAATGAAATTCTACAGCCGTATCAAGCGCTCCGGGCACCTGCAAAATGCTGAGCGGCTTGTAGCCGCCAAAGCCCATCTCGGAATAAGCCAGATCATGGATGATCAGCACATCCCACTTCCGCGCCAGCGCCACCAGCTTCTCCAGATACGGGAGCTCCACGGTTACAGAGATCGGGTTGCCGGGAAAAGCCAGCAGAATAAAGGCCGCTTCCTGCCATATCTCCTCCGGAATGCTGTCCAGATCCGGGACCCAGCCGTTCTCCTCCAGCAGCGGCAGCAGCCAGGGCCTCACACCGGCGATTGCCAGGGAACCGGCATAGATCGGATATCCCGGGTCCGGCACAATGGCCAGGTCCCCGGGATTGCAGATGGACAGCGCCAGATGGGCCAGCCCATCCTGCGATCCCATCAGCGACACTAGCTCCGTCTCCGGATCAATGTCGACGCCAAAGCGCCAGTCCATCCACGCCGCAGCCTGACTGCGGAACGCCTCACTCCCCCGGGAAGCCGGATAAGCATAGCTGCTCTCCCGCAGCACCGCTTCGCTGAGCTGTCTGCGGACCTCCGCCACCGGTCCCCGATCCGGACTGCCGATGCCCAGATCGATAATGTCTTTCCCGGCGGCAGCGGCCTCTCTCTGCCATTCTGCCACTTCAGCAAAAATCGAGGAGCCCAGCCGTTCCAGCTTATCCGCTCTCCATTTCCGTTTCAGTCTTGTTGTCTTCAAGCGTCATCCACCTACCCATATTTTTGAATTATTATAGCATGAATATGCGCCGCTTGACTGCGGTAATGCGATAAAACTATATAAGAGCAATAAAAGGTATTTAATGGTAGGTATTGTCTGATATTTTGTCCTACACTTGCTCGCAGGTGGATATAAAAACGGATTAAAACTAAAACAGCGTATAATTTATATTATACGCTGTTTTTTGAGACGGATTTCGAGCGGATTTTGAGCGTTTTTAGGGAAGACAGCCCGTGCTCATTTTAATAAAGACGCCATTAACCGGTTGTTCCTTACGTTCCCGCCGGCAAAACGCCAACCCAACTCGCCAGCACATATTCCCTTATCTGCATGGCAACTTCTGAAGGTAGCGTATGGGATGTATCAATGGTCGGCATCGGCGGATGGTATGCAGTCGCTGCATTGTCCAGCAGCCAACGGGCGAACTGCTCATGCTCCCGAAGCAGCTCATCTGTCCAGATCGCCCGGTCCTCTCTAGTGCGCAGTCGCTGGTTACGCGTGCTATCATCGCAATGCAGATTAATGAAGCATATTTCACTGAACGCTGCATAGGCATCACATTTTTCAGCATCCCAGGGCATGAAGGTTCCACAGATGATGGTCCCTCTCCCCGACTCAGCAACCGCATGGGCACAGTGCAGCAATATATTGTATCTGTCCTGATACTCCAGCTTCGCCGCTGTCGATCCAAAGTTATCATTGTCGGTGCTGAATACAACAAAGTCAGGCATGAGCGTGCGCAGTTCGCGCATCACCGTCGTTTTGCCGACACCGCTTGCTCCTGTAACAATAAATAAGGGTAATTTAGACATCATCAAATCTCCTTCACCAATTAAAGAGTAATCGCCTGAATTAATATTAAAAGCTTGAAGCACAGAAAAGTATGCCGCGGACGGCTTTACTTGTTTTTTACATATTTACTGCCGAAAGAGATTAATTGCATGAAATACGTATTTTTATTTAATCGTAATGTTTACACATAATTGTTCCTCAGCTATAATGAACAAGCATTGTTTAAATCGTAATTAATACTATTAACACTCATAAGTGTCAAGGAGGCTTCACTGTGTCATCTGTCAACCCTGTCAAACCTCGTAATCCTCTCAGGCTGCTCCCTCTGCTTCTGATTCTGCTGCTTGCCGCCTGCTCCCCATCCCCGGCAAATACTGCGGAACCTGCGGCAGCGGAGCACGGACAAACGGATAAGAGCCTTACGCTGCTCTTCAATGTGCAAAGCAATACCCTCGATCCCCATACCGATGTCAATTACACAGCGGTCCGTGCCGGAATTGCCGAGACGCTTGTGCGAATAAGCAATGATCTGAGCCTGCAGCCGGCCGTAGCTGAATCCTGGAGCAGTGAAGACGGACAGCACTGGACCTTCGTCATCCGCAGCGGCCTTACGTTCCAGAACGGCCAGCCTGTCGATGCCGCCGCTGTACAAGCTTCACTGGAAAGAGCACAAGCCGTAAACCCATCGGTGAAGAACTCCTTGCATATCCGTGAACTGCAGGCCGCCAGGCAAGAATTGACCATCATCACGGAAAAGCCCTATCCGCAGCTGCCGTCGGATCTCGTCCATCCCAATACGGCTATCATTGCAGCGGAGCTGGCGGAAAGCGCACCCGTCGGAACAGGCCCGTTCCGCTTCGTGTCCTTTCAATCGGGCAGCCAGCTGAAGGTGGAACGCAATGAGCAATATTGGGGCGGCACTGTGCAGCTTGCACAGGCCAGCATTCTGTTTAATGAGGATGCCAATGCCCGACTGCTGGCCCTGCAGGCCAAGAGTGCCGATATCGTCTACCGCCCGCCGGTTGAGAGCTTTGCGCAGCTGCAAGCCGACGACTCTTTGACGCTGGAATCGCTCACCGGTCTGCGGACCCACCAGCTGATGTATAACATGAACAACGAAGCTTTACGCAGCGAACAGGTGCGCAAAGCGCTGGATGCGCTGATTGACCGCGATGCCATTGTGGGGAGCGTCATGTCCGGGCAAGCGACAGCGGCCCAGGGTCCCTTCCTCGCAGACGCGCCCTTCTCACCGGAATATTTGCCTAAGCAATTCAGCTTGGATCAGGCGCGGGAAGCATTCGCTGCTGCCGGTTATGATGTGGAGAACGGTCTCGTCTCCCGGCAAGGCAAGCCACTGTCCTTCTGCCTGCTGACCTACCAGTCAAGAGCCGAGCTGCCGCTCATTTCCCAGCTCATTCAGGCCAGCGCCAAGGAACTGGGCATCGGCCTTGAAATCCGGCAGGTGGACAATATCGACGAATACCTGGCGGCAAGTGACGACTGGGATCTGGCAACCTACAGCAGCATTACTGCTCCCCGCGGGGACGCCAGTTATTTTCTGAACGCAGCCTATACCTCCGGTGGAGCCTTGAATTATGGGAATGTGCAGGAACCTGAGCTGGAGGCTATGATCGACAAGCTGAACGGGACCGTAGATGAACAGGAACGAAACCGTCTCGCCCGGGACGCAGTCTCCTATATTGATGCACATATGCTGAATTCGTATATTGTTCACCCGAATAACTTTGTTGCTTTCAGTAACGATGTGAAGAACTGGGTCACCAGCAAGAGTGAATATTACTTATTGACCCCAGAGCTGGATGTGGAATAATGTGGCGGTCCTTCGGTAAAAAGCTTCTAGGGCTGCTGGTCTTCGTCCTGTTCTTGTCTTTTATCAGCTTTTGTCTGCTCAAGCTGGTCCCGGGCGATCCTGTCCGGAGCATGCTCCGGGTGGATGACGTCGCCGTGTCCAGGGAGGACATAGCGGACCTGCGCAATGAGCTCGGGCTGGACCGTCCGCTGCTTGTCCAATACGGTGCGTGGCTGGGCAAGCTCCTGCGGCTGGATTTCGGTGTCTCCTATATGACCTACCGGCCGGTCCTCGGCGAATTTGCCGAGAAGCTCCCCTTTACCTTGCTGCTGACAGGAGGCTCTCTTCTCGTGATGCTGGTGATCTCCGTCCCGCTGGGCGCTCTGTCGGCAGTATACCGGAACCGCTGGGTCGACCGGTTCAGCCGGGTCTTCTCGCTGATCGGCTCCTCCCTGCCAAGCTTCTGGCTGGGCCTTCTGCTGATCCAGCTCCTGTCGGTCAAGCTGCACCTGCTCCCGCCGATGGGCGGCGGCAGCCTGGCGCATCTGGTTCTGCCATCGCTGACCCTGGGGGTTGCCATGTCGGCGATTTATGTCCGGCTGATCCGCTCCAGCCTGCTGGAGAGCGGCGGTCAGGATTTTGTCGCATCCGCCAAAGCCCGGGGACTCCATCCGGCCAGAGTGTTCTGGTTCCACACCTTCCGCCACAGTCTGGTACCGCTGGTCACCCTGTTGAGTGAAAGCCTGGGCAGCCTGCTTGGCGGTACATTGGTCGTGGAAATCCTGTTCGCCTATCCGGGACTTGGCAAATGGATCGTCGACGCGATTGTGGCCCGGGATTATCCGGTCATCCAGGGATATATTCTGTTCATCAGCCTGTGTATCGTAGTGCTTAACCTTCTGGTCGAGCTGTCGTACCGCTGGATTCATCCGCAACTGGGCTGGAAAGGGAGATAATGATCATGAGAACCGCAGCACTTCCGAATTTAAAGAAACGAATGTATCCGCGCATGCATCAATGGATCTGGATGACCACTCTGCCTCTGCTCCTCTTGGCCGCCATCGTGCTTGCCCCGTTGCTTACGCCGCAGGACCCTTATCTGATTACGGTCGGAGACCGCCTGCTGGCACCAAGTGAAGCACACTTGCTCGGCACCGATCATCTGGGCAGAGATTTATTATCCCGGATCATCGCCGGAATACGGACGACCGTCGGCACGAGTCTGCTGATTCTGGCCTGTTCCCTGCTGATCGGTGTAACAACGGGCCTCCTATCCGGCTTTATCGGAGGTCTATGGGACCGTCTGTTTCAGCGGATAATTGATGCGTTTATGACATTGCCTGATTATATATTTGCAGTAATATTAAGCGGTCTGCTCGGCCCCGGCTTAAGCAATCTGCTCTTTGCCGTCATTGCAGTGAAATGGGTCGGGTATGCGCGGCTGGCAAGAAGTGTAGCCCTTCAGGAGAAAGAGCAGGATTATACCGCGCTCGCGGTTTTGGCCGGTGTCCCGAAATTCCGGATCGTCCTGAGGCACATTCTCCCCCACTGTCTGGGGAACGTACTTGTACTTGCAGCTCTCGACCTGGGCAAAATCATTCTGATGATCGCCTCGCTCTCCTATATCGGACTCGGACCTCAGCCTCCGGCGGCGGAATGGGGCTCGATGCTGAATGAGGGCCAGGTCTATTTCACCGCCGCCCCGCATTTAATGCTTGCACCCGGTGCCGCGCTGATGCTGACTGTGCTGGCGGCGAATCTGTTCGGCGACAAGCTGCGTGACCGGTTCGATGTCAAGACTAGAGAGGAGGCCTGAGCCTGTGCTGGATATTAAAAGCTTGACCATCGCATCACGAAACCGGCAGATCGTCCGGGGCATTGATCTGTCTGTCCGGCCGGGCGAATGGCTGGCCCTTGCCGGTGAAAGCGGCAGCGGCAAGAGTCTGACCGCCGCCGCCATCGGCGGGCTTCTGCCCGGCAGCCTTATTGCGGGCGGAACGCTGATCTGGCGAGGCTGCGAAGTATCCAAGCTGCCTCCTGCGAAACGGCGCAGGCTGCTTGGCAGGGAGATCGGCTATATATTTCAGAATGTTCAAGGAGCCTTCACTCCGTTCCTGAAGATCGGCAAACAAATGGACGAGGTACTCTATACCCATACAGAGCTTAACCGCAGTGAGCGGATAGCAGCTTGCCTGGAGGCACTTGCCGATCTGAATCTCCCTGCACAGAAGGTATACAGCGGCTACCCCCATCAGCTCAGCGGCGGACAGCTGCAGCGTGCCGCCATTGCTATGGCGCTTATCCTGAAGCCTGGACTGCTGATCGCCGATGAGCCGACCACCGCGCTTGACAGCCTCAGCGCGCATAAGGTGCTAAGGTATATTAACGCCGCACAGGAGAAGCACGGCATGTCCGTGCTGTGGATCACCCATGATCTGCGCCATGTCCGCAAATATGCCGACCGGGTGGCCATTATGCATCTGGGGGAAATCGTAGAGCAGGGCAACGCAGCGGATGTGCTGACCCATCCCGGCCACGCGTACACCCGACGGCTGCTCGCAGCGGTTCCTGCTCTCTCTCCCGGTGCCGTAGAACGGCCTGGAGACAACCCACCGGAAGCTGCGGCGGCCAGAATGGAGGTTTGGAAATGAGTGAAATCTATGAACAGGAGGCCCTGCGGGTTACAGATCTGCATAAATCCTTCGCTGATCAGCCGGTCCTGCATCATATCTCCTTCCAGCTGCTGAAGGGTGAATGTCTGGGCATTGTCGGAGAGAGCGGCAGCGGTAAAAGCACCCTGGCCCGCTGTCTCCTTACCCTGATGAACTGGCAAAGCGGGGAAATCACAATAGGCGATATGAATCTGAAGGGTCTGGACAGCCGTGGCCTACGCTGGGTCCGTTCGCGGATCGGAGCGGTGTTCCAGCATCCGGCAGCTGCGCTGAATTCCCGGCTGCGTATTATCGACTCGCTAATGGAGCCCCTCGACCAGCGGAAAGGCTGCACTCCTTCTTTTCTTAACCTGGATGACGCTGCGGGGAGATTGGAAATTGCCTGCGCCCTGCTGGATACTGTCGGACTGCCTGGAGATTATGTGTACAAGTTCCCGCATGAGCTCAGCGGCGGGGAGAAGCAGCGGATCACCATTGCCAGAGCGATCAGCACGGAGCCGGATTTCATCATACTGGACGAGCCGACGGCCAGTCTCGATGTAACGACCCAGTCCGTGATTCTTAATCTGCTGAAGGATCTGCAGGCCAAGCTTGGCTTATCCTACCTCTTCATCTCCCATGACCTGGCCGCCGTCTATTACATGTGTGACCGCATCATGGTCATGCGGGGCGGGCATATTGTGGATCAATTCAAGAAGGCTGATACTTTTGATCATAAGCGCCACGCCTACACCAAGCTTCTCATTGAGGTGTTCAACGGGTAGCTGCCAGGGCAAAGGACACAGCATTCTGAACGTGACAAATTTATGCGATAGGGACAAATTGCCGCCCCACCCGGCATAGAATAGAGCATCAATCGTTAAAGGTGGGGTAAGCATGTCCAAGAACAAACGCGGCAAGGCGCTGTGGCGTCTGCCTTCGCGGGCCAGAGGCACCTGTCCGATCTGCGGCAGCACTCGCATCAAGCTGCTTTATATCGGCAAAGGGGTACAAGGCGAAAAGCTCGATGTCTGCAAAAAATGTGACGGCAAGCAGGCAAGCTGACGCCAGCGTCTGTGAGCCGGAGAGCGGGAAATTGCCCGCTAGTATCATGGAACCGCTCCCCCGGGTCAACAGCAAAAGGGACGGCCGTTTCTACGGCTGTCCCTTTTGCTTGTGGATCAGAACCAAACCTATCCGAATGAAGTAATAGTTCCCGTATACCATCCGGCTCGTCATCCTGGCATAGCCCCGTTAATCAGGCCTGCTGTGCAGAGCGCTCATCTCCTGCTCATTCCTGCTGCGGCACCCAGTTGCGTACGCCGTTATCCTCCAGAATACCAAGAGTTACATCGGAGATATACGGGTCGGCCAGCAGCTTGTCCCTCACCTTGAACTTGATGTCATCGGCGTCCGCTAAGGTCATTCCCCGTTTCAGCTCAATCAGGCCTTCCACATGATAATAGCGGCCTTCCTGCAGAATGCGCAGCTGATAAATATCCGTTACCAGCGGCTCGTCAAATATAATTTGCGATACCCGTTCCTCAATCTCCGGCGGGGCGGCCACACCGATCAGTCCGACCATGTTGTCATAACCGACGCGGAACGCCACTCCGACCATCATAAAGCTGATCAGAATGCTGGACACCCCGTCCAGCAGCTTGAAATCGGTCAATGCGGTCACCAGCACCGCAATCAAGGCCAATAGTCCGCCGCTGGTCGCCACCATGTCCTCATAAAAGACCAGACGCGTAGGCGGAGCGGCCCGCTTCACATTGCGGAGCGAGGCTGCAAACTTACCGAAGCCCTTGGCTTCCACCCGGGCATCGTGCAACACTTCATTCATCGCCTTCACCCAGACGAAGCCGTCCGTAGCTATGGACAGCACAAGCACCAGGACATTGATCCAGTACCCCTTCGACTCCGTATTGGGATGCTGAAGCAGATGCCAGCCTTCCAGCATCGTTTCATAAGCCATGATCGTAACGACGATCACCGCTACCATGCAGAACAGATTGATGACGCGCCCGAAGCCGTCCGGGAAGCGGCGGGTCGGTCTTTTCTCGGCCAGCACACTGCCGGAGAAGACGAACATCTGATTGACCGCATCGGCAATCGAATGCATCATCGTGGCGAACATCGAGCCGCTGCCGGTCACTGCGAAAGCTACACCCTTTACCACCGCAATGCAGGTATTGCCGATCGCCGCCGAGCCCGACGACTTGTTGCCCTTCTTAATCAAGCTTCCTAAAGTTTCACGATTGTCGTTCATATCCCCGAATGCCTCCTTTGCGCCAGTCCGGTTGGGTTGAACCTCCGGGCATCCGCAGCTTCACGTAGTTTGTATGTAACTATTAACCGCGTAAAGGATTTTCATATCACCGGCATTCCACCCGGTATGACGGACGTAAGGCCGTTTAGCCTTAGCTTCAGGAATCAGAAGTACGCTCCGGAAACCCTGATTTGATCCATAATCTGGAAATATCCAAAAAGCCGAAGGAGCCGGTATGCAGACCGAACAGGCTTTGGTTCAACTGGGCCTGCTTCTTCATATGGCAGCCATAGAGCAGCCAGCACTCCCTGTATAAAATCTCCTCGGCTTGCTTGAGCAGACTGCTGCGGCCTTCAGCCGGGAGCGATGTGAATCCGGCAAGCGCAGCGTAAAGCTGTTCCAGCTGCTCCGGGAGCAGCAAGGTGTGCAGCAGATTGGACTGGTTGACGAAATAATTGATCATCCCCCATTCCCAATCATCCTCCAGCACCTCTTCGGCAATGAACATATCAGCTCTGTCCATAACTGACTCCAGCTGAAAGCTGTCATAGGTAAGCAGACGGAGACGGAATCCGGCTGCTTCTGCCCTCCGCTGCAGCCACTGTGAGTCTTCGCCTTCCTCTACCTTAAAGGAGGCATAGGCAAGCGTTAACTCTTCTCCCTGATAGCCGCTCTCCAGAAGCATTTCCCGGATCTCCGGCAAGGATGGCTCATGCCATGAGCGGACCTGGCTCTCCCAGGGCATGAAGCTGGACGCAGGAAGCGAGCGTTTACCGCGCAGATCCTTGATCAGTGCCGGCGGATGATACAGTGCTTGCAGCGCGCGGCGAAATTTCAGATCATGATGAACGCCTTGCCGGTGAAAATTAAACATGATATAGCGGCAGCCAAGAGCAGGATAATCAATATTGTTGCTGCAGCCTTCCTCCTCGGGGCTACCTGCGGAAAGGCCCGGCAGTTCATACTGCCGCACTCCGGAACCCATTTCCGGCAGATACCACACCTCCACCCGGTCAAGCAGCGGACGGTAACCGTAATAATCGTCGAAGGCAGCCAGTACGATCCCATCCTCACTCAGCTCGGACAACCGGTAAGGACCCGTGCCGATCAATCCGGCTTCCGGATCGCTGTCATATGGCAAGACTGACATATATATTGAACTAAGCGCATGTAAGAAGAACACATTGGGCTGCGACAAATCAAAGCGGATCCGGTGCTCTCCGAGCAATTCCACCTGCTCTATATCTCTGAAGTGGCCGAAAGCCGGACTCTTTCGGTCCAGCAGCCTAAGATAGGTCTCTTTAACATCCCTTGAGGTCAGCACCCGGCCATGATGAAACCGTACCCCCTTGCGGAGGTAAAAGATATAGCTGGTACACTCCTCGTTCGCCTCCCACATATGGGCCAGTCCGGGCTGAAATTGCTTGCACCCGGCATCGAAGGTCACCAGCGTGCTGCAGATCTGATCAATGATAAAAGCTTCGAAGGCCGTATAAACCCTGCAGGTATCCAGCGGCTCCAGCCGCCGGCTTAGCGAAATACGCAAGGTGTCGAGACCGGTTGTCGTCTCCGCTTCGCTATGGTAACCCATTTGCTTGTTCAGCAGGGCCAACAGCCGTTCCTGCAGGGCGCTATTTCCGCCGAGCTGCCCGATCAGCTCGATTCCCTGCTTGATTTTTCCTTTGCCGGTCAACTCCTGCAAGGCCTGCTCCATCACTTCATCAATGCCGCGCAGGAACGTCATTTCCGACGTATGCCCCCGGCCCCGGCCCGGCTGCCAGCGGATCGTACCGCTCTCTTCGAACCGGCGGAGGATAAACTTGACATTGCGCGGCGTGCAGCACAGAATCTCTGCCAGCTGTTCTATGGATACCGCTATCGGCTCCTGCATCCTTTGAGAGACATTAAGTGCTGCCGCCAGACGTATATAATGGTTCATTTGTTGTTCCATAAACACCGCTCCTTTAAAGGTGAAACGAAAACTGAAAAGCTTACACTTTTATTTCCCCCTTTTATCACTACAATTATACATAATGCAGCAACCGGCAGATACACTTTAAATCCGCATCAAGATTAGGAGATTCACAGGTATGAAAAAGCAATTGCAGCAAGTCCATCCTCTGGCCTGGACCATCATCATCGGCACGATGTTCGGCCGGCTTGTCACCTCCATGAGTATTCCATTTCTCTCTATCTATTTAACACAGGTACTCGGCGCTTCATCGACCCAGACCGGTATCACTGTTGCCGTCAGTTCACTGGTCGGCGTCATGGCCAGCTTCTACGGCGGTTATATCTCCGATGTCATCGGACGCAAGATCGTCATGCTGGTATCCGTCTTCGGATGGGCCATGGTGTTCTTCGGCTTCTCTGCCGCCCAGCATCTCTGGGTCTTCTTCCTGGTGAACATGCTTAACGGCTTATGCCGTTCTGTCTTTGAACCGACCTCACGCGCCCTGCTCTCGGATCTGACGCGCCCCGAGAACAAGCTGCTTGTGTTCAATTTGCGGTATGCCGCCATCAATCTCGGCGTGGTGTTCGGGCCGATTATCGGCCTGCAGCTCGGGTCGGCACAATCGACCTTCCCGTTTGTGATTGCCGGGATCGTCTATATTGCTTACGGGGCAGTCCTGATCCTGCAATTCCGGGTTCACGGCTCCAGTATGCCCGCTTCCCCGGTACAGGTCCAGGCGCCAAAGCTCCGCGAAGCACTGGCCGTTACCGGACGGGACCGTGTCTTTCTGCCGGTGCTGCTGGGAACGGTGTTCTGTGTTCTAGGTTATGGACATTTCAGCTCAACACTGGCACAATATTTAGCAATGAATCCGCAGTTTGAGAATGGCGGTCAGCTCTTCTCCTTTATGCTGTCGCTCAATGCAGTAACGGTGCTGGTGGTGCAATACCCGGTCGTCCGCACCGCCCGTAATTTTCCGCCGATCGTTCCGCTGATTCTCGGTAACATATGCGTCGCCATGAGCATGCTGCTGTTCGGCATCGCCAGCGGCGTTACGATCCTGATGATCAGTGTTGTACTGTTTACAATCGGCGAGGTGCTGCTCTTCACCATGATGGACATGCTCATCGACCGGATTGCCCGGCCGGAATGGAAAGGCACCTATTTCGGCACGATGGGCTTCAACAATCTAGGCAATGTACTGGCACCAGTGCTGGGCGGTCTGCTGCTCGACGAGTTCGGTGCCGGAAACGGACCAGCCGTATTTATTCCGCTGGCCCTGAGCACTGCGCTGGGCCTGCCTTTTCTGCTGACTGCCCACAAACGTCTTACCCTAAGGGAGCGTCAAGAGGGACCGGCACTTACAGCACCGGGCACCCATGATAACTAATACTGTTGGAGGGGTAGTTATGATTAGACTTAGAGAGATGACCATTGAGGATTACGATCAGATGTATGGGCTGTGGCAGCGTTCGGAAGGGGTTCATGTCAGCGGGGCGGACTCACGGGAGAGTATCGCCGGTTATTTACTGCGCAACCCGGGACTGAGCTTTGTCGGCGAGAGCGACGGCCGGATCGCGGGCACTATTCTGTGCGGGCATGACGGGAGAAGAGGGTTTATTTATCATATGGCGGTGGACCCGGACTTCCGGCAGCAGCAGCTTGGCCGGCGGTTGGCAGAAGCCAGCTTACACGGGTTATCCGCTCAAGGGATCGATAAATGCCATATCTTCGTGATCGATGACAATGCAACCGGCAACAGCTTTTGGCAGGCGATCGGCTGGGAGAAGCGCAGCGGCTTCTCTGTCTTCTCCAAGTCCTGTTCCTCCGGCTCGCTGCTCATTTAACAGAATACAGCTCCGCCCATTGCCGAATCCGCTGCTGCATATACGCTCTAAGCTCTGCAGGCTGCAGGATTTCGGCCGTAGGCGGCAGAGTCAGAGCCTCTTTGCAAGCCTGATGATACTCATACATATTCACAGAAAAGAGCATCCGCAGTCCCTCTTCTTTAACCTCCGTAACCTCCATGCTTGTCTGTGCAAGCATCTGTTTCCCGTCTTCGCGGCTTAGACGAATTACAACCAGGTAATGTTCAGCTTCCCGGCGGGCTGCTTTGAAGACATGCTCCTGGCCCCGCCAATATTCCTCCAGCGAGAATCCGTCCGGAATCTCAAATCCTTCGTCCAGTTCCGCCACGGCGTTGATCCGCTCACATTTAAAAGTCCGCAATTCCCTGGCCGCTTCACAATACGCCGCCAGATACCATTCTCCGCGCTTAACAATCAGACCGTATGGCTGCACGGTGCGCTCAGAAACTTCGTTATTGACCTTCCGGTATCGGATGGCTAGCTTAGCGGAACGCAGAAGCGCACCGCGCAGCGTCTCAAGACAGGGAAGCTCCGGCAGCTCTTCCCACCAAGGCGCTTCATCGAAGAGAAAACGGCTCTGCACCTTATGCAGATCGGCCTGATAAGCCGGCGGCAGTGTCTTTTCCAGCTTCATAAGCGCATTCTTCAGCTTCAGTCCGGATTCTCCCGGTTCTCTGGTGCGAATCCCCATGCCGGTTAAATATAGCTGCAGCACCTCTTCGCCATGCAGCTGGCGTAAATTAACGGTATAGCCGGGCATCAGGGAAATCCCCCCACCGGGCCCGGACACAGCCGTCAGTGGTATTCCCGCTTCCCCCAGCACATCAATGTCCCGGTAAATGGAACGGACCGATGTTTCCAGCGCTTCGGCCAGGGCCTGGGCAGTTATTCTTCCCCTTGATTCCACCAATAATAGAATCGCTATCAGACGATGCAGACGCAACTATATACCTCCTGTTAATTTACGTGAATTCTGAGATTCCCATTTCAACTCGCCGCCGAATTCATGACAATCTTCTGTCAACAATATAAATGTATTATTGAATATAGTACGACAACCTCAGATTGTAAAGGAGCTGCATTAAATATGAATATCGGAATATTAGGTACAGGCTTCGGGGCTTATCATGCCCAGCTATTAAGCCAGATGGAGCAGACAGGAGACATTTCCGTATTCGGCAGAAACCGGACAAAGCTTGATGAATTGGAGAGCCGGCTGGGAGTACGGACCACCGAGTCCATCGACGAGATTTTGCAGGATGAATCTATCGGACTCATTGATCTTTGTCTGCCATCCGCGGTACATACAGAGTATGCAATCCAGGCACTCAAAGCGGGGAAGCATGTGTTCTGTGAAACCCCTGTCTGTCTAAGTTATGAGGATATTCAGAAGCTAAATGAAGCCGAGCAGCAATACGGCAGAAAAATCATGGTCAACCAATTCATCAAATTTGAACCCTCCTACCGTTATTTGTATGATTCGGTGCAAGCCGGTACCTTCGGGCGCCTGTTGTCTGTCTCGTTCCACCGGGAAACGCCACCGATGTGGGGAGATCTGGGGCTTGGCCGGATTACCACCGACCTGATGATTCATGAACTGGACATGGTATGCTGGCTGCTCGGTCCTACTGAAGCATCGTTCGTCTGGGGCAGGACGGGCAGCAATCCCCATCAGGCGCTTGTCCGTGCCCAGTTCGCAGGCCCTGACAGCTACGCAGAGGTTCTGGTCTCCTCGCAAATGCCGGAGAGCTATCCCTTCACCGTCGGCTATACGGCACACTTCGAGCATGGCAAGCTACAGTACAGGGAAAGCGAGGACAGACATGGCCATGCGGACAGCCTGCTGATGGAATACACCCGATCCGGCGCGCAGCAGAAAATACTTCCCAAGCTTAACTCGTACGAGGAGAGCCTGCGGTATGCGCTGGAGCATTTGAATGACCCGTCGCCCTCCCTTCTCTCACTGTCCTCGGCACTGCAAGCTATGAGTCTGGGGCTTCAGCTGCGGGATAGGCTTGAACTTAACAGCAATTAATTTTACTTTGCTGACGCCCCGGCTTTTTCCATTTCGGGTTTATTGGAGCAGGGGAGTGTGATTGTTGAGTAAAGAAGTGAGGTAGATAAGGTGATGCCGGGTTATGGTTATCTATTATGAATTTTTCATATGTTGAATTGTGATAATGGTGTGAGGGTATAACAAGCAGTTGATCTGATTGGTGAACGCTCAATGCTAAAGTGGTTCAGATAGAAACCCAAAGTGATTCTGATTGAAAGCTAAATTGGTTCTAATCAAATGCTGAATTGCCCATACTTAGGTTACATATTTTATATTATGTTAACTTATATAGTTGTTCTTTAACTTTTTCATAGGTCGAAGGATAATTATTGCAAGAAAAGATGGCGATTTTCCGATTATCGCTATGCGGCAATGCGTAACGCTATCCAGTAATGCTATGCAGCAACGTAAGCGGAATGCTATGCAGCTATGCGGTAACGTAAGCGGCAATGCTATGCAGCAATGCTATGCGGTAACGTCAGCGGTAACGTCAGCGGTAACGTCAGCGGTAACGTCAGCGGTAACGTCAGCGGTAATGCTATCCTGTTCTGCTTCAGGCTGTAAGCTTTCCACGATGAGCTAATATCAGAGCTAAGTTAGCTTAGCTCCCCGGATCAGGCCGGTAAAAGCAACTCTTCGAGACAACTAGTTTGATTTTTGCACACTAATTTCGACTTTTTTTCGGATTTTAGACGTCTAATTCGATTATCGCCACTTAATTTGGACGATTTCGGTGCTGACAGCCATTTTCGCTCATATTAAGTGGCGGTTATCAAACTAGATTGCTGAAAAGCTCCATACAGCTAAAATTAAGTGGCGATTTTCCAATTAGGGGTAACCCTGCTCCCAGCTAAAGGACCAATAACCCCGCCCCCCTTTACTCGCCGATGAGCAAATAAACCATTAGCCCACAGCCGTTAGCCGTCTTCCAGCATCCAGTATGCGTAGCCGTCATCCAGCACTCGTCAGCCATTAGCCTATAAGCCCGCAGCCGTCATCCAGCACCCGGCATCACCCGGCATCAGCAAGCAGCCGTTATCAAGTAGCCAACAGACTTCTGCCAGTATCCGTCTGTCTTCACCCAACAGCCGAGAGCCTTCAGCCAGAAGCATAAGTCCTTTATTTAGTCAGCATATACAGCAACTTGTTAAAAAAACAAGCACCGGACTCATTGTCCGGTGCTTGTCCTGTCTATACTGAAGGCGATATCCTTGCTTCGCTCAGGTCTGCCCCACCCAATCCTGGCTGCCTGCAGCATGCCAGCGTGCCCGGATCTCGTCGTACAGCTCCTGCGGGAGCGCTCCCTTCTGCAGCAGCGCGGCGTTCTGCGGCCAGCGGTCCGGGTTCTGTGTACCGACAATCGCTGTATGCACACCCGGAGTACTTAGCGTAAAGCGCAGCGCGATCTCCACACCCTGCTGAACGTCGTCCAGAAATCCGTATTGTAGCTCTTGAAGCCGCCGCCAATAAACATACGCATAGTCGGTATCGGCTACTTGCGCCCGGGCCCATGCCGCATTAGCAATCGGCCGTTTAGCCGTAACACCCATGCCCCGCTCTGCCGCTTTGCCAAGGGTCAGGTCTATGACCTCCTGATCGGCGATATTCAGCGAGGTCTCCAGGCTGTCGAACAATCCGGTCTCCACCGCATACAGAGCGTCATTGCGGTCGCCGCTATAGCCGATATAACGGGTTTTGCCCGCCTGCTTGGCGGCTTCCAGGACCCGGATCACTTCTCCGCGCCGCAAAATCTCCTCGCTGCAGCTATGCAAATGGATGACATCAACATGGTCGGTGTTCAGCCGCTTCAGACTCCGGTCAATGCTCTTCTCCAGCAGAACCGGGTCCCAATCGGCAAAGTCAAGCCCGGAGGCATGTCCGCATTTAGTAAAAAGGTAGTACTCATCACGGCGTCCGGCAAGGACCTTGCCGATCAGTTCCTCGCTCCGGCCGTAACACTCCGCCGTATCAATCAGGTTCAGGCCGGCTTCCAGGGCCGTGCCAAGCAGCCGGTCCACCGTCTTCTCATCCGCACCGCCGATCTCCGCACCGCCGAAGCCAAGAATGCTAACCTGCATATCGGTATTTCCATATTTGCGCCGTTCCATGCTGTCTCCTCCTCGCTTAATCCAGATCCGCAATCTTCCACGCGCCTTGCTTGTCAGGCAACAATGCAGCCGTGAATCCCCTGTCAATGACATAACCTTCAGGAGACGTCCAGTAATACTCCACCCTGATCCCCGCCCACTTCTCGTCTTCAAACGGAATGCCCATCACAGTCATTTGGTAAAAGTGATAAGTACCCTCATTTTCAAGAAAATGATGCAGACCGGCTGCCGCTTCGGGAGATTTCATCGTGGATGCGAACAGTACTTCATCTCTGGCTGCAATCGCTTCCAGCGCTGTCATTACTTCACGTACTGCCTGCTTCTTCCCCGGGTCATTACCCACATCCGGCTCCTGCAGAAACACACCGGCTTCGAGCGGGCCAAGCTTGACCATATAATGCACGCTGCGCAGCATCTCCAGGAATAAAGGCAGCATTTCGCTGCGCTGATCCTCCGTAGTACGGATGGCCACGCTGTAAGCTTGTTCCTGGGACTCGATGGCGAACATATCCAGGATTCCCGTATCATCTTCAACATAGCCCGTATATTCCTTATACATCAGCAAGTCCGCTGATTGGCCTGACAACGTCAAAGCTATAGCAGGTTCCTCCCTTGGAGAAGGATTACCGGGACCAGCAGATTCATTGGAGCCCCCAGTATCTGCTGCAGCCTTGCCGGTGTCCTGTTTTACAATCCTGATGTAGTTCAGCCTGTCAGCCGTGCCCCAGGCGGTACCGCCCTGGGCTGCAAAACGTTTCATAGTATCAGGCAAATACAAGCCAATCGGCTCCCCAATGGCTCCGGAAAAAGAGGTTGGCACATATTCATCGTCAATCTTGAACTGAGTTTCGCTGCCGCTGTATTCAGTAACGCCGCCTTCCAGCAATAGAGCAGAGTGTGCAGGGGCCAGCGCTGTTTCGGGTGTAGCCGTTGCTAGAGCTGATGCTTCAGTACCGGGTAGCGCTGATGCGTCAGCAGCCACTGAAGAAGGAGCTGCTGACGCCGTCACCGGGTTGGCCGAAGACTTGTCAGTCGCATCCGGTGAAGCCGTTTCAACGCCGCAGCCTGTAAGCATTAGCGTCAATATGATTACGCAACCCAAGGGGCGGCGTTTGAAGGTACATCTATACATCCAATCACCTCAATGACCAGACGCTGGAAATGTCCGGAAGTTGCGGGGACACACCGAAATACTGACGAAATTCTCTCCGGATATTAATTAATACCATTAATAATGCCCGCAACTGTTTACAGAAAACAGGTGCGGAGCCGTTCGTGGACTGCACTTTTATTTTTTCACCCTATTAATACTTAATGTGCTGAAATATTGACTGGGATTGCCTTGCCGCGGATTGAACCGCTCTTTGAAATCGCCGCCCGTATAATCACCGATGACCCGGTGCCAGAAATTCCGTGCCGGGGTGTTGGCGCGTACCTGCGACACCTTCCAGTCCCCGGGGAACATGTCGAACAAACGGTGGGCCGCCCAGGTGCCCAGACCGCTGCGGCGGTATTTTTGCATCACAAAAAATTCAGTCATATAAAACTGCCCCTCGGAACTCCGCAGCAGCCGATCCACCAAAGCAAACCCGGCGATCTGCCCGTCTGCGGTAAACACGTAAGGAAATTTGTTGTTCCCGCTGTTCCAGTACGCATCCAGACCGGGATAGGCGGGAAATTCTCCATTCTGATCTACTTCCAGCTCCAGGTAGCGGGTGAAATCATACAGATAGAACTGCATCAGCCTGCTGATCAACTCTTTCCGCTCCTTCGGCACCAGTTCCAGTCCCAGTTCCATTAGAGTTCACCTCGTGAAAATATGTAACATGTATTTCTTATATTTTACCCAAAAAAGCTCAATAGGATAAGATTGCGTTTCTATTCAGATAAAAAGCGCCTCTCCTACTCTCCGCTGATTTCATCTTTTGTCCGGAGTATCCCTTTTCTGATTACTGAAGTTTTTGCTCCGTCAGGCTTAGCTCTTACAACGGGAGTGATCGGCGCGTTCTCCATTAAATATTTCGCCAGAAATTTATGCCCTTCTTTGGACATTTGAATTCTCTCAAATCTGGCGCCTGCAACCTTTACCTTTTCCAGAATCCCGAAAGTCAATAATTTCGGTGTTACATGATAATAGACGGCAAGCCTGTTGTCACTTTCACCAGATCCGTTGGTAACTCCGGTTGCAAAAATATTAGATAACGCAAGCAGCGCTTTTAGCAAGCTCACATCCTTGGCAGTTTTCGTACTGGATGCTTCTTTGGGCAAGGTAATAACAGTAGTTTCGAGTATATTCTTGATATCCTCATAATCCATACCATTGATTAGCACCTTGTGTTCCTGCTGTTGCTTCAGCTTAGCATTTTCAGCCTTCAGCCTGGCAATTTCCTTCAATAATGCAGCATTCTCTCTCAGTGTCTCTTCCACACTTTCCACCTGATCCGCCCTAATCCAGCCAACCAGAGACGGGTCTGACTCCAATTTCCTTAATGCCTCCATCGTTATCAACCGGATATCTTTTACATCTTCATACAATTCCGAGCCATTCTGCAAGACCAGGCCTTTAAAATCCAAATAAACGGGATAGTTGATCCTTTCTAAATAAGTGGGATTGTCCTGTGTTTTGTCCGCCAGCTTACGATCGCTAATAACCATCGCAATTCTGCGCTTCCCCAGCTCCCCGGCATAATCATATTCCCAATGGGGATGGCTCTTGCCTGACTCCTCGTCAATACCGCCATATCTGCCGCCCAGAATCAGCATGAACACATCGGATTCCTGTATCCAGCGCTGAATAGTAGCCTTCTGTAACCTGTCATCTAACTTAAACAAATCTTCCATGCCCACAGGTATATGGCCGGCATTGAGAACTGCCAGGATAGCAGCCTGTCTTTCCTCAATCATATCCGTATATGTAGACGAAATAAAAACCTGCAGCTGCTTCTTCATCCATAAAACTCCTTAACTATGAGTGGTTTCTCAATTATACATGAAGTCACTAGTTTTGGACTGTGCTGCTATTACTATATTCCCCAATACGTATTAACACTGCAGCCGGAAAACACATTTCTAACCTCTGCCCTAACCAAAGCTTCTCTGCATTCCGGGCCATACTGTGCAAAACATGGTAAAATAGAGACAGGTATGTTTACAGGAACTTCAGAAAGTAGGTGACCGCCATCAGTATCCAAAAAGCCAGTGACCGCAAGCATCTCGATGAGCGCCTGCCGCTGATGCCCTGGTTCGTGCAGCAATTTATCGACTATAAGCGACCGGATCTGTCCCCCTCCACCCTGCTGGAGTATCTCCGTGATTACGACTCCTTCTTCAGCTGGCTGCGGGCGGAAGGCTTGTCCCAGGGGGCAAGTAACGGTGAGATTACGCTTATCGATCTGGAGACCCTGCGTATGGAGAGCATCGTCGGCTACCGGCTGTATTTGACCACCCGCAGCGAGAACGCCAACTCCAAAGTCACCGTATCCCGCAAGCTGTCGGCGCTGCGCTCCCTGTTTCATTATTTAAGCCAGATTGCCGAGGATGAGGACTTTTATCCGCTGCTGAAGCGCAATATTATGGCCAAGGTGGAGATTAAGCGCATCCATAAACCGAAAGATACGGCTGCCAAGCTAAAGGGCAAAATTCTGGAGGACGAAGAGCTGCTGGAATTTATCGGGTACATCTATGAGGGCTACGGCCGGGATGTGGAAGGCAACAAGCAGGCGTATTACGCGTTTCAGCAGAACCGGGAACGGGATGCCTGCATCGCCAGCCTGATCCTCAATTCCGGATTGCGTGTCTCCGAAGTCGTCAATCTCAACTTGGATGATCTGGATATTAACAACAAGCTGCTGTATGTCTACCGCAAAGGCAATAACGACGAGACCTTCAAGACGCCGGTGTATTTCCGGGAACAGGCTAAAGACGATCTCACCCAATATTTAAGCCTGCGGCAGTCCCGCTACAAGACACCCAAGAAAGAGAAGGCGCTGTTCATCGCGCTGCGCAACGGCAGCCAGGAAGGGTCACGGATGACCAAGCGGGCCATCCAGGAGATGATCATTAAATACGCCAAACGCTTCGGCAAACCGTATTTAACGGTGCACAAGCTGCGCCATTCCTTCGCTACCGACTATTATCTGCAAAATGATATCTACAAAACCAAAGAGCAGCTCGGCCACGCCTCGACCGAAACAACGGAGGTCTATGCCCATCTGACCGACAAAACGATGTCCGAGGCCATTGAGCGCCGCATGGAGAACGCTTAGAGACGCCAAGCGGTTGAACTATTCCTATACCTGTTCTTGCTCTTGCAGGTAACCACCAGGAGGAACTATGATGTCTGATTTCACTCAAAATGTTGATCCCGCTGCGTCCGCAGCATCGCTGGCCCGGCTCAGCGCCGACTGCGCGCAGTGCTTCGGCCTGTGCTGTGCGGCGCTCACCTTCAGCGCTTCCGCCGATTTCGCCATCGACAAGGCTGCCGGCCAGCCTTGTCCCAACCTGCAGGCCGATTTCCGCTGCGGTGTCCATACCGGCTTAAGGCAGCTCGGCTTCCGCGGCTGCACCGTGTTTGATTGCTTCGGTGCCGGCCAGTATATCTCCCAGCAGACCTTCGGCGGCGTGAGCTGGCGCGAGGCCCCCGAGTCCGCAGCTGCGATGTTCGGGGCCTTCCCGGTCATGCAGCTGCTGCATGAGCTGCTGTGGTATCTGGAGCAGGCCCGCAGTCTGCAGGCTGCGGAGCCGCTCCGGGAGGCCCTGGCCGCAGCGCAGGCCAAGGTGGAGGCCTGCACGCAGCTGCCTCCGGGCGGGCTGCTCGCCCTGGACGCGCCTGCGCTGCGCGGCGAAGTGGGCGAGCTGCTGCTGCGTGCGAGCGAGCTGGCGCGCAGCGCGGCGCTCCGCCAACTGCTGCCTAAGCCGGGGCGCCGCAAGGCCTACGGCCGCGGCGCAGACCTGGTCGGCGCCAAGCTGCGGGGCGCCGACCTCAGGGCCCTGAGTCTGCGGGGCGCTTACCTCATCGCCGCGGATCTCCGCGGCGCGAGTCTGGTGGCCGCAGACCTGATCGGCGCCGATATGCGCGACGCCGACCTCCGGGGCGCCAATTTGACCGGCGCCCTCTTCCTGACGCAGGCGCAGCTGAATTCGGCTATGGGCGATGCCCATACCAAGCTGCCCCCTACCTTCACCCGGCCTGCCCACTGGAGCGCATAGCCTTAACCACGCAGAACAAGCACAGGTGCCGTTATCTGGCCCTGTGCTTGTTTATATGGGTTGCCATCCTGTTTAAGACGGCTCAGCCGGTTCTACGTGACTGATCTGCTTTCATCTTGACAAGTGAAGAGAATCTTCGCTTGTGCCCGTCCTTTTTCCGTATGTGCGTTATAGGTTGAAGGGTTTGCCGGATCTTTATGTTTATTATTGTGAATTTTTCATATGTTGAAATTTTGAAAAAAATAGCGTTGCTGCCACAGCCATCCGGCAATGCCGGCAGTATCGTCGATCCCGAAAAGACGGATGCCTCTGGTCTGTACAGCCTCTTCAAGCTCCCGGTTGCCCAGCCATACGGCGGCAGCGGCGATATTCGGTGCCTCCAGCAGTGGCAAATCCTGTTCCGACCGGATCAGCGCCAATTTGGGGTAGCCAGCGGTCTTAAAGCCTTCTACCAGGACATAATCACATCCTGACATCAGAGCAAGCAGTTCTTCAAGCGTGCTTCCCCGCTCTTCGATGACCGCAGTCCGCCGGGGGCTCGTGATCGCTACCGCTTCGGCACCAGACTGGCGGTGGCGCCAAGTATCAGTATGCTCACGGTCTGCCTCGAAATCATGCGCATCATGCTTGATGACACCGACCTTGCAGCCCCGCTCACGCAGGTATGGAAGCAGCGAGCAAATCAGCGTAGTCTTGCCGCTGTTCTTGTAACCGACAATTTGGCACACGGGCGGCGTTGTTGGCCCGGTGCCGCGGCTGCGTGCGGGCGAAGCGTCCCTTTGCCGGGTATGCCCAGCCGGATGCGATACGGCTTGTCCGGCGCTGCGGCTGCGGCTTCGTCCGGACTTTCCGCTCATGCACCGGGTGCTCCGGGCACTGCCGAGCCCCCGGCCGCCGGAATCACCCCCGCCGCTGCTTCTTCTCACTGTTCCGGCCCTGTGTGCGGATGCTCTTCCTGTCCTCACCGGACACCCGGCAGTCTCACCCCCGCCGCTACTTCTGGTTGTTCCGCCTTTGTGTGCGGACGCTCTTCCTGCCGTCACCGGACACCCGGCAGTCTCACCCCCGCCGCTACTTCTGGTTGTTCCGCCTTTGTGTGCGGATGCTCTTCCTGCCGTCACCGGACACCCGGCAGCTTGATCACCGACACCTTGGTTCCGGCCGTAATTCCGCGCATGTCCGGCGGTACGATAACCAGACAATCGCTGTCCTTGATAGTTACCATAACGGATGACTCGTCAATAAAGGCCGGATACGCAACGAGTCTGCCCTCTTCAACCTCCAGCCGGGCCCGCACAAACCGGGTGAAGTTGTTCACCTTGGTATAATCAGCCCCCAGCACAGCGGTCCACTCCGGCAAGAATGGCTCGGCAGCTCCCTGCATTCTGGCGATAAGCGGACGGGCGAACAAATGGAACCCGACGAAGCAAGCACCCGGGTTGCCAGACAGGGCGAGCAGCACCTTGCCGCCGCGAACGGCCGCAGTCGTTACACTGCCCGGACGCATGGCCACCTTGTTGAACAGCATCTCTCCACTGTGCTCCCGGACCAGATCGCCCATAATGTCATGGTCGCCCACCGAGACCCCGCCGGTCGTAATGACCAGATCATAGCTCTCCAGTGCCATCTGCACTTTGGTGCGGGCCAGCTCCAAATTGTCGGAGATTGCACCCAGCATGACAGCTTCGCCGCCAGCTTCTCGGATCAGCGCTTCCAGCATCGGTGAGTTGCTGTTGCGGATCTTGCCGGGTTCAAGCGGCTGATCGACCTCAAGCAGCTCCGAGCCGGTGGCGATTACCGCCACCTTGGGACGTCTGCCCACCTTCACGGTATGCACGCCGAAGGCAGCCAAGGCAGCAATTTCTCCAGGCGTAATCAAACGCCCGGCAGCCAGAATTTCGTCACCTTCCCGGAGCTCAAGTCCCGCCGGAGAGATATTGCGTGCGGCTTGCTGGGGTTTGCGCAAGCCTACATAAGTAATGCCGTTCTCCTCCCGGGTCTCGGTCACTTCAAGCATTGCCACCGTATCTGCACCCTCCGGAACCTGTGCCCCCGTCATGATGCGTGCTGCTGTACCCGAGGTCACGGTCCGAGAAGACACGGTACCGCAGGGAATATTGTCGATGACCTCCAGCCAGACCTGTTCCCCGTTACTGCAGGGCTCGGTATCGGCAGCGATCAATGCGTAACCGTCCATGCCGGAACGGTTGAACGCCGGAAACGGATGCGGAGCATAGATCGGCTCCGCCAAATAACGCCCGCAGCTGGCGCTGAGCGAAATCTCTTCCGGTTCAAGCGCTGTCGCGTAAGTCATGACTTTATGCTGCGCCTCTGGCACCTGCAGTGCTCTGCGCTGAAATTTGCCGTCTTGCGGCTTCTCTTGCATACTCATCATCTCCTCCTCTTGCTGCCTGAATAGGTTACATCTCTACTGATTGTAACATGGGTCAATATAAAGTAAAATTTCCCGGCAGCACTAAGTATCCTTAACAACCGCAATAAAGCGGAGCCTCAGCCTCACGGCAAAGCTCCGCTTTATTTGTACTGCCACTATTCGTTACGAGGCGCGGATAACCCGCACATCAGCGGGGATGATCCGTTCGCCTTCATATAGCATAAAGCGGCCGTTCTGCCACTCTAACCGCAGCAGATGTGAATCATCCGACTGGTATTGCCAGACATGCTGCTGGCCGCCGTTCATAAACGGCGTTTGTCCCGCTACCGCAACATAACCTTCATATTCTTCTTCCATATAGAACGTCCGTTCGTCGAGCTCCAGCGTAGCTGGAACTTCCGCCGGATTGTCCAGTCTGCCGTCAATCGGCAGATACAGCGTGTATTGCAGCTGTTCCCGCTGCTCCACATGCAAATAAGAGATACGGCTGCCGTCACGCAGCGTCAGCACTGACGCGTTCCGCCCGCTCGTCTTGGTCCGGCCGGTCACCTCATAGGTTACTAGCGATACCTCACAGATATCGCCGGGTGACAAATCCAGCATACTTTTCGGCGCGGACGGCGGTTCCGGCTTGGAGAATAAATTGCCGATCCGTTTCCAAATTCCCAAGGTCTCCTCAGTCCTCCTACGGCTTGCTTCCAATCCAAATGTACAATTTCTGTTGTTAACTCCAATAATAAAGCCTAGCTTAGTATAAATGCCGCAATAATCATAGCGCCGATGACATGAAGTGTGCCAGATAGCAGTCCGTAGCCGATTTTGCCCGTTTGCGTGCCATGGTCAAGATCGATTTTACCCATCCGGCCAAGCAGCCAATGAACAACCTTCTCTAAGATAAACAACAGCCAGAATGATATGATGGAGAACTGCAGCGCATCCCCTAAACTGCTGGAAGCGGCAATGGAGGCAGCCAAAATGCAGGTCTGCGCCAGCAGCTTCAGCACAAAACGCGTCGTTACCGCCATATTGCCGGCCTTCAGTTCTTCCAAATCATTGTACCGGGTAAACAGCGAATCAACGACCATCAGCACACACAGCAGCACCGCCCCGCTGGCCGTCCAGACTGCCATGGACACCATAGTGTGGAAATCCATTGCCTTAGCCCCCGCTTGCTCAATTTCACTGCCCGGAACGGGCAGCCCACAACAAGCGAAGGAGAAACCGCAACGTTCTGTCTCTCCTTCGCTTCATTACTTATCTTATTGTTAACCGGGTACCGTCAAGCTGTCTTACTGCTGCTTGTCGTACTGCTTCATCAACGCCGCCAGCTCATCTTCCACAGCCTGGTCCTTGCCGAGCTTCTCGAACTCATCGTCCAGCGATTTGTTGCCCGATTGCATTTCGTTGCTTGCTTCAGCCTGGGCTTCGGCAGCCAGCATCTTCTCTTCCATACGCTTCAAGCCTGCTGAAGCCGAATCGGAACTGAAGCCGCTCATGGCTTTGTTAATTTCAGTCTGTGCTTTCGCGGCGTTGTAACGGGCTACCAGCGTTTCGCGTTTGTTCTTCATCTGGGTAAGCTGCTTGCGCATTTCCTCCAGCTTGGAACGCAGATTGTCGGCCGATGCCTTGTTCTGCTCGAAGCTCGTCTTGTATTCCACCAGCTTGGCTTCAGCAGCCTTCTTCTCTTCCAGCGCGCGGCGGGCCAGATCAGCGTTGCCGGCCTGTGCTGCAGTGTGCGCCTGCTGGTTACGCTTGGCAACGAGGGCTTCCTGCTCCTCATACAGCTGCTTGAACTTCTTCTCAATGGCGATCTGCGCGGCTACCGCTTTCTCGGCATCCTCCAAATCCTCGGTCATATCACGGATATACTGGTCAGTCATTTTAATCGGATCTTCGGCTTTGTCGATAATCGCATTCACATTGGACATGGTTAGATCACGCAATCTCTTAAAAATAGACATGGGTCATTCCTCCAGGTTAAAAGTAAATTTGTTATTTGCTTATCTTTTACGCAAGAGAATTCATCTACGTTTCAAAAATGTTGCGTTAAATATTGATCGACTTTGCCGCGCACAATTTCCACGACCTCTGTAATGCCTTCTTTGCTCAGCTGGTCGTAATGAATTCCCATTACGACGCTTACCGTCCGGTTCAGTTGCCGCGCCGCTTGCAGGGCGATGCCCTCGCTGAGCGTATGCTCCTTGTGGTGCGGCACCGCTGCCGTGGTTACCTTCCATTCTGCTCCGTCCTGATAGGCAGTGCTGGCTGCGCCAATGTGGCGGACACCACCGCCGATGATCAGCAGCAAGTCTTCGCCGACCTCAATAGCCGTCAGGTCAATATCCGATAAATCAGGGGTACCTTCAGCCATGCGGCATCTCCCTCCTATATATTACCCAGCAATCGGCAGATTCCGCGGGCTGCAGCCAACATCCATGCGCTATATTCTCACACAATCCCGCGGATTTCATCCAGGGAGCCGATGTTCTCTTCGATCATCAGCTGCTGAAGCTCCTCCACCAGCGTGCTGCCCGCCCGCAGATTCATGAAGTTATAAGTTCCCACTTGAATAACCGTGGCACCGGCCATTATAAATTCCAGAATATCCGCCGCACAGGTAATGCCGCCCATCCCGATGACCGGGATGCTTACCCGCTTCGCCACCTGATGGACCATACGCAGCGCCACCGGCTTAATGGCAGGGCCGGACAGGCCAGCGTACAGATTGTCGAACACACTGCGGCGTTTGCGGATATCAATCTTCATGCCGGAGATTGTATTAATCAACGAGACGGCATCTGCGCCTTCCTCCTGGCACATGACCGCCATCTCGGCAACATCCTCGGCGTTCGGTGACAGCTTCACTGCCAGCGGCAGCTTCGTCGCGGCCCGGACCGCACGGACAACCTCACGCGCAGCCACAGTCTTCACACCGAAAGCGATCCCGCCTTCCTTCACATTGGGGCAGGAAATGTTCAGTTCAATCATGTCTACTGCAGTCTGACCGGCCAGCAGGCGGCGGTCCGCATCCTCCTGGATCAGTTCCGCTCCCCTGACATACTCCTGCAGCGTGTTGCCGCCCAGGTTGACAATCCGGGCCGTATCCAGCGTCTCCCAGTACGGCAGCTCCTTGGCAAGGAATGCCTCTACCCCCGGATTCTCCAGTCCGACGCTATTCAGCATGCCCGAAGCCGTCTCGTATACACGCAGGCCTGCATTGCCGGCCTTGGGATTAAGCGTTAGTCCCTTCCCGGAAATTCCGCCCAGCACCGATACATCATACAGCTTGCCGTATTCGCGGCCGAAGCCGAAGGTGCCGGAGGCCATAACGATCGGATTCTTGAACTGAACTCCGGCAATGGTTGCGGTTGTATTAACCATGGAAGAGCACCTCCTCGGCCAGGAAGACAGGTCCGTCTGCACAAGCCTTACGATTGCCGTCGCGGCAGGAGACACTGCAGACGAGGCATGCACCGACGCCGCAGGCCATCCGGTTCTCCAGCGACAAATAGACTTTCGGCTGTTTGCCGGCTGTCCCGGCTGCCATAGCCTTGAGCTGTGCCGCCTTCAGCATCGGGTGTGGACCGCAGACGAAGATATGATCGTACTGCGCAAAATCAACATCCTCCAGCACCAGCCCGCCGACATTGACGGTCAATTCCGCCGCATGCGGACGGAAAGCTTCAGTCATGTAAGACTCTTTGCTGAAGCCTAAGTAAATATCGCTCCCGGGGAGCTCCTGTGCACAGTAATACAGCGGCGCGATACCGATGCCGCCGCCGACCAGCGCCACCTTACCCGTGACTGCGGGGAAACCGTTGCCGAAGGGGCCTTCCAGGCTCAGGGAATCTCCAGGCTTCAGCTCCGCCAGGATTCTTGTCCCTTCTCCGACCACATGATAGAGGAATTCGACCCCGTCCCCGTTGACCCGGTGGATGCTCAGGGGTCTGGACAAGAGCGGATAGGCTCCCCATGCCCGCAGCATGTAGAATTGACCCATCGCGCCGCCGTAGTCCCCCCTCACCCGCAGATGATACACGCCGTTTACCAGCCGCTCGTTACTGATTACTGTCGCCACGTTATCAAGCTCCTTCAAATTTAATCTTATTAACCATGCCCCAGAAGGAGTTTAATTTCCGTGATAAAAGTCACAAACAATCTCCGTTATTTCCGTTTCCACAAGCCGCGTTCATACGGGGCCGGCACACGCCCTTTATCTATACCGACAAGCGCCTCCTCGGCATGCAGCGCCCAGTAGGGATCGTTCAGCATCGCCCGGCCGACGGCCACCAGCTCGGCCTTGCCGCCGCTAACAACGGCCTGGGCATCTTCGTATGCTTCCAGACGGCCGACGGCGATGACAGGCACGTCCAGCGCGCTGCGGACAGCTTCGGCGAGAGCTGTCTGGTATCCGGGTCCGGCACCAGGAACGCCGCCGGAGCCAATGGGCCCTTCTCCGCCGGAAGACACATGGAACATATCGACCCCGGCCTCCTGATAGCGGCGGCAGAATTCGAGCGCATAGTCTTGCCCATAGCCGCCTTCCACGTATTCCAGGGCTGATACCCGCATCAGCACCGGCATTTCATCCGGCAGCGCTGCCTTGACCGCCCGCACCACTTCCTCCCCGAACAGCAAGGGGTCCGCCCCATATTTGTCGTCCCGCTGATTGGTGAGCGGGGAGTGGAACTGATGGATCAGGTATCCGTGCGCGCCGTGAATCTCCACGCTATCGAATCCCGCCTCCGCTGCCCGCCCGGCGGCTGCGCCATATGCAGCGATGAGCTCTTCCGCTTCAGCGGTCGTCAGGGCGCGCGGAGTCTTGGAGCGCTCGTCGAAAGGGATTGCCGAAGGAGCGACCGGCGGCTCCGCATCCAGCGCTTTACGGCCGGCATGGCCAAGCTGGATAGCAATGTGGGAGCCGTGGGCGTGCACGGCATCCGTAATTCTGCGCCAGGCGGCCACCTGCTCATCGTTCCAGATTCCGGTGTCGCGATTGGTGATTCGGCCATCGGGATGAATCCCGCTCATTTCGGCGATGATCAGACCTGTGCCGCCAACCGCGCGGCTGACGTAATGCACATAATGCCACTCACCGGGCACTCCGTCCTGCTGCTCCACCGCATATTGGCACATCGGCGGCATCACGATCCGGTTCTTCAATTGAAGCCCCTTCAGCTCATAAGGCGTAAACAAATCCGTCATGGTTCCTCCACCTTCCATTAAATATGTATCTATCCTCCGGGTATGTCTCCCGTAAATCCAGTATACACGTTAACTTTGGGTCTAGAAAATATACAACGTTTACGAGCCGGCATAGGATTCCGCCGCCCTGGACATAACAAGGGAGTACAACATGCAGCGGACGAACTTTAAGGAGGGGATAACAGCATGAACCGGAGAAGCGGCAGAAGAACACTGCTTATGGTGGCGGCACTGCTTGGATTAATCTTCGGCGACCTCACGGCGGCCGGCCATCTCCCCGTGTCCGCCGCTTCGGGCCAGCCGGAGACGGATTCGGGCAAGGATTACGGACTTCACAGCGGACCAAGCGATTCCTCCCTGCCCGCAGCGGCCCGGAGAAGGCAGCGCAGCAAAGGCCTGTCTCTGGCCCAGCTCATGCGTAAATACCCGGAAACGCTGGTGTCCCAAGGGCCCCGCCTGCGGATTGTGGCGCTGACCTTCGACGATGTGCCCGATCCGCGCTTCACGCCGCAGCTGCTTGAGGTGCTGCGCCGGAATCATGTGAAGGCCACCTTCTTCGTCGTCGGCAGCCGTGCGGAGAAGCATCCGCGCATTATCGCGCAAATGGTGCGGGACGGACACTCCATCGGCAACCATTCCTATAATCATCCGGAGTTCGGCCGGCTCAGCATGCCGGAATTCCGTTCGCAAATTATGCGCACCGAGCATATTCTCAAGGCGCAGACCGGCCGCAGGCCACGCCTGATCCGCCCGCCCTACGGCGACATCAGTGAAGTCCAGGTGAAATGGGCCCGTGACCGGGGCTATAAGCTGGTCAACTGGAATGTGGACTCGCTGGACTGGAAGAGCCTGCCGAAAGCGCAGATCCGCAACAACATACTAGCGCATACTGGCAAAGGTGCGATTATTCTGCAGCATGGCGGAGGCGGCCGCAGCAGCAATCTGGAGGGCACGATCCAGGCTCTGCCGGAGGTCATCCAGATTCTGCGCAAAAGAGGCTACACCTTCGTAACGGTACCGCAAATGCTGGAGTATGGCAGCAATAACCGGAAGCGGAATTAGCTCCGGCAAAACGAAAAAAGGAAACGAGACACCGGGCGGTGTGCTGCGTTTCCTTTTTTAATAATTATGTCCTAATCCACAAAATACAAATTGACATATTGAAAGCCGAATTCGGAGACAAAGCTCTGGCTGCCGGGAATGAAAATATCAATCCGGTTCCCCTTGATCGCACTGCCCGCATCGGTTGCCGTGGCGATGAACGCCTGCTTCGGCAGACCGGGATGCGCATGGCCTGTTACCAGCACCTTCGTTCCGAACGGAATAATGCTGGGGTCAACGGCAATTGTTCCAAGCTTGAGCGGGTTGCCGAAGTAATCCACCGGTCCCCAGCCGCCGTTCTCGCTGGCAGCGGAGGAGTAAGCGCTCGCTTTAACCTGCAGCACCTTCGAATAGCTGAATGATTTGCCCCAGGCTTCCACTGTCTTGGCTGCGGCCTGCACATTCAGAATCGCTGAACTGAAGTCCTGCCCTGCGGCAGTTTCAGCAGCCACCGTCTTGGCTGACATTACGCCTGGAATGTTCAGTCTTAATCCGGGGTAAATATTGAGCGCATCCACCGACTGGTTGGCTTCCTTCAATTCAGGAATGCTGATGCCGTAATAATTCGATAATGTATAATAAGTAGTGGTTGCTCCGGCAACATGGATGCTGTCCGCTTTGGCCGGAGCGGCGGAAAGCAGCGTGCCTGCGCCGATAAGTGCGGCGGCGGCGATAGCTCCGAATCTGAATTTCATGTGCTCCTCCTCTATGTACCTGCTTCATGCCTGTCCATCAGTACTGTGTATGTTAAATAACAGTTATGAATATATCACAATTTTGTAACCAATGCGCATGAAAATGTTACCAACACGTTATAATCATTGATTTCATACGCATTTCCGCATGATAAGTGTTTACATTTTGTTATAACTTTTGAAATCGGGTTAATAAAGCGGCGAACCGCTTTACCGCCTATGGCAGATTTTACACAGCGTTAACATTTCCCCCTCTTTCCCATAGTAGAATAAATAAGCAGCTCCTGAATTGAAAGATTGCCGCGAAATCAATAGAATAATAGATAAGAAGCACATTTGGAGGGTCAATAACGTGAATACAGATGACAAGAAAAGCAATCACAGCAGCCCAGCTGCCGCCTATCTTAACCGGGACCTCAGCTGGATTGAATTTAACCGCCGGGTACTGCGGGAAGCACAGGAATCCGATAACCCGCTGATGGAACGGGCCAAGTTCCTGGCCATCACCTCCAGCAATCTCGATGAGTTCATCAGCGTCCGCGTGGCCGGTATCCAGGATCAGATCAGAGCGGGCTATACCAAGATGGATTTTACAGGTTATACACCGTCGGGTTTGTACAAACGCCTGATTAAGCGCGTCGGCAAAATGGTCAACGATCAATACCGCACCTTCCGTGAATTGACCCGGCACCTACATAAAGAAGGCGTTGTCTTTGTCGACTACGAGGATTTGACCCATGCCCAGGAGCAGGCCATTGAACAGTACTACCGGGATATTATCTTTCCGGTGCTGACACCGATGGCGGTGGATCAAAGCCGGCCGTTCCCGCTTGTGCACAGCCAGTTTATATACCTCGCTGTAGTGCTGACCCGCAAGGACAGCCAGGAGGATGAGCCATATTTCGCTATCCTGCAGATACCGTCCAACCTGCCGCGCTGCATTCCGCTGCCTCACCGCACCAACAGCAAGAAACGGCAGTTTGTGTTCATCGAGGACGTTATCCGCCATCATATCCAGACCTTATTCAGTGGCTATGATCCGGTGGCCGTGAATGAATTCCGCTTAACGCGCAACTCGGATTTGACCATTGATGAGGAGGGCGCCGAGGACCTGCTGGAAGAAATTGAGAAGGAATTGCGCAAGCGCCGCCGCGGGGTTCCCGCCCGGCTAGAGGTGCAGAAGGACATTCACCCCTATGCTCTGGAGCAGCTGCAGGCTGAATTCGAGCTGGAGGATTTCGTATTTGAAATTGACGGTCCGCTGGACCTCGGGTTTCTGCGGGGCTTCGCCGGCGGTCTGAAGGGCTTCAATTATTTGTACGAAGCTCCGATTGAGCCGGTCTATCCGGCGGAATTCGATGACAACGAGGATTTCTTCGAGGTGCTGCGCGAGAGAGACGTGCTGGTCTATCATCCGTATGAATCCTTTGACGCAATGGTCGATTTCATTACCCAGGCTTCCGAAGACGAACAGGTCATGGCTATCAAAATGACGCTATACCGCGTCAGCGGCAATTCTCCGCTGATCGCCGCCCTGGCTCATGCCGCCGAGTCCGGCAAGCAGGTGACGGTCGTTGTAGAGCTGAAGGCCCGCTTCGACGAAGAGCGGAATATCGCCTGGGCGCGCAAGCTGGAGCAGTCCGGCTGCCACGTCGTGTATGGTCTCGTCGGCCTTAAGACCCATGCCAAGATTACACTGATCGTCCGCCAGGAAGGCACGGAGCTGCGGCGATATGTCCATGTGGGCACAGGAAATTACAATGACAGCACCGCCAAGGCCTATACGGACATCAGTCTCTTTACCGACAATGCGGAAATCGGACTGGATGCCTCCGAGCTGTTCAATCAGATTACCGGATATTCGGCGAACTATGACTGGAACGCACTGATCGTCGCTCCGACCGATATGAGCATGAGCTTGCAGAAGCTGATTATGCGCGAGGCAGAGCATGCCGCAGCCGGCAGACCGGCACGGATTATCGCCAAGATGAATTCTCTTTCAAATCAAGAGGTCATTGACAGCCTGTACGGGGCTGCACAGGCCGGCGTATCAATCGATCTGATCATTCGCGGAGTCTGCTGCCTGCGTCCGGGCATTGAGGGCTTGAGTGAGCGGATCAGCGTGCGCAGCATCGTCGACCGCTTCCTGGAGCATTCGCGGATCTATTACTTCGAGAACGGCGGCGAGCCGGAAATTTATCTCTCCAGTGCCGACTGGATGACACGCAACCTGACCCGGCGGATTGAATTGATGTGTCCGGTGAAGGACAGCCTGATTCAGAGCCAGCTGGTTAACATTCTGGAGCTGTCGCTGCATGACAATGTGAAATCGAGCTTCCTGCAGCCCAACGGATATTATGAGCGGCCGGACGACAAAAAGGCCCCGTTCCGGAGCCAGTTCGTTGCGATGGATGTTACGCGTTGGAAGGGAAGTCAAGCTTTACTTTCAGACCCCAAGCCGTCTTGAACGCTTTGACTGCATTATCAATATCCTCCAGGCCGATAAGCACGTCGCCCGCCCCCTGCAATCCTACATGCAGCGTATTGCCGTGCAGGCGGGCATCCAGGCCGCGGATATAACCGATTTCTGTGCTGTCGAGCGCCATACTGAGCTGCACCAGTGTCCCCAGCTTGTGAATCCATTCCTCGTCGGAAGCCAGCAAAATGTCCTTGTGTGCCTGGGACAGTTTCTGCTTCCGGCTTTTTGTGCTGTACGAGGAAATGAAGGCGGACAGAATCAGCTGCCGGTGGCTGAGTCCGCGGATCGGCGCATTCATCAGCCAATAGCGGGTATGACGCTTGGATTGGTAGTAATTGATATTTGAGCCTGTGCGATGCAGCATCACGGCGACATAGATCAGCATCTCCTGCTCTTTGCGGTCGCCTTCGGGAGGAAAGGCCGAGAAGAGACTGAGTGCCAGCTTGTGAATACGCTCCAGATGGAGCCTTGGCGTGTGGATATCGAAGTGCATCAGCGTAGACAGGCTATATTCCAGCGCACTGTCCTTTACCGGCTGCTCCGGCTGCAGGAGATCATGCAGCATGCCCTCACGCAGCCCTTCCCCGCTGATATACGCCTGCCCCGCTCCAATGTAATGGTAGACGGTATGGAAGATGATGAGGCCTGAGACGATAATATCCGCCCGGCTCTTGGATAATCCGTCCATCTCCTTGCGCTTCTCGTAGGACAAGGCCGGCAGCACTTCCATAAAGCGTTCAATGGTCTCGCCGGATAGCCGGTAGCCGTGTGAATTGGGCAGCGAGTAATCCCTGTTCTTCTGGTCCAGCTTGCCGAGCGAGCGCAGCGTACCGCCAAGCCCGTAAAGCGGCAGCCCCGCCGCACCGCTCAGCCAGTCATGCTCCACCAGTCTGCCGGTCACATAGGCCTGAAGCTTGCGAACCTGCTCGGGGCTCCAGTTGCCGTGCTGGCTGAACAGCAAATTCGTGTTGACCGCGCCGAAGGGAAACGAGAAGCTGTGCTGATGGCGCCGGCCGCGGAACAATGTAACTTCCGTACTGCCGCCGCCGATATCAATGACAAAGCCGTCCTGGACATTGAAGGCGTTAATTACGCCCAGAAAGCCGAAATAAGCTTCCTGGTGACCTGTAATCACCTCAATTGAGATAGCCGCCTCCTCCGAAAGGTATGCAATTATTTCGGGGGAATTGGCCGCATTGCGGATAGCCGCAGTAGCACCGGCACGGATACGTTCGACGCCAAAGGAGCGGCAAATTTCCTTGAACTGCCGGAGCACCGGAATGATCGTGTCCATATCGCGCTTCTCCAGCCGGTTCTCCGGGGTAATCTTCTCGCTCAGGCGTGCGGAATACTTACACTCCTTAATGATCCGGTAACCACCTTCCGAGGTCGTATCATAAATGACCAGTCGTATGGAGTTGGAGCCTATATCAATAATGCCGATCCGGCAAAGTTCATCGCTCATGGGTTATGTACTCCTTTGCAAGTTAGTTTAGCCGATTATTTATATACTATATCACCCATTTCCTTCTCCGCCAAAAGCAAAACAGCCGCTGAACCCGAAAGTCAGCGGCCGTTCCTGCTTCTATCGCTTACAGGACCTTGCTCAGAAAATCCTTGGTACGGGCATGACGCGGGTTGCCGAATACCTCGGCCGGTGTGCCTTGCTCCACAATAAGTCCGCCGTCCATGAACAGAATGCGATCCCCCACCTCTCGGGCAAAGCCCATTTCATGGGTGACAATGACCATGGTCATTCCCTGCTCTGCCAGCTTCTTCATGACCTCAAGCACTTCGCCGACCATTTCAGGGTCAAGCGCCGAGGTCGGCTCGTCAAACAGCATGACATGCGGCTGCATCGCCAGCGCCCGGGCGATGGCGATCCGCTGCTTCTGTCCGCCGGAGAGCTGTGCCGGATAAGCATCCCGCTTATCCTCAAGGCCGACGGTGCGCAGTAGATCCATGGCGATCCCTTCGGCTTCGGATGCCCGCATTTTTTTGACCTTGACGGGCGCGAGCATTATATTCTCCAATACGGATTTGTGCGGGAACAGGTTGAACTGCTGGAACACCATACCCATTTTTTCGCGGGTCACGTTAATGTCATGCTTCTTGTCGGTAATTGATTGGCCCTCGAATGTAATCGAGCCGCCGGTCGGAATCTCCAGCAGGTTCAGACAACGCAGAAAGGTGCTCTTGCCCGAGCCGCTGGGTCCGATAACAACGACTACCTCGCCTTTCTGAATTTCCAGATCAATCCCCTTCAATATTTCCAGTTTACCGAAATGCTTCTGTAACTGATTAACGATGATCATCCGTATTCAGCTTCCTTTCCACCAGGCCAAGCAGCTTGGACAGGGTAAATGTCAATACAAAGTACATAACGGCAATCACCACAAGCGGAGTCAGGCCATCGTAAGTAATCGTTGTTATGGTTCTCGCCTGGAACAGCAGATCCGCCACGCCGATCATCGACACAATGGAGGATTCCTTGATAATGGTAATGAACTCATTGCCGATGGCCGGCAGCACATTCTTCAGTGCCTGCGGCAGCACAATGTAACGCATGGTCATTCCTTGGCGCATCCCCAGGGAACGCGCGGCTTCGGTCTGGCCCCGGTCTACGCCCTGGATACCGGCCCGGAAGATCTCGGCCAGATAGGCTGAACTGTTAATTGTCAGGGTAATCGCACCTGATTGCATTGGAGTAAACTCCAGTCCAAATTCCACCAGACCGTAATGAATCAGGAACAGCTGCACCAGCATCGGTGTGCCGCGGAGAAATTCCACCCAGGCGGTGGCGATGAACCGCAGCACCTTAATTTTGGACATGCGCATCAGGGAAACAATGATCCCCAGCACGAAGCCGAAGCAGACGCCCATGACAGCCAGGAGCAGCGTGTACCTTAAACCGGCAAAGAAAAAACTGCGGTATTCAATAGCAAGATCAAAAATATTCATGTCCGGCATAACCTCCTGTCTTAGAGATTGTCATATTTATTCAAAAAAATAGAAAACGGCGGATTACCGCCCGCCATTTTCCTAAAAGGTAAAGCATGTGCTGCCTTCACTCGCAGCTTCTGTTTACAGCATTCCGCGCAGTATCGGCGGACTCCGTCAGGCTTACTCGCCTTCGGCAAGCTCGCTTGCCGCCGCTACATACTCATCGATCTTGCCTTCATCCTTCAGGCGCTTGAGGGTGGCGTTCACTTGCCCCAGCAGCTCGTCATTGCCTTTCTTCACACCAACTACATAACCGTCGTCTTCCACTTCCGGAACAGCACCGGCGATGGCCAATCCATCCACATTCTTCACGAACGCTTTGGCAACCGGGCCTTCCATAATGGAGGCATCGACACGGTTGGATTGAAGCTGCAGGACGATTTCGGACATTTTGCTCAGGGAGGTCAATTGTGCGCCTTCAATCTCCTTCGCAATATCTTCCTGAATCGAGCCGGTCTGAATGCCGATCTTCGTTCCCTTCAGATCGTCCATCGTCGGGAAATAGTCCTTGTTCTCTTCACGGACGACTACGGCTTGTTCTGCGGAATAATAGATGTCGGATAATCCAACCTGTTTCGCACGGTCCGGATCAGGGCTAAGGCCCGAAATAACAATATCCACGCGTCCGCTGGACAGCTCGTTCAGCAGGGAATCGAACGGGAGATCCTTGATTTCCAGTTCAGCGCCCATATCGGCGGCGATATCCTTGGCAATATCAATGTCGAAGCCGACGATGGTATCCTTGCCGTCGATCATTTTATGAAATTCATACGGCGGGAAATCGGCGCTTGTGCCCAGAACCAGCTTCTTGGCTGCAGCGCCGCTGTTCGAATTCCCCTCAGCAGAGTTATCTGTGTTATTCGAACCGCATCCTGTGAGCAGTCCACCTGCAAGCAGCAATCCCAAAGAAAGTTTACCCCATTTATTCATCTCTGTATCTCCCCTGTTCTCTCAGTATTCTCCGTTGTCAGCAACCCGATTTATTATAAAGGACTTCGCATGATTATGCAAAGAAAATTTTGTGACGAAGTCTGCTGCGTTTTGCAATGACTGTTCTAATGAGGATATACTAGGTAATATCTCCATCCGGCCGCGGATTAACCGTTATGATTCACCGCACCTGCGGCGGTGGTATTAACTAGCTACAACACTTTTAGGAGGTGCTGACATGCTCTTGGAAGCGATGTATCATGTCCCCCGCGACAAATGGGCGTATGCCTATGACCACAAGACGATTCATTTGCGTGTCCGCACCAAAAAGGATGATGTGGACAGCGTTGTAGCCCTTACCGGCGACAAGTATGACTGGCATAAGACTTCATTTGATATCCCGATGGACAAGGCGGCGTCGGACGACATGTTCGATTACTGGGAAGCTGCGGTGCGCCCGAAATACAAGCGCCTCAGCTACACCTTCCGTGTCAGCAAGGGACAGGAAAGCGTCTATCTGCTGGATAACGGCATCCGCAGTGATTGTCCCGCTCCTCCAACCCACTTCTATGAGTTCCCCTACATACATGCAGCCGATCTGTTCCGGGTACCCAACTGGGCCAAGGATGCGGTATTCTACCAAATTATGACGGAGCGCTTCGCCAACGGCGACCCGGGCAACGATCCCGAAGGCACCGAACCCTGGGGCGGGACGCCGAAGTATGACAATTATTTTGGCGGAGATTTGCAGGGGGTTCTGGACCATCTCGATGATCTTCAGGAACTCGGCATCAACGCCGTTTATTTCACTCCGCTGTTTGTCTCCCCTTCCAACCACAAATACGATATCGTTGATTATAAAAAAGTCGATCCCCACTTCGGTGACAATGAACTGCTGCAAAAGGTGGTCGAAGAATGCCACAAGCGGGGTATCCGCGTGATGCTCGATGCCGTATTCAACCATTGCAGCGACAAGTTCCCGCCCTTTCAGGACGTGCTGGAGAAGGGTGAATACTCCGTGTACAAAGACTGGTTCCACATGAATTCCTTCCCGGCCCGGATAGTGGATGGCATCCCGACATATGACACCTTCGGCTTCTATGGTAATATGCCGAAGTTCAACACCGCCAACCGGGAAGTCAAAGCCTATCTGCTCGAAGTGGCTGAATACTGGATCAGGGAAATCAAAGTGGACGGCTGGCGGCTGGATGTCGCCAATGAGGTCGACCATCACTTCTGGCGCGACTTCCGCAAGGTCGTCAAGCAGGCCAATCCTGATGCCTATATTGTCGGCGAGGTCTGGAGCGATTCACTGAACTGGCTGCTCGGCGACCAGTTCGATTCCGTAATGAACTATCCCTTCTCCGGTACGGTGCTGGAATTCTTCAACGGCGGCATGGACAGCGTCACGTTCGGTGAACGGATCGGCGGACTGCTCATGCGGTACCCGCAGCAGACCAACGAGGTGGTCTTCAACCTGCTGGGCAGCCATGACACGCCGCGGCTCCTGTCCGTTGTCGGCGGCGACCGGCGGCGGCTTAAGCTGGCCGTAGTGTTCCTCTTCACCTTCATGGGAACGCCCTGCATCTATTACGGAGACGAAATCGGCCTGAGCGGCGGGGATGATCCTGACTGCCGGAAATGCATGGAATGGGATGAGCGCAAGCAGGACCGCGAGCTGTACGACTTTTACCGGCTGATGATTGCCCTGCGCAAGGACAACAAGGCCCTGCGGGAAGGCCGGTTCCGGATTCTCCAGGCCTGTAAGGGCGATCCCTGTATTGTCTATGAGCGTGCGGATGACATCATTCACTTTACAGTGTGGATGAATAATTCTCCGCAGCCCCGCACTCTGAGTCATCCGATGGAGACCGACGACTGGCAGGATGCCCTGACCGGTGAAGCCGTGGTCCCGGAGGGCGGTATGATGCATATCTCGCTTGACCCCTACGGTTACCGGATTCTCAGCCGGCTGCTGGGTTAAGCAGACTGCTGGTTAAACGAATGAATCTGGAGGGAGCCTTCAGGCTAACCTTCATAGTCAATTTCAATACCTTATGGGCTATAACCTGGCAATGTTCCTGTATCACAGCAAAAGAAGCTGTCCCAAGCGCCACCAGGGCTCCTTGGGACAGCTTCTTTCTTGTGCGCAATAATGCTATTGCGAAATTCCGTTGTAGATATCAATATACTGCTGGGCCGAGACATTCCAGCTGTAGTCACCTGCAAAAGCATTCTTGGCGATTCTTTTCCAATGCTCCGGCTGGTGATAATAGCTGACCGCCCGGCGCAGGGTATACAGCATGTCATGTGCGTTGAAATTCAGGAATGTGAATCCGTTCCCTTCACCGGTCTCTTCGTTGTACGCATGCACAGTATCGTTCAAGCCGCCCGTCTCCCGCACCACGGGAATACTGCCGTAACGCAGTGCAAGCAGCTGGCTGATGCCGCAGGGCTCAAACATGGAGGGCATCAGGAAGATGTCGCTGCCAGCATAGATTTTGCGGGAAAGCGCATCGCTGAACTGAATCTGCGCCGAGAGCTTGGAGGGATGGCGGAAGGCCGCTTCCCGGAACCAGTTCTCATAGAGCGCGTCCCCGGTACCCAGCAGCACGAACTGGATATCGTCGAAGTAGAGCATTTCATCCAGCACGCGCAGCACAAGATCAAGTCCCTTGGAGTCCACCAGCCGTGTCACCATCGCCACGAGCGGAATCTTAGGATCTACCGGCAGACCCAGCTCCAGCTGCAGGCCGGTCTTGTTCTCCGCTTTCTTGTCGAGATTGGAACGGTAACGCGTATAAATCTTCGGGTCTGTGTTAGGGTTATACGCCTTGGTGTCAATGCCGTTGACAATTCCGGCCAGCCGGTCGGAGCGAGAGCTAAGCAGCCCATCGAGTCCGTAACCATAATGCTCGGTACGTATTTCATGGGAATACGTCGGGCTGACGGTCGTTACATAATCGCTGTAAACGATCCCGCCCTTCATGTAGTTGATGTTGCCGTAATACTCCACACCCAGGAAGTAATTATCCGAGAGCCCCAGCAGATCGCCCAGTACGGAATACGGGAAGATTCCCTGGTAGAGCAGATTATGAATGGTGAATACGGTCTTCATCGTACTGTAATACGGGTCATGGCGATAATGGCCTTCCAGCAGCAGCGGGATAATCGCCGTATGCCAGTCATGGGCATGCAGCACATCCGGCTGGAAATCGATGTAGGGCAGGCACTCCAGGACTGCACGGCTGAAGAAGGCGAACCGTTCTGCATCATCCAGATGGCCGTATATACCGTCTCGGGCACCGAAGTAATATTCATTGTCGACAAAATAAACCGGGACACCGTCCAGCACCAGCTTCTGGATGCCGCAGTACTGCATACGCCAGCCCACGGGTACTTCAAGCACCGCAACCGTCTCAAGCTGGGTTAAGTACTCTTCCGGGACCGCTTTATATCTGGGCAAAATCACCCGCACATCCACGCCCGCGCTCTTCAGCGCTTTGGGCAGCGCTCCAATTACATCGGCCAGGCCGCCTGTCTTGACAAACGGATGGCCTTCGGCAGCAGCGAATAACACCTTCATTCAGATTCCCCCTTATAAAATACGGTTAGGCGATGTCTACTCTTTGTCTGTCTTCCCTTTGCGTCCCGCTTTCTTCAAGACCACAAAGCTTAGCGGCGGGAGTGTCAGCTCCAGACTGTGCGTCTGATTATGCCACTCCACCTTAACGCTCTTCAGCGGCGGGTTATGGAAGCCGGACCCGCCAAAGGCCGTATTCTCCGAGCTGAACAGCTCCTCATATACGCCCTGTCTCGGCACACCGATACGGTAGTTCCGCCGCTCCACCGGCTGGAAATTAACCAGCACGATCAAGGTATCAACCGGCCTCTTCCCCCGGCGGACATAGGATAGGACACTTTGGGCGCTGTCATCTGCGGTGAGCCACTGATAACCGGCCATGTCATGATCAAGCTCCCACAAGGCCTTCTCGGTTACATACAGCTTGTTCAGGGCGGCAGTAAAAGCCAGCATCCGGCGATGGCTTTCATAATCCAGCAGCAGCCAGTCCAGCTGATCCTGGTCCTTCCATTCAATAAACTGTCCGAATTCACCGCCCATGAAGAGCAGCTTCTTGCCGGGATGGGTGGCCTGATAGCCCAGCAGGAGCCGAAGGCCGGCAAATTTCTGCTCGTAGGAGCCCGGCATCTTGTCCAGCAACGATTTCTTGCCGTGCACTACCTCATCATGGGACAGCGGAAGTGCATAGTTCTCTGAATAGGCATAGGCTATCGGGAAGGTTAACAAATTATGATGGTAGGGGCGCGCCCCGAAATCATGCTCTATGTAACCCAGTGTATCGTTCATCCAGCCCATATTCCACTTGTAGTTGAACCCGAGTCCGCCTTCATGCACCGGAGCCGTCACACCCGGCCAGGCACTTGATTCCTCCGCCATCATCAGCGCTCTGGGATAGTGACGGAAGATGGCAGTATTCAGGCGCTGAATAAAGCTGATCGCCTCCAGGTTCTCCAAGCCGCCGTTCACGTTGCGTCTGTACTGGTGGCTGCCTTTTTCGAAATCGAGCCGCAGCATACTGGTTACCGCGTCCACCCGCATACCGTCGATGTGGTACACCTCAAACCAGAATAAGGCGTTCGAAATGAGGAACGACGAGATTTCGGGCTTGCTGAAGTCGAAGGACAGGGTCCCCCAGCCGGGCTTCTCGGCAAGCATCGGATCGGCGTATTCATACAGCGGCGCACCGTCGAACATCCGCAGGCCGTGTGCATCCTTGGCAAAATGGGCCGGAACCCAATCCAGAATGACACCTATGCCCGCCTGGTGCAGTTGATCAATCAGATACATGAGATCCTGCGGTTCACCGTAACGGCTGGTAGCGGCAAAATAACCGGTCCCTTGGTAGCCCCAGGATAAATCATACGGGTGTTCAGCTAATGGCATAAATTCAACATGGGTGTAGCTCATTTCCAGAAGATACGGAATCAGCAGACCGCTGAGTTCGCGGTAAGTGTACAGGCTGCCGTCTTCCTTCTGGCGCCAGGTGCCCATGTGCATCTCATAAATGTTGACCGGCTGGTTGTATGGGGCTTTGGTCCTGCGCCGCCAGGCGGCATCCCCCCAGGTATATCCGCCCAGATCCGCAACCACGGAAGCTGTTGCCGGCCGGACTTCAGCTTTAAAGGCATAGGGATCGGCCTTCAGAAAGCTTGCGCCATCTGCACCGATTATACGGTATTTGTATAAAGTTCCCTGCCCTACTCCCGGAAAAAAGCGACTCCAAAATCCCGAATCGGGTATCTTATATAACGAGTCCGCATCGCTTGTTCCGTCCCAGTCGTTATGATCTCCAGCAATTCCTACATATGTCGCATGAGGAGCCCAGACGGTAAAACGAACTCCCGCCTTCCCTTCTTCAGCGGCAATGTGCGCGCCCAGCGTCCTGTAGCTGCGATAATTGGTGCCCTCATGAAACAAATAAATATCATCGGAAGTCGGTAGGTATTCTTGGTTCAGGATGTCAGGCAAATTATCATCACCTCTATATATTTGAAATGCACCTATTACATTACCCGAATGTATGCCGTTTGAAAATGATTTGTAGTCATAATTAGTGTTTTTCAGGCATAAAAAAAACTTGTGCAATTTTTTGTGCAAACTGCGCAACTATTTTGCATAAGATCGTTTCAACCACTGTCCGTACGTTTATATTACAAGCATTGACAAAAAAATGGGAGGGATAACAAATGAGTAAGAAAGAATGTGTCGCCATGCTCCTGGCAGGCGGGGAAGGCCGCAGATTGGCCCCCTTGACCACAGCAATGGCAAAGCCTGCAGTCCCTTTCGGTGGACAGTACAGAATAATCGATTTCCCGCTTAGCAATTGTGTAAATTCCAATATCGACACGGTCGGCGTACTGACCCAGTACGAAGCCAATTCCTTGCATAGCCATATCGGTGAAGGAGAACCCTGGGGTCTCCATACTAAGAAAGACAGCGGCGTCAGATTGCTGCCATCGGGTGTGGACGGCAGAGACAGTTACACCGGAACAGCAGACGCTATTTATAAGAATATTCAATTCATCGACGAGCATGCGCCGGAGCATGTTCTGATTCTCTCCGCGGATCATATATACCATATGGATTACCGGAAGATGCTCGATTATCACGTCAGCAAAGGGGCAAAGGCCACGATCTCCGTGATGGAGGTGCCTTGGGACGAAGCCAGCCGCTTTGGTGTCATGAATGTGAATGAGGAGCTAAAGATTTCCGAATTCGCCGAGAAGCCGAAGGAGCCGCAGAGCAATCTGGCCTCTATGGGCATCTACCTGTTCCGCTGGGATTACCTGAAGGAGCATCTGCTGCGCGATGCCGAGAACACCACATCCAGCCATGACTTCGGCAAAGACGTCATTCCGGCCATGCTGGAAGGCAATGACGATCTCTTCGCTTACCGCTTTGACGGTTACTGGAGAGATGTAGGTACAGTGGCCAGTCTCTGGGATGCCCACATGGATCTGCTTCAGGAGAACAACGGCTTCCAGCTTGATAATGCCCACTGGCCGATGTACAGCCGCGCCCGCCGGGCCAAGACTTCCAACAAGCCGCGTGTGCCGGTGCTGGCGGCGGACTGCCTGGTGAACGAAACCTGCCTGCTGGAAGGCAATCTGCAGCGTTCCGTCGTCTTCGGCGGTGTAGAGATCGGCAAGCTGAGCATGATCAAGTACAGCATCGTCATGCCGGGCGCACGTATCGGACGCGGCGTACTGATTGAGAATGCCATCATCGGTGAAGGAGCCGTCATCAAGGATGGTGCAATCATCAAGGGCAGTGCCGATAACATTGTCGTTGTCGGACCGCATGAGATCGTCGCCGCCAAACCGGTGATCCGTACCCAACCTTCGCGTCTGCTGCAGGAGGTTTACGAGAAGACCGGCAGATTACGCGCCGAAGGCCTTCCTTCATAATCAAGACTTTCTTCCATGCATAATTAGCCAAAAAGGGCTGTGTCACGGTCGTTAGACCAGGACACAGCCCTTTTTTATCTGGATATCATCATAAACTAAGCGACGGGATTTCCCCGCCGCTTAGTTATGAGTATTTATTCAGCCGGGTCTCCCCCGCTCTGCTCCGTGCTTTCAGGTAAGGGTGCCGGTGGTCGTTCATCTGTTGTCGGCAGAATCAGGACCACCCGTCCAACGGGTGGTTTGCTCTAGGGGTATAACCCCTTGTTGCCAAACTGCGCCTAAAGACGCTAGCCTGACCATACAATTG
>NZ_VWRQ01000011.1 GCF_008635795.1 Paenibacillus tepidiphilus | reverse complement strand
GAAGTGGACTTCTTCAGCATCGGCACGAACGATCTGATCCAGTACACGATGGCGGCGGACCGGATGAACGAGCAGGTGTCGTACCTGTACCAGCCTTACAACCCGGCGATTCTGCGCCTGGTGAAGAACGTCATCGACGCGGCCCATGCGGAAGGCAAATGGGCGGGCATGTGCGGCGAGATGGCCGGGGACGCAGGGGCGATTCCGCTGCTGCTGGGCCTGGGGCTCGACGAATTCAGCATGAGCGCGACTTCGATTCTGCCGGCACGCAGCCAGATTGCGAAGCTGTCGGCCGCAGAGATGAAGGAGCTGGCCGCCAGGGCGCTGCAGCTCGGCACAGCCGAGGAAGTGGCTGCGCTGGTGCAGAGCATCGCGCAGTAGGCTTTTTGCATCTGAGCATTCTAAGCCTATTGCGCAGTAAGCTTTCTGCATCTGAACATATCTAAGCCTATCGCGAAGTAAACATCTGATCTAACTATGTCTATCGCGCAGTAAGCTACTCGCATCTGAGCATATCTAAGTCTATCGCATCAAAACTTTCTGTATCTGATCAATTTATGTCTATCGCGCAATAAGCTTTTCGCAGCTATGCAAGTGTTTTCTGTCTACTGTTATCCCTTAACACTTTTCCAACTACTTTTCACCGGTCCCCGGAAGGGGGCCGGTTTTTTAGCGTTCCTAGTAAATCCTAAAGCACAACACTAAAAATGTTGCATTTGCAACATATAGATAGTAATCTAGTACCTAGACCACAGCAAGTTGTAGCTATGCACCATCTATTTGCGAGTAAGGCCAGGGACGCCCGCACCTACATCCCTTTCAATAGGCCGACCAACAGCACAGTCCGGCTAATCAATCCCATTGTAGACGAAAAATCAACCATAATGGGCCACCGTGAAGGTAAATAGGGCAAACGTAGCCGAAAAATCGACCACAATGTCTTGTCTTAGAGGAAAACAGACCCATTGTAGTCGAAAAACCGACCACATGGGCTACCGTGAAGATAAATAGGGCAAACGTAGGCGAAAAATCGACCATAATCCACAAACCAAGCTGACCTAAGGAAAGCAGGACAGTACCATAAAGTTCTCATGTTGCTCTTTTTCAGGATTAGTGGAAATCGCCACCTAATTTCACTTGTACGTTAGTGTTTGCAGCGCCGAATTGGCTGCATAGAATGGCTCCAGCAAGAAGCGACTGCGTGGGTAGTGAAACGAAACCAGCTCAGAACTTGGATCAATGCCACTTTATAACCGAGCAAGCTAGAGCGAGATAAAGCACTTATACCCTCAAATTTGCTGCGGTCAAGGTACCAGGCTTCATACACTATAAAGCTTCGGTGAAGCGAAGGGAGAGCAACGACTGTGAACATAACGATTAAGAAATGCACATTGGAGGACATCCGGCTGCTGCAGGAGATCAGCTATCAGACTTTTTAAGAAACCTTCATGGAGCAGAATTCGGAGGAGACGATGGCCGTCTATCTGGAGCAGGCCTTCAGTCTGGACAAGCTGGAAGGGGAGCTCAAGACCCCGTGTTCGCAGTTCTACCTGCTCATGGCCGGTGCGGAGGCCGCCGGATATCTGAAGCTCAACACCGGGGAGGCACAGTCCGAAGCCATGGACGGGCAGTCCATGGAAATCGAACGGATCTATATCAGAAACAGCTTCCATAAGCAGGGGCTGGGGAGACTCCTGATCGACAAAGCCGCTGAACTGGCGGCCGAAGATCATAAAACAAAGCTCTGGCTCGGCGTATGGGAACATAACGGGAATGCCGTAGCTTTTTACAGCAGAATGGGCTTTGTGCAGACCGGAACCCACCCGTTCGTCATGGGCGATGAAGTGCAGACGGATTATATTATGACCAAAACCTTAACTAATCTTTAGGTTCGGTTTAGATTAAATAAAGATTGGAACGATATAAATAGAAGGGAGGCGAACGTCCTCTAACCTAACTGCAATAGGAGATGAAACATGAATCAACTGAATAAATTCCTCACGGTAGGCAAAGCGGTGTTTCTTGTGCTTGCGATTATCTACGTGGGGTCTTTAGTGGATTTTATATTTAAGCCGTTCCAGGCGTTGACGGGCATCATCCTGATTCCTATGCTGCTCGCAGTCTTCTTTTATTATTTATTGCGCCCGCTGGTCAAGCTGCTGGAGCGTAAGAAGCTTCGGCGTACCCCGGCCATTCTGCTGATCTACCTGGTGCTGGTGGCGCTGGTGCTGGCATTCTGGGGAGGGGTCTGGCCTCCGCTCAAATCCCAGGTGACCACGATGCTTCAGAATGTCCCGTCACTGCTGCAGATGTTCGATGCCAAGGTAACCGAGCTGGAGCAAAGCGGCTTTCTGGCCAAGATTCTGCCGGGGGACAGCGGTCTGTTCTCCCATTTCACTGAATATCTCAACAAAGGCTTCACGTTAATGTCGAATTACATTTCGAATCTGTTCTCGGCGGTCTCGAATGTGGCGATTATCCTGTTTACCTTCCCGATCATTCTGTTCTACATGCTGAAGGACGGGGAACGCTTCGGTAAAATCATCGTCAAAGCCTTGCCGCTCCGCTTCCGTAACCGGTCCACCGCGATCCTGAAGGAAATCGACGCTGCCCTGAATAACTATATTCTCAGCAGAGTGATGGTGAATTTGGCGCTGGGGGTTCTGATGTATTTGGGCTTCCTGATCATTGGCCTGCCTTATGCGCTGGTGCTGACCTTCGTTGCGGTGCTGATGAACTTCATCCCGTATTTCGGGGCGATTATCTCTTCGATTCCCATCGTGATTATCGGCTTGATCGAGTCCACGAGTACAGGCATCTGGGCGCTGGTCATCATTCTGCTGGCGCAGCAGATACAGGATAATATCATCCAGCCGCTGATCTTCGGCAAGAGTCTCGAAATCCATCCCATTACAACAACTGTGCTGGTGCTCGGGGTGGGCAACCTGTTCGGAATTATCGGCATGCTCATTATTGTTCCGGTCTATGTAGTCATCAAGATTGTGGCGAAGCACATCTATCATTTGTTCCTGAAAGAGAAGTGGGAAGGGCTATAGACTTGACTGTGGCCCGTATACAACGCATACACAGCCAAACTGGAGGAGGAGATTTTGAATGGATACCGTGAATGAGGAGTGCAGAGGAACCGTAGCGATTTCGAACCGGACGATTATGAAGATCGTCGGAATGGCGATTCAGGAAATGCACGAGATTATGGCACTGATGGAGGGCAAGACCAGACGGACCAACCGGAAGGACTTCTATAAAGCGATAGGGCTTACTGTGAGCGGGGCGCAAGTCACGATCTCCATATCTCCCGTTATCCGGCTTGGCGTTCCCTTGCAGCAGATCTCCCGGCGTCTGCAGGACAGCATCAAGAGTCATGTGGAAAAAATGACCGGCCTCGCCGTATCGCAAGTCCATGTGACCGTATGCGGAATCATCCCCTAAAGCCGCAGGGGCCAGGAGATGATTCCGGTTGCAGACTTTCCGGCTACACCGGAATAATGATAGTAAACACTGTAGCTTCTCCGCTGCTGCCGCCAAGCTCCAGCGTACCGCCCATCCGCACGATGTTCTTCAGCGCGATGGCCAGGCCCAGGCCTGTACCGCCGGTAGCCGTCCTAGCTTCATCGCCGCGGACGAACGGATCGAAGATGGTGGCCTTAAGCTCGGGGGCGATGCCGATGCCGGTATCGGCGATTTCAATCGCCACCTGCTGCTTACCGGGAACAAGCTCGATCCGCAGCTGCGTGCCGGGCGGGTTATAGGTCAGCGCGTTGCTGATCAGGTTATGCACTGCACGGGCGAGCAGCTCCGGGTCGTAACGGGCGTATACCGGATGCTCCGGCACCTGGAACTGCAGCCTGAACTGCTTCTGTTCAATTTCGCCGTACGTATCTGCGATAATCTCGCGCAGGAAGTCCCCGAGTTCATGCTGGCCCATGCGCAGCAGGAAATCCGGGGAGTCAGTCTTCAGCAGCTCCACCATATTTTGAATAAGCCGGGTGACCTGTGAGGACTTGTTGTAGATGTAGGTCAAGTATTTGCGCTGACGCTCGGGATCGCCCACCCGTCCTTCATACAGCGCCTGGGCATAGCCCTGAATGCTGGTAATCGGCGTCTTCAGATCGTGGGAGAGGTCCATGACCATCCGCTGCTTGCTTTCTTCGGCCAGCCGCTGGGCTGCGGTCGTCTTCTCGATGACATCGGCCATATAATTAAAGCGTTCTCCCATTTGCATGAACTCTTCCTCGGCTTCCACCACAATCCTCGTGCTGTAATTCCCCTGTATCATCTCATTCAGCCCTTCAATGATCGTCCTCAGCGGCCTGCGGATTCTCCGTGCAACCGAATAGCTGTAGACAACCACCAGCAGAAGCAGGATAATGGCTCCCATCAGCACATAGGAGGTTACCGGCTGGTTAAGCGTGGACAGAAAAGGGTAGCTGTTAATGGTAATATCAATCCGGTTCCGCGGGAGCTTGAGCATCAGCCAATAAGCGGCTTCGCCGTCCGCATAACGGGTTAATGAGTAATAGTACTCCTGCCCGGGACCGTTCTCCAGCAGACTGTATAATTGCTCCTCCGTATAGCTGTCCGCCTTGTCGCCCTTATTCCCGATAACCTGAACCAGGTTCTTATCCCGGTCGAGAAGCTCCAGCCAGCCGCCGCTGCGCAAGAGCTTTGCGGTGTCAGGACCCGTCAGCGGATCGGCGGCATACCGGCTTGCCGCAAGCTTCAATTCGGGATCGGCGATTTGATATTCCTTCAGCTTATGCGTCACATCCATTTGGATAAACAGATAGGCGGCCAGCACGATGAAGCCGATGATCAGCAGAAAGCGCAGGAAATCAAAAGCAAGCGAAGTCTGCAGCGGGCGCTGGTTTCTAGTTCTCCACTGGCGCATCGATTTTGTACCCCAATCCCCGGATGGTCTTCAAGTATTCCGGCTTTTTGGAATCGCGCTCGATCTTGTCGCGGATATTGCTGATATGCACCATGATGCTGTTATCCTCATACATATAGAAGTCTTCCCACACGGCTTCATAGATTCGTTTGCGCGTAAAGACTCGGCCCGGCTCGGCCATCATCAGCCTGAGGATTTTATATTCGGTGGAGGTCAGCGTAACCGGCTCTCCGGAGATATAGAGCACACAGGCATCCAGATCCAGCGTCAGGCGGCCGAGGGCCAGAGTCTTCGGATCTTCCTTCTCCGGGGGAGCGACATCGAAGTGATGCACTCTCCGCAGCATGGCATTCACCCGGGCCACGACCTCCAGCGGGTTAAACGGCTTCGATATATAATCATCGGCACCCAGCTCAAGCCCGAGGATTTTGTCGTGGTGCTGGCTCTTGGCGGATAACAGCAGAACAGGGATATGACAACGGCGGCGGATGCTCTTCAGCAGCTGCAGCCCATCCATTTCGGGCATCATAATATCGAGAATGGCCAGATCGACAGCCTCGGTCTCGACGATCCGCAGCGCTTCTTTGCCGTTTCCGGCTTTGGCGATGCTATAGTCCTTCTCCAGGTACAGCTGCAGCAATTCAACAATTTCAGGCTCATCGTCGGCGATCAGTATTGTATAGATAAGAATCCCTCCCAAGTACAGTTATAGCCTGCCTATCTTTAACCAGTCTAAACCGAACCTAAAGATTAGCTAAATATTGTACGCCGGTCTATCCGATAACTATAATGTATAGCAACGGACATACTACTTGCAAAACAGAGAGGAGTACACCACCTTGGAACTCGGCAGCATTTTTACCTCTATCCTATCCTTCATTACCATTACGAATATTCTATTGGCCGGAATCGTGGTGTTCATTGAACGAAGGGACATCGGCTCGACCTGGGCCTGGCTGATGGTCCTGTTCTTTATCCCGTGGCTCGGATTTATCTTCTACGTCTTCTTTGGAAGACAGCTGAAGCAGAAGAATTTCTACAGGCTGACGCTGGACGAGCGGATGTACCTGCAGGCGGCGGTTGACGAACAGGTCATGCAGGTGGATTATCAGGGAGGGCTGTCCGCGAAATATGCGGACCTGCTGAAGATGAATCTGCGCTCCTCCAACGCCCTCATTACGAACGACAACGAGGTTCAGATCTTCGATGACGGGCAGGAGAAGTTCGATGCGCTGATTGCCGATATCCGCCAGGCCAAGCATGAGATCAACATCCAATATTATATCTATCAGCCCGATAATCTTGGCCGGAAATTGCGCGATGAGTTGACGCTCAAGGCCAAGGAAGGGGTAACTGTCCGCGTGCTGTATGATGAGGTCGGCTCCAGACGGACCTCCCGCGCCTTCTTCAAGGAGCTGATTGATAACGGGGGCCTGGTGGAGGTATTCTTCCCGTCGATTTTCCGGCTGATCAACTTCCGGATCAATAACCGGAATCACCGGAAGCAGTGCATCATTGATGGAGAAATCGCCTATATCGGCGGATTCAACGTCGGCGATGAGTATCTCGGTCTCGACAAGAAAATGGGGTACTGGCGGGATACCCATCTGAAGATGCGGGGCGGCGCAGTCGACCAGATTCAAGGCCGGTTCCTGATGGACTGGAACAAGGCGGCCAGCCGGAATGCCCTGCATCCCGAGCATCTGGCCTACCGTACCGATAAGCATTCCGGCGACAGCGTAGTCCAGATTATCACCAGCGGACCGAACTCGCAAACCGAGCATCTGAAGAACATGTACCTGAAGCTGATCGCCTCCGCCAAAAAAAGCATCTTTATCCAGACGCCGTATTTCATCCCGGACTCCAGCTTTATGGATGCCTGCAAAATCGCGCTGCTCTCCGGAGTCGATGTGCGGATCATGATTCCGAACAAACCGGATCACATGTTTGTTTATCCGGCGACACTGGCGCATGCCGGCGAGCTCCTGCCTTACGGGGTGAAGATTCTGCAATACGAGAAGGGCTTCATGCATGCCAAGACGATTGTCGTCGACGAGGAGGTCGCTTCCGTAGGCACGATGAATATCGATACCCGCAGCTTCCGCCTGAATTTCGAGGTCAGCGCCCTGATCTGCGATCCCAAGCTGGCCGGGCAGCTCCACAACCTGTTCCTGGAGGACAGCCTCTCCTGCTTCGAGCTGACGCTTGAGCGGTACGAGGTGCGCAGCAAGATGCTCAAGTTCAAGGAAGCGGTGGCGCGGCTGCTGTCACCAATTCTCTAAAAAGCCCCACAAAGTGAAGCCAATGCATAGATGCGGGATTCAGGTACTTTGCGGGGACCCCGATACAGACAGCCCCACAAAGTGGAGTACACGCATAGATGCGATTTCAGGTACTTTGCGGGGACCCCGATATAGACAGCCCCACAAAATGAAGGGCCGAGTTCCACCGCCAATCCGGCGGCAGGAACTCGGCCCTTATCTTTATTTGCACCCGGTAGATCAGGAGGCTTGCTCGAACTGGCTGTTATACAGCTCGGCGTAGAAGCCGTTCTTGGCCAGCAGCTCGGTGTGGCTGCCGCTCTCCAGAATATCGCCGTCCTTCAGGACGAGAATGACGTCGGCATTCTTGATCGTCGAGAGCCGGTGGGCGATGACGAAGGAGGTTCTGCCTTCCATCAGCCGGTCCATCGCCTGCTGGATCAGCAGTTCCGTCCGGGTATCGACCGAGCTGGTCGCTTCATCGAGCACGAGCATCGGTGCGTTCTTGAGCATCGCGCGGGCTATCGTCAGCTGCTGCTTCTGGCCGGCGGACAGATTGACCTTGTCGTTCAGTACTGTGTCATAGCCGGCGCTCAAGGTTTGAATGAAATGGTGCAATCCAACCGATTTGCAGGCTTCTTCAATCTCTTGCTCCGTGATGCCGGTCTTGTTGTAGACCAGATTCTCGCGGATCGTACCTTCGAACAGCCAGGTATCCTGCAGCACCATGCAGAACTGGTCATGAATATTTTCCCGGGTCAGACTGCTGATCGGCATATCGTCGATATAGATTTCTCCGCCGGTTAACTCATTGAAGCGGATCAGAAGGTTGACTAGTGTGGTTTTGCCGGCGCCGGTAGGACCGACAATGGCGATCTTTTGTCCGGGCATGACTTCTGTAGAGAAGTCCTTAATGACCAGATTATCCGTGCCTTCATAAGCAAACTGGACATGCTCGAACTTCACTTTGCCCGCTGCAGCCTCCAGCCGTGCGGTCTTGCCTTGCTCGTCGTCCATTTCCTCGGCTTCCAGAAATTCAAAGACACGCTTGCTGGCTGCGGAAGCCGACTGCAGACTTTGCGCCGCCTGGGCAATCTGGGAGAGGGGCTGGGTAAAGAAGCGCACATACATCATAAAGGCAACGATAACCCCGAAGGAGATATCTCCGTTCGTTGCAAGTACCGCACCGGCTACACAGACGGCCACGAAGCCTAAATTCCCGATAAACATCATAATCGGCATCATCAGCCCGGAGAGGAACTGGGCCTTGAAGGCACTGTTTTTCAGATTACCGTTCAGACCTTCAAAGGCATCGCGCATTTGCGTCTCGGCGTTGTAGGCTTTAACAACGGTATGACCGGTGTAAACTTCCTCAACATGGCCGTTGATTTTGCCCAGATATTCCTGCTGGCTCTGAAAATACTTCTGTGATTTCTTCATAATCACCGCCATCAGGCCAAAACCGATGATCGTAGCCACAACTGCGGTAACGGTCATAATCACATTGGTCTTGAGCATCATGACGATGGAGCCGACGAACATGGCCAGTGCAGTGACCAGCGTGCCGACGCTCTGGTTCAGCGCTTGGCCGATGGTATCCACATCATTGGTTACCCGGGAGAGAATGTCACCGGTCGTCGATTTATTGTAATAAGAGAGCGGAAGCCGGTTCATCTTGCGGGAAAGATCGCCTCTCAGGCGCTTCGAGACCTTTTGCGTGACCGACGACATGATGAGGCCCTGCAATAAAGACAATACGGCGCTGATGGCGTAGATCAGAACCAGAAACAGACCGATGGAAGCTACGGCATCCATATCAATGCCGGTGGCAAGGCCCTGCGTAATCAGGTCGGTCATCTCCGAGAGCTGATCCGGACCGAGCAAGGTCAACACCGTACCGATGGCCGCACTGACTAACGCGATCAGTACGACAGGTATATGATTGCGACAATAACGGAGAAGCTTGCTCCAGTTGTTGGGTTGTTGTTCAGTTGGTATCATTAGGCCAGCTCCTCCTTGGACAATTGGGAGTACGCGATTTCCTGGTAGACCTCGCAGGATTCCATCAATTCATCATGTGTGCCCATGCCGGCAATGCGTCCGGCTTCCAGCACGATAATCTTGTCGGCATCCTTGATGGTGCCGATCCGCTGGGCGACGATCAGCATCGTAGTGCCGCGGGCTTCCTTCTTCAGCTCGCTGCGCAGCTTGCGGTCTGTCTTATAGTCAAGCGCCGAGAAGGAATCGTCAAAGATGAGAATTTCCGGACGGCGGGCAATCGCCCGGGCAATAGACAGGCGCTGCTTCTGGCCGCCGGAGAGATTGGAGCCGCCCTGGGCGATATGCGCCTCATAGCTGCCATCCATTTTCTCGACGAAATCCGAAGCCTGGGAGGTATATACGGCATCCACCACTTCAGGAGCGGCATCGGAGCCGTTATCGCCGAAAGCGATATTGGAAGTCACGGTTCCGCCGAACAGCACCGCTTTCTGGGATACATAGCCCATTTTGTTGCGGAGTGCACTTTGTTCATATCGATTCACGTTCACGCCGTCTACGAGGACCTCGCCTGAGGTTGCATCATAGAAGCGCGGAATCAGGTTGACCACGGTACTCTTGCCGCAGCCGGTTGAACCGATAAAGGCGACGGTTTCACCCCGCTTGGCCGTGAAGCTGATGTCCTTGATGACGTAATCCTCGGCATCGGGATATTTGAAGCTGACATTTCTGAATTCCACCTCACCTGTAACCGTTCCGGGTGAGGCTGTAAGCGAGCCGTTCTCAAGTCTCGGCTTGGTATCCAGCACCTCGTTGATGCGCTTGGCGGAGACGTGGGCACGGGGCAGCAGAATGAAGATCATAATCAGCATCATGAACGCCATAACCACCTGTATCGCATACGAGGAGAAGACGATCATGTCCGAGAACAAGTCCATCTTGGCAGTCATATCAGCAGACTGGATCAAAGCAGCGCCGATCCAGTAGATCGCGAGGCTCAGCCCGCTCAGAATGAGTGAGATGGAAGGCATAAGCACGGCCAGGACATTGTTGGCGAACAGATTCGTCGAGGTAAGGATGTTGTTGGCCGAGCCGAATTTCTCTTCCTGGTAGCCTTCCGCATTGTAAGCACGGATCACCCGGAGTCCGGTCAGATTCTCTCTGGCTACACGGTTCAGGTTATCGGTCAGCTGCTGCAGCTTCTGGAACTTCGGCAGCACGAGCACAATACAGATGCCGACCACCAGAATCAGTATGCCGACGGCGGCACCGGTGGCCAGTGACCACTGCCAGCTCTTGCCTGTGATCTTGAGCAGTGCCCATACAGCGAGGATAGGGGCTTTGACCAGCAGCTGCAGGCCAATGACAATCAGCATCTGCACCTGGGTGATGTCATTGGTGGAACGGGTGATCAAGCTCGCCGTTGAGAAGCTGTTGATCTCCTCCATGGAGAAGGACTGAACCTTGTTAAACAGGTTCGAACGCAATCTTGCCGAGAAATTGGCCGCGATCTTGGCGGCAATGCCCGCCACTATAATGGAAGTGGCCAAGCTGCCGAGTGCACAGAGCAGCATCCAGCCGCCTGCTGCAATAATCTCGCTCATTTCGCTTCCCGGCGTCTGTACCAGACGGGTGATCTTGCTCATATAACCGGGCAATTCCAGATCCAGCCACACCTGGGCGACGATGAAGAGGAGGCTGGCACCGAATAGCGCCCATTCTTTCGGCTTCAAATACTTGAGAATGTTAAGCATAGCTTCTGACTCCTTTGATTGATGATGTAGTTATCTTACCGGAGAATAATAAACTGAACGTTAACTTTTCTGAAAAAAGAAAAAAGCCCTGAAAGAACGCTAATTGTTCTTTCAAGACTTGAGCTATGCTCCTGTCGGCAAGCTGACCGTAAATACAGTCCCTTGTGCAGGGGCGCTGCTGCAGGCAATAGTTCCGCCGTGCAGGTTAATAATCTGCTTCACTATGGTTAACCCGAGCCCGTTACCTGCGGTGGAGTGGGAAGTGTCCGCCTGATAGAATTTATCGAAGATCTTGGGGATGGCCTCGGGCACAATGCCGCTGCCGCTGTCGCGGACGGCAATCTCCAGCCTTTCGGCGGTGCGCTTCATGTTAATCTCGATCGCTCCGTGCTCCGGTGTAAACTTGATGGCGTTATCCAGCAGATTAAGCCAGACCTGATTGAGCAGCTCCTTGTTCCCGGACATTTCATAATCCTGGATATTGACGTTCAGCGCCAGATGCTTCTTCTCCATTTTGGCGGCCAGCAGCAGAACGCATTGACGGATTTGCTCTCCGACATTGTATCTTTGCTTGTCAGTCAGAATCGTCTGCGTCTCGATCTTGGACAGCTCCAGCACATTCGAGGCCAAGGAGGCGAGTCTGGCAGATTCCGCAATGACGATATCAAGGTATTCATCCCGTTCCTCTTTGGGCAGATCATCGTACTTCAGCACCTCGGCGAATCCCTTGATGGAGACAATCGGCGTCTTGAACTCATGCGAGAAATTGTTGACGAAATCGCTGCGCAGAATCTCTATTCCCCCGAGCTCCTCAGCCATCCGGTTAAAGTTCTCGGAGAGAATCCTGTATTCCGGCGGACTCGTCAGGTACAGGCGCGTAGAGAAGTCTCCGCCGGCCAGCCGGTTGGTCGCTTCTATAAATTCACGGATGGACTTGACCATTTTCCGGCTGGCAATGCCCGATATCGTGGTCCCGATCAGGATACAGGAAATCAAGATTATAATAGGCAGCACAGTGCCGTCCTGAGCGATCTCTTCATTCAGCAATCCGGTTACATGGGCCAAGAAGAACAGTACCCCGGTAATGACGACGGTAATAAGAAAGATGCAGAACACAGCAAGCGAAAAATAGAAGGGTAGAGTGATTCTTTCTTTTATCCAGCGCCCTAATCTGTTCATGTATTCCGCACCGCCTTATAGCCCAGTCCGCGGACAGAAACCAGCTCGAACTCGGGGTACCCTTCAAACCGCTTGCGCAGGCGGTTAATATGCACATTGACCGTAGTGTCTGTGCTTTCGCTTTGCATGCCCCAGATTTCGTCCATCAGCTGGATGCGCGTAAAGATACGCTCCGGATAAGAGAGCAGCTTATAGAGGAGGTAGAACTCTTTTTGCGGAAGAGTCTGCTTCTCATCGCCCCGGGTGACCGTCAAGGCTTCGTAATCCAGAATCACCTTGCCAATGACCAGCTTGCGGGCACTGGCAATCTGGGAACGGCGGAGCAGCGCCTGAATCCGGAGCAGCATCTCTTCGGTATCAATGGGCTTGGTCATATAATCGTCGGTTCCAAGGCGGAAGCCCTTCTTCTTGTCCTCCGGGAGATGCTTGGCCGTGGCCATCAGGATGGGAATCTGGCTGCCGGCGTCCCTTAACTCCTTCGCGAACTCATACCCGTCCATGTTAGGCATCATGATGTCGAGAATAATAAGGTCAATATGCTGCACTTCAAGCACATGCAGGGCTTTCAATCCATCTTCGGCGGTAAATACTTCGTAGCCTTCGCGCTTCAGTACAGCCTCCAGCAGCTTTCGTACATTGCGTTCATCTTCCACAACCAATATATGAATCATCGGCTTCACTCCAAGGGTTTTGTCATTTGTTGATGCAGCGCCTGAACATCCTGTACCGGCGGACGGCCGTACATTCTGGCGTATTCACGGCTGAACTGAGTAGGGCTCTCATAGCCTACTCGGTAAGCGGCATCCGCAGCCTGGATGGAATCCGTCAGCATCAGCCTCCGGGCTTCCTGCAGCCGCACAGTCTTCTGGTATTGGAGAGGGCTCAGAGCGGTTATCTTCTTGAAGTGCTTGTGAAAAGAAGAGACGCTCATATTGACCGACCGGGCCAGCTCACGGACCGCGAACGGACGGTTATACTCCCGGTTGATCTGTTTGACCGCCTGAGCAATATTGTAGGCATAGCTGCCGGTCCGTGCAAACTGGAGGAGCCGTGCGCCGTGATCGCTTTGCAGCACCCGGTAGAGGATCTCGCGAATGGCCAGCGGAGCCAGCACCGGAATATCTTCGGGAGCATCCAGCAGACTTATCAGCCGAACGATGGCTTCGAGCAGCGCAGGCGAGACCGCATGAACCGAGATGCCGCAGGCTTCGGCGGTGCTATTCGCGGCTTCAGCCGTTTCTTGGACCATATCCAGGATCATGTCCGGTTCGAAGCTTAATTTGAGGCCCAGGAACGGCATCTCCGGGGAGGCTTCAATAATCTTCCCGATCACCGGAAGCTCCACGGATGTGAGCAGATACGTTGAAGAATCGTAGCGGAATGTACGCTCCGCCAGCGCAGCCGACTTGGCCCCTTGGGCAACGACGCAGATCGAAGGCTTGTAGACCGACTCCAGCGGCTCCGACAGATGCACGGCATGCATCAGAGACAATGAAGGAATCGCTGTTGGATGCGTCCCGGCTGCAGGCGCATGGCGGCGTACCAGCTGCACAAGCTGCCCCAAGGCTGGTACGGTGGCTTGCATTTGCACGGCAGTGTTCATGGCTGAACTCCTTCCAGTTGTAACTTTACCCTTATCATAACCATCGCGGAGAGGATTAGGCAAGAACTGAACAGGGATAGGCTAACGGGAGCAGACACAGCTTGCTTATAATTAGGATACAAGGCAAGTCACGGCAGTGACGGGATAGGCCGAAATGAAGACAAGGGAGCGGATCAGTATGAATATGCAGGATAAAGTCGCCATTGTTACCGGTGCATCGCGTGGAATCGGAAGGCAAATCGCTATCCGATTGGGGCAAGCCGGAGCCAGGGTCGTGGTCAATTACAGCTCGAATATGGCGAAAGCGCTGGAGGTCGTGGACAGCATCAGACAAGCGGGAGGAGAAGCGGTAGCGGTCCGGGCAGATATTGCGAACGTTCAGGAGATCGAATCGCTGTTCGCCGAGACGCTGAGTCGCTTTGGACGATTGGATATGCTCATCAACAATGCCGGAATCATGGAATGCGTGCCTCTGGCAGAAGTCACCGAGGAGCTCTATGACCGGCATTTCGCTGTAAATGTCAAAGGCACTTACTTCGCCTGCCAGCAGGCAATGAAGCATATGACCGGGGGAGGGACGATTATTAATTTCTCTACCTCTGTATCGGGGGCGATGCTCCCGGCCTACAGTGTTTATGCGGCCACGAAGGGTGCGGTGGAGCAGATCACCCGGCAGCTCGCCAAGGAGTTCGGACCGAAGGATATTACCATTAACTGTATTGCCCCCGGCCAGGTCTCGACCGAGCTTTTCCTGAGCGGCAAATCCGCTGAGCTGGTAGACTCCTACCGGCGGATGAATGCATTCGGCCGGCTCGGTGAACCCGAAGATATCGCCGATGCAGTGGAGCTTCTGGTCAGCGGCAAAGCACGGTGGATTACCGGACAGACGATCCGCGTCAACGGCGGATTCAATTGACTATATAGATTGAACTAAAGAATTTTGTGTTGAGATTAGCCGTGACGCAAGAAAACATTTGGCTTCCGGTCGCTTCCCGTCCGTAGATTGATACCTCTTGTTGCGGTTCCGGCTTCCGCCTGATGGCTTTCCGCAGGAAAGCTGATAGGCGAAGCAGGGGCTGTCATCGTTCTAAGCTGCTGAAATGTAGATCGTGATTATCAGGCGACAGCAGCTATTGCTCTTCATGACCTCACTAACCGCTGCTAAGCTGCTAATTGTAGTTTGTACAACTATATCCATCTAAACAGGCCGTTTCCCGGCTATAGTTGCATTTCGTACATCTATCTTCTTGCTTTGGGGCAGTTTGATCCCCATATGCTGATTTTAGTTGCACAAAATACATCTATCCTTCAAAAATGGGTGCATACCTAACAAATAGTTGTACGAAATACATTTATCCTTGTTGAATAGGGGTTGCTTTTCGTTCATCATACCTAAACAGAGCCGGACAGAGCCTGCTGCCAGCGAATTCAACAGCACCTAGCGGTATTCATCTGGAGAACGGGAGTGGGCAGCGTACGGAAGTCCATAACTTTAATTCACTTTCCGGCTCTATTCAGGCTAATCTTAAGTTCAACTTATATAGTTGAAATCTGATCAGTATTCATCAGCATAAAGAAAAGAACCGGCAGAAATGCCGGTTCTTTGGTATGTAATTATATGCAGTTAAACATTGCAATATAGAACCCTGCATGCTACAATCGGATAACGAATGTCAATTTATATGTTTTGCGACATAAGTATAACATCTTATTTACACTTTAATCTTAGCATAACGGCTTGCGGTTTGTCAAATGTATTCTGCGGATTTCTATGAGGAGGGTGATCACAGGTATGATTGAAGCTCAAGATTGGCAGGAGGAGCAGCGACGGCTGGACTTGGTATTAGCCAGAGTGCGGGAGGCTATGGCCGAACTAGCGCCGGAGGTAGACGGACTGCAGGAGCAGGTAGCAGACATCCGCCGGCGGTTCTGGGAAGAGGTGACGGTAAATACCAGCACGGACGAGGACTTTGAAGAGACCTTCTACAGCATCAAGCAGCAGGAGGCCTTACTGTCTGAACGGGAACGGAGTCACCGCAAGCGGCTGCAACGGTGGAAGAGCATGAACCGTCTGCTGCCGGCGCCGTATTTCGGCCGGATTGATTTTCAGGAGGCGGGGCTCCCGGCCAGCGAACGGGTCTATATTGGTGTCTCCTCCCTGACAGACAAGGAAGGCTTCGATTTCCTGGTGTACGATTGGCGGACGCCGATTGCCAGCATGTATTATGACCACTTCCCGGGCAGTGCCGCCTACGAAACGCCGGGCGGACGGATAGAAGGAACTATGACTCTGAAACGGCAATACCAGATCCGGGGCGGGCACTTGCAGCACGTCTTCGACACCAGCCTGACCATCGGCGATGAGCTGCTGCAGCAGGTACTCGGGAAGGGTGCCGATGCCCAGATGAAGAGCATCGTGGCGACCATCCAGCGGGAGCAGAACGCCATTATCCGTGACGACCTGAGCCGGATGCTCATCGTTCAGGGAGCCGCCGGCAGCGGCAAAACCTCGGCCGCGCTGCAACGTGTAGCCTACCTGCTGTACAAACACCGCAGCTGGCTAAGCGCAGACCGGATCGTGCTGTTCTCGCCGAACCCGATGTTCAACAGCTACGTCTCTACGGTCCTGCCTGAGCTGGGAGAGGAGAATATGCAGCAGACGACCTTTTACGAGTATCTGTACTATTGGCTGGGGGCCCTGCTGCGGCTCGAAGATCCGTTTGAACAGATCGAGTATGTTCTGACCTCCGGTGATGAAGCCGGGTATGAGGCGCGCCGGAGCGCGATCCGGTTCAAGGCATCGGGCCTTTACTTAGAGGCGCTCAACCGTTACGCAGTCCGTCTTACCGAAGCCGGAATGCTGTTTCACGGCATCCGCTACAGGGACCGTGAGCTGATTGCAGCCGCAGAGATCAGAGAGAAATTCTACAGCTATGACCATTCTATCGGCCTGGCGGGCCGAATTACACTGCTCAAGGAATGGCTGCTGCGTGAATTATCCGTCCTGGAGCGGGAGGAACGGCAGGCCGATTGGGTCCAGGATGAGCTCGATTATCTCGATAACGATGATTATGCTGAAGCTTACAACGAGCTGCGTAAGCAGTACGAGAAGGAGGATGCGGTAATCCGTTTCAATGAGGAGCATGCGGATCGTTACGGTGATCCCACCGGTGGCGGTAACGATGATTACGATTTCGGCTCCGGGGAGAAGGAAGAGCAGATATTGCGGCGTAACCTGGTGAAGGCAAGCTTCAAGCCCCTAAGACGCCGTGTGAAGCAGCTGTCATTTGTTGATTTGACCGGGCTGTACCGGCAATTGTTCAGTGATCCTGCCGCGTTCAGCGGTCTGACAGGTGGCAGCGAAGTGCCCGGACGTTGGCCGGAAATCTGCAGGCTGACGACAGAGAAGCTGGAGCAGGGCGAGCTGTTCTATGAGGATGCCACTCCGTTCCTGTACTTGAAGGAGCTGGTAGAGGGCAGCCGTACCAACATGGAAGTACGACATCTGTTCATCGACGAAGCCCAGGATTATTCACCTTTTCAGTTTCATTTCCTGAAGAAGCTGTTTCCGCGCGCCCGCATGACGGTGCTCGGTGATTTCAGCCAGGCGATCTTCCCGCAGGCCACTAACCTGCATGAAGCAGATTCACCGCTGTACTCGTTAGCTGGGCAGGAAGAGACACGTCTGTTCCAGTTCGTCCGGAGCTACCGTTCGACCTGGGAGATTGTCCAGTTCACGAAATCGCTGCTTCCGGAAGGTGCAGACATTGTGCCGTTTGAGCGGCGCGGCGAGAAGCCGCTGCTCTCCAAATCGGCGGACCACGAGCACAAAGCGGCACAAATCGTTGCGGACATTGCCGATTTGCGGGCCAAGGGCTACGACACGGTGGCCGTGATTACAAAGACGGCGGCGGAAAGCAGGGCAGCCTATGAAGCTTTGACAAGACAAGGCGCTGAGGCGCTGCGGCTTGTAACCAAGGAGACGCTTACCTTCGAAAGAGGAGCGGTAGTCATTCCTGCTTATCTGGCCAAGGGCGTAGAGTTCGACGCTGTGCTTATTTATGACGCTTCTTCCCACGCGTATCGTCAGGAGACGGAACGGAAGCTGTTCTATACGGCCTGCACCCGCGCCATGCACCGTCTTATGCTGTATTCTGCCGAAGACTGGACTGTTTTCTTGCAGGATACGGATGTTTCTCTATATGAACAGCGGCCCTAACCGGATGTATAATGCCTCCCGGAATGATTCAACCTAACCGGTAGTGCCCCGAGACGGGCGCATAACCTACAGGAGGCGATCAAACATGGCCAAACCGGATAACCGGGCGGACAACGTAGAGCATTTGCAGCAGAGTATCCAGAATACGATGCAGAATCTGCATGAAGCGGAGGATTACCTGAACGAGTTCTCTTCAGAGATCAGCAGTAAGGAACGGGAGCAGATCGAAGAGAAGAACGTACGCCGCAAGAAGAGCATCCAGGGCTTCCGCGAGGAAGTCAAAGATGAGGCTGCACATTCTGAGGAATAGCCAATGTAATCGGCAGGCTGGCAACAGCTGCACCTAAAACCGCGCTCAGCGCGGTTTTTTGCGTTCATAGGCTTGCAGGACTAACACTAGGGTTACATCGGCGTATGAAAGAGGCAAATATCCTTATACTAACCTTCGAGGAAATCAGGCAGACGCAGAAAGAGGTACGGTCACACATGAGATTCTGGCTCAAAGGCAAGAGGCTCAAATCCCGGCGGCCCGAGCGGTATCAACAGCCGCCGTTCTCTCATCCCGGTAGTGGCAGCGGGTTAATGACAGATTTACATACCAACGAACAGGCGCTTAGAGAGCTGTTCACCAATTGCTCTGATATTGTATACCGGGAAATCAGTTTGGCCGCAGGGCACAAGCAGCTGATTATTTATATGGATGGCATGGTCGACACGAATGCCTTGAACCAGTTTATATTGCAGCCGGCTATTCGGGACGTTGCAACGGATGACGGCAAGCGGCCCGGACAGACAAGAGAATGGATCGAACAGCAGCTCATTGCGGTAGCGCGGGTAAACCAAATCTCCAGTCTGGATGAGGCGGTCCGCGAGATTTTAAATGCCAAAGCGGTCATTCTCTTCAACCATGAGACGGTTGGTCTCAGCGCCGAGCTGACAGATCCCAATGTACGGGCAGTGGAAGAGCCTACATCGGAGCCGGTTGTCCGGGGGCCCAGAGAAGGATTTACGGAGACGCTGCGGACGAATACGAGTATGGTACGGCGTAAGCTGAAAACTCACCGCCTAAAGCTGGAGTCGATGACCGTAGGCAAGGTGTCGCAGACTGAAGTGGCCATAGCCTACCTTGAAGGCACTGCGAAAGCGGAAATTGTGAATGAGGTGCGCAGCAGAATCAGCCGGATTCAAATGGATGCCGTACTGGAATCGGGATATCTGGAGGAGTTCATTGAAGTTGCACCGCTCTCCCCGTTCCCTACTGTTCAGAATACCGAACGTCCGGATATCGTCGCAGCCAATCTTTTGGAGGGTAAAATAGCCATTTTCACGGACGGCACTCCGTTCGTAAGGATTGTTCCCTTTACGTTCTGGGCGGGGCTGCAGGCTGCAGAGGATTATTACAACCGTTCCTTTTATTCTTCCGCAATCCGTGTAATCCGCAGCGTGCTGCTGACCACCTCGCTGTTTCTGCCCTCGCTCTATGTGGCCATTGTTAATTTCCATTCCATGATGCTGCCCACCAGCCTGGTGCTGAATTTCTCGGCGGCGCAGGAGAACACCCCATTTCCCACGGTCGTGGAGGCCTTTATGATGGAGCTGATCTTCGAAGGGCTGCGGGAGGCGGGAATCCGTCTGCCCAAACAGATTGGCTCGGCTGTCAGTATTGTCGGCGCTCTCGTTATCGGCCAGGCGGCTGTGCAGGCAGGGATCGTCTCAGCCCCGGTAGTCATCGTCGTAGCAGGCACGGGCATAGCCTCCTTCACGATTCCGCGTTATGATCTGGGATACGCTTTGCGGCTGCTGCGCTTCGTCATGCTGATTCTGGCCGGAACGCTGGGATTGTACGGAATTGCCTTGGGAACCTTGACGCTGCTTCTTCACTTGGTCAGCCTCCGGTCATTCGGCGTTCCATATTTCAGCCCGGTCGCCCCGTTATTTCCCGGCGGATTAAACGATGTGCTGTGGCGGGCGCCGCGCTGGAGGATGAACACACTGCCGAAGCTGATGACACCAGGCGACATTGAGCGAATTCCCAAGGGCCAGAAACCCAAACCGAACCGATAAGGTGGTATCCGATGATGCGCAAGAAGCAGGCCGGAGCATTGCTGCTCTGTATATCTCTAGTCTTTGTCGGCGGCTGCTGGGACAGCAAGGAGCTTAATGATCAAGCGCTGCAAGTCGGGACAGGAATTGACTTGAACGAGGAGGGGGAATTCGTATTAAGCAACCAGTTCTCGCTCAATTCTTCTGGTCCTTCCAGCGAGGGGAATTCACAGCAGGAATCCTATACCGAAATGACCAAAGGAGACAATGTATTCAAGGCCTCCGCCGCTATGCAAGCCCGCATTACCCGGAAGATCAACCGCGGTCAGCGTACCAGTATTGCCATCGGCGAGAAATTGGCCAGAGAAGGCTTGAAGCAAATTATCGACATTTATACAAGAACGCCGGAGGCGCAGCTCCGCAATGATCTGTTCATTGTGAAAGGGGGATTCGCTGCAGATTTGTTAAACAGCTCTACGCCTTTCGGCAGTCTGTCCCAGAGAGAATACTTTAAGCTGCATCAGGCACAGAAGGAGGTAGCCGATGTGACACTCATGAATATGCTTCGTTCCGTCAATGGCGATTCCCAAAGCGGGGCTATTGTTCCGGCCATGGAGAGGGTCCAGGCACCTATATCCGGTGAGCAAAAGCAGAAGAAACAGAATAAATATGCTTATACCGGCGTAGCGGTCATTAACAATGATCTGAAGCTGGTCGGTTTTCTGAATAACGAAGAGACCGCCAAAGCGCTGTGGCTGCTGAAAAGGCCCCACATCCAGTATGCCTCGACCTATATTCCGGAGGGCTCAGGATTAGTAACAGCAAAGCTAAGCAGCTTAAAATGCAAAATTAAGGCCGGGTTCGGCGAGAATACCGAATTGCATATTGCTATGAAAGCCAATGCGGAGCTGATGGAGAACGGCACCAATCTGGATCTGCTGAGCGTGGCCAATCTTAAGCTCATAGAGCAAGCACTGGAGCTTCACACACGCAAGCAATTCACCGAGCTGATCCATAAAGTCCAGAGCGAATACAAGACGGATATCTTTAATTTCGGGGATACCATTTTCCGCTATTATCCCAGCCAGTGGCGCCGTCTGCAAAATCGCTGGGAGAGTGAATTTCCCAAGGCGGCTGTGACCGTCAAGGTGGACATCAAGGTGAAACGGGTCGGCCTTACAGGAGGGCCGGTGCAGCTCAAAGAGGGAGAGCTTGAGCACTGAATCACGTTACCCGGACCGCTCAGGCTTTATCTCCGCCGGCAAGCTTGCGCACCCAGGTCACCACGAGCAGAACCGCCGGTAAGACAAGAAACAAGGGCACCCACACATAAGGCGTGACGATATGGACAGCCAGCACATAAATGTGGGCCACAATATTGGGTGAAATCGTAAAGCCGATAATTAAAGTGCATACCACTGCAGGAACATCAGGGGACGGATGCTTTGCATTTTCAACAGGACCTGCACGGCTGTCAATGCCGCGAACAGCTTCAGATACAGCTTGAAGAAGATGGTGCTGATAAAATAGACCACGACAAATGGATTCAAATTGGTGATGAATCCGGAAATGTTTACCAAACCCGTCAGGGAGTAGAGCGGGTATATGCTTCTTTTAAAGAAGGCATCCCCGAATATTGTAATCGCCAGCACATCGGAGATCAGAAAGAAGAGCGTAGCGAGCAGCGTTGCGAGCACTGTTACCCGGCCTATCTTCTTCCGGGGATGGACCAGCGGCCACAACATGGCCAAGGCAATCGTCTCCGCATAGGTTTGGGTGATCCCCTCCGGGTACACGGCCTTCAGAACGGGCGCCCATCCTTCCCACAGGGTTGGCCGCAGCAGCTTGAATTCGATAATATCGGAATTTAACAGCATGATGATTTCGATCCCGAAGAGCAGCAGAATCAGCGGTACGAGGATCTCTCCCAACCGGGCCACATTCTCAATTCCCAGATACAATCCGTATACGATTACCAGCAGAAAAGAGATGGCGATCACAACAGGCGGCGTTTCAAGCAGCAAAGTGGTCGGAACCAGATCCCTTAGGTCCCCGATAATCCGCCCGGCATCGAACAGAAATATCAGCGGATACAGAAGGGCGACAGGCAGACCTATCCATTTACCGAATTGCTTCGGAAACCATTCGACCAGGGTTAACCCGGGATTCATTCTCATTAGCAAGATATACATATAGATAACGAGCAGGCCTGCAATACAGGATAAGAGCGTCACCATCCAGGCATCCCGTCCGGTACCAGCAGCGAAGCCAAAAATAATAGTCGTTCCCAGCTGATAAAGAAATGTGATGGTAAACAATTGATAACCGGATAATCTGACCAATGGTACACCTGCCCCATACCGCTATAAATGTAAAGTCATAACAACAATTATATCCAGCAACGGAAACCGCTAATCTTCGTGGAATCAAGGACCCGATAGTAATGAATCCTTCATAGAACGATGGAATATCGGCGGATCGCATCCCGTATATTTTTCTGAGGAGCATATTTTCTGGAAAAAGGGAGGGATTCTGTTTGTCCACTGCTTTTGTGGTGCGTTCATTGGATGAGATACGGTTCTGGTCGCGTATTATGAAGGAGCATTCGCTGTTCCTGCGGCTTGGCTTCAGGTGTGAGGATACGCAGTTAATCAACGAGGCCATTCAATTTCAAGCCCTGTTTGAGGACATCGAAAAGCGGTCCCATGTCTTCACAGCTGAGACGGATCCGCAGACGATCCGGGAATTCAACATAGAAGTACATACGGCTGTCAGCCACATTTGGGTGTTCAAACGCAAAGTGCTGGGGCTTATTCTCCAGTGCAAGCTTCCGGGCCAAAATAATTTCCCCCTGCTGGTTGACCATGTGAGCCGGGAGGCCAATTATTTCCGCAACCGGCTGGAGGAACTGAACAACGGCACGCTGGAGCCCCTGCATGATGCTATCATTGACGAGAATGTGTTCTTTCTGAAAATAATGGCGGACCACGCCAAATTCATCAGCCATCTGCTGGACCCGTCCGAACGCAAGCTTGTCGAGCAAGCCAGGGAGTTCAGCCATGATTTCGATATGCTCCTGTTCCAGGCGATAGATCTCAGCTCCATGCGTCCGCAATCCCAGACTGTGCCGCTCCTGAGCCAATTTGTCGATGAGAATAAAGTATCTGTTGAATCCCTGCGTGATTTCAAGCGAACGGCCCGTGATCTAATCGCCGAATGCCGGATCAAGAGCATCATTCACCCCTTGCTGGCTGATCATGTCTACCGGGAGGCGGAGCATTTCCTGTTCATTCTGGATATGTTCGAGAAATCGTTGTCGGGTGTTAAGGTCAATAAGCGGGAAATTCTGTTCTAGCTGCAGAAGGACGAACAACCGACCGGAAGAGGCATGGTGTTCGTCCTTCTGTATTGTTCTCTATGACGATAATCGTAGTCAGCTCAGACTAAGTACGGTATGAGTCCGTGATTTCATTGCTGTGATAACGGATAGCTCTTACGCGGACAGACAGGATGCCCGAAGGAACCTCCAGTTCAACGTTTTCATCCGGTTCTGTCATTAGCAGCTGCAGTCCGATCGGTGAGAGGAACGATATCTCATTGCAGCCCGGATCGGACGCACCAGGGAATACGATGGTATAACACTCCACGCTAGAATCATCGAGATACTCCACTTCAATTTTACTCCCGATCAATGCACATGAATTCAGGCGGTTTAGCGAGAAATCCTGCAGAATACCTTCAACCACAGATGTATATTGCTTCAACGTACGCTCGACAAGGACACGGTCCGGGCCAGGCTCGGGGTAATATTCACTCAGAAAGGAAGACAGCCCTTCGTCAAAAAACAGCAGCTGATTCAGCAGTTGGACCTTCGGGCCCTGCAGCAATAGACTATGGTTCATAATAGATCGGGTCCCCTTTACCTGTGCGCTGGACGATCACAATTAACGATTGCTTGTTCATCTCATACCTCCAAAGGTTTAGTGTTCACTGTATATGAACGAAAGACATTCCGTCCGTGCGGGGACGAAATGCCTTACCTCATGACCATAACAAAAGCGGTACATCGTGTCAATCAAGAGCGACCTGATGAGTAGACAGGCCTTAACCTGCATACTGTTCCAATCCCGGGAAATACTAACCTGCAGCTAGCTACATGCAGGAGGTAACCATGAATCTACAATCTGGAACATATTATTGGGCGAGTACTTTGCCGGAGGTGCCGTCTTATCCGGCTCTGACAACGAATGTAACTTGTGACGTGGCCATTATCGGCGGAGGCAGCTCGGGAGCGCAATGTGCTTACTATCTGGCGGGCTCAGGCCTGGACGTTGCCGTCCTAGAGAAAGGGACAGTCGGCAGCGGAAGCACCAGCGCGAATACTGCCATCATTCAATATTCGGGCGAGAAAATGTTCACTTCGCTGGTCCATACCTTCGGCGAAGAGTATGTCGCCCGGCATCTGAAGCTGCTGAAGCAGGCCATTGACGATATCGAGACTGCATCCCGGCGTGCTCCTATCGACTGTGAATTTCAGCGCCGGGACACACTATACGCCGCCAGTTGTGCAGAGGACGTCGAGCGTCTGCGCACAGAATACGAATACATCCGTGAGCATGGCATCGAAATCGACTTTTGGACCCAGGCGCAAATCGAACAGGCCTATCCTTTTAGCCGGGAAGCTGCAATCTATTCCTACCAGGACGGGGAGCTGAATCCATTCCGATTTACGCACGGGATACTGCAGTATGCAGCCGCCCAAGGCGTACAAGTGTATGAGCATACCGAGGTGAACGGCCATCATTATGACCGCGAGCTGCAGCGGATGATTATCCGTACCAAGAAGGGGCATGAGGTCAGTGCGCGGTACGTTATTTTTGCAGCCGGTTATGAAAATATAGAGATCCGCAATGAGAAGCAGGCCTCGTTCGTCAGCACCTATACAGTCACCACCGAGCCTGTGGCGGATTTATCCTCCTGGTATAAACGCACCCTTCTGTGGGAAACTGCACGTCCATACATTTACATCCGCACGACTGCGGATAACCGGGTCATAATCGGCGGATTGGACGAGAACACGAACATACCGGAGGACCGTGACAGCAAGCTGCTGCACAAGAAGGATCAGCTGATAACAGAATTTAACCGGCGGTTCCCCGGCATCACGGTGAAGCCTGAATATTATAGCGCAGCCTTCTACGGCGGCATCGTGGATGGAGTGCCGATGATCGGGAAATATGATGACTACCCGAGCAGCTACTTCTTGCTTGCCTACGGGGACAACGGCACCGTATACAGCCAGCTGCTCTCCAGGATCATTGTCCAGGAAATTACGGAGGGGCATAGCCCGGATCTGGCAATGTATCTGCAGAACCGGCCGCTGCTCGTGAAGCACTGACCCGGACAAGATTCATTCGCTTCACCGCATTCAATTGTCGCCTGCGCCGAATTTTGCTATACTTCTCCCATCATCTGTGAATGGGGGTCTTACCGTTGGCAATGCTGTATTGCTCATGGACCAGGAAGTCCTCATGCAAAGCCTGAACAGGGGCGATACTTTGCGTGAGGTGCGGGAGAATTGAATTCGATCGCCCATAATGATTTTATCGTTTCTAATAACGGGCTTTGCACCTTATAACCTACTCATTAAACTATAAGGGGCTAAAGATCCATGAATACACCATTTATTAGAAACCATCAACTGAATGTGATTAAGAAGCAAGCGGAATTCCTGCAGAAGACTTTGCGGACCGTCGCGGACCGGAAGGTGCTGGAAACGGTGAGATATTCCGCAGCCGCAGCGATTCTCGATGCGTTCCCTGTCCTGACCGAAGAGCAGAAGGGGAGGCTGGGACAAATCTCGGGCTTTGAGACGGCCTATGAGTTTCAGAGATATCTTGGCGCGCTGGAATCCGAGCTCGAACCCTTCCCGTCCATTACGGCGAAGCAGATTCAGAAGCTGTTCCCTAAAAATAAAAAGCTGAAGCTTCCGGAGCTGTCATCCATCGACTTCAGGTTTGTCACCTATCTGGGCTGGTCCGATATCGCTACGAACCGCCTGTTCATCGTCTATCCGTTCAATGGACAGTTCGTCGGTATCGAAGGGCGGATTACGCCGACCCACAAGAAGGGGTATTGCCTGTTCTGCAACCGGCATCAGGAGCTGGCGTTCTTCTCGGTGGAGACGAAGGCCGCGTATGCTTCGGCGGATAATATATCCCGCTATGGCCACTATGTATGCCTGGACAACGAAGCATGCAATCATAGCATTACCCACACTGAAGCACTGGAGAAGTTTATTCTTACGGCACGCAAATAAGGAATGAAGGCAAGGGGCTGTCCACGTGGACAGCCCCTTTTCGTTATTAGCACCGTAAAGCAACAACTTATAGGTAATTCAATAGGATTCCGCCTCCCGCCCCGGCGATGACAATGACCCAGGGCGGAAGCTTCCAGAAGACCAGCAGGACGAACAAAATGGCCGCAAGCGCAAAATCGGCAGGAGCCAGGATGGCCGATGTCCAGAGCGGATCGTACAAGGCGGCCAGCAGAATGCCGACGACGGCTGCATTTACCATGCTCAGGGCCCCCTGGACCCCGGGAAGTCTGCGCAGATCATCCCAGAACGGAAGAGTGCCGGCGACCAGCAAGAAGGCGGGCAGGAAGATGGCCGCCGTAGCCATGGCTGCGCCGGCCAAACCGCCCTTCATCGCGCCGAGATAGGCGGCAAATGTAAATAAGGGGCCGGGCACTGCCTGAGCTGCCCCGTAACCGGCCAGGAAATCCTCGCGGCTGACCCAGCCCGCCGGAACAACCTCTCTTTCGAGCATAGGCAGAACGACGTGGCCTCCGCCGAATACGAGTGAGCCTGCGCGGTAGAAGCTGTCGAACAGTGCGAGCCAGCCGGATGCGAAGAAGGGTCGCAGCAGCGGGACCACGATCAGCAGCCCTGCAAAGAGAACCAGACAGCCTGCAGCAAGCTTCCGGTTAAGTTGAACAGCGGGCGGGCCGGCTTCGGGAATTTCCTTTGGAGCATACCATTTCATTCCGATTAATGCCGCCACGCCAATCAGGATTACCTGGGTGAACACGGTCTGCCACATCAGGCTGACAGCAGCGGCAGTCACCGCAACCGTGATCCGGTTACGGTCAGGCGTTAGCTTCTGACCCATGCCCAGTATGGCGTGGGCGACAATGACAACGGCTACAATCTTCAGACCGTGAATCCACCCGGCGCCTCCGAGATCCAAGCCCTGCAGCAGCAGAGCGAACAGCACCAGTGCGGCGGCAGAGGGAAGGGTGAAGCCGATCCAGGCTATGATTCCGCCGATCAGGCCGGCCCGGTGGATGCCGATCCCGATCCCGACCTGACTGCTGGCCGGACCGGGAAGCAGCTGGCATAACGCTACCAGATCGGCATAGCTGCGTTCATCCAGCCATTTGCGGCGGCGTATATACGCTTCGTGAAAATAACCAAGGTGGGCGACCGGCCCCCCGAAGGAAGTCAGCCCCAGCTTGGCCGATACCCCGAAGAGCTCCAGCAGAATCTGCAGCCTGGTTGCCGGTGTGTTTTGAGATGTATTTTCTTGATGGTCATTCATCCTGCAGTACACTCCTTTTTGCAAATCCGACGGATCGGATAAATGGTGCTGCCTTCCGCATATTCTACGATAAGTAGAAGAGAGAAGAGGAGGTATTGCATAACGCGAATGTAAAATTTGTGTTAAATATGGGTCCGGACCGCAGGTGAATATGTCAAAACAACAAATAAACCGCCGAATGAATTGACAAAGTGAAGATAGGCACATTATTCTCAATGAGCAGTACTGCATATGAGGTTAGCTATGAAATTATGGATCATATCGCCAGGTAGCTTGAACATACACAAACAACGGTTAGGAGATGAACGCATTGGACGCTGCAGCCGCTGAGAAATCTGCCGAAACGCCGCGCAGCGGCAGGTTGAAACGCTGGACTTTTCTCATTCTCGGAATTTTGCTCATCGGTATCGGGGCGATCGGCATCGTGCTGCCGCTTCTGCCGACTACGCCGCTCTGGCTCTTAGCTTCCTTGTGTCTGGCCCGGGGCTCCGAGAGACTCGACAACTGGCTGAAGGGCACGGCATTCTTCCGCTCCCAGGTACAGCCGATCATGGACGGCCATGGCATGACCTTGAAGAAGAAGGCTGCCATTACGGCGACCGTATGGACCATGCTGCTGATCATGTTTGTCCGTACCGACTTGCCGGTAGTCAAGATTGTTGCGGTTTCACTGGGTCTCATCCAGGTGTCTCTATTTATATGGTTAAAGACAGCACCGCCGCAGGGAGCTGCCGCCGCAGGTTCCGAAGATGGAGGGCAGGCATAACTGCTGACGCGAATGTATCTGCAAGAACAGGTGCAGTCGAAGCGCTAAAATAGTTGAATGGTACAAGAAAGGGTATTCCTGGACAGCCGATGCGGCTTTCAGGAATACCCTTATGTTGTATATAGATTTATTTAATGGAGTAGGATTCCTTCTGCACAGCCGTTCCCGTAGACTTGCCGTCAAAGCGTTCCCATCGCACGAAAGCTTCCATGCCGATGGCCACAATAACCCCCACCACCAAGCCGTTGGAAGCGAGTGGTGCCAGGAGCGGCGGGAATTCCGCGAAGGCCGTGGCAGGCATATTCATAATTCCGATGCCGGTGAGGACCGGAAGGGCGATGCGGTAGATGGATTTGGCGTTCAGCGACGCCCCGCTGAGCGATTTCAGCGCCGTGCCGAACATTTGCAGATAGGCTACGAACAGTACGGCACTGCCGACTGACATCGGCATCAGCGCCAGCCAGCCGCTTAACGGCGGAACGAAGCCGACCAGCATCAGCAGCGCGGCACCGATGATGAGTGCTGAGCGGCGCAGCACCTTCGTGTTCTCCAGAAAGCCGATTGAAGAGGCAAATGTGCCGAACGGAATAAGGCCGAAGCAGGCTCCGACGATGGAGAACAGGTTAGTGAACAGCAGGGAGCGGATGTACTGCTTGTCCTCAGCCTCCTCTTGATACAGCTTGCCTGCGGCAATGATGCCCGTCAGAGTATTGGTCATGTTGACAAGACCGGCAATGAGGCCAACCAGCATAATCCCCGGCTCGAATGCGGGCAGCCCCCAGGGCAGCCAGTGCCACATCTCCAAGGTTCCGGCGGCAGCGGCCGCAGAGCCGCCGCTCCCGAACAGTACCGCATACGCAATCCAGCCGACGACAATCCCGGCAAGCAGGGAGAACTGCCCCAGCTTGCCTTTGGCCTTCAGGTGGATTACCGTGACCACGGCGATTACGAACAAGGAAAGCCCGGCCAGCTGCAAGTCCCATTGTCCGCCGTCATTGTAACCGATCATCCCTTTAAAAAAGGTGTTGGCCAATTGAAAGGTGAGCAGCAGCAAATAGATCCCCATCACTGTTGGGGTGAACACCCGCTGCAGCAGCTTGAGAAAGCCAAGCAGGGCAAGCAGGACTGCGATCACACTGGACAGCAGGAACCCGCCTGTCAAATTTGCAGCCACCGCTGCTGCATCCATCCCCATGGCCGGAGCAGAGGCGCAAATCCCGAGCACCAGACCCCACCACACACCGGCCGGACCGTCCATCAGCGCATACCGGTGACCCCATAAGGCCTGCACGATGCAGAGCAGACCCGTTAAGATGAAGGAACGCTGCAAGGAGGCGGCTATTTCGGCAGAGCTCAAATCCAGTGCATGGCCGACCGAGAGCGGAACCAGCACAGTGTTCGTAAACAAAAAGAAAAGCCACTGCACGCCAGCCAGCAGTGAGCTTATATCTAAATCAAATCTCTTCCACAGCATTTCTTCATTCCCAGCTTTCCGTTAATCTTGATGTGTTGCTCCGAAAAGGAGTCTTTAGTGTGCTCCCGCATCCTTCAGGAGGGCGGCCATTTCGTCATAATCCCCGCGTTCTGCATGTGCGAGCGGAGTGACTCCGTCCTTATCGGCCAGATTGACATCTGCACCGTGCCTGATCAACAGGCGGACGATTTCAGTATGTCTCTCTCCGCCGTCTCCCAATATTACAGCTTCCAATAATGCCGTCCAGTCCAGATTATTAATGTGATTGACATCAACATCCGAATGTTCGAGTAAGTACTGTACAATCTCCACGTGGCCACGGTCCGCGGCCGGAATCAGGGCTGTACCGCCGTAACGGTTCGTCAGCGACGTATCCGCTCCCGCTTCTACCGCCAGCCTGACGATCTCGGGCATGCCTTCCGCACCGGCATACAAGAGCGGGTTATCGGAACGGTTGTCCCGCAGATTGAGATCCGCACCGGCTTCAATCAGAGCCTTAACGGTTTCAGGCTTGTTCCCGTGCGTTGCAGCCAGTACTGCGGTTCTGCCGCGTTCATCCTGGCCGTTAATATCTGCACCTTGCTCCAGCGCTTTCATTACTGCAGCCGTATCTCCCCGTTCCGCAGCCGTAATCAGTTCGTTTGCCATGGGTTCATCTCCCTCCGTAATTTCCGCGCAGCCTGCCAGCACCAGCAGCAGTATCAATAAGAAACAGCGGGGTATATAGCTCACATTATCCCTCCATGTTTGTGTAACGTATTTATGGTATCATGGGCATTAGTATAGGAAAAATATTAATTTCATTACAAATGTATATGAAAAACATATAGGAAGGGCAATCCCCATGGACTTAAAGCAACTGCGTTATTTTATAGCACTGGCGGAGGAAAGGCAGGTCACCTCTGCAGCGCAAAGACTGCATATGTCGCAGCCGCCGCTCAGCCAGCAGCTCAAGCTGATGGAAACCGAGCTTCGCGTACCGCTGTTCCGCCGCAGCGGGCGGCATCTGGAGCTTACGGCATCGGGCAAGACACTATATGAGCATGCTCTGACGATTACCCGGCTGATGGAAGAAGCGAAGGCGGAGGTGCGCGAGTCGGGGCTGGGCATCAGGGGCAAGCTGTCGGTTGGCGTCAATACCTTATCCGATGCCCGGCTGCCCGGTGCACTAAATGTGTTCCGTGAATGGTATCCGAAGGTCACGTTCAAGATTCAGCAGAACGAGACGAACATGCTTGTTAAGCTGGTGCGGGAGAAGGCGCTGGACCTGGCCATTGTCCGTCTGCCGATTGATCTGACGGACTTCGATTGTGCGATGCTGGGTGAGGAGCCGTTATTTTTCGTAACCGGGGAGGACGGCGGGCGTAAGCTACCTGAGCACGGAGAGCCGGTCTCCTATGATACGATAACGAAGTATCCGCTGCTGCTGCCCAGTACGGAGGGACTTGGCCTCTACAATCTGCTGCTGGAACAGTTCCGTTCGCGGGGGTTATCCCCGGCGATTATCGGTGAATGCTCCGATATCGGAATGCTGATGGAGCTGGTCGCCTCCGGGTTCGGCGCATCCATATTGCCGGAAACCTCGCTGTCCAGATATAAGCGCGGTCGTATCCGGACACACCGGATCGATGACCCGCAGGCGGTCTCCAGCTCAGCCGTCATCTGGCTGAAACGCCAATATTTAAGTAAGGCGGCCATCCGGCTTATCCAGACGATATCAGAGACGCCGCCGGTTCATGAATACCAGCAGTAATGCAATCAGGCCGAGGATGATGCCCAGTGTCTGCAGGCCCGCTGCGCTAAACTGATCCCCCATAACGATGCCGACGAGCAATGAAGAGAGTATGGTGCCCAAATATCTTGAGGTATTGAATACACCGGAGGCTACGCCGATGATTTCTTTGGGAGAGCTTTGAAATAATGCTGCCTGTAGAGCAACACCGGTTAACCCGTTGCTGATCCCGAATGCCGCCAAAGGCGCACATACATAAATTACTGGTGAAGCGGCATCCACAGTAATAATGAGCCAGAGGGAGCCCAGAGTCATGAGCAGCGCAGAGACGAATAACGCCGGCTGCGGGCCGGAGCGTTCTACCCATTTACCCGCCAACGGCGAAGCCAGGAGCGAACACAAGCCTAAGCTCAGCATCAGAATACCGGTATGATATTCGCTGACTTGTCTAACCGATTGCAGATAAGTAGGTAGACCGAATAATAGCGTATAAAACAGCACATTCACCAGCATAAACTGGATGTTAACGAAAGCCATTGCCGGATGTCTGGCGAAACTGCGAAGCGGGATGAACGGTGCCGCCGTCCGCAGCTCATGCCGCAGGAAAGCCCATGACAGCATAACACCAATGCCCATCAGCATGACATTGCCCAGGGTGAATTGACCGGAGGATTTGACAGACAGAATCCCTGTGAGCAGGGCAACCAGACCTGCAGCAAACAATACAATGCCAGCAGCATCCAGCAGACGCATCCAGTTGCGAATGGATAAATGACCCGCTTCTGTGCGGGGAGCATCCCGAGGAATCAGCTTCCAGGCCATCACGAAGCTCGCGGCGGCGAACGGGATATTGACGAAGAAAATGGCATGCCAGTCCCACCAGTGAATCAATACGCCGCCAACGAAAGGTCCGACAGCCGCCGCTCCGGACAAAAAGATGGACAGCACAGACAGCGCAGCTGCCTGTCGCTCGGTAACATATATCCGTACGATGGCCATTCCGACAGCAACCATCATACTTGTCCCGATGGATTGCACAATCCGGAAGCAGACAAGCCAGCCGAAGCCGGGTGATAGCGGAGCCAGAACAGAAGCGAGGAAGGCTATAATTAGCCCTGCGAGAAATATCTTCCGCCGGCCAAAGATATCGCTGGCCTTTCCCATCACCGGCTGGGCAACCGCGCTCGCGATATAGAAGGCAAAGATAATCCAATATACCTCTGTATACTGCAGGCGGTACACCTGCTGCAGTCTAGCCAGTGCCACAGAGATCATCGAAGAGTTTAACGGGTTCAGCAGGATTCCCAAGCCTACAGAAATCATCAATCCTTTGTTGTTGCGGGTATTCATATTAAAGTCCTCCTCGGTTGTCGTGAACCCATCGTAAAGGATTGCTATCATATATTCCAACGCATTTTATGTTATAATTCCATAGATCAAAAGGAATGAATGGAGCGGTATTATGGAGCTTCTGCAATTACAGTACTTTCTCGCCGTCGCCCGGCTGGAGCACATGACCGAGGCAGCCAAAAGCCTGCATGTAACGCAATCGTCATTAAGCAAGACGATCCAGCGCCTGGAAGAAGACCTGGGCGTGCCGCTGTTTGACCGGACTGGCCGGAAGCTGCGGCTTAATACCTATGGGGCCAGCTTCCTCCACCGTGCGGAGCGGGCCTTGTTCGAGCTGGAGCAAGGGAGACAGGAGCTCACTGATCTGTCCGGCCGGGATCAGCGTACTTTGGAATTAGCGGTGAATACAGCCAGCTCATTGCCGGGAATCCTCAAGGAGTTCCGCAAGCAAATGCCTGAAGTGCAATTTCATGTGCAGATGTTAGCTGCGCAGGAGATGATTGCCTGTCTTCAGCGGGGTGAGGTTGATTACTGCATATCATCCCCTCCGCTGTCCGGGGATGATATTGCGTCTCAAATCGTATTCATCGACCGTATCCTTATAGCGGTTCCCGCAGGACATCCTCTGGCGGAGAGGGAAAGTGTGGCGTTGTCTGAATTGCGGAACGAGTCCTTTGTGGGGGTCAAGCAGGGGTACGGTACCCGTGATTTGGCGGACTCCATCTGCGAAACGGCGGGATTTAGACCCAAATACGTGTACGAAGGGGACGAGCCGGCCAGGATCACTGCCCTGGTGGAAGCCGGAATCGGCATCGCCTTCATTCCGGGCACGGCAATATATTCGCGGCAAGCGGTAACCTGCCTCCGTGTCGAGCATGAAGGACTGACCAGGGAAATCGCATTATTGTGGAACAAGAATCGATACCTTTCACAAGCGGCTTTGCAATTCCGCAAGATTGCAGCGGAATATTATCGGAGTATAAAGGAGCGTTAGCCAGGGTGACCTATGAGGAAATCATTGATTATTGTCTGTCTTTCTCAAGCACTTACGAAGACCATCCCTTCGGCATTGAGTGGACAGCTGTCCGCCACAACGGTAATAAAAAGTTGTTCGCACTCGTCTATTACCGGAACGGCCACCTGTGCGTCAATCTGAAATGTGAACCGGAGCGGGCAGATTTCTGGAGGGGCTTATTTGCGGAAGTAACGCCGGGTTACCATATGAATAAAACGCATTGGAACACGTTAATTCTGGATGGTGAGCTGTCCGGTGATGACATCCGTGAGATGGTTCGGCACAGCTACGAGTTGACCCGGCCCAAATTGAAGCGTAAGCACCGTGATACTCCGGAAATCCAGTCGCAATAACACCACAGTAAACAATGAGCCCGGTTAAGCTTGCTCTCAAGCTTGCCCGGGTTATTTTTGCTGTCTGAAAAGGGAATGTCTTTGCATCTCGGGCAATAATAATATATTATAAATAAATATTAATTTATTGTTAAACGATAAATTAGTTTTACAATACTTACGGCGAGGTGCTTCATTCATGAAATCAATCGTACAGCTGCTGCATTTTGGATATCATCAGGCGATGAGCTGCATTTTTCCGGTGGCGATCTTCGGGACATTGGCATTGTCAGGCACCGTTCAGGTGCCTTTTATTGAACGGTATGATCTGATTCTGCTTGTACTGCTGACCGTACAGGTTTTGATGTACCGCTCCGGACTGGAGACACTTGATGAGATCAAGGTGATCTGCGTCTTTCACATTATCGGCCTGCTGCTGGAGATTTACAAGGTGCACATGGGTTCATGGGCGTATCCGGAACCGGGGCTGACCAAGCTGTTCGGGGTTCCGCTCTATAGCGGATTTATGTATGCAAGCGTCGCAAGCTTCATGTGCCAAATCTGGCGCAGGCTGGATATGGATATGACCGGCTGGCCCGGACTGTTAAGTGCGGGATTGCTGGGAGGGGCCATCTATCTGGACTTCTTCACCCATCATTTCCTTCCGGATTTCCGCTGGTGGCTGACGGCGCTTGTCGTCGTTGTCTTCTGGAGAACGTGGATCATTTACCGGGTGCGGACAGTGACTTACCGGATGCCTTTGACGCTGGCTTTTGCCATTGTAGGTTTCTTTATCTGGCTGGCTGAGAATATCGCCACCTTCTTCAATGCCTGGAAGTACCCCGACCAGCACGAAGTCTGGCAGCCGGTCAGCTTCAGCAAGATCAGCTCCTGGTTTCTCTTGGTCATCATCAGCGTTATTATCGTGGCGCAGTTGAAGCATGTTAAGGCGACAAGACAAGGCGGTAACAGAATCTGATTTCTCTCTCAGCGGCTCCCGATTGGCGGGAGTCTTTCTCTTTGCTATCGACGGCATTCACAGCTTGTGTTATTATGATACTCTGATAACGTGGTAGCGAACTAAAGCGTATGATGCTGCAAGCAACTTACTAGGGGGAGTAGAAAGAGATGAAGAGACGGAAATTTGGGGTAATACTGGCAGCCTTTACGGTAATGGCCACGATCGCAGGTTGCTCGGGTGCAGATAACGGAGACGGAAAGCTGGTCATCGGGATTGATGACAAGTTTGCACCGATGGGCTTCCGCGACGAGAACAATGAAATTGTCGGCTTCGACATTGATTATGCCAAAGCGGCCGCCGAGAAAATGGGCAAAGAGATTACCTTCCAGCCGATCGACTGGTCGGCCAAGGAATCCGAGCTGAACAGCGGACGCATTGATATGATCTGGAACGGCTACACCATTACGGACGAACGTAAAGAGAAGGTCTTGTTCACCAAGCCTTACCTGGAGAACAGCCAGGTTGTTGTCGTGCTGGCGGATTCCGAACTGGCCCAGCTCAGTGATCTGGCCGGTAAGGAGGTCGGGCTGCAGAGCCTGTCCTCGGCCGCTGATGCCTTGAATGCCAATCCGATCAAGGACGAGGTTGCCGGGGTATCCGAATTCTCCGACAATGTGCTGGCTCTGACGGATCTGAAGTCCAAACGTGTGGACGGCGTGGTTATTGATGAGGTAGTGGCCAGATACTATATGTCCATTGAGCCGGATACGTATAAATTGCTGGATGAATCACTGGCTCCCGAGCAATACGGGGTCGGCATCAAGAAGGACAATGAGGCTCTGCTGGAAGAGCTGCAGGAAGCACTGGATGAGCTGAGCAGCGATGGCACCGCCGCAGAAATTTCCACCAAATGGTTCGGAGAGAACAAGGTACTGAATTAAGACAGTGATCATTAGGAGTCGGTTGAAGCAATGAATCTGGACTACATTATACAAATTTCGGGACCGATGCTGGAGGGGGCGCGGACTACCATCCTGCTGTTCCTGATCGTCATCGTGCTGTCCATCCCGCTCGGGATGCTGGTTACGCTGATGGCCAAGAGCCGCTTGAAGCCCCTGGCCTGGATCGCCCACACCTATATTTACGTCATGCGCGGTACACCGCTCTTGCTGCAGCTGCTGTTCTTCTGCTTCGGTCTGCCGCAGATTCCGGTAATTGGCGAGTATCTGGTCTTCGACCGCTTTGTCGCAGCCTGTCTGGGGTTCGTCCTGAATTACGGGGCTTATTTCGCCGAGATTTTCCGCGGGGGGCTGCTCTCTATTGACAAGGGCCAGCACGAAGCTGCCAAGGTGCTCGGTCTCAGTAAATGGCAGACGCTGCGCAAGGTAATTCTGGCCCAAATGTTCCGGGTGGCTCTGCCTGCGGTAGCCAATGAGTCGATTACTCTCGTAAAAGATACTGCCTTGCTCTATGCCGTAGCTGTACCGGAGCTGCTCAACTATGCGAAGACGGCGGTAAACCGTGACTTTACAGTGACCCCGTTTGTGGTGGCAGGCGTTATTTATTTGCTGATGACACTGGTGCTGACCTTATTCTTTAAGGGGCTGGAGAAACGTTTCAAATTCGAGTAGAGGACTGTCTAACGATGAGCAGTATGATTGAAGTTCAACAACTACAGAAATCCTTCGGCAGCCTGGACGTGCTGAAGGCGATTAATTTCTCGGTATCTCCCGGTGAGGTTGTGGCGGTCATTGGACCCTCGGGCTCCGGCAAAAGCACAATGCTGCGCAGCCTGGTCCACCTGGAGGAAGTAAACGGCGGCAGCATTCTGATTCACGGCAAGCCGCTCGTTCAGAACGGCAAATATGCCGCTGCAGCCGACATCCGGAAGATCACCTCAACCATGGGCATGGTGTTTCAGCATTTCAATCTCTTTCCCCATCTCACGGTGCGGGGCAATCTGGAGCTGGCTCCGCGAACGCTGAAGCGGGAGAGCACGGAAGTAATTGCGGCCCGGAGCCTGGAGCTGCTTGCCAAAGTGGGCCTGGCCGATAAAGCTGATGTATACCCGTCCCTGTTGTCGGGCGGACAGAAGCAGCGGGTGGCGATTGCCAGAGCGCTGATGCTGAACCCGGACATTCTGCTGTTCGACGAGCCTACGTCGGCGCTCGATCCCGAGCTGACCGGCGAGGTGCTGCGGGTCATCCGGACGCTGGCGGAAGAGAACATGACGATGATCATTGTTACCCATGAAATGAGCTTTGCCCGTGATGTGGCGGACCGCATCTTCTTCATGGAGAATGGTGAGATCGCCGAGTCGGGGACACCGGAGCAAATCTTCGGTAACCCGCAGCTGGAACGGACCCGGACTTTCCTGAACCGGGATTAGAACCGTTGAGAGAGCAATGCCGAACATATGATATAGGAGCGCGTAGCTGCGGCTATGCGCTTTTTCTATGCTTTGCGGGAGCGCTCATGGTACAATCTGCGGTACAGAACAGTAGAATTGGAAGTGACTGCATGAAAGAGAGGAATGCGTGTGTTAACATACATAACTGCGGTTCGGGAACAAGACTATGACAAGCTTGTGCAGATTTGGTACAGGGCTGTGAAGGAGACGCATCATTTTTTGGCAGAGGCGGATTTTGAATTTAATCATCAGGCGGTGAAGGATGGGGCCTTAAGATCTGCAGAGTTATATGCGGAGGTTGACGAGACCGGGCAGCCGCTCGGCTTCGCCGGAGTGGAGGGCAGCAAGATTGACACATTGTTCGTGGACCCGGAGCATTTCGGCACAGGCGTCGGCCGGCGCTTGGTCGCTCATATTGCGAAATTGAAGGGTGAACGGCTGCTAGTCGATGTTAACGAACAGAATGAAGGCGCCTATCAATTCTATGTGCGGTGCGGATTCCGGCAGGTTGGCAGATCGGAGCTTGATGATTTGGGAAAACCCTATCCGCTGATTCATATGGAGATGACACCGTCACACGATTTCAAGCACTCGCTCATCGACAGCTACAATAAGCTGGCGCCGGATTATGAGAAGCATGTGGATACGGACAGCGGGCACAATGCTTACTATGAAAGACCTGCAATGATTCAGCTCTTGCCCAGTGATTTGAACGGGATGAATGTGCTGGATGCAGGGTGCGCAGCAGGCTGGTACACGGATTATCTGTTGCAGAAAGGTGCGGACGTGACCGCTGTTGACTTCAGTTCTTCTATGGTTGAAGCTTGCCTAAGGCGGATTGGCGGCCGCGGAACGGCCTTGGTGCATGATCTGTCGGAGCCTCTTCCATTTCCCGACGCATCCTTTGATCTGATATTAAGCTCGTTAACACTTCACTACATTAAGGATTGGACGCCCGTATTTCAGGAGTTCCGGCGGGTACTGAAGCCCGGGGCAACCTTGCTCTATTCCATTCACCATCCGTTCATGGAACAGCAAGGGGAGGCTGCGGGGAATTATTTCGCCACCGAACGGATCACGGAAACGTGGAACAAGCAGGAGTCCGGACCTGTTCAGGTCTCCTTCTTCACCCGGCCGCTGGGCGAGATCGTTAATACGACAGCCAGCTGTTTCCGGATCAGGAACATGGTAGAGCCGCAGCCCGTGATGGGCGATATGAACAATCCGCAATACCGCAGCTGGCATGATAAATGGTTCCAGCGGTTGAGCATGCAGCCACATTTTCTAATCGTTCAAGCCGATAAAATGGAATCAGATTTTGAATTATTGAATTAAAGTAACTATAATTGTTTAAGTAAGATACCTGAGGTCTATAACTATACCAAAAAATTTCCCAGAGGAGTGGAGTAAATGAATCCGAAATACAGTCCGATCCTAGAGAATGTGCCGCTACCGAACGGCATCACGCTGAAGAACCGAATCGTCATGGCCCCGATGACCCATTCCTCTTCTAACGAGGACGGCACCGTGTCCGATGCGGAGCTGGCCTACTACGCCCGCCGGACCGGCGGAGCCGGCATGGTGATTACGGCTGTGACTTACGTGTCGCCGAATGGTAAAGGCTTCGCCGATCAATTCGCGGCCTTCGGCGATGAGTTCATCCCCGGCCTGACCCGGCTGGCCGGCACGATCAAGGAGCAGGGCGCCAAGGCCGTCCTGCAAATCTTCCACGGCGGACGGCAGTGCCCGCCGAATGAGGTCGGCGGCGATGTCGTGGCGCCGAGCGCCGTCCCCAGCGAGCGGCCGGGCTCCCCGGTACCACGCGAGCTGACCGAGGCTGAGGTCGAACAGATCATTACCGATTTCGCCGAAGCTACCCGGCGGGCCATTGCAGCCGGATTCGACGGTGTGGAGATTCACGGCGCCAACGGCTACCTGATCCAGCAGTTCGTGTCGCCGCACTCGAACCGCAGAGAAGACCGCTTCGGCGGGGATGCGCATAAGCGGCTGACCTTCCCGCTGGAGATTATCGACCGGATTCAAGCGGTCGTCCAGAAGCATGCCACAGCGCCGTTCATTATCGGTTACCGTTTCTCCCCGGAAGAGCCGGAGACACCGGGATTGACGATGGAAGAAACCTTCATTCTGCTGGATGCTATCAAGGAGAAGGGCCTGGATTACATTCATGTGTCACTTAATGATTTCTGGTCCAAGCCGAGACGGGGCGCAGATGAATCCAAGACCCGGATGGAATGGATTCTGGAGCGGGTCGGAGACAAGGCTCCTGTTATTGGTGTAGGCAATATTCATACAGCGGATGAGGCTTTGGCAGCGATCAGTACGGGTGTTCCGCTGCTGGCGCTTGGCCGTGAGCTGATCATCGAGCCGGACTGGGTGGAGAAGCTGGAATCCGGCAATGAAGAGCATATTGCCGTGAACCTGACCAAGCAGGACCAGGAGCGGCTGGTCATTCCGGACCCGATCTGGAACATGATTGTGCATGTTCCGGGCTGGTTCCCGGTGGTGGAAGGGTAAACGGATGAAGCATCCGTTTGTACTGAACGCAGTCTGGAACGGCGGACGGAACAGCACGGGCACGATCGACGCCGGTCAGTTAAAGACGCAAATCTCCATCCCGCAGGGGATGGGCGGGCCCGGCGTGGGCACGAACCCGGATGAGATGCTGCTCGGCGCGGCAGCGACCTGTTATCTCATCACCCTGGCGGCGATGCTGGAACGGTCAGCAATCACACCTGCAAGTCTGACTCTGACCTCCAAGGCTACGGTGGATGTCACGAACAACATTTTTACCTATGAAGCCATCAAGCACTCCCCGGTCATTACTCTACCTGTGGATGCAACGGATGAGGATGTCCGGAAGGCGGAGCGTATCGCCCACAAAGCAGAGAGCGCCTGCATGATCTCCAGGGCGGTGGCGGGCAACGTACAGATATCCACGGAGCCAATCGTGGTAATCGCCGTCAGCTGAAGAATCCTGATCGGGCAGGAGGGACGGCAAGCCACCGTCATCTTACACCACCGTTCATGTGGGTCCGCATACGGCGGTTCCAATGGATAACATAGCTCCGGATAACGTGAAAGCAAACATAAAGACAATAAAGACGCTCCGTCAGGAGCGTCTTTATTACTGTAGCAGCGTTCAACTTCGTTGTCTTAACCTCGGCTTCCAACTGTGTATGAAAAACCAACCACATTCGGCTCCTGCCAGCGTACACGGTCCGCATGTGTACGAAAAACCAACCACATTCGGCTGCTCCTAGCGTAAACGGCTCGCATGTGTACGAAAAACCGACCACATTTGGCTCCAAGTAGCGCAAACGGCCCGCATGAGTATGAAAAACCGACCACATTTGGCTCCAAGTAGCGCAAACGGCCCTCATGTGTATGAAAAACCGACCACATTTGGCTCCAAGTAGCGCAAACGGCCCTCATGTGTATGAAAAACCGACCACATTTGGCTGCTGCGTAACTTCTCCGGCCAAAGTGTTAAAGTGACAGCCGTAACTTTTAGCCTAACCGTGCCGGTAACGCTTACATTCCGACTGGGACCTCTAACTAACATTAACCTCCAATCAGGCAGAAGGATGATGCCAATGATCGCCCGTACCCCGGGTATCACCCGTGCAATCGTTATTGTCCATGCTGACGGCATCTCCCAAGCTGAGGGTATCGTCTATGCTGACGGTATCTCCCATGCTGACGATATCACCCATGCTGATGATATCGTCCATGCTGACGGTATCGCCCATGCTGACGATATCACCCATACAGCCGGTATCTCCCACGCTGACGGTATCTCCCATGCAATCGGTATCTCCCATACTGCCTGTATCGCCTGTGCTACCGGCTTTGCCTAGTACAAGGCTGAGTTTACTCTTGCCGACAGAGTGATGCTCCTTGGGAGAAAGCTCAGCTTCACTGCTGTTCATGCGCTCAATAATATCCTGAAAGCTCAGAATGTCGCCGTTGCTCATGACGACTTCTTTCCCGCTTGCATCCTTAAAGCTCCATGTTTTGTGTGCCATTGTATTCGCTCCTTCACAGGTTCTTCCTTCTTGTAATTTCATCATATTATGTTTGTGAGATCATGTATAATGAAGGGAAATGATGGTAAGGCATCACTGTGAATGATGGCCAAGTCAGGAGGGAGGCAACGGTATGGATATCGGCTTACTGAAGGTGTTCAGGAGCGTAGCAGAAGAAGGCAGCATCTCCAGAGCTGCCCAGAGTCTGAATTATGTGCAGTCCAATGTAACCGCGCGGATTCAGCAGCTGGAGCAGGAGCTGAAGACACCGCTGTTCTACCGGCACAGCCGGGGGATTACGTTAACCTCTGCGGGGCAGACACTGCTGGAGTATACGGAGAGGATCATCAACCTGATGGATGAGGCCGAGAAGGCTGTACAGGATTCTCCGGAGCCGAAGGGCTCCATTACCATCGGCTCAGACACTACTGCAGCTGTACGGCTGCCTGCCGTCCTGTCTGCTTACCGCAGCAGATTCCCCGATGTTGAGGTGCATCTGGACATCGGACGCGTGGAGCCGTTAATCGAAGCGGTCCTGCAATATGCCGTGAATGGCGCCTTCCTGGACGGTCCGGTCGAGCATCCGGAGATCGTACAGGAGCTCATCATCCACGAGCATCTGGCCCTGATTGTTCCGCAGACCCTGGATTATCAGAGGCTGTCATCGATTCAGGGCAAGACGCTGCTGTCCTTGAATTCGGATTGTATCTATCCGGTGAAGCTGGAGGAGTGGCTGCGGGAGGAAGGGTTCCGTCTGGGTAAAGTGATGCAATTCGGGACCATGGAAGGGCTGCTCGGCTGTGTCAGGGCGGGAATCGGCTTCTCTGTGCTGCCAGCCTCGTATTATGACCGGCTTACGGTCAAGGACGGCATGTGCTGCTATCCGTTTCCGGAAGGGTACGGGGATATTCTGACGGTCTTCATCCGTCGGCGCGATCTGTACATGACCAGTGCCTTCCGGGAATTCATGCAGGTGCTGAAGGAGCGGCTGCCGGAAGGAATACCCGCCGGAGGCGAATTCTGAGCGGGTTCACAGCTCTTTGAGATTGTTGTGAATCCTCGTAAGCATATCTGTCAGGGCATTCATTTCCTGCGCGCTGAATCCGTCAAGCATCTGCCGGATAAACTCCGTACGCTCTTTGTTAAAGTTGACGATTACACCCCGGCCCTCATCGGTCAAGCGGACAAAGGTCTCCCGCTGGTCTTCAGGGTTCCGTCTTCTAGATACCATGCCTTCGGCTTCAAGCTGCTTCAAATGGCGGGTAATCGCGGCTCCATCGATATGGACCGCTTTCTGCAGAAAGCTTTGCGTCACTTCTTCGGCATTATAGAGCTGGTAGAGCAAATCGTACCGCGACGAGCCGATTCCGGTGCAGCGCTCGAACTTGGGGCTGAGCTCATTGCTCATCTTTTTGAGCAGATACAGGATACCTTCTTGCTCCATGGAACAATTCATAGAGTTCCCTCCTTGATGTTATGTTTAAAGAAGACGGAGCTGAGCTCCGTCTTCTGGATAATAAAAATTGAGTTTAAGCCCAAACAGTCGTTCTGTCAACCGGCAGACGGTAAGAGGTGAAGCCTTCGCTGGCAGCCTTGCCGACGGTAAGCAGCATGACAGGCAAATAGCGGTTCTTATCAAGTCCGTAGGCTTCGGCGATCTGATCCTTCTCATAGCCGCCGATTGGATTCGTATCGTAGCCGTGCGCCCGCGCCACCAGCATCAATTGCATGGACACCAGTCCGGCGTCGAGCAGGATGATATCGCGCATAGCCGCTTCCGAAATCTGGGAGTAGAGCGGCTTGAAGGCGTTCAACTGGTATTCCTTCACCTCTTGCGGCATATAACCCAGCTCTACGGCTTTACCGTAAATTTCTTCGGCATAATCAAAGTTGTTCATGTCGGCGAAGATCGCCACAACCGCGGAAGCCTGAAGCACCTTCTCTTTATTAAAACGGGACAGAGGAGCCAGCTTCTGCTTGCCTTCTTCACTGTCAATCACGAGGAAGCGCCAAGGCTGCATGTTGATGGACGATGGTGCGGTGCTGGCCTCTTCCAGAATCTGCGTCATTTCCTCTTTGCTGATTTTTACCGAAGGATCATAGGTTTTGATCGAACGGCGGCCGTATACAATCTCGTTGAAGTCGTTGGTTTGCTGGAATTTTCTCATGATGATTCTCTCCTTAAAATGTCTATTTTTATTTGACCGCTCAATAGTTGACTAGTCAATAATTGATACGTCAAATATATCGCAAAATATGCTGCATTGCAACAATAAATTTGAATTCTAATATCTGGTGTCCATCATACTTCATAATCTGAACAAGAAAGGTGTGGTTCATACCATGATTGAACTTTTGACAGAAAGACTGCGGATCAGGGAGTACCATGCCAGGGATCTTCCGGCTTTACAAACAATGCTGGCCGAGCCTTTGACAATGAGCTATTGGCCGCAGCCCTTCAACCGCGTACAAAGTGAAGATTGGCTGCAGCAACGGTGCTTCGCACATTACCCCTCCGGATATGGCAGACTGGCGGTCGAGCTGAAGGACACAAGGCAGCTCATCGGTGATGCCGGACTTTTGAAGCAGGATTTTGCCGGTGAATCCGAAAATGATCTGGGTTACATAATTCACTCTGATTATTGGGGGGAAGGTTACGGTTACGAGGCTGCCAGGGCAGTAATGGAGTACGGATGGGAGAAGCTGGAGCTGACAAGGATTTGTGCGAATATGCCTGAGGCCCATACGGCCTCAAGACATGTGGCGGAGAAGCTGGGAATGAAGCTGGAGAAGCAGTTCGCGAATCCCCGGAACCGCGGCATCCTGACCTGCTTATATGCCATACATAAGGTGTGATATACTCTATTAGCTATTAGTAGATTAAGGGGTGTATCCATGCGTTATCATGAATTTCAGACCGGCCAGACCTTCCAGACCCGCTCCTTGCGGCTGACCAAAGAAGATATAACGGCATTTGCCACCGAATATGATCCACAACATATGCACCTGGACGATGAGAAAGCGGCGCAGGGCAGGTTCAGCGGGATTATTGCCTCCGGCATTCAGACGATGGCGGTTACGTTCAAGCTATGGGTGGAGACGGGAAGCTATGGCGAGGATATCATTGCGGGAACCGCGATGAACAATATCCGCTTTATCAAGCCGGTGTATCCCGGTGACGAGCTTCATGCTACCGTTGAGGTGACCGGACTAAGAGAGAAAGCCAATGAAACGGGGCTTGTTACGGTATTCCTGAAGACGTTCAACGAGAAGGAAGATCAGGTGTTTGAAGGCGAGCTGACCGTGCTGGTGCGAAAATAACAGATGAATAAGCGGAGGGCAGCTGACGTTGGGGGTCGGCTGCCTTTTGAATTTAGAGCAAATGCTGATGGATGCTTCCAGGATTTATTTTCGCCAAAAGGTAGTACACTCGGCCTTGTCCCAAATGTTGAACTCGATGAGTTTCTCCAGCAATGTATAATCTACCGGCTGAGTCCACTTGATACGCACCAGTTCTTTGGTATGATCATAGCTGGACTTAACAATATCCTCGGCAAAATGGGCGATAGTCACCTTCTCGGGAGCGACCGCCATATGCTGTTTGGCTGCACTAAAGCCGATAATGAATGTTCCGTGATCGGTAAACATCGGCTGATTCCAGGCTACCTTGGTCTCAAGCTGGGGGAATCTCTCAGCGATCCAGCCAAACACTTCCTCCATTCGGGCCCGATGCTCCGGATTCTCAAGCTTCGATATAAACGCTGCGAAATCTTCCAAAGGCTTCCCTCCTAAATAAATATAAGTTGAACTTAAGATTAGCCTGAATAAGGCCCGAAAGTGAATTAAAGTTATGGACTTCCGGACGCTGCCCCCATTCCCGTTCTCCAGATGAATACCGCTGGTTGCTGTTGAATTCGCTGGCAGCAGGCTCTATCCGGCTCTGTTTAGGTATGATGAACGAAAGGCAACCCCTATTCTACAAGGATAAATGTATTTCGTACAACTATTTGTTAGGTATGCACCCATCTTTGAAGGATAGATGTATTTTGTGCAACTAAAATCAGCATATTGAGATCAAACTGCCTAAAAGCAAGAAAATAGATGTACGAAATGCAACTATAGCCGGGAAACGGTCTGTTTAGATGGATATAGTTGTACAAACTGCAATTAGCAGCTTAGCCCGTGCTTCGCCGATCAGCTTAACTGCGAAAGCCATCAGGCGGAGGCCGAAACCGCAACTATATAAGTTGAACAAAAGAACAACACAAGAGATTGGAGTGCGGAGGGGAAGTTTGGAACTGGAGGAGCGATAGCGTCCGCCTGAAAGCTTTCCGGAGGAAAGCTCACATCGGAAGCATGAGCTGTCACCGGATTTCAACCGCTAAGAGCGGTTAAAATTAAGAAATCTGGGGGCGGGCAGTGGCCGGAAGTCCAAACATTCCCCGCAGTTACGACCTAATCTCATGTGAATTTCAATAGTTCAATTTATATAGATACATAAGCTAAGTATAGCAATGAAGCTTCAGGCTGACCAGAAAGCAGTGGACAGAGTGAAGGAAAAGATATATGTTTATACTTATTAAAAGGTCTTTAATAATGCTCGAAAGGAAGATACCTCATGAATCATAAAGAAAGAATGCTCGCCGGACTCCCTTATAAAGCCTGGCTGGATGGATTGACGGAAGAAAGATTGGCCAATAAGCTGAAGATACATCAATATAATCAGCTAAGCCCCGACCAACCGGCAAGAAGAGAAGATCTGATCCGGAGTATTCTTGGCGACGCGGGTGAGAATATTAACGTTGAAGCTCCCTTTCATTGCGATTACGGGAAGAATATTACCGTCGGCAAAAATTTCTATACGAACTACAACTGTACCATTCTGGATGTTGGCCGGGTGGTCATCGGTGATAATGTTATGTTCGCCCCGAACGTCTCGATCTATACGGCCGGCCATCCCGTTCATCCGGACTCGCGGAATTCAGGGTATGAGTACGGCATCGCCATCACCATCGGCGATAACGTGTGGCTCGGCGGCAATGTGGTCGTCAATCCCGGCGTGACCATTGGCAGCAATGTCGTCGTCGGTGCCGGCAGCGTCGTGACCAAGGACATCCCGGGCAATGTGATTGCTGTCGGCAATCCTTGCAGGGTTGTCCGCGAGATTACGGAGGAGGACCGGAGATTTTATTTCAGAGACAGAGAATTCGATGTTACGGATTATTAATTCAGCATAAAAGTCTTGACTTGGAGTTAACTCCAGACGATATGCTTGTTCTTGAGTGAGCATCAGCGGAAGAAGGAAGGCAGTGAATACGATGTCGATGTCGATTGCGGAAGTCAGCGAGAAATTCAAGCTTACACAGGATACGCTTCGTTATTATGAACGCATCGGGCTCATCCCTCCGGTAACCCGCAACAAGAGCGGAATGCGGACTTACACGGAAGAGGACTGCAGGTGGGTTGATTTCATCAAATGCATGCGGCAAAGCGCCGGGCTTCCGGTAGAGACGCTCATCGAGTATGTGACATTGTCACGGCAGGGGGACGCCACCCTCGAAACGCGCAAAGGACTGCTGACAGAGCAGCGCACCCGCCTCGCCGGGAAGATCGCCGAGATGACGGATACACTGCTGCGGCTGGATGACAAGATCGAACGCTACGAGCAGACGATTCTGAAGAAGGAGCAAGCCTTACGCCCGCAGCAGGATTGAGAACTGAACCGCTGGTGCTGCTGAATTTATTTCAAAGCTGGAGGAGCTGCTAAACCTATGGATTATGTGAAGCTTGGTAATACGGGAATGGATGTATCCCGGCTGTGCATGGGCTGTATGAGCTTCGGCGTCGCTGAGCGCTGGGTTCATCCCTGGCTGCTTGACGAAGCTCAGAGCCGTCCGATTATCCGTAAAGCCCTGGAGTCTGGAATTAACTTCTTCGATACAGCGAATGTATATGCGGATGGGACAAGTGAGGAGATCGTAGGACGAGCCCTTAAGGAGTATGCAAACCGGGATGAAGTGGTGATCGCCACCAAGGTATATTTCCGTATGCATGAGGGACCGAATGGAGCGGGGCTGTCTCGGAAATCTATTATGAGTGAGGTTGATAAGAGTCTCAAGCGGCTTGGTACCGACTATGTGGACCTGTATCAGATTCACCGCTGGGATTATCATACGCCGATTGAGGAAACCATGGAGGCCCTCCACGATGTTGTAAAAGCCGGGAAGGTACGTTATATCGGCGCTTCCGCCATGTATGCCTGGCAGTTCCTGAAGGCGAATCATGTGGCTGAGCGGCATGGCTGGACCCGGTTCATCTCGATGCAGAACCATTATAATCTAATGTACCGTGAGGAAGAACGGGAAATGCTGCCGCTGTGCAGGGAAGAGAAGATCGGCGTCATTCCGTACAGCCCGCTGGCTTCGGGAAGACTGACAAGGGACTGGAAGGAGTCCACCCGCCGCTCCGAGACGGATCAGGTCCAGCGGAGTAAATACGATGCTATGGCGAATGCCGACCGCGCTATCGCGGAGCGGGTCGCTGAGCTTGCAGAGAAGCGCGGCATTCCGCGGGCACAGATTGCTCTGGCCTGGCTGCTGCACCAGAGTGCGGTAACTTCCCCGATCATCGGCGTGACCAAGATGAGTCATCTTGAGGACGGGATTTCGGCCTTGTCCGTTAAGCTGACTCCGGAAGAGCTGACATATCTGGAAGAGCCGTATGTACCGCACCCGGTTGTAGGGCCACAATAAGGGTAAATCCGGTAGAGACAGACAATGTAATCAAATCAATGAATGAGCACAGCCGGGAGAAGACAACCTAAGCAGGTAGTATACATCTTCAGATTCCAGAGGAGGCTACCTGTTATGGCTCACCAGAAGAGAAGAGATGAAGCTGCCTGGAAGTCACGCAAGCAAGCACAGCATCCCCATGGTAAAATCAAATCGCTTAAGGAATTATCCGGCGAGTACGAAGAACAGCATACTACACTCTAAAGCAAGAAGGACTGCCGGAGACGATCTCCAGCGGTCCTTTTGCTATGATCCCGGCTTGATCCATCCAAAATATGATCTGCAGGCAGAAGGAAAGCTCCGGTATAATCCCGCCGCTCCTGCACATCTTAAGTAAAACAGGCGAGGAGTGGAGCATATGGCCAGAAAAAGGAGAAAATATGCAGTGTCCGGTGCAGAGCAGGGGATGCAGGACTTCAAGGCAGCCGTGATGAAAAATGAAGGCTATGCCGTTGACCCGGGGCGTCCGGACGATGTGAAATACGAGGTGGCCCGGGAGCTGGGTATACCGCTTGAACGCGGCTACAACGGCAGCCTGGATACGGAATCGGCCGGCCAGGTTGGCGGGAAGATCGGCGGAACCATGGTTCGCGAATTGATCCGCATGGCCCAGGAGCAGCTTGCCAAGAGAGAGCAATAATACGCTCTAATCAAATCGCCCGTTCGGTAAATGGCCTGGTAGTATTGCCGTTACCGGAACGGGCGATTTTGGCTTAATAATCAAATTCCTCTTCACTGACCAAGCCCCGGATGAACGCCTCGAAATCATCTGCCAGAAAGGTGATTTCATAGTCGCTTTCCTGATCGACGTGAATGACAGCAGGCTCGCCGTCCCTGCCGCAGGCCCGGTAGTCCAGCATGACAAGATCATGACCCGCAGAAGGACAATCACAGATCACGACGCCAATGTCCGGATAACCCCATTCCTCTATCATGAACGGGCTGCCCAGGCCGCCGCACAGCGAATAGCTCTTTTCCCGCCCAATGCCAAGGATGCCCATAATCGCGATATGATCTTCGGCCCATGAGGTTGAATCTTCAGTAGGAAAGCAGGTATTCCTGGGCACTCCGCCATTACGTTGCCGCATGAGTGCGACATACGACGCCGGCAGCTTATATCCGAGCTCTTCTTCAACAGAAGCGAGTAATTCCTCGTCAAAAGGCGGGGAATGATAGGCTTTCCCGGCGTATTCGCTGTCCTCCCAGAAATCCGCAAGCGGCATATCCGTAAACGGCACCGCTGCCGGCTGTCCGCCATGCTTGGAAGCTTCCTCTTGTTTTGAGGCGAGCCGTTGTCCGTTCTTAAGCTGCTTCTCCGCTTTTTGCAGAATCCACTTCAATGACTCTTCCAAATCCGGATCGCCGGAAGCCAGGCGTCTGGAAGTCTGCAACGCTTGAACCGCATCCTCATATCGTTTTAAGTAATACAGAGAGTAGCCTGCCCGGTAATGCCATAACGGATCTTGCGCCCCAGCTTCAGCTACACGCTCCAACTGACTAAACGCTTCTTCATACTGTCCGAGATTATTGTAAGCTCTGGCCAGCAGACCGGCCCACTCATAGTCCCGTTGATCGGCTGGAACCGCCAGCAAGGCATCCACAATTGCCTGATGCTCGTCTTCTTCATGCCAAACCTTCAATTGTTCACTAAGGGTATAATTCATAGTTGCCTCCTCTCACAATATAGTATATCGAATTCAATGTATAAATTGACAGCCGCCTTCTTTATGGATATCATAGACTCGTATTATCCGTAATATAAATTTAGGAAAGGAGTAGACAAGCCCCTATTATCACGGAATGTGGAGGAACATATTGTGAAAAAAAGAAATGTACTTATCGTTGCGTCGCTTGTCGTCGCCAACTTCCTGGCGCAGCTGATGCAGACCATGCTGAATACAGCCCTGCCGCAAATGATGGAAGAGCTCGGCATCCCGGCCAACCGGGCGCAATGGCTGATCACCGCCTATCTTCTTGCCTCCGGAATTGTAATGCCTGTAACGGGCTTCTTGATCGGAAAATATTCTACACGAACGTTATTTTTCGTTTCGGTGGGTGCATTCACTTCCGGCACACTGCTTGCCGGATTCTCCTATGGCTTTGAATGGATACTCTGCGGGCGAATTCTGCAAGGCGTTGGCACCGGATTACTGGTACCACTCTTCTTGAACACAATTATTCAGGTGTTTCCGAAGGAAAAGCTGGGCGCAGCAATGGGGCTCGCCAGCCTCATCGTCGGTCTTGCTCCGGCACTCGGACCGACCATTTCGGGCTTCGTGATTCAAGAACATTCCTGGCGGCTCCTGTTCTATGTAGTTGCACCGGTTGCGCTGGGAAACTTGGCTGTTGGTTATTTTTTTCTGGTGAACGTAGGGGAGACCCGCCCGGCGATTCTGGACAAGCCCTCTATTCTCTATTCGAGCATAGGCTTTGGCAGCTTGCTATACGGATTCAGCATTCTGGGAGAGCAGGGAAGCAGTGCACTGCTTAGCGGTTCCATTCTGCTCCTCGGCTGTACAATGATTCTGCTGTTCGTAAAGCGTCAATTTAATATGAATGTGCCGCTGCTGGACTTCAACGTATTCCGTTACCCGCAATTCACCTATGCCACGCTCATCAGTGTGCTGATGTTCATCGTGATGTCCGGGGTAGAACTGCTGCTTCCCCTTTATGCCCAGAATGTCAGGGGCATGCTGCCGCGGCAATCGGGCCTGCTCCTGCTGCCCGGCGCACTGCTGATGGGAGTGTCGGGGGTTGTATCGGGAAGAATATACGACCGTTTCGGCGGCCGGAACCTGCTGCGCAGCGGCTTTACATGGATCGCTCTGGTCATGGCCGCGTTCACGGCGGGTGTATCGGCCCAGGCCTCATACGGAGTGCTAATGCTGCTGTTCGCCCTGCTGATGACCGGCATCGGTTGCATGATGACACCGCTCACCGCTCTGGCAATGACCAGTCTGCCGCGTCCAATAGCGAATTACGCTTCGCCGATGACGACGGTCACCCGCACGATGTCTATGTCGATGGGCGGTGCACTGCTCGTTACCTTGGTAACCTTACAAGCCGACTATAGCGCTGTATCTTATACTGCCGGTATGCATAAGGGGATCTATGCTGCATTCATAATTTTGGCGGTGCTCGCAGTTCTGGGGTTCATCCTTTCCTTATTCATTCCGCTCAGAGAGGGACATTTGACTTCACGTTCTATTAAAGTTATTATAGACAAATAAAGTCTACGATAGAGGTGAACAGCGCGCGATGAAATTTTCCAAAGCGACGAACTATGCTCTGCACACCATGCTCTTTCTCGCCGCATCCCCGCAGCATAAATTGATCGGCGTACAGCAGCTGGCGGAGCGGCAGCAGGTTTCCACTACTTATCTATCCAAAATCCTGACCAAGCTGGTCAAGGCGGGAATGATTGAATCGACTTCAGGAGCCAATGGCGGCTACCGTTTGAAGCGGAATTTCGAAGAAATATCTTTTCTTGATGTCATTCATGCCATTGAAGGCACAGCATCCTTATTTGAATGCGAGATGAACCATGGTCCGGAGTGCCTGATCCAGCAGGTAATGGTCTCTGCGGAGATGAAGATGGAGGAGCATCTGCGAAATCAAAAGCTGTCTGAGCTGGCCAAGCAAATGCCGGTTGTTCTGTAAAGAACAGCTTTTATTTCATCCGAATTACGGATATCTAGAATCTACGATAACTCTGATAGGAGGCTCACTATGAAAGAAATAGTACTGGATGAACAAGTGTGGACAAAGGCTTGGCGCGAAGACCCGCTTACGGCCGTAGCCCGGATGAAAAAAGCCGGCATGGACCCCGCTCATACATTCGACAGTAAAGCCAAAACGTTCAACGAGCAGGTGTGGAATGAAGAAGGCCGCCAACGGGCCAAACGGATTATGAATTGGCTGGAAGGGCAGGGGGTTGCTTTTGAGGGTCAAGCTGTACTGGATATCGGTGCTGCATCGGGGGGCTTCAGCGTGCCGTTCGCCGAAAGAGGGGCCTGTGTAACCTCTGTAGAGCCCAGTCTGCCTTTGGCCGAATTGCTGCAGCACAACGCAGCAAAGATTACACACGGAAGCGTCAGCCTCGTTGCCCGGCCTTTCGAAGACATCGACATTCAGGCAGAGGGCTGGGACCAGGCCTTTGATCTCGTCTTTGTGTCGATGTGTCCGGTCATCGAGGACTGGGAGAGTGTGGAAAGGGTGCTGGGCTGTGCGCGGAAATTCTGCTATATCAGCATGTCCGTAGGTCCACGCGAGCACAGCCTCGTGCAGGAGCTATGGCCGCTGGTTACGGACCGGGCAATGGACAGCGAGCAGATGGAGTATGCTTATCTGCTGCAGCTGCTGCTGCTGAAGGGTTATGCGTTTGAGTCGATTGTTACCCGAGAAATGAAGACGTCGACGCTTACCCGTGAAGCCGCGCTGGAGGAAGCCATGCATTTGTTCCATTTATATGGATTGCCTGCAGACGAGCGAAGCCGGCAAATCGCTGCCGATTATCTGGAGCGGACCTATCCGTCAGGGCAGGTAGAGATCTCGCAGGGCGGACGATTCGGCAAGGTGCTGATCCGGCTGCAGGACCAGAATATGTATACCCGAGAGCTTTAATTGCCAGACATATCGTTCGAGACAGTGGTTCCCGGCAGGGAATCACTGTTTTTGTGATGCAGGCTCGAATCTTACAAGCGCAGGGGCTTTTTCTCCATTCACCGCCACCGGAGGGGATGATATGATTCCTATTAATGTAAAGAAGGAAGGGAGAACCCAATAGATGAGCGACAAGCATTTTTACGGTACAGCGTTTGATATGGAGGAAATTGCTGCCCCGCAATTCCCGGATCTAATCTTGCGCGCAGAGGCCTTCCGGCCCGCTGGCCCTGGGCGGGAATCCGATTCAGGCGCGATTCAAAGAGCGGTCGATGCCTGCTCCGGACAGGGGGGCGGAACGGTCATCGTGTCTGCGGGAGAATGGAGATCAGGACCCATCCACCTGAGAAACAGCATTCATCTAGCGGTTGAAAAGGGGGCTGTAATTCATTTCAGTGATGCGCCTGCCGACTATCTGCCGCCGGTGTTCACTCGCTGGGAGGGGATGGAGTGCTACAATTATTCCCCGCTGATCTATGCCAGAGATTGCGAGAATATAGCCGTAACCGGCGAAGGGACGCTGAACGGAAACGGCGAGGCATGGTGGCACTGGAAGCAGCTGCAGCAGACGGCGGCAGACAAGCTGTGCTATGCCGAAAGCGAGAGGATTCCCGTGGAACAGCGGATATTCGGTACCGAGCAGGATGCGCTGCGGCCGTCTTTTATCCAGCCGGTTCACTGCAGAAATGTGTGGATTGAAGGACTCTCCATCCATAATGGCCCCCAGTGGACGATTCATCCGGTCTACTGCGAGAATGTCATTATCCGGCGGGTGAAGGTCGTAAGCTGCGGCCCCAATACGGACGGTCTGAATCCGGATTCCTGCCGCAATGTGCTGATAGAGGACTCCAGCTTCGAGACAGGCGATGATTGCATCGCGATCAATTCCGGCATGAATGAAGACGGCTGGCGGGTCAATAAGCCATGCGAGAACATTGTCATCCGGAATTGTACAATGAAGGAAGGGCATGGCGGACTGGTTATCGGCAGCGGCATGTCGGGAGGCGTCCGGAATGTGTATGCCCACCACTGCACAATCAGCGGCGGAGACCGCGGCATCCGGCTTAAATCCATGCGCGGCCGCGGGGGCTTTGTGGAGAATATCCGGTTCGAGCAAATCGAGATCAACGAGGTAAGGGAAGAGGCCGTGCAAATCAATATGTATTATGGTTACAGCACAGTCGTACCCAAGACGGATGCGCCTTCTATTTTCAGGCAAATCCACATTCAGGATATTTCTGGCGAGGGTGCGCGGATTGCTGTGGAAATCAAAGGCTTGCCCGAGCAGCGCCTCAGCGATATCGAGCTTCATAATATTCGCTTGCGCGCTGAGAATGCGCTCATTTGCAGCGATGTCGAGAGTATCGTGCTGAATAATATTGATGTGCAGGCCATCAATAAGAGTGTGGAAATCAGTAATGTTGGACGGCTTAAGCTGGAGAACTTCAGGGTGCGCTAGTAGATAAGACATGACTGCGGGGAGTTGAGCAGGGCATGGACTGGAAAGTAAACGGACTGAATGGACTGGATAGACTGAACAGGTCGTAGGACAAACGGACTGAACAGGCCGAGCGGAACGATCAGATCTAACGACCTAACGGCAACCAAAACTCAGATAATTCAATAAAACTGCCCCTGGCAGCCATTTCATACGCATGGCTTTAGGGGCAGCTTCATGGTCAAGCTTCCGGCGCGTTAACCATAGCTTCTATGCTAACCGGGGCAAGAAGCTCATTCGCTCCAGGACCGGTAGATCCGCCGCACTTCCCGGAACGACTGCTTGGGCTTGCGGTACTCGTTGACAAGACCCTTGTTATTGAACCCGCGGGCCCGGTCACGGAAGTGGCGGCTGCTGCTCTTCAGATCGCCGCGGATATCGGCGAACTGCCAGATGAAGGTACCTCCGATCTTCGGATCGCTCCTGAAGATGTCCAGCGCCTCCGCTACAATCTGCGCCTGGTAATCCTCGCTGAACAATCTGGGCTCCCAGCCCACGTCCCCGAACAATCCGGCCCCGCCGAACTCGGTCATTAGCACAGCTTTATCTCCTGCTCCCAATTGCCGGGCACGCTCATGGAACTGCTCCAGCATAGCCTTGAAGCCCCCGACTTCTCCTTCATACCAGCCGAAATACTTATTAATCCCGATAACGTCGAAGAGAGGCAACAGGATGTCTTCCAGCGGATGCATGGTGGCATAGGTTACCAGTCTGGAGGTGTCCTGCTCCTTCACCGCCTGAATCAGTCGTTCCGTCAGGGCATAAGCCTCCGGGGTACGGGTGTCGATCTCATTATGTACCGACCAGAAGACCACGGACGGATGATGAATATGCAGGCCAATCATTTCGCGGATCATGGTCAGCGCCCGCTCCTGGAACAGCGGTTCACTTACGGTATCATTCGGCAGTAAAGCCCCCCAGATCGGGATTTCACTCCAGAATACGATCCCGTGTTCATCGAGCAGGTCCAGCCAATACGGGCTTTGCGGATAATGTGAGCCGCGGACCGAATTGCAGCCCAGCTCCAGAATGATGTCCAGTTCCTTGTGCATCAGCTTTGGCGGGAAAGCGAAGCCCCATTCGGGATGCTCCTCATGCCGGTTAACGCCCTTGAGATATACCGGCTGCCCGTTGATCAGAATCCGCTGGTCCTTCGTTTCAATCCGCCGGAAGCCGACCCGCTCAATTTGGTCATCTTCGTCGATCCGCGCCTGAACCGTATATAATTCGGGCTGCCCAACATTCCACAGACGCACTCCAGTCCACTGAAGGTCAGCCGTATAAGTGACGGTTCCCCCTGCTTCCACAACAATTTGCTCCGACTGGAGCTCTTGTCCGCCTTCGATCAGCGTCAGCCGGGTCGTCTGCTGTGCCTGGGCAAGCGAACGGATTTGCACCTGTACACTTACGTTGGCATCGGTGCCGCTGAGTTCATACCCGATCTTGAACTGCTGGATGAACAGCTCCGGCAAATACTGCAGCTCGACGGAACGGATAATGCCGCCATAATGAAACCAATCCACATTTTCCGTCGGAATCGTCAGCCGGTCCAGGGTGCTATCGGTCCTTACTATAAGCTCATGCTCTCCTGCAGCAAGGGAAGGGATAATAAATTCAATAGGCGTATACCCGCCATAGTGATACCCCAGATGCTTCCCGTCCAGATATACATCGGCGTGGCCAAGCACAGCATGCAGGATCAGCCGGACATGCCGGGTGTGGTCCAATTGCAGCTTGGTCCGGCACCAGCCGACGCCTTCATAGTCGTACAAACCGAGCTCATTATTCCAGCAGGAAGGAACATAGAGAGATTGTGTGTCTTGTGGAAATCGCTCATACCATTTCTCTTGTATGCCCACATTCTCCGGATCTTTGGCAAAATCCCACGGACCGTCCAAAAGCTCTGTTCTGCGGAGCTGATGTTCGCGAAAGGTTCTGATCAATTGCGCTCCTCCTCGTTATAGCTGCCCTTTACCAGTATTATAAAGATTTCTTGATCATACGGATCGTATCATGTACAGTTCAGGTATTGAATAGAAAAAAACACGAAGCACTTGTATAAATCGCGCTTATCTACAGCAAGGAGGAATGATCGTGCAGGAGCTTGGATACAACCTGAACGACCTTATCGTGCACATCCATTTTGCCTTTGACAAGGTCACCTATCCCGGCTGGGAGGACATCCGCAATCTGGTAAATGTGCACAGCCTGTACTGGATACATGAGGGAGAGGGGACCTTCCTGACGAATACGGAACACCGTGTGCAGACCGGAATGCTTGTTTATTTAAAGCCCGGCCTGAAAATGTCGATGCGCTCGGAGACCAGCGCACCGCTGCGGATTACCATGCTGCTGTTCGACTGTGCGGAGCTGGTATACGATGCAGTGTGGAAAGAAGTGAAGCCTGTCGGGAAGCTGATGCTTCCTTTCATCAGCCAGTTCAATGAAGAACAGGTAGAGGAATTAAGCCGGTTGTTCCGGGAATTCCACCATGAATGGTCACCGGCGCTCCCTGCCGGGACGGCCGTCTCGAAGGCCAAGCTGCAGCTTCTGCTGCACAAGCTTCATCAGACCACACAGGCGGATTGGAGCCTGATGGAATCCGGTGCCTTCGCTGCCTTCGAGGGAATCAAGAGACAGCTGGAGAACAACGCCAAAGAGAACCTCCGCATCGAACAGCTAGCCGAGGAGCACAGCATTTCCGCTTCATACCTACGAAAGCTGTTCCTGAAATATACCGGCATGGGACCCAAGGAGTATCATATGCACATCCGTAACCAGCACGCCTGCGGCTATCTCGTCTATACGGATTATCCGGTGAAGGAAATTGCCAAGCTGTGCGGCTTTTACGAGGAATATCATTTCAGCAAAATGTTCAAGCAGCTTAACGGCCTCTCCCCGAGCGCCTACCGCTGCAGCAGAAGAAAGAACGAATAATGCGTAGCCACCTCTCGATAGTCCTGCGCGGTACCTGCGGTGAGGCCCTGCCGGAATTCCGGCACGGTAAGAATATAGTCCATGAAGTGCCGAAGATCATTAATTTCCTTCCACGCCCGCTTACGTTACATTGGAATTAGCCTGCAAAGGATACTGCGACGAAGACGATAGGAGTGAGCAGCGTGGAACAGCTTGGTAGAACAACTATAGTGCTCAGTGAAGGATGGAAATTTCAGATGGACCCTGAAGGAACAGGGCTTGTGGAGGGCTGGGCGGGCTCCGGACTGCCGGCTCCCGAAGCGGTAGATGTCCCGCATACCTGGAATGTGCAGCCGGCATCAGAGAATTACCGCGGGCTGGGCTGGTACGAGAGCCGCTTCCAGACTCCGGAGCTTCGGCCGGGGGGACGGGTGTGGCTTGATTTCGAAGCCGTCTATCACGATGCCGCCATCTGGATTAACGGGGAACTGGCGGGCAGTCATCTCAACTCGGGTTACACCGCCTTCAGAATTGAAGCAACGCCGTTCATCATCGCCGGAGCAGAGAATCTGCTGGTCGTATCCGCCGATAACGGGAACAGCGAGACGGCTCTGCCCAGAGGCAACAGCTTTGATTGGGCCGATGACGGCGGAATCATACGTGAAGTAACAATGTCAATCACCGGCGAAGCGGCTATAGATGCTGTTTTTATCCAGGCGGCTCCGCTGCTGCCAGGTAGTGGTCAATCCGAAGCCACCGGCGTAATTACAGGGACGCTTACGCTCCATCAAGGACTGCATGCTGCCGGGCAGGAGCTCCAGCTTGAGCTGCTGCTGCAGCGGAAGGGCGACACGGTATGGGCGGGTTCACATACGACTGCTTATCCAAGCGGCATTATACAACTGCCGGAGATTAGAGTCGGCGGCATCGAGCTTTGGCATTTTGATCATCCCCATTTGTATGAATTCACGGTGCGAATTGTAGCCGGAGGACAAGTGCAGGATGAAGTGACGAAGAGCATCGGGTTCCGTGAATTCAAGGCGGAAGGCAGCCGGTTTCTGCTGAACGGAGAGCCCGTAAGATTGGCCGGCGTGGAATGGATGCCGGGCTCCCGCCCGGATACAGGAATGGCCGAATCGGAAGAGGATATCATGCGGGTATTGCAGCAGCTTAAGCTGGCTAACTGCGTATTTACTCGTTTTCATTGGCAGCAAAGCGAACGGCTGCTGGAATGGTGTGACCGCTACGGAATTCTGGTCCAGGAAGAAATCCCGCTGTGGCAGCAGCCTGCCGAGCCCGCCGGAGAGACGGCGGCGCTGGTGCAGCAGCAGCTATACGAGATGATCTCCCGCCACAACCATCATCCCAGTGTGATCGCCTGGGGAGTCGGCAACGAGCTGGACGGGCAGTCCCGGGTAACGGTTCGTTTTGTTGAAGATATGAAAGCATTTATCCACAGTCTGGATTCCTCCCGGATGGTGAATTACGTGAGCAACACCGTACATCTCGATCCGGCTGCCGACGCCACCGGTGCAGGCGATGCCATTATGTGGAACGATTATATCGGGACCTGGCACGGTGAGCATGATATGGACGAGACGGTGCAGCGAATGATCGCGGCCTATCCGGACAAACCGATTGTCGTGTCGGAGTTTGGCTTGTGCGAGCCGGCCTTTAGCGGCGGCGATGAGCGGCGCAGGGAGCAGCTGCTTGAAAAAATGGATATCTACCGCAAAATTCCGAACATTGCCGGGATGATCTATTTCAACCTCAACGATTACCGCACCCAAATGGGCGAGGAAGGTGAGGGACGGCTGCGCCAGCGCGTGCATGGGGTAACCGATCTTTACGGGAACGAGAAGCCGTCTTATCGTCTGCTGCAGGAGGTATCGGCACCGGTCAGGCTTGAGGTGGTACACAGCGGCAGCGGTTCCGCCAGAATTCTGCTCTGCCGAGTGACCTGCAGCCATGAGCTTCCCGCGTATTCTGTTGCCGGATACCGGTTGCTCTTGTCTGTAGCGGAAAGCGAAGGAGAGAATAGCTTTGAAATTCCGCCATTGGCTCCGGGTGAACAGACGGAGATTGCCGTGGAGACGCAAGGCCTATCCGGCAGGGTTCATGCAGAAATCCGCCGGCCCGGCGGTTTCCAAGTGCTTGAACAGTGGATAAAGCTGTAAATAGCTTAATAACGGTTCGTACTTATATCCCCCGGTATGGGGGATGTTTGCTTTTTGCGACAAGATTTTAACCTTCAGGCGACGGGAACGTCATTTCCGGGCTGTCCGGTCTGATTATACTGTCTGTATAGCATCTGGAGAGGGGGGCAGGTCGATGAAATCAATGGTTTACCCGATAGCAGGAGTACTCGCTGTTCTGCTGATAGCAGCAGTAATGGCCACCAGGGGAATGTCCGGCTTGGAAGACGGAAGCAAGGGGATTCGGCAGGAGACTGGCAGCACATCCTCTCTCGGGAACCCTGTAACGCATGAAGGGAGGACAGCTCTAGCCGCAGCGCCAGCAGAGAGCCCGGGAATCGCAGCGCCTGAAGGGAGCCTGCTAACCGCAGTGCCAGAAAAGAGCCCGGTTATCGCAGAACCTGAAGGGAGTGAGGTAATTTCTGCCGGTAACACTCACCCTAAATCGCGCGAAATGGCTTCTGTGGAGATGATCCCGCTGGACTGGCAGCCTGCCGGAATACCGTCGGTGTCTTCCGTGGATGGCCTGCCTGCAGGCGCAGCGGTCATTTCTGAGGTGCAGGTAGAGGGTTTCGAACATGTGGGGGTCATATTTTACACACTTGCTGGCGATGATGATTATATTTATGCGGATTTAACAACACAGCAGGGGCATTATGAGCTTGGTGATATCGGCACTTATAACTACCGCCGTCCTGAAGATCTGCATGCAAATGCTGCGGATTTGTTCGGCGGAAGACTGCTGAAGGTCGTCGGAGGACTCGGAGCGAACAATACTCTAAGCAGCTATTACCGGATCGGCGCCGACGGCCGGCCGGCAGGAGTCCTGCGGGTCGACACTGGCCATACCGCCGAACGGGATCTGGACGGGGACGGAAATGCGGAGGCCGTCGCCGCCCACGGACTGCCGATGACCGCCTATGCCTACCGCTGGCATGATGGACGCGCAGAGGAGGCCTGTATTAACGATGCCTTGCAAGCGGATTCCGTCATGCTGCGGAACGATCTGGTCTACGAGGCCTCGGATATCGGTTCTACAGAGATCCGGGAATACCGGATGAAGCCGGACGGGTTAATTCCGGTGCGGATGCCAGCGAAATAGAGTCCCGTTCAGCCCTTGAGCTTATTCCGGTAATCGGTGGGCGAGAGCCCGTTGATCTTGCGGAACAGCCGAGAGAAATAATACGGGTCCTTGAAGCCGAGGGCATGGCAGATTTCCTTGATGCTGAGCGTAGTGAGATCAAGAAGCTGGCTCGCACGCCGCATCTTCAGCCGCAGATAGTAGTCGATCGGGGCAAACCCGACGGAGCTTTTGAACAGATGATTGAGATGCTGCTTGGAGATCTGGGTATATTGGGCAATTTCATCCAGTGTCAGGCTGTCCTCCAGTTTCAGATTCATCAGATGAATGGCGGATTCGATATATTGCCGTTGACGGTCCTCGTCCTCACGGTCCGGGAGCAGCCCGAGCAGGCTCATGGCGTAGGCGGCCGTCTGCATGGCGAGAATCTGGTGCGAAGCGGAGTAAGCCCCGCCCGAGAGCAGGTCGAAGCACTGGTGGAACAGCGAGATGAATTTGTCGGAATCAGGGGCGGCAAGCGTCAGTGGCCCTAGCCCTCCCTTCAACAGAGCAGAGTAATCCCCGGCCTGTTCACCTTGGAAATGAAACCAGTAAATCGTCCATGGCTGCTCGCTCTCCGTCCAGTATGAGTGCGGCGTATCTGCCGGGATGACGATCAGCTGGCGATCGGTCAGCACATGCTGGGCGCCGTTCATGGTCACAAGACCTCTTCCTTCTGCACAATAGATCAGAATGCAGGTATCACAGCCCTCCGGCCGCTCCCTGTAATGATACTGTGCCCGCGGGAAAAAGCCGATATCCGTTATGTACAGTCTCTTGTTCAGCGGGTGGGCGACAATTTGCTCCAGCAAATACGCTGGGAGGACGATGATTTTCTCCGATTCGAAGCCTTCGGTTTTCTTCACAGGTACAGACACTCCTTTCGGTCGGATCAGAGATAGTATAGACCGAAACAAGAGAATAGTCCATTATGTTGCGAACTTCGTGAATTGTGGCCAGTACAGCGCTCCTGTAATGTTGAGGTATAAGTTAACTTCGCACACAGGAGTGATTGTGTTAGGCGCGAGGAGCCGAACAGTGCCCAGGAAGCAATCAGCAGCTATAATAAGGTAGCGGGTGTCCGGCCGGTCTACCGGCCGCCGGCAGCTTCAGCTTGCAGTGCAGCCGGGCCCGCATGGAGGTGTATGATGAGCAGACCGATACGTTTTGGATTAATCGGGCTGGGCTGGCGCGGGGAGCAGTATGTGCGGATTGCCCGCCAGCTTCCGCAATGGTTCGAGCCCGCCGGGGTGGTTGTACGCAATCCGGACAAATACCGCGACCTTGCCGCTAGGCTGGGCCTCAGGCTCTGCCGGACGCCGCAGGAGCTCGCACGGGATTGCGACTTTGTGGTGGCGGCTGTCGCCAAAGCGGCCGCGCCCGCTGTGCTGGCAGAGCTTGCCGCGCACGGCATTCCGGTGCTGGCCGAGACGCCGCCGGCCCATGATAGTGCCGCGCTGCGGCAGATGGAGGCAGTCGCTGCGCAGAGCCCGCGTATTCAGGTAGCGGAGCAGTATCCGCTGCTGCCGCATCATGCCGCCCGGAGCGCGCTAATCCGCTCCGGGGCCCTGGGCGAAGTGCGGCATGTGCAGGTATCCGCAGGGCACGGCTATCACGGCATCGCGCTGATCCGCCGCTGGCTGGATCTTAGGGATGAACGCTGCAGGATCGTGGCCCAGCAGTTCACGCATCCGGTGCTGGAGGTGCCTGTCCGGGGCCGGGATACCGGAGACGGAGTGGAGCTGGAGCGGCACGACATTGCATTATTATCCTTCGAGGGCGGCAAGAGCGCCGTCTATGATTTTACGCGCTCGCAATACTTCTCCCCCCTGCGGCAGAACCGGGTTCTGATCCGTGGCTCGCACGGAGAGATCCGGGACAATGAGGTGACCCGCAGCTTGGACAGCGGAATGTTCGACACCCTCACCATCCGCCGCATCCAGGACGGTATGGAGGGGAGTCTGGCTCCATTGTCGCTGCGGGAGCTGTGGGCAGGTTCCGAGCGGCTGTACATCAGCCCGTTCTACCCGGCTCCGCTGTCCGATGAAGAGCTGGCGATTGCCGAAACGCTCGTCCGGATGGATGATTACATCAGAACCGGTACAAGCTTCTATTCTCTCACCGAAGCCTTGGTTGATGTCCGCCTGTCGCTGGCGATAGAGACGGCAATTGCTTCAGGTGTACCCGTTACTGCTCCGTAAAGCACCTGAAATCAGCCGCCTTGCGCAGTTGGGCACCAACAGACTGGCCAAATAAGACCGCCCTGTATAAGGCGGTCTTGTTGGCGTTCTTCGTTCAATGCCTTAACAATACAGCTTCCGGTATTGAATGGGGGTTAATTGCTCGTGCTTTTTAAAGACAGTGCTGAAATAATTGGCGTCCTCGAAACCGGCCAGAAAGGCGATTTCTTTTACCGGCATCAGGGGATGCTGCAGCAGCAGCTCCTTGCTCTTCTTGATCCGGACCGAATGGATATATTGAAAGATCCGGATATGGGTCGTCTTTTTGAAGACGGTACATAAATGCTGCGGCGTAATCCCCATAACCCCGGCCATAGCCTCCAGCGTCAGCGGCTTGTGGGAGTTGCGGTCGATATAATCCAGCAGCGGCTTCAGCCGGAGATTCAGGCTCGATGCGCTGGCATCCGGCGTCGTTGAGGCGAATTGGATAACATCCGTCAGGAACGTATACATGTGAGCGGACCACTGCAGATTCTTCAGGGCGTAATCCGACTGCTGGAGATCCATCATGCCCTGGATTTTTGCCAAAAAAAGCTCCGGCCTGGACGTATACATCACTCCCGAAGCCTGCAGCCCGGCCTGCTTCAACAAAGCTTCCACCTGATGACCGTCGAAGACGAGCCAGTTCACGACCCAGGAGGAGGTGACGGCATAATACTCATGCGCAGCCCCTTTGAACAGCAGCATTGCAGTTCCTTCCTTGACCCGGAAGGTCCGCCCGCCGGTAAGCAATTCACCCTCGCCTTCCACGCATTGAATCCACTGATACAGATAACCGTCCGGATTGTTGATATGCTCCTGATTCCAATGGACTCCCGCATCGACAAGATAGAAGGGCAGTTGTTTATCCTTTTCGGTCAGGACCGGAAACAGCCGTTTGTGCATAAGACCACCTTAATATTTGTATGTATTGATTCGTGAAGTTCAGGTTAAACCTTCGTCTTCTTATTGTATAACCTGATTAACTAAGTCTATGAGGTCAGAAACCTTTAATTTGTAATCACCTAACTGATCCAAGTTCCCATTAATGTAATAAACATATCCGGCCAAAAAACCATTCTCACCCATCCACCAGATGGATTGGCTTGTCTCATCTATAAATTTTCAGTTTGATCGTTACTGCTACAGCCACATAATAAGGTAATCAACATCAGAAATCCAAAAGAAAATCTCTTTATTAATTCTCCTTTCTTAGTACCCTGCTGACACAGGACCCCTTATGTTGTAAACCGGCCTTTTGTGAAACGAAGAAACGACTGCCCATATCTTTTATATTCTCAGTCTAACACTTAAATCACTGTGTCTCATCCTTTTTGATAGTTTTGTACAAGAGAAAGTTAAGATTGAACATTCATTCATCCAGTCTAAGCTTGTTAGGATGGAAGAGAACCATATCCAGTCGATTGGAGGCTTATTGTCGATGAATATCCAGTTTCATACACCGGCCGTCTACTGGACGGATGCGCTGCCTGTGGGGAACGGCAAGCTCGGAGCCATGGTGTTCGGCGGTATAGAGAAGGAACGGATTGCGCTGAACGAAGATACGCTTTGGTCTGGTTATCCCCGGGACTGGAACAATCCCAGGGCCAGGGAAGTTCTGCCGCAAATCCGCAGGCTGATTGCAGACAAGCGGTATGAAGAGGCCGACAGCCTCTGTAAAGAGATGATGGGGCCCTACACCCAGTCCTATCTTCCGCTGGGTGACCTGAACATCACTATGGAGCATGGACAGGCTGCCAACCGGGGGACATACCGCAAAAAGCTGGACCTCTCGACCGGCGTTGTCACCGTCCAATATGAGCTTGGCGGCGTCCAGTACACCCGTGAGGTCTTCGCATCGTATCCGGACCAGATTCTTATTGTCCGGCTGACGGCGAGCCGGGAAGGGGCGCTCAGCTTTCGTGCCGCACTGGACAGTCCGCTTCGCCACGAGACTCAGGCCGGCGAAGACCAATACATCCTCTTTGGCCAGGCACCGGAGCATGTGAATCCGAATTATCATGATGACGGTGAGCCTGTCCGCTACGGCGAAACCGGCACATCCAGAGGATTAAGATTCCAGGGACGGCTTGCCGTGGTACAGGAAGGCGGGACCATCAGCTCGGGAGCCGCAGGCCTGCAGATTACGGGCGCCAATACAGCGCTTCTGCTCTTCAGCGCAGCGACCAGCTTCGATCCAGTCCTTCGGGCAAGCAGCCCGGATATCCACCCGGAGCTCATCACAGCCGCAGCCGTTGCCGCCGCACTTGGCAAGAGTTACGCAGACTTGCTGCAAGCCCATCTGCAGGATCACCGGCAACTATTCAACCGGGTGGAATTGCGGCTCGGCGAGAGCAAGGCGCCTGCCGATATGCCGACAGACCGGCGGATTGCCGAATTCGGCAGCAGCGACCCCGGGCTGGTCGAGCTGTTGTTTCATTACGGCAGATATCTGCTGATCGCAAGCTCCCGGCCGGGATCACAGCCGGCCACGCTGCAGGGAATATGGAATCAGGATACACGTCCGCCCTGGAGCAGCAATTATACCCTTAACATCAATACTGAAATGAATTACTGGCCGGCGGAGACCTGCAATATGGCGGAGCTGCATCAGCCGCTGCTGGATTTCATCGGCAGCCTGGCGGTGAACGGCAGGAAGACCGCTGAAATCAATTACGGCGCCCGGGGGTGGGTTGCGCATCATAATACAGATCTGTGGGGGCAGACGGCACCGGTTGGCGCTTATGGGGCAGGCGATCCGGTGTGGGCTTTCTGGCCGATGGGCGCCGTGTGGCTAACGCAGCATTTATGGGAGCATTACGCTTTTGGCCTGGACGATAAGTTCTTGCGTGAAACAGCTTATCCGGTCATGAAAGCGGCGGCGCTCTTCTGTCTGGACTGGCTGATTGAAGATCATGAAGGCTATCTCATAACATCGCCTTCAACTTCACCAGAGCATAAGTTTAGGGTTGGGGATCAGCAACATGCAGTCGGCGCGGCAACGGCGATGGATATAGCGCTGATCACGGAACTGTTCGACAACTGCGTGGCCGCGGCGGAACGGCTGCTTATGGATAATGAATTTGCGGCGAATCTTAAGCTTCAGCGGAAACGTCTGCGCCCATTATCCATTGGAGAAGCAAACCGCCTGCAGGAGTGGTCGGAGGATTTCCGGGAGGAGGATGTGCATCACCGCCATGTGTCCCATCTGGTAGGCGTATATCCCGGCAGGCTGATCTCCGAAAAGGCGGCGCCTGAATATTACAGCGCGGCCAGAACCTCGCTTGAAATCCGCGGAGATAACGGTACGGGCTGGAGCCTTGGCTGGAAAATCGGCTTATGGGCCCGATTCAAGGACGGCAACCGTGCCGAACGGCTGATCACCAACCTGCTGACCCTGGTTAAGGAGAACGAACCGGCTCATCACCGGAAGGCGGAGGGCGGGGTTTATGCCAATCTGTTCGATGCTCATCCGCCATTCCAGATCGACGGCAATTTTGCCGCCACCTCCGGCATCGCCGAGATGCTGCTGCAGTCGCATCAGGACTTCCTGGAGCTGCTGCCGGCGCTGCCTGACTGCTGGCCGGACGGATACGTGAAAGGTCTGCGGGCCCGCGGGGGCTACACAGTCGATGTGGAGTGGAGCAGCGGAAGGCTGTCCAAGGCTGTGATTACAGCGTCCCGGACACAGCACTGCCGATTGCTTGCCGCCCGGAACATGCAAATATCCACAGAGGGCAAACCGGTGGACGGCATTCACTCTGCCGGCGGCGTTTTGGATTTTCCTGTAACGTCAGGGAAGCACTATGTAGTTACGATTATTTAACTGCGGTAATCAAGGCGGGTATAATCTGCAAGTGCTGCATGATGTATTATTATTTATATTTTTATCTGTTTTTTAGCGTTCACTTTTTTGACACCAAATTGTAAAATGAAGGGAACGGGGTAAGCGGCGCTTTTCATCCTTTACAGCATGGCATCCGGCAGAGTGGCGAAATAGCCCCTGTATTGCTTTTTTACATGTAATAGAAGCAAAAAGCTAACAGAATGCCAAAAGGAGGATGAACAATGACAAGCATGCTTCCCCCCAGGAAAATCCTTGTGCTCGGAGGGGACGGATTCTGCGGCTGGCCGACCAGTCTCCACCTGTCCAGCTTGGGTTATGACGTTATCATTATCGATAACCTCTCCAGAAGACAGATCGATCATGAGCTGGAGACGAGTTCCTTGACGCCGATCCAGCCGATTGACGTCCGCCTTAAGGCCTGGGAAGAGGTCTCGGGACGGCGGATTCCCCACTACCTGCTGAATGTCGCCGAAGATTACAGCGGTCTGCTGGAAATAATCCGGCAGGAGGAGCCCGATGTAATTATTCATTTTGCCGAGCAGCGTTCCGCACCTTATTCCATGAAATCCCCACGCCTCAAGTGCTACACGGTCAACAACAATATCAATGCTACCCATAATGTTCTATGTGCTATCGTTGAAAGCGGTCTGGATATCCATCTGATCCATTTGGGAACCATGGGCGTCTACGGGTATGGAACGGCGAAGATGCAAATTCCGGAGGGCTACCTGGAGGTGGAGGTCACGACCGAGACCGGAGAGAAGGTCCACCAGGATATTCTGTATCCGACGAATCCCGATTCGGTGTACCACATGACCAAGTCGCTGGATCAGCTGCTGTTCCTGTATTACAACAAGAATGACAAGCTGCGCATCACCGACCTTCACCAGGGAATCGTCTGGGGTACGCATACCCGGGAAACGCTGCTTGACGAACGGCTGGTCAACCGTTTTGATTATGACGGAGATTATGGAACGGTGCTGAACCGGTTCCTGATCCAGGCGGCCGTCGGCCATCCGCTCACTGTACATGGTACGGGCGGGCAGACACGGGCTTTTATCCACATCCAGGATACGGTACGGTGCATACAGCTTGCCGTGGAGCATCCCCCGGAAGCCGGAGACCGGGTGCTGATTATGAACCAGATGACCGAAACTCACCGGGTCAAAGATTTGGCCGAGCTCGTGAGCCGGCTGACCGGCAGTGAAATCCTGTACGTGGCGAATCCAAGACAGGAACCGGCAGAGAATGAGTTCCATGTTAACAATAATCTGTTTTTATCCAAAGGGCTTCTTCCCACTACCCTGAACGAAGGGGTTATGCTGGAGATCAGCGAGATCGCGAAGAAATATGCGGGCTTTGCAGATATTTCCAAAATCCCTGCCACGAGCACATGGACCAGGCGGCAGGAGCCGGGGGTGCTTGCGATTCCCGAGGAGATGGTGTAGACCGCCACAATTCCCTCATGCGATGAAAAAGAATTATAGCTATAGAGCAGCGTTCTTCCCTATCAGGGAGAATTGCTGCTTTTTTTGTTTTCGGGAAAATCTCTCTGCGACGGCAGCGGCGCAATTTACATTGTTTACATTGCGCTATCCGATTTCGCCATCTCCGTTAATATTCATTGACTAGAGTACAAGAAGCTATAAACTTTTAAATTTAATAAAAATCTGTAGCACAGGAGTGAACTAAACTTGAATTCTACCGGCAAAACTGTGTTAACTCTGCTGCTTGCAGCCGAGCTCGTTCTGAGCACCGCCCTCCCGGGAGGCCCTGTGAGTGCGGAGGCTGCTGTACTGCCCGGCACACCCTACACGGCGGACGGCAGCTATGATGTAACCGTTCCCCATATTATGGTGAACCAGGTGTACGGAGGCGGGGACGCCGATACGACCGGAGGCTATTTCTCCCACGGATTCATCGAACTGTATAACCCAACCGCAGCTGCCGTCAATCTGCAGGGCTGGTCGCTGCAATACTCCGATCCGCTGAACCCGGGTGTTTGGAGCAAGCTGGAGCTGACGGGAACGATTCAGCCCTACTCCTCTTATCTGGTGACCGACAGCAAGAATAATCCTTCCTATCAGGTGAACATCAGCGGGCAAGGCGACCAGGTGTGGGAGGATGCCGTGTTCTACAACAAAGGGATGAAGGTAGTGCTGCTGAGCAGTTCCGGATTGCTGACCTCCGTCAACCCGTTTGCAGACAAGCCGGAAGGGTATGTCGATATGATCGGCACAGCCGGCAATGACAATGGTTCGGTCATCGACGGATACGAAACCGATTATCCAACCGGCAAATCCGAAGGCACTTCGAAACAGAAATCGGTCCGGCGCGATGATTTCCGGGATTCGGACAACAACAAAGCCGATCTGGATCAGATCAGCTTTGAATCGCTCAGTCCGGCAGATATGCTCGTGATGAAGCCGCACAGCAGCAAGGACGGCAGCTGGGGCGCCGTGGTTCCGCAGCTTGGCGTCGACAGCACGCCGCTGCCGGCGGCGGCAGCCGGTAAGCCCTATACGGCAACCTTATCCGTCTATGGCGGAATAGCGCCGTATTCGCTGGAAGCAGCAGGCCTGCCCGCTGGTCTGGCGCTGGACGGCAGCACCGGCGTAATCAGCGGTACACCGCTGGAAGCCGGAACAACCACAGTCACTTACTCGGTATACGACAGCTCGGTTCCCCGCCTTAATGTCACAGGCAGCCTTACCCTTACGGTAAACGAAGCTCCGGTACTGACGGAGGACCGTATCAGCATCACCAAGCTGGGAGGTTATTCGGTCGGCACAACCAACGCCGACGGCGGGGTGGCGGAGATTGTGAAGTACAACCCGGATAACGGCAGATTCTATCTGGTGAACGGCTCCACGCAACCGGCGACGGTCGATATCGTCGATCTGAAGGACGGCCGCCAGCCGGAGAAGCTGGCCAGCATTAACATTGAAGCCCTCGCGGAGACCGGCGGCTTCACTTACGGCGACCTGACCAGCATTGACATCAATACCGCCGCCAAGCGGATTGCCGTTTCCGTCCAGGAAGAGGATGCCATGGCTCCGGGCAAAATCCTCGTGCTCGACTAGACGGCCAGGTGCTGGCCACCTACCAGGCCGGCGTGCAGCCCGATATGGTCAAATACACAGCGGACGGCCGCTACATTCTGACTGCCGATGAAGCGGAGCCGCGGACACTGGAAGGCGACCCGGAAGGCAGCGTGACCATTGTCGATACACAGACCGGCGCCATTACGGCCGTGAAATTCGACCAGCCGGAGCTGATCGACGATCTCGTCCATATCCGCGGCGCGGTGGACCCTGATACGAAGCTCATTACCGGTTCCGGTGCGAAGGAGGATGCGGTACGCGATCTGGAGCCGGAATTCATCACACTTGCCGATGATCAGAAGACGGCCTATGTCTCGCTGCAGGAGAATAACGCCATTGCAGCTCTGGACATCGCATCCGGCAAGCTGCTGTGGGTGAAGGGGCTCGGCTTCAAGGACCTGAGCCAGCCGGGCAACGCCCTTGATCTGAAGAATGACAGCGAAATCCAACTGGAGAATGTGCCGTTCTACGGAGTGTACATGCCGGATGGCATCGCCCAATACACGGTGGAGGGCAAGACCTATCTGTTCACGGCGAACGAAGGCGATGCCACAGAGTGGGACAGCAAAGAGAACGCCAGCACAGTCGGCAAGCTGAAGGCTTCACTGAATCCGGATTCTCCGGCTGCCGCTTTCCTGAACTCCACTACGGCATACGACAAAGTGGAGGCCATGACAGACATGGGCAACGACAGCATCTATATGTACGGGGCACGGTCGTTCTCAGTATGGAACGCCGCCACAATGAAACAGGTCTATGACAGCGGCAGTGATTTTGAGCGGATTACCGGAGAAGGCCTGCCGGACTACTTCAATGCCAGCAACAGCAACACAACGCTGGACAGCCGCAGCACGAAAAAGGGCCCGGAGCCGGAGTACGTGGAGATCGGCCAGGTGGGACAGCGGGCGCTGGCCTTCACCGGACTGGAGCGGATCGGCGGCATCATGACCTATGATGTGACCAACCCGGAGCAGCCGGAGTTCGTGAATTACACCAATTCGCGTGAGTTTACGCCAAAGAATAATCTCAATACCGACACTGGTCCGGAGGGCATTGAATTCATTCCGGCAGACGAGAGTCCGACTGGACTGCCCCTGGTGCTGGTGGCCAATGAGGTGGGCGGCACCGTCGCTGTCTATCAGATCAATGTGACGAAGCTGACGCTGGACCGCAGTGCGCTGTCGCTTACGGCAGGCGGTGCAGCGGCTACACTTAACGTCACAGCGGAAGCACCGTCTGGCGGCACAGCCGGAACCCTGAACTGGGTCAGCTCCGATGCTGAAGTGGCCGCCATCGATCCGAACGGAAAGGTTACTCCGCTGAAGGCGGGTACAGTAACCGTGTCTGTATACAGCGAAGACGGGTATGGTGCAGCGAAGGCAGATGTGACAGTTGCGGCGGCAACGACCCAGCCGACGCCAACACCGGAGCCAAGTGCAACGCCTTCGCCTGCTCCTACCGCAGCGCCTGGAGGAAGCACGAACACCGGCCCGGCCTCGGCTGCACCTTCGCCAAGCGCCACTCCGGCACTAACCGGTGTTACGCAGAGCGGTAACCAGGTGATTGTTCCGCTCACAGGTACAACCGATACCAGCGGTACGCTTGTGGTCCCGGTAACGGAAGCTGCGGCTCAGGCGGCACTGCAGACTGCCGCAGGAGATAGCGGCGAGCTGGTATTCCGGATAGAAGCCTCCGGCAGCGCTACGGGCGGACCGGTGCAGGTCCAGGTTCCGGCAGCGGTGTGGTCATTGCTGGCTTCCGGCAGCAAGGCCAAAGTCGGTTTCGATACGCCACAAGGCAAGGTTAGCTTCGACGCAGCTGCGCTGGCATCGGTGCAGACGGGCAGCGCCGGCGGGGCGGTGACGCTGACCGTATCCTCCGGCTCCGGAGCCGCCTATGGCGTCATCGGCAGCCGCCCGGTACGGGTACTCCGCCTGCAGGCCGGCGGACAGCCGGTCAGCAGCTTCGGCCCCGGCAGCGTGCAGGTCAGCATCCCGTACACGGCGGCAGCCGGTGAAGATGGTAATGCGCTGGCCGCGTATTACATTACGGACGGCGGGCAACCGTCAGCCCTGCCGGTGAGCAGCTATAATGCAGCATCCGGTCAGCTGACGTTCCGCACGAAGCATTTCTCCACGTTCGGCGTGGGATATCATAAGCTGTCCTTCGGCGATACTGCGGGTAATTTCGCCGAGGCTTCCATTACAACGCTGGCGGCGCGCGGCATTATCTCCGGTGTCGGCGCAGACCAGTTCGCGCCGAAGGGCACGCTCAGCCGCGGCGACGCCGCGCTGCTGCTGGCCCGGCTGGCCGGAGCCGACCTGAGCGCCGGCCCGGCCGCAGCCTTCCAGGACGTTCACTCTGCCGATTATTACAGCCAGGCTGTGGCCTGGGCGGCGGATAACGGCATCGTGAACGGCACCGGCGGCGGCATGTTCGCGCCGCGCGCCCAGGTCACCCGCGAGCAGCTCGCGGTGATGCTGCTCCGGTTGACGGAGCAGCAGGGCTGGGCGCTGCCGCAGGCTGTTTCGGCGGGCGGGAGCTTCGCCGACCAGAGCGCGATCAGCGCCTACGCTGCGGAGGCTGTCGCGGCCTTGAGCCAGGCCGGGATCATCTCCGGCCGGACCGCAGCAAGCGGCGGCGTGGCGTTTGCGCCGCAATCTTCCGCCAGCCGCGCCGAGACCGCGCATATGCTGGCGGCATTGCTCAAGCTTGTGCAATAACGGAACAAGCTGCAGGCGAAGCGGATTGTTCACTGGGATACTACAGCCAGCGTAATCTGCACTTCAAGTAAATGCAGACGAGCAAGAGCGGCGATTCTCCTGTTACAGGAGGATCGCCGCTCTTCTTTATGGGTGACAGAAACAGTTGGCTTAATTCTACGTTTGAATGCTAATACCAACGCTTGAATGATAACACCGACACTTGTACGCTTAACCAACACTTACAATGCAAATACCGACACTGAATGCTTATACCACCACTGTATGCTAATACCAACACTTGAATGTTTAACCCATACTCATGCTCATTTTCATACTATTATGAATTGTGTCCGCGCCTGCAAGTACCTTATAGTGGAAGGAGCAGACTCAGGGTTATGCCACATCTACTCTTTTATCGTCCAATGCAAACAAATAGTTCGATTTTCGAACACTAATTTTGCCGTTTTTACAGATTTCAGTGATCTAGTTCGATAATCGCCACTTAATTGGGTCGAAATGAGCGAGAGAACCGATTTGCTCCCGAATTAAGTGGCGATTTTCCAATTAGACTGGTTAAAATCTCCAAATAGGCGAAATTAAGTGGCGATTTTCCACTAACCCTACATTTAGGAATATGATCAGCCGAACAGTGTGGTTTGTCAGTTTGTTCACATCTTGGAATGTAGGCACTTACTGTGGTTTGTCAGCTTGTTCACAGGCTTGAGATATAGGCACTTACCATCCTTAGATTTGGTTTGGTCAAGGTACAAAACACTCATCAATACATAACTATCATCGATTCTTCATTCTATTATTGCAGGAGCGTGTGAAATGAATTTGAAAGAAAAATTATATACAATCAAAGAGAATAACTATCAGGCACCTCTGGATACCTTCACGCTGGTTCAAGAAATGATGAATAACATCGGTTCTTTGGATGCGGAGCTGCGCGATGAGCTCATTTATACGACCTTATCCCACTGGATTCCGGACGGCGCTTTGACTGCAAGTGAACTGGAGCAGCTGCTGGCGATTGTCCTGGACCCTGAACACTTGCTCTATAAGATTGGTGAGGCCGATTCAGACTCTGTCTTTACCCGCTCCTTCTCCATGCTGGTCCTGCCGCTTATCATCATCAAGCACCGGGAAGCTCCGTTCCTCGTAAGTGATCAAATTCATCAGATAAAAGAAAGTGTGTTCTACAACGTGCGGGAAGAGCGGGATTACCGCGGGTATGACGAAGTCAAAGGCTGGGCTCACGCCGTAGCGCATGCGGCAGATGCCTTGGACGATTTGGCCCAATGCTCCGAGCTGGGCAGAGACGACCTTATCGCCATCCTTGGCCTGGCCTACGATAAGATGACCATAACCGAAAGGGTTTACTCCGATGGGGAGGATGAGAGAATGGTTAATGCCATTATGAGTGTGCTGAACAGAAACATCCTTAACCAGTCTGAGATGGAGCAATGGATTGAGCGTTTTGGCAATGTGGAGAAGAGCCCGGATTTCCTGACCGCCTTCAGGCAAAAAAATAATATAAAAAACTTCCTGAAGAGCTTATACTTCCGCATCAAATTCTACCAAACGACTGCCGCGCTCTGCCCGGCGATCGAGCAAACCCTGTATAAAGTGGAAAAAGTCTATTACGCTTGATTGCACACCTTCTTAATACATATTAATTTAAACTAATTTAACTATAGCTAAAGGAATTCCCGCTTCCGCGTCGTAGAATAATAGAGAACTACATATTGACAAAAGGATGTGTCAGACGTGGAAGCGTATTTATTTGTTCATTTCAAGGAAAAGAAGACGCCCGACGGAGAGCAGGTTTATTTCGCCCTCAGCACCGACGGGTTTCACTGGGAAGCGGTGAATAACGGCGAGCCTATATTGGAAAGTAGCCTGGGGGAGAAGGGGGTCCGGGATCATACGATTGTCCGCACCGGGGACGGCCGTTTTGTCATTCTTGCGACGGACCTCAGCCTGGCCAACTGTTTTCATACAAAGTATCAGGGAAGCTGGGATAATATTACAAAGGAAGGCAGTAAATGCCTGTCGCTGTGGGAATCGGAGGATCTGGTGAACTGGTCGGAGCAACGGCTGATCGAGCTTGGCGATGACAACTATGGCTGTCTCTGGGCGCCTGATGTCGTCTATGATCCGCATGAGCAGGATTATGTGCTGCACTGGTCCTCGTCCCATGCCTCGAACGGATATGGACCGAAGGCGATTTATTACTCGCGTACCCGCGATTTCCGCACCTTCAGCGCACCGGAGCTCCTGTGCCGGAAGGAAGATAGCGGAATCATTGATTCCGCCATATATGAGGAGAACGGTGTATTTTACCGGTTCCTGAAGAGTGAAGCCAACCCGGCAACGATTATTCTGGAGCGGGGCGACCAGCTGGCCGGTGAAGGTTATACCCGAATTGCCGCCTTTGACTCAGAGATGGCCAAGCTGCAGCAAGGGGTATATGAAGCACCGACGGCGTTCCGCCTGCCGAGTGGTGAGTGGTGCCTGATGCTTGATTTCTATGGCGTAGAAGGGGAAGGGCAGGGGTATGTGCCATTCGTCGCCGAGACGCTGGAGAGCGGCCGGTTTGTGCGTTCGGACGAAAGCTTCAGCTTTCCGTACGGCTTCAAGCATGGCACCGTGCTGTCGATCTCGAGCGAGGAATACACGCGGATTAAAGAGGCGTTTAACCCAAAATAGCCTTACTCGCTCCGCAAAAAACCGCGCCAGGAGCTCACTCCGGCGCGGTTTCTTTACGTTTCGCCTTACAGGCTGCTGAACACGATATTACGCAGCTTGCGCGTAACCGGCAACGTGCCTGCATCCTTCTTCTGGATCATGAACAGGACCGTCAGCCGATCCTCCGGACTGTTGCTGAAGTAAGCCCCTAGCCAGCCGTCCCAGCCGTATTCGCCCCGGCCGCCGATGAGTCCGGCCTTGCCGGGCTCGGTCATGATGCGCATCTGGTTCCCGTAGCTATGGCCGCATAAGGAATGCCATGTATCGAAGCCCTGCTGCTGCCGTGCAGACAGTGCAGCCGAGGTCATAAATTGCACCGTTCTTGGCTTCAGCAGCTGTCCGCCTTCATAACGGCCCTGATTCATCAGCATCGTTGTGAATTTCGCGGCATCGTCAATAGTGGAGGCAAGTCCTGCGCCGCCCGACTCGAATGCCGGTTCCCGGTCCATCTGATGAGCGATGCCGAGATGGCTTTCCGTGAACAGCTTCAATCCGCCTGCCCCGTCATCCTGGTAGGTCTTGACCAGGCGGGCTCTCCGTTCCTCCGGCAGCCAGAAGCCTGTATCCTGCATTCCCAGCGGCGCGAAGATTTCCTGTAGCAGGAATTGCCCGTAACGCATGCCGCTAACCGCTTCCACTACTGCGCCCAGGACATCCGCCGATGTACCGTACTGCCAGGAGGAACCCGGCTCGAAGGAGAGAGGACCTTGACCCAGACGGTCCGCAAACTCCATGGTGCTCATCGGCTTATCGCCGGACAAGCGGCTTCCCAGTTCACGGAACAAGGCATCTGCATGCTGTCCGGCTTGATCGGTCCCGCCGTAGGTGAGGCCGGAGGTCATGTTCAACAGATCATGAATATTGACCTCCCGGCCGGCCGGCACAAGCTCGCCGCTGCGTTCAACCTGCTGGTTCCTGAATCCGGGAATATAACGGCTGACGGGATCGAAGAGGTCGATCTCCCCGCGCTCTAACAGCAGCATGACGGCGGCAGCGGTTACCGGCTTCGTCATTGAATATAACCGGAAGATGGAATCCCGGGCTATCGGACGCTTTGCTGCAAGATCGGCGAATCCGTCTTCATGGTAGAAGACCTCATTGCCGTCCTTGATGATCATGAAATTTGCTCCGGCAATCTCATTATTGTCGATGCTTGCTCTCAAGGTTCGTTCAATTTGCTTGGTTATGCTTGATTCCAGCATGTCACTTCAAAACTCCTTCTGCGGATAAATTCTCTCGGATCAAATGATTGTAAGCATTTGCTAAAGAGAATTTTAAACGCTTTCGGAGCGGTTGTATAGTGCTTCTGCGCTTAATAACGTTAATTCGGAATCAGCTGATTTAGCTGGTTCATCAGCTCATTAACCTGATTAATGGTATCGGGAATTCCCGTCGATTCGAAGGCTGCCTTGCCTTCCTCCACGTTGGCAATCGCCTGATCGAGGCCTTGCTGCAGCGTATCGTTATAACCGGCGATCTTTTGGTGCAAATCCGCCGCATACTCCGGAACCTGCAGACTGGCATACTGGGCGCTCTCTTCCTTGAGGGCCACAAGTTTGTCTTTCAGTGCCTCCCTTGCCTCCGGGTCCGTGGCAGCATCGGTAACCCAGGTCTGGGCCTCTTGGCCGAATTCATTCAGCTTCTGCATGTAAGAGGCGGTGTCCGTGGCAAAATTCACGCTGTCTCCGACCTGCTCTGCAAACGCACAACCCGGCATAATCAGCAAAATGAGCAGCAGAAAGCTTAATTTGTGTTTTTTCATGATTTCACTCCTTGCAGTTATTTTAATTTTAAAGTTTAATGGTATTAGTATACGAAAAAAAGAATACCCGGTTGCATCATTATAGCCATATCAACATAACAAGGAGATTGAGCCATGATCCAAAGCAGCTCTTCAAGACTCAACGAATCCCTTTTGCAGGTGCTGAATGTACGGCACAACGTCACTGCCGAGAATATCGCCAATGCCGATACCCCCAATTATAAAAAGAAGACGGTGGAGTTTCAGGAGGAACTCCGGCGTATTATCGAGAACGGTTCATCGGACAATCTGGAGGTCAAACGGACACATCCGAAGCACATACCCACCGGTGAGACCGGCTTGTCGGGAATTCCCTACCGGATTGTGCAGAACAGCGATACCACAATGAACAACAACGGCAATAATGTCGATATGGATATTGAAATGGCCAACCTCGCAGAGAATCAGCTGATGTATAATTACATGGTTGATAAGGTGAGCGGGCATTATTCGAAAATAAAGAATCTGCTGCAGGATTTGAAATAAGTCCGTACGGCAGCAGAATAATACAACCAGGAAGATCTACGTTAAGAGCAGCCAGAGCAGCCGATGCATGGCTGCTTTTTGTTTAAGTTGACAATGGTCGCTCAGGCCGCCTGATCCTATAGCTGGAGGGACCGTAGCTGGCCGGATTATAAAGGGACCGTTAAGGGTAAACAATGTTAGCCATAGCCTAAAAATCCACTTTAACGGAGGCGCATAAATGACTGAAATGAACAGCAAGGCCGGAACGGCGGTCCTGGGCATTGGAACGGCTCTGCCTGCCTATTCCATTGCCCAGCCGGAAATCGCGGAGCTGATCGCTTCCTCACTGCAGGACAGCCCGGATTTGGCACGCTTCGCTAAGCGGATCTTCAAATCCTGCGGCGTGGAGACCCGCTATACTGTAGACGACAGCTATCTCGGCTCTGCGGATTCCTGCCGGTATGTACCGACAGGAGGGGAGCTGGCGGGAATCCCCACGACCGGTGAACGGATGAAGAAATATCAGCAGGAGGCGCTTCCGCTGGGGCTGGAGGCCGCCCGTAGAGCGCTGCGCGATGCCGGTCAGACCGCCGGAGAGATTACCCACCTTATCACCGTCAGCTGCACGGGCCAATACCTGCCGGGACTGGATGTCATGCTCATCCGTGAGCTTGGAATGTCGCCGCGCGTGAACCGGCTTCCGTTAATCTTTCAGGGCTGCGCTGCCGGCCTGAAGGCAATCCAGATGGCGCGTGATGTCGTCAATGGCGCACCCGGGTCTACAGTGCTCGTCGTGTGTGTGGAGCTGTGCACCTTGCATTTCCAGCCGGTCCAGGAAAGAGGGGCATTATTCGCCGCTTCCTTCTTCGGCGACGGGGCAGGCGCCTGTGTTGTTGGAGCTGCGGAAGCCCGGCACAGCCATTATCTGAGTCTGGGCACGGGCTATTCGGTGCTGCTTCCGGAGACGACTGCGGATATGACCTGGGAGGTAGGCGATGCAGGGTTCGACTTGTATTTATCCCCGCGGATTCCGGAGCTGCTGGGCAGCCATCTCGAAGCAGAGCTTGAGCTTCTGCTTGCCGGCGCTGCGCTGCCTGAGCTGTGGGCAATCCATCCGGGCGGACGCGGGATTGTCGATTCGGTCCAGAAGGTCATGAGGCTCCGCGATGAACAGACACACTATAGCCGCGAGATCCTGCGAACCGCCGGTAATCTGTCTTCGGTCACCATCCTGTTTGTGCTTGAGGCCATGCGGCAGGATATGAAAGCACAGGGAAGCGCGGCTAAAGAAGGAGTAGCGATGGCCTTTGGCCCGGGGCTGACCGCCGAGCTGATGCGCTTCACTTACGTTCCGGCCTATTCCCCGGCTCATCAGGAGCAGAATCATGCCGTTCTTTAGAAGATTGTCGGTCCGGGCGCAGGAAGACGAGCTGATGGATGACTTCTCGATGGGCGGCGAGGAACTCCGCGAGGCACTGAAGCATTTGCGGCGGCTGAACCGGATCTTCGCCGCTCCCGGCCCGACCAGGGCCGGCGTAGAGAAATTGTGGCTGGCCAGCGGCCGGCCCAAAGCGCTCAGTATTCTGGATGTGGGTGCAGGCTCGGGCGATGTGAACCGGAAGCTGCTCGAATGGGGAGACCGGAAGGGCATCGGGCTGAAGATCACTCTGGTTGACATGACCCAAGAAGCCTGCGAGGAAGCCCGGCAGCTGTTCCGCGATGAACCACGGGTGAAGGTGGTGCAGGGCGACCTTAGGGAGCTGAAGGATGGCTCGGCGGATATTGTGACCGGCTCGCAGTTTATCCATCATTTTGACGGATTGCAGCTGGTAGAGATGGTATCCCATATGCGCAGAGCTGCGAAATACGGGGTCGTCATCAACGACATTCACCGGCATCCGGTATCGTACGCTGCCGTCTGGGTAGTTACACACGTAATCTCGCGCAACCGCTACATCCGGCATGACGGACCGCTGTCCGTTGCCAAAGGCTTCAAGGACCGGGATTGGCGGGAGCTGCAGCAGAACCTTCAATCCGCAGACATGACTTATTCGTGGAAGCCGCTGTTCCGTTATTCGGTGGTAATCCCTAATGCTTGACATCGAACCGCCTATTTTAATTAAAAAGCAGGTGAACCGTGAATGAAGCCAGTGGATATCATTGTGATCGGAGCGGGAATCGCCGGCAGCAGCTGCGCACTCCAGCTTGCCCGGCTGGGACACCGCACGGTGCTGCTGGACCGGCAGGAGTTCCCGCGCCACAAGACCTGCGGAGAGTTCATGTCTCCGGAGACCAAGGAAATGCTGAAGGTTCTCGGCGTCGATCTCTTGAAGGAAGGGATTGTGCCCGCCATGATGGACCGGGCCGTCATCATCCTGCCGCATGGAGGAGAGATTGAGGCTCCTCTGCCCGGAGAGGCCGTCGGGATCAGCCGTTATGAGCTGGACCGGATTCTTCATCAGAAGGCACAGGCGGCGGGAGCGGAGATTGTTACGAAGACCATGGTCACCGGCATCCGCAAGACGGATGATCATCTTTATGAAGTGGAGACCCGGCAGAACGGCCGAAGGGTCCGTTATCAGGCAAGGGCTGTAGTGGGTGCATACGGGACGAAGAAACCCCGGGATATGGCGCGCTTTGCTGAGGAAACCAGGGATGAGACCGTATATATCGGTGTAAAATCCCACTTCACCGGCATTCATGTTCCGTCACGGGTAGAGCTTTATTTCTGCCCGGGCGGATATATTGGAATTTCCCCCATTGAAGAAGGGAAAGCCAATGTCGCTGCGCTCTTGACTCTGGATTCCGTCCAAGGGAACGGGAAATCCGTGCCGGAAATTCTGCAGACGGCTGCACAGACAAATTTCCGGCTAGCGGAAAGGCTCACCGCAGGGAATCCGGTCCCTGGCTCGCAGGTGTCGATGGCACCCGTCCATTTGTCCGATCTCCCGGAGCCCTGGTCGGAATTTCCCCATATCGGGGATGCCATGCTCATGATTCCGCCGTTATGCGGAGACGGAATGTCAATTGCCCTGCGTTCCTCGCTGCTGTGCTCCGGCTGGACGGACCAATATCTTAAGGGAGAACTCCGTTATGATCAGTGGCGAACCGGCTACACCGGGGAAGCGAATCAGGAATTCACCGCGCTGCTGAAGCGGGCAAGGCGGATTCAAAGTCTGGCGTTTGCCAGAACCAACCGGCTGTATCCTGGACTGGCACGGGTATTCCCGGGCTTGGCCAAGTACGTGGTCAAGGCTACCCGACTCTCGGAGACCGGGATGACCCGGTGATGGCAGAAACGGCTTAGCCGTCCAAATTAGGACGGCTAAGCCGTTTTTTACTTTGTATGACCGATAACCTATATATTTTTTATCACTTACTCAAAAGTATAATTCTGGTATGAATTTATATAGATTTGACCCGAATTGCGCTGTGGTGAGGAGCAACCCGAGTATGGATACTCTGGAAAGTGTACTGCTCTATCTCTATGAAAATGTGGATGAGAAGTGATGATGACGATGAAGAGATATTTGGCGTTCAGCAAAACCAGAATCCGGCTGGAGCTGTTCTATAAGTTTAATTTCCTGTCTTCCCTGTTCGCTGCCCTTGTAATTTTCTTTGTAGAGTATTTCTTATGGAACGCCATCTATTCCGGAAGCGGAGAAGATGAGCTGGCTAATCTAACATTTTATAGCGTCTTCTCCTATATCCTCTTCGGCCATATTCTGCGCAAACTGCTGGGAGACGGAGTGGATGAACGGATCGGTGAGAGCTTTCGCGACGGTTCAATCGTAATGGACAAAGTCAAGCCTGTGCTGCTTCCGTTCAGGTATCTGTTCGATGATCTGGGCAGAGGGTTACTGCAGGCTGCTGTAATCAGCATTCCGCTTGTAGCGGTATTTATGTTCAAGGACGGTGATGCGGTCTCCCTGAATCAGGTGCTGCTGTTTACGGTCATGGCTATACTTGCGTACCTGATCTTCTTCATTCTGAACTTCATCCTGGGCTTGACCAGCTTCTGGACAGGCTCTATCATCGGAATCTACATGCTGAAAATGGCATGCATGAGCATACTCTCCGGGCTATACATCCCGCTGGAATTTTATCCGGAATGGCTCTTGAAGCTGTGTTATGTATTTCCCTTCAGGGCCATCTACTATCTGCCGGTCTCGGCTATGATGAAGTCCTACAGCTTAACGGAAGGTCTGTGGCTCATCCTTCAGCAGTCGGCTTGGGTAATCTTTCTTCTCTTTTTATGCATGCTGCTGCAACAAGCCGCTTTCAAGAGACTGACGGTTCAGGGGGGATAAAGATGGAGGGACTTAAGAAATACCTGCGCTGTTACCGCTCTTACTTTAAGACCAACTTGCTTGTATATGCAGAATATAAGGCGGATTTCATTGCAATCAACGTGGCCAGTGCACTGATTCTGTTAATGGGCGTAGTAAGCCTGGAGATCATCTTTGCCCAGGTGGACATGATTGCGGGCTGGAACAAATACCAGGTGTTCTGGATGCTCGGTTATTTTTATCTGATCAGGGCACTCTATAACACTTTCTTCATTAATACTTTGAATCTCGGATATTGGATACGGCTCGGAAGCCTGGATACGTACATCACCCGTCCCTTGGGTACGTTCTTCCAGCTGCTTTCAACAGGGCGGTATAACACGGAACTCCCGCTTGACGAATTTCTGATCGGTCTTGGACTAATGATTGCCGCAGAGAGACATATCGCTATCATCTCCGGCTTCCCGGATGTGCTCTACCTGATGCTTGCACTGATCTTCTGCACCATCATCTATTCTTGTCTTATGTTTCTGTTATCTGCCGCTTCCTTTTGGATGATCAAGAGCAATGCCCTGCATGAGCTGGTGGGCAGCATCGAAAGACTGATTGAATATCCGCTGAACATTTATAATCTGACGATCAAAATCATCCTGACAACGATTCTGCCGTTTGGCTTTATCAGCTTCTATCCCTCGCAGTATTTCTTCAGCTTTGAGGATCATAAAGCTTTCATTATCGGTATACCGTTCGTGGCGCTTATCCTCATTGTCTTAAGCAGACTGATCTGGAAGAAGGGCCTGCAGACTTACCAGAGCCCGGGAGCGTAGAAGAGGGCAGGACCCAAGTGACCGTATCCTTACCAGGGATGCGGTTATTTTTATTTACAGAAGATGTTCTCCACCAATACCTTCAGTGTTTTATCATCGGTCAAAAGCTACAATGAACTAGCTGTGAAAATACATAATGGAAAGAAGGCAGCAAATGAATGAGCTGGAGAAAGCTTCAGGCGGAGAAGTGCTGCTTCTCCCGAAGAAGAAGAGTAATCGTCGGTTAAAGAGTATGGCTATGTACCCGTACAACTTCTGGCGCGATCTGTCGGTAAGATTAAAGCTGTATCTAATGGTTTCAATCTGTCTGATTTCATTTACCGTAGCAATGATCTACCTGGTTGAGACCGGAAAGCGGGATATCAACAACTTGACCAAGGTTCTCTACAGTGCAACCATCCGGTCCACCACAGAGCTGGTAGATGCCGACAAAAACCTGCAGCATCTCATGCTTGAGCATAAGAAATATACATACACCGGCAACACCTCCGGCTCGGAGGTCACCGGCGATTCCATGGATGTGGTGGTCAATAAAGTAACTATGGCCAGAGCTGAACTGGAGAGTCTCGGGGTGCTGGATGATATCTACTACAGAGATACCGACAAAACGCTGAACAGTTTGTTCTCTGAGTTAAATTCGATGCTGCAAAATTGGTCAGACGGGATGAGCCGGCCTGCTGCTTCCAGACCCGCCGAGGAGGTGCTGGACCAGCAATTCGCTGACGTAGGCTCTGCGATAACCCAGATTACCTCGTCGTTAGAGAGCTATTCCAAAATACATATTCTCGCGGCAGAGCAGGAAGCCTTACGCAAAGAGCGGTTCGGATTTGTCATGCTGGCCCTTGTCCTGCTCGCGACTTTACTATTGGCAGGGATGACGATCAGACATATTGTAAGCACTCTGCGCAGTGTAAATGTGAAGCTGTCGAGCGTTACAAGCGGTGATCTGACGGCAGCTCCCGAGACCAGCTATCCCAGAGACGATTTGGGGCAGCTATCCCAATCTGTTGACACCACGGTGGCTGATCTGCGCAGAATCATTGCTCTGATTGCTGCGAACGCCTCTACTACTGAGCACGCGATGCATTCTGTTGTGGCCGGTTCACAGACTGCATCAGAGGAGGCGGATACTGTTGCCGGCAATATAGAGAGCATGTCCTTAAGCGTTAGAAGCCAGTTCACGGGTATCTCGGAAACCAGCCGGGCGGTCGAAGAAATGGCCTTGGGAGTGAACCGGATCGCCGAAAGCACTTCGCAAATTGCCGATTACTCCACTGCTATGAACACATCGGCTATTCACGGGTTAGAATCGGTAGCATCATTAAACTCGCAAATGACAGCAATTATTACAGCGATCACTTCACTGGAAAAGGTTATTACGTCGCTAAGCAGCAAATCGGCACAAATGAATCAGATTGTATCCAGCATCTCGGGCTTTGCCCAGGATACGAACCTGCTCTCCTTAAACGCTTCGCTGGAAGCAGCCGGGGCCGGCGAGCAGGGCAGAGGCTTTCTGGTGGTGGCCTCGGAAATGAGACGATTATCCGCTCATTCTAGACAGGCCGCTCAGGAAGTGAGCTCCATCTTAAGCGAAACCGTTGATGACATCACGGAAGCGTCCACCCTGATGCAGTATAGCGTCGAAGAAACCAGACGGGGCAGCGCTTCAGCGGCGGAAGTCCATGCGATTATTGAGCAGATTATCTCCTCTATAACTTCTATCACCACCCAGCTGCATGAAGCATCCGCCGTCACGGAGCAAATGTCCGCTTCATCGGAAGAAGTGGCTGCGACCATGGGTGAGCTAACCAATGCCGCAGAGTCCGTGTCCAGAATCGCGAGCTCCGTCAACTCGGCGACAATGAGCCAGAAGGATATTCTCACCGAGGTGGTTGGCTCTTCAGTTAATCTGGAGCAGGTCGTAACAGGGTTGAGAGAATCGGTCGACTCTTTCCGGCTTTGATTCATAGTGAACTATCATCTATTGATCTGCATTGACAGCCCTGGATATTGGTGCGAGAATATAGTTAGTTTTCCTAACTAGTTCGCGAAATCGCATAAAAGCGGGTGATCGGAAGATGTCATTTATAAGCCGCTGGTCTGAAAGGTTAGATGCCCCGATAGAGTCCTACATACATATTGATCAATTCTACTATAATCAGTCTATCCATGTGCTTCGACTGGAAGCAGGCCAGAATGTACGAAGCATCTCGCGTATTCTGAATGCCTTACAGGATAATGACTATCTAACCATTGGAGATTTAATGCATGCTTCGCTGGAAGAACTGGGCTCCAAGAGGAATTTCGGGACAAACGGACAAGCTATCGTGGTCGAGCTGCTTGAAGCTCTGGTAAGCAGGCTGGACATCATAAAGCCGATATAACTGAATTAAAGCGGATGGGGCCATCCGCACGAATTGACATTGTGCTGTCAGGAGGCCGATTCTTTGAAGCCATCAGTATATAAAATACGTGATTTAACTATAATCCAAAGACCCGGGAGCCGGTCATTGGTCATCGGCTGCGACTCCAGTGCAGGCATCGGGAACAAGCCCATGGATGTTGTACCGGCCCCGCCGGATATCGTAGGTTATTATGCAGCCCGCGTTGCCGTGATGGAGGTACTGTCGGTAGGAGCAGATATTCTTACCGTGGTAGACACTCTGGCCGTAGAGATGCATCCGACGGGATGCGAAATTATCCGCGGCGTACATAGACTGCTCGATGAAGCCGGTCTCACGGAGCTTCATGTAAACGGAAGCACAGAAGAGAATTTCGAATCCCGCCAGACCGGCGTTGGAATCACCGTCATCGGCGAAATCAGCGAGGACGAACTGAAGCTGAAGCGGTCGGCGGCCGGTGACTGTTTAATTATGCTGGGAGAACCGATGCTCGGCGCTGCTGTCATGGAGCACCCGGACAGGCAATGCAGCATCCGGCAGCTACAGTCCCTGGCAGCCTTACCGGAAGTGCATGAGATTCATCCGGTCGGCTCCAAGGGGGCAGGGTATGAGGCGGCCCTTCTGGCCGGGCTGAACGGCTGCCGATTCGAGCCGGTTCCCGGCATTACGGACAAGCTGAAGGTTTCAGGCGGACCGGCGACGGCAGTGATCTTCTCGGTAGCCGAAGAGAATGCAGCAGCCATCCCATCCGTAATTGGCGGCAGAATGGAGATCATCGGGCATCTGCTTGCCTGATTCACACGATAATGAACCTCTGGACACCCATTTAACCTGGGTGTCTTTGTTGTGCTTAGATTTCCGGAGAAGACGCAACTATCCGGGTTCCGGTTTCGTCTGAAGCTATGAAAGGTATATGTTAACAACGCGACAATAATATAGAGGAGATGAGGGATGACATGAGAAAGATACTGCTCTTAACTATAATGATAGGCAGCCTGGCACTGGCCGGCTGCGGGAATAACGCCAATAACAGCTCCGGAGCGGCCGGATCGAGCCCAGCCGCTCCAGAAACCGCAGCTCCTGCGACTACAGCGCCAGCAACGGCTTCAGCGGATAATGAACTGCAGGAGTCAGCAGCTCCGGAGACAGCCTCCCCGTCGGCCTCTCCGGCCACCGCTGAACAGACACCTGCCGCTTCTGCAACCAAGCAGGATTATCTGGAGAAGCTGGATGCCGTAGATGCCGGACTTAGCGACCTGCAAAGCTTAAGAGAAGGATCGACAGCGTCCATGATCGAGGCGGCTGACGAAGAATACAAGCGCTGGGATGAAGCGCTGAATCAAATCTACGGTGAGCTCAAAGAACAGCTGTCCGAAAGCGATATGGCGAAGCTCAAGCAGGAACAGCTGGAATGGATCAGCTACAGGGATGAGACCGCGAAGGAAGCGTCGCTGAAATTCGAAGGCGGCACCATGCAGCCGCTGGAATATTCGTCTGTGCTGGCAAGTGTCACAAAGGACAGATGCTATGAGCTGGTCAACTCGTACATGAAATAAGCTGCACTAATTAGATCAGAATCGAGTAATAAGAAGTGGCCTCTTCAAATAAGCGGGAGAGGTCATACTCTCCGAACCGCTCCTTGCAGGCAGAGGAACCGGAAGCCGCATAATAAGCTGCCGGGGGCTTATTGTAATGTATTCCCGCTGAGCCGGCAGCTAATTGTAATGGAACACTTTGGGCCAGCGCCAGTCTCCATAACGCCGATTGCAGCAATTGCGACTGGCCCGGTGTCCATTCCCGCTGGTGAAGCTCCAGGGTCATCAGTGCCTCCTCAAGTTCCATATGGATAATGCCCCTCAAATAGAAGCCCCACTTGATTAAATTCGGCGGCTGCTTGTCGGCAGATAACACACATTCCCCATAGCTGACACATTTATCGCAAGTCAATTTCAGAATGAGCTGCAGTCTCGTATTGTGTCCTGAGCTGTCGTCCTGTAAGGACGGAGCCGGAAGGGCAAAGAGTTCGATCCGCGAGATTCGGTTGCCGGTGTCCATGATGATCTCTCCTCAACCATTCGTCAGTTTGATGTAGGCCAGACAATGGGCTTCTTTGGCTTTGTTGATACAGGCTGCGAGCTCCGCTTCATTCTCGCAGACCGAGGCGTGCTCCAGCCAGATACTATATTTCCTCCGCTGGACTACAGATAGATGACAAGGATACGAGGCACGGGACCGGATGATGTACCAGCCGGTGTCCATGCCGCTCCAGGGCGCTCTGAACACTGACAGCAAGGAGAGCTTCTTGCGGGTGTTCCAGTCCTGCTCATGCTGCGCTGCCCTTAGACTGCTGTAGATATCGAGCAGCGTATGTTGATCGTTGCAGGTATAATGCGCCGTGGAAGCGCAGAACTGCTTCAGTTTATGAATAGGTTCCTCTCCGAATCCGTAGCCGACGATATACCGCCTGCTATTTTCTTCATACCACAAAGCGGCAAAACTCAAGAATTCCAGGCTGACCGGGTCCAGCAGGCGAGGGTGGATGCCAAAATAATATATTTTCAAGGAATACATGGTCCCATCCTCCTCTTGTACCTGACTAACTTACGCCCTGTGTTACTTCTGCGTTGAATTACAAGCAATCATACACAGCCCGCTCCGGCAAGTACAAAACCGTGAAAGTTCTTTAACACAAGATTTCGGCCAGTTTCGCAAAGATATCGAAAATAACTTGGGTAAGTCTTACGGATAGCACGGCTTTCCTGCGGATTGCTTCAATTTCTTTGAATATTTAGACGACCTTAATGAACCGTGTCATCTCCTTATCAGACCTTAATACCTGCCGCAGCCGTATCTTAATGCGCTCTTAATACTGCGGCAGGATTTCTAACACCGTTCTGATGCCCTTAATGGTATACTCGCAGAATCATCAAGCGGATGGTATAAGGACTGAAGATCTAAGCATGGAGGAGAAGAGGTGTCCCCATATAAACGCAAATCGCCGGAGGAAATTCTGTATTCCATTTACCGCCTGCACCGGGGCAGGCTGAAGATCGTCATCGGTTCTGTCAGCGGTGCGGGCAAAACGTATCATATGCTTAAGGAGGGCAAAGCCTTGCAGCAGCAGGGCATTGATGTCGTCATCAGTGCAGTGTCCACCATGCAGCGGTCAGAGACCGTCCAGCAGCTGCTGGATTTGGAGCGGGTGCCCAGCATCCACTGGTGGCGTGACGGCAAAGAGCAGAAAGACCTCCCGCTCGACGCCATCCTGGAGCGCAATCCCGAGGTTGTGCTGGCAGACGGGCTTGCCCACCGCAACCGTGAGGGGGCCCGGTTCAAGACCCGTCTGGAGGACATCCGGTTCCTGCTGGACCAGGGTATAAGCGTGATTACAACCATTAATGTGTATGAGCTGGCCGGGGTTGAGGATATTGTCTTTAAAATGACGGGAATCCGTGCGGAAGAAACGGTCCCCCTGGATACGCTTGAACTGGCGGATGAAATCCAGTTAATCGACGTTTCGCCGGAAACGATTCTCGGCCGGATCAATGAGGGAGTGCTGGGCGATCAGACACACCCGGCGATGTCCCGGCGCGGCAATCTCGGCGTGCTTCGTGAGCTCTCACTGCGGCTGGTGGCCGAAGGCGTGAACGATACCCTGGAGAAGCACCGCGAACAGAACGGCCAGATCGGGCCTTCGGGAGCGATTGAACGGATTCTGGTCTCCGCACAATATCACTGGAACGGATCGCTGCATGTGCGCAGAGGACAGCAGATTGCCAAGCGGCTGAACGGCGATCTGCTGGTGGTTACCTTTATCGTGTCCAAGCAGAAATTAACGAAGGAGCAGCAGGCCTTCAAGCGCTACATTCAGAAGCTGGTGGACAAAGTGGACGCGAGGTTCGATGAGCTGTCTCTGCTGCATGCCCGCAAGCTGCCTTCCGTGCTGGTACGATATGCCATCCGTAACAATGTCACCCGGATTGTGATGGGGCACTCCAAGAAGAGCCGCTGGCAGGAACGCTGGCAGGGCTCGATTGTGAACCGGGTGCTGCGCCGAACCCGGAATATTGATGTGTTCCTGATGGCCGACCGTGCGGAGCAGGAGGGGGAGCGTATCCTGCCTGTCAGGGCGAAGCCCAAAGGAGAGGCCGGGCCTTTTCACCGGCTCAGCAGCAAAGAGATTGAAACGAAAATCAGGACCATGCGCCGCGGCACCTTCAAGGTGTATATCGGTGCCGCTCCCGGAGTCGGCAAAACCTACAAAATGCTGCAGGAAGGAAACATTCTGCTGCACAAAGGCATTGATGTCGTCATTGGCCTGCTGGAGACACACGGCCGCATGGAAACCATCAGGCAGGTAGGCGACTTGCCGGTCATCCCCCGGGCGCAGATCGCCTACCAGAACACAAAGCTGGAGGAAATGGACACAGAGGCCATCATTGCCCGCCGGCCGGAGGTCGTGCTGGTCGATGAGCTGGCGCATACGAATGTGCCGGGAAGCCTGACGAAGAAGCGGTACGAGGATGTGGTCCGCTTGCTGGAGAATGGAATCTCGGTAATTACTACTGTCAATGTCCAGCACCTGGAAAGTCTGAACGATGCAGTGGAGCAGCTGACCGGTGTACGGGTCAGAGAAACGGTGCCTGATGCGATTCTGAAGCTGGCGGATGAGGTGGAGCTGATCGACGTTACGCCGCAGATGCTGCAGGAGCGGATGCGGGACGGCAAAATCTATGCCTTCGAGAAGGTGAATCAGGCGCTGGAGTCGTTCTTTAAGCTCGGCAACCTGATTGCATTACGGGAGCTTGCGCTGCGCGAGATTGCCGATGATGTCGATGAGCGGCTGGAAGCGTGGGACCGGGAGGCCTCACTGCGCGGACCCTGGGGCCGGCGTGAGGTCATCTTCATCTGTGTGGATCTGGGCTTGCGTTCGGAGCGGTTAATCCGCCGCGGCTTCCGTATTGCGCACCGGTTAAAGGCGGAGTGGTACGTCCACTATGTCCACTGCGGGGGAGTACCGGGTGACCATGAGCAGAAACGGCTCAATGTCCTGCGGCAACTAACTGAACGGCTCGGGGGAAGAATGGAAATTGCCGAAGCCGTCAGCCGGCGGAACGTTCATAAGAATCTGCTGCACCGGATTAACGAGGTGCATACCACCCAGCTGATTATCGGTCAATCCCGCAAGCCGCTCTGGTACACCCTGCTGAAAGAAAGCATCGTCCACTACCTGCTGCGGAACGCACGCCATATGGATATCCTGATCGTGGCCGATTTCGATCCGGACATTGGAGAACAGATACTATAGTTAACCCGAAAAAGATAGTATAAATTTTAAAAATATTTTTAAATGCCGTCCCATCAAGCGGGGCGGTATTTTTGCGCTGCAGATCAATTTTTTCGCTTTGTACAAGCATTGACATTTCAATATATGGTTATAAAATAGATAGAGTCATCTAAATATAGTATCTAACAGCATTTTCCATAGAATCCAAGGAGGTAGCAGCCGATGCTGATTGTATATGATTCCAAGACCGGCAACGTTAAAAGATTTATCTCCAAGCTTAATCTGCCAGCCGTCCAGATTGAAGAGCAGATGACCATTGATGAGCCTTATGTTCTCGTTACATATACGACAGGGTTTGGAGAGATTCCCGAGCGGGTATCCTCCTTCCTGCAGGATAACGCCAAGCACCTGCTTGGTGTATCTGCCAGCGGCAACCGCAACTGGGGCGAACGGTTTGCCCTCAGTGCAGACATAATTGCAGATCTGTACCAGGTTCCGGTCATCAGCAAATTCGAGCTGTCCGGAACCAAGACCGATGTAGAACGATTCGAAAGAGAGGTGAGCCGTGTTGCGTCATATTGAACTCAACAACATGTTAATGAAACGCGATGCAGACGGTTTTTTCCAGCTGGATAAAGACCAGGAAGCCGTAGCCGAATTTATGAAAGAAGTCGAAGCGAGAAGCCTGTCCTTCGCCGGCTTTGCAGAACAGGTTCAGTATATGATCGAGCACGATTATTACGAGGACTTTTATAAGGAATATGCACCCGAAGAGGTAACCGGGATTTTCGAGATTACACACAGCTATCAATTCCAGTTCCCATCCTACATGGCGGCATCCAAGTTCTATACGGACTATGCCGTGAAGAGCAATGACCGGAAGACCTATCTGGAGCATTATCCGGACCGGGTAGCGGTTGTAGCCTTGCATTTAGGACGGGGTAATGCAGATACAGCCCGTATGCTTGCCCGTTCGCTGATGGAACAGCGTCTTCAGCCGGCAACGCCGACCTTCCTGAACGCAGGCAAGAGCCGCCGCGGCGAGATGGTCTCCTGCTTCCTGCTGGAAATGGACGATTCGCTGAATTCGATCAACTATGTGCTGAACACCTGCATGCAGCTGTCCAAGGTGGGCGGGGGCGTAGCCGTTAACCTGTCCAAGCTGCGGGCCCGCGGCGAAGCGATCAAGGGCGTGGAAGGAGCGGCCAAGGGCATTATGCCCGTACTGAAGCTGATGGAGGACGGCTTCTCCTATGCGGATCAAATGGGCCAGCGCAAAGGCTCGGGAGCGGCCTACTATAATATTTTCGGCTGGGATGTCATCGAATTCCTGGACAGCAAGAAGATTAATGCCGACGAGAGAGTCCGCCTGAAGACTCTATCCATCGGCCTGATTGTGCCGAACCGGTTCTACCGGCTGGCTCAGGATAATGAGCTGCTGCATGTGTTTGCGCCTTATAGTGTATTCAAAGCCTATGGTGTGCACCTTGACGACATGGATCTGGATGAGATGTACGATACGCTGCTCGCCGACGAACGTGTCAAGAAGAAAGCGGTCATGAGCGCCCGCGATATGCTGACCAAGATCGCCATGATTCAGCTCGAATCCGGATATCCGTATATTATGAACAAGAGCAACGCTAACCAGGCCCATGCGCTGAAAAATGTCGGCCAGATCAAGATGTCCAATCTCTGCACCGAGATCTTCCAGCTGCAGGAGACCTCTGAAATTGCCGATTACGGCAAGCCGGACCAGATCCGCAGAGACATCAGCTGCAACCTGGCATCCCTGAACATCGTTAACGTCATGGAGCATAAGGCGATCAAGGAATCCGTCCATGAGGGCATGATTGCACTGACGGCCGTCAGCGACATGACCCGTATCGACAACGCACCGGGCGTGGCGAAAGCCAACCGGGAGATGCATTCGGTCGGTCTTGGCGTCATGAATCTGCACGGATTCCTGGCCAAGAATAAAATTGCCTATGAAAGCAATGAAGCCAAGGATTTCGCACGCACCTTCTTTATGGTCATGAACTATCACTCCCTGGAGAAGAGCATGGACATTGCCAAAGCTACCGGCGAGCGGTTCTATGGATTTGAAGGCTCCGATTACGCCAGCGGCGTATATTTCGACCGCTATCTGGAGACGGATTACCGGCCGGCAACGGCAAGGGTGCAGGAGCTGTTCAGTGGTATGGAGATCCCGGGACCGGAGGATTGGAAGACACTGAAGGAGAACGTGATGGCGAACGGCCTTTATCACGCGTACCGTCTGGCAATCGCCCCGACGGCCAGCATCTCCTATATCCAGAATGCGACCTCCAGCGTGATGCCGATTGTCGAGCAGATCGAAACCCGGACCTACGCCAATTCGACCACTTATTATCCGATGCCATATCTGGGCAAGGATAATCTGTTCTATTACAAGTCCGCGTACCAGATGGACCAGTTCAAGGTGATTGACCTGATTGCGGAAATTCAGCCGCATATTGACCAGGGTATATCCGCCGTGCTGCATGTGAACAGCGATGTCACCACACGGGAGCTGGCCCGCTGCTATCTGTACGCCGCACATAAAGGCCTGAAATCCTTGTATTATACCCGCACCAAAAAGCTGTCGGTGGAAGAGTGCCTGACCTGCTCGATTTAATGCCGGAACTTAAGTGCTGCATATAAAGGTGAAGTGATGGAAGAGGATTGTGTAACTGGAGGAGCAGTAGCGTCCGCCTGAAAGCTTCCGAAGGAAATCTTATAAGATGAACTTAAGATTAGCCGGATAAGGCCTGAAAGTGATTTGATTAAAGTTACAGACTTTCGTCCGCTGCCCGTTCCCCCGATTACCTGATGAATACCGCTTTTGGCTGTATTATTCGCTGGCAGTCAGTTCTGTATAGTTATGATGAATGATAGGCAGCCCCGTTCAACAGGGATAAATGTATTTCGTGCAACTATTTGTTAGGGATGTACCCATCTTTGAAGGATAGATGTATTTTGTGCAACTAAAATCAGTATATTGGGGTCAAACTGCCTTAAAGTAAGAAAATAGTTGTACGAAATGCAACTATGGCAGGAAAACGGCTTGTTTAGATGGATATAGTTGTACAAAATGCAATTAGCAGCTTAGAAGCGGTTAGTGAGGGCATTAAGAGCAATCCGTGCTGCTGGCCTTCAGCAATCCGTGCGGTTAGCCTTTAGTAATAGGTGCTGTGGCCTTCAGCAATCCGTGCTGCCGGAAGCTCTTAAGTTCATATATTAAAAGGAGACTAAGATCTATGCCAGGAATTCAAGCGGTCAACTGGAACCGCCCGGACGATGACTTCACCATGATGTTCTGGAATCAGAACATTATGCAATTTTGGACCGATGACGAAATCCCTTTATCCGACGATAAAATGACCTGGGCGACCCTAAGCGACCTGGAAAAAGACGCCTATATGAAGGTATTGGGCGGCTTGACGCTGCTGGATACGATTCAGGGCGGCGTGGGGATGCCGCAGATTCTGGAGCATGTGGACGGCTTGCAGCGCAAAGCGGTGCTCGGCTTCATGGCGATGATGGAACAGATTCACGCCAAATCCTACAGCAGCATCTTCACTACGCTGGCTTCCACCGAAGAGATTGACGGCATCTTCCGCTGGGTGGAGGAGAATGAGCATCTCCAGACCAAAGCGGAAACGATCCAGCAGTATTACAGGAACATCCATACAAACAAAGACTTGTTCATGGCCATGGCAGCGTCAGTGCTCCTGGAAAGCTACCTGTTCTACAGCGGATTCTTCTATCCGCTCTATCTGGCGGGTCAGGGAAAGCTCACCAGCAGCGGAGAGATCATCGACCTGATCCTGCGCGATGAAAGCATCCACGGGGTCTATGTCGGAGTACTGGCCCAGGAAATCTATGCGGAGCTGAGTGAGGAGGAGCAGCAGGAGCTGTACCAGTCTCTCGTGAAGCTGCTGCGTTTCCTTCATGCCAACGAAGAGCAGTACACGGAGCAGATTTATGCCTCCATCGGTCTGGTGGAGGATGTAAAAGTGTTCCTGCGCTACAACGCCAACAAAGCGATGATGAATCTCGGCTTCGAGCCGCTGTTTGAAGACGAAGAGGTCAACCCGATTGTCTTCAACGGTATCAGCACGCACACGAAGCAGCATGATTTCTTCTCGAAGAAGGGCAACGGTTATGTCCGGGCCCTGAACGTCGAGCCATTGAAGGATGAAGACTTTAATTTCTGATTTCTTGAGCTTTAGCAATAACATGCGAGATCATGAGACTATAGCGGCAAGGCAACCAATAAGTGATTGGTTGCCTTGTCTTTTTTTCACACCTACCACAGATTAATCTCCCAGAAACACAATGCTTCTAGCAGGATCGTACATTTCCTTCAATTGCTTCACGTCGGAACGCGGCGGAGAACCAAACATCCGGGAATACTCCCGGCTGAACTGGGAAGCACTCTCATACCCGACCCGGTAAGCTACCTCGGCGGCTTCGGCAGATTCTGCAAGCAGCAACCGCCGGGCCTCCTGCAGTCTCATTTGCTTCTGAAACTGGATGGGTGTCATACCCGTCACCTCTTTGAAATTGCGGTGGAACGTAGAGAGGCTCATGCTCGCAGCTTCGGCAAGCTGTTCGACACGGATCGCCTCGGCATAATTTGCAGTGATATAATCAATGGCTTCCCGGATCCGGTAAGTATGGCTGCCCTCCATCGCGATCTGTCCCAGGGTCACACCGTATGGACCCTTCAGCAGGGTATACAGAATTTCCTTGATGAACAGGGGAGCAAGAAAAGCGATATCCTCCGGCCGGTTCAGCAGTTCCATCAGTCTTAATGTCGCATCCATCAGGGAACGCTCGGTCTGGCCTACAAAGATAGCCCGTTTTGCGTTTTCCTTCGGCACAATGCGTACGTTAGCCTCGTTCATTACCTCCAGAATCTGATCATGCGTAAATTCCAATTTGATACTTAGATAAGGGACATCGGATGAAGCTTTAATGATTTGGCCCACCACCGGCAGATTCATGGAAGCAATCAAGTAATCGGTTGAACCGTATTCGAAACGTTCCTGCGCCAGAAACACCTCTTTCATGCCCTGGGCAATCACGCAAAAGGAAGGCTTGTACACCCTGTGAGCAGGCTCGGAAATATCCGAATACCGGATCACAGATAGATCAGGAATCGCTGTCGCGAACACTCCGTCACTGGGTGAAAACTGCAGAATGAGCTTTGACAGTGCTTGTTGCTGAGTAAGGATCTCCTCCGGCATGACTACGCCCCCAGTTGTTTTTTATTCGATTATAAACCAGAACAGATCAGTATTATAGGCGCCGTGACAGGAATAGGCAATCATTCAGTATGATCAGGATAACGGTTATCTTCTATTTTGCAGCATAATAAAGGATATCACCAATTACCAATTACACCTCAGGAGGGAGAAGGAACAGCAATGGAATATGTAACACTTAACAACGGCGTACAGATGCCGATACTGGGGTATGGCGTATACCAGATCCCGGATCACGAGGAATGTGAAAGATGTGTGCTGGATGCGATCCATGTCGGCTACCGGTCAATAGATACCGCCCAGGCGTACCGGAACGAAGAAGCGGTGGGACGGGCTATCAAGGCCAGCGGAGTTGCCCGCGAAGAGTTCTTTATCACCACGAAGGTGTGGATCTCAAACGCAGGCTATGAGAAAGCCAAAGCATCCGTTAAGGAATCCCTGAGAAAGCTTCAGCTCGATTATTTGGACCTGGTGCTGATTCACCAGCCGTTCAACGATTATTACGGAACGTACCGGGCGCTGGAAGAGCTCTACAAGGAGGGGATTATCCGGGCTATCGGAGTCAGCAACTTCTATCCGGACAGATATATCGACCTTGTGAAATTCAGCGAAGTGGTTCCCGCCGTCAATCAGGTGGAGACCCATGTCTTCAACCAGCAGACCGCAGCTCACGAGATTATGAAGAAATACAATACGCAGATTGAATCCTGGGGGCCGTTTGCCGAAGGGAAAAACAATTTCTTCACTAATCCAACCTTAGAGGAGATTGGCGGTAAATACGGTAAGTCAGTAGCTCAGACAGCACTGCGTTACTTGATCCAGCGGGGTGTGGTCGTCATTCCCAAGACGGTCAGCAAAGAGCGGATGGAGCAAAATTTCAATGTGTTTGATTTTGAGCTGACTGCCGGGGATATGGAAACTATCGCAGCGCTCGATACAGGTGAAAGTTCGTTCTTCTCCCACGCCGATCCGCAGACCGTTGAGTTCATGACCGATTACGGTAAAAAGGGCCTGGAATAACACTGTAAGTTAAACAAAGGTTATTCTCGAAAAAAAAGAACCTGATGAAATCATCAGGTTCTTTGCATTGCATATAAACAGACAGAGTGATATAATCAGTCTGCGACTTTTAAAACGGAAAATAACATAGAAATATCACCTTACAATATGATTGTATCATGCCGTGAATTTCTTGTCAAATATTTTTTATTTTAGCGTATAGGAGTGATGGGATGAGTCCACTGGTGTTCGGTTTACAGGAGTTGGATCACACACAGCTATGGCTGGTTGGCGGAAAAGGATTAAACCTTGGAGTATTATCCGGCATGGAAGGAATCCGGGTACCTGAAGGCTTCTGTATAACAACCGAATGCTACCGGAAAGCCGTCGAGCCGAATGAAGCGTACCATGCGCTGTTGGAGCGTTTGAACACATTCCATCCGGAGGACCGGGAGCAGATCGGTGAAATCAGCGGAGAGTTGCGCCGCGTGATTATGGAAACAGAGCTTCCTTCGGATGTCGCGGACGCCGTAATGGAGCTGCTCTCCCGGTATGGCGATGAGTACGCTTATGCTGTGCGTTCCAGTGCGACGGCTGAGGATCTGCCGCAGGCCTCTTTTGCCGGGCAACAAGACACTTACCTGAATATCATTGGGTTAGACGCCATTCTGGAGCATATTCGCAAGTGCTGGGCTTCCCTGTTTACAGACCGCGCAGTCATCTACCGGATGCAGCATGGATTTGACCATAGACGAGTCCATCTGTCCGTGATCATACAGAGAATGATTGTTCCGCAGGCGTCAGGGATATTATTTACCGCTGATCCGGTGACTTCGAGCCGCAAGGTCGTAGCTATCGACGCAGGTTACGGACTCGGGGAAGCGCTGGTCTCCGGCCTGGTGTCTGCCGACCATTATAAGGTGCAAGCAGGGAGAATAGCCGCTAAGGTGATCTCTGCCAAGCATTTGGCTGTGTATGGGCTCGGGGAAGGCGGGACAGAGACCCGTCCGGTACCTGCTGACCAGCAGCAAGCACAGACCCTGACAGATACCGAAATAATGGAGCTGGCACGACTCGGAAGACAAATTGAAGCTCATTTTGGCCGTCCGCAGGATATTGAATGGTGTTTGGCGGAGGGAATCTTTTATATCTTGCAAAGCCGGCCCATCACTACGTTGTATCCGATCCCCGCCGTAGACGATGAAGAGAAGCATGTCTATGTCTCTGTAGGCCATCAACAAATGATGACGGACCCCATCAAGCCCTTGGGCTTGTCCTTCTATCTGTTAACCACCTATGCGCCCATGCGTACCGCTGGCGGCAGGCTGTTCGTCGACGTCGCCCGGAATCTGGCTTCGGCAGCCGGCAGAGACATGCTACTGAATACGCTGGGTCAATCCGACCCGCTGATTAAAGACGCATTACTGTCTATTATTGAGCGGGGAGATATTATCGCACCTTTTCCGGAGGATGAAGCAGCAGCGGGGCCCGGGAATAGCCCTTCAGCCATGCCTGCAGCGGATAATGAAGCGCAGATCGATAGTGATCCGGCCATCGCCGCTGAACTAATCCGGAGCAGTGAAGCCTCCATCGCAGAGCTGAAGCACCATATCCAAAGCAAGTCAGGGGCAGCATTGTTCGATTTTATTATGGAGGATATCCAGGAACTGAGGAAGACGCTGTTTAACCAGCACAGCTTGAAGATCATTATGGCCGCAATGGATGCATCGGCTTGGATTAATCGACGGATCTATGAGTGGTTGGGTGAGAAGAATGCGGCGGATACGCTTACCCAGTCTGTGCCTGGCAATATTACCTCCGAGATGGGTCTGGCGCTGATGGAAGTCGCCGATGTAATCCGAGCCTATCCCAAAGTCATAGCGTATCTGAAGCAGGTGAAGGAGGACGGCGAAGGGTTCGGGGAGGAACTCGGCAAGCTGGCGGGCGGGCATGAGTCCCTAAACGCGATCAACGGCTTTCTTAGCAAATACGGAATGCGCTGTCCCGGAGAAATCGACATCACCCGAACGCGGTGGAGCGAGAATCCGGCAGCACTTATTCCGGTAATTCTTACCAACATCAAGAATTTCGGGCCCGGGGCAGGCAAACGGAAATTTGCGCAAGGAAGACAGGCAGCCTTGGCCCATGAAGAAGCCCTGCTGGAACGGTTAAAGCAGCTGCCGGAGGGTGAACACAAAGCCCGGGCAACTCAATTAAGGATTGATCTGCTCCGTAATTTCAGCGGCTACCGCGAATATCCGAAATACGCTATGGTTAGCCGATATTTCATCTATAAGCAAGCGCTAGTGAAAGAAGCCGAGCAGCTTGTACAAGCGGGTGTGCTTCATCACCCGGAGGATATCTTCTTCCTTTCGTTCGAAGAACTGCATCAAGCTGTGCGTACCCGGACACAGGACAAAGAAATCATCCGCGCCCGGAAAGAGGAGTACAAGTTATTCGAGAAGCTGACACCGCCGCGTGTAATCACATCGGACGGCGAAATTATTACAGGTAAATACCACCGGGACGGCCTCCCGGCAGGGGCACTTGCCGGTCTGCCTGTCTCCTCCGGCGTTATTGAAGGACGCGCCCGTGTTATGCTGAGCATGGAGGAGGCTGATCTGGAAGAGGGGGACATTCTGGTGACCGCTTTTACAGACCCCAGCTGGACTCCGCTATTCGTATCCATTAAAGGCCTGATTACCGAAGTCGGAGGACTCATGACCCATGGCGCTGTCATTGCTCGCGAATACGGCTTGCCAGCGGTTGTCGGCGTAGAGAACGCTACCGGACTGATCCAGGACGGGCAGCGCATCCGCTTGCACGGAACCGAAGGGTATATCGAAATCCTGTAAGAAGAACGGGAAGGAGACGAGGGCGGCGAACCATGAGCAGTATGTTTATGATCGGCGAAATATCCAGGCTGTTTCAAATTGATATCCGGACCTTGCGTTACTACGATGAAATCCAGCTGTTCACACCGGCTCTGGTCGATGAGCAGACAGGTTACCGGTATTATGCGATTGAACAATTTGAGCGCTTGAATACGATTCTGTATCTCAAGGCGCTGAATATTCCCTTGAAGGAAATCAAGCGGTTTATAGACAACCGGAGCATTGACGATGTGTTAGCCTTGTTAAAGGAGCAGCAGAGCCGTACGGAAGAGAAGATCAGAGAGCTTGAACAGATTCATAAGAAAATACACCAGCGGATACATCAGATCGAAGCTGTATCGAGCGCAGAGGAATTAGGCAAAATCCGCGAGGTACAGCTCCCGGACCGGATGATCATAGTGCTGAAGCAGAGAATCCATAGCAGCGACAATCTGGAAATGTGGATACGTATGCTGGAGAACAACAACCGGCTGAAATCGAGTGTTTTTCTGGGGCAGGTCGGATTGATGATATCGCTCAGCAGTCTGCGGGAGCGGAAATTCGATGAATATGATGCCATTTTCCTGTTCATGGAACCGGGTGGTGATGATGGTGCAGATACTGCCGCACAGCTGCTTCCCCGTCATAAATACCTGACCGTCCGGTTTGCAGGAACCCATGCGGATGCGGCGCCTCATTATGATACGTTGCTCAAATATGTCCGGGAGCAAGACTACACCCTCGCGGGTGATGCTCTTGAAATCACTTATATCGACTATGGTCTAACCCAAGACCCGTCCAAATTCGTGACCGAGATTCAGCTGCCGGTGATTTCTAATTAACGCTATCCAATTTCCTGATGCTATTGACCCTCCAGCTGCTGGAGGGTTTATTCTTGTTCCTAAAAAGATGGGGGAGCGACCAATGATTGGAACGATTGTGAATACGGCCGCAATCATTGCGGGCAGTTTGGCGGGAAGTATTTTTAAAAGAGGTCTGAAGGAGTCTTACCAGGATATCCTGATGCAGGCCATGGGACTGGCTGCGACAGCCCTGGGCGGCATTCTCGGGCAGATGCTTGATTTAGAGCAGCGGTTCAAGCAGGTGTTGTCCAGGTTCTCCAAGGGGAATCTGGCGGAGGGGTTATCCACGGCCATATTGCTGTTCTGTGTAGGTACTATGTCGATTCTGGGGCCGATAGAAAGTGCACTGCACGGTAATCATACGTATCTGTATACGAACGCGATCCTTGACGGGGTAACCTCTATAGTGCTCGCTTCCACATTCGGTATAGGCATTATTTGGGCGGCAGCGGTGCTGTTCTGCTGGCAAGGCTCACTGTACCTGCTGGCACATGTCTTATCCGGGTTTCTCACACCTGAGCTGCTGACCGAGACCTCAATTGTCGGCGGGGTTCTGATCTTGTCCGCAGGCTTAAGCATTCTTGGCATTCGCAGCTTCAAGACGATCAACCTAATCCCGGCACTGCTGATTCCGGTGATCTTTATGGCGGTCAAGTCTATGTTGGGGCTTTAAGGGGGAAGCGTCTCGTCCAAGACATAACAGAGGGTCCCGGCAACCGGGACCCTCTGTTATTGACATGCCCCAGATGCTTCAGGCACGTTCTACCGTTTTTGACGTAAAAGCTCTGCGGATCAGCTTGATGACTTCCATCAGGATGACGGCACCCAGGGCAAGACCGGCGGCTACCAGCCATTCCGACATTCCGAACGAAGCAGGAATCGAGAAGATGCTGCGGATTCCCGGCAGAACGGTAATGCCGTAAAAGGCGATGCAGACCAGGACGGCGCCGATCACGTATTTGTTGCTGAAGAATCCGGCTTCAATGGAAGTCTGACTGTTCGAGCGGGCGGCGAAGGTCTGCAGCGTACGGGACAGGATCAGCGTGGTGAAAGCCATCGCTACGCCCATATCCGATGAATGCTGAAGTCCGATGTACAGGGAGACAATGACGGCAATCCCGATCAGCAGACCGCGGGTAATGATGGCTTGCATCATGCCTCCGGCAAAGATCCCTTCCTTGAGGTCCCGCGGTTTCCGGTTCATCACATTGGGTTCCGGCTTCTCCATACCCAGCGCAATCGCAGGCAGAGAGTCGTTCGCCAGATTGATGAACAGCAGCTGGATGGCCGTGAACGGGTTCACCCAGTCGAAGATCAGAGCAAAGAGGATGGCGATAATCGCACCCAGATTGCCGGAGAACAGATAGGCGATTGCTTTCTTGATGTTATCGAATACCGTTCTGCCTACGGATACAGCATTAACTATGGACACGAAATTATCGTCGGTCAGAATCATTGCCGCCGCATCCTTGGCCACATCGGTTCCGCTGCCCATGGCTACACCGATATCGGCCTGCTTCAAGGCAGGGGCGTCATTGACACCGTCGCCGGTCATGGCAGTGATTTTACCCTTTCGCTGCCACGCCCGTACAATCCGGATCTTGTTCTCCGGGGATACCCGGGCGTAGACGCCGATCTGTTCGAGCTTGCCATCCAGCTCCTCGTCAGACATGGCATCCAGCTCCTGGCCGGTTACGGCAATTTCCTTATCGGTCATGAGGCCAATATCTCGTCCGATCGCTTGTGCGGTGGTCTTATGGTCACCGGTGATCATGATGGTGCGGATACCGGCCTTCTTGGATTCGGCAATCGCCCCGTATACGGCATCCCGTGGAGGGTCGATCATGGCGGTTAAGCCCACAAGCACCAGATTCTGCTCATCCTCCAGCCCGATTTCTGTGACCGAGTTCGGTACAGTCTTGTAGGCATAAGCAAGCACGCGCAGGGCTCTGCTGGAGTAATCCTCATTGGCTTTAAAGAAAACCTCCAGCATTTCGGGGGTCAACGGCACTTCCTCTTCCCCCAGCAGGACATGAGTACACCGGTCGAAGAGCACGTCAGGCCCGCCTTTGGTGAGCAGCGCCTTTTGTCCATCGAAGGTGTGCAGTGTTGTCATGAGCTTACGGTCCGAGTCAAAAGGCAGCTCGGCTTCGCGGGGGAAATTGTCGCGGATTTCCTTATAATCTTTATTCTTGCTGTTGCTGAAGGCGATAAGCGCCACTTCAGTCGGGTCACCGAGCTCTTTTCCATCCTCATTAATGTTGGAGTCGTTGCAGAGTACGGCTATGTGCAGGAGCCGTCTGGCCTCCACTGACCATTCCTCATGATGCCGGTTAAATTGGTCACTGTCCCCTTGCGGTAAGAAGTAATCGACAACCGTCATTTTATTCTGGGTGAGGGTGCCGGTCTTGTCCGTACAGATGACACTGGTCGACCCCAGTGATTCCACGGCCGGAAGCTTGCGGATAATCGCATTCTGCTTGGCCATTTTGTTCGTACCTACGGAAAGAACAATAGTGACGATGGAAGAGAGGGCCTCGGGAATGGCGGCGACGGCCACGGCGACAGCAAACATGACCGCATTCAGGATTGCTTCAGTGGTATCGACCGTAGTATCCGACAACCAGACACGTCCGGCCTGGATGGCAAAAATCAAAACAGATAGGATAACAATCGCTATGCCGAGCTGCTTGCTGAAGGCTTCGAGCTTGCGCTGCAGCGGTGTCTGCTTTGCTTCGGCGCTTTCAATGAGCTCGGCTATCTTGCCGATCTCGGTAGTCAATCCGGTTCCTGTGACGGCGAAGACACCGCGGCCGTATACGACCAGGGAACCGCTGAACGCCATATTGCGGCGGTCGCCGAGCGGAGCCTCTTTATCAATGATGTTGACATGTTTCTCGACCGCTTCCGATTCACCGGTCAGCATACCTTCATTGATCTTCAGGCTTTCCGATTCAATGATCCGTCCGTCGGCAGGCACGAAATCCCCGGCTTCCAGCACGACGATATCGCCGCGGACGAGTTCCCTCGCCGCAACGGTAGTGAGCGCCCCGTTCCGCAGCACCTTGGCCTCGGGTGCCGACATCTGCTGCAAGGCGGCAAGTGAGCTTTCGGCTTTCCGGGTCTGGATGACGCTGATTACGGCGTTGAGAATCAGGACCAGGAAGATGATCAGCGATTCCATCACATGCCCCATAATAATCTGGACCGTGGCCGCTACCAGCAGAACCACTACCATCGGGTCCTTGAAATTCTCCAGGAACAGCTTCCAGATAGGGTCCCGGTTCTTTCCCTTTAATTCATTGTACCCGTCCCTAGCCAGACGCTGCTCAACTTCTGCTGAAGCAAGCCCGCGCGGCGAACTCTCCAGCTCCTGCAAGCTCTCCGATGCACTCTTACGGTAATACTCCACTAATGATAGCTCCTCTCTGCAGTAATGTGATTTAGCTTCAATGTTTACAGCTTCGGTTTACTGGACTAATACCCATTAAGCGCTTGTTATACGCATGTATGTATAGGCTAAGCGTTAGTTTACCCAGTTCGGATTGAAGCTATCTTAGAACTTACGGTTTAATTTGCGACAAGTTTCAACATGACTTGAAACCGGTAGTAACCGCCTTCTTCAACCGCATCACACCTTCCTGCAGCTCTGATTCCGATAAATGAGCAAACGATAAATAGATACCGTACTTTGTGCTTGGGGCCGCAGAACTGCTGACCTCTGAGTACAGAACCCCTTCCGAGCGGGCCGCTCTGCGAAAATCAGCAAAAGCGGAGGCATCGCCCTGCCACCAGCCAAACACATGCAGGCCCGCATCATTGTCAACCCACTCAAACCAGGAGGCAAGCTCCTGATTGAGCAACTGGATCAGCACAAGGAATTTACGGCTGTAAAAACGGTTCATCCGGCGCAGATGCCGCTCATATTGACCGCTTGCCATAAAGGCTGCCAAGGCCCGCTGCTCCAATAAGTTCACCGGTCTGGGCTCATATAAGGCCTGCGCCTTTCTGAAGGTGTCAGCCAGGGCGGGAGGTAGGACAACATAACCCAGCCGTACCTCAACAGGCAGAGTCTTCGTGAAGCTGCCCAGGTAAATGACCCGTCCTTCTTTATCCAGCGTCTTCAGCGGCTCCACATGCATCCCGCGATAGCGGAATTCACTGTCATAATCATCCTCCACAATCATGGCATCCTGACGGTGTGCCCACTCCAGCAGCGTTTGCCTGCGCTCCAGACTAAGCATTTCACCGGTGGGGAATTGCCGGGAGGGTGTAACGAATAACAGCCGGGCCTGCCAATCCTGCGGCACAAGACCCTGGCCATCCAGATTGGCTTCAACCAATCCGGCTCCGGCTGCCTGAATGGCTTGCGCGATCCCGACATAGGACGGGCTCTCCGTAACCACCAGATCGCCGGGACCGGCAAGCAATTGGGTGAGCAGGGCAATGGCCTGCATGGAGCCGGCCGTAACTGCGATATGCTCCGCATCCGCCTGAATTCCCCGCATCCTGCGGAGATAGGCGGCAATGGCCTCCCGTAGCTTCGGATCTCCTAAAGAACTGACGGAAGCCGAGGCCGCATTCAAATCCGGCTCCCGGTTACGCACCTCTGCATACAAGCGGTTATTCCATTCCTCGTAAGGGAATTTCGAGAGGTCCGGCTGATACCGGCTGAAGTCGATGACGGCTCCGGATTGTTTCAGGGCATCTCCGGGAGTTACCATATCACGCGTTGCCGGTTGCCCCAGTTGCCGGATACGCTGCCCCCATCCCGACAGGTGCCGGACTGCAGGTTCCGCAATGAATTCTTCATTACTTAAGTCGATTTGGTAGGCCACAAAGGTGCCTTTGCCATGCTGTGAAAGCAGGTAGCCCTGCGAGGTCAGCATATCGTAAACCTGATTCACGACCCCCCGGGATATATGATACGCTGCGGCCAGTTCCCTTGTAGAAGGCAGCTTCTCGCCGTACAGGATCTGTCCTTCATGAATCGCATCACGAATCGCCTGGTAAAGAGCCTTCATCTTGGTGTTATTCCGCTCTAAATAAGAGCAGTAAGCGGCATGAAATTGCATATGTCCTCCAGTTATCATTCATAGTGGTACATCAAAAACCGTTATAATTGGATCTTTTTAGTTGTCAGTACTCACCTTATACTAAGCCATAGATTGCAGACGATCAAGAGCCGCACGGAGCAGTGAACTATTAACCATACATAGGAGGAATACAAGCATGCAACAAGGAACAGATCGCGTTAAAAGAGGCATGGCTGAAATGCAAAAAGGCGGCGTCATCATGGACGTCATGAATGCCGAGCAGGCAAAAATCGCAGAAGCGGCAGGAGCCACAGCCGTTATGGCTTTGGAACGGGTACCCTCGGATATCCGTGCAGCAGGCGGCGTCGCCCGTATGGCTGATCCGACCATTATCGAAGAGGTAATGAAGGTGGTGTCCATTCCGGTTATGGCCAAGGCTCGGATCGGACATTATGTCGAAGCGAAAGTGCTGGAATCTCTGGGTGTCGATTACCTCGATGAAAGTGAGGTCCTTACTCCAGCGGATGAAGTGTACCATATCGACAAACATGAGTTCACCGTACCGTTTGTATGCGGCGCCAAAGATCTGGGAGAGGCACTCCGCCGGATCGGCGAAGGTGCAGCCATGATCCGTACCAAAGGCGAGCCGGGAACAGGCAACATTGTCGAAGCGGTCCGGCATATGCGGCTGATTAACAGCCAGATCCGCAAAGTGCAGAACATGTCCAAGGATGAGCTGTACGCTGAAGCCAAGAATCTTGGAGTACCTTACGAGCTGCTGCGCGATGTTCATGAGCATGGCAAGCTCCCTGTAGTAAACTTTGCCGCAGGCGGCGTGGCTACGCCGGCGGATGCGGCGCTGATGATGCATCTGGGAGCGGACGGGGTGTTTGTCGGCTCCGGTATTTTCAAGTCCGACAGCCCTGAGAAGTTTGCCCGTGCCATTGTTGAAGCTACTACGCACTTCACGGATTACAAGCTGATCGCCGAGGTGTCCAAGAACCTGGGAGCCCCTATGAAGGGGATTGAAATTTCGAAGCTGACGGCGGCGGAGCGTATGTCCGACCGTGGCTGGTAAGAGAGTAGGAGACGGCAAATGAACATCGGTGTATTGGCGTTACAGGGAGCGGTTGCCGAGCATATGCGGAGCATTGAGCTGGCCGGCGGCACCGGGATTGCCGTAAAGAAAACGGAGCAATTAGCTGACATTGACGGTCTGATCATTCCCGGCGGAGAAAGCACAACCATCGGCAAGCTGATGCGGAAATATGAATTTATAGAAGCGATCCGCCACTTCTCCAGCAAAGGGAAGCCTATATACGGAAGCTGTGCAGGACTGATCGTTCTCGCCGAGCGGATTAGCGGCGGAGAGGAACCGCATCTGGGCCTGATGGATATCACGGTAGCGCGGAATGCCTTTGGCCGCCAGCGTGAAAGCTTCGAAACGGCGCTTAGGCTGAAGGGGCTTGACGAAGAGATCCAAGCCGTGTTTATCCGTGCCCCGTTAATTGAAGCCGCCGGTCCGGAGGTAGAGATCCTGGCCAGCTACGACGGACAAATTGTGGCCGCACGCCAGGGGCATTTGCTGGTCTCGTCGTTCCATCCGGAATTGACGGAGGATATCAGCTTCCACCGGTTCTTTCTGGATATGGTGATTGAAGCGGCAACATCCAACATTCAATAACCACAAGCACCTCAATAACCATAAGCACCTGCCGGTTCTGCGTGAACTGGCAGGTGTTTTTTTGAACCCGGCTCTTATATGACGGATTCTCTTCAAGAAGCGAGATTCTGCCGGGTAGACACGAGTACAGCCCTCTGACGACCGGCGGGCTTCGCCATTCTTTTTATGATAAACTTGGAGGTGAGCCTAGATAGAAACAGGAGGATGAGGGATGAGCTTTGTTGCAGTAAAGGATGAGTACAAGCGCTACCGGATGGGTGAGAGCGTCATTGTTGCCAATGACGGCATTGATTTTGAGATCAACAAAGGCGAATTTGCGGTAATTGTCGGTCCCAGCGGCGCCGGTAAATCGACCGTGCTGAATATTCTGGGCGGGATGGATTCCGCCGACGAAGGCCAGGTCATTGTGGATGGTACGGATATTGCCAAATTCAGCAGCAAGGAGCTGACCGGCTACCGGCGCAATGACGTGGGCTTCGTGTTTCAGTTCTACAATCTGGTACCGAATCTGACGACGCTGGAGAATGTCGAGCTGGCTTCGCAGATCTCCCCGCGGGCGCTGGATGCGCGCAAGGTGCTGGAGGATGTGGGGCTTGGGGAACGGCTGAATAACTTTCCGGCCCAGCTGTCGGGCGGGGAGCAGCAGCGCGTCGCCATTGCCCGCGCGCTGGCCAAGCAGCCCAAGCTGCTGCTCTGCGACGAGCCGACTGGGGCACTGGATTACAACACCGGCAAGCAGGTGCTGAAGCTGCTGCAGGATACCTGCCGCAATACGGGAACAACGGTTATTGTTATCACCCATAACCTGGCCATTGCGCCTATGGCTGACCGGGTGATCGAGATCAACAACGCCAAGGTACGGAAGATGGTCGTGAATCCTTCGCCGGTATCCGTAGACGATATCGAATGGTAAGGAGCAGATCATAGATGAAGAAACGGGCATTATGGAAGGATATCTTCCGCGAGATCGGGCATACCAAGGCCCGCTTTATTTCGATTTTTGCAATCATTATGCTGGGCGTCTGCTTCTTCTCCGGAATCAAGGCTGCCGGTCCGGATATGCTGGATACCGCAGGCAGCTTCTACCGGGAGACGAAGCTGATGGACCTGAAGGTGCAGAGCAGCTACGGTTTGAATGAGGATGAGCTTGCGCTCCTCAAGGAAGTGCCGGAAGTCGGCGAGGTGCAGCCAGGCTACAGTACGGATGTGTTCGCCGGGGATAACGGATCGATCCTCAAGGTGTTCTCCTACAGCCAAGATCAGCCGCTTAATCAGTACCGCCTGATGGAAGGGCGGCTTCCCGAGGAGTCCGGCGAGATTGTGCTGGACGATGTGCTGGCAGGCGAATATAAGCTTGGCGACAGGATTGTATTCACCGGAAACGGCACAGAAGCCGGTCTTACAGACAGCTTGGAGAAGCTGGAGTATACTGTCACAGGCTTTGTGCGGAGCCCGCAGTATATCGAGAAGAACAACCGCGGCACCAGTACGATCGGCAAAGGCACGGCCGATGCATTCGCGGCAATCCCGGAGGAGGATTTCAAGCTGCCGGTATATACGGAAGCTTATCTGTCCTTCAAGGATACGGCCGGGGTAGAAGCCTACAGCTCAGAGTATGAGACGCTGATGGAGCGGCATACCGCAGCTGTGGAGCAGGCCATGGCAGGCGTACCGGAAGCACGCCTGTCCGAGCTGCGGGCCGAAGGCGAGGCGGAGCTCGCCAAAGGACGCGCAGAGCTGGCTGCCGCCGAGCAGCAGATGGCCCAGGCGGCGCAGCAGCCCGCCGCGCAAGGGCAGGAGCAGGCCCAGGCGGGAGACGCCGGGGCGATGGCCGAGAAGCTGGCCGCTGCCCGGGAGGAGCTGGCCGAGGGCGAACGGCAGCTCGCCGAGCTGGAGCTGCCCAAGATCTATGTTACGGACCGCAACGCCAATCCGGGGTATGCGGAATATAAAGACAATGCCGACCGTCTGTCGGCGATTGCCAGCGTGTTTCCGGTATTCTTCTTCCTGATAGCCGCGCTGGTCAGCCTGACGACCATGACGCGGATGGTGGAGGAGCACCGGCTGCAGATCGGTACCCTGAAGGCGCTGGGGTACGGCAATAGCGACATCATGGCCAAATTCCTGGTCTACGGTACGCTTGCCAGCCTGGCGGGCTCGGCGGTCGGCCTCGCGGTCGGCTTCACCCTGCTGCCGTCCATTATCTTCAATGCCTACGGCTCCCTTTATAATCTGCCGGATCTCATCAAGAGCTTCTATCCTTCGTATTCGATCATTTCCATCCTTGTGGCTCTGGTCTGCACCACATTGACGGCATGGCTCGCCGCCCGGGTAGAGCTGCGCGGCAACGCCGCCGTCTTGATGCGTCCCAAGGCGCCGAAGAGCGGTCAGCGGATCATTCTGGAGCGCATTACCTTTGTATGGAAACGGCTGAGCTTCGTCCAGAAGGTAACCGCACGCAATCTGTTCCGCTACAAGCAGCGGATGTTCATGACTGTATTCGGCGTAGCCGGCTGTACGGCGCTGATTCTGACCGGCTTCGGCCTCAAGGACTCCATCGGCAGCATCGCGCCGCAGCAGTTCGGCGTCATCATGAAATATGATGCGCTGGTGGCGCTGCATACCGATGCCGCACCGGAGGCGCGGGCATCCTACGAGCAGCTGATCAGCGGAGAGCCGGGTATCATCGGAACGCTGCATGTGGCCCAGGAGTCGATGACTGCACGCGCCAAAGGAGTAAATGACCAGGACGTTAATCTGTTCGTCCCGGAAACCGCTCAGTCCTTATCCGACTTTGTGCAGCTGCGCGACCGTTCCAGCGGAGAAGAACGGGAGCTCACGGACGAAGGGGCCGTCATCACGGAGAAGCTCGCGAAGCTGTATGGGCTTGAACCCGGAGATACCTTTACGCTGGTAGATAACAAGAACGACACCTATGACATTCAGGTTGCGGGAATTACCGAAAACTATGTCATGCACTATGCCTATATGACACCGGCGTACTATAATTCAGTGTTTGGCAAAGACGCAGTATTCAATACATCGCTGCTGAACTACAGCGCACAGGACAGCGTATGGGAAGATCAGTTCAGCGAGAAGCTGACCGCAAATGGTTCGGTAGCTGCAGTCAGCTTCTCCAGCAATGTCGGTACGGCCTTCGACGAGACGATGCAGAGCATGGATGTCGTAACCCTGGTGCTGATTGTATCCGCGGCGGCACTGGCCTTCGTCGTACTGTATAATCTGACCAATATCAATGTATCCGAGCGTATCCGCGAGCTGTCGACCATCAAGGTGCTTGGTTTCTATGACAATGAAGTGACGATGTACATTTACCGGGAAAATATCCTGCTGACCCTGCTCGGTATTGCAGGCGGATCAGGTCTCGGCATCCTGCTGCACAGCTATGTCCTGCAGACGGCCGAGCTGGACGCGACGATGTTCGCTCCGGTCATTGAGTGGCCCAGCTATATTTACGCGGCCCTCTTAACGATGGTGTTCTCCGGTATTGTAATGGCCTTCATGCACATGAAGCTCAAACGGATTCATATGATCGAGGCGCTCAAATCGGTCGAATAGCCAATCAGACTAAAGACCCTTCCGGGAATCGGAAGGGGTCTTTTTTTTTGCTGAAATAATCGTTGACCATTTCGGTTTACAGGAATATACTGGCATCATAAACCGATTCGGTCGATGATTAATGAATGGGGGTGACCTATTGGAAAAGTTCGCAAGCCTGCCTGCAGAGAAGCAAACCCAGATTATAGACGGTGCCCTTTTGGCCTTCAGTGTTAGTGGCTACAAGAAAACCTCTGTCAGCGACATTGCCGCCGCAGCGGGCATTTCGAAAGCGATGGTCTTTCATTATTTCGGCACCAAGAAGGCATTGTATCTGTATCTGATCGAATTCTGCAGCGGCATCGTAATGGATGCCATAACCGAAAAATTTGACCGGGATGTCACTGATTTTTTTGAACGAATCCAAATGGTTTCCATGATCAAAATCCTGGCGATGCGCAAGCATCCCGCTATTCTGTCCTTTCTAAGCAGCATTCTGTTCGAGAAGGATGGGGAGGTGCAGCAGGATATTCAGACAACACTGGCCATGGGCGAAGGCTTCAGAAACCAAATTGCCTTAGATGGAATGGACGTATCCAAATTCAAGGACGGTGTCGATCCCAAGCTGGTCCTGAAGATACTGGTTAGATATTCAGAAGGCTTCGTCAGCGAATTGCCCAATGATGCCGTAATTGATCCGGAAGCTCTTTATAAGGAGTTCGAGGAGTGTACCCGCTTGCTGAGAAGCAATCTGTATAAGGAAGAATATCTCTAAGCTGCAGTATTAACATTCCGGATAAATTGAGGAGGGCACGCCAATGTCCGTCATTGAACTGAATCATCTGACCAAACATTACGGCAAGTCGCGGGGAATCACGGATGTGAATCTCGCTGTGGAAGAAGGAGAAATCTTTGGCTTCATCGGGCCCAACGGTGCAGGAAAATCGACAACCATCCGTACGCTGCTTGGGCTCATCTATCCGACAAGCGGCAGTGCTACTGTCTTCGGCAAGAGCTGCACCGAGCACCCCAAGATCCGCAAGGAGCTTGGTTATCTGCCTTCCGAGGTCTTTTATTATGACAACATGCGGGTCATTGACCTCCTTAAATATTCGGCCAGCTTCTATAAGAAGGACTGCACGAAACGGATCAGGGAACTGGCAGAAGTGATGGACCTTGACCTGAAGAAGAGAATCGACGATCTGTCGTTCGGCAACAAAAAGAAGGTCGGTATCGTACAGGGTCTGCTCCATGAGCCAAAGCTGATCATTCTGGATGAGCCTACAAGCGGCCTCGACCCGCTGATGCAGCAGAAATTCTTTGAGCTGATCGCGGAGGAGAACCGGAAGGGCGCCACGGTATTCTTCTCCTCACACATCCTTAGCGAAGTGCAGAAAATGTGCAGCAGGGTGGCCTTCATTAAGGAGGGGGAAATCATCAAGCTGGAAAAGATGAGCACCCTGCAGGAAAACAGCTACAAGCGGATCAGCATGGAGGCCGCAGCGGCCATACGCAAGGCAGATTTCAATCTCACCGGCGTGAGCAATTTCGAAGCGAACGGCAACGCAGCCAAATTCATTTTTAAAGGAAATATCAATACGATGATGAAAGCCCTCGCCGCCGTTGAACTCCGCAACCTATCCGTTGAGGAACCCGATCTGGAAGAAATCTTTATGCATTACTATGTCAAGGAGGATTGAGCGGGATGAATATGGTTCTGCATGAGCTGAAGTCTCTCCGCAAATCCGGCATGATCTGGTCGGGCGCTATGATTGCACTCGCTGCGCTGTTTCTTTCGCTGTATCCCAGTATGGCGGGCGACACGGCAGATTTCGTAAGTCTGCTGGAAGGCTACCCCGCAGCTGTAAGGGCGATGCTTGGCATCCATCTCGACTACATTTCTTCTCTCTCAGGGTATTATTCCATGGTGTTTGTCTACATTGTTCTATGCGGAGCCATTCAGGCCATGCACCTCGGCGCATCTGTTCTGTCCAAGGAATCGCGGGAGCGCACGGCCGATTTCCTCCTCGTTAAGCCTGTAACCCGCTCAAATATAGTCACGGCCAAGCTGCTCGCGGCCTGCACAGTGATTATCGCCACCGATATGATGTTCTTTGCAGTCACAGCCATCCTGGCCGGAGCTGTTGCAGCCAATGGTTACAGCATGCATCTGTTCATTCTGCTTAATCTGCCCCTGCTGTTCATCCAGTTGGTCTTTCTGGCCATCGGGCTGGCGGTTTCCGTATTCTTCAGCAGGCTGAAGAATGTGCTTCCCATCACTCTCGGTACCGTCTTCGGGCTTTATATCATCGGGGCACTGCTGGGTGCAAATGCAGAGGAAGGGGCGGGTCGCTACCTGTCACCTTTTCAGTATTTTGACAGCATCTATATCATCGAACATAGCGGCTATGAGCTCAAGTACCTGCTTGTCAGTGCGCTCCTGATTGCAGCCGCAGTGGCAGTAAGCTACCGGGTGTATATCAAGAAGGATATCCATGCGGTTTAACTAGAGGTGCTTGCCTAACGATATGACCTGAAGGAGGCCGTAGTATGAATATATTTTGGAGAGAGCTGAAGGCGGGACGGAAAGGCTTGATCATCTGGAGCGTGTGTATGTTTCTGCTGATCGTCAGCGGCATGGGCAAATATACGGCTTATTCCTCCGGGGGAGCGGGCAGCGAGGTCTTCAACCAACTGCCGTCACCGGTCAAAGCCCTGATGGGGATCGGCTCGCTGGATGTTACCGTGATGAGCGGATATTACGCCCTGCTGTTTCTGTATGTGGAGCTTACCGCCGCCATCCATGCCGTGCTGCTGGGAAGCAGCATTATTGCGAAGGAAGAAAGGGATAAGACGGCGGAGTTCCTGCTGGCCAAACCGGTCTCACGGACAATCATCGTTACATCTAAACTGCTGGCCGCCCTTGTGAATATCGCGGTCCTTAACCTCGTTACATTGTTCTCGTCCCTGGTGATGGTTGCTGCGTATAACAAAGGGACAGATATTTCCGCTGAAATTGCCCTGTTTCTCTTCAGCATGTTTATTGTTCAGCTGATTTTTCTGACCTTCGGCGCTTTGCTGTCCGCCTGGATGAGACATCCGAAATCCTCGGGGGCCGCTGCTGCAGGAGTCTTGATCGGCTCGTTTGTCGTATCCAAAATTACAGATTTGAATGAGCGCCTTGCTGTGCTGAATGTGCTCTCGCCCTTTAAGTATTTCAGCTACAACCGTATAGTCGCCGGAGGAGGGCTCAGCCTTGGCATTCTGATTCTGGCAATTCTACTGGCCGCCGGTATGGCAGCATTAACGTATTTCTTTTACGGGAAGCGGGAGCTGACTTTATGAGGCTCCGAAAGAGACGGTAGATAGAATCGTCAATGTATAGGTTAGTTTTGTACATTCAAATATGAACAGGGGATGCCTTAGAATGAGGAGGTCATTGTATAGGGGGTTAAAAAATGAACGAAAAGACGATCTGGTATAATCATCCGGCTGAAAAATGGGAGGAAGCAATGCCCATCGGCAACGGCACCCTTGGAGGCATGGTCTTCGGCAGCACCGGCATTGAACGAATGCAGCTAAACGAGGACAGTCTCTGGTATGGCGGTCCCATGAACCGCAACAATCCTCATACGCTTACACATTTGGACGAGATCAGAGGCCTGCTGTTCGCCGGACAAATCCGGCAGGCAGAAGATCTGGCATCTACAGCACTGGTGGGTACCCCTGACGGTCAGCGTCATTATGAGCCTCTGGGGGATCTCTATTTGCATATGGGTGACGGAGAAATGAAAATCAGGGGTTACCGCAGGCAGCTCGATCTTGACCTGGGGCTGGTAAGGGTGGATTACCATCGGGATGAGGTCCATTACAGCCGCGAGTATTTCTCCAGCTTTCCGGATCAGGTACTGGCTGTGCGTTTAACCGCCGGCACTCCCGGAGGACTTTCATTCTCGACTCTATTTGGAAGGGGGAGCGTGCTGGAGCCTACTCCGTGGTCTGATATCCTCAGACATCCCGTGGGATTCCACGCCTATGTGGACCGGATCGAGCACCGGGGTCCGGCGGATCTGATTATCCGCGGCAGGAGCGGTGGAGAGGAAGGAATCCGCTTCTGCTGCGCTATCCGAATCGTCGCTGATGGAGGTCAAATTTCAGCCGGCAACGGTCAGCTTACCTTGAAAGACGGGAATTCGGCTACCATCCTTGTATCCGCCTGCACCGACTTTCGGTTCCCGAAGGAAGAGCTGGAGGCAGAATGCCTGAACAGGCTTGATCGCGCTGCCGGCAAGTCTTACGAACAGCTGCGTTCAAGTCATATTGAGGATTATCGTGCATTATTCGGCCGTATGGAATTATCTCTTCAGGGAAAGTTGGACCAGCAGAGCCTGTCTGATCTTGCAACGGACCAGCGGCTGCAACGGCTTCAGCAGGGAGCGGAGGACAACGGACTGATCGGCCTATATTTCCATTTCGGCCGTTATTTGCTGATCTCCTGCAGCCGTCCAGGCTCATTGCCGGCCAACCTCCAGGGGATATGGAATAAAGACATGCTGCCGATATGGGACAGCAAGTATACCATCAACATCAATACGCAGATGAATTATTGGCCGGCTGAAAGCTGCAATCTGGCGGAATGCCATATTCCTTTGTTTGATTTTATTGGAAGGATACGTGAAAGAGGGACAGAAACAGCCGGAACCATGTACGGATCGAGAGGCTTTGTTGCACATCATAATTCAGATATCTGGGCGGACACGGCTCCGCAGGATGTCTGCATTACCTCTACGTTCTGGGTCATGGGAGCAGCATGGCTATCCCTGCATTTATGGGATCATTATGAATATGGACGGGACCTCTCATTCCTGAAGAATGCTTACCCCACGATGAAGGAAGCCGCCTTGTTTCTGCTGGATTATCTAATCACAGACCCTGACGGGAACCTTGTTATCAGCCCTTCCTCTTCGCCGGAGAACCGTTATGTGCTGCCTAACGGGGAATCGGGAGCTTTATGCTACGGTGCTTCAATGGATAGTCAAATCATAAGGGAGCTATTCGGGCACTGTATCGAGAGTACAGAGATTCTTCAGGAAGATGAGGATTTCGGAGAGCTGCTGCGTCAGACGCTCGCACGAATACCCGGACTTGCCGTCGGGAAGCACGGTCAGATCCAGGAATGGAGTGTCGACTATGAAGAGCTGGAGCCGGGACACAGGCATATCTCCCATTTGTTTGCTTTGCATCCCGGATCACAAATCACACCGCATTCGACTCCGGTTCTGGCCGAAGCCGCCGGGGTTACTCTTCGCAGAAGGCTTACGCATGGAGGCGGACATACGGGCTGGAGCCGGGCGTGGATTCTGAATATGTGGGCAAGGCTGGAGGAGCCAGAGCTCGCCTATGAGAATATTCTGGAGCTGCTCCGTTCCTCGACATTGCCTAATTTGTTCTGTGATCATCCGCCCTTTCAGATTGACGGTAACTTCGGAGGGACCGCGGGCATCGCAGAAATGCTCGTACAGCGTCAAGGAGACGACATCCGGCTGCTTCCCGCATTGCCGGCTGCCTGGTCACACGGTTCTGTCCGGGGTCTGCGCGTGCGCGGCGGTTACGAAATAGCGATGAGCTGGAGTAACGGTGAGCTTCAGCAGGCCAATATCTGCTCCTTAACGGAAGGTAAAGTTACCGTATCTTATATCAACCATAGAATAAAGCTTGATTTCCCAGGTCCCGGGTTTACCGTGTCATTATCCCCGGAAAGCTGGGTAGAGTAGGTTATAAGCATTCCAGCCGCCGCTCATTTTCTATGACATTTTTCGCAGTTTATTGCGTAAATCATCCTATATCTCCTTCCGCTGACTAGGCCAAAAGTATAATTTTGCTTGAGTTAACATAAATCTATGTTTTTCCTAATCCTTGTGAGATAGGATAGTAGTCGACAAGCAGGTGGACAAATCTGGTAATGCCTGCCGATCTATCTCTGAAGGAGGAAGGATATGAAGGAGAAGCATTCAGGTTGGAAGAGGAAGCTGCTTAACGGCACGCTGGCTGCGGCGGTAGCCGTACCGCTGCAATGGTTCGCGTTTGGAGCCGGTCCGGCGGTGTACGCCGAGGGTCCAAGCGATCCCGCACCGTACATTGAGGCCAAAGTAGTCAACGAGCATGCGGGCCAGAAAATTCTGTTCGACAATACCCACGCGCAGACGGCGGGTGCGGCCGACTGGGTTATTGACGGTGCTTTTTCCGACTTTGGCCATGCGCTTGCCCAGGAAGGCTATTACGTCAAGGAGCTTCGCAAGACCACCCCGATTACGCCCGGCGATCTTTCCGGATATGATGTCTTCATCGTGGCCGAGGCCAATATTCCTTACAAAGCCAGCGAGCAGGCGGCAATGGCGGATTATGTGGAGAATGGCGGCAGCATCTTCTTCATCGGCGACCATTACAATGCGGACCGTAACAAGAACCGCTGGGACGGGAATGAGTCTTTTAACGGCTACCGCCGCGGGGCCTGGGACAACCCGGCCAAGGGCATGAGCGCCGAAGAAGCCGGGTCTGCGGCCATGCAAGGTGTGGTCAGCTCCGACTGGCTGGCAGATGAGTTCGGCGTCCGGTTCCGTTATAATGCGCTCGGCGATATTAACGCCACCAATATAGTTGCTCCCAATCAGGCCTTCGGCATTACTTCGGGAGTATCGAGCGTAGCCATGCATGCCGGCTCCACGCTGGCCATCCTGGACCCCGCCCGCGCGAAGGGCATCGTCTACCTGCCGCAGACCAATGATTCCTGGGGCAACGCGGTGGATCAAGGCGTCTACAACGGCGGCGGGGTAGCGGAAGGGCCTTACGTTGCCGTGGCCAAGAAAGGCGCCGGCAAAGCCGCCTTCATCGGCGACTCCTCGCCGGTTGAGGATGTCACGCCGAAGTATCTGCGCGAGGATACCGGCGCCAAGAAGACGACCTACGACGGCTTCAAGGAGGCCGATGACGCCGAGCTTCTGGTGAACACCGTCAATTGGCTCGCCGAACAGGAGAGCTATACGGACTTCACCCAGGTAAGCGGCCTGACACTGGATCAACCGACACCACTGCTGCCGTTCGAGGAGCCGGCGCTGTCCACCGAGCCGCAGCCGGAGCCTTGGGCCGCACCTAACGCCGGTTATAAATGGTATGACCGCAGCACCTTCAAGGCAGGCGCCTATGGCGGACCGGCAGCTACCGCAAGTGCGGTGTACAATTTCACGCATCAGGCGGTGCTGCCGAATGCGCAGATTTTCCAGATCCGCGTGAGCGCAGATTATCTTCCGGCCGGCACCAGCGTATCCGGCTTCCAGCTCGGCATCTACCAGGTGAGCGGCGGTGCCCAGATCGCCAAGATCCAGAACAGCGATGGGACCTGGCCGAGCAGCTATGCCTACAGCGCCAATTTTAGCCTGACGGCCGATCTGAACGGTCATGCCTACAAGGATCTGACTTTGCAGATCAAGCCGGGCACTACGGCTGCTTCCAATCTGCGCCTGCGCCAGAACGGCACGAACCTGAAGACCGAAGCGGTGACGCTGGGCAATGTTCCGGCCGAGCCGCTGCCAGCCGAAGAAGATCCGATTCCGGCAGCCATCTCCATCGGCGAAGCCCGGGGCAAAGCGGCCGGAGCCTTGGTGACGGTGGAGGGAACCGTTACGACCGAACCGGGCATCTTCGGCGGGCAGGCCTTCTACCTCCAGGACGAGACCGGCGGCCTTTATGTCTACCAGAGCCAAGCCGGCTTTCATGCCGGTGACACGGTCAAGGTAACAGCGACCACGGCACTGTACAATACAGAGCTGGAACTGACCGAGGTCGTGAAGATCGAGAAGACCGGCACAGCGGAGCTGCCGCAGCCCATAACAGCCGCAGCCGTCAACGATGCCAACCAGGGTCAGCTGCTGAAGCTTGACGATGTAACGGTGACGAATATTATCACCGCTGCACCAAGCGGTTCCTTTGAATTTGACGCCGTAGCCGCAGACGGGACAAGCAATCATGTCCGGGTCGATGTACGGACGGGCATCACCCAGGACAGCTTCCCTTATACGGAAGGACAGAAGCTGGATATTACCGGCGTTGCCGCGATCTTCAAAGGCGTCTACCAGCTTAAACCGCGAAGTCTCACAGACTTCGCCATCGTGGAAGAAGAGGCCGCACCGGTAACGACGGCTACGCTGTCGGCAGAAGCGAATGCGGCAGGCTGGTTGAATCAGCCTGTCACAGTTTCGCTCAAGGCCGATCCGGCTACGGCTAAGGTAAATTACTCGCTGAATGGCGGTGCTGAAACTGTGTACAGTGCGCCAGTATCGGTGAACGAAGACGGCCGGCATACCCTGACCTACCATGCAGTGTCCAGCAAGGGCAAGGCGGAACAAATGAAGACACTGAAGCTGCAGATCGATACGGCTCCGCCGGCAGCGGAGCTGACGGAATCCGGCCGTGCCGTCGGCGATGTGGAGGAAGGGGCGCAGCTTAAGTTCGAGTTAACTGCTGCCGATGCGCTTTCCGGTGTAGCTTCCAAGCAGCTTCTGCTGGATGGTCAGCCCATTGCCGATGGACAGACCCTGAGCACTGAAGAGCTGGGCGCCGGTTCCCATACGGTAAACTATGTGGTGACCGACGTTGCTGGCAACATTGCCGGGAAGAGCTACACGTTCCAGATTACGGGTGGTGCTATACTCGCGACAGACAAGCCAGGCCAGCCGGCGTTGTCCTCGAACAGCGGCCATGGCTACGGGCTCAGCGACGGCAACTTCACCGTTACGATGAACCTGTGGTGGGGCAATAACGGCACCAGCTACAAGCTCTATGAGAATGGAACATTGATTGATTCCAAGCCGCTAAAGGATGGATCTCCGTCCGCACAGACGGCGAGCACAGCGCTCCAGGGCAAGCCGAACGGCACCTATGTATACACGGCAGAGCTGACTAACAAGTACGGTACGACCAAGAGCCAGCCGCTCACAGTTACCATCCGGGACGCGGCTCCCGGAAAGCCGGTCCTGGCCCATGACAACTGGGACGGAGACGGCACCTATAAAGTGACGATGAATCTGTGGTGGGGCACGAACGCCACAGAGTACCGCCTCTATGAGAACGGACAACTGATTGACACGCAGCCGCTGAACGCCAATACGCCTTCAGCCCAGAGCGCTGCGACTGCCATCAGCGGCCGTGCTCCCGGTGAGTACGAATACCGGGCGGAGCTGGTCAATGCGGCGGGAGAGACCGTCAGCGATACGATTAAGGTAACTGTCAGCCGCTAAAATAAATTTATTCCACATGTGGAATATAAGTACAATAAACAGCGATTCTCCAGAGCCGGAGGATCGCTGTTTTGCGCGTAAGAGCCATGGTTTAGCCAGTGCTTCCTACGCTCAAAATACAGGCATTTGCTGGGTAATGCAATGAATGCTGACGGAAGACGGAGTAGCTTTCTGGATTAGCCTGGAACAGCATGGTGCGCTGGAGAACTGTGTATAAAGGAATAGCTTATCCGGAGAATATAAATCAACGGTTACTTAGCATCATGAACGCAAAAGCTTTAATCAGAATCACGGCAGCAGCTAAGGGCTGAGACAGATTGTTATACAATTCTCTTACTTACTTTTAATTAGCTTATTGACAATGGTTAGCTACAGGTATACCATTAGTTATATAGTAAGTTACTTAAAGAGTCCTGCTCACCTTTTATACACAGAGTGGGGTTCACAAATTACATCATTGGAGGCAGACATCATGACTAATCTTCAAGGCAAAGTAGCAATTATTACAGGCGGAGCATCGGGCATTGGCCTGGCAACGGTGAAGGCTTTTCTGGAGAAGGGCGCCAAAGTAGTCATTGCCGATTACAACGAGGAGCATGGCAAAGCCGCTGAGCAGGAGCTTAAGCAAACCTACAGCGACGTCCTGTTCCACAAAGTAAATGTCGCCGAAGAGCAGCAGGTGGAACGCCTGGTGGCGGAAACCGTGAAACACTTCGGCAAGCTGGACGTGATCTTTAACAACGCGGGAATCGGCGTTCAGAAGCCTTCGCATGAGCTGACGGACGAAGAATATAAACGGGTAATATCCATCAACCAGGACGGTGTATTCTACGGCGCCAAGTACGCTATCCGCGAAATGCTGAAAACAGGAGGCGGCTCGATCATCAGCACCTCTTCCATTCTGGGCTCTGTCGGCGAGCCGACATCCATGCCTTATGCGGCAAGTAAAGGGGCGGTGAACCAGATCACGAAATCGCTCGCCCTGGAATATGCCGACCGCAATATCCGCGTCAATGCCATTGCCCCCGGATTCATCGAGAGCGGAATGGTCAACAAGGAAGCTCTCGGCGATTTCTACGATGGCCTGGTAGCCAAGCATCCGCTGGGCCGCCTTGGCCGGCCGGAGGAGATCGCACACGCGGCAGTGTTCCTGGCTGAGAATGATTTTGTAACAGGTACAACCATCTTGGTTGACGGCGGATACCTGGCCCAATAATATTATCCCCTCAAGCGACACTTAACAGCCTCATGTCTAAACATGAGGCTGGAGTGGGCTTGAGGGGTTTTTGGGGCATCCATAAATAAGGCTGCCGAGACTTGCCCGGCAGCCGGAGAGTACCCTGGGGTACTCTTTTTTTAATATTTATTGCGGTGTCACGGTTACCGAGGAGGCTACAGCCCAACCGCCAGCCGGAGTTACCGTGTATACGGTGCCGGGAGTCAATTGCCCGTTAACCAGATCGAACGTGCCTGTCGCTCCTTTGCGGCTGGAATATTTGTAGGTTGCCGTCAAGGTATCGCCGCCTGGAGCGGTCAACGTAATGCTCCGGCCGGAGAAGAGCTCATCGCCGGGATCTTGCGCAAGCGTAACTTCAAGGGAGGTTTCACTCACAGCCCGCGCATTGGCAATCTGCAGTGCATCGAACGATTCAGCGACAAACGACGCCTCGTCGAGGCTGGCCCAGTCCGAGGAAACCGTATACGTCACGCCTGGAGTCAAGGCTGCTCCTTCAGGCAGCCGGAACTTCGGTTCCTGCTTGCCGTCCGTCGATTGCGTAAACGGGACGTACTTGGCAACCATCGGTTCACCGCCTGCCGGCGTAATGACAACCTGTCTTGCCTGCATGGAGGAGATGACCTGATACGTCCGGCCTCCAGCCTGCTCATTGTCATCCAGTACAAAGGCATTGGCTCCCCGGCCGCCGCTGTAGGCCGAAATAATATAACCATAATCTACAACGCCGTTTTCTTTCAGCGCTTCAATTTCGAAGGTATCGTTGGTTACTTGGGTGGGGGCCGTCATATTGACTTTGGTTCCGCTGCCCTCAAAGGAACCAGCGGGCTGCCCTTTATATGAGAGCGTATAAGCAGTCCCTGCCTGCTGAACAGACGTCGGGATGATATAAGTTGCGATCGAGCCTGTTTTCAGGCGGGGCATATTGGTCAGCGTCAGTCCTCCGCTTATAGCGAGGTCCGTCTGGGCCTTCGCGAATGCTTCATCCGCTGCCGTCAGCGGCTTATCGAACGTGACAACTAGCGTAATCGCGTTCAGTGCTTTTACACTCTTGATTTGGGCTGCTGCGGAAGGGATCGCCTTACGGGCTGTTTGCAGCAGAACCGCCGTCTCACCGCGCGTTACAGATGCGGTCTCTGAACCGAGAGCATTCATCCAGTGTTGTACGGACTTCACATCCCGCTGCATGGCCTTAGATATGACTTGGACCAGCTCTGCACCGGATACGGGGCTTTGCGGATTGAAGCGGCCGTTGTCGGACTCCATAATGCCAAGTCCCGCCAGCTTCAATACATACGGCGCATACCAGGCTTCGTCGCTGACGTCCGCCAGACTTACAGCTTCACTAGTCTTGTCCGCCAGACCGAAGGTATTGTACACCAGCGTTGCCAGTTCGGCCCGGCTAATTACTCTGTGCTCTCCCATCGAACGATCGGCATATCCCTGCATGATACCAAGACTGTTCAATTCCCGGATTGCAGCTTCAATCTGCGGATTGGCCGGCTGCACTGCCGGTACAGTTGCCGAAGCAGCGGTAGTGACGTATGCAGCTGCGTTCGCTTGGCTTGCCAGAATCGGAAATACTCCTGCACTTAAGGAAGTTACGGCTAATAATGCGGCGATCTTTCGGGCTCTAGAATTCATATTGAAATTCCTCCTCTATAGGTGTATTTGCCTGTAGCTATAGAATAGAGGATAAAAAGAAACTCCCAAGGGCAAAAAGATTAACAAAAAATAAACTACAGCTAATTTTTCCCGAAATTATACGGTGAACCGGTAACCCGCGCCCCACACGGTCTCGATATACTCCGGGTTCTTGGGATCAGCCTCCAGCTTCCCGCGGAGCTTGCGGATGTGCACGGTAACGGTCGCGATGTCGCCGCTGGAATCCATGCCCCAAATCCGCTCGAACAGTTCTGTTTTGCCGAATACGCGATTCGGATGGCTGGCCAGAAATACGAGCAGATCAAATTCCTTGGTCGTAATCGCTACCTCTTCGCCGCTTACGAAGACACGGCGCGAAGGCTTGTCGATATGAAGTCCGCGGATGTGGATGGCATCCTGATCTGCAGAATTCCGCTTACCCAGCAGGCGCTCGTACCGGGTAAGATGAGCCTTTGCCCGGGCGACCAGCTCACTGGGGCTGAACGGCTTCGTAATGAAATCGTCAACGCCTAAATTGAATGTGCGAATCTTATCAATTTCTTCTTTCCTGGCCGAGACAACCAGGATCGGCACTTCCTTCACTTCGCGAATGCGCCGGCAGCATTCAAAGCCGTCCAGCCCCGGCAGCATCAGATCAACGATGATCAGGCTGTAATTCTCCTCCAAGGCCAGCCTCAGACCTTCATCGCCGGTATGGCAGAGCTGAACAGAGAATCCGTTAAGCTCAAAATAGTCACGCTCTAACTGTGCGATTGTTGTTTCGTCCTCGATAATTAAAATATCAGCCGTTGCCATTCTCTGTCTCCTCGTTGGTCTGCCGCTGCAGCCTGATGTATATGGTTGTACCCGCATCGGGAATACTTTCTGCCCAGATGGAGCCTCCGTGCGCTTCGATAATCTGGCGGGCAATCGCAAGTCCCAGCCCGCTGCCGCCGGCGGAAGAATTGCGGGAGCGCTCCGCCCTGTAGAAGCGTTCAAATATATGGGGCAGCGCTTCTTCCGATATACCGCTGCCATTATCCTTGAATGCGATAGTGATCCATTCCTGATCCGCTTGCAGGGTAATGCCGAAGCGCTTCCGGGCATTGTCCATGTATTTAAGGGCATTGTCCACGATATTGACTACCGTGCGCTTTAATTTGTCCAGATCCACGGAAGCCAAGACCGGTCCGGAGGTTTGCTTATCCCAGTCCAATTCAATTCCCTTGTCGTCCAGATCATATTTCAGCTCCTCGATGCTGTCCTCCAGAAAATCTACGATGTCCACCGTCTTAAACAGGAAGGGCTCTTGATTCAAGTCGAGCTTAGAGTAGAGAAACAGCTCATCGACCAGCTTGTCCATACTGACGGCTTTGGCATGAATGATGTTGACGTAAGAGTCCATTTTCTCAGGGGTATTGGCCACCCCGTCACGTATGCCTTCGATATAGCCTTTGATATTGGTAAGCGGGGTGCGAAGGTCATGCGAGATGTTGGAGATAAGCTCCTTGCGGCTCACTTCGTCCTGCTGGCGTAGCTCATTGGAGCGCTGCAGCTGCTTGCGCATGCTTTCGAACGCTTCGTTCAGCTGGCCCACCTCGTCATTCGTGCTTAACTGAAGCTCAAAGGCCAGATTTCCAGCCTTGATTTGCTCGGCATAGCTTCGCAGCTGATGAAGCGGCTTAATGAAGCTGCGGGTGATCCAGCGGTATAATAACAGGTTGGCTATGATGAGCACAGCGATCAGCAGGAACGACATGACCGGCAGAAGCTTGCGTGTTAGCTCTGCGAAAGGGCTTTTCTCCCGGATGACAAAGATACTTCCCCGTTCACCATCCGTATATCGGAAATCAAATTTTGCATAGGCATAGAAGCGTTCGCTGATGTTGAAGGTGCTGCGGATCTGATTATTGTTCAGATCATAGGCAGGCAGCGCTTGCTTGAGCTCAGGCTGGTGGAAGGTCAAGGATTCGAAGATCTGGTCGCTCTCGCGCCTGACGTAAAGCCCTGACTTCTCGGCACGCAGCTTCATATCGTATTCGCGCAGCAACACCTTGTCCTGGAGCCCGTCCGGATCGGTCTTAGCCAGGAACTTCATCTCCTGGAAGATCGCTTCGCCCTGTTCGGTCAACGGATTAATCTGATAATGCACCTTGTATATATCGCGGAAGCTCTGCAGATCCCCGGTCGCGGCAATCGTATAGAGACTGGCTGTAAGCAAAATAAAAAGCAGGCTGATTACCAGCATGCCCGTGAAGGACAGCAGCATTTTTATGCGAATCGACATAGTATCTCCTTCCCAAGAACCGCTTACGGTTAGTTAGTGCACATGGTAACACAATTACGGGCAGTTTGACCACACTGCATTGCCGCAGCATTGCCAAGAAACATCTTCCGGCAGTTCCCGCAGGAGGGATGTGCAATCTGGAAGTGGAGGGTATAGAGGGGGAGGGTTAAGCAGACAAACAAAAAGCGCCGGATACGAATCCAGGTGCTCTGATTAACATACTATTTCACCAATATGAGATTCTGTTTAACCGGTCAATCAACTCCCGCAGGCCTGCTTCATCCTCGGCATATCGCCGGACATCTTCACCCAGAAGCTTGTCGGCTTCTTCTCTGAAAAAAGTAAAGCTAAAAAATGCTCCGTCATATTGATCCATCCTCCGGTCCACCAGCGAAAAAGTTATGTTGTCCACATTATCAATCAGGCTGAGAAGCAGGATCGCATGTGGGTAGAACTCGACGCCGTTTATCGCGTTACCTTTCGTCACCGAAGCGGAGTCATACATATCATAATTAACTGTCACTCCATAAGGAGGAGCAACAGTCTGCAGCTCCATTCCTGCAGGTTCAAGACCTTCCAGCACCGGCATTCCGCCGATCAGCCCGCCGACCTTGCTGGCATCGCCCACGTAAAGTGTACGGTTCTTCATCAGTTGTGCGAGATCATACCCGAAATAGGTCGGAGCTGGCGTCGGCGTTGCTGCCTGCTCCACAAGCTTGGGATTTGCCGTGCAGCCCACAATCACCGCTGTAATGATTAGCATAAGTCCTGTGATCTTACGGGATGAGGGCTGGCGGTAAGCCAAAACATTCTTAATTCTTGCTTTCACATCACTCTCGCCGAAGGCAAGCGGACTGCCATGCCATAACCCGTTCCCCTTTACCGCAAATGCGAGCAGAGAGGTGGAGTAGCTTCCTTTAATCCCATACCCCAGCTTCTTCACGACGGCTTCGTCGCAGGACATTTCCATATCCTTGCTCATCAGGGCATAGGACAGCCACATCAGGGGGTTGAACCAGTGAATGGCCAGCATGACGAACGCAAACGGCTTAATCAGATAATCCCGCCGCCGGATATGTGTCTCTTCGTGCAGCAAAATATAAGACAGCTCCTGTCCGCCCATTCCGGCCGGGAGGTAGATTCTCGGCTTCAGGAAGCCGCAGACAAAGGGCGTACCGATCTGATCACTCTCAAAAACATTCCCTTGGACCAAGGTAGCCGTCCGGACCCGGGACATAAGCTGCAGGTACGATACGAGGCTGTATACAAGGATCATCACAACGCCTGTCAGCCAGATCACGCTTCCCATCCATAGCATGATTTGCAGTGGATTAACACTTGCCGCCCGGTCGGCAGCAGGAAGCGAGGCATTGACCAGACGGCTGATCCCATTGATTCCGACATCGACAGCCGGACGCAGCTGCATACCGATATCCTGGGGCACAAATGCCAGGAAGCCCGATCCCGCTTTGTCCTGCGGCTGCACCAGCCGCAGGAAGCTGAAGCTGGAAGTGAAGCTGACAGGGAGCACCAGCCGGATGATTACGGCCGACCAGAGGAGGTAAGAGAATATTTTGGGAGCACGCCTTAGCAAGAATCTTGCAAGGATAACCGCAGCTGCCACGTAGCTTGCCGTGATGCTCATATTCAGAATCCGGATAAACAGATCTGCGATCATCGGGTCGCCTCCTCAATAATCCGCTTCAGCTCCTCAGCCTCCTTTTCGGACAGCTTCTTCTTGCCCAGAAAAGCAGTTAAGAATTGCAGCAGCGACCCGCCGAAGGCTTTGTCCACCACCGTCCGGCTCTCGTATTGCTGCGCCTCTTCCTTCTTGATCAGGGCGGTAACCGTCGCATCCTCATTTCGGAGAACACCGCGCTCACACAGCTTTCGCAGCACCGTGTACGTCGTAGACTTCTTCCAGCCGAGCTTCGTCTGGCTTAGCTTTACAAGCTCAGTGGAATTGATCGGCTCATGATCCCAGACCAGGCAGGCGAATTTATACTCGGCATCGAATAATTTATAGGCTTCCATCCGGCTCCTCCTCATAAGTTTATTGCAATAAACCTGATGCTTATGAGTCTATTGCAGTAGACCTCGAAAGTCAAGCGCAAGACAGAACAGGCCTGGAGAATGCTGCGAAAATGGTTATAATCTTAATTGCGGATGACTATCAACATGCAAAGGAGAATGAACCATGAATCAGGAAGTTACCGGGTATATCCATGCATTGAAAGAGCCTTGGCAAATCGAGCTATCCTCCGCTCTGCGGGAGCTTATACTTTCCGTCATTCCGGAGGCAGAGGAACGGATACAGTATAAGAAGCCCCATTTTTTGAAAAACGGGAAATATGCCGTTGTCATCTCCGCCTCGAAGGATGCCGTGAGCTTCACGATATTCAATGCAACGGGGCTAAATTTCCCGGGGGATTTCGAAGGTCCACCGGAACGCAAAACACTTAAGCTGCGCAAAGGGCAGGAATGGAACAAGGAACAGTTGATTGGCCTGTTAAGCCAGGCTGCCGCCTCATTGGATACTCCATAAGTCTGCGAATTTTATATATAGCACAGAAAGAGGGGGCGGAATATGATATACGTGGCGCTGCTGCGGGGCATTAATGTGGGCGGGAACAACATGATCAATATGAAGCAGCTCAAGGCTGCTTTTGAGCGTGCAGGAATGATATCCGTAACCACTTATATTAACTCTGGCAATATTATTTTTGCTGATCAGGAACACTCCCCGCAAGAGCTGGCACATTTACTACAGGAAGTAATTGCTGCGGAGTTCAATTTGCAGATCCGGGTCATTGTACGCAGCATCGCCGAAATCCGGACGGTCATCGCGGCAATTCCGGATTCCTGGAGCAATGGCGAGCAGATGAAGAGTGATGTCATGTTCCTGTGGGATGAGGTCAACCGGGAGTCTGTGCTGGACGAGCTGCCATTGAAGCCGGGAATCGGCACGCTGATCTATACGCCCGGCGCCGTACTGTATGCGGTGGAACGGGAGAACGTGAACAAGAGCGGAATGACCAAGCTGGTCGGTTCTCCGCTCTACCGGTACATGACGGTGCGTAACGTCAACACTACGCGTAAAATTTACGACATCATGCTAGCGGCGGAAGCCGCTGGAGAATGAAGCTTGATGACATCATAGCGATCTGGAGGACTTACAGTGAATGGCCCATATTCTTGTAGTTGAAGACGAACAGCCGATCAGCGATTTGATTACCATGAATCTGAAGCTGGTCGGACACACTTATTCCAAAGCTTACACGGGACCGGAGGCTATAGAGACACTGAAGCAGGAACGGACGGACCTGATCCTGCTAGATGTGATGCTTCCCGGACTGGACGGGTTCACCGTGATGGAGCAGATCGCCCCTCTGCATATCCCGGTGATTCTGATTACGGCCAAGAATGCCTTGGCTGATCGGATCAAAGGATTTGAGCTGGGAGCGGATGATTATATCATCAAGCCCTTTGAGATTCTGGAGCTGCTGGCCCGCATCAACGTCGTGCTGCGCAGGAATGATCAGACTCCGGCTTCTTTTCTTTGCGATGCGGTAGAGGTGCGGTTCGCAGAACGGCAGGTCCGGGTGGATCAGGAGCCGGTGGATTTAACCGCCAGGGAATTCGAGCTGCTTGAAGTGCTGATCCGCAACCGGAATATTGCCCTTTCGCGGGAAAAGCTGCTTGAGCTGGCCTGGGGCTATGATTATGCCGGCGACACCCGTACCGTGGATGTACATATCCGTCAGCTGCGGAGGAAGCTCGGCTGGGAAGACCGGATCAAAACCGTGTTCAAGCTGGGCTACCGCCTGGAAGTTCAGGTTTAGCCATGCGGTTCTGGCATAAGATTCTGCTTGCCGTTCTTACACTCTTTATTGCTGCCCTCGACATCAGTGTCATTATGGTGATGAAGAAGAGCTGGCAGCTTAACATGGAGAGCGAGAAGAAGCGGGCGGCCAGCGAGCAGCTGCTGATCGCCAACAATATTTATGAGAACCTGGATTCGATCCGCGCGCGGGGCAACCCGCTTACCTCTGTATTGCTGGCCAGTGTGGCCGAGTCGTACGGAGATTACTACCGCAGGCAGGGGATTGGCCTGGAGCTGCGGGAGAACGGGCGGCTTGTCTATCCCCAGCCGGACGGAGGCGCCGCCGCGCCGGAGGAGCAGTCTATCCGTTTATCCATGCCGCTCCCCGATCCCTATCAGCATATCGAGCTGTCCTACCAGCGCGAAATCGGCGGTCTGTATGAGCAGCAGCAGGAGCTGAACCGCTTCTTCGTGATGATCAACTGGATTGCCGGCCCGGTGCTGGCCGTCCTGCTCTTTCTCCTGATCCGGCAGCTGACCAAGCCGCTTAAGCAATTGTCGGAGACGACCAGGACAATTGCCGGAGGCGATTATTCGAACCGGGTGAATCTGCACAGCAAAGACGAATTCGGCGAGCTTGCCCTTAACTTCAACCGGATGGCTTCCGTAGTGGAGCAGCGGATCACCGATCTGTCCGATATGGCGGAGGAGAAGCAGCGAATGGTGGACAATCTCGCCCATGAATTGCGGACTCCCCTGACCAGTATGCAGGGCTTCGCCGAATTGCTCACCTCGGCCAACCTTGACCGGGAAGATCAGATGAAGGCGGGCAGCTACATCCGGAGCGAAACGGTCCGCCTGAAGAACCTGGCGTTCAAGCTGCTGGATCTATCGGTTCTGCGGCACCGGCTTCCGGAGCTGGCAGATGTGAAGGTAGCCCGGTTGTTCGCGGCGGTCGGGCAGACGGAGCGCCTCAGATTAGAAGAGAACGGCATAACGCTGCAGACCGATTCCTCTATCCGTGCTGTGAGAGGGGATCCCGATTTGCTGGCTACCTTCCTGGTGAATCTCATCGAAAATGCGATTCATGCTTCAGCGCCAGGCAGCACGGTCCGCTTGCTCGCCTATCATCAGGAAGGAGAAGCCGTGCTGGAGGTGCGTGACAGCGGCAGCGGAATGACGGCGGAGCAAAGCAAGCATGCCTTCGAGCCGTTCTACCGTGCAGACCCTGCACGGTCAAGAATTCACGGCAACGCGGGTCTCGGTCTCTCCCTGTGCCGGCAAATCGCCGACGCGCATGAGGCCAGGATCGAGCTGCATTCGGTGCCCGGTGAAGGAACAGCGATCCGACTTTTTTTACAACTCTATAACAACTGACCTCCTAAACCTTAACATCCTGGGATTAAGGTATTCCCATAACCAACATCTTAGATCCCATATGGAGGTAATGTCATTGAACAAGAACAAACGGTCCGCTACATTGGCAGTTCTGTTATTCACGGGAGGCGTTCTCGCCCTGAGCTCCTTTGTCGTTCCAGGCCTGGTGGATTCCGCGGTTGTCGCCAAAGACAGCCCGAAGCCGCAAAGCAATGCGCTGCTGGATTTGACCGGTAAGACAGGTCCCGTCCTGAAGGTGGAAGCGCCGGCCCCCGTGTCTACTGTGAACGCTGAATGGCTGGAACAGATGCCAGAAGAGCAAATCCGGCAGATATATGATGCCATGGACAAGCTGAGTGTTGAGCCGCGTATTTCGGGCCGGGAAATGACCGAGTCGGAGGTGAACCGCAGGCTGGTGCTGGAAGACGGGTATGTGTATGACGGTCTTCGCCCTAAGGAGCTGCTGCCGCTTCAGCCGGGACAAGCGCCGCTGTATCTCGATCTGGAGAATAATACGTACGCCTATCCAGAGCGGACGATGACAGACGAAGAGCTGCTGCAGCTCATTGACTGGTCCTACCGGCTTAATTATGCCCTCTCCAGCCGGCATGTGACCGCTCCGCCCATCCTGCAGAATATCACAGAGGAAGAAGCGGAGGTGCTCGCAGCCGAGAGTGTCCGCAAGCTGTTCGGCGGTGATGTCTCCAAGCTCGAAGCAACTGTTCTGCTGGCCGAACTGGGACTCGGCAAGGAGCCAACCTGGACGGTGCATTTTGCCCCGTACCGCTCGCTGACATTACGCGGTCAGGGTGAGTCGTATTGGGAATACAACGTGTACATTGATGCCAAATCCGGGGTGGTAGAGGATACGACAGCCTTTAACCCGACGCTGAAAAGAACACCGATTGACACAAGCGCAGCCAGCGCGATCCTGAAGGACGACAGCTGGATTCAGGAGGCCACGCAGATCGTACAGGACAAGCAGGGTGAGAGCAGAACCATTGTCAAAGCCAGCCTGACGGATATGGAGACGAATAACAAGAGAGGGATGGTAGCCGTAGAGCTGCTGCTGGAAGACGGGAGCCGCTATAACGCGGAATTGCGTTATCCCGATCAGACCCTGCGCTGCCTGATTTATGAGGCTGCGGATACTGATAACTAGTGTTCCGGTTAATGTCATTAAAAATTTGTAGCCGCCGGGATTAACCCGGCGGCTACTTTGTGCCCTGGCTATTGTTATATTTCCTTCGTCATAAACTTGCTGTACGGATCGAGACTATAGCCGGCAAACGGTCCGCATTCCTTGAACCCGAAGCTCTCGTACAGTCGGACCGCCGGCAGGAATGACTCCGGCGTCCCCGTCTCCAGGCTGAGCCGCGAGTAGCCCCGTTTACGGGCTTCTTCAATAATATGCTCTACAATAGCCCTGGCCACTCCCTTGCGTATGAAGGCGGAGGAGGTCCGCATCGACTTCAGTTCTCCGTGCTTCGGGTCCAGCTCCTTAACCGCCCCGCAGCCCGCCAATTCTCCGCCGATCCACGCGCTATAGAATGTAATTTCCGGTTTCCGCAGCCCGTCCAGGTCGAGCGCATGCACACTCTCCGGCGGAGAATCTGCATGCATCCCCCGCAGATGCTCTTCAAGCAGAGCGATAATTTCGGGGCCCTGCAGACTGTCAATCTTAATTACGATATCCATGCTAAATCTCCTATCCGTCTCTGAATTAAAGCTAGTATACAGCAGCTTTGTTGCAATTACAACAAATGTATGCAGCTACCATTGTATTACGACAGGTTACAGCAGAAAAGCCGCCATTTCGGCGGCTTTTTGCTTATACGATTCGTTTCTGTTCCTGAGTCAGTACTGCGTGTTGCCCGACTGACTGGTCTTGCCGGAGGCGAACCCTTTAAAGAGAGTGGGCACATTATGATAACGTGTGCCGGTAATTTTGGCCGTGCTGCTGCTGCTGTCGGTCCGGAAAATAGAATCCTTTACATTGGAGATGTCGGAGTTTGACAACGTGAAATTTACCGCGTAGGTTGTACCGCCGTTCTGACGGGCGAGCTTGCCGATGTCATCCGCCCGGAAATTCGTAATGTTGATCGTTCCCGCAGCATTGGCCTGGAACACTTTGTCATAGGCCTTATATGCGCCGCCGCCCGAAATGTTCACGGTGCCGGAGGCTTTAAGGGTCAGGGCGTCCTCGCCGACATCCTGCCAGGTCACATTGGTAATTGTAGCGTTTCCATAGCAATGGACGCCGTCGGCGCCGGGAGCACCGATGATTACATTTTTGAGTGTCGCGTTGTTCTCCAGCCGGAAGATGGGCTTCTGGTTCTCACCTTGGCCGCCGTCGCCAAGTGTGCTGGCATTGGCTACGAAGGTTTTGCCGCCGCCGTCATAGGTCTGACCGGCAGGAACGATGATCGTTGAACTGACCACAACCGGTGTTGCAGCATCAGCCGGTAACGGTTTGGCAACATAGAACACGGAAAGCATGGCAACCGACAGGAGCATCCCTAAAACCTTTTTCAATAAAATACCGCCCTTCAACAGGAAATTGGTGGTCCGGCAATGACCGGTACCGCAGGCTTTGCGGCAGATGTGCACCTCTGCTTCATACCCGATATCTAGATTATTCCGTACACGTGTGCATAGAACAGAGCAGCTCAAATTGGATACACATTCCATATTTTAGACACAAATCGGGCAATGGAGGGGCTGAGCCAGCCTTATCTGAGACATTTCTGGTAGAATAGAACACATACGATAAGACAAGCACAAGGAGAGCGGCGATGATTTATTTGAGAAGCTTCAAGCTGTCGGATTATACGGACCGAAATCCCAACATCTACCCGGATCATGTATTTAGATATATTTCCGGTGAGGTGCTGGTGTTCGACCGGATAACTGTGCTTTATGGCAGCAACGGCAGCGGCAAATCCACTTTGCTTAATATTATTGCAGGCAAGCTGGGAATTCCGGGAGCCGAACGAATGACCAGCTACGGGCACAGTACCTATGCCCAGCGGTTCCTCGATAGGAGCAGCTATCAGCTTGGACATGATGAGCGCGAGCGTGAATTCAGGCAGCTTCCCGAAGGAAGCCGGTATATGAAGTCAGAGGATATTCTCTATGAGATCAAGAAAATACAGCAAGCCTCCGTACTGCGCGAGGGAATATTATTTGAGCAGCGTAGCAAAGGGATGAGTGAGGAACAGGCGGCAGAGTATGAAGACACCTATGCGTTTAAGAAGAAGCTGGAGAACATCCAGTTTGCCCAGGAAAAATACTCGAATGGAGAGACGTCCATGCAGTTCTTTGACGACTACCTGCTGCCCGGACAATTGTATTTGCTGGACGAGCCGGAAACGTCGCTGTCTCCTGCCAATCAAATCAAGCTGGCCGAACAAATCAACGAGCTGGCACGGTATCTGGATACTCAATTCATCATTGCCACGCATTCTCCCTTTATGTTAGGCACGCTGCATGCCAAAATCTATAATCTGGATGCGAGGCCGCTTCAGACCGCAGAATGGTACGAACTGGACAATGTGCGGTTCTTTTACCGGTTCTTCAATAAACATCAGCACAGGTTTGAGTGAGGGAGCATCGCAAAAGGTTCACTTGGGTTCAGGAATTTGATGCATAAGCCCCGCTGAATAATGGAAAACTTCTGGTGAGCGAATAATCCCAAGATTCCCAGGAGGTTAACCCAATGACAGAACAGGACCCGCAAAAGCTGCTAAAGCTCAAGCATGAGATGGATGAGCAGAAGAGACAATTCACCAACTTCGCCCGCAGTGTCAGCGAAGGCGGTGAAGTAGAAGCAGGCCAGGAATTCAGCAATGACCGGTTACCGGACGATCAAAACCGGATGAAGTCTGTAGAGAACAGAATGGATTGATCATAGGAGCGACATACAAAAGAGTCGATCTTTGGGGATCGGCTTAGATATAAGAAAATCCTGTTAGTTAAAGCCCGCATTTTATGCGGGTTTTTTGTATGCGATCAGGCTGCCGACGAGCTATTGGATGTACAGAATGTTGTTAGATATGCGGAGTAGCTCCGCCTTTAGGAGTAAATTCGACTTAATTGCATATTGTACAATTAAACCGACGGAAATTCGCCGGAGTATGACTTTAGTTGTACTTGGTACAACTAAAAACTAGCGATCCTACGAAAAGTCGTTATTCTACCGATAATAGTTGCAGAGAATACAGTTAAACGGCTTACACCCTCCATTTTAGTTCAAATACATGTATAAAGTGCAACTATCCACGCCAGCGCCGTTCTATTAATGACAGAGCATCGTCCACCGGCAAAGTTTAGTCTCGCGTAAGCCAAGCGCAGCAGGCATGCAATACATAACGCGGATTATTGTTTAATATTAATTAGGTGCAACACTATCAATACATGATGCAAAGGGGCTGCATTCCATGGTTCATTCGACAATTTTCAGCTTCCCGCTGAAAGTCTATATGGGAAAAGGCAAGCTGTGGCTGATGAGCTTTGGCTGCCTGATATTTATTGCGATAGGCGGCTGGTTCTTCGCGGAATATCTGAACGGCAACCTGATCCTTGCGTACGGAATCGTAGGGATTTGCTGTGTTATGCTTTTTGGCGCTTGTCTGGTTTATTTTATCCGGAAGCTGTTTGATCGTTCCCCTGCACTAGTCATAGATTATGACGGCATCCTCGATAATTCCTCCTATCTTGCAACCGGGCTGGTTCGATGGGAAAATATTCAGCAGATTGAACTGTATCAGTTGGCCGGCCAGAAGATGATCGGGATACAGTTGAAGGAGCCTGAAGCTTATCTCGAAAGCCAGCGGGGCTTGAAACGCCAGTTGATCAAAATTAATCAAGGCATGGTGCAGGCCCCGATTAACATTGCACAGTCCGCCTTGCGGATGCCGTTAGCTCAGATTTATGAGGAAATGATGATGCGTTGGCATTCATATCAGGGGTCCCGGTTAAGTTAACAGCTGATTAGCACTTGAACTGTAAAGGAGCATTGAATAGACATGGATCAAACGTTCGAAGCCATTATTGATGATATGAAACAGGAAATAGACAACTGGATCGCATTAATCAGCGATATAGACGCAGAGAAAATAGTCAAACGCACTTCGCTGCAGGCGGGAATTCACGGCTATGCTCTCCTCGAATACGCGAATGGCAAGGTGAAGGTGACGGACCACGGGCTCGATTTAACGATATCGGGCTCAAGAAAAGGGAGTTCCCAAGAGCAACTGACTGAGGAACAAGTACGTGAGCGGATTGTCCCGGAGCTGGCTCAGTATATGCAGCACAAATTAGATACTTTGCCAACGGCAGCCATGGATTACCGTTTTTTGTTTGAGGGTAGATTTCAGGTAAGCGGCGGCACTGCCCATGTACGTATTCTGGAAGTTGTGGACGAGACTAAAAAACAGTGGCTGCTGGATCGGATCAGCCGCTATATCTCGGATAAGCTAGATGACGGCAAATATCCGACCAAACCGCTGGAGACCTTCTTCCTTGCCCGGCATCTGCTCGATGAAGGACTGTTTCCCGTCCTCGATTCCGGCAGAATCATCCGGGTGTTTGATAAGCTCCAAGAGCTGAACCGGGGAAACAAGCATCTTTCGGAGCACCGGAACACGCTGACAGTAGCCCTGCGTAATTGGGTGGAGGCTCAGTGGCTGCCCCGGTATTTTGAGAATACAGGCACAGAATGGCAGAGAGAATACAGGAAGAAAGATGGGGCAAAGCTGGACATTACTGAACAAAGCTACATAGAGCTAGTCATTTATGCTGCCATCTGCATCCTCAGATATGAGCCTTCCTACAGCAGAAGTGCAGGACTCACCTTCCTGAACTGCGCGACCCAGCTTGGCAGCGCCGAAGCGGAACGGCTGACCAAGCAGGGCAGCGGGGCATTGCCCGAAGAGACTACTTGGTTACGCGGCGAGCTAGCGGATTGCAGCGCTAATGATGTGTTTGCCGAGGTAAGCATTCATATGAAGCAGGAGTCAGCAGAGGGCTATGCGCAAGCGCTCCGGTTCCTGATTGGGCTGCTTAAGCTTGGCTTTCCCAAAAGCTATCAGATTAAGCTAAAGTCCGCAGTTAAGCAATGGCTGCCGGTCAAAGGACTGGCCAAATCGGGCACGCACCGTTTTTTTGCCAATGCGCTTGAATATCCGGAGGTCCACCCGCTCTTGGAAGAGTACGCGATGGCGGCCATGGAAACCTTCGAATGGTATACGGATACGGAAGGTGAGAAGAGCTGTATGCCGGGCAGCTATGCGGTCTTTGGCCTTGGTCTGACAGGCCTGCTCTATTTCCCGCTGGTCAGACAATACATGGAGAAGGTAGATGCCGAGCATCAGCTGGTCCAGGACCGCTTCACCTCAGCCTTTGCCGAGCATTACGGCATTAATGAACAGACCCTTCCGACACTGGTGACCTGTATGCTGTATAGCTCAGATTCTTTGAAGCTGAAATGTTCCGGAGCATTCGAGGATGAGGAGCTGCTAAAGCTGCTGGTCAATGAAGTGAGCGGGCTGGCGGATTACCAGGCGGAGCATATTGTGTACCTGATTTGGGGTGGAACGGACAAGCTGCAGAAGCTGGCCGGAAAAGCTGTGGGAGACAAAAAGCTGTACCTTGACGGACTGATTGAGGCCACCAAACGCGGACCAAAAGCTAACGGATAATACGAAGTTCACACTAAATTATATATAGTACCTTATGATATGTTATAATAAAATCCTCACTGCATATTAAGAAGAATAGAGGTCGCTATAAGATGAAATGTAAAATCAACCGGAATGCAGCAAAAGTACTCAAAGATATGCTTGGCAGCCAGGAAGCGGAAGGAAAGAAGATCCGCGTCATTATTACACAGAATCACGGCAATCACGGCCACTATGATGTAACTCTTGATACGCCAACGGAGCATGATGAAGTCGTGGCAACAGACAAGGGGATTGAAGTGTTGCTGGACACTCGCGAGCCGCTCCTGGACGGCGTATGGATTCAGTATTTCTATGTACCGGAAGAAGGTTTCTTCATCACAAATCCGTCTACTGGCTTTCTTGAAAAATAAACCGTTGTTTAGCACAGATCAGAGTTCAGCCTGTTTACGGGCTGGACTCTTTTTGTATAGTCTAGAGGAGATTAAGCACCTTTAGTTTGACAAGAGAGTTATGCATGAAATTCAGGATTATGTACAACATACCCATATCAAGCATATTATGAATGGGCTGGGTGATCTTTATACATGCGACAAGTAAAGATTCGATTGCTGCTGATCTTCATATTGATCATGACATCAGGTTGCCAACGTCAGGAATCAGGACCTAAACCTGAGGAACAGGATTTGGTCCGGGTAAAATCAATACAAGGTGATTACACAAAGAAAGTTATTTTAGTGGTAGTTGATTCATTAATGGCTCAAGCCATTGACAAAGGCTTAGGGCAAAATGAACTTCCCAATTTCCAGTTTCTGATCAAGAATGGCCAATATTACAAGGGCATGGTCAGTTCTTTTCCCACCATGTCAGTAACGATTGACAGTTCCCTGATTACAGGAACATATCCGGATGGCCACCGTGTGCCTGGTTTGACATGGTATTCGGAACAAGAGAAAAGGCTGATCAGTTATGGTACCGGACCAATGGAGGCCATTAAACTTGGCGTTGACAATGTATTGGCGGATGCCCTGGTTCACTTGAACGGCAAGCATTTAAACCCGAAGCTTCCCACCATTTACGAAGAATTGGGCCGGAGCGGGATGAAATCCGGCAGTATTAACGGTTTGATCTACCGGGGTACCAAGGATCACAATTTATCCATTCCTCTCTGGATGCAAGCTCCGGCTTCATTACCCGGAACAATCCCTGTTAAGGGCCCCGATTTTTTAACGCTGGGTTCACTGTCAGATCCGCTGAAAGGCATTCAAGAGCTGCCTGACGGCTTAACCCGCCGCATGGGTCTCAACAATCAGCATTCCATTAAAACCGCCCAATATTTAATCAAGGCAAATCAATTGCCGGATTTCTTGTATGTTTATCTGCCTGATCTGGACCAGAAGATTCATAAGAAGGGTCTTTCGAAGCTGGAGGGAATCAAGGCGGTGGATCGTCAGCTCCAAACCTTATTGCAAAGCTTTGGTTCGCCGAAAGAAGCCTTAGACAAGGCGATTTTTATTATTATAGGGGATAGTGGAATGACCAAAATTCTGCCTGCCCCAGATCATCCAGTCATCGAATTGGCTTCCTTTTTCCACGACTATAAAATATTGCGTCAGGGCGAATCAGTAACGGAGGACACAGAAATCATTCTCGCTGTCAATGAAACGATGGCCTATGTCTACAATCTGAAATCAGACAAGCTAAAAGACATCGCCCATTTATTAAGAGCTGATCCCCGTATCGATGTTATTTCATGGAAAGAAGAGGGGTGGATCTACGCCATTTCAGGCGGAACATCCAAGCAGATGAGATTTAAACCGAGTGGCACACTGGTTGATAATTATCAGCAAAAATGGACGGTCGAGCAAGAGCTGGAGGTGTTGGATTTGAAATCTGATGCCAAGCATCGCTCCATACAGTACGGTAAATACCCAGATGTACTCAGGCGGTTATCCGGAGCTTTACATTCTCACCCTGGAGAATTTCTGGTCGTCACCGCAAAGCCCGGTTATGAATTGGCAGACGTAAACTCCCCAACCCATAAAGGAGGCGGAGGTCATGGAGCCTTTGGACAAATGGAATCGTTGGTCCCCCTTATCATTATCGGAACCGATCAAAAGCCACAATATTTGCGGATCGTAGATTTAAAACCCTTCATTCTTAAGCTTCTGATTAAGTAAAGTTAAATCAAAAAAAAGTAAATGCCCCTTTTTCGCTGACATAGGCTGAAGCTCTGGTAAGTATTCCTATGACTGCTATAAGGGGGCTTTGGCATGCATATTAAAATTGACTTTGAGGTTGGAGAGGAAAGGAATGACTTGTCTGTCTTAGTCAGGTCTCTCCTCATACACCTGTTTCCATAACGTGTTTAAGCCTTCAGCAATCCGGTTTATCACTTTGCCGCTTTTGAGATAGCCATTGTGACATAAGGGATTCCAGTTATTGAGCAGCGTACCGACGTTGACATCTTCGTCTGCAGTAACGGCCTTGTCGTATTCTGGATGGATGCTTTTCAGGGGATAGCCCAGAACATCGTCTTTATCATAAAAGTTGACCCATTCTCCCTGGACATTGGGGTGACTGGCAGAGAACCCCTTGCTCGGTACCTGGATCGGCTTGTCAAACGTAGCGTAACGCAGACTCCACAAAGGCAAGGTAGTTCCACAGGTATAGAATAAAGATAATGTATCTCCCCGTTCCAGTGCGGATTCCGGGTTCACAATTTCCGGTTTCTGCCGGCCATATTGCAGGTCATAGAAGAAATTGCTCGCAATAACGCTTCCCAAACTATGTGAAATCACGCAGAGCGGAGTATCCGTTCCGGCTTCAATGCTTAATTGGTTCAACTTCCTGCTGATTGTCCGGTGCACGGCTTCATAATTCTGATCTCCGCCTTCGAGAGGCTGATAGGCAACAGCGTCCGCCAAATAATGAATCATGAACTCTCTTAGCTCTGTATACCGCAAATTGTACGGAGCACCGACCAGCCTGTTTTTCAATTCTTCTTCCCGTTCTGCAAAGACAGAGGCCCACCAGACCGGCTTGATTACGATTCGGTCTTCCGGGTTGTCCTCCCCGCTGATTTGGGCAAAGCTCTTGTACAGGTCCTTGATAAAAGCTGAAGCAAAGTCCTCATGCTGCTTGCCTAAGCCGTGAATCACAATAACAGCCAGTTTTTCTGTCATACGATCTCCCCGCTTTCAATACTTGTTAGAACAAAAGAAGCCTCCATAAAGTTGACTCCTTGATTTTGCCCTAGAGGACAAGCATTCATTCGGGAGCGACCTCTACAGAAATCCGGATTACATAATTGTCCGGGTTCTTTTCTGTGAGATAATTAACCCGTTCTACTTCATAAACATTGCCGCTAACCCGCATTCCGTTCGTCCGGATGAAATTCTTCATTTGCCCGTAGCTCACCGGCATGGATTCGTAAGAGCCCCGGTGATCCATCATGGCATACAGCCCTTCAGGCCGCTCGAAGACATGCTCGCCCGCTGCGGCAGCCGGCAGCTTATTGGCAATATAATTAGGGAAGTATACTTCCGCTTCAAAGTTCTCCTTGCGCATAATTGTGCAGACCGGGAACGCATGAACAATAAGGTTCTCCTCGCAGTAGGTGCGGTGCCGGCTCAGCTTCTTGGCGTATTCATGATCGTCGGCGCCCGGCTCCAGTGCAGTAGCAACGTAATATTCCGCATCGCATTTCTCCAGCACAGGAGTGCTCCACAAATCCTCCGTCACCGTCTCCGTCATTTCAACGGCCCCCGCCAGAAAGCTTTGCATGCGCTTGATCCTAACCTGCTCCATTTCGAGTTCCCGCTGTTTCTGCTGGATGAGATTCACAAACTCCACTTTGTTCTGGTTGGCAAAAAAATCAATGATTTCCTGCAGGGAGCTTCCAGCTTTCTTCAGCACATTAATAATATCCAGGGTGTAGCACTGCTGCAGAGAATAATAACGGTAGCCCTTCGAATTGACATATGCCGGCTTCAGCAGGCCGATATCATCATAATGAAACAGCGTGTGTTTTGTAACGCCGCAGGTCTTTGCTAGCTCGCTGGTGGTGAAGTACTGTTTCTGTATTTGCATATCTGTCAGCTCTCCTTGGAGGGTGAACCCCGTTAATCTTTCAAAATTATAATATTTAATCGAGGTATTGACTATAGGGTTACCCTATAGTTTTAAATTCAGACTATAGAGAAAATAATCGAAGCTCTGGAGGATTAACTGTATGTCTACTTTTAAACGCTGGATGATCTTGGCCATTGTATCCAGTGCACTCTTGCTCATCGTTATGGATATGACCATTCTGTACACGGCTTTGCCGAGCCTGACAGCGGATCTTGGGGCAACCGCCTCGGAGAAGCTGTGGATTCTGAACGGTTATTCTTTGGTAATGGCCGGGCTCCTGCCCGCCATGGGGACCCTGGGAGACCGTTTAGGCTATAAAAGAATATTCACGCTGGGCTTGATCGCCTTTGCCGCTGCCTCGCTGACCGCTGCCTTTGCACCGTCCCCGGGCATCCTGGTAGCGGCTAGAGTATTTCTTGCGGTAGGAGCAGCCATGATGATGCCGGCTACGCTGTCGATCATCAGAGTCACCTTTACCGATCCCCGTGAGCTTGGGCTGGCGCTCGGCATCTGGGGCTCCATCTCCGCCGGCGGCGCGGGACTTGGCCCGATTATCGGCGGGCTCCTGCTGGAGCGCTACCCGTGGGGATCGGTGTTCCTGATCAACATTCCAATCGCGCTTGTCGCCCTTATACTGACTGTTATCTTTATCCCCAAGCATGCCGGTGACCGGGAGAAGAAGTGGGATATGCTCAGTTCGGTGCAGATCATGATTGCCATGGTGACCATGATTTATGCCATTAAAGAATTCGCCCGTAGGGGAGGCTCGCCCGCACTTGCGACAATCAGTGCGGTGATCGGGGTGCTGGCCTTTCTGATCTTCATCCGCCGCCAGCTAAGAAGCGCTTCGCCGCTGATAGACTTGTCGCTGTTCCGGACTGCACGGTTCACAGCGGGATTCGCTACGGCTATGGTCAGCTCATTCGCCCAGCTTGGCGTGCAATACCTGATTACTCAAAGGCTGCAATTGGTAGAGGGACTCAGCCCGCTTGAAGCGGGAATCTTTACGCTATGTCTGCCGCTGGCGGCGCTCATCGCCGGTCCGTTGACGGGCCTGCTGACGCATAAATACGATGTGCTGCGCATCCAAAGTGCCGGATTGCTGCTGGGAGGCTTCGGCATCGGCTTCTACCTGCTGCAGCTGAACGGCGCAATGAGCGGCCAGATTCTAGGACTCACCTTGTTCGGCGCAGGACTGGGCGCGGCTATGACGACAGCGTCCCATTCCATCATGAGCAATGCCCCGGCCCACAAAGCAGGCATGGCGGCCTCCATCGAGGAAGTAGCGTTCGAGATGGGAGGCGCTTCGGGAACGGCGATTATCGGCAGCTTTGCTGGGCTGTTATATACGCTGTCGCTGAAGCTTCCGGGAGATATGCAGGCTCCGGCCCAGGTTTATGACAGCCTGGATGAAGCGCTGCTAGCAGCGGAAGCTTTGCCGGTGGCAGTCGCTGACATGCTGAGAGAAGCGGGCCGTGCCGCTTTTGACGATGCCTACGTGATGGTGGTCTCAGGTGCAGCCATTCTGCTGGTGCTTGGCGCCGCCGTAATCGGCTGGACCAGCCGGCGTTCGTCCAGAGCCGGTTCTATCGGCCATAGCCGCTGAGGTGCCATCTGACAGAGTATATAGAGCATTTTAGGAATCAGCCATAATTTACCTTCAACGGGCTAGTAATGAGGGTTACTCTATTCTAATAGAGCTGCCTTACATTACTTGGACCTTGAATCTGAATTGTGTCTCTTTTCTAAGATGCTTTTTTTGCTGCCCTGAAAGGAGCACTGTTAACTTGTGTCACAAAACGGAGCGTGCCGATTGTTATATAGACAAAGAAACAAAGGAGGTGAGCGTTTGAAGCCATCCATCCCCGGGGAAGCGGAAGGAACACACCCAGAAGATATTGAAGCCGTTGTCCAGCGCGTGCAGACAGGAGACCGGCAAGCCTACACCATGATTATCCGGCAGTTTGAGCGGCAAATGTACACGTACTGCTACTACATTCTGAAGAATCATGCGGAAACAGAAGATGCCGTACAGGAAATCTTCATCCGGGCCTATGAGAAGCTCCCTCAATATACATCGCAGGCGACTTTCTCGGCCTGGTTGTATAAGCTGGCTTACTATCATCTGATGAATATCAAGAAAAGCCAGTCCCGGTGGCTAAAGCTGATCCGAGAGGTTAAGGAACCGCCGGAGCCCCCCGTCTTTTCGCGGGAGTCCATGATTGAAGAGCTGCTTACTGTGCTGTCCGTGGAGGAGAGGCATATCTTGCTGCTGAAAGCGGTGGAGCAATACAGCTTCGAGGAAATCGGCGGCATTATCGGAATTAAACCGGCAACCGTGCGGAAGAAATACGAACGTCTGCGCCGCAAGCTGGTAACCTATCGACAGAATCAAGGAGGAAGCGCCCGTGAGACATTTGCCCACTCAAACCGATGAGCAAGACATGGACATGCTGGAAGCATGGATTCGCAATTCGCAAATCCCGAGCCAGAGTCTGAGTACAAAAATCATGAATGAGATTGGAGAGAACACAATGAAGAGAACGAAGAGAATGAAGCCATCCATGCTGAAAAAAACGGTGGCAGCCGTTTCGGCGGCAGCCATGCTGGGAGCGGGGGTAATCGGCACCGGATTTGTCTCCCCGGCAATGGCCGCAGCGTTGCAGAATCTCCCGGTGGTAGGCAGCATCTTCGATAACGTGGATCAGGATAACTTACAGGCAGCCATTGACCAGGGCATCGCTGCGACCCCGAATCTCAGCGTAACGCATGACGGCGTGACTCTGAAGCTGACTGAACTGCTGTATGACGGCAGCCGGCTCTCCTTCTTCATTGAACGTGAAGGCGTTGAGCTGGAGAACACACTTGTTCCATGGAAGGGTGACAATGGGGTCAAAGGATACCTGGAGCACCCGAAAGCACTGGCAGACGGACAAGCGATTCCGTTCAGTGAAGGCAGCATCAGCGAAGTTCCGGGAGCACCAGACTCCTTCCAAGTCGAATATACCAAAGGCATCAGCCTGCCGGAGGCATTTGAGTTAACAGTGCAGGCCAAGGTAACCGGAGTTGACGAGATTTATGAATACAACATTCCTGTCAGCATCAATAACAGTGCGCTCGTCCTGACTCCTGATGTGACCAAGTCCAGCGGCGGTTTCAGCTATACGGTAGAGCAATTGGAACTCAGCCCGGTCACCACCCGTCTCATTCTGGACAGCACGGGTAAAGCCCCTGCTTCACCAGAGCAAGCCGGCCAATTCCATGCATCCATGGTCTATTATGACCTGTTCGATGACCAGGGTAACCTGCTGGAGCAAAAACGCGTAGGATTCTTCAACGAAATTCCGGGAACGGCTTACCATGTGAATGAGCTGTATGCACCGGTATCGGAGGCTGTATCGTCCATCACCATCAAGCCTTACACCTTCACGGTCAACGGGTCAGACTGGAGTATTCAGGGCGCCGCAGACGGCACATTGGGCACCAAAACCTATCTGCCTGAGCTTGAAGTTACCATTCCGGTACAGCGCTAAGGCCTCTGCTTAGACAGCAGCCCTTGTAAAAATAAATATCAGTCAGCCCCGTTGCGGAACGAATTTCCGCAACGGGGCTGATTTGCGTTAATTGGATTATTTTGATTATTTACATGCAGATCTGGTTAGCCCATTGACATCCAGCTATTCTGTGATACTATGTAGTGGTAGTAAGCAACACTGAATACCAGTCATACTGAATAGCGAGAGGTGATTGTGCTGGATAATCTTACGGAAATGCTCAAAGGCGTTCTTGAGGGCTGCGTCCTGGAAATTATAAGCCGCAAGGAAACCTACGGCTACGAAATCACGCGGCACCTGAACGCTCTCGGTTTTACCGATGTTGTGGAAGGTACGGTGTACACCATCCTGCTCCGACTTGAGAAGAACAAGCTGGTGGAGATCACCAAGAAGCCTTCCGACATGGGCCCCCCGCGTAAGTTCTTCGCGCTCAATGAAGCCGGGCGGGAAGAGCTGCAGAGATTCTGGGAGAAATGGGAGTTTGTCACGTCGAAGCTCAAACAATTAAAGGAGGAAGAATTCAATGGCTGATTTTTTCGATAATTACCTCAATATCAAGAAGATCATTGAGAGCAAACGCGAGTACAAGCAACAGATGGCAAGAGTGGAGGCACTGCCTGAAGACTACCGGTACGTCTTCAAGAAAATACAGAGCCATATGTGGATGTTCGTGGCGGGGAGCGGCTACGACATGATGGAAATTCATTATGGACTGATCGAGCTGTTCGAGGCCGGTGCTGCAGACGGCAAGCATGTGCTGGAGATCACCGGCGAAGACGTGGCCGCATTCTGCGATGAACTCTTGCGCAGTGCCAGCACCTACACGGAGAATTGGCGTGAAGCATTAAACCGCGACATTCTGAAGAAGTTCGGAAAGGGGAGGGATGCCAAATGAGTGATATCGCGATCCAAGTAAAGGACCTGAGGAAATCCTATAAGTCCACTGAAGTCCTGAAGGGGGTGGATTTCGAGGTGCGGCGCGGGGAAATCCTGGCCCTGCTCGGCTCCAACGGAGCGGGTAAGACCACGGTGGTGAAGATCCTCACCACGCTGCTCAAGCAGGACAGCGGTACCGCTGTTGTCAACGGCTTCGATGTAGCGTCCAAACCCGGGAGTGTGCGGCAGGCCATCAGTCTGACCGGGCAATTCGCCGCTGTGGACGAAATTTTGACGGGACGGGAGAATCTGATCATGGTTGCCAAACTGCGGTACCTGAACAACCCCCGACAGGTTGCGGAAGACTTGCTTGCACGCTTCGGCTTGACGGAAGCCGCCGACCGGAGAGCGGCCACTTATTCAGGCGGTATGCGCCGACGGCTCGACATCGCTTTGAGCCTTGTGGGCCATCCGCAGATTATCTTCCTCGACGAGCCGACCACCGGCCTTGACCCCGAGGCGCGCATCGAGGTATGGAAGAATGTGAAGGAGCTTGCCGACGGCGGAACGACCGTACTGCTCACTACACAGTATTTGGATGAGGCTGAGCAGTTAGCAGACCGGATTGCCATTCTGCACCAGGGCAGAATCATCGCCGGCGGCACGCTTGAAGAACACAAGAAGCTGTTCCCGCCCGCAGCGGTAGAGTACGTTGAGAAACAGCCGACACTAGAGGAAATCTTCCTCGCCATCGTCGGCAAGAAGGAGGCCATATAAATGGAGACGACAAAAAATCATTTTTTCACTGATATTAGTGTGATGCTCGGACGTTCCATGCGCCATATCCTCCGCAGTATGGACACCATTATCACGGTCTGCATCACTCCGATCGCCATGATGCTGCTGTTCGTCTATGTGCTGGGCGGAGCCATTCAGACCGGGACGGACAACTATGTGAATTACCTGCTGCCGGGCATCCTGCTGATGGCCATCGCCAGCGGAATCGCTTACACGGCTTACCGGCTGTTTACCGATGTGCAGCGGGGGATCTTCGAGCGGTTTCACACCATGCCGATATCACGCTCTGCCTTGCTTTGGGGGCATGTGCTGACCTCTATGGTGTCCAATGCCATCAGTGTCATCGTCATCATTCTAGTAGCGCTTGTTATGGGTTTTCGTTCATCCGCAGGCGTACTGCCATGGCTTGCTGTTGCCGGTATACTCGCGTTATTTACTCTGGCCTTAACTTGGGTAGCAGTGATTTCGGGATTGTCCGCCAAAACTATGGAAGGTGCAAGTGCTTTTTCCTACCCGCTAATTTTCCTTCCGTTTATCAGTTCAGCGTTTGTGCCTACCGAGTCGATGCCTTCGGTCGTTCGCGCTTTTGCCGAGAACCAGCCGGTAACCTCCATCGTTAACGCCATCCGGGCACTGCTCTCAGGCCAGCCGGTGGGCAATGACATATGGGCCGCGCTTGCGTGGTGCTTAGGAATTATAATCGTCGCCTATCTATTTGCGATGCGCGCATACAGAAGAAAAGCAGCTTAATATTTAAGGATGATCCGTGATTCTAGAACCGGATGCGAAGACGCTGAGCCGATAACCGTGAGTAATCACTGTTGCCGGCTCTTTTTATGTGTTCAACAATGTAAAGACACAGTATACTGAAGAAGATTTGCCGGAGAACATTTCAAAATTTATAGCAAAGGAAGTGCAGGGGTGGAAGACTACACAGCGCTGTTAAGTACGCTGCTTCGTCAGGAGCAAGAGCTGCAATTCACGGAATTTAACAATAATACAGCCATCGAGCTGGGTCAGCTCATACTGGCCAAAGCTTTCGCGGAAGGTAAACAAATAACGGTGGATATCCGCAAGAACGGCATGACCTTATTCCACGCCAAAATGAATGACAACGGTCTGGGCCATGACCGCTGGATTACGCGGAAAATCAATGTGGCCCATCATTTCGAACACAGCTCCTATTACATACATGTCCTGATGAAGTCCTGGAACACGACAATCCAGGATAACGCCTTTGTCGATCCGCTGAATTATGCAGCTGAAGGGGGCTGCTTTCCGCTTATCGTTAAGGGCGCCGGAATGATCGGCACGATTACCGTCTCCGGACTGGAAGGCCATGAAGACCATGAAATGGTGGTAGCCTCGCTTAAGAAGCTGCTCTCTTAGGTGAGCTCCTAACACTGGATGAGCTCATCCATGTGAAAATTGAAATTAAGCTGCTCTGGAAATCCCGGGGCGGCTTATTCAAGTTTATTGGATCGGTTGAGACGTTTGGTCTAAATATAGTTGACAAAATCAATTAAAATCAATATATTATACACTTAGTTGACATAGTCAAATAAATAACGCGAAATAATATAGACCAGTTCTTTAAGGAGGCATTACATATGGGTTCAAGCACGTCCATCATCCCGGCCATACGCAATTTTAACCGCTTCTACACAAAAGTGCTCGGGTTACTCGATAAGCAGCTGCTGGACAGCGATTTTTCCCTTCCGGAAGCACGGGTACTGTACGAAATCGGCAACACGGAGTATTGTACGGCCAAGCTGCTCACCGAACGCCTTAATATGGATGCCGGTTATTTAAGCCGGATGCTGAAACGGTTCGAAAAGCTGGGCTTGATTCACCGGGTTCCGTCCGAGAAAGACGGCCGATCGTTCTTCCTTTACTTATCCAGTCCTGGCGAGGAGACATTGTCCAATTTGAATACCTTGTCTGAGGAGCAAATTCAAAATTTGGTTGCCGGAATTCCCCCTCTCGGCCAAATAAGTATTGCCAAAAGTATGGCTTCGATTGAAAGAGAGCTCTCAAACCATGCTACAAAGGACTACGTAAGCATCCGGACCGAATTGAAGCCGGGGGACATCGGGATGCTCATTCATATGCACGGGTGGATTTATGCGAAGGAGTGCGGCTACGATCATACTTTTGAAGGCTATGTCTGTAAGACGTTTTACGATTTGCTGCAAACCTACAGCCCGGACAAGGACCGTTTCTGGCTGGCCGAGGTCAACGGTGAAATAGTTGGCAGCATAGCCATCATCGGCCATACCCAAGAGAAAGCACAGTTAAGGTGGTTCATGCTGCATCCGGATGCAAGAGGAATGGGTCTCGGGAGCAAGCTGCTGCAGGAGGCGATCAGTTACTGCAGAGGACAAGGCTTTCAGTTTATTAGTCTAGAAACAACTGAGGACCAGAAAACGGCTATCCGTATGTATATGAAAGCTGGCTTTAAGAAGCTGTCCGAACAAGAAACCGAATCATGGGGGAAACGTCACTTGGAACAGACTTACTTGCTTAATCTAAGGACGATTCCCTGACAAAGGGGAATCGTCCTTCTTATTAAGCTTAGCCGCAATCAGGCCTTGGCAGCGCTTGGGTTCTCAATCGGCAGGGTAGGGTCGGCCGCCCATTCCGACAATGAACCGTCGTACACGGCGACGTCTTTCCCCAGCTTCTTGAACACCAGCGCATTCCAAGTGGCAGCAATGCCGCCGCCGCAATACGTAATAACCTTCTTGTCCTCATCAAGAGCACCATGCTCCGCCAGGTTGCTTCGCAGCGCTTCTTCGTCCACGAGAGTAGAGCTGCCGGGCTTCGTATGCTTGGCGATAAAGATATTCACACTGCCGGGAATATGTCCGCTGCGGGCGTATGTCTTCGTTTCGCCGTTATGGTCTGCCGGGGAAAGGCTATTCACGAGCAGTGTAGACTCATCCCCGATCGCGAGCTTCACGTCTTCCTTCGTCGCAAGGAGCTCACTGCGGCGTTGTCCGGTGAAGATGGCCGGCGGATAAGCACCGGGCTCGTCCGATACGGGACGCCCTTCATCCTGCCATTTCTTCAATCCGCCCTCCAGAACGGCGACCCGGTCGAAGCCTTCCAGGCGGAGCTGCCACCACAGGCGGGATGCCCAGGCGCTGGGACCAACGCCCTGGTCGTATACAACTACATAAACATCGTCGCCTCCGACGCCGAGCTGACCGATCTTCTCGGCGAAATAATCGTGGCCGGGAACGGTAAAGGGGTATGCGCCGTCCGGATCGGCCAATTCCAGATGCAGATCCGCAAACACAGCGCCGGGGATATGTCCTTGTTTATAGGTTTCCCGGCCGGAGTTGACTTTGTAGTAGCCTCCATCCTCCGGGAACTGCAGGTAGGTGGTCGCGTCGAGCAAGCGCAGTGCAGGATCTTCTAACCTCTCGGCCAACCAGTCCGTGTTTACTGTCAAAGGCAATGAGCTCATTCGTATAACCTCCTCAAGAATAGTAGAAAAGTGCTTATGCTTAAAATACCACATATCCTATCGGAAATAAAGTATATACCTTTCCGAACCCATCTTAATGCAATCTTAATGTTGCCATGCAAATCTTAACGCGGTGTTAATGCCACAGATGATATACTCGCAGCAATATGGCTTCTTGCGCCATTTAGCTGTATTAAATAAACAACAAGTGGTGAAACCCGTGATCTCATTTCTAAAAAGATTCTTGATCGGAAGGCCTTTAAAGTCCACAGAGCTGGGGGAGCAGAAACTAAACAAAAAGAAAGCCTTGGCCATTCTTTCATCCGATGCCTTATCATCCGTTGCGTACGGCCCGGAACAGATTCTGATTGTACTGTTCACCATCGGTGCAGCTGCCTTCTGGTATTCCATTCCGATTGCAATAGGCGTATTGGTGTTGCTGACCGCACTAATTCTATCCTACCGGCAAATTATCTTCGCCTATTCGCATGGCGGGGGAGCGTATGTGGTATCCAAGGAGAATTTGGGCCGCTACCCGGGGCTCATAGCCGGAGGGTCCTTGCTGGTGGACTACATTCTGACGGTAGCTGTAAGTGTATCGGCCGGAACCGATGCGATTACCTCAGCGTTTCCCGGTCTGCATGAGCATAAAGTAATCATTGCCGCCGGATTCGTGCTGCTGATTACCGTGCTTAACTTAAGAGGGGTAACGGAATCCGCTTCCGTATTGGCTTATCCCGTATATTTATTCGTCCTGGCCCTGGCCATCCTGATCGGTACAGGCTTGTATAACATTCTGACGGGGAATGTTCCGGCAGAGCTGCATACACCCATAGGTACTCCGGTGGCAGGCATTAGCTTATTCCTTCTGCTGAGGGCCTTTTCTTCCGGAAGCTCAGCGCTGACCGGCGTCGAGGCCATCTCTAATGCCATTCCGAACTTCAAGCATCCCGCAGCTTCCAACGCAGCCAAAACCCTGCTGGCCATGGGGGCAATCCTGGCGGTCTTGTTCTCGGGGATTGTGGTGCTGGCCTATTATTACGGGGTAGCCCCGCGCGGCGATGTCACTGTGGTCTCACAGATTGCAGAGCAGACCTTCGGACGGAACGCGATGTACTATTTCATCCAGGGTACGACGGCATTAATCTTGATTCTAGCCGCCAATACTGGCTATTCGGCTTTTCCTTTGCTCGCTGTAAACTTGGCCAAGGACAAGTACATTCCGCGAATGTTCACGGTGAGAGGGGACCGGCTCGGGTACTCCAACGGGATTATTATACTGGGGCTTCTCTCGATTGTCCTTATTTACGTCTTTGAGGGGGAAACTGAACAGCTGATCCCGCTTTATGCTGTCGGCGTGTTCATTCCCTTTACGTTATCGCAGACCGGCATGATGGTGAAATGGCTGCGGGAGAAGCCGGCCGGCTGGACGCAGAAGTTTGTCATCAACACGGTCGGCGCATTGATCAGCCTCATTGTGACGCTCATGTTCTTTTTGACCAAGTTCACACAGGTGTGGCCCGTGTTTGTGTTCTTACCGCTGCTACTGCTGATCTTCGACCGGATTCACAAGCATTATGAGGCGGTTGCCGATCAGCTCAGAATAACAACCTGCGAGGAAACCGCACGGATTGAGGGAAATGTAATTATACTGCCGGTAGCAGGGATTACCCACGTGGTTATGAATTCTCTGGAGTATGCCAAATCGCTGTCCCCGCAGCAGATTATCGCCGTTTATGTTCCTTTTGAACGAGAGGAAGAGGCTGCGTTTGAGGAGAAGTGGAACAGGGTTCTGCCGGATGTGCGTCTGGTGACGCTGTATACGCCTTACCGCAGTATTTTGCAGCCGCTGATCAAGTTTATTGATACGGTCCAGTGGAAGGCTGCCGAGTCGAATCACAAGGTAACTGTTATTATTCCGCAATTCATTCCGAAGAAAGGCTGGCAGAACATCCTGCATAACCAGTCCAGCCTGCTGATCCGTGCGCATTTATTATTCCGCAGAGATGTGATCGTTACGACCGTGCCTTATCATCTTAAAAAATAAAACAAAGGGCTTGCCTCAACCAACAGGATTGAGGCAAGCCTTTTATTATTGTCCAATCAAAGACTGCGGCGAATTAAGAAGATGCTGCCCCTCTAAGAAAGATATGGACCAGCCTTTGTGCAAATTCACGAAAGGACCCGTATTTCTGAGCGGGAATTTCCCGGTTCCCCATGAGCATTAAGGTAGAGAAGGTCTCCGCCAGGAACAGGGGATCGTCCTCGCGCAGCAGCTGCCGGTCCATCGCCACCCGGAAATGGGCGGCTAACACTTCGTGGATCTTAAGCTCGGCATCGCGGATTTGTTGAATTTGATCATATTCAAGGAAGGGCTCTGCCTTCTTGATCATCGTCTCCACTTCTGCATGAGGATTCGCCAAGCTGGCTTCGGCTAAGTTTATTAGCCCGGTCTCCAGAGTATCGGCTGAGTCAAGCATACTTGAGGTTAACTGGCGGATACTCTGAAACATGGTGATCATCGCTATCGTGAATAGCTCGGGTTTGCTGGCGAAATGATAGTATATGGTCGGCTTGGTCACCCGGCACCGCTCACCAATCTGTCCAAGACTTACAGCATCGTAGCCATTCTCCATGAACAATTGAGAGGCGGTCTGAATGATCGCGGCCTGAATCGAAAGCTTGTTATCCGCTTGCTTGGGCCTTCCGGGCAGACGCCTGGTGGGTTTCTCTGACATTGCACACTCCCCTTTACCATGATTTTATGACAAACCTTCCTCACAAGTAAATATAGCTTGTAAATATTATTACCGGTAAGTATAATTAATTTCAAATCTAAGATAAACAGTAAAGGTGGTATAACGGTTGAAAAGCACACAACGCAGAATAAACTGGAAGAAAGTAATGATATGGGCAGGTGCTTCTGTAGTTATTATTGCAGCTGGACTCCTTATATATCTGCAATCCATTATGTACAGTCCGTCCGAACGGGCTGAAGCCGCTATGCAGAGTGATGATCAGATCGAAGTCGCCAAGATCAAAGAGGGATACCGGTTTGAACCCGTGGAGGGAGAGACGACGGGGCCAAATATCATTATTTATCCTGGCGGACTGGTGGAGCCGTCAAGCTACTCTCCGATGGCCCGGAAGCTGGCAGAGAAGGGGCACAGAGTATATATAGCTGAGATGCCGTTCAATTTGGCCATGTTCGGCCAGAACAAGGCGGATGCTTTTATCGCAGAACATCCTGACGAGTCCTTTGTCATCGGCGGCCATTCGCTGGGCGGCGTCTTTGCCTCCAGGTATGCAGCGGAACACACTGATAGCTTGGATGGTGTCTTCTTCCTGGCCTCCTATGCGGATGACAGCGGAAGCTTAACGGATTCCAGCCTGTCCGCCCTGCAGATCACAGGGACAGATGACGGTGTGCTGAACCTCGAACGGTGGAAGGACGCCAAGAAGAATCTTCCGGAAGGCACGACCTATGTCAGTGTCGAAGGCGGAAACCATGGCCAGTTCGGTTCATACGGCAATCAAAAGGGAGACCGCGCGCCGGAAATTTCGGATGAGCAGCAGTGGGATGAAGTAGTGGATGCTCTGGAAGACTGGTTCAAGCAGTAAACCGTAAGTGCTCCATTTCCTCGACCGTTTCTGGGTTTTTGTCTACCGACAACCCCAAGAAATTAAACTATGATAACCCTATCAACTAATTTTAGGGTGAGCGAGGGATGAAGTTGCTAACAACCATCGATAAAAGAAACATTAAACTGCTTCCGGGTATCTTCCGGGAACGATTTAATAAGAACAGAGAATACCTGATGGAGCTGGATACGCAGTGCCTGCTGCAGAATTTCTATCTGGAAGCGGGAATTATTATGCCGGGGCTTCAGGTTGTCGATAATCCGGAAACCGCTAAATTGCATTGGGGCTGGGAAGCGCCGACCTGCCAGCTCAGAGGTCATTTTCTGGGCCATTGGCTCTCCGCTGCGGCATCATATGTGGCCACCGAGCGCGATATGGAGCTGAAGGCCAAGCTGGATAAAATCATTGCAGAATTAGCCAGATGCCAGGAATTGAACGGGGGAGAGTGGGTAGGCTCCATCCCTGAAAAGTACTTTCAAAAATTAGCCGATGATCAGCATATCTGGTCACCGCAATATGTAATGCATAAAACGATTATGGGGCTTACTCACGCCTATACAGACGCCGGCAATGAGCAGGCTCTGGACATCCTGGATCATCTGAGCGACTGGTATCTCCGCTGGATCAACGCAATGCTGAAGAAGAACCCACATGCCGTATACAGCGGGGAAGAGGGCGGCATGCTTGAAATATGGGTCACCTTGTACGAAGTCACCAAGAAAGATAAATATATGTTCCTGGCAGAGCGCTACCGCAATCCCAGCCTGTTCCGAAAGCTGCAGGAGGGCAAAGACGCGCTGACCAACTGCCATGCCAATGCGAGCATTCCTTTATCTCACGGTGCAGCCAAGCTCTATGAGGTCACCGGAGGGGAGAAGTGGCGCCATATCACGGAGCTGTTCTGGAAGAACGCGGTTACAGATAGAGGAACGTATTGTACCTGCGGCCAGAATGCAGGCGAATTCTGGGAGCCTCCGTTTATGTTAGGACAATTCCTCGGGGAGAGGAATCAGGAATTCTGCACCGTATACAATATGGTCAGAACAGCTTCCTATCTGTATAAATGGACAAGCAATACCGAATATGCGGATTATATCGAAAGAAGCCTGTATAACGGCTTCCTTGCCCAGCAGAATGCCGAAACAGGCATGCCTGCATACTTTCTGCCGTTGTCAGCGGGTAGCCGTAAACGGTGGGGAACTAAAACAAGAGATTTCTGGTGCTGCCACGGAACAATGGTCCAGGCCCAGGCTTTATATGGCGACTTAATCTATTTCGAGGATCGTGAAGCGGGCCAGCTGATTGTCAGCCAATACATTCCCTCAAGACTGGAATATCGCCGCGGGGAAACTGATATTTGCATTGAGCAGACTACGGATATGAAAACCTACAATGCCCAAGCCTTCTTCGACGAGCACGATGACAGCCAAATGTCGAGATGGTCCTTGAAATTCAGTGTGACCTCGTCAGCTTCAGAATCATTTACGCTGCGCTTCCGCGTGCCCGCATGGGTCAAAGGAACACCCGTGGTCCAAGTTAACGGGCAAGAGGTTGCCTCACCTGATATTCACGGCGGATATCTGAATATTACAAAAGAATGGCAGGATGATACGATCAACCTCTTCTTCCCGAGCACTCTTTCGATGGAGGCGCTGCCCGATATGCCTGAGCTTGCCGCCGTAGTTGACGGGCCAATTGTACTTGCGGGTCTAACGGACAGCGACTGCGGTCTTACGGGTGACTTCAGCAATCCGAAGACATTCCTGATGCCGCAGGCCGAACATACCTATGAAACGTATCCTTGGAAGCAGAACAGCTACCGGACACGCCATCAAGCGAAGAACATCATGCTGAAGCCGCTTTACGAAATTACCGATGAACCCTACACGGTCTATTTCAGCCATAAACCAAGCTAATTCATGATGAGCCTCACATTTTGTGAAAAGCATTTTTATACTGTAGGGGAGTCATCCCTTCATACATTTTGAACAGCTTCATAAAATATTTCTCATCCCGGAAGCCGCATGAATATGCGGCTTCTTTGATGCTGATATTATTGCTGGACAAGAGGTTCTTCGAAATTTCGATCCGCGATTTATTCAAGAAATAGATCAGCTTCATGCCGGTTTCTTTTTTAAAGAGTGAGGACAGGTATTCGGCATTATAGTGAAATTCTCCGGCAATGTCCTGTAAGGTGAGCGGCTGGTGGCAATTGGATTTAACCCATTCCATGATCGAATAAATAACAGGTGATATATGATTAGAGCGATTGTATAAACCATCGATAAATTGTTGTGTAATCTCCATAGCAAGCAGACTCATGGCGTAAGAAAGCATTGCTTCGGTGTAAAGATTCTCCTGGCGTGAGAAATCAATAAGCTGATGAAACAGCAGGCTAATGCGCTGCGGATTTCTTGAAGTACCATGTTCGGGAATGCAATAAGAATAGAAGGCAGAGGACTCAAAGCCGCTGCTGTTCAATCCGGTATGCCATGGCGTATCGGAAGAGAAATGGACCCACAGATAGGCCAGCTTCCCCGTTGATGGCTTATGCCCGTAATGCTCATCCCCCCCTCTCAGGAAGATATATTGCCCGGAAGCCACCGAATGCGGTACATCCGCCTGGGTAATATTCAAGGTTCCTTCAAGCACGAAAATCAGCACATGGTAGTCGAATATCCGCCTGTGGTGAAGAAACCCATCCTTGCTCAGCAGATTTCCGCAAGTAGAATAAGATAACGGCTTGGCTGTATATGTACAGAAATACTTCATTGCTAATCACCCGGAAATATATGAATTATAAATACCCTCGTAAACATAAGAGGATAATATCATATTGTTACCGGGCAAGCGAATACAACCAAGCGAATTGTACTTTGTTCCTTTCGTTTGGCGATTGGCGCATTCCGCCAGTCCGTTGTCACGCTCTGCTAGTTACTTCCCGGAGCATTAAGGGTATCATAATACCCGTAAGCCAGACCGAAGGAGGTGCACACCGATGAAACCCCATTATCTTGACCGCGTCAAAATGCCGGCGGGCTTCTGGGAAGGATTGCGGCAATTGGGGATCGCCCCCCATGATGTAGCCCGCAAAGCCGGCTTGCCGCTCACCATCATATCGGAGCCGGCTGTGACCACCGCCCAATATTATGCCATCTGGGAGGCCTACTCCAGCCTGGCAGGCGATATGGCCCATGGGATCATTAAACTGGTGACCATTTATGAAACCACCCAGTTTCCGCCTCCCGTTATGGCCACCTATCATGCCCGCGATTATCGCGATGCACTGCACCGGATGGTCCGGTATAAACAGCTTTGTCCTCCAGAAAGCCTGAGGATGCAGGAAGATGGAGAAGAATGTGCCATCGAGCTGGAATGGCTCGTGAACGGCCAATCCTGCCCGCCGTTGCTGGTAGGAATTACACTGGCATTCCTGCTTGAATTGGGACGGCGGGGCACAGGTCAGCACCTGACGGCCAGCACAATAGAATTCGCGCAGCCGATGGGCGATGTACAGGCTCTGGAAGCCTATTTCGGTTGCCGGGTCCTGACGGATGCCGGCCGCAACCGGCTGACACTACACCGGAAGGATCTGGATCGTCCGTTCCTTACCTATAACGAAGAGTTACTGGAGATTCTGACCCCTGCCCTGGACCGTACGCTGCACGAACATCAAGGCAACCGTTCCTTGCCGGAGAGGGTGAAATGGATCATGAAGCGCAGCTTCAGCGGCGGGCGTCCCGATATCCAGATGGTCGCCAAGGAATTAGGGATGAGCGACCGCACGCTGCAGCGCCGGCTGACCGGGGAGAACACAAGCTTCGTCCATCTGCTTACAGAGGCCAGACATGAACAGGCACGTATGTATCTGGCCGATCTTTCACTCGATATTAAGGAAGTGGCCTTCCTGATTGGGTATGAAGACCAAAATTCGTTCTACCGTGCATTCCGCATCTGGGAAGGCGACACGCCTGCCCACTGGCGCAGCGAGCATGCAGGCGTCTAACCGTAACCATCAGGCGAACACAAACTACAACTAGATTAAACCAAAGGAGAAATGCATCATGGATATGGGATTGATCAACAAGACAGCGCTGGTAACAGGATCAACGAAAGGAATCGGCAAAGCCATTGCCATTGAATTGGCCAAAGAAGGGGTCAACGTTCTGATCAATGGCCGGAATCACGAGGAGGCAGAACGCGTGGTTGACGAAATCAAGGCTGCCTATCCGAATACTTCACCCCAGAATGCGGTAGCCGATATCGTCAATGTCACGGAGCGGGAAGCTTTGTTCGCCAAGTTCCCGCAAGTGGACATTCTGGTAAACAACACCGGGATTTACGAAATCATGTCCTATGATGAAGTAGACGACGCCGTATGGGAGAAGTATTTTCAGACCAATGTGCTCGCCGCAAACGCGCTGTCCAAATTCTACATGCCGGGTATGCTTAGTGGCGGCTTTGGCCGGATCCTCTTTATTGCCAGCGAGGAAGCGGTGATGCCATCCGGACAAATGCCGCAATATGCGGTAACCAAATCCATGCTGCTCTCTTTGTCGAAGAGTCTATCGAAACTTACAGCTGGGACGGAGGTTACCGTCAATACGATTATGCCGGGGCCTACTCTATCGGAGAATGTACAGCAAATTATTGAGAGTGTCTTTCCGGACGTGAATATGACCTTTGAGCAAAAAGAAAAAACCTTCATGGCCGCCAATCTCCCGCAATCCGAATTACAGCGGTTCATCAGACCGGGCGAAATCGGCAGACTTGCAGCATTCGTATGCAGCCCTTACGCCACACCTTTCAAAGGTTCACCGATCCGTATGGACGGGGGAATGGTCCCGACGATTTACTAACCTCCAGATAAATTATGGAAACGTCTCTCTATTTATAACGTATAAATTTTAAACATTAAAAATGGAGGGATTTGTAACCATGAACGTTTCGGACAAGAAATGTACGGCATGCGGGGGGAGTTCATTCGTACAAGCTACGGATTTCATCAATCTCCGGCCGTTGGACAAGAAAATGGCTATAGGCTCTGAAAGGATCTACACGATTTGTCTGGATTGCGGAGAAGTAGCTTCAATCCATGTGAAGAACCCGGAGAAGTTATTGAAATAATTGCCAATCATCATAATCATGAATCATCTCATTCATAAAAGGTTAATAACTGGTATTAGGAGGAGCCCCGCAGCGCGGGCTCTTTTTGTTTGATAACAATCAGGGAGGAGCGATCATTATTTATGCCGGAAAATAGGCTGTTTCACGATCTGCCGAAATATTACAAGTTAAATTAACGCATACTAAGCAAGAGCTGTTAACAATTCAATGATTTATGGAGGTACATTGATGGTCTTCACCATTGCTATTACCATAGTGGCGCTATTTGCAATATGGGGAGCGGTCGCTCCTGACCAACTGGCGGATACGGCTAATGTCGCTTACAATTTCTCCATCCACAATTTCGGCTGGTTTTATTTACTGGCCACTTTATTCTTCTTAATATTCGCTTTCTACTTAGCATTCAGCAGGTTTGGCGGGATCAGGCTTGGAGATGACGATGATGAACCGGAATATTCCACACTTTCCTGGCTGTCGATGCTTTTTAGCGCTGGTATGGGGATCGGACTTGTATTCTGGGGGGTGGCGGAGCCCTTATCCCACTATTTATCTCCGCCGGAGGGCGTAGAAGGAGGTACAGCAGAAGCAGCAAGGCTGTCCATGCGGTATTCCTTTTTTCACTGGGGACTGCATCCGTGGGCTATATACACCGTCATAGGATTAGCGCTTGCCTATTTCCAGTTCCGTAAAGGATATAAAGGGTTGATCAGTTCAACGTTTATTCCTTTATTGGGCGAACGTCTAGCTTCCGGCTGGCTGGGCAAGACTATCGATATCCTGGCGGTGATTGCCACGATCTTTGGGGTTGCAACTTCACTGGGACTCGGTGCACTTCAAATCGGCGGAGGATTGGACTATTTATTCGGGATTCCGAACTCCGTTACAACCCAGGTTATAGTCATTGCTATAGTGACTGTGTTGTTTCTCATCTCAGCCACTACAGGCCTGGATAAAGGAATCAAAACCCTCAGCAACACCAATCTGGTTATTGCCATACTATTAATGCTATTCGTATGGGCAACTGGTCCGACTTCCTTTATTTTCGACACGTTTACAACAACGTTAGGCAGCTACCTGCAAAATATCATCAATATGAGTTTGCGGTTAACTCCTTTCTCAAGAGGCACTTGGGTCGGCGCATGGACGTTATTCTATTGGGCCTGGTGGATCGCCTGGGCTCCCTTTGTCGGGACTTTTATTGCAAGAGTATCCAAGAGCAGGACGATCAAAGAGTTTGTCATCTGTGTCATGATTATTCCGAGTCTGTTCGGGTTTATCTGGTTTTCGGTATTCGGAGGGACGGGACTTCACCTGGAATTGTTCGATGCCGCCGAACTGGCTCAAGCCGTTAAAGAAGATACCACTACCGCTCTGTTTATCACACTGGAACAGCTGCCCTTAGGTACGATCATCGCGCTTATTGCTACGCTCCTGATTATGATGTTTTTTATCACATCAGCCGATTCAGCTACCTTTGTGCTGGGCATGCTGACTTCGGACGGCAAGCTGAATCCCAGTGCAAGAGTGAAATTAACCTGGGGCATCCTGCAATCCGCCATAGCGGTAGTGTTGCTGATTAGCGGCGGGTTAAGCGGACTTCAGACGGCCTCCATTGTGGCCGCCTTACCATTTGCCATTGTTCTGATCGGCATGTGTATCTCCCTGCTTAAGGCTTTGCAGGCTGAGGACAAGGAGCGGCGGCAAAGGGAAAAACGTCAACGCCAAAAGCTGAAGCGATTGCTGGAGGAGCAAGAACCATTCAAGAATGAAATTCCAGCGAAGTGAGGGCGGGGGCAGGCTTTTTGACTTGCGGGTATTCTCTAATCCGCCATTCTGCGGATTCTTGCGTATTGCCGGGGCAGAAAAGGTTCTGTAAGGAACTGAATTTCCGTGTAACCACCTTCCATATATAGTTCATTTTCTTCGCCCGGGACCTGAGCCCGGGAAATCTTTACAGGGGAAGAGACCATCGCTTGCTCCAGACCCCACCCCAGCATTAACATTAGAACGAACAAAGCAGCACAGATCATTATTTTGTATCTTTGTACGAACACGGGAGACACCTCCTTTTACAACAGGCTCCTCTAATCATTTTCAGACTATACCCAAGCAGATCGCTTTACTTTCTTTACGGTTGACTATATAATGTCACTAATTGTATACGCACCAAACCGGAGGAGCCTGCCAACAGCAGGCTCTTTTTATTGTTTTTTAATGGAATAATTTAACTTTCAAGGAGGCTTCTAAATGGAAACACGCGCAGAGGGTATCATGGTATGTGTACACTACGGTCCCCATGGACAGCGGCTGATTCACCGGGGAGGGGAGCTCGCAAGACGACTACAGGCTCCGCTGATTGTACTTACGGTAGATGCAATTGGAGACAATGAATATAACATGCAAAAGCAGCATTACCTTTCCGCGTGGGAGAACCAGACGAAGGAAGCGGGAGGACAGTTTTTAATACGTAAATGTAACGGAAGAAAGACTGTGGATATTATTGTCGAAGCTGCCAAAGAGAACGGGGTTACTCAGATTGTACTCGGACAATCAATCCGGACTCTTTGGCAGGAAATCACCAAGGGTAATTTCATCAATGATTTAATGGAACAGGCAGGAACAATTGATCTGCATATCGTAGCAGTCCAGCGGTATCCGGAAATGCTGGAGCAAACCCATGAGCAAGGCTCCACTGCATATCTGGTCAAAGAGGGCGGGCGTTACATTCTCGCAGAGGAGGCTGCCGGCAGCGAAACGATCAAAGGCGTATTCTACCGCGAGCTGGACACGGATTTTAACACTGGCTTATTTAAGCTGGTAAAGAACGGTGAAGCACAATACTTAAGGATTGTTCAGAATGAATGGGTAAAGCCCGTTTAAATACACAGATCAGAATAGAGGGGGGACTAAGCTTTGCTGCATACAGCTGTTTTGCTTCCGTTTTTACTATCAATAATCATACTGCTCATCAAACGAACTAAGCTTGTTCATCCGGGGTGGGTTGTTCTACCGCTTCCGGCGGCCCTCTTCGTGTATTTCCTGACGGAGATTCATACGGTCCGGACGGAAGATAGCATAGTATCCACTATTGCCTGGATGCCGAAGCTGGGAATTGACATTACCCTGGTATTGGACGGACTGAGTCTGCTGTTTGTTCTGTTGATTACCGGGATGGGTGCGCTTGTTGTGCTATATTCTATTCATTATCTGGATAAGCATACCGAAGGGATTCACCAATTCTATATCTATCTGCTCATGTTCATGGGAGCGATGCTGGGCGTCGTCCTCTCGGATAACCTGATGGTGCTGTACGGCTTCTGGGAGCTTACGAGCATTTCGTCTTTCCTGCTCATAGCATTCTGGTATGGGCGGGAGAGATCCCGTTACGGAGCCCTGAAATCCATGCTGATTACCGTCTTCGGCGGTCTGGCGATGTTTGCCGGCTTCAATATGCTATATTTAATGACCGGATCATACAGCATCCGCGAAATTATTCCTCAGGTGGGAGCTTTAACAGAGCATTCGATGTTTATTCCGGCTATGCTGCTGATTCTGCTGGGTGCATTTACGAAATCAGCCCAGTTTCCGTTTCATATCTGGCTGCCTGATGCTATGGAAGCCCCGACTCCGGTAAGTGCCTATCTTCATTCGGCAACCATGGTGAAGGCGGGGATATATCTGGTTGCCCGATTGACCCCGGTATTTGCCGGTCAGGCCGGCTGGTTCTGGCTGGTTTCTGCCACTGGTCTGGTCACGCTGATTTACGGTTCCTTTAAAGCGATCCGGCAAACCGATCTTAAGGCCCTGCTGGCCTACTCGACCATCAGCCAACTCGGCTTAATTATGTCCTTGCTGGGGCTAGGGTCAGCATCCGCCTTTTTCAGTGGTAAAGAAGACGCCATATTCTACGCCATGGCTACTACGGCAGCGCTCTTTCATCTGATCAACCATGCCGTTTTTAAGGGCAGCCTGTTTATGGTGGTCGGCATTATTGACCATGAGACCGGAACCCGGGATCTCCGCAATCTGGGTGGACTCATGACGGTGATGCCGGTTACTTTCACCATTGCGTCAATCGGGGCTTTCTCGATGGCGGGGTTGCCGCCCTTCAGCGGTTTTCTGAGTAAAGAAATGTTCTTCACTTCCGTGCTCAATATCAGGGAGTTTGACCTCTTGAACTCAAGCTTCTGGCTGAGTCTCTTTCCGGTCATTGCCTGGATTGCCAGTGTATTCACCTTTGTATACAGCATGATTCTCGTCTTCAAGGCCTTCGGCGGCAAGCTCAAGCAGGATAAGCTGGATAAAGCACCGCATGAAGCGCCGCTGGGACTTTTATTGCCGCCGGTATTATTAATATCGCTGGCTGTTGTGTTTGCCTTCTTCCCTGAGCTTGTGTCTAGGGCGCTGATTGAACCGGCTATGGCCTCCGTTCATAAAGGAATGCTTGCGCCCGGAGAAACCTTCGAGGTTTCGATTCATTTCTGGCATGGCTGGACGGCCGAGATCTTTATGACACTCGGTGTTATAGCAGTGGGCATCCTTCTTTACAGAACCTATACCCGGCTGCGGCTGCTGGACCGGGAAGCAAAGGGGACCAATACTCTCAACCGCGTATACGACGCTTCTCTTCAGCTGCTTGAGCGGGGGTCGGGACGTCTGACCAATGCGTATATGACCGGCTCGAACCGCCATTACCTGATGTATATTTTCAGTTTCTTTGTCATTGCGCTGCTTACCGTTCTGGTACGGGAACCCGGTATAAGCTTTGGCATGGAGCAGTATGCTCCGCTGTCCATATACGAGGTGGCTGTAGTATTAGTCATGCTGCTGGCGGCTTTCGGGATTCCGTTCGCCAAGTCCCGTGTCAACGCCATCCTGTTCACCGGCTGTGTGGGGTACATGGTAACGCTGCTATTCGTTCTATTCCGGGCGCCGGACCTTGCACTGACACAAATGATCATCGAGACCGTATCGGTCATTCTGTTCCTGCTTTGCTTCCGGTACCTGCCGAAGCTGAAGCAGCAGAAGGAGACGCTGCGCTTCAAGCTGCCCAATCTGGTTATAGCCCTGGGCGTTGGCGTTACAATGACCTTAATCGCGCTGGCAGCGATAGGCAGCAGTCCATTTGAGCCCATATCCGAGTTTTTCCTGAAAGAAAGCTATAACCTGGCCGGAGGAAAGAATGTAGTCAATGTCATCCTGGTGGACTTCCGCGGATTCGATACCCTGTTCGAGATTATGGTGCTCGGCATCGCCTCACTGTCCATCTTCGCTCTGATCAAATTAAAGCTGGAGGGAGATGCGCAGCAAACACCGAAGCCGGGGAAACTGCGTGCAGCCTTGCCGGTGCGCAGCAATGACGTCATTCTGCAGACGATGTCGAGGGCGATTGTAGTCATTATTGTGATCTTTTCACTGTACCTGTTCTTTGCGGGGCATAACAATCCTGGGGGAGGCTTTATCGGGGCCTTGATGACCTCTGCCGCACTGGTGCTGATGGCCATCGCTTTTGGCATGGATCAGATCCGGCAGGCGGTACGGGTGAATTATCGGCTGCTGACTGCGGTCGGGCTCTTGATCGCTATACTGACGGCTTCTGGCTCATTCCTCTTTGGCGCTCCATTCCTGAGCCATGCCTTCGGCCATTTCCACCTGCCTATCCTTGGGGACACCGAGCTGGCAACGGCCGTATTATTTGACCTGGGGGTCTATCTGGCTGTAGTAGGTGTAACCATGAACATTATTTTAACGATCGGAGAGGATAAGCAATGGAACTCGTAATGGCGCTGGCCATAGGCATTTTATTTACGATAGGGGTTTATCTGATTCTGTCAAAGGTCCTGCTGCGGATTATACTGGGAACCTCTTTGCTGACGCACGGCGTTCATCTGCTGCTCCTGACCATGGCCGGACTCAAGCAGGGGGCCGCTCCTGTTCTCGGCGATGCGGATTCCTATGTCGACCCTCTGCCTCAGGCTCTGATCCTAACCTCCATCGTCATCAGCTTTGGCGTTACCGCTTTTTATTTTGTACTGGCTTACCGTTCTTATCAGGGGTTAGGTACGGACGAGATTGACAGCATCAAGGAGGTCAAAGAATGAGCAATGTTCTGGTGCTGCCTGTCCTGATTCCATTATGCACGGCTGTGATCCTGTTTTTCTTCAAAGAAAAGATCCGCCTTCAGCGTGGAATCAGTACGGTCAGCGGACTGCTGAATATGATTACTGCTATATTGCTCGTTTCCCGTGTTCACAAAGAGGGCATTCTAACCTTGGAGATGGGAGGCTGGGCTGCTCCTTACGGAATAGTATTTGTAGGGGATATGTTTGCCGCTTTACTGGTTATGATGACTGCTGTCGTCAGCTTTGCGGTTCTTCTGTATTCTTTCCAGAGCATTGAGGAGAAGCGGGAACGGTTTTATTACTATCCTTTCTTTCAGTTTCTGATGGTCGGGGTTACCGGTTCCTTTCTGACGGGAGATATCTTCAATTTATTTGTTTTCTTTGAAGTCATGCTGATTTCCTCATATGCTCTGATTTCACTGGGCGGGACAAAGCTACAGCTGCGGGAAACACCCAAGTATTTATTGATCAACATCGTGTCCTCAACGTTGTTTGTAGCAGCTGTCGCTTATCTCTATGCTGCAGTAGGAACGCTTAATATGGCGCATCTGTCCCAGCGTATTGCCGAATCCGGACAAGGCGGTGTGCTGAATGTAATTGCCGTATTATTCCTGATTGTATTTGCCTTGAAGGCCGGACTGTTTCTGTTCTTCTGGCTCCCTGGGTCCTACAGTGCTCCGCCGCCGGCGGTAAGAGCGTTGTTCGGGGCACTGCTTACCAAAGTGGGGCTTTATGCAATTATCCGGACCTTCACGCTGATGTTTGTTAACGATCCGGGGCTAACTCATACTCTGATCGCCTGGTTGGCTGCAGTAACTATGATTTTAGGCAGCCTGGGGGCCGTAGCCTATAAGGATCTCCCGCGCATCCTTAATTATAATGTGATCATCAGTGTAGGCTTTGTCGCTTTTGGACTTGCTGCAGGCACTGAGAATGCACTGAACGGGGCAGTCTTTTATCTGCTGCACGATATGCTGGCTAAGGGGCTTATGTTTATTCTCGGCGGGATCATCATATCCGCTGCCGGAACAGAAAGGCTATCCGGCATGGGAGGCCTCATTAAAAAATACCCGCTCATTGGCTGGATGTTCTTTATTCTGACGCTTGCTTTGGTGGGCATACCGCCGCTCAGCGGTTTTGCAGGCAAGGTTCTGATCATTCGGGGAGCGCTCGATGCGGGTATGCTGACATTGTCCCTTATTGCCTTGGGCTCAAGCTTAATGGTGCTGTATTCCCTGATCAAGGTGTTTCGGCTTGCCTTCTGGGGGAATGAACCGGAGACAGAGCTGCCTAAAGTGAACCTGAGAGGAGCTACAGCTGTCGCTGCCGTACTGGTTATACTTGTAATCGCTATGGGAATCGGAGCCGATTATGTATATGACTATGTAGCACAGGCAGGCGAGGTCCTGGCCACACCTGATATTTATATCCAAGCCATAATGAAGGAGTAGAGGAGATGGCCTTACAATTTCTGTTCAACCTGCTGATTGCCTTTCTATGGATGGCGATGAACAACAATGATTCCGTCTCAAGCTTTATTGTAGGATATCTGCTCGGGGTTGCTATATTAATATTCTTCCGAAGAACCAGACCGCAGAAAAAGCCGTTTTACCTGAGACGCCTATGGGCTATCCTGAAGCTGCTGCTGATCTTTATCCGTGAGCTAACCATTTCGAACTTTGTAGTCATAGCGCATATTCTTCGTCCAAAGCTGGCCATTAAACCCGGAATATTTGCATACGAGACAACTTTAGCTTCGGCATGGGAGGTCACCCTGCTGTCTTGTCTGATATGTCTCACGCCGGGAACGTTAACGCTCGATGTTTCCCCTGACAGAAAGACGTTATACATCCATGCCATTGATATTAAAGATGCTGAAGCGCTCGTTGCGCAGATCCGCGGCACCTTTGAACAAGCGATCGTGGAGGTGACCCGCTAATGGTTGCAGTGCTGTTAACGACTTCACTTATCATCCTGGGTCTGGCGATGCTGGCTTGCCTGTTCCGTCTGCTGAAAGGGCCGACCCGGTCAGACCGGGTAGCGGCACTGGATACCATAGGCATCCATGTACTCGCTATAATCACCGTTATCAGTATGCTGCTGGATACCCGTGATTTTCTGGAGGTCATTCTCGTCATCGGCATTCTGACGTTTATCGGAACAACCGCATTGGCCAGATACATTGAACGGGGCGTTATTATGGAGGAAGGAGGAGACGCAAATGACAGGTGAGTTAATTAGCTCCATTCTGGTGGTATGCGGCGCGATCTTCTGCGGAATCAGCGCTTTTGGATTAATCCGGCTTCCCGACGTGTACCTGCGCTCACATGCCGCCACCAAAAGCGCGACCTTCGGTGTGCTGTGTTTGCTGGGAGGAGGATTTCTGTATTTCCTGTTTAAAGACGGGGCGGTCAATGTCAAGCTGCTGCTCGCCATCCTGTTTGTATTTATCACGTCTCCTGTTGCGGGTCACTTAAACGGCCGGGCCGCTTACCGCTCGGGTGTTCCGCTATGGAAGGGAAGCGTGCGGGATGATCTGAAGTCCCTGTCAGAGGAAAAGCAGCAATCCCCAGCCAATAAATCATGACTCATGAATGGACGATCGCCGTTCAGCCGTACTACAAAGTCGAACGAATCATGACTGGCGAGAAACTCGAAATCATCAAGCAAAGACGGCTATTATGTTTATATCCGACTCAAATCCGTTCCGCTTACCGCCGGTTCTCCATTGAGGATGTCTTTGACATCTCTTTTAAAGACTATGGTCAAGGAGAGGGCGTATTGTATTTGCATACGAAACAAGGAGTTTTCCCTTATACTGTTGAAGAAGTGGACGAGGTGTTTATTGCAGAAGTAAAGCGGCTCATAGCTATATAATCCTATAAAATATTGGCTCAACAAAAGAAACCGCTCGTTGGTAACAGGGTACTTTGACACCACCCCAGCTTACCAATAAGCGGTATTTTGCCATATAAGGCTCCTACACAATCCGTTCCAACAGAATCCCCACTTGTTTGGCCATTTCCGGGGGCGGGCAGGGCATTCCGTTTATAATCCACCACTCGACCACGCCTACATATGCCGTCCCCATAAATGGCAGCATAACCTCTTTCGTTAATTCATGATTCCTCTCCTCGGATGGATCGACCTCCTCATTGAACTCCTCCATAATAAACTGCAGGAACAAACTGCGGAAGGAAGGGGCTCCCTTGCTTGATAACATGGTGGAAAAGAACAGGTAATTTTGCTCGAAGTATTCAAAATAAGCTTGGGTTGCAGTTCTCCAGTCAATTTCACAGGCCCAATCGCTAATCTCTCTCATAGCCTGGATATGCTCTTCAATGAGCTTATCCAAGAGATCAAACTTGTCCTGGTAATGGAGATATATGGTGGCGCGGTGAACATCGGCCTTGTCGGAGATGTCCTGTATGGTGATGTCATCGAAGCTCTTTTCGGACATTAACTGCATTAATGCTTGCTTAATTGCAAGCTGCGACTTAAGTATTCTCCTGTCGATCTTAGCCATCCCGGGTAACCCAGCCTTCCCTAAATAATTGACACATTTAAATGGTGTGTCGAGTAATGGACGAATCAGCCCATATTAACGATTGAACCTTATCGGATTTCATTTATTATATACATATGTCGTTTATTCGATCAACATCGATTATTATCCGGAAGGAGGGACTATCCATTGAAGCCTTAGCTCGGAACACATTGAAAATATATTTGCTCGCATTCATAAGCTTTGTGGTCAGCACCTCAGAGTATGTAATCGCCGGTATACTGGACAACATAGCGCAATGGGCACATGTATCAATGGCTGCAGCCGGGCAGCTGATATCTGTATTCGCCATAGCCAATGCTGTCGGGTCACCGCTATTCGTCATGATAACGGCAAAGATGGACCGGCGAAAGCTGATGATGTTCTCGCTCTGGATCGTTGTGCTGGGCAGCGTAATGTCCATCACACTTCCGGGGTTTGGCTTCCTCATCGTCTCGCGGATCATTTTGGCTGTCGGCGCCGGTGTTTTTGTTATCGCCTCCAAGACCATAGCTGCCAAACTTGCGCCCCCCGGAAAGCAAGCCGGAGCCATCGGTACAGTACTGATCGGATTTAGCGCCGCTTTAATCGTAGGCGTTCCCATCGGCAGGGTAATCGCAGCGGCATTCGATTGGAAGGTGATTTTCGCGGGCATCGGTATGCTTAGCATGTTGGCCGCATTCGCAGTGTACCGGATGATTCCTTCAACAGAGGGTGAGCCTCCAATTCCGCTTGGGAAGCAGCTTGCCCTTATACGCAGTCCCGTTATACTGACGGGCTTTGGCATCACTTTTTTCTGGCAACTGGGTTATGCCGTTCTGTACGCCTATATTGTTCCTTTCCTGCACGATGTCACACAGATAGGAGCGCATCACATTAGTCTGGCCCTGTTCGCCTTCGGCATAGCGACTTTAATCGGCTCTAAGGCCGGCGGTTTGTTGACAGACCGGATTGGAATTCCGCGCTCACTGGTGGGCGGGATGGCTGTCCATGCAGTTGCCCTTGTTCTGCTTGCGACGGTCGCCAAATCCGCAGCTGTCACCATTGCACTTCTTATGCTGTGGGGCTTCTCCGCCTGGTCGTCCGGGCCTGGGCTGCAGTTCAACCTGGTGAATCTGGCGCCGGAAGCCTCGGGAATCATGCTGAGCTTGTACGGCTCTGTCGTGCAGCTCAGCATTGCAGCTGCCGGAGGAATCGGGGGTCTCGTTACTGCCAGGTATTCTGTACTCGGGGTGAGCTGGACAGCCGCTATATCCGTTGCAGTTGCCTTGATGTTAGCAGTCATTCCCTTTAATCAACGTAGAGCTAATAATATAACCATGCAAAGGAGACAAACACATGTTTAACGAAACCCTTAGATTATCTAATAGTGTAACCATCCCTACATTAGGGCTGGGAACCTGGCTGCTTGACGATGGACAGGCAGAACAGGCCGTAGGGGATGCGGTATCCCTCGGCTATCGCCATATTGATACGGCTCAGGCATATCAGAACGAAGCGGGTGTAGGCAAAGGCATCCGCTCCTGCGGAGTGGCAAGAGAAGAACTGTTCATTACGACAAAGGTTGCCGCCGAAGCAAAGAACTATGCTGCAGCTGCGCATTCCATTGATGAGTCTTTAGCCAAATTGGGGCTGGACTACATTGACCTGCTGATTATTCACAGCCCGCAGCCTTGGAAGGAGTTCCGTGAGGAGAACCGTTATTTCCAGGAAAACAAAGATGTATGGAAAGCCATGGAGGATGCTTATACGGACGGTAAAGTAAAGGCTATCGGGCTGTCCAATTTCCTGCAGGACGATATAGACAATATTCTGGAGAGTTGTGAGATCAAGCCGATGGTTAATCAGATTCTGGCTCATGTAAGCAATACGCCGCTTGCGTTAATTGAATACTGCCAAAAGAACGGCATCCTGATTGAAGCCTATTCACCGATTGCCCACGGTGCAATTCTTGATCACGCAGAGCTTAAGGCCATTGCTGAAAAGTATGGAGTTTCTGTTGCTCAGCTTAGCCTGCGGTATGATATCCAGCTTGGTCTGGTTGTCATTCCAAAGACAGCAAATCCGGAGCATATGAGAGTCAATGCAGAGCTTGATTTTGTGATCAGCGATGCAGATATGGAGATACTCAAGAAGATTGAACCGATCCAGAATTACGGTGAGCATAGCTTCTTCCCGGTATTCGGTGGGAAAATGGCAAAACACCAAGAAGTCAAAGCTGGTGTAATCTTCCCTGCGGGCGAGAAGAATGAAGCCTTTGCACAATATTTCACAGGGCAAAGCTACCTGAAAACGTTGGTTGCCGATCCTAAAGTGAATGTTGGCGTCGGTAACGTGACCTTTGAACCGGGCTGCCGAAACAACTGGCATATCCACCGGGGTGGATTTCAAGTCTTGCTGGTAACCGGAGGTGAAGGCTGGTATCAGGAAGAAGGTAAGCCTGCACAGTCTTTGAAGGCCGGTGATGTCATTGTTACCCATGACGGGGTAAAACACTGGCACGGTGCAACCCAGGACAGCTGGTTCGAGCATATTGCCGTCACTGCAGGTACGCCGGAATGGCTGGAGCCCGTAGCGAATGAGGACTATGACAACCTTTAAGCTGCTTAATAGTACACATTTGAAATCTCCTAGCACCTGTGATAGGATGAATTTAATTAAATAATCCTTAAATACATCGTTTAATGGATTGTTACTGGGCGTCCAGGCAAAACCTAAACCGATGGTGAATGATTGGACCTTCTTCATGAAGGTCTCCACTCCTTTGCCAATGGTTTAGGTTTTTCTTGTTTTATTGGCCCTTTGGCTTTAACAACAACTACAGAAAAGAGGCAGAAACGATGACTACAGCCAAGGCAGGATTCTCCGAAAACTTCTTATGGGGCGGAGCTACCGCCGCCAATCAGCTCGAAGGAGCCTACGCCGAAGACGGCAAAGGCTTGTCAACAGCGGATATGATCGCCTATGTGCCGAAGGCCCAGCGCCAGGGGGATCATGCCATGGAGATTTCCAGCGAGCGCATTGCGCAGATTCTGGCCGGAGAGATTGAGGAACGGTTCCCGAAGCGGGAAGGCGTTGACTTCTACCACCGTTATAAGGAGGATATCGCACTCTTCGCCGAAATGGGCTTCAAGGTATTCCGCATGTCCATCAACTGGGCACGGATCTTCCCGAACGGCGATGATGCACAGCCGAATGAAGCGGGCCTGCAGTTCTACGACAATGTGTTCGACGAATTGCTTAAGTATGGCATCGAGCCGCTCGTTACGCTGTCACATTATGAGACACCGCTCGGCCTGACGCAGAAATACAACGGCTGGGCCAGCCGCGAGGTGATTGGCCATTATGTGAAGTATGCCGAAACCGTATTCACCCGTTACCGGAACAAGGTGAAATATTGGCTGACCTTCAACGAGATCAATGTGATGCTGTTCAGCCCGTACACCGGCGGCGGCGTGTTGACAGACCGCACAGAGCATAAGCTGCAGACGGTGTATCAGGCGCTGCATCATCAATTCGTGGCGAGTGCCATGGTGACGAAGCTTGGCCATGAGATCATCCCGGGATCGCAAATCGGATGCATGCTGGCCCGGATCGAATCGTACCCGCATACCTGCAATCCGGAGGATGTGCGCAAGAGCCAGCAGGAGAATCAGATGAACCTGTTCTTCACCGATGTGCATGCACGCGGCGAATACCCGGCTTATATGGACCGCTACTTTGCGGAGAATAACATTGTCATCGCGCGGCAGCCGGGGGATGACGAGATTCTTGCGGCACATCCCGTGGATTTCATCTCCTTCAGCTATTACATGACCATCGCGGTCTCCGCCGGACCGGAAGGCGAAGCGACGGCCGGCAATTTGGTCGGCGGCGTCAAGAACCCTTATCTGGAGTCTTCCGATTGGGGCTGGCAGATCGACCCTGTAGGCCTGCGGATTACCCTGAATACGTTATATGACCGGTACCGGAAGCCGCTGTTCATCGTGGAGAACGGACTTGGCGCCATTGACCGTGTCGAGGAAGACGGGTCTGTGCATGACAACTACCGGATTGAGTATCTGAAGAAGCATATTATCCAGATGAAGGAAGCCGTTAAGGAGGGCGTTGAACTGCTGGGCTATACTGCCTGGGGCCCGATTGACCTGGTCAGCATGTCCACCTCGGAAATGTCCAAGCGCTACGGGTTCATCTATGTCGATCTGGATGACGAGGGCAACGGAACCTTGAACCGCAGCAAGAAGGATTCATTCGCGTGGTACAAGCAGGTCATCGCCTCAAACGGTGAAATTCTGTAAATACAGAAGCTCATGAATGGACAAACTACAGCTATGAAAGGCGGGTTAAGATATGAAGACAGCATTTCCGGAAGGATTCTTGTGGGGCGGTGCCGTTGCGGCCAATCAGTGCGAGGGCGCTTATAACTCCTATGGTAAAGGGCTCTCCACACAGGACATTATGCCGCACGGGATTGCCGGTCCCATTACGGAGGAGCCGACAGAAGACAATCTCAAGCTGGTAGGCATTGATTTTTATCACCGTTATAAGGAAGATGTGAGGCTGTTTGCCGAGATGGGTTTCAAGGTGTTCCGTACGTCCATTGCCTGGTCGCGGATTTATCCGAACGGCGATGACCTGACTCCGAATGAGGAGGGTCTGCAGTTCTATGATGATCTGTTCGACGAGTGCCGCAAATACGGGATTGAGCCGCTGGTAACCTTGTCGCACTATGAAACGCCGCTTCATCTTGCCAAAGAATATGACGGTTGGGTCAACCGCAAGCTGATCAGCTTCTATGAACGGTATGTCACGACTGTGTTCAAGCGTTATAAAGACAAAGTGAAATATTGGCTGACCTTCAATGAGATCAACTCGATTCTGGAAGCGCCCTTTATGAGCGGAGGGATTTATACGCCGAAGGAGAAGCTGTCGAAGCAGGATCTGTACCAGGCCGTGCATCATGAGCTGGTAGCCAGCGCTCTGGCGGTCAAGCTGGGCCACGAGCTGATGCCTGGCGCCAAGCTGGGCTGTATGGTGCTGAGCATGCCGACTTACCCGCTCACGCCTAATCCGGATGATGTCATCGCCAGCATGCACTTCGAGCATAAGAATGACTTCTTCGCCGATGTCCATGCCCGGGGCACGTATCCGAATTATATGAAGCGGTATTTCCGGGAGAACGGCATCGAGATTCATTTTGCACCTGAGGACGAAGAGCTGCTGAAGCATACCGTTGACTTCATTTCCTTCAGTTATTATGTGAGCATCTGTGAGACAGGTGATCCGGATAAACGGAAGACTGGCCAGGGTAACTTGTTTGCCGGGGTACCAAATCCGTATCTACAGGCGAGTGAGTGGGGCTGGCAGATCGATCCGCAGGGGCTGCGATATGTGCTCAACCGCTTCTACGACCGTTACCAGAAGCCGCTGTTCATCGTGGAGAACGGGCTTGGAGCTGTTGATGAGCTGGTCGATGACGGTCATGGCGGCAAGACGGTCAACGACGATTACCGGATTGCATACATGCGCGATCACTTAATTCAAGTGGGCGAAGCCATCAAAGACGGCGTGGAAGTCATGGGATATACCTCCTGGGGCTGCATAGACATTGTCAGCGCCTCAACTGCCGAAATGAAGAAGCGCTACGGCTTCATCTATGTGGACCGCAACAACGACGGATCGGGCACCCTGGAGCGGTTCCGCAAGAAGTCGTTCCACTGGTACAAGGAAGTGATCGGCACCAATGGAGCCAGTCTGAACAAGGACCACAATTTGGAATAAAACGTTTTCATAAAAACGTTGTCATAGATATAGCGATATGCTAAGATGCTTGTAGAGGAAAACCTCACTGGATTGTTACTGTAATTAAGCAGGCAAAACCAGGAACCGGCATTCTTATGGAATGGCCAGTTTCGGGTTTTGCCTTTTTTCTACTCTGACGGTGTAAGGTGATGGAATGATAATTGCGAAGGTGCTGAATAACAATGTCGTAACCGTAATGGATGCCAGCCAGAAGGAGCTGGTCATTATGGGACGCGGAATCGCCTTCAAGAAACACGCCGGCGACGTCATTGATGAAGACAAGATTGAGAAGATTTTTTCGCTGGAGAACAAGGAAGTCTCGCAAAAGCTGATGTCGCTGCTGTCGGACATCCCGATGGAATATGTCGAATGCTCCGACGAAATTATCCGCTATGCGGAGACGGTGCTCGGCGAGAAGCTGCATGAGAGCGTCTATATCTCGCTGACCGACCATATCCACTTTGCCATCGACCGGCACCGCCAGGGACTGCAGATCCGCAATGCGCTGTTATGGGAAATCAAGCGGATGTACCGCAAGGAGTTCTCCATCGGCATCAAGGCGCTGCAGATCATTGAGGACAGGCTCGGCGTATCGCTGCCGGAAGACGAGTGCGCTTTCATTGCCATGCATCTGGTCAATGCGCAGATGAACGGAGAAATGCGGGAGACGGTAAGCATCACGAATATTGTGAAGGATATTCTCAATATTGTCAGACGGAGCTTCCTGATTGAGCTGGATGAGGAATCGCTCAGCTACTACCGCTTTCTGACCCATCTGAAGTTCTTTGCACAGCGGGTAGTGCAGGGAGCACCTATGGATGACAGGGACAAGGAGCATGCGCTGCATGATCTGGTCAAGGTTCAATACCCGGAGGCGCATGCCTGCGCCGTGAAGATTGCGGAGTATACGCGCAAAATTTACAAACGGCAATTATCCAAAGAAGAAATCCTATACATGACGATTCATATCGAACGGATTGTCCGAAATGAAGAGCCAACTGAATAACTGCGTGACGGGATTGTTACTCTTAGCAGGCAAAACCTAAACGCTGAACAGGAATGCGCGAATTTGGCATTGCTGCTCAGTGTTTGGGTTTTTTTGTACCACAAACCACTCTCAACCTCAAAGGAGCATGCCATATGGATAAGGCAGCATTGTCCAAAGAAATACTGAAGCTGGTCGGCGGAGAAGAGAACGTAGGCCAGGTTACCCACTGTATGACCCGCCTGCGCTTTAATCTGAAAGACAACAAACGGGCTGACAAGGAAGCCCTGCAGAAGACGCCGGGCGTAATGGGTGTAATGATCAACGGCGGACAGTTCCAGGTCATTATCGGCAACGACGTGCCTGTTGTATATAACGAGCTGGTTGCGGGTATGTCCAAGTCCCCGGATCAAATGGCTGCGGCAGCGGACAACGCCGAGAAGAAGAAGCAGAATCCGCTCAGCAAATTTATGGATTTCATCTCCGGGATCTTCACACCGATTCTGCCGGCCATTACCGGCGCGGGGATGATCAAAGGGATCGTGGCACTGCTGGTGGCACTGGGCTGGATGACCACAGACAATTCAACCTACATCATCCTGTCCGCCATCGGGGACGGCGCATTCTACTTCCTGCCGATTGTGCTGGCGGTAAGCGCCGCCCGCAAGCTGGGAAGCAACATGTATATCGGCGCAGCAATTGGCGCGGCCATCCTGCATCCGACGATAACGGCGCTGCTGTCTACCGGGGAGTCGGTTACGTTCGCCTCCCTGCCGGTCGTAGCGGCGACGTATTCCTCCTCGGTCATCCCGATCGTCATCGCCATCTGGCTGGCATCCTATGTGGAGAAGGCCGTAGACAAAGTAACCCATGCTTCGCTGAAGCTGATCGTCGTCCCTACGGTGACCCTGCTGGTCATCGTACCGCTGACGCTGATCGCTATCGGTCCGCTGGGCGTTATTATCGGGAACGGCCTCACAGGAGGTATCAACTGGCTGTTCGTTAACACCGGCTTGCTCGCAGGTCTGCTGATCGGCGGCACGATGTCGCTGCTCATCATTACAGGCATGCACTATGCGCTCATCCCGATTATGATCGCTTCCATTGCCCAGCTCGGATATGACTACATTATCCCGCTCATGATGGTGGCCAACTTCGCGCAAGGCGGCGCAACCTTCGGGGTATACCTGAAATCGAAGAACAAGAAGCTGAAATCCCTGGCCCTCTCCACAAGCATCACTGCCATGATGGGGATTACCGAGCCGGCGATGTACGGCGTCAACATGCGCTTCAAGAAGCCGTTTATTGCCGCACTGATCGGCGGAGCCGCTGGCGGGGCGTTCCTAAGCCTGTTCAAGGTTAAAGCCTTCGTCATCGGCGGCCTGGCCGGATTGTCCGGGATTCCAATGGTTCTGGGCTCGACCTTTGTCCTGTCCCTGATCGGTTTCGCAATTGGTATTGTTGTTGCCACTATTGTTACCTACGTTCTGGGCTTTGAGGATGTGCCGGAAGAGCAAGTACAGGCCACTCCGGCCGCCGCTCCGGCTGCTGTTACAGCAGAACCGGTTGCTCTGCAGGCTGCCGAGGAACAACCAAAGGTTACAGAGCAAATCTTCAGCCCGATTACCGGTGAAGTGAAGCCGCTGAGCGCGGTCAATGACCCGGCATTCTCCGAAGAAATCATGGGCAAGGGCTTGGCCATCCAGCCGGCCGAAGGACGGGTCGTATCGCCTGTCAACGGTACCGTCTTCTCCTTGTCGAAGAGCGGACACGCCATCGGTCTGGTCAGCGACAACGGGGCCGAGATGCTGATCCATATCGGCATTGATACGGTGAAGCTGAAGGGACTGCATTTCTCACCGAAAGTGACGGCCGGTACCAGGGTGACTGTCGGCGATCTGCTGATGGAATTCGACCTTGCCGAGATCGAAAAGGCTGGCTTCAGCACAATCACGCCGGTGATTATCACCAACATTCAAGAATACGATTCGATCCAGCCCGCCGGGCAAGCTACGGTAAAGACTAAGGATCTGCTCTATACGGTTAAAGCCTAAACAACAAGGCAAGCGGCTGCGGCCTTCAATAAGCAGCCCGGTATAAGCGTCAATGCATATGCTGCCATTCAGACGAATACTATACAAAAAAGAACTCCTGTAATAGAAGACTTGTTGGTGCCCAAGTACAAACAAGTCTTCTACAAAGGAGTTTTTGCTTTATGATAATAAATTTCCAGGCAGCGGGAAACCGGCTAAGCAGGCGCATACACTTTGCCGGTAATATTGGCAGGGCCGGTGATGAGGATGTCACCCTGGAGATCCTCCGGGTTGGAAACAAACACTTGAATTACGCGAAATCCTACCGGTACATTGGTAAGAATAGTCTGAAATGTTGTGGTCATTTCCAGCAATTCATCTTCATCATAGGAAACGGACTCTTGCTCTGCACTGCCCACAACAACGCCATCCATTAAGACTTGGATTAATAATTTAGGTTGCTCTGGCGGGGTTATAAAAACATTCGTCGCCTGCCAGCCTACCGTAGTTATGAGTTCCACATAGTTGATTGCGGCTGGAACATTAAGACCGAATTGTAAGAGCAGATAGGGTGTTGAGTTGATTGGAATATTAACGCCATTAGCCAGGTTGGTCTGAATGCTTCTACCGAATTCAACTAAGGTTTGTGCCATGTTGTCACCTCCACTTCACTTACAAGTCATTATATGGTTTGTTCGATCGTTGGCTTGTGGCAATATCCTATCAACTAAAAAATCCTCGATTTGATTAGGGAGGAAAAATATGAGAATCCTATTTATTGCTTCAGGCTTCAGTGCGGTATATTCCTTTTTTGAGCAAAGGATCATAGAAGCATTTCAGAACGCAGGTCACCATTGTGAGCCTTTTACGTTAAATCAGGGTTTAGCTGCCTTAACACAGCTGCAGCAATCGTTCCGGCCTGATCTTATCCTTGCCCTAACGGGTTTGAAAATCCCCAGACCCATACTGGAATTCTTAAAACATACGAAAGTAAGGACGGCTATTTGGCTGACGGAAGACCCTTATTATATGGATTTGACCCTGCCGCTAAGCACTAATTTTGACTACATATTTACCATAGATGAAGCAGCCATGGAACCCTATACAAGAGTAGGGCAACGACATGTATACCATCTGCCGCTGGGAACCGATCCCGAAATGTTCCATCCCGTACCCGTTTCTGAAGAGTTCTCAAGTGACATCTGTTTAGTAGGAGTGCCCTATAGTAACCGGATTGAACTTGCCGCTTTCCTGCTGGAGAATACCGGCTACCAGCTGCGGATCGTCGGAAAGGGATGGGGAAAGCAGCACAATGAATGGAGCATGAAGGAAAGCCGTCCCGTTCATTGGGTGAATGCCTGGGTACAGCCGGAAACCGTAATGAAATATTATAATGGCTCGCAAATCGTACTTAATATTCACCGCCCTTCGGATGAGAAATATAATAAGAACCGCATGGGCATCGTGGCCAAAGGCATCAACAACCGTACCTTTGATGTGGCCAGCTGCGGGGCATTTCAGCTCGTAGATACTAGGGAAGCGCTGGCGCAGCATTTTGAAGAAGGGGAGGAGATCGTTTCTTTCATAGATAAGCAGGATTTATTGGAGAAGGTTCATTATTATATGGCGCACGCCGAAGAACGCAAGCACATGGCCAGTCTGGCCAGAAGACGCGTACTGAGCTCGCATACCTTTCAGTACCGGATCGAATGCTTGATGAAGCAGATTCAAACCACTTGACTGGTAAATTTAGCCTTATATCCTATTACCTTTTGATATTCGATACATAGTATAGAAATTAAGCAGCGCAAAGGAGGTGTCCTATTGGCAAAGGTATCCATAATCATGACCAGCTACAATAAACCCGGTTATATTGCAAGGTCCATTCAATCCCTACTCAATCAGACGTTTACAGACTTTGAGCTCTTCTTGATGGATGATAACTCGAATGCAGAAACCCTCGCAGCCATTGAGCCCTTTCTTAAGGATAAGCGAATCAAATTCTATCAGAGCCATACTCAAACCATGGACGAAAGAGTGGAGAAGATCAGATACGCGGCCCTCATCAACCAAGCCTTGCCGGAAGCTTCAGGCGAGTACATTTCCTATGCAACCGATGATAACTGTTACCGGAATACTAGATTGGGGCAAATGGTAGATTATTTAGAGCTCCATCCGGATGTAATGGTCGTTTATTCCGCTTCTTTAGTCACTTACTTGAATGAGCAGCAGGAGATCACGAAAGAACAAGTAAGGCCGGCTAAGCGGATTGTTCCGGTGGCCCCCTGCCAGGTAGATCATTGCTCCATTATGCATCGAAGCTCCATTCTTCCTGTCATAGAGGAAAGGTTCGGATCTTATTGGGACGAGAACCCGGAGTTTTACCGGATCGGGGATGCCAGATTTTTTTGGCGGCTTAACCATTACTGGGATTTCTATCCGATCGAGGAGATTCTGGACGATAACTATATCACGGAATTATCCATCCATCATCAGCTGCAGCAGCAGGAAAAGTCGCAATTCATCCAAATGCTGCCGCCTCAAAGAACCTGCAAAGAGCTTCGGGAAGACCTCAGAGCTATGAAACAGAAAAGCCAAAATGCTTAACAGGAGGAGGGTTACAGCGGGGTGTCAATCTATCTGCACAATTACTGGTCTCTGTATAGTGAATTCATTCATGTATTAAAGGATGTAAAGTATAGAGAAATACCTGTTGCGGTAATGACGAACTTCTATCAGCAGATTAATGATGAGCTGAGAAGCGCTATGGAACACCAGGACTTTGAGAAGAAGCTGAGCAGTTCAGGCATTAAGCAGCCAAGTGGGATTCAACCCTTTTTCGAGTCGCTGTTAGCACCTGTTAAGCAACCGGCTCAGGGCAATCCGGACGGAAAGATATTGATAAATCTGGACTACACGAGAATTCCGGAAAAGAAATTAACTGAATATTTCAGCAGGGAGCATACGCTGATTGTGTCACGTTCCAGAGTTCCTGAATACTTCGGGATTCCCAACGTATGTATCGGAAATTTCAAGAGCGACACAAGCCAAGCCTCTGAAGCGTTAATCCGGAAGGCCACTGCAATGCTTGCCCAATACAAAGCACATCCGGCACTGGGCCATCCCGTGTTCATCGAGACGTTCCTGAAGCGGATTCCCGCTATCGTAGATGCCATAGAAACGGTTAATCAGCTCTATGATCAAATTCCGGTAACAACGGTACTGATAGGCACCTCAGAAGATGTGGCCAGCCGGTCGCTGGCGGTCGTTGCGGCGATGAGAGGCATCCCCAGCATTTGCTTGCAGCATGGAATATTGATGGGGGAGGAAGCCTTTATTCCTGTTTTCTCCAGCCATGTAGGGGTCTACGGCGAATATGAGAAAAGCTGGTTTATGGCAAGAGGTCTTGAGGAATACCGCATCGCTGTGACCGGTCACCCCCGGTATGATGAACTCTTTACGGATGAACGGAAAGCGCAGGATTCGTTTAGCGGCGAGCATGGCCTTGACCCCCACAAAATTACGCTGCTGCTTGCCACTGGGCCAAGCCTGGACGCAACCAAGATACAAGCTTTAGTTACTGACCTGGTTACGGATGGGAGATTTCAATTCATCATCAAGCCTCATCCCTGGGAGCTTTCCAAGAAGCTGATCTCACTTTATACGGAGCTGGAGACCAAATTGGAGGCTGTCCATGTGATCAAAGACCGCAAAACAGATATCCGTGACCTGATCAAGAATTCTGATGGTGTCCTCGCTTCACTTTCCACTGTTGCACTGGAAGGTCTATTAATGGATAAGCCGGTGTTTGTCTATCATTTCATCCAGGCCAACCGTGAATACGATTATTACAATGCCCTTGACCATTATATTCAGAACGAGCCGGCAGAATTAGTGAAGGCAGTCTCATTATATTATTCCAGCGATCAAGAAAAGTTACACTACGAAGCCGTGAAGAATAAGTTCCTGCTGCAAGCCTACCGGACAGAGCATTCCGGCAACATGCTTACCCGTTGGATCAGCCAATGGACTAATAGACGGGCTGAATACAAGGGGGGAGACAGGGATGTTCTTCAAGAATAGAAGAATCCTCGTGATCGGCGGAACAGGCACCGTTGGCAGAAGCATTGTGAAGCATATTTTACAGGAGGAACCTGAGGTCATCCGGGTATTCAGCAGAGATGAGCATAAACAATTCGAGCTGCAAAATGAACTGAACAGAGATGCAAGGATCAGCCTTCTGATCGGCGATATCCGTAATTATGACCGGGTGTCAGAGGCCATGGAGGGTATGGATTATGTGTTTCATACCGCTGCAATGAAGCATGTTTCCTTTTGTGAAAAGAATCCCCTTGAAGCGGTACTTACGAATATTATCGGCACGTATAACGTGATTAAAGCAGCGAAGCAGCATAACGTACAGAAAGTCGTGTTTACAAGTACGGACAAGGCTATTTCTCCGACAAACAATTATGGAGCCACAAAGCTGTCCGCCGAAAAGCTGATTTCCTCTGCCGAATACGCAAAGGGCCGGGGAGGAACGGTGTTCTGTGCAGTGCGGTTCGGGAATGTGCTTGGCTCCAGAGGCTCGGTCATCCCGTTATTTGTCAAGCAGGTCAGAGAAGGCAAAGCGATAACCGTAACCGATCTGTCGGTCACCAGATTTATGATGACACTGGACCAGGCAACTCAGCTTACGATTCAATCCCTGCAAATGTCTAAAGGGGGAGAGACGTTTATCTTAAAGATGCCCGTGATCAAGCTGAAGGACCTGGCAGAGCTTGTTGCCGAAGAAACGCCTAAGAAATACAGGATGGCCCCGTCCGGGGTGGATATCGTTGAAATCGGGTTAAAGCCCGGTGAAAAAAGATATGAAGAGCTGATGACGTATGACGAATCATTAAGCGCCTATGAGTTACCGGGTCTATATATTGTTCCTTCCCCGTTTGCCCCCAAGCAAACCTATAAGCACGCAAGCAGGCCGAAGCCCGGTACCTACAGCTCGGAAGGAGCGATCCCGCTGACCAAGGAGGAAGTGCGGAAGATCATCATGGAGCAAAATTTAATCTAGCGGAGGGATATGATGAACATACTCGTAACCGGTGGGACCGGCTTTATCGGCAGATGGGTCGTTGGACGGCTGTTAAAGGATGGGCAGAAGGTGTGGGTCATTGATAACTTAGCCAACTCATCCCTGGATAATTTGCAAGAGTATCAGGACAATGAACATTTGCAAAGGGTCAGCATTATGGATCTCAAAGACCGGGAGGCACTAACAGCGCTATTCCGGGATACGGCCTTTGATCTTTGCTACCATCTCGCGGCAAGCATCAATGTTCAGGACAGTATCGATGATCCGGAAACCACATTTAACAATGACACACTGGCTACCTTTTATTTACTGGAAGAGTGTAAGAAGCAGCAGGTGAAGCTGGTTTTTATGAGCACTTGCATGGTTTACGCCAGAGCAGACGATGAACTGGGAATCACGGAAGAGTCCCCGATCAAGCCCGCCTCCCCCTATGCCGGAGCCAAAATTGCTGCCGAAAATATGGTGTTATCGTATTACTTTGCCTACGGTTTACCGGTTGTGGTCGTGAGACCGTTCAATACGTATGGTCCTTACCAGAAGACCGGCGGTGAAGGCGGAGTGGTGGCCATCTTTATCCATAATAAATTGAAGAAGGAGCCTCTGAACATTTACGGGAACGGCACCCAGACACGGGATCTGCTGTATGTGGAGGATTGTGCTGATTTTGTGGTGGAGGCCGGGTACAGCGACCGGTTAAACGGAGAAATTGTAAACGCGGGTACAGGGAAGGATATTTCCATCAATCATTTAGCGGAGCTTATTTCGGGCGGACAGGCACCTATTCACCATATTCCCCATATTCATCCGCAAAGTGAAATCCAGAAGCTGCTCTGTAATTTCCGGAAGGCTGAGAAGACCCTGTCATGGACACCCAGGGTAACGATCGAAGAGGGGATCAAGCAGACGGAGAAATGGATCCAATCCAGCTTCCACAAAAAGGGCCGGGCTAAGTCATGAGCGGCGGTAAACTGGCCATCCATGGCGGAACGCCCGTGCGCAGCCGCTATTTGCCTTACGGCAGGCAGCTGATTGATGAGGAGGATATCCAGTCGGTCATCCAGGTGCTGCAAAGCGATTTCCTGACGACCGGTCCCGCCATTGAACAATTTGAAGCTGAAATCGCAAGCTACACAGGAGCAAAGTACGCTGTGGCATTCACTAGCGGAACAGCAGCATTACATGGCGCCTGCTATGCTGCCGGGATTGGTGCAGGCGATGAGGTGATCACATCCCCGATGACCTTTGCCGCCTCGGCCAACTGTATATTATACCAGGGAGCAACACCGGTATTTGCCGACATTGATCCGCGAACGTACAACCTGGACCCCAAACGGTTAGCGGAGAAGATCACAAGTAAGACAAAAGCAATCATCCCCGTCCATTTTACAGGCCAGCCGGCTGAGCTTGATGAAATGATAACCATCGCCAGGGAACTTAACCTGGTGGTGATTGAAGATGCAGCCCATGCACTGGGTGCTAAATATAAGCATTCAAGCATTGGTTCCATCGGTGATATGACGATGTTCAGCTTCCATCCGGTAAAGCATATAACAACGGGTGAAGGTGGTCTGATCACCACGAACAACCGGTTGTATTATGAGAAGCTGCGCCAATTCCGGTCGCATGGCATCACCCGTGATCCTGAGCATATGCTTGAGAATCATGGCCCCTGGTACTATGAAATGCAGTTTCTGGGGTACAACTACCGGTTGACGGATATCCAGGCGGCGCTTGGCATAAGCCAGCTCAAGAAAATAGAGCATTTCATAAATCTTCGAAAAAAATATGCGGCTATGTACAACGAGGCGTTCCGGCATTCCGATAAGATACAGATTCCTTACCAGAGCACGGAGAGTGAGTCCAGCTGGCATCTGTATATCATCGCTCTTCATTTAGAGAAGCTGAAGGGCAGCCGGAAAGAAATCTTTGAGGCCCTGCTGAAGGAGAATATCGGGGTTAACGTGCACTATATCCCAGTGCATCTCTTGCCTTATTATCAGGACCTCGGCTACAAGCGGGGAATTTGCCCGAATGCGGAACAATTGTATAACCGGATGATCACGCTGCCACTGTTCCAGGGAATGTCAGAGCAGGATGTGCAGGACGTGATCCGGGCTGTCAACAAGGTCCTGGACCATTATTCCAAATGATATGAAGGAGAGCCTATGCGGACAATAGCGATCATACAGGCCAGAATGCTATCGACCAGATTGCCGGGAAAAATTATGAAGCAGGTTGTAAATAAACCTCTGCTTGAATATCAGATTAACCAGCTCAGACGGGCCAAGACCATCGACCAGCTTGTTATTGCCACAACGACTAATGCTGCAGAACAGCCCATCATTGATTTGTGTACACGATTGTCAGTGGATTACTTCCGGGGGCCGGAGGAGGATGTCTTGTCACGGTATTATGAGGCGGCATGTCATTACGGAGCAGAGACTGTGGTCCGCCTTACCTCCGACTGCCCGTTACTGGACCCGGCCGTTGTAGACGAGGCAGTCTCTGAATTTCTGTCCAATCCAGAAGCATACGATTATGTATCCAATACCCTTGAGCGGACTTATCCCCGCGGATATGATGTTGAGGTCTTCTCCATGAAGGTGCTGGAGCAGGCGTATAAGCATGCGGCCCAGCCTGCTGAGCGGGAACATGTTACCCCTTATCTATACCAGCATCCTGAGTTATTCCGGCTGGGACAAGTTAAGCAGGTAAACGACTTCAGCTCTTACCGCATTACAGTGGATACGAAAGAAGACTTTGAATTAATAGCCAGACTGATAACCGCTCTGTCCGGGAAGGGAACAGAACAGTTCACGCTGGATGCTGTTGTCTCCATCCTGCAGGAGCATCCGGAATGGGCATCCATCAACGCCCATATTGAACAAAAGAACACAAACATTATCAGGGAATCCCAATGATGAACATCCTATTTCGGGTGGACGCTTCCCATGAAATGGGTACCGGTCATGTCATGCGTTGTCTGACTATTGCCAATGAGCTTAAGGCCAGGAACGCGGAGATCCAGTTCATCTGCAGGGATTTACCCGGGAATCTGGCAAGCTACATCCGGGAGCAAGGCTATCCTGTATTCTTGCTGCCTTTACCAAGTGACCGTACGGATTCCTCCTGGTTACGCGTGGACTTCCAAACCGATGCAATGGAAACCGCGCAAATCCTTATGGAGTCCTCACCTGTGGATTGCCTGATTATTGACCACTATGGCATTGATCAGAGATGGGAGAGAATCGTCGGAGAGCACGTGACTACCATGGCGGTGATCGATGACTTAGCCGACCGGCCGCATCTCTGCAGCATCTTGCTGGATCAGAACAGCTCTCATGGCGGGGACTGTTATCATCATCTGGCTCCGGCAAACTGCTCGATATTTGCAGGAACCAGCTATGCTATACTTCGGCCCGAATTCCGGTCCATGAAGAAGCAGTTAGCTGAGCGTGATGGCAGGATGAATAGAATTCTTGTGTTCTTTGGCGGCACGGACCCTACCAATGAAACCGCAAAAGCATTACAAATCTTAAGTAAAGCCCGGTTCTCCAAGTTAAGCATAGATGTCGTAGTAGGTGAAATGAACAAAAACAAGGCTCTCATAGAAGCTATCTGTAACCGCATGCCCAATGCAGCTTATCATTGCCAGATTGATTATATGGCTAAATTAATGCGGAGGGCCGACTTGTTTATCGGAGCAGGCGGAAGCTCCACGTGGGAGCGGTGTTATTTAGGTTTACCTTCCTTATCTGTAGTGACTGCTGATAACCAAAGGGAAATCACAAGACTCGCGCATGATCACGGAGCCACGATCTGCATAGGCGCCAGTGCTGAAGTCACCACGAAAGAGATCGAAGACGGAATAGATACCTTACTTGCCAACCCTTCATTGGTGAAAGAGATGTCTGAACGGGCTCTTCAGCTTATGGGAGAGGATCGATTAAATGAATTTATCGACAGGATTATAGGAGGGGACAATGGCGGCCATTAAGGATTACAGACTGGAGAATCTGGATGAGAAGCGATTACTGCTTGTATGGGAATGGCGTAATGCGGATCATATCCGCCGGTTTATGAATCATGATGATTTGATTCCGTTAGAGAATCATTACCGTTGGTGGGAGGCCGTGGTCCGGGATGCAAGTAAACAAGTAAAGCTTTGTTTCTATCAGGAGCAACCTATCGGTTTGATTAACTTTACCCAAATCGATCACCGGAACCAAACCTGCGATTGGGGTTTATATATCGGGGACCGTTCCAGTCCCTCCGGGTCCGGAAAGATTATGGGCATCCTGGCTTTGGATTACATTTTCAAAGAAAGACAGCTGCGGAAAGTATGTGCCCAGATCCTGGACTTCAACGGAAGGAGCTTATCCTATCACCAAAGATTAGGGTTTACGGAAGAAGGCAGGCTAAGACAACAAATTGTTAAGAACAATACCTATGCCGATTTGGTGCTAATGAGCATATTTCAGGAACAATGGGAGAACCACAGCTCTCTTCTGAAAGAGGAGGTCATGAGGGCCAATGAAAGAAATAGTGATCGGTAACAGATGTATTGGAAAGGGCCATCCGCCCTTCATCATCGCGGAAATGTCAGGGAATCATAACCAGTCCCTTGAACGCGCCCTCGACATTGTGAAAGCAGCGGCCAAAGCAGGAGCGCACGCCTTGAAAATTCAAACATATACCCCTGAAACGATGACCCTGCCAATTCAGGACGGAGATTTCAGGATTGACTCCCACGGACTCTGGAAAGGAAAGTTTCTATTCGAGCTCTATAAAGAGGCGTATACGCCTTGGGAGTGGCATCAGCCGATTTTTGACTGCTGCAAGGAGTTAGGAATGATTGCGTTCAGTACACCGTTTGATGAAACCTCGCTTGAATTTCTGGAAGCCCTGGAGGTTCCCTGTTACAAAATTGCCTCCTTCGAAAATAATGACATCCCTCTATTAAGGAAGGTCGCAGCCAAAGGAAAGCCGATGATTATTTCTACAGGGATGGCTTCGCTAGGTGAAATTGAGCTTGCGGTAAACACCATCACCGATGCGGGCTGCAAGGATTTCATTCTATTAAAATGCACGAGCAGCTACCCGGCTTCAGCCGACAACTCGAATCTGCATACCATTCCTTATTTAAGCAATGTATTTCATTGCCAGTCTGGCCTATCCGACCATACCTTGGGCATTGGGGCGGCTGTGGCAAGCGTGGCGCTGGGCAGCACCGTCATTGAGAAGCATTTTACACTTAACCGTGAAGAAGGGGGAGTGGATGCTGCCTTTTCCTTGGAGCCCGAAGAATTTGCCGCACTCGTGCAAGAGACGGATACAGCCTGGAGATCACTCGGCGGAGTCTCTGTAGGCCCCACAAAGGAAGAAGCAAACTCCCTTCAATTTAGACGATCCATTTATATTGCCCGGGATATCAGCGCTGGCGAAGTGCTGACCAAGGAGAATATAAGAGTGATTCGTCCGGGATTTGGCTTAGACCCCAAATACTATGATTTACTCTTGGGAAAACGAATACGAAGAAACCTAAAAAGCGGAACTCCCCTAACCTGGGAGCTGTTATTGGAATAAGAGCAAGAGGCTGTCCCTATAGCCATGTGGTGAAGTGGCTATAGGGACAGCCTCATTTGTTAGCCGGAGGCACCTTACTGATGATTTCATCTCTGCATGCTTTCACTCCAAAACGTGCAAACTTGGAACATATACTTATTTCACGTGAGGAGAAATGAAGGATGAGAGAAGACTTACTGTTGGAGTCGATACGCCAGGTATCTATCCCCTTTGGAACCCGGGATTCCATGGACCAGCTGATCAAGCATGCAGCCAAAGCCCAATATGTGCTTCTGGGCGAAGCCTCGCATGGCACCTCGGATTTCTATACCGTCCGCGCCGAGCTCTCCAAACGCCTGATTGCTGAGCATGGATTCCGTTTCATTGCGGTAGAAGGGGATTGGCCTGCCTGCTACACCTTGAACCGTTATGTTAAAGGGTACTCCGATGCCGCAGCAGACGCGGGCACAGCCCTGGACGACTTCAACCGCTGGCCAACCTGGATGTGGGCCAATGAGGAGATCCGGGAGCTTGCCGGGTGGCTGCGTGAATTCAACAAGGACAAGCCCGATGCGGAGAAGGTTGGGTTCTACGGGATTGATGTATACAGCCTGTGGGAGTCCATGGATGAGATTCTCAAGGTTCTGGAAACGCAGGACAAGACTGACTTGGAGGCTGCACGGAAGGCCTTTGAATGCTTCGAGCCCTTTGGCAGAGACGAGCAATCTTACGGAATTTCTGCTTCCCTGTATGGCGAAGGCTGTGAGGATCAGGTCATAGCTCTTCTGGGCAGGCTTCAGGACAAATGGAAGGATGCCCATCCGGGGGATCAGGAGCGTGCGCTCAGTGCCGAGTTAAATGCGATGGCAGTAAAAGGGGCGGAAGCCTACTATCGTACAATGATCCGCCACGACGCGGATTCCTGGAATGTCCGTGACCGGCACATGGTGTCTGCACTGGAGAAGCTGGTGGAATTTCACGGGGAGCATTCCCGTGTGCTGGTCTGGGAGCATAATACACACGTGGGTGACGCCCGGGCAACGGACATGGCGAGTGAAGGGATGGTGAACGTGGGTCAGCTCCTGCGGGAAAAGCACGGCAGCCAAGTATACGCTATCGGCTTCGGCACGTATGAGGGCACCGTGATAGCCGGCCGAAGCTGGGGAGCTCCCATGGAGGAAATGAAGGTGCCGCCTGCAATCAGGAACAGCTGGGAGGAGCTGCTGCACAGAAACACAGCGCAGGATCAGCTGCTGCTCATGGACCCGGAAGATCCGGCACTCGGCGAGATTACGGTTGGCCACCGGGCCATTGGTGTGGTGTACCATCCCGAACGGGAGAGAGGCAACTACGTGCCGACAGTGATCTCCAGGCGGTACAACGCTTTTATCTACCTTGATCACACCAAGGCTTTAAGACCCCTGGCTTTTTCGAATTCTCGTTATGTTAGCGGTAACGTCAAATAATAACCTTGCAGTAGGGGTTGTTCATCTAATCAATGCAAGGCTATCCAACATAAGCGGCGATTTTCTGCCGGTCGCCGCTGTCAACGCCGGGGAGATCCGATATACGCTATTTGTGGTCTCTACCGGTGCTACAATCTTAAGAGACTCCGCAGGATTTAATGGATCGGCAGTCGCCGGCCATAGCCAACTATGATATGCTTCTCAATAACATTCCGGAGGAGAATTCCAATGATATCCGCAGCAACGGCTAAAATGATAAACATCCTTCCAAATCAATGGGTCACATACATATCCCGTAAGATTATAAATCATTACCTGAAGAAATACGCTACCATGCACATAGTAGGCAGCGATAATTTAAAGGGAATCCAGACACCAACGATTTTCATATGCAATCATTTAAGCAATTCCGACGGATTAGTGCTGGACAGAGTCTTAAAAGACATCGATCCCACTTTTGTGGCAGGAGAGAAGCTGTCAAATAACGCCGTTACGAGTATAGGTGTTAATGTAATTAAGACTACAAATATAAAACCCAATACCGCTGATAAAGAGGGCCTTGAGCGAATCATTAAGCTTGTTAAACAAGGCGGGAGTCTATTGATTTTCCCGGAAGGGACCAGAAGCAGAGCGGGGAGTTTGATCGAAGCCAAGAAAGGAATCCTTCTTATCGCCAGAATGACGGGAGCTCCCATTGTACCTGTTGGCTTATACGGGACAGAGAAACTGTTACCTATACATATAGAAGGGGATATGAAGGCGGAAACCTTTACATATGCAGATATCCATGTCAACATTGGGACACAATTTGAGCTTCCGAAAAGAGACAAAGAACAGGATAAACAAGAATATGAGGAATTCGCTATGCAGTATATGATGAAGAAGATAGCGGAGTTGCTTCCTGAGAATTATCGGGGGGTATATAAATAGGCTGAAAGGAATAATTGGTTTTGTATGCGTTTTACATCCTATCACTTTCCTATTATCCATATATTGTATTACCAATGCAGTATGGTATAATCAGGTTAATAGCGCGCTAAAAATGAATAGAGGGTGTACAAATGAGAGTAAAGAAGACTTCTCTTGTATTAGTCGTGCTATTTCTTGTTTTTAGCGTTGGAATCGGTTCTAGTGTCTACGCTATGGAACCGTCTTCTTCCAAGAACGTTGATGAATATGCGGAACTTGGCAAGGAATTTCTGTATGATTATTATCATTCGGTTGACATGAAGCAAGATATGAATATATCCAAATATGTTAAAGACGACAACGTGCTGCAATATGTCGATTTGAAGCACGAGATTCTGACAAACAGAAAGGTCCGTTCCAATATTGATGTAACTAGCTTTTCGTTGGATGTAAGTATACATGACTATCAGGTATTAGATAATAACGTTGACATAACTTATAATGTGTTAGTTAAGCATCAATATAAAGGGCTTGATCAATTATCCGAATCCATGCGACAAGTCAAACTGGGTTTCACGAATGAAAATGAGACGATCGGTATTACAGATTATTTTGAATATACGGATTTTGACATTATGGTTAGTCTGAAACAGCAGAATGCTGATCCGAGTCAATCATTGAAGGTGAACACCAGCGACATTCGTACTTACCAGCTTGACTACAGTAAAAATCCAAATGAATTCTTAAAAACCACGTTGAGTAATGAAAATAAATTTTTTGACAAGCTTGATTCTGAGATTTCGCTGTACAAGCTGAACGGTGTGAGTCATAACGCAGCAACGACTAATTCTGTCAGTCTTGCAAGTGTAAGCAGTACTGCCAGAAGCAATATTGTTACATATGCAATTGCTAACAGCAGCAAGACGGAACCAAGTTCAGGAAATTCAAGCTACGCATCCTATTATGATTTTAGTGCCATAGCAAATGATTGCACCAATTTCGTATCCCATAGTCTGTTGGCCGGGGGAGCAAAGGAAAACCGCACCAGCTGGTATTATGATTCATTATCTGCACGTACCCCGTCATGGGCAGGCGTAAATGAATTTCATGATTTTATTACAAATAATACTGCGACAACGGGACCTAAGGCCGAATCCAAGCCGCTGGCTTACGCCTGTCCGCCCCAATATGTAAACTGGGAGAACGGGGATATTATTCAGATTAAATATTCTGTTTACGGATACCCTGGCTTCGGTCATTCTACCATCGTTACTGGTTCCTATGCTCCAAACTACAACACCCAATACCCCTTGATCACATCCAGAACCGGTGATTATTCGTATAATACCAATGAAGTTCTTACAAACGTATACCCCATTGATGGCGCAGATGTACTGGCTTACAGACTAATCCATTTAACTGCTATCCAATAACATTATCATGGGTAGACAAGCATGGTTTACTTGGAGGTTAAATGAATAAAAAAACAGTCATTCTTTCCTGCATTTCTGTTATTGCTGTCGTTATTATTCTTATAACCTCTCAGAGTGCCGCTAATCCAAACGAGATCGTTATCCCTGAGGTTGATTTAGAACAAATTGAAGATCTCATCATTGGCTCTGAGCCTCCCAAGCTTATTTATGCTGATAAAACACAGGTAATGTTTGAAACCACTGGTGGAGTATATGTTTATGATATGGAGGATAAGTCTGTGGTCAGATCTTTTGACACCGCATCATTCGCGTCAGAAAGATACCCCCATGTATTACAGAGTTCTTTTGCAACGCAGGACGGGAAACAGCTTATTTTTAACTTTAGAGATGGACCTGATTTGGTTGCTGCATACCGTTATTCCTTCGAAGACAATAGCATAAATAAACTAACCAAGAATGAATCAAGAGACTATCTTAACAAAAGATTCGAGTGCAAATACCCGGATCCCCAGGATGAACTGTACCACAAGGCTTCAGGCACCATAGCCACAATTTCCAGTCGGGAATATGTTTATTTAACCTTTCAGGATTGGAAGGTAAGTACAATCAACGTGGTTTATGTGCAGGATGACCAGGAAACAGTCTACAATGTGTTTGCCAGTAAATAATAACCATCATTCAAGAAAAGCGAGTCCTTGCGGCTCGCTTTTTTATGTTCAACTCAAACGAAAGGAATGGTTTTAGATGGAAAATAACACTGAGCCTGAACGGATTTGTGGTCAGGCTAGTGTTTTTAGGCGCAGTTTGGCAACAAGGGTTAACCCAAGTACAAACCACCCGTTGGACGGGTGCAGGCGCAGCCCGGCCGCTCACACCCTTCCCCGCTTGGCCTTCATGCATTTCAAATTATAGGTTCGTCCGTAAACCTTGCCGTATCTGACGATGCGCTCAAGCATACGGGTGTCCTGCAGCTTGGTGAACGGGCAAGGATCGGGGGCGGTATTGACCTCCAGAATCCATGGGGCCAGCCTCCGGTCGAGGGCAAGGTCCACACCGATCTCCTGCAGGCCGGGATAGGCGGTGCTTAGCTGCAGGGCAGAGCTAACGCCGATCCGCTTCATGGCGGCAATCAATGCTTTGCGTTTATCAGGGCTTGTATAGGGCTTCAATAATACTTCAACCGGATAAATCGTCCCGCCCTGGCTCCCGTTTGTTACAACCTTACGGGGATGTGCCACACGTCCTGCCACTCCTGTAGCCTCCCATTTCCCTTGAGGATTGCGCTGGACCATCACGCGGATATCAAAAGGCCGTCCGCCGTGAGTCAACAGCCGGATGCCCTTCTGCACCAAATAAGGTTTTCCCCGCGTCTCTCTCAAGATTGCCTGATAAGCCTTTTCGAAGTCTGCGAATGGATGGACCTGCATGCCGGACTGATAGCTATACTTCCCGGATTCACTATGAATAGGCGTGCTGCCACGCTTGCCGTTTGTGCTGCCGGACGCCCGTTCAACCCGAATCACACCCTGTCCCAATGATCCGCAGCAAGGCTTAATGTAGACCATGTTATATTTCTCCAGCATCTCATGGAGCACACTCTGGCTCATTCTTCGCGTTTCCGGGATATACCTCCCGAGGTCCGGGGAACCCAGTAACACCCTTGTCTTCGTCAGTTTATTGGACACCCGCCTGATCGGCTCATTCATTGGCGATCCTCCGTTTCAATGGACTCTATAGGCTATAGTACGTTGCGGTACGGATTTTGCCTGGGCAGAACCCCCTGGAGACTTTTACATATGATAATCGAAGTGGTGATCAACTAGGCTGCAGAGGCGGCCAACAGGAGGCGGCCATGATGCTGCTGGACAATTTGCGGGATACGGTGCTTGAAGCCGGCCGGAACTTCCCGTGGTACAAGGAACTGGTCGGTGATGTTACAGCGATGAATTACAGCCTGCAGAGCCTGCCGCTGATGACAGCGGAGCTTCTGGAAACCCATTATTATACCCATCCGCCGGACCCGACGCTGGCGGTGTACAGGACCTCAGGGACCAGTACAGGCCGCCGCAAAGCGATTCTGTACTCGAAGGAGGACGATGAGCGTTATATCGGGATTAAGACAAAGCTGTTCGGCGAGCTGATAGCAGGCAGCGGATGTGCGAGAGCCATGGCGGATATGGGTACCGGACATGCAGCACATACAGCCCTGACAATATTTGAACGGCTGGGACTGGAAGGGGCGGCCATCCCCTTTGAGCTGCCGATTGAACAGCATATCCAGCAGCTGCAGGCGTATAGGCCCGATCTGCTGTACACGATGCCTTCAATCCTGGACCATATTGTGTATGCCGCTGCTGATCCGCGTGCCTTCGGCATCCGCAAGATCATCCTGGTCGGGGAAGTTGCAGCGCAGGAGTGGCAGCGGAATATGGCCCGCCTGTTTGGACTGGCTCCGCAGGATATTACCGATACGTATGGCTCCATTGAACTGGGGACGATTGCTTATTATTCGCATGAGCTTGGCCGGTATATTATGGCCGAGGGAATCGTTGCCGAAGGAATCGGGACGCAGGAGTTAGGCGGGGGACTGGGGCCGCTGGGTACCGGCGAGAGCATCCTGGTGCTTACTTCAACCGTCCGCAAGCAGCTGCCTGCCATCCGGTTCGTCACCTATGATGTCGTAAGAGACTTCAGAAGGATGAAGGTCGGCGGTGTGGAGAGGCAGAGCTTTGCGTCCATCGTCAAACGGGTGGGGCGCGAGCTGAAGCATGGCGAGAAGATCAGCATCTACGATATTGAGCAGGTGATATACCGCCATCTGGAGGATGCGATGATCCGGGTCCAGGTCAAGAATAATGCCCTGACCGTGTATATTCAAAGTAAATCAGCGGCTCCCTCTGCAGTTCCTGCCATCAAAGAGGAGATCAGGGAGTGTATTCCGGAGATCGGCCTGATGATTCGCAATCATCTGCTTGACGATATTGATGTCATTCTGACCGATAAGGACGGGCTGCTTGAGACCGGACAGGTGAAGAACAAGAAGCTGTATTACCCGAAAGGTAAGATGGACAGCAGGTCGGAACTGCCCCTTGATGGCGGCATATTGTCGGCGATTGGAAATACACCCTTAATCAGACTCGGTAACCTGTTTCAGAGCAGCGGGCTGCAGGTCTACGGGAAAATGGAGCTGATGAACCCGGGGGGAAGCGCCAAGGACCGGCCTGCCCTGCGGATGATCCGGGAAGCGTGGAAGGAAGGCCTGATCGGACCGGGAACGGTCATTATCGAATCCAGCTCGGGAAATATGGCGATCAGCCTGGCGATGATTTGCAGCCGTCTCGGGATGCGGTTCATCAGCGTGGTGGACCCGAGGACAACGGAAATGAATCTGCAAATCCTCAGGTCACTGGGGGCAACTATCGACATGGTCACTGAGCCCGACCCCGGGACGGGCGAATTTCTGCCTGCCCGGCTGAGCCGCGTTCAGCAGCTTCTGGCAGAAATACCGGACAGCTACTGGCCGAATCAGTATGCGAACCCTAATAATTACTTGGCCCACTACCACACCACGATGAAAGAGATAACGGCAGCGCTTGACAGGGTGGATTATTTATTCTGCAGCGTCAGCACCTGCGGCACCATTCGGGGTCTTGCGGAATACGTGAGAGATCATGGGCTGAACACCCGGATTGTGGCCGTTGATGCGGAGGGCAGTGCCATCTTTGGCGGAAATCAGGAGAAGCGGCGTTTTCCCGGACTCGGGGCAGGAATGGTCCCGCCTTTTTGCCGGAGCGATCTGATCGACCACATTGTGCATGTATCGGACGTGGATATCGTGAAGGGCTGCCGGGCGCTTGCGCGGCACGAATCCGTGCTTGCAGGTGCATCCTCAGGTGGTGTCCTAGCCGCCGTGGGCCGCTTGAAGCAGAGCCTTTCTCCCGAAGCCGTCTGCGTAGCTATTATTCATGACAGGGGAGAACGTTATCTTGATACGGTATATTCGGACTCGTGGGTAGAGGCACAGTTCGGACGGAAGCCGCAGACGGCTGATGATGAATTCTATATCTGAACGGAGCAGGGAGGAAGCGCAATTGCTGTACTTAAGTGACCGGGATCTGCGGGCTGTCGGCCTGGATTGGCCTGCCTTTGTGGATACCGCCGAGGCTGCGGTGAGGCTCCTGGATTCCGGTGATTACGCACAGCCGGTAAAGCCTTATCTGCGGTACAAGAATCTCCAGAACCGGATCATTGCCATGCCGGCTTATTTAGGAGGAGAGGTGAATGCCGCAGGGATCAAGTGGATTTCGAGCTTCCCGGATAATCTCAAGGCAGGTCTTCCGCGGGCGCACAGCATCATCGTCTTGAATGATCCGGGTACGGGGCAGCCAGCCGCCGTTCTGAACTCGCCGGTTCCCAGCATCGTCAGAACGGCCTCCGTCAGCGGACTGATGATCCGCCACTTTCTGCAGGCACGGGCACGCGAGCGAATCCGGCTGGGCATTATCGGCTGGGGCCCGGTGGGGCAGTATCACTGCCGGATGGCGATGGCATTGTATGGAGACCGGATCGAGCGGATCACCATATTCGATCTCAAGGGAGCGGACCTGTCAGATTATCCGTCACCGGAGAGGGAGCGGATCGAAGTGGCCGAGACTTGGGGAGAGGTGTACCGGCATTCCGATATCTTCATCACCTGTACGGTATCCAATCACCGGTATATTGATATTCCCCCGGCAAGCGGAAGCCTGCTGCTGAATGTGTCGCTGCGCGACTTCAAGCCGGAGGCGCTTGCTGCGGTGAAGGCTATTGTTGTCGACGATTGGGAGGAGGTATGCCGCGAGAATACGGATATCGAGCAGCTTCATCTGGAGCAGGGGCTGGACCGTAACGGTACACAGGCTATTACAGACGTGGTCTGCCGCAGCGGCCTCACTGCATTCGCGGAAGATGAACCGGTCTTCTTCTGCCCGATGGGCATGGCTGTCTTCGATATAGCTACAGCGGTTTACTACGTGAAGAAGGCCAGGGAAGCAGGGATCGGGACAGAGCTTGCATAAGGAGTTTGTTTATCTAATAACTCTTGAATAATAACTGGAAACCCTTTTTCAGATTGTGTTAATCTGACTAATAGTGGACTCCATGTGGAGAGAGGGTTGTTACTTGAAGAGAAGCGTCTTATACATTGAAGATAATGAGAAGATAGGCAGCTGGGTCAAAGATGAATTGCAGCAGCGGGGATTCTCCGTTCAGTGGCTGCTTTCAGGTGAAGGAGCCGAGAATGAGATCCATCAGCATGAAGTCGTTATTCTGGATATCATGTTACCCGGTTTAGACGGATTTACGGTGGGAAGACGCTTGAAGAAAGCGGCTCCTGCCGTACCTATCCTGCTGCTTTCCGCCCGGACAGCAATAGATGATAAAGTAGAGGGCTTACAATTTGCCGACGACTATGTAACGAAGCCCTTCCATACGGATGAATTAGTGGCTAGATTAGAAGTACTAATCCGGCGAAGCGGTGGAACATCTTCCACACGCATCGCATTAGGAAACCATATTGAAGTAGATACGGAGCTCCAGATGGTGTATGACAAAGACACAGGAGCAGAAATTATTCTGACAGGGAAGCAGCATCAGATTCTAATGTACTTCCTGCGTCACCCCAACCAGGTCTTGCCGAAAGAACAAATTTATGAAGCCGTTTGGGGAGAAGCTTATATCACAGGCGATAAAACATTAATGGTACATATCCGCAGACTCCGCCAAAAGCTGGAACGCAATCCGGATGCCCCGGAGATTATTGAGACGTTAAAGGGGATCGGTTACCGGGTGAAGCTATGAAACAGACCCGATCCTTATTCCGCCGTTTTCTAAAAGTGCATTTTTTATTTATCTTTTTGCCTCCAATCGTGCTTATTTTCTTCTCTACCTTCTTTGGGCTTGAGGATTCACAAGGAGGAAATCTAGATACCTTAAATCTGCTATATATTACACTGCTTGTGTTTAGTTTTATTCTGGTTGCCTTTGTGGTGATATCCTGGCTGTTCTTCTTCAGGCTCCGCAAACGTCTCACCGGCTTACAGGAGGTCATGTCATCGCCGGCTAATGGTCACTCCTTCCCTGAACCCGTTAGTGTTCAAAGTGATCGTATGGATGAAATAGACCAGCTGGGAAGCTCCTTCAATAGGATGATTCAGCAGCTGGAGGACAGCCGTAAACGGGAGATGGAGGAGGAATTATTACGGCACCGGCTCATTGCCAATTTGTCTCACGACCTACGCACGCCGCTTACCATTCTCAGAGGACATGCCACCCGATTAAATAAAGAATCCTTGAGTATAGAAGGACAAGACTCCTTAGCAGAGATGGACCATACGATTACAAGAGTCGGAGAGCTGATGGATGATTTACTGTCCTATACCCTGCTTACATCAGGGAAATATCCTTATGAGCCCGCTTCAACCGACATTGTGCGTTTAGTAAGAGCCTCTGTCGCGGCCTGGTATCCTGTATTGGAAGCACAAGGAATTCAGATCGAGGCTGATTTACCGGCAGAGCAGACTTTTTATTGGGAAGCGGATTCGAAATGGCTAACGCGGGTGCTGGATAATGTATTCCAGAATATTCTGCGCCATGCGGCGGAGGGGAAATATGCAAGCATTACCGTTGATGTGGCTAAAGAACTGATTATTGTTGCAGACAGAGGTCCGGGTATGGATAGCGCTTCTGGTGAGCGCGGGGCGGGAATTGGCTTGTCGGCTGCAGCTTTTATGCTGGACAGAATGAAGCTGAAAGCTGATTTTACATCCACTGCAAAAGGCACAAGCGTAGCCATAGGCCGGGCTTAACCTAAAGTTAACCCAGAATTAAACGGGCGGATACCGGTGATGTAACCTTGACTCTTTATACTTAGAACCATAACAGAAAGGAAGTGTTATGGTTGCTTACCATCAATAACTTGGTCAAACGCCGAGGAGCTCAAGAAATTTTATCAGGGATCAGTTTTACAGCCAGACCCGGCAGGGTAACCGGCTTCTTAGGTCCAAATGGGGCCGGCAAAAGCTCCACACTCCGCATCCTGCTTGGATTAGACCGCGCCACCTCAGGAAGTGCGCTAATTGACGGAAAGCCATTCGCAGAATTGCTTAACCCTCTAACTACGGTCGGAGCCGCCCTTGACGGATCTGGAGCACACCGGATGCGGACAGGACGCGCACATTTGCGCTGGCTGGCCCGTGCCGCAGGCCTGTCCCGCTCGCGTGTCGAGGAAGTGCTGGACATCACAGGTCTGACGAATGCGGCAGGCCGAAGAGTCGGGAGTTATTCCCTTGGCATGGGCAGAAGACTTGGAATGGCCGCAGCTCTGCTTGGCGATCCCGAAATTTTGATACTGGATGAACCCGTTAACGGGCTCGATCCAGAGGGAATCCGCTGGATTCGGACATTGCTGCGAGAACGTGCTGCGTCGGGTAACACGGTGCTGCTATCCAGTCATCTCATGGGAGAACTTTCTGAGACTGTGGATGATGTGGTGATTATTCATCACGGCAAAGTGGTGGCGAATGGAACATTGGCGGAAGTCATAGGTAACCATTCCACACTGGAGAAAGCCTTTTTTGCCCTGACCTCTGAACGAGCGGGGGAAATGGTATGAGGGCATTCCAAGCCGAACTGTCTAAATTGTTGTCTCTGCCGGGCATTTGGCTGGCCGTTCTGATTGGAGCCGTTGCCCCGGCATTCATTGCTGCCTTGGACAGTACAGCACAGAAGGAGGATATTATAGCTGGAATTAGCACACGGCTATCCGAAGTTGGCTATATTGGATTAGCTGTTGGCGTGCAGGGTGTCATCATTCTTGGGGTGCTTGCTGTCAGCAGTGAGTATGTGACCGAGAGCAGTGAATCCGGCGGAGGACAACAGATAACAACCAGTTTAACTGCTGTTTCATCCCGGCTTCAGCTACTGCTGGCCAAAGCAGGCGCGGTGACAGTAATCAGCCTGCTGCTGTGTATGGTTGCTATTCTAACAACGGTGTCAACAACGCAGCTAATTCTTGGGGAATATGCCCCGGCATTTGCATGGTCCAAACTTACTGGTGCAGTTTGCTACTGGATATTTACGGCTCTCCTGGCATTTGGGATTACTGTTCTAACTAAGAATGGCGTGATCCCGCTTACTGTGCTCATTATGAATTCATCCGTTGTATCCTTTAGTTTCTTGCTTTCTAAGGTTACTACATTGGCGTTTTATTTACCGGACCGGGCTGGCACTGATATGTTTATGATCATGAGCGACAGAATACACACTCCGTTCACAGGCGGTTTGATCATGTTTTCCTGGGTAGCCGTACTTTTGATTATTGCAGCAATGGTATTCCATAGGAGGGACGTCGCAGCATGAGGATCACACCCGGTAGAAAGATCACAAATATCCTTGGCGCTGAACTGAATAAACTGGTTACATTACCGTCGATATGGCTCACTATTTCAGGGACGTTCATTCTTAATTTAGCTTTAGCCGCAGCGTTTACTTCAATTGGTCAACAAGGAGCAGCAGGCTCGCAAAGCATACTGGATATAGGACTTGCTACCATGGGATATCTTCAGGCAGGGTTCATTCTTCTTGGCATCTTAGCTGCTTGTTCAGAGTATACAGGCGGACAAATCCGGTCAACTTTAACGGTGATGCCTTGGCGGGGGCTTCAATTATCCGCGAAGCTGGCCGCACTGGCCACGATAACCGTTACTGCCGCGTTAATAATTGCAGCATCCGGAGTGCTGTATACCTTGTTTATGATGAGAGATACAGCAGCAGGAGCAGGCATTGAAATAGACACTATGTTAAAAGCATTAGCAGGCGCAACAGGCTACCTGACGTTAACCGCACTTCTCAGTGCAGCTATAGGTAGCTTGCTAAGACGAACCACTCCTGCGTTGGTGATATTGCTAGGTTATTATTTCGTTATCAGTCCTGTGTCGGGAGATGCTCTGCCCGGATACTTTCCGGATAAAGCTGGCTCCTATATGTACATGCTGTCTTCCGCGGATAAAAGTGATGTCCTTACCCCCATGCAGGGGACAGGCATTGTAATGTTATGGACGCTGCTCTGCATTACAGCAGCGATTGTATTGTACCGTAAGCGGGATGCCTGATTGCCCCTACATACAGATGCCAACCAGGACCTTAGGTCAAAGAGTCGCAGCATATCAAAAAAACCTGCACATAAATTGGGCAGGTTTTTTTGATGGGGAAGCACTGTTATTCCACTAAGACGTGCAGCATATCTCTTAATTGCCGCCGCTGCTCCACGGTCAGCTTCTCCATGAGCTTCTCGGAGATTTCCGCACTGATCGAGCGGATCGTCCGAATATGAGGCTTGGCATGATCCGTCAGCGATAGAATCGTTGCACGACGGTCTGCCGGATCGACGGTACGCAGAATAAGTCCCTTTTCCTCCAGGGCGTTCACGAAATCAGTGATGGTACGTGGTTTTAGGTCCATGACAGCAGCAAGCTCATTCATTCGTATATGCTCCGCTTTCCAGACCTCCATCAACAAGCGCAGACGGGCTCCGGAGAGCGGGATTGGCAGATCTAACGAAGCCAGACGTTTATCGAATTCGAATTTCAGAATACGGGAGGTGGTGATGAGTAAATAAAAAGTATCGGCAGCCTCTTCATCCGGGTAATCGTGCGGCGACATGTTCATATGCTTATATAGCCTCTTTTCGCAATAAGTCTACGCTTATTTTAGCGCAAATCGCTCCTTTTTCAAATTGCCGCCTATGAAAAAGCATTGACTTTCAGATAGTTAGTGAGTAAACTCACTATACACCAATAAAGTGAGGTTACTCACTATTATGAACACGCTGGAGGCTTCCCCATGAACAAGAATATATTCGTTAAGGCAAATCCAAGACTGGAAGAACTTGCACAGCAACAGCAGTCCCCAAAATTATGGACACTGGACTTTATACTGATTACTGCTGCCAGCTTCTTTTTGTTCTTCGGATTTCAGATACTGCTTCCTACGCTGCCGGTTTACATGCTGGACCTGGGCGGAAACAATACGGCGGTCGGCTTGATCATCAGCATATTTACCGTATTCTCCTTATTCACCCGGCCGTTGGTCGGCGCACTTATGAACCGGAGTAAGAAAGGTTGGCTGGTTGCAGGTCTCGTCCTTTGTTTTGTCATTATCGCTTCCTATAATTGGACAGTTTCCGTTGCACTGCTTCTACTGGCACGCTGCATTCACGGCGTTGGCTGGGGAATCGTCACTGTCACATCGAGCACAATCGCCACAGATATGATTCCGGCTAACCGGCGGGGAGAGGGGATCGGCTTTTTCGGCCTTGCCAGCACGCTCGCCATGGCGCTGGCCCCGGCAATCGGACTTGCTCTGCTGGACGGACAATGGCAGATGCACGGCGTCATTTGGGTTGCTGCCGGCAGCACGGCCCTGTCGCTGCTATGCGTATGGGGCGTTCAGAAACAGCGTAAATCACCCGGTTCCCGTTCCGGCAGCACAGATCAGGCAGAAGCGAAGCCTTCGTTCCGTTCACAGCTGTTCGAGCCAAAGGCGCTGTTTCCTTCGTTGCTCGGCTTGCTGATCGGGATCGTATACGGCGGAATCGTCAGCTTCATTACGCTGTTCGGTGAAGAAGCCCGGATAGGCAACGTTGGTTTATTCTTTACGCTGAATGCCGTTTGCCTGCTTATCGTGCGGTTCATCTCCGGACGGCTGTTCGACCGCAAAGGCCACGCCTGGGTCATTATTCCCGGCAGCATATTGCTGGCCGCTTCGCTGCTCGTGTTGTCTTATGCCCATAGCATGGCCATGCTGGCCATTTCGGCAGTGCTGTTTGGTTTGGGGTTCGGCGCAGTACAGCCATCGCTGCAAGCATGGATCCTAAACCGTGTGGAACCGGAATTGCGCGGACCGGCGAATGCTACATTTTATTCGGCATTTGACCTTGGCATCGGCGGAGGCGCGCTGATTCTGGGCCGTCTTGCTGAAGCGAGCAGCTATGCGGAAATGTATCGGTATTCGTTCTTCATCATCGTACTCTTCTGTATCGTCTATATAGCGTATAACAGGAAGAAATCATAGGAGAAGGAACATATATGTCTGTATCGTAAATGTATCTCGTATCCACCGCCCGGTAACAGCCGCAGAAGCCGACCATCACATGGCCGACTTCTGCGGTTTATTATTGCGCGGTAAGGATCTGCGGACCTTCAGCCGTAATGGCAATGGTGTGCTCGTATTGGGCGGCCAGCTTACGGTCCTGCGTCCGCGCCGTCCAGCCGTCCGGATCAATGGTCATGTAGTAGGTGCCTTCGGTGATCATGGGCTCAATGGTGAACACCATACCTTCCTTAATGCGGGGGCCCTTGCCGGGCTTGCCGACATGCGCGTAAGTCGGCTCCTCGTGCAGGTCGCGGCCGATGCCATGGGCGAGAAGGTCGCGCACGACGCCGAAGCCGTGCGATTCCGCATGCCGCTGAATCGCATTCGTCACATCACCGAGACGGTTGCCGGGCTGCGCCAGCTCAATGCCCAGATCAAGACATTCCTTCGTGACGCGCATCAGCCTCTCGGCCGCCGGCGAGATCTGCCCGACCGCATAGCTCCAGGCCGAATCGCCGAGCCAGCCGCCAAGCTCGGCGACCGTGTCGATGGTTACGATATCGCCTTCCTCAAGCGGCTTATTGCCAGGGAAGCCATGCGCGATCACGTCGTTGACGGAAGCACAGGTCGCATAGGGATAGCCATTGTAACCCTTCTGGTATGGCTTGGCACCATGTTTTAACATAATCTCCTCGAAGATGCGATCAATGTCGCTCGTGGTTATTCCCGGTTTGATAAGCGGGGCAATGGTACGATGGCATTCAGCCACCACTTGGCCCGCCTTGCGGATCGCTTCAATTTCATGCTTGCTTTTTAAGATGACCATGTTGGTATCAGGACTCCTTTGTAATTGCGTGAATTGCGAGTCGGGCGATTCGATCGACGTCCAGCCCCGAATTGCCTGCATAGTAGTACAGCCCGCTGCAGCCAACCAGCACCGCAAGCATATGATCGACGCTGTCGTCCTCACACTGGGCAATCGATTGCAGCGGAACGTATATCCCTTCCATAAATCGTCTCTTGGCGGTGTGCCGCGCTATCTCCGGCAAGCCTGCATAATGCTCTGCCGCCATCTTGAAGACAAGAAATGCGCGGGCGTCTGACTGCCACAGCCGGAGCAGCGCTTGGCAGCACCTGAGCAGGTGACTGGCATCGGGGGGACTGCCGCTTGTGTTCGCCAAATCAGCGACAGCCTGTTCACATCGCTCGAAGCCGCTGCCCAGTACATCCTCTATCAATAAATGCCGGTTAGGATAGTAATGATATACTGTGCCGTACCCAAGCCCTGCTTCACGGGCAACGTCGCGTACATCAAAGCTGCCGCCTGTGCGGAAGTAGGAGCGGGCGGCGACGTCAAGGATCTGTTCTCTGCGCTGCACGCGTATAAGCTCATTTTGTTCTTTGGTACGGGGGCACATGGTTATGTAGACCTCCTTGTTTAGACCTGCAAATTTGTCAACCTAAAAATAGTAACTCAGCGGGCAGAGAAATGCAAGGATCACTAATATAAGGCTCAGCCAGCACTTGTTGTGAATATAATCACTTGATTTATCCACAGGCGTGGTATTATATATGAGTTTACAGCAGCTCTGAAGTAGCATGATAGTTTTCGATTTCAGGCCGGAACAGGAGCTTAACTTATGTACAAAATATACATCGTCGAGGATGATGCCAAAATCTCCAATCTGCTGCACTCGTACATGTCCAGATACGGATTCGAGGCGAGGGAGGCGGCCGATTTCAGTCAGGTGGTGGAGGAGTTTCAGGAAGCAGGGGCGGACCTGGTGCTGCTCGATATCAATCTGCCCAAGTATGACGGCTTCTACTGGTGCCGGCAAATCCGAATGCATTCGCATTGCCCCATCTTGTTCATATCTGCCCGGGACAGTGAGATGGATCAGGTGATGGCGCTGGAGAACGGTGCGGATGATTATATCACCAAGCCCTTCCATTATGAGGTCGTTATGGCTAAAATACGCAGCCATCTGCGCAGAGCTTATGGTGCGTACGCTTCAAACCAGGAGGAGAAGCGGCTGGAATCCGGCGGGCTCATCCTGTATCCCGAGCGTTACATTGTAAGCTTCGCAGGTCATGAAGCCGAGCTGACTGTGAAAGAAAATCAGCTGCTGGAGGCGCTTATGCTGAAGCAGGGAAGGGCAGTGAGCAGGGAGAAGCTGCTGGATCTGATGTGGGAGAATCATCATTTTATTGATGACAACACCTTGAATGTGTACATTACGAGGCTGCGCAAAAAGCTGAAGGAGCTTGGCTCCGGCGATCGTGTAGAAACGGTACGGGGAGTGGGCTACAAGCTGGCGGTAAGGCAGGAGGACCTGCAATGAAGCTGTTCTGGAAGGAGCATGTGCCTCTTCTGCTGTTTTATTCGGTTCAGGCTGCATTGGTTCCTTTGCTGTATTGGCTTGCCGGAGAGGGACGGCCTTTGGCGATTGTGCTATACGGCTTCCTGTTAAGCACGGTTGTGCTTGCCTTATATTTGATTTACCGCTACTGCCAACACCGGGAGCTGTACAGACGTCTCGAATCGCCACTTACTGTGCAGGAAGAGCTGATCCAGCCTATGGATGAGGCGCCGCTGTCCGATGCGGTCCATAAGCTGCTGTGCAGCTATGACCGGCATTTCAAGGAGCAAATACTGCAGCTGCAAAGCGGAAACGAGCAGCAGCTCGTATTCATGAACCGTTGGGTGCATCAGATGAAAACACCGATCTCCGTGATTCAACTGCTGCTGCAGGAGCTGGAGGAGCCGGCGGCCGAGAGCATCCAGGAGGAACTGAACCGGTTGTGCAAAGGGCTGGAAATGGTCTTATACACAGCTAGGCTCGACCGGTTCGAGCAGGATTTCGCGGTCGAAGCCGTAGAGCTTCGTCTGATCGTCAGCAAGGTCGTGGCCGGCAACCGCAAGCTGTTTATCGGCAAGGGAATTACTCCAGTACTCCAGATTAGCGAGGGCCTCAAGGTGTATACCGATGCGAAATGGCTGCGCTTTATGCTCGATCAAATTGTGGTGAATGCCCTGAACTACACCGTCGGGACAGGCAAAGCGATTACGATTTCAGCGGAAGAACTGGGCAACTCATGTAAACTGACTGTACAGGATCAAGGGATCGGGATTGTAAAAGAGGACCTGAACCGCGTATTTCATCCTTACTATACAGGGGAACGCGGGAGAGAATATTCCGAATCTACCGGAATGGGCTTATATTTGGTTAAAGAGGTATGCGGCCGGCTTGGACACGAGGTGACGCTGCAATCGAAGCCGGGAGCCGGCACGATTGTAACTCTGTTGTTTCAGCATCGCACATAGCTTTAGCATACTAGAGTAAAGGGCTGGCATAACCCAGCCCCTCCTCATCAAACCGTACGTGAGGTTTTCCCTCATACGGCTTTCCGATGTTTGTCATTCATGGGCATGCAGATCACAATAGCGTTTTTAGTCCATACATGCTGGCTATATACTTGACTTCAGATCGTGAACTCATCCATCTCCTGCGTTGTCTCTTCTTTGCATACCACCGGGTGAACCGTTGCAGAATATACCAATCCAGCTTCGCTAATCTCTTTTGGCTATAGTTCGTGTAGTAATAATTTCTCCATCCTTGAATCTTTGGATTGAGCCATTCCACCTGTTCCGCAAACGATTTTGAACGCACACTTGGCGGTGCTAATCTTTCTTTGACCACACTTCGGATGCGTTCTTCAGCCTTCTTTGTTAGCCACTGTTGCGTGGTATAGTACACCTTCCCTTGAGAAGTTTCTGCTTTCGTTTTTCGGTGATGCATCCCTAAGAAGTCGAACCCTTCGTCTCCTGTCCACAGGCCTACAATGCGAGTTTTGGTCGGGTGTAAGGTTAACTCTAGACGTTCCATAATCCTGCTTATGAGTTCATAGGCATGTTCGGCGTCCTTTTTGGTTTTACAGACCACCACAAGGTCGTCTGCATACCTTGTCAATTCTCCCAGCCCACTTCCGTGTTTCTCCCATAGCCGGTCAAAGTAGTTCAAATAGATGTTCGACAAGAGCGGTGAGATGACGCCACCTTGTGGTGTCCCTAAATCGGACCGTCTTACGTTTCCTTCTTCCATGACTCCCGCTTGAAGCCACTTCCGTATTAACTTCAAGATCCGTCTGTCATTGATACGCATCTGTACCAGTTTCATGAGTTTCTCTTGATTAATGTTGTCGAAGTAACCTTGAATATCGACGTCGACTACCCAATTTCCTTTGCGGTTGCAAGCTTTCCGGATTCGATCCAGTGCTCCTTTGGCACTCCGTTTCGGACGAAATCCGAAGGATACTTCTTCGAAGTCTGCTTCAAAGATGGGTTCAAT
>NZ_VWRQ01000010.1 GCF_008635795.1 Paenibacillus tepidiphilus | reverse complement strand
GCCTAGCAATACCTCCTGAGCTCCACGGTCATAGAGGTCTTTGAGCACTTCACGCCAGCCATTGGCACTTTCCTGGCCACCCACATAGAAGCCCAGGATTTGACGGTGGCCTTCCGTGTCAATGCCCATGGCAAAATAGACGACCTCACCGCTGACGGTTCCACGCTTGAGTTTGACGTAGAGTCCGTCCAGATAGATGACGGAGTAGCGTTTTTGGAGCGGACGTTTCTGCCACTGGTGAATGTCCTCCAGCACCGTTGCGGTAATATTGCTGACGGTGGTGGGCGAGTAATGGCTGCCGAACATACTCTCAATAAACCGGGCCACGTCCCGGGTGCCCATGCCCGATTTGTACATCTGAATGACGGCTTCTTCCAGCCAACCATCGCGTCGTTGGTACGGTTCAAAGAGCTGGGTCTGAAACAAGCCCTGTCGGTCCCGAGGCACTTCCAGGTCTTCGATATTCCCGTAGCGAGTATGCAGATTACGAGTGTAGTATCCGTTACGGCTGTTGCGTATCCCGGCTTCTTCTGAAGACATGAAGGCTTGAATTTCAGCGCGCAGGATGGATTCTAGGTTATCTTTAACAAACTCAGTAACAAGATTTTCAAATAGATTATTTAGCATATTTTCGGGTACAATAGTCATCGAGTAGGGTTCCTTTCTTGGTGGACTTCAACAATCCCGAGAATACCCTACTTTTTTGTTGCCTGACTAGGCCCCAAATCTTGGTACACAACTTATTTTACGCCATCACCATTACGCCCATATCGGTCAAATTAAGTGGCGATTATCAAATTAGATGACTGAAATCCGTAAAAAGAGCAAGATTAGTGTGCGAAAATCCACTTAATTGTATAAAGCGCTGAAGCGCAAAAGGTAGGGGTGTGACTATCGGGTAGGGTTGGGAATTACGGAACCCTATCTACTAACTTACTTATAATTTCATATTTTTTTATCCTTGCATTGCTTTTCTAGATGTTATTAGATTGTTTTTTTCTTTCGTTTTCTTTCGTTTTCTTTCGTTTTCCTCACCCTTCCACCACTTCATATTATCTCTTGTGCACCCTACTTGCTTACTCTTACTTTTACTCTTACTTTAGTCCTTACTCTTACTCTTCCAAGTCCTCAACCTTTATAATTATCTTCTTTCCTTCTCCTTCTTAAACTCTTCCTCTCACTCTTTCACTCTTTCACTCTTTCAACTCTTTCAACTCTTTCACTCTTTCATTATTACCTCTTATAATCTGCTATACTCACATTCCCTAGGCCCATTCTTTCCTCCTTCTCCTCTCCTCTTACCTTTTCTCTTCCCCTCTACCTTTCTTTTCATCTTTCTCTTTTTCTCACTCTCCTCTCACTCTCACCCTTCCGATTCTTTCATAGGTTTCTACTGTCCCCCAGTTACTCCTACTCACACTTTTACTCTTTTCTACTAATCTTACTCCCACTCTTGTTCACACTCTTTAATTTTCTCTTACTTTACTTTTGCCTACGTATCATCCTCCCGCTTTCCGCCGGCTTCCCTACCACTTCCCTTCCCCATCTCTTCAACCGGCATTCTCTCCATGACAAAATGCCCTGCATTCCCGCCGGGAATGACAGAGCATTTTGTTTTGACAGCCTGTTCGTGGGTTGCCCGCCCGGAAACCGGCCGTCAGCTCCGTCCGGCCTACACCGCTTTCCAGTCCTCTTTGTCTCCGCGGTACTTACGGTAAGCGGCATAACCCAGCGCCGCGGCAATGAAAGCGCCGCCGAGAAAGCCCCATATCCCGTATCTCTGCGGAGGCAGCGGGAGCGAAAGTGCAGGCTCGTTCCGCTCTTTGCCGAAGACGACCCGTACCGCTTCCTGGCCGTAAGAGATGATCTCCAGCAGCCGGGCCCGGGGAACCGGCTGCGTCGATGACGGAATCTCAGCAGCGTAAGACAGCCATGAGTCGAGCTGATTCACCGTCTCAGGGGGACGGGAAATGACCACCGCCGGGCGGATGTTGTCATAGCGGCTCTGCAGTCTGGTCACGGAGGTCTTCCAGCCGGCCAGATCGCCGGCTCCCGCACTGCGCTCCATGTCGTTCAGATCCTCCCGGATCACTTTATAGTATTGCAGCCACATCGGCTGATGCGGCTGATTCAGGCTGTTGGCGGCCAAGCGCAATCTGGCAGCGGCAGCCTCCCACCGTTCCGGCGAGATCTCAGCAGCGGCAAAGGTTGCTTTTACATCCATGATCACTTCTGCGAGTGCATGGATTCCCTCCACCGAAGCCAGCCCCTCAAAGGAGGAGGCGACGAACAGACGGGAGATCTCCTCGCTCTTCTCCCTGGCTTTGGACACATCGCCTTTCAGCACATACGTATACAGGGCCTCGGCTGCCTCTTCCAGCTGCTCCGCCCCGCTTCTTCCCGCCCATGTGGCAGTCTCCGGCTGAACATCCGGACCTACTGCCGCCGCTCTAGCACCCGGGAGTCTTGCTGCAGCCTTTACACAATCCAGCCCCAATCCCCCAAGCAGACCAATAAGCAACAAGCCGGCCAGCACATATCTGATCCTGCGCGGCATGAGACATCCCCTCCTACTCTAATGTATGGCAGGAGGGACAAGATTAGAACGGCTTGTCAGCGCCGCCTTAGTCTTGCGGGATACGCATGCTTGCGCTGCTTGCCGGTGACCAGCCAGGCTGCAGCCGTGCTTACCAGCGTGAGGCCAATAGTGAAGTACTGCACCTCATTCAGATCATCGTCCAGCTCGTTCGGCAGCCACGGAAAGACGCCTTGCGAATAATCGACCATGTCGTTGGCCAGTGTCCATAGCAGCGCCACCGGCAGCATCCGGCGCAGTGTAAAGAAGCGCGCATAAATCAGCGCTTCGATAGCCATGCCCAAATGGGAAGCGACCAGCATCCAGTCCTTCCAGCCAATGACATCTCCCTGAAAGCCGCCTGCAAAGATCATCGCAACGGCCCAGATGCCGTATTTTACCGAAGTAACCACAGCAAGCGCCTCTATCAGCTCACGGATCAGTGTCCCTTTAAGGCCTTTAGGGGGATAAAGGAGCAGCAGAAGCGCTGCAGTAAAGAAGAGACTGGCTGTCGGGCTGTCCGGAACAAAAGGCAGCAGCCAGGCAGGATAATGCTCAGCCGTATAAACCAGTTGATTGCCATACCATATGTACCCGTAAATCGTGCCGAGAAAATTGACCGCAAACAGCAGCCACAGCATTCCCCGGTGCAGAAACAATCTTTCGAACCAGTTACCCGGCATAGAACGGCTTACCTCCCAATTAGCGGCAGTTAACAGCATATAAACATACAAAAACCTGACCGCAGGAACGATCAGGTTTGCGTTATCATTAATTGTACTGTTCGTGTATTTGTTTGGCAAGCCGCCTACTCCACACCGAACACCTGAGCACCGGCCTTATATATAATAGAAAAGAGCATGCAGATGCGCCCGCCTTCGGTCCGGCGGACGCACTCCATTATGCCAAGCTCTTCAATTCATCCGTCAGATACCGGAAAGCCTGTTCGTCTCCGGCCGCCAGCGCCGTGTCGATCTCCCGGTACAAGATGTCGGTACGACGCTTTCGCAGCGCTTCATCCCACACCATTTCTGCCGCAAGTCCTAGCATCACTTCATAGGTAGCCTTCATTTTGTCCATTCGATACACCTCCGCTGTTTAAGTAATCCCATATTCTCTGGCTTTCATAACGTAGCTGTCGCAAGTGCGGGCCATTCTCTGCAAATCCTGCTCCGTCAGTTCACGGATGACTTTGGCCGGTGTCCCCAGAGCGAGTGTGTAAGGTGGAATCGCTTTATTCTCCGTCACTACAGAACCGGCTCCTATTAAAGCATATTCACCAATTTCTGCTCCGTTCAAAACAATTGCACCCATTCCGATTAATGTGCCGCTGCCTATCCGGCAGCCGTGGATAATAGCCGAATGTCCGACCGATATCCCGTCGCCCAGCAGGAGCGGCAGTCCCTCAGCCACATGGCCGACGGTGCCGTCTTGAATGTTACAGCGCTCCCCGATGATAACCGGAGCCAAATCTCCGCGCAGCACGGCATTGAACCAAATGCTGGAGTCTTTGCCTATCTGCACATCGCCCACCAGCTTAGCTCCCTCGCCTACATAGACGGATTCGTGAAGCCGCGGTATGTAGTTACCGTAAGCAATCCGCATTCCTTCTCCCCCTTACCTTGGCGGCCGTTTCTGACCGGCTGCCTCCATTCCCCATGGCGTCATCATGACTACCGGTCCCTCGGGGGCTTCCCCCAGCCGGATCATGCCCAGATGAAGCATCATCCGTAAAATGCGCTGTTCGAGAATCGACGCGGCATTGTCGTAGTAGAACGGCTTCACCAGCCAGCCGAGTCCTTCCACCAAAGAGGAGACGGTGACCCATTTTCCCGCGCAGACACTAATCCAGTAGACCAGCGATGTAAGATTGGGAATAGCACCTTTATAGAGTTTTAACCAAAAGGAGAAAATCTGCATCATTCTTTCCGATTTTCCTTCGCTGAGCAGCAGCTCTCCCCCCGCAGTCAGATTCAGCCGGCCATGCTCCTCCACAATGTAACGGCGATGACGGGCGTAATCATACAGCAGAGCCAGACGGGGCGGGTAATGCTCCCCCGCTCTTCCGTACCCGAAGCGCCAGCCGCCCTTGCCAAGCAGCGGTTCGGGAATCTGCAGCGCGTTCATAACCGCCTGCTGGCAGCGCTTGTAAAGCGCCCCCTCCTGATTCAGCTCCGGCTCATTCTCCTTGATATACCGCAGCAGCAGCAGCATATCCGCCTGCAGCATCTCGCCTTCGCTGCGGTACACCGCAGGCTCGGGTGCGCTTATAACCCGCTCGCGGAGGATAGCACCCATTTGCTCGCGGAAACGGCTTTTGAGATCCTGGGGAATCTGGAACAAATGTCTGCTTTGATGCGGGACCAGGGCGAATAGCCAACCGCTGTTCTTAAGCCGGCCGACGAGCTCGCGGGTTCCGCTCTGCCCGGGCCGATGATCGAAACAGGCCTGTGATGCCGCAGCCAGCAGATCCTCCAGGCTGAAATGGCTTCGCTCATCGAAGAGAAGCGTGTTTAGAAAGCGCAGTTCTTCGGGAGTACAGCTGCGGATGTGCGAGTCCATAAAGCTCCGGCTGCCCAGCGTGATGAGTATACTCTGAATCAAATCATGTTTAGAATTTCGTTTGCAATCGCATTCGTAGCGTCCCGCGATGGCGGTCAGCTGCCCAATGTCGGCATAAGTGAGCATATCCGCCAGATTCATCATTTATCGCCTCACCGTTTTACTACCATTATGGGAAATACAGCCCTTTTTATTCCTTAATGTGCAAAAAAAAGTGCAAAAAAAATAACCCGAAGGGTCGGGTTAACGCTGATTTTGCAGAAGATGACGCGTACAATTGTAAAGGAGCGGATTCCAGTCGAGCTCTTTTTTCTCCAAAATGGTCAGAGAAAGATTGCCGATCCGTTCAGTATATTTATCCTTGTAGAGGGCCGTATACAGCTGGGCCAAAAAGCCTCCGTGCGACACCACCAGCACATTCTTATCCGGATATCTGACCGTAAGGTCTTCCAGGAAGGCAAGCCCGCGCAGCTGCAGCTGCTCATCGCTTTCCTGACCCAGCTCAAGCAGGTTCCAGTCCTTGCCCCACTTCGTTTCACGTTCCAGAGCAGTAAGACCCTCGACCTGGCCGTAGGCCCGTTCTCGAATGCGCTGATCCGGCTCCAGCAGCGGAATATTCAGCTTGCCTGCAATAATCTCGCCGGTTTCAGCTGCACGGGAGAGACTGCTTGTTATACAGTAATCCCATTGGTATGGCTCCTGCAGCAGACGATCACCCAGCACTTCAGCCTGTCTGCGTCCTTCATCGTTAAGCGGAATGTCGCTTTGTCCCTGAATTCTTCCCACTGCATTCCAATCCGTTAACCCGTGGCGAATCAGACCGATCAGCATGCCTCTCACCTATCCCTTCTTTTATGTTTGCTTACTAATGTATCATGAATGACATCAAATGTCTTGTTTTTATAGCGGAAGAAGCCGATTTCATTATTTTGTCAGCACATGCTAAAATAACAAAGAGCCCTCTATACCTTGGGTTAGAGGACTCTTTATTGTCTGCGGTATCGGTTCAATCTGACCAGCAGGAAGATCGACAGAAACACTCCCAGCATTGATAACACCATCCAGTATTGCGGATGTGTTGGCCCCATACTTACTACGAGCGGTTCAATAATACCGCCTTCCGAGTGTCCGACAGGATAAGCGGATGACCATTCCAGCGACAACCCGGCCACGCCGGTCTCTACGATACCGCTCTGGGCAACCGCGGCCGGTGCAGTTTGCTTGAAGACGGTGAAATAGAGTGTGCTGCAAATGAATACAGCCAAGAAGCAAGCGATCCACAGGCTCAATCTGCGTCGGAATACCGCCGTATTGCCGGCAGATTTACCGTCCCCGGGCATCAGCCACGGACTCTCCAGATAGATCCGCTCCATTACCCTCTGATTAATCATTTCCGCACGATCGTCGTTTACCTCAATCCTGGACTCCTGCATCAGCTCCATGCTCTCTTCCCACATCGCCCATTCGGCGGCACAGTAAGGACAGCCTGCTATATGTCTCTCCAGTTCTATCCGCTTCGGATCGGTGGGGGGAGCGTCCCACAGAAGCGGAATATAGTCTTGCGCTTCCCCGCAATTCATCGGCCTTACACCCTCTCAGCCTGCACCTCAGCCTCAGGCTCATGAAAATAGGATTCAAGTTGTAATTTCACACTGCTTCTCGCACGAAAGAGCAGCGACTTTACAGAGCTCACGCTTTGATCTAATATGATTGCGATTTCCTGATAATCCATTTGGTCATATTCCCGCAGGATAAGCGCAGAACGCTGTTTCTCGGGCAGGTTATTGATTGCTTCGCGTACCAGATTCATCCGTTCCTTGCGCAGTGCTGCCTGTTCCGGCACGATTTCTGCCGGCGCCACCGGAATATACCCGCTCTCTTCCAAAGAGACATTGCCGGCGCGGTTCTTGCGCAGTTCGCTAAGCACTGTGTTGCGGGCAATGGTATATAACCAGGTGGAGAAGGAAGCGTCCACTTCACGGAAAGAATGCAGGCTGCGGAACGCCTTGTAGAATGTCTCCGAGCAGAGGTCCTCTGCGATGAGCTCCATGTGGGAATTCTTAAGCATATGATAGACAAAAGCCAATATCTTACGCTGGTACCGCCGCATTAATTCTGAGTATAATTCCGTATTTCCTTGTTTAATCTGCTGGATCAACTGGGAATCCGTCATGGTGAGTTCGGCCCTCCTCGTCCCTTGCACGTTACTCCCGTCCGGTCCGTACCTAATTATACCGGTCAGGGTCCTAAAAGTTGCGCCACTGTCGTCAAAATCGCTGCATTCCACAAAATACTTCCTATGTATATTCAACTCTGTCTTATTTCAGGAATAATGAATACGAATACATCAAGAAAAAAACATTTGCAGCTCTATGCCTGGCATCGCCCTAAGATCAACATTTGGTTTCCACAAAGTTCCAAACGAGCCTATAAACATAGTTAACCCAGTATATCATAGTTTCTAACAAGATGACATTAATAGACTTTCGGCAGCACTCCTGTGACTGAAAGATACCCTTTCTGTCGAAAGTGATGGCATTATTATAAGCGGAATGGTCGGGTTTCTCTATATCATAAAATCGTATATTCTGTGCTATTAAAGTTATTTTATTGAAGACTTAACAAATGCAAAATTAACTGTTGACAGAATGAAAACGGATACATATAATAAAAGTACAGTATGGTTTCTCTCCACTCCTATCCAAACACTGTACGGTTCCAAATACGTGAACTGTAACCGCTTATTATGTAAGCGGTCTTTTTTTGTCCATTTTTGAGTACTCCTCATGCTAACCATAATCTCAACTTCCGGGGAAAAAGAAAATCCGGGGCGATGCGCCCCGGAATCAGTGGTAAACCAAGCTGATATTAAACGTACACCGTATAATCCTTCTGCTGCAGCAGCTTCTTGGCCCGCTCAAAATCCTGCTCCTGGCGGAATGAAAGGCGCATAATCCCCGGCACATCCTCCCGGCTCTCGATAATCTGCATATTACTGAGATTGATCCCCTGGTCGCCCAGCTCAGTGGCAATGCGGCCGATGATGCCCGGATGGTCGGGAACATCAATGTGCAATTCGAACAGCGGCGTGATCATACCCTTGCGCCGTTCCGGAAGCTGGCTGCGGAAACCGTTGGCCTCGCGGAACGCTTCCTGAATAGCTTCGCCGTCTTCCTTCTCCAGCATCCGGATAAAGGACGCGACTTCCTCGTTCCAGTCCTGAAGCAGCCGCAGCATGACCGACCTGTTGTTCAGCAGGATATCGCGCCAAATCAGCGGATCGCTTGACGCTATGCGCGTGATATCCCGGAAGCCGCCGGCCGCCAAGGTGCTGTACAGTGAATCTGTATTGTCATAAGCATGGACCTGATTAACCAATGCTACAGCAATAATATGCGGCAAATGGCTGATTGCTCCGACGATTTCATCATGACGTTCGGGTTCCAGCCGCACAATTTGTGCTTTTGTATGTAAAAGCAATGACTGCAGTGCTGCATAGGCTTCCTCCGGGACCCCCGGGGGAGGCGTCAGCACATAATATGCATTCTCGAAGAGCAGTGAAGAAGCGGCTTCGACGCCGGAACGCTCTGAGCCGGCCATCGGATGGCCGCCGATAAAATGCACGCCGGGTATATCCAGCGCTCGCGCACAGGCGGCAATGCTGGCTTTGGTGCTGCCGACATCGGTAATAATACAGCCCGGTTTAAGCGGAAGTGTGCTCAGCTTCAGCAAATACTCCTCAAGCATGCCTACTGGCACACACAGAAATATAAAATCGGCATCCGCTGCCGCTTCCTCGATGGAAAGCGTAGCCTGGTCGACTACTTCCCTGGCGAGGTACTTGGCTGCGGATTCGGGACGGTGGGCATGGCCGACGACGGTCAGGCCCTCTTTACCTTTGAAACAAAGGGCAAGGGAGCCGCCGATCAGGCCGACACCGAAAATGGCTATTTTGGTTGTCATCTTCTCTGTACTACCTGCCTTCTATTGGGACATGTTGTTTGGCGGTTCTTAAGCTAGGCTTGCACCTGCTGCAGTTCCAGAACCTTCTCAAGTGCGGCGATGAACGCCCGATTCTGTTCAGCCGAACCGACAGTTACACGGATGTATGTCGGATACAGCCGGTGGCCGGCCCGCACGATAATCCCCTCGCGCAGCAGCGCGTCGAACACATCAGTTGCGGCCTTCCGGACATCAAGCATGATGAAATTGCCGTTCGCGGGGAACGAATGGAGCCCCAGGCGCTTCAGATCACCCTGCAGCTGCACAATGCCCTTGCGGTTCAATTCACGGCATTCCTGTACGTATGCTTGATCCTTCAGGGCAGCCAGCGCACCGACTTGGGCCAGGCGGGTAGTATTAAAGGGCTCCCGCACCTGATTGATCAGCCGGATGATTTCCGGTGAGGCTACACCGTATCCGATGCGCAGCGCAGCAAGTCCGTAAATCTTCGAGAAGGTACGCAGCACTACCAGATTAGGGTACCGCTCAAGCAGCTTAATTCCGTTGGAGTAAGCTTCGTCGGTAACATATTCGAAATAAGCTTCGTCCAGTACAACCATGACTCCGGCCGGCACGGCATCCAGGAAGGCCAGCAGCTCAGCCTCCGGAACAATGGTTCCGGTCGGATTGTTGGGATTGCAGATCCAGACCACTTTGGTACGCTCTGTTACGCGGGCCAGCATAGCCGGAAGATCATGCGTTCCATCCTTAAGCGGCACCTCAATCGTGACCGCACCTTCGATATCGGCATTGCTCTTATAGACGGAAAAGGTCTGATCGGCCATAATCGTCTCATCGCCCGGCAGGAAGAATGCACGGGCGATTAGCGCAATGATCTCATCGGACCCGCAGCCGAATATAATATTCTCGCTCTTGACGCCCAGATGCCCGGCTAATGCAGCGGTCAGTTCAACAGCAGAGCCGTCGGGGTACAGATACAGATTCTCCAGATCGGCGATAATCGCCGCTTTGGCGCTTGGACTTGCACCGTATGGGTTTTCGTTGGAAGCGAGCTTGATCACTTCGCTGAGTCCAAGTTCTTTCTTGACCTCGTCCATCGGTTTCCCCGGCTTATAGACGGGCAGATTGACGATATTCGGTTTCGGATTCATGAAAGGCCCTCGCTCTCTGACTATATTGGACAAGCTTCAGTTCTGCAGCGCAGACTGAAGGTTACGGTCTTAATTGTGACACAAATTCACGAATTTGCAACAGGCCTGCAGCGCGGTTCTCCGGCTGCTCCAGCAGCGGAATAACCTCCTCCACCTTGCGGACAATGGCGCTGCCTACAACCACTCCGTCGCAAATCCCTGCAAAACGGGCAACCTGCTCTTTGCTGGAGATGCCAAATCCGATGGCAACCGGAAGGTCTGTAGACCGCCGTACGGAAGCAATAAAGTCCTCGACGCCCTCAAAGAAAGAAGAACGCTCACCGGTAACGCCCAGCGACGAGACACAATAAATAAAGCCGCTGGCATCCTTGACGATCCGTTCGATCCGTTCATGCGAAGTCGGGGCCACCAGCGGGACCAGGCCGATGCCCGCTTCACGGCTGCGGCGGCGCATCTCTTCCGATTCTTCCACGGGAAGATCCGGAATGATCAGCCCGCTGATCTCGTGAGCGGCGAGTTCGGCAAAAAAGGGTTCCAGGCCCATCTGCAGCACCGGATTGTAGTAGGTGAACAGAATAAAAGGCAGCTTGCTGCCGGCCTGACGGGCTTTCAACGCCGTTTCCATACAGGTGCGCAGGTTTACGCGCCCGCGCAGCGCCCGCTCGGACGCCCGCTGGATGACCGGCCCGTCCGCCAGCGGATCGGAATAAGGCACGCCAAGCTCAAGTACATCCGCTCCGGCAGCCTCCATTTCGGCGATGATGGCCAGCGTTGTTTCCTGGTCGGGATCACCCACAGTCAGGAAGGGGATCAGGGCCGCCCGGCCCTCCGCTTTCAGCCGTTGAAAGGTAGCATCCATGCGGTTGGTTGTTTCAATAGTCATCACTTACCCGCCCCTTCCGTATATGCCAGGATGGATTCCACGTCTTTATCTCCGCGCCCCGAAAGACAGATTACAACCACGTCGTCTTTGGTCAGCGTCGGTGCAAGCTTCACGACCTGGGCTATGGCATGGGCCGATTCCAGTGCCGGTATAATGCCTTCCGTCACACTGAGCAGCTTCAGCGCATCCAGCGCTTCGGCATCGGTTATCGGTACGTATTGCGCCCGCTCGATATCCTTGAGGTAGGAATGCTCGGGACCGACACCCGGGTAATCCAGACCGGCCGATATTGAATGGGCCTCCTGTACCTGGCCATAATCATCCTGCAGCAAATAGCTGAGCGAGCCTTGGAATACTCCCTTGGTGCCCTTCGTCATCGTTGCCGCATGGAAAGGAGTATCGATCCCCTTGCCTGCCGCTTCTACGCCGATCATTGCCACCGCCTCGTCCTCAACGAACGGATAGAACATGCCGATAGCATTGCTGCCCCCGCCAACGGCAGCAACCAGTATATCCGGCAGCCGGCCTTCAGCCTCCAGAATTTGACGCCGGGTCTCATCACCGATGACCCTCTGGAAGTTCCGCACCATCATGGGATACGGATGCGGGCCCACTACCGAGCCCAGCACATAGAATGTGTCTTCTACATGGCTGACCCAGTACCGGAGCGCTTCGTTGCCGGCGTCCTTCAGCGTGCGCGAGCCAGAGGTGACCGGAATCACTTCAGCCCCCAGCAGCTTCATGCGGAACACATTCAGCGCCTGGCGGCGTGTGTCTTCTTCGCCCATGAATACCTTGCACTCCATGCCGAGCAGTGCCGCAACTGTAGCAGTGGCTACGCCATGCTGGCCCGCACCCGTCTCGGCAATCACCTTGGTCTTGCCCATGCGCTTCGCCAGAATGGCTTGCCCGATGGCATTGTTAATCTTGTGCGCTCCGGTATGGTTCAGATCCTCGCGCTTGAGATAAATCTTCGCGTCACCAAGCTGTTTGCTGAGCCGTTCTGCATAATATAGCGGTGTCTCCCGGCCGGAATATTGTTTCAGCAGGTAATCGATCTCTTGTTGAAACTCGGGATCGGCCGAATACTTGCGGTAGGCCTCCTCCAGCTCAATCAGTGCGTTCATCAATGTTTCGGGTACGAAGCGGCCGCCGAAAGAACCAAACCGCCCGTTAACGTCAGGTACTTGTATCATGATTGCTTCACCCTTTCCACAAATGCTGTCATCTTGGCCGTATCCTTAATTCCGCCGGTCTCTACACCGCTGGAGACGTCCACCCCGTCCGGGGAATAATTCTCCAGCAGCTCAGCTACGTTATCCGGATGCAGTCCTCCGGCTACGAATAAGGGCAGCCCGTAACTCGCCGCCGCCTGCTGATAGGCAGGTATGAGACTCCAGTCAAAGGTCTTTCCGGAGCCTCCGCTGCCCTGCGGATCGTAAGTATCGAGCAGCAGGGCATCAACCGTTCCCGCGAAGCCGGCAACCGCTGACTCCGCCGGTTCAGCATTACCGGACACGGACAGAGCTTTCCATACCTGGATTCCGGGAAAGGCTAGCTTTAATTCCCGGCAGAATGCCGGGCTCTCCTGTCCGTGGAGCTGAATCACGTCAAGCGGGGCAATATGAAGCAGTGCCTTAAGTTCATCTGCTGTCGGGTCTACAAACACCCCCGCTGCGCCTGGCGGCTTCTCCGTCTTCCAGTCGGCAAGCTCGCCGATCATCTCGGCCGCCTGCTGCGGGGTCACTTTGCGGCGGCTCTCCGCAAACACAAAACCTACATAATCGAGCGGTATTCGCTGCATCGATTTTAGCACTTCAACGCTGTGAAGTCCACAGATTTTTACCAGCGTCTCACCCATGTAGCGCACGATCCTTTCGGGAAGGAGGCGGACCAAGCAGTTGATAGACGGCTTGCTCCACATCCGGCTTACGCATCAGATACTCGCCTACCAGAATCCCGGCAGCCCCGTAATTACGCAGCAGCTCCACATCCTCCGGCCCGGCAATGCCGCTTTCGCTAATCACCGGAACCCCTGCCGGTACGAGCGCCGCGAGCTCACCCGTAGTGGCCAATGAGGTCTCGAATGTATGCAAATTACGGTTGTTGATGCCCAGCAGCGCACCGGGATGCTCTGCCTTCCCGGTATCCAGTACCATCTCCAGTTCACTGCGGTCATGAACCTCAATCAGAATATCCAGTCCCAGCGACGCAGCCAGATCGGTAAATCCGGCAAGCTGCTGCGGCTCCAGAATCGCTGCAATGAGCAGGACCGCATCAGCACCCAGCAGCCGGGCTTCATAGATTTGCCGCTCATCAATGATAAAGTCCTTGCGCAGCAGCGGCAGCGTAACCGCTTGACGCACATCGCGCAGATACTGGCCGCTCCCCTGGAAATACTCCTTATCCGTCAGCACGGACAGGCAGTCGGCTCCGGCCGCTTCATAGCCCTTGGCAATGGCTACCGGATCGAAATCCGGACGGATCAGGCCTTTGGAAGGCGATGCTTTCTTCACTTCGGCAATCAGGCCCATAGCGCGGCTACGACGCTCGGTAACTGCTGAGCGAAAGCCCAGCGTCTGCGGAAGCCCGGCAATCTGGCGTTCGGCTTCGGCCAGGCGGAAGCCTTCGCTTAAAGCTTCCACTTCTTTATATTTGGTAGCAACGATCCGGTCAAGATACATATTCAAGCTCCTTTGTCATCGATTTCAGCTGCTCCAGCTTGCTTAGGGCCGCTCCCGAGTCTACGGTAGCCTTCGCCTTCTCGACGCCCTCGGCCAGTGTTTCGGCCAGACCGGCGACATAAATACAAGCTCCCGCATTCGCCAGCACAATATCGCGGTACGGATTGATGCTGCCTTCAAGCACCGTCCGGATAATCGCAGCATTCTCTGCCGCATCGCCGCCGAGCACCTGCTGCAGGGGATGACGGCTCAGCCCTAACGCCTCCGGAGTAATCTCGTAAGTGATTACTTCACCGTCTTTCAGTTCGGAAACCTGTGTCGGGGAGGAAATGCTGATTTCGTCCAAACCATCCAGACTGCTGACGATCATGGCCCGTTTGGTGCCAAGTTCTTTGAGTACCGTCGCAATGGTCTCCGTCTTGGCCCGGTCGTAGATGCCCATCAGCTGCCGGTCGGCACCGGCTGGATTGGTCAACGGACCAAGCATATTGAATATTGTGCGCACGCCCAGTTCCTTGCGCGGCGCCGCGGCATATTTCATCGACGGATGATAAATCTGTGCAAAGAGGAAGCAGATGCCAATATTGTCAAGGCATTGGCGTGCCTGCTCCGCATTGAGATGAATATTGACGCCCAGCGCCTCTAGCACATCGGCGCTGCCCGCCCGGCCGGAAGCCGAGCGGTTGCCGTGCTTCGCCACACGTACTGCAGCCGCCGATGAAATAATGGCCGACGCCGTTGAAATATTGAATTTATGGATACCCGAACCGCCGGTCCCGCAGGTGTCGAGCAGCTTGGCGCTTTCCGTGCGTACATGGGTGCCGAAGCCGCGCATTGCTTCTGCGAAGCCCGTAATCTCCTCCACTGTCTCACCTTTGATCCGCAGCGCGGTCAGCAGCGCGCCGATCTGCGCCGCCGAGGCCGTCCCTTCCATAATCAGGCCCATAATTTCGCGGGCTTGGCTGCGGGTCAAATCTCTTCCCTCAATCAATCCGGCTATTCCCGATTGAATCAACTGACTTGCATCCATAGTCTTTTTCCTCCTAAATGTTTTGTTAGGATCACTTCGCTGAATCGCTTCGGATAAAACTTGCACCGGAAGCATTCGCTTAGTTTTATGGAGCATTCTCTGCTCGGCTCATCTTCGCAATAAAACTGGCTTCGAAAGCATACGCTTAGTTTTGTTAGGATCACTTCGTGAATGACTTCGGACAAGACTTGCATCGGAAGCATTCGCTTAGTTTTATGGAGCATTCTCTGCTCGGCTCATCTTCGCTGCAACTGATCTAGTTGGATTCTGTCCCACTAATTCGGCCGGATTCAAGCTTTTCTAAGGTTTAAGTGGAAATCGTCGAACTATTTTCTTTAAACTTCGGCTATAACGCCAGTTTGGAGCATTTCCTCAACAATTAGTGTGCCAATTTCCACTTAGACTCATCTTCAAGCCGGTATATCACATATTAAGTTGCGATTATCCAACTAACGCTGGCACGGCTCGCACTATTCAAAGGAAACGCCCTCACTCCATACATTCAAGGCGTATATTCATACATATAATCCTGGTTAGGCCCCTGTGCCGCCTGCTCTTCCACCGGGAACATCGCTTCTGCCATCCGGATCGCTTTCAGCATCGCCTTGGCCTTGTTCAGCGTTTCCTCATACTCCTTCTCCGGCACGGAGTCCCAGACTATTCCAGCTCCTGCCTGAACATAGGCCCGGCCCTTGCGGAAGATGATTGTACGGATCGTGATGCAGGAGTCCATATTGCCGGAGAATCCCAGGTAACCGATCGCTCCGGCGTAGGCGCCGCGCGCTTCCCGTTCCAGCTCGGAGATGATTTCCATCGCCCGCAGCTTCGGCGCCCCGGAGACGGTACCGGCCGGAAGGCAGGAGAGGAAGGCGTCGAAGAAATCCTTGTTCTGGGCCAACGTGCCGGAGACATTGGAAACAATGTGCATCACATGCGAGTATTTCTCGATCTCCATAAACGAATCGCATTTGACGGTCCCGAACTCAGATACACGCCCAAGGTCATTACGGCCCAGATCGACCAGCATCAGATGCTCGGCCCGCTCCTTCTCATCCGCCAGCAGCTCCTCCGCCAGCGCCCGGTCCTCCGCCTCAGTTGCCCCGCGCGGCCGCGTTCCGGCAATCGGCCTAGTCTTCACCCGGCCGCCGTCTACCTTCACCAGTGCTTCGGGCGATGTTCCGACAATGATTTCATCGTCCATTTTGAGATAGTACATGTAAGGTGAAGGGTTCAGCGTGCGAAGCATCCGGTACACATGCAGCGGTGAGACCTCTGTGTTGATATGCAGCCGCTGAGAGAGCACCACCTGAAAAATATCTCCCGCGCGGATATATTCCTTCGCCCGCTCCACATTTCCGATGAACTGCTCCTTGGTCAGGTTGGAATGGATCTCTCCCAGTTCGATATCCTTAGGGATGCTGCGCCGGTTCACGTTCTCCTGCGGACCGTCCTTCTGCAGTTCTTCGGCCAGCGCCTCCAGCTTCCGGCTGAGCGCCTCGTACCCGGTACGGATATCCGAATCGGTAGCGCCGTCCTTTATGTGCAGGTTGCCGACCAGCAGAATCTGCTGCTTCACATGGTCGAACACGATGATACGGTCACAGAACATGAAGCGGATATCATCCATCTGCAGGTCATCCACCGCGTGCGCGGAGAGCTTCTCGTAATACTGAAGCAGATCGTAACCGAAGAATCCGATGGCTCCGCCTGTGAAAGGCGGCATATCGTCGAGCTTGGGACTGCGGTAGCCCCGCAAGAGAGCTTTCAGCTCCTCGACCGGCTTGCCGGACAGCTGTTTTTTCTCGCCGCCGATTTCGACGTGAATGACGCCCTTTTTACCGGAAATCATCAGGAAGGGATCGCTCCCGATAAAAGAATACCGTGCCCACTGAATCCCGCCCTCCACACTCTCCAGCAGGAAAGCGCGCTGATGTTTCGCAAATCGCTGAAACAACCGGATCGGCGTCTCCATATCGGCAAGCAGGCGTGTGGCAACCGGAATCAGATTGTATTCCCGCGACAGGGCAACCACAGCTTCGACACTCGGGTACGTCATACGGAAACCTCCTTCAATCATTGAAATTTGGGATATAAAAAAAAGAAAAACCTCTACCGGAGTAGAGGTGGTTGGTTTAAATAAGTATAAGATAACGGCACAGACAGGCAAACCCCAGCGTTCATAGTTGGACGATATCCTAGCCAAAGATAGACGGTAGCACAAATAAATGCACCGCTCACTTCTCTGATCTCAGCTAAAATAATCCTAATCAACCCGCTGTCACTCTGCTCTTCTGCACTCTTCTCAGCTATACTCATCTCAACTAACTAAACTCATACTTCACTCGGCTAAATTCACTATACCTGATCTTTGCAGCAATTGGCAACCCTCTTACGGCAAATTAAGCAATTATGCCTGTGTCAGATCAGGACGCAGCTTCTGCGCTTCGTTCAGATAGACATGGCGGATCTCCTTCTGGGACTTCTCCGTATTGACATGAATCATCAGACGGATGCAGCGCGGAAGGCTGCCCTTGACCGGAACCTCAATGGCACACATCAGCGGCACCAGCTCCCAGCCTTCAATCTCACGGATGGCCCGCGCGGGAAAAGCCGCATCCAGATCGGTCGTGAGCGTTATCCACACACTGCATATATCTTCGGCTGCAAGCTCATTGCGTTGAACGAGCTCCCGCAGCAGCACAACGGTTTCCCGCAAAATCTCCTGTTCTTCATTATTCACAACGGTTGTTGCACCGCGAATTCCCCGGGTTACCATGAGCTTCCCTCCTTCTTGAGCTGTGCGATGACTTCGCGAACATCCTCCTGACGTATATCGTCAACAATGCTGACGGCACCGATGGAATCCGGCACAATAAAGGTCATCTTGCCTTCCTTGAACTTCTTGTCATGCATCATCGCTTCCATCAGCGCCTCTTCGCTGTACGTCTCAGGCAGCGCTACAGGCAGGCTGAGTGCGCTCAGCATGGCAACAGTATCGGTATAGATGGTCTCGTCCCTGCCGAGCCTGCTGGCCAGAAGAGCCGCCCCGGCCATGCCGATGGCAATCGCTTCACCATGGAGAAAGGCCCCGTATCCGCCCACCGCTTCGATGGCATGTCCGATGGTATGCCCTAAGTTCAGAATGGCCCGCTGGCCATGCTCGCGTTCATCGCCGGCAACTACAGCCGCCTTGACGGCGCAGCCGCGCTCCAGAGCGTAGCCCAGCGCTTCTGGCTGCAGTGCAAGCAGCTCTGAAGCATGTTCAAGGCACCAGTAGGCAAATTCCCGGTCCAGAATAAGACCATGCTTCACCACCTCGGCCAGTCCTGAAGCCACCTGCCGCGGCGGCAGCGTCTGCAGCGTATCGAGATCATACAGCACCAGCGCCGGCTGATAGAATGCGCCGACCATATTCTTTGCCAGCGGGTGGTTCACCGCGACCTTGCCGCCGACACTGCTGTCATGGGCGAGAATCGTGGTCGGAATCTGCACAAAGCCGATACCGCGCATATAGGTAGCAGCCACGAATCCGGCCAGATCCCCCACGACACCGCCACCTAGAGCCAGGACCGCCGAGCGGCGGTCCAGACCGCCCTTGATGGCGGTGGTCATCACTTCTTCATAAACGGTGAGCGATTTGGAGGCTTCACCTGACGGGAAAACATGGCTGACAACGGTATATCCCGCCGCCTTAAGCGAAGCTTCCACGGTCGCCAAATACAGCGGCGCCACCTCACTGTCGCTGACGACAAGCAGCGGACTCCGCTGCGGATAACCCGCTTCGCGGCACAGCCCGCCGATCTGCGGCAGCAGCCCGCTGCCGATCAGGATCGGATAGGAGCGTTCCTCCAGCTCCACTGTAATGCTGCGCGTCATTAGTAGCTCTCCAGCTGGGCCAGATAGTTATTGTAGTTGGCCCGGATTTCTTCCATCGAATCACCGCCGAATTTATCGAGGAACGCTTTGGCGATCTCCCAGGCGACTACATTCTCCAGCACGACACAGGCTGCCGGAACGGCGCAGGCATCGGAGCGTTCCACCTGAGCGGTGAACGGCTCCTTCGTATCAATATCCACGCTTTGCAGTGGCTTGTACAGGGTGGGAATCGGCTTCATCACGCCGCGGACAACCACCGGCATTCCGTTGGTCATGCCGCCTTCAAAGCCGCCCAGGCGATTGCTGGCCCGGTAATAGCCGCGGGATGCTTCGTACATGATCTCATCATGTACCTGCGAGCCGCGCAGCTTGCCGGCTTCAAAGCCGATACCGATCTCCACGCCCTTGAAGGCGTTGATCGACATGACCGCGCCGGCGATGGCACCATCCAGCTTGCGGTCCGATTGCACATGGCTGCCAAGGCCGACAGGCAGCCCTTCAACGATGCATTCCACAATGCCGCCGATGGAGTCGCCTTCCTCCTTGATCTTGTCTATGTAAGCTTCCATCTTGCGCTCGGTTTCCTTATCCACCACGCGTACAGAGGATTCTTCCGTCAGCTTGATCAGCTCGTCGACCGGCAGATCGTTGGCCGGAGCCTCAATCTCGCCGATGCGGATGACCTGTCCGGCAATCTTGACACCGAAGGCGGCGAGAAGCTGGCGCGCCACCGCGCCAACGGCTACCCGCGCGGCCGTTTCACGTGCGCTGGAGCGCTCCAGCACGTTGCGCAGATCCGTCAGATTGTATTTGAGCCCGCCGTTCAGATCGGCATGTCCGGGCCGCGGACGGTTCACCCGCCGGCGCTCCTCATCGCTGCCGGGAACCGGCTCGATGTTCATGATGTTTCTCCAGTGTGTCCAGTCCTTGTTCTCGACCACAAGGGCTACTGGAGCACCGGTTGTGTAGCCGTGGCGGACACCGCCAACGATCTGTGCTGTATCTTTCTCGATCTGCATCCGGCGGCCGCGTCCGTAGCCCTTCTGCCGGCGCAGCAATTGGAAATTAAGCTCTTCAAAATCAAGGGTCAAATTGCTGGGCAATCCTTCAATAATGGCTGTAAGCTGGGGGCCGTGCGTTTCCCCCGCCGTCAAATAGCGTAAACTCATGCTGCGTTCCCCCTTCTCACTTTCAAACTGTAAACCGCTAAAATGTAAAACTCTTTGCTCATTATAGTATAGGCGGCCGTATTTTGACAAGAAAGGTCAGGTAACCGTTCAAGCCAAGATTCGGATACAAAGAAGCAGCGCCGCCCGACTCTTTCGAGTAAGGCGGCGCTGCCGGTTGCCTCACGGGGGTATTCCCCTTCACCCTAGCTGCTGACTCTGCGGCTTCGCGGCTCGCTGCTGGCACTAGTCTCCGTAAGCTCCAGCAGGCTTCTCAGCTCCAGCTCACCGATACCGAGAAGCTGCCCGCATTCACGGAAGTTAACAATGCCGCGCCTGTAAGCCGCGATCACCTTGCTTTTGTCCATCGGTTATAACAACCTTTCACATAGATGACATGTACATATCCCCAGTATCGCTGACAGAAGGGAAAAGTATACGCATCCATGGCTGCAAGGACACCATACGGCCACAGCTTATTTCTTACGGTAAAAGAATGTCTCCGTCGATTCGAACCCGTATTGCGCCGGGGTAAAGATCTGCTCCGTGCTGCCTACGAACAAATATCCTCCCGGACGCAGGCTGGCAGAGAATTTATGATACAGCTTGTTCTTCGCTTCCTCGGTGAAATAGATCATGACATTGCGGCAGATAATGAGATCGAAGCCTTCATCGAATTTGTCGAGCAGCAGATTCTGCTTGCGGAAGTCAATGCTCTTCTTGAGCGTTTCGCTGACCTTGAACATCGGTCCTTCCGGGGCAAAGTAGCGGGCGGCGACATCCTTCGGCACATCCTTCAGCGAGCGTTCCAGATACAGGCCCTGCTTCGCTTTGGCCAGCGCCCCGTCATCGATATCGGTGGCCAGAATGCCGGTCTGGGTCAGCAGATTCTTGTCCGAGAGGATCATCGCCAGCGTATAAGGCTCTTCACCGGTCGAGCAGGCGGCGCTCCACAGCTTCAATCTGCGGCCGTTCTTGGTCAGCTCCGGCAGAATCGTATCGCGCAGCACCTCCCAGCGGTTCGGGTTGCGCCAGAATTCCGAGACATTGATCGTCATGCGGTCCAGAAACTCGTAAAAGAGCGCCTTGTCCTTCATCATCGCCGCATAAAATTCGGAGAACGAATGATAGCCGTTCTTCATGCGGAGCGTGGTGAGCCGCCGCTTCATCTGCGCTTCCTTGTACTGTGCGAGATCGATGCCGGTGCTCTTGTTGATGTTATGAATAAATCCGGCGTAATCCGGGTCCGGTGCTGCAATCGGTTCACGTTCAGCCATAAATCCCCCTGCTTCCCGCCGTGGACTTACATCCAGGCTGCAATGTCTTTGTTGTACTGGCATAGTTCTTCGGGAGCGAAAAAGTTGGCGATTTCGCGTTCCGCGCTTTCCGGTGAATCCGAGCCGTGGATCAGATTAAGCGGCGTGTGGCTGGCATAATCGCCGCGGATCGTCCCCGGCAAAGCTTCGCCAACCTTGGTCTTGCCGATCATGAGGCGGGTAAGCGCCACGACGTCGTCGCCCTCCCAGACCATGGCGAACACCGGTCCGGAGGTGATGAAGCCGACAAGCTCCGGGAAGAAAGCCTTGCCTTCATGCTCTGCATAATGGCGCTTTGCCTGCTCCTCGGTCACCTGAATCAGCTTGGCGCCGATCAGCTTAAAGCCCTTGTCCTCCAGGCGGGCGACAATACGCCCGATCAATCCGCGCTGAACGCCGTCAGGCTTGATCATCAGATACGTTTTTTCCATTCGTCACTCTCCACTTTCCCTGATTCAGGATTATTATTTTCTGATCTTATCAGAAACCCGGCCGTCTGTGAACGCCAAACCTGCAAGATTTTCTTCGTTAATACGCCCGGCCTGTTACAAAAAAAGCGATCTCGCGCAAATTCCGCTTCATCCGGTTATGCGGCAGCTGCTCCAGCGCATGGAGCGCCTTGTCGATATAACGCGTAGACAGCGCTTCCGCCCTGGCGATTCCGTCGCCGGACAGAATCAGATCGACCGCCCGTGCGCCGTCGCTTGCGCCTTCACGGACCCGTGCCAGCTCCTCCAGCAGCCGTGCACGCAGACGCTCGTCCTCCAGCGAATAAATGACGGGCAGGGTGATATTTCCCTGCCGCATATCGCTGCCCGGCGGCTTGCCGATCTGCTTCTCCGTGCCGGACAGGTCCAGCAGGTCATCGCGGATCTGGAAGGCCATCCCGACGTTGTAGCCGTAATTGTACAGCAGCCGGGCCGTTTCTGCCGGAGCATCGGCAGCAAGCGCCCCGAGCTGGCAGCTGATTGCGATAAGCAGCGCCGTCTTGCGGCGGATGCGGCGCAAATAATGGCGCACACTCTGTTCGCTGTTGAAGAAATCGCGGATCTGCTCCATCTCGCCGATGGACATCTCCACCATGGCTTTGGACAGAATCTGGTGAATGCGCGGATTCTCCAGCTCGGCGATCATCACCAGCGCCTTGGCATAAATATAATCCCCGGTGTACATGGCGATTTTATCATCCCACTTCGCCTTGACGGTCGGTTCGCCGCGCCGCAGCTCTGCGTCGTCAATGACATCGTCATGGACCAGAGAGGCGCTGTGGATCAGCTCCAGGGGAATCGCCACCCGTTTCAGCTTCTCCAGATCGTATTGGCCGAATTTGCCGCCCATCAGCACAAAGACCGGCCGCAGGCGTTTGCCGCCGGCCTTGAGCAGATGCAGCGAGGTCTCGGTCAGAAGATCATCCCCGCCTTCTACAATGCGGTAGAGCTCTTGCTCAATCCGGTCCATATCCTTGCTCAGCAATCCGAACATTTGCATTCGTTTCATTCTTTCACCCGTGTCAGCAGATTCGATTCCCAGAGCTCCAGCCGAACTTCCCGCGGCAGCAGGCCAAGTTCATAGGCGTAGCGGAAATAAAGACTGAGGCCTTCCTGCTGCCTTTCCCCAAATTCATAGCATAGATTGCGGAAATAGCTCTCCCAATAGGCGGCAGTGCCGCCGATCTCGGAACAGGCCGCAAGGACAATGGGCCGAAGCTCCGCCACTCCGCGCTCCTTACTGCGGATTAACGCCTCGGCTATAGCCGCCAGCTCCTTAGGACGTTCCGTTGCAGCCTGCCTGTTCACCGCCCATACGGCAAAGGTCATACTGCAGCCGGTCCACTCCTTCCAGAGCTGACCCAGATCGGTAACGATATAGCCCTGATCCTGCCAGGAGGCGCGGATTGCGTGATCGCCGATCAGCAGGCAGGCGTCTGCTTCCGCCATCATGTCGTCCAAATCCGGATCGGCGCTTACATACTCAGGCTGGACGCCGAAGGCTTTTGCCATAATAATCTTCAGCAGGTTAACCGAGGTCGCCGAGGTGTTCGTGACTGCAATCCTTCCATTCCCGAGGCTTGCCGCTGGTACTCGGGAGAATAGCAGGATTGAATTCACACGCCCCTCCGCACTGACGGATAAATCAGGCAGCAGCAGCAGCTTGTCGCTGGATGCCGCATAGGCGAAGGAAGACAACGCACCGACATGGATGGTGCCGTCAGCCATCCCCCGGTTCAACACAGCCGGTACTTCGCTGACCAATGTTGCGGGAATGCCGAGTTCTGCGGGGTGGAAATGGTGAAAAACCGGCCAGGAGTTAGTGTAGCTGATTTTGCCGATTACAGTAGGCTCTGATAGTTCCATTCTTTATTCCCCCCATCTGCGAAATAAATGATGCTCAATCCCCAGGCTGTCCAGCACTTTGCCGACCATGAAATTAACAAGATCGTCCATAGACGTCGGTCCCTGATAGAACGCCGGCATAGCCGGGATCAGCTTCACCCCGAGCCGGGACAGCTTCAGCATATTCTCCAGGTGGATGGCATGCAGCGGCGTCTCGCGCGGCACCAGCAGCAGGGGCCGTCCTTCCTTCAGCATCACATCGGCGGCCCGTGTCATCAGGTTATCGGAGGTGCCGTTAGCTATAGCAGACAGTGTGCCCATGGAGCAGGGCATGATAATCATCCCCGCCGTCCGGAACGAGCCGCTGGCAATGGACGCCCCGATATCCTGCACAGGGTGATAAAGCAGAGAACCGGGATAGCCCTTGAACTGTTCGTTCAAGAAGCCTTCCCGGTCAGTGACGGCATAACCCAGCTCTTCCTTGAACACACGCCAGCCAGCCTGGCTGACGACCAAATGCACCGTATGTCCCTGCGCAAGCAGCGTCTCCGTCAACCGGATGCCATAGATTGCGCCGCTGGCTCCGGTGATGCCGACTACAAATTTTTGTCCGTTCGCTGTCGTCATTTGGAGAATTGCACCACCAGGTCAATCAGGGTAAACGAGAACACCACAATGCTAAGCACGCCGTTCATCGTAAAAAAAGCGGTCTGCAAACGGCTCAGGTCGCTTGGTGAAACAATATGATGCTCATAAAAAAGAATAAGATAAGCGATAATCATACCGGCCACGTACCACCAGCTCAAATCGGTCATAAACAGCAGCGAAATGAAGCCGATGCCGGTCAATAAATGGAATATCTTGGCGATAAGCAGCGCACGCGGTACGCCGAAGCGTGCCGGAATGGAATGCAGCCCTTCCTTGACATCAAACTCGACATCCTGGCAGGAGTATATCACATCGAAGCCCGCGGTCCAGAACACGATGGTAAAGTAAAAGACCATGGCGGTCCAGTCCACGTTGCCGGTAACGGCAACCCAGCCGCCCAGCGGCGCCAGTGCGATGGTCAGGCCGAGGATCAGATGGCAGGCCCAGGTAAAGCGCTTCGTAAAGGAGTAAAAGACCAGTAAGAAAACGGCGATCGGCAGCAGCTTGGCCGACAGAGGATTAAGATTGAACGCCGCCCAGAATAGCAGGAAAAATGAGATAGCGATAAAAATAATAACTTCGCCGACCTTGAGCAGTCCAGCGGGAATGGCCCGGCCGGCCGTGCGCGGGTTCTTGGCGTCACTGACCCGGTCAATCAGCCGGTTAAGGCCCATGGCCGCACTGCGTGCGCCGAACATCGCCATAATAATCCAGCCGATCTGCGCCCAGGTCGGGAGTTCGCCGGACATAACCACCGAGCCCAGCACCGCTCCCATAAAAGCAAACGGCAAGGCAAACACCGTATGCTCAAACTTGATCATTTGCAGAAAAACACCGACTTTTTTAAACATTACAGTTCTCCTTGAACCCAATATGTAAAGCCGCGATGCCTCCGGTCAAGGGGTAGGCCTCCACTTGCTTCAGTCCCGTATCACGGAAAATCGCTGCCAGCTGCTCTCTGTCCGGAAACATGGCCAGCGACTCGGGAAGCCACTTATATTGCTCGTAGCGCTGCGCAAACAGCTTGCCGAGCAGCGGCAGCATTTTGCGGAAATAGAAATAATAAATGCCTTTAAACGGCTGGCTCATCGGCTTGGACAGCTCCAGGCATACGACCATGCCGCCGGGCTTCACCACCCGCTTCATCTCGTTCAGCACGCGGACAGGGTCCGGCACGTTGCGCAGACCAAAGCCGATGGTGGCGTAATCAAAGGAATTGTCGCCGAAGGGCAGCTCCATCGCATTGCCCTGCACCAGCGAAATCCGCTCCGACAGCCCAGCCTCTTCTACCTTGCGCCGTCCTACCTCCAGCATGCTTGCGCTGAAATCCAGCCCCATCACGCAGCCGGTCTGGCTGGCCTCCGCCAGGGCGATGCTCCAGTCACAGGTGCCGCAGCACAAATCCACCGCCGAATCACCGTGCTTCATCCCCATCTTCCGCATTGCAAATTTCCGCCAGGCCTTGTGCCGGCGGAAGCTGAGAATATCGTTCATCAGATCGTATTTGCCGGCGATGCTTTCAAACACGGAATGTACAAATTGTTCCTTCGGTTTGACGCCCGCCTCTGTCAAGGCGGAAGTTTTGTCTGTCGTCATGCCCTATCCCTCCACGGCCGCTTGTCCGGATATTTTCAACTGCTGAGTAAAGCGGTCAAGCGCGGTACGCAGCTCTGACGTCAGCTGCTCGTCTTTCACGCCCTGCAGAAGGTTCTGGACGGCCGCGATGGAGCTGTGCAGCTTGTCCGTCAGCATATAATCGCATTTATATTTAAGCTTCAATTTCTTCCAGTCCTTGATATCCAGACTCTGCTCCCGCAGCTGGCGGCGTTCATCCTCCGAGACGTTCTCCATCAGCCTCCAGTAGCAGTAGCCCTCGTGGCCGCTGGCGGGATCAGCACTGCTCCGCAGCTCATGGCAGACTGTCTCGCAATGGCTGAACTCTGCAAGCAGCTTCTCCCACAGCTCCTTCAGCGGTTCTTCAATCAGCGGTGTAAAAGAAAGAAACAGCCGCATATTGAGCTGTACCTTGTGCCGCAAATATTGTTCAGCGGAGAGCAGCTTCTCCTTCATCTTGCCATATACATGGGATTTCATTACGTTCAGGTCGGCAATGGCCGCACTGAGGATGCTTACCATCTCAATCCGTTCGCGCCGGGCAAGCAAATGGTAAAACCAGCTGCTGAAATAATCGCCGGCCAGGACCTTTAATTGCCGAGAGCGCATCGATGATTCCTCGCGGCCTTCGGGGGAGCGGTCAATGTTCTCATGGGTATCCAGTCCCAGTTGGACCAGTCCTGTCACCAATGCATAAAGCTCACCATCGGAGTTGTCTTCCGGACGGCCGTGATTCAGAAAAATATATAACAAATGACTACGTCCATCCGGGAAAGGCGGCAATTCCGTATGCCGCTGGATCATGTCGTAGTCTGTGTAAGGTTTCGCGATTTGCGGTATGCGGTACGGTTTCATTTCAGCCTCCGAAGCCATTGACGTTATGACTATGCCTTTGTTCACAATCTTGTCTATTATATCACATGTTTATTGCTCACGCACGGGCAGCCCTTGACCTTTCATTACCCGGATCACGGGTGGATGAACTGCTGCTTCCACAAATCGCTCTCGCTTATGCGCAGGAGCGTCTTCAGCCGTTCAGGAAGCGGATGGTCGCCGGCCTGGCGCAACTCCTCCATGAGCTGAGGGGACCATTCCGTGCGGCGGATATCACCCGCCAGCAGCAAGCGCCGGGTGCCGAGCCACTTATCTTCGGCAATAACCCGCACAAGCAGCTGTCCAACGTTTGAGGTCTCCTGGAAGGCGAACGTCATCGCCTCCGCCATGTTGTTATACAGCTCCCCGGGCGTATGATCGCTCCCTGTAACCTTCAGATCAAGCGACAGCACCCGTCCGTTCCAGCCCACACTGTCTACTGACAGCGAGAGGGGAAGGGCTGCCAGCGCATCCACCAGGTTATTATTGCCCAGCACTCTATCATCTGCGAAGGTAGCCTCCGCCACGCCTCTGTGGCGGTGCTGCGCGGCTTCCAGCTCCGCGAGCTGCGGCAGCACCGCCGCAGACGCTGCTGCGGCCAGCATGACAATTCCAATAAGCCAGCTGCGGTTCATGCTCCACCTCCTGCTTCCAGCGTTTCCGCCGCACCCTGCGAATATACGAAAGCGCAGGATGCCTATCCTAAGTATATGGGCAGGAAGAAAGGGCTATGCCGTTCTGATCAAGAGGGTTGTTCGGGTCTGCGGGAAAGATACGGCTGTTCAAAGCGGACAGCTTCCAGCCTTTACAGTTCAAAAAAGCAGGCTGCGCCTGCTTTCAGCTCTCGCTTTCCATTTGTCCGTGCTTGCTCCAGATTTCCGCTTTACCGCGAATTTTCATTGCAGAAGTATGGTCGGTAAATTGGGCGATGAGCACTTCGCCCTTATCCAGCTTCTCCGTGTGATGAAACCGGGTATCCAGTCCCCGGGTTAATCCGATGACCTGCACGCCGTTCTCTTTGGCCTTCACCACAATATAATCGCCTCCCGCCGGAGCGGGAATGCTTCCGCTGTTCTTCTCGGCCATTTTAATCCTCCTTTATCGATTGGGTCGTTAACACTAGCATAATGGAAAAGAAGCATGCCTGCAAAAACAAATGCCGCCCTAAAAGGCGGCATTGTCGTTACGCGGAAGACTATGCTTCGGAATCGCGATATGTAGAAATCATTATTTAATTCCGTCTTTCAGTGCTTTGCCCGGTTTGAAGGCTGGCACTTTGCTCGAAGGAATTTCGATTTCTTCACCTGTTTGCGGGTTACGGCCTTTGCGTGCGGAACGTTCGCGCACTTCAAAGTTTCCGAATCCGACCAGCTGTACTTTATCCCCGTTTTGCAGGGCGCTGGAAATAGCTTCGAAAACAGCGTCTACCGCTTTGGTAGCATCCTTCTTGGGAAGTTCGGTTGCTTCTGTGACCACGTTGATCAAATCAGATTTGTTCATGTCTTTTCACCTCCTGGGTAATGTTCCGGTATCATACACTCTTTCCGTTTCAACGTAAAATATACGTGATAATCCCGTTATTACTAGCTTTCAGCGCTACTCTTCCTCGAAGCGCAACAAACTTATAGTAATACAGCCCATCCATAATTTCAAGGCGTTACGCAAAAAACAAGCATAAAGTATTACCCTTAACGGAAAAATCATCTGAAACTATTCTCTATTATTGTCAGAAAAGGTGGCTAGTAAACTAACAGAATAAAGAGAGCAGGAGTTTCTCCCGCTCTCTCTTGGCTTCATGATTCAAGCTCTTAAACAGTGGTCCTGCACCCGCTGTTACTCATTACAGGATGATCGCAATCAGTCCGCCGGAGCCTTCATTGATAATCCGTCCGAGCGTCTCCTGCAGCTTGTAACGGGCGTTGTCCGGCATCATCGCGATCTTGCCCTGAATGCCTTCGCGGACGATGGAATGCAAGGAACGGCCGAATATATCGGATTCCCAAATCTTGATCGGGTCGTTCTCGAAATCCTGCATGAGATACCGTACCAGCTCTTCGCTCTGCTTCTCTGTCCCGATGATCGGCGAGAATTCCGATTCCACATCGACGCGGATCATATGGATGGAAGGCGCAGTCGCCTTCAGCCGAACTCCGAACCGGGAGCCCTGGCGGATCAGCTCCGGTTCATCGAGCGCCATCTCAGCCAGCGAAGGAGCAGCGATGCCGTAGCCGGTCGTCTTCACCATTTCCAGCGCTTCCGAGAAGCGGTCATATTCCCGTTTGGCATGGGCGAAATCCTGCATCAGCTGCAGCAGATGATCTTTGCCCCGGATTTCTACGCCCACCACTTCCATCAGCACCTGATCGTATAATTCCTCGGGCGCGAAGAGATCAATTTCAGCCACGCCCTGGCCCATGTTCATGCCGCTAAGGCCGGCTCTGTCGATAAAATCGTAGTCGGTAAACTGGGAGACCAGACGGTCTACATCGCGCAGGCGCCGGATATCCTTGACGGTATCGCGGACGGAATTCTCATAGCTGGTCCGCAGCCAGTGGTTCTCGCCAAGCACCATGACCCAGCTTGGAAGATTGACGTTTACTTCATGGACCGGGAACTCATACAGCACCTCGCGCAGCACTCCGGTTACATCTTCCTCGGTCATATTGGCTGCACTGAGCGCCATGACCGGGATGTCGTACTTTACCGCCAGTTCGCTGCGCAGCTGCTGTGCTTCTTCACTGCGCGGCCGGGTAGAGTTGATTACCAGTACAAAGGGCTTGCCGACTTCCTTCAGCTCGGCGATCACCCGTTCTTCGGAGTCAATGTATGAGCTGCGCGGAATCTCGGCGATGGTGCCGTCTGTAGTAACGACAACGCCCAGGGTGGAATGCTCCTGGATGACCTTCCGCGTGCCGATTTCAGCCGCTTCCTGAAACGGAATCGGCTCTTCGAACCAAGGGGTCGAAATCATCCGGGGACCGTTTTCATCCTCGTAGCCCTTGGCACCTTCAACTGCATAACCGACACAATCCACGAGCCGGACATTGACCTCCAGCCCTTCAGCCACTTTGATTTGCACCGCGTTGTTGGGTACGAATTTCGGCTCTGTGGTCATGATGGTTTTGCCAGCCGCACTTTGCGGGAGTTCATCAACCGCTCTGACACGGTCTGCTTCACTGGTGATGTTGGGCAGCACAATCGTCTCCATGAAGCGTTTGATAAATGTTGATTTTCCCGTGCGAACCGCGCCGACGACGCCCAGATAAATGTCTCCGCCGGTCCGCTCGGCAATGTCCTTGAAAATATCCACTTTTTCCAAAAGAGATCCCCTCCTCATATAATCCCGAAGAAAAAATGCCTGAAGAGCATCGACTTCGCGTTCCGCCGGCAAGCTGACCCTTTCAGGGCATCCACCGGACTGCTGCCCGCCCGGGGCCCAGCGGCTGCCTTGAGAAGAGCTTATGCTCCAGCGCTAAACCCCGAATGCTCGGACATACATTTGGACTAGTATCATCATATGTAACCGGAACGGATTTAGACCTGCAGCATCCATCAATTCGGCATTTTTTCTGCCAAAGCTATCAAGAAGATGCATAGGCGGCGACGCCCGGAAAGTCTTCTCATCCATCATATGAGGGGGGAGGGCCGGCTAGAACCGGCCTTTACGCTTACCAGAGGCGATCCTCTTCGGCACTGCGTGCGGCCTCCAGCCTGCGCCGGACTGCCGCCTTCAGCGGGTCCTCGGGGACGGTGACAGTCACCGCCCCCTTAACGGCTGCCTGGCAGGCCAGCCGGACGTTCTTCTCCAGCAGGCTGCCGAGCTTGCGCCGCTCGATTTCGCCGGGCGATGCAAGCGAGGACGCCTCCTGCTCGTCCACCGTGACCTTGCACATCAGGCAGCCTGCCTTGCCGCCGCAGCGGGTAGGCAGCGTGATGCCGCCTCTGCGGGCAGCCTCCAGCACGGTGGTACCGTAATTCACAGCAACCTTTCGGCCTTCCGGCTGGAACGTTACAGTCACTTTATGTAAGGTTTGCATATGCTTATTTCCTTTCTAATTTGCTGCCTTGTCCTGGCCGGTAAGATTATTCAGGGAGGAATCCGCCAGCTCCGTCAGCCGGGGGCGCAGCATTTCATATAGTCTATGTTCGGCAAGCAATTCCTTCAGCAGCGGCAGATGTGCCGGCATATTGCTTCGCATGGCTTCTGCGATCCGGACCGCACGCTCCTGCCGGCCGCGCAGCTGGCAGCAGACCCACTCCACGGCCAGCGGTATAAGCGGCAGTGCTCCCGCCCCGGAAACATCGGCTACCGGAGCAAACGGCAGTATCCGCTGAATGTCTACACGGAACGCCCCTGTGCTCCAGATGCGGAAGCCGCTTATAAGCTCCACCTGGATTCCGCCGATGAAGAACCGGCTGCGCAGCGAGAAGCAGTCACCGCTGTCATCCTCCAGCGGGGCCTGATCCAATGAATAGCGGCCAAGCTTGGCACGCAATCTGTCTGCACTATCCAGATCGCTGTAGAGATCAACATCTCGGGGTGGCGATTTCAGGTCGACTCCTTGCAGCATTTGCCCGCAGCTGCCGCCCAGCAGCCATGCCGGCACACCCTCCTGCACGGGCACTTCAAGACATTGCGATATGACGCCAAGCGCACTTATCAAGCTATGAGACATTTGCCTGCCTGCCATAGACTCACATCCGTTTCCACAGAATGCAACGCGCTACAAATCTTCCAGTTATGTATGAACTTACATCTTGAGCTTGCGAATATTATAGCCTAATACCTGCGACCTAATAAAGCTCGAATTACAGTCACAGCAAACAGCCGGTGAATTCAGCGATTCACCGGCTGTCTACCCTGATCGCCGAAAGCTGCGGCGACTATTTTTTCATCATCATTTTCATTAAGGACTCCATGGTGCCCAAGTTGGCACCGCCTTTTTTGACTGCATTGACAATTTCCTGCACCGTCGTTTCACTGACCGGCACCTTGGCCATCGCCGATACCTGCTTGATCAATTGGCGGAGCTGGGCTTCATTCTGCATCGTTCCCGGCTTAACCGTGCCGGCAAGCTTCTTGACTGCACCCGGAGTAATATTTTTGCCCGTTTTTTTGTTGATGGCATTCAGCGCATCCTTGGAGAAATCTTTGCTCACTGTTCATCCCTCCTCCGTCAATCCCCATAACAACATATGAGAATCTCCGGCAAAAGGTGAGCAAATCAGGAATGCCACGTTTCCCAGGTTTCCTGGGAGATAGACTCCATCTCCGTCTTGCGGTCACGCGCCATCAGCGCTTCGACCGCCGCCCGCGGTGAGCGGCCCATGAAGAGTACATGGTAAATCTGGTCGGTAATCGGCATTTGGACGCCCAGCTTCTTGGCAATGGCATGGGCGGCTTGTGTTGTACGGATGCCTTCCACCACCATCCCCATCGATTCCAGCACCTCATCCAGCGCCTTCCCCTTGCCCAGCATGGAACCGGCCCGCCAATTGCGGCTGTGCTGGCTTGTCGCTGTTACCACAAGGTCGCCCAGTCCGGCGAGACCGGAGAAGGTGAGTGGATTGGCGCCCAGCTCCACGCCTACCCGGGAGATTTCGGCAAGGCCGCGCGTCAGCAGAGCCGCCTTGGCGTTGTCACCAAAGCCTAGTCCGTCGGATAAGCCTGCACCCAATGCGATAATGTTCTTAAGTGCTCCCGCCAGCTCAACGCCGACCTGGTCGCGGTTCGTATAGACGCGGAAGTCGTTGTTGATGAACAGCTCCTGTGCCGCTGCGGCACGGCCGTTTTCCCGCGCGGCCACCACAACGGTCGTCGGACACAGCCGCACGACTTCTTCGGCATGGCTCGGTCCGGAGAGCACTACAACGCTCTCTTCCCTGCAGCCGAGCTCTTCGGAAATGACCTCCGACATCCGCTTCATGCTTTCAGTCTCAAAGCCCTTGGTCGCATGAAGCACCAGCATATCCTCCCGCCAGAACGGCCTCAGCGCCCGTGATACCTCCCGCATGGCTGCGGACGGGGCCACGATCAGGACCGCTTTGGTTCCCTTGACAGCGGTCTCCATATCCGTTGTGGCGATGATGTTATGCGGCAGTTCAATATCGGGCAAATAGTGGCGGTTGGTATGATGATTATTGATTTCATCGGCCTGCTCCGCCTTGCGTGTCCAAAGATATACCTCCGGATGGTTAGCCGCGAGCACGGAAGCCAGTGCGGTTCCCCAGCTTCCCGCGACCAGTACGGTTACTTTATCAGACAACGCGTTTCCCCTCCTTGGCCTTGGCGCCGATCTTGTTCTCCCGGCCCTCGCTGATCTTCACAATATTGCTGCGGTGCCGCCAGAACGCAAAGACGGCAATAACAAGACTGCCCCAGAGTACTGGCGGCGAGAAGTCAGTGAACAGCAGGAAGAGCGGCGTCAGCGCCACAAAAATCAGTGAGCCCAGTGACACATAGCGGGTAATGAATATCGAGCCGATCGCAATGATTCCGGCAAGGAGCGCAGGCCAGAAGCTAAGGGTCGCCATGACACCGATGGTCGTGGCAATGCCCTTTCCGCCGCGGAAGTGAAAGTACAGCGGCCAATTATGCCCCACAATAGCGGCAATTCCGCAGGCAACCGCAACCCAGCTGTCCGTGCCGCCGGCCCACACGCCAAGCCAGACTGCTGCAATCCCCTTCACCACATCAAGCGCCAGCACCATGATAGCCGGACCCTTGCCCATAACACGCAGCGTGTTGGTTGCCCCTGCATTGCCGCTGCCATACTGGCGGATATCAATCCCTTTAAGCAGCCTGACCAGCAGCACGCTGAAGCTGACGGAGCCCAGCAAATAGCTTACAACAATCACCAGAAGTTCAAACGCCACAACTCTTCTCCCCTAACCTTCGTTTTCGGACTTGCGCCGTGTAAAGATACGGATCGGTGTTCCCTCAAAATTGAATGCCGCCCGGATTTTGTTCTCCAGATAGCGTTCATAGGAGAAGTGCATCAGGGACGGGTCATTGACGAACACGACGATCGTAGGCGGTTTCACAGCGACTTGTGTAACGTAATTGATCCGCAGGCGCCGTCCTTTGTCTGTCGGTGGAGGATTGATGGCTATGGCATCGGATACCACATCGTTGAGCAGATGGGTCGCAATCCGCAGCGAATGCTGCTGCGCGACATGCTGCACGACCGGCAGCAGCTTCTGCAGGCGTTGCTTGGTCAGTGCAGACAGGAAGACCACCGGCGCATAAGTCATAAACAGGAAATGGTCTCGGATATTGTTCTCAAAGTGCTGCATCGTCTTGTCGTCCTTCTCGACGGCGTCCCACTTGTTGACAACGAAGATCGAGGCCTTCCCCGCATCATGCGCATAACCGGCGATGTGCTTGTCCTGATCGATAATGCCTTCCTCGCCGTTGATGACCACCAGCACAACGTCAGCCCGCTCAATGGCACGCATGGCCCGCATCACACTGTATTTTTCTGTGGTTTCATACACTTTTCCGCGTTTACGCATCCCAGCCGTATCAATGAGCACGTAACGCTGCCCGTCTTTTTCAAAAGGGGTGTCGATCGCATCGCGGGTTGTCCCGGCGATATCGCTGACAATTACCCGTTCCTCGCCCAGAATTGCATTGACCAGGGATGATTTGCCCACATTTGGCCGCCCGATCAAGGCTACGCGAATGACATCCTCGTCGTATTCCTCATCGGTTTTGTCGGGGAGACGTTCAGTTACCGCGTCGAGCAGATCGCCGATGCCGGTGCCGTGGCTACCGGAAATACCAATCGGATCGCCGATGCCCAGACTGTAAAATTCATAAATATCTTCTGCACGTTTCATATTATCCACTTTATTGACGGCGAGCACGACCGGCTTGCCGGACCGGAACAGAATTTGCGCCACTTCCTCGTCTGCGTTCGTAAGGCCGCTCTTGGCCTCACACATGAAGACGATCAGATCGGCCTCTTCAATGGCCAGCTCCGCCTGGACGCGGATCGACTTCAGAATAAAGTCGTCACCGTCTATTTCAATGCCTCCGGTGTCGATGACACTGAAGGATTTGCCGTTCCAATCGGATACGCCGTAAATCCGGTCGCGTGTAATCCCCGGTTTATCTTCTACTATCGCCAGCTTATCGCCAATCAGCCTGTTAAAGATCGTCGATTTGCCGACGTTAGGCCTCCCTACAATTGCTACAACGGGTCTTGCCATAGTCATTCCTCCTGTCATTGGTACCTAAATCATCATAGCAAAAAATCAATCACTTGAACAACTAATGTAAAACACAATCGGCGAACCCCCAATCGGGAGTTCGCCGATACCTTTACCTCTTATGCAAAAAGGAAAGCTTGCCTAAGGGATTAGTTATTGCCCTTGAATTTGTCCAGCTTGTCGCCGAAACGTTCAGCCAGCGTGAAGCTGAGTCCTTCGTTGCTGAGCGATACGTTAGGGTTGTTCAGGACTTCTTTAGGTGCCTTGTCTCTGCTGGAGCTGCGTTCGCGTTCTGGTCTAGGAGAAGGAGCTGGCGCTTCTTCGGTTTCCTTGATGCTCAGGCTTACGCGCTTCTCGGACGGATTGAAGTCCAGCACTTTGACCTGAACTTCCTGGCCTTCCTTCAGCACTTCATGCGGAGTGCCGATATGCTTGTGGGAGATCTGGGAAATATGCACCAGACCTTCTACACCAGGGAACAGCTCAACGAATGCGCCGAAGTTCACGAGACGCTTCACTTCACCGGTCACGATATCGCCGATGTTGATCTTGCCGGCTGCGGAATCCCACGGACCAGGAGTTGCCGCTTTGATGCTCAGGCTGATCTTGCCTTTTTCCGGATCGACTTTCAGTACTTTAACGCGTACCTTTTCGCCTTCGGATACAGCATCAGCTGGCTTGTCGACATGGGTCCAAGCGATTTCGGATACATGCACCAGACCGTCTACACCGCCGACATCAACAAAGGCACCGAATTGGGTCAGGCGTTGTACTGTACCCTCGATGATTTGTCCTTCGGACAGCTCGGACATAATCTTCTGCTTGTTGGCTTCGAATTCAGCTTCCAGCACTTCTTTGGCGGAAAGAATAACCTTGCTGTTCTCACGGTCGAGTTCTTTCACTTTCACGCGCAGCGTGCGGCCTTTGTAGTCGCTGAAATCTTCAACGAAATGACGTTCCACCATCGAAGCAGGAATGAATCCGCGTGCACCGACATCGGCAACCAGACCGCCTTTAACAACGTCGGCCACAGTAACTTCGAACGCTTCCTGCGAAGCGAAGTACTTCTCGAGGTCTTCCCAGGATTTCTCGCTGTCAATAGCGCGCTTGGAGAGCACGAGGCTTTCTTTGTTGTCGTTGATGCTGACTACCTTACATTCCACTTCTTGTCCGACTTCAACTGCTGCCGCAGCGTTGTCGATTTGTACGGAAGACAATTCGCGAATTGGAATAACGCCGTCGTATTTATATCCAATGCTTACATAAGCTTGGTTATCTTCGATTTTGACGATTGTTCCTTTCACGGTATCGCCTTTTTTCAGAGAAATGATCTCCAATCCTTCTTGGCTTGTTACTTCTTCTTCGCTGTCCTGAGCTACTTCAGCGGCTCCGGCAGTTTCTTCGTTTACAGCTGCTTCCACAGTTTCCGTTGTTTCTACGGTTTCGCTGTTCTCAGCATTCACCGCAGCTTCCTGGTTTCTTGTTTCTTCAGACATGTGATTACCCTCCTCGATTCAAAACCCCATTTATTTAAACCCGCGTAAGAGCAGGGTTCAAAACAATCAAAAAAATTATGTTCTTGGCCTTGCAATTTAGTATGTTCCCAAAATATAGCGGATATGCCGTGCGAAGCAAGAAGAGCTGCGGTTAATTCACCGTCGGCTTTCCAGTCCTGGCCATCTCGTAAATGCGGCTCATAATGACATCGGTTACCGCTTCAAACGATTCGCTGCCCGCTCCCTCGAAAGCACTGAGGTCGACCGGCGCCCCGTAAATCACCGTCATCCGGCGAAAAGGCTTGTATGTCCCGACAATGGCTGCCGGAACAACCGCAGCGCCGCTGCGGAGAGCAAAGCTGGCCGCTCCCTTCTTGGCAATACCGGTATCCGAATTGCGCGTCCCTTCCGGGAAAATCCCCATGACATGTCCGCCGCGAAGCGTAGTCAGCGCCGTCTTGATCGACTCCTTGCTGACGCCCCCCCGTTTCACCGGGAATGCGCCCAGCTGCCTTACCAGCCAGCCTAACACTGGCACTTTGAACAGCTCGGCTTTGGCCATATATTTGACCTGGCGGTCCAGCTTGATCCCGACCGTCATCGGATCGAGATTGCTGATGTGATTGGCGCACAGCAGCACGCCGCCCTCCTGCGGCACATTGTCTTTGCCGACAATATGAAGCGGAAAGACAACGGCATAAATCATGCGGAGCAATCCGCGGCAAATAACATAAATCATGAATGATTTCTCTCCCCGTTTACGAAAGTTCTGCAGTGGGATACAATGGCTTCCACGACTTGATCGATATCCATCTTGGTCGTGTCCAGAAGAACGGCGTCTTCGGCACGTCGCAGCGGCGAAATCTCCCTTCCTTCATCCAGGCGATCGCGAGCGGCGATATCATGTTCAAGCTGCTGGAGAGTCACTGTTTCCGTATCTTTCAGTTCCTTGTAACGGCGGAGAGCCCGCTCTTCCACGCTGGCCGTCATGAAGATCTTCACTTCGGCATCAGGCAGCACGGTTGTCCCGATATCGCGGCCGTCCATGACCACACCCTTGCGCAGCGCCATCTGGCGTTGCAATTGGCTGAGCAAGGTTCTGACGCCCTCAATCTTCGAATACTGCGACACCTGGCCGCTGACCTGGAGACTGCGAATATGCGGAGTAGCGTCTTCCCCGTTAATCAGCACCCTCTGCACGTCTTCGCCCGGGATCAGCTCAATCTGCATTTCATGGACCATACGGTCCACTGTTGCATGCTCTTCACTCGGGATGCCTTCACGCAGCAGATACCAGGTAATGGCCCGGTACATGGCTCCCGTATCGACATAAATGTAAGACAGCTTGCGGGCTACCAATCGGGCTACAGTGCTCTTGCCTGCCCCGGCAGGACCGTCGATGGCGACGTTAATTCTGTCGTAAGTATGTGCACCCTGCCTATCCAACGGGGCATTCCTCCTCAAACACTAGGACTTGCTGATATTATCAAGAAAAAAGCAGGCATTGCCTGCGACTTATAAAATTATAGCACAGTTTAAAACGTTGTGCAAAATGAGAAGCGGCCAATCCCGCAAAAAATTGGCTGTATCCTACCGGTTGCGGAAATCAAATTGCCGTTCGAAGCAGTAACGGATAATCTTTTGCCGTTCGGAATCCGGAATGGCCGTGAATTTGAGCATCACCAGCTGGCGGCCGTTCTCCAGTTCCTTCAGCCGCACAACCTCCCCTTCAAATGGTACATGCTCAGCGCTTCCGTTGCGGAAGGGCAGCAGGAGCCAGCAGTTCAGCTTATCCCCGACAGATGGTTTGACCTTGGCGTCGCTCAGGAAGGACACGCCGCCGCCGCCCAGATCGTCGGTACGCACCAGATAACGGCCGCCCATCGCGTCTTTGAGGGCCAGCTCAAGCTCGGCGTTCACACGGAAGAAGCTGCGCCGCTGGACCTTGAAGATGGATTCTTCAGCCGGCTTGCGCACCCGGACCATTTTGATTACATCATCTTTAAATCCGAGAACATGGGTCGTAAAGTAATTCTTGATGCCGCCTTCGCTCATAAAATAAACCGACAGTTCATCCCCGATGAACAGCTTCTTGAGCCTGCCGCCGGATTCCTGCATAGGAATATCAATCAGGAAGCTTTCGTCTTCCATTTCGGCAATTCTCGATCTATATAACGTATCCGCTTCAGCAGCATCGCTTGAAGCGACATGTATGTATAGATACTCGTTGATTTTTGGATACAAGCATGTCACCGCCACAGTGTTATTAATAATCAGACATTATTCATAATCAATCAACATTATAGCATGGCCGTTTGCACCCTGTGTGAGAAAAAACATGCCTGAGCGAAAGAAAAAGCCCCTCCCCTGCTCACAAGCAGGGAAAGGGCCTTGCTGCCGTTATAATTTAAGCTCTGCTGCCGCAGAGCAGGCTTTATTTATCCTGTGCGCCCGAAGATGTGCGGATCTCTTCCACCGCTTCTTCAATGCCTTCGGCCGCATTCAGATAGATACGGTACTGCGAGCCGTTGATTCTGCCGCCGAATTCGTAGGTCAGAACCTCCTGGGCATCCTCATTTTCAATCCAGGCGAGCCGGTTGTACCGCTCCTTGAACTCCGGATTCAACAGTTTTCTCGCCTCGGCCAGTGAAAGCGCGGGCTTCGGAATTACCCGCTCCTCCTGATGTTCACGGGCATAGTCACTGGCCTGAAAGCCCGTCGTCTCTCCATTGTCCAGCCCTACCCGAACCGTAACCTTCTCGGGATAGATCAGCACACCGTCCCGGCTGGTCACAAACGTAAAGTTGCCCATGTTGTCATAGCGGTCCGCACTGACTGCCGTCATGTCCGGAAAGCCTTTTTGCTCCAGAAACTGCTCCGCCTTCGAAGTCGCCTGCTTCATTGACACTTGAGCCGGGCCGACTTCACGGTTGTCGTTGTAGGAGATGAGCAGACCGCCCTCTACCGTAAAGTCCATACTGACCGCCGGCTTGCCGCCGGAAGGGTTGACCACTGCCGTATATGAGGCCCACTCGGTATTTTTCCCGTTCTCGATGATTTCTACCTCCGCATCTCCGCCGGCATCGGCGAACTTCAATGCTTTGGCCCGGATTTCTTCCGCCGTCACCGGCTTGCCGCCGAGCTTCTTGACAGAACGTTTATCGTAGATGCTGGCGACCGAAGGGCCCCAATCCAGCTCGGGATAAGCCGCGACCCGTTTGTCCACCGTCTTGAACCCGTCGATAATGGTATTGTCCTCGGCCTTCTCTTCGGTGGCCAGCGCCGTTTCCACATCCATCCAGCGCAGCTTGTTGCTAATGACCTTGTTCTGCACATCCTGCAGGTCTTTGGAGATTTCTCCCGAGTCCTTATACAGCACCTTCAGGTTATTCATTTCGGCTTCTGTCAGCGGCTTCTTCGTGAAATCGCGCACGGCCGCCTTATACGAGAAGTTGGCGATTTTGGAGAGGAATTCCTCCGTATCACTGAAAGGCAGCAGAGTGAGCGGCAGCTGATTGATTTCGTTCTGGGCTTCGCTGGTCAGCCGCCATACATTAACAAGCCCTTTGCGGTGTACCCCCGTGGATGCGGAACTTACCGCAAGCGTGTTGCCGAGCTCCCCATGGAGCCGTTCCACATGATAGGACAAATCGTGAAAAGCCCGCTGATACTGGTTCTCCGCCTTAAGCAGAATCGAGTTTTTTTCCTGGTTCTCCTGATAACCCCATACCAACGCTCCGATCAGCAGCAGCGCGGTCAAGGGGAACATTATTGCGCTCAATCTTTTGTACATAGGGCTGCAAGACTCCTTCCATAGCTTATTGCCGTTAGTTTGACAATAACCTTGATGACTTATGCACCCGTTCCGCTGAAATCGTCAAGCCCTCGAAAGGAGGCTCGGGTCCTCTTCAACCCCGTTCCTCAATTAAGAATCCGCTGCTGCTGTTGCACAGACATTGTTTGAAGCCGGTCTGAATAACCCCTTGCTCCTTGTTGCCCCGTAATATGAAGCTTTCACCGCATTCTTTACAGACAATCCGTACTTTTACACGCAAAAAAGACACCTCGCTCCATTCAGGGATTCCCGCCTCGGCGGTATTGCCTTCAGGTACAAGTGTGTCCATTTGAGTTACAGGTTAACCTCTTCCTCACGCTTGAGCAGCTTGAACGGCGAGCGGTTGTTGGCCTGCGCCACCTTGCCCATGCCTCCGTACCACAGCAGAGCCATCAGCGGCACGATATACCAAATCCAGTAATTTGGTGAGGTGCTCAGGATAAAATCATAGATTCCGTGCCACAGCCACGGCAGAAGCAGGGATATGGCGAGACTCCCCTTCTTCCTGCCGGAGATGGAGAATTTGGCCCTGCCCATGTGGTAGCCCATAATGACGCCGAACATGGCATGCCCCGAGACCGGGAGCAAGGCCCGCATGATCATCGAGCCGATGGAAGCGTGGCTGTACCAGGCATACATGACGTTCTCCAGTGTTGCAAAACCGAGCGAAATCGCTACGGCGTATAGTATTCCATCATATGGCTCGTCAAATTCGGTATGATTGTAGATCATATGGTACAGCACAAACCATTTGAGCGCTTCCTCCACACCGGCGGAGACCAGAAAGGAATCGGTGAAGACGCCCCCGCCCAAGCCCAGAGTCAGGCCTCTCTGGATAATCACAACCGGAAACACGATTAAGAGGCCGAGTAAAAATACCTTGACCACCATATGCAGCGGCTCCTGATCGTACTTGTCTTTTAAATAGAAGAAGATCAGCAGCGCAAGTCCCGGTGCCACTGCCGATGTAATAACCGATAACAAAAGCACCGAATAACCTCCCTGACTGATGGTGAAGCGTGAACGACTAAGGCGGCCTTCCGTTTCAGGATGACCGCCCGTCAATTCCCTTCTTGAAGGAAGCGGAAATCACTTCCCTGCTCCCGGTATTATTGCTGGCGTTTAAAATGAGTGCATAATGTCTCTACCGCATCCGCCGGCATGACCGTCTTCCCGTATTCATCCAGCACAGCTTCCGTAACCGGCGAAGACTCCCCGTATTCGGCCAGGACTGCGACCAGACCGGCAAGTGCCGCGTCGTCATATTCCTTGGGATCGAAGTAGAGGTACCATTTATTATTATAAGAATACAGCTTCCCTTGGGAAGTAATGCTGCCGTTCAGAACATGGGCTGCTTCAACCAGAACCTCGAAATCGTGAAAAGCATACACGACAGAGTCACTTTGTTCCAGAGTAACTTCCATTTCGTAAATTTCTTCAGGCAGCTCTTCTTCCCCGGATGCACCGTACTGTTGGTGATCATATTTCCCCCGGGTCACAATTACGACCATACCTTGCGCGGGCAATGCGAACACTTCCACGGCAAGCGGACCAGTAGCGTCAAAACCGAGTTCACTGTATGCCTGGTCCATCATTTCCGTAAAGAGGTCATGCACCTTGGGAACTTCCTGCCACATGTCTTCCTTCTGGATGCCCCGCTCGCTCAGGTCGTCAAAAGTGAGGAAAATCCGTATCTTATCTTGACTTAATCGCTCTATTCTCATGACAGGATCCTCCTTTTGCAAGCTCATTTAATATTAATGTATGATGAGTCCCGAGTAATGAGCCAAAAATGGTTACTATGTATGTATGTTATCATTTTGGCGCTGCAATTGCACGTAAATAAATATAATTCGTCACCCATTTATTACACCCTTCAGATAAAAAAAGAATCATTTTGCGGACAGAACATCCACAAAATGATTCTGCGGCTGCATTTTGCGGTTACAAACCCGGTATCGTGGTATGGGTTTCTTTGAGAATTTTCTCCACCTCATGCTTTACATCGGGGTTGCTTCGGATGAAATCCTTCAGCATGCGGAGGTTGGATTCTTTGGACTGAAGCGTAGATTCAGACTTATGCTCGGTTTCCGCTGACGCTGTCGTGCTGTGTGACCCGGAGCTGCCTGTCGCCGTGCTGCCAAATCCGGTGCCGGCCATGCCGAGAATCTTGTCTTTCGCTTTCTCGCCGGCACCCTGGCCTGCTCCATTTGGTGAAAGCAGTGCCGACATCATCGAGCCGCGTTTTCTGGAAATCATCGTGCTTGCGACTGCGCCCAGCACTACGCCGCACAGAAATGACGAAGTGTTCATAACTCTAACCTCCTTGTATGGTAAAATCATGCTTAGTGTTGGCGGAAAGATTCCGGCTCATACCAAAAGACAACAAGAAAGCGGGATGAAAAAGTTGGGTAAAGTTGCAACATTACTGCTCCTGTCCGCTGTCATGCTAACGGCCTGCAGCGGGAACAATAACGGGCCGGCTGCACCGGCCGGGGCTTCTCAGCCGGCCGTACAATCAGCAAGTCCGGCGCCGGATACGCAGGCTGCCGCCTCCGCTCCGCCGGCCAGCCCGGCAGCCACTGCTGCAGCCGCAGCCGGGGACGCCGTTGTAACGGCTACGCCAGCTGCACAGGGCGAAGCTTCTTCCGCAGCGCCAAGCACGGAAGCCACTGTAAGCACAGCGCCAGATACGGCTGAAGTACCTGTGCTTTACCGCATGAACAAGAACTATGATATTGTACCGATTGCGGAAGGTACGAACAAGAAAGTAGTCCTTCTTACCTTCGACGATGGCCCGAAGGATGCGGCAATGATCAATTCCCTGTTCGATACGCTCGATAAACACCAGGCCAAGGCCATTTTCTTCGTCAACGGCTACCGGGTGAAGGAGAATCCGGATCTGCTCAAGCTGATTCATACCCGCGGCGGTATTATCGGCAACCACAGCTGGGATCACATCGTGCTGAAGGACAAGTCTTATGAAGAAGTGAAGCAGCAGATTGAGGATGTTCAGGCAATCGTTAAAGAAGTGACCGGCGAGACCGTAGCCTTCTTCCGTCCCCCGCACGGCACGGGCGGCGATGTCGGCAAGAAGGTATCGGCAGAGAACAAGCTGCTCTACATGACCTGGTCTGTGGGATCGCTGGACTGGGAAATGAAGGAGTCGGAAAGCGGCAAGACCGAGAAGCTGATCGCCAACGTCACCGATCAGCTCCATTCCGGCAGTAACATTCTGATGCACGAGCTTCCTTGGACTGTCGAGGCGCTCGATCAGCTGTTAACCACGCTGGAAGGCAAAGGATATTCCTTCGTCGATCCGCGCAGCATTGAGATTCCAGCACCTTGAGCTTGACCGGACAAAACATAAAGCAGCGATTCTCCTGTAGAGGCAGAATCGCTGCTTTTTACTTGCTTCTTCTGAACTTGTTCCGGCCGACTTCGTTCTAGCACTGCACTTCAGCAGGCCTGCGGAGGGTTAGCACATGCAGCTCCGGAGGGCTGCCCCAGCGCAGCGGGAGATGCGAGGTGCCGAAGCCGCGGCTGATCAGCAGCCGAACCTGCGGCTCCCCTCCTTCGGAGCGGGGAATAAAGTATGTACCCGCGCTGTATTCGCGGTAAAACGGCTCTACATGTCTTCGTCCAAGCAGCGGCAGAACGACCTGGCCGCCATGCGTATGGCCTGCAAGCACCAGATCGGCAGGAATGTCAGACCGCTGCGACAACCACAGCGGATCATGCACCAGAATGATCCGGAATATATCCGCAGGCAGCTCCGGCAAAGGAGCATACGCCTTGACTCCTCCTGTCCGGGGAAAGTCGACGCCGGTCAAGGCGAGCTGATCGCCGCCACGCTGCAATATCCGGTTCTCATCCAGCAGCAGATCGATTCCATGGCCGCGCAGTACATTATCGACCAGTGCAATACCGGCTTTATAATCATGGTTGCCGTGAACAGCGTAAACCGGCGCCAGCGAGGATACAAGGGCTACATTGCCGATGAGCCGTGTTACAGGATTGCCTCTTTCCGTCATGTCTCCGCCCAGAAAGACAGTATCAACACTGCCTTTCAAAGCCATGAGCTGCCCCTGCGGGAGCTTCCGGCTGTGGATATCGGTAATCAGCAGAATGCGAAATCCGTCAAAACCGGCCGGCAAGCCGGGCAAGGATATTTCCTCGGCAATAATGCGGGTCGAAAACGCTTGTTTCACCATCGCCAGCAGTATCACGGCAAGTATTAACACGACCAAAAGCATGGTATATAAAACCGGGCTCACCATAATGTATCCAGCGCCGGAGCGCCTTTCCAGCCCCACCAGAACAGCGAAGCGAGCAGCGCCACGAACATAACGATCAGTGTGTTAACGAAAATTTTGCTAAGCCGGACCCGCTCCATCCGGTGTATTTTGGTGCGCGAAGGCGTATCTGCCCCTTCCTCCGTGCCTTTCGTCATACGCTTGCCACCGGTGCCGGAATGTCGGTCTTTTCTGGACAAGGTGACCTGCGTCCGGTGACTGACTCCCTCCGTTCCTTCAGAGGCGGACATCTTAACTGCAGGCGCTCCGGCTTCGCGCTGCGCGGTGTCCGGCTTGCTTCTGCGCCGGGATTTGACCCGGCTTAGCTCCTCACTCATGTCTCCCTCCTGTAGCGGATCACCAGACCTGAGAACAGGTCGATGAAGAAATGGCATAATATCGGAGCCCAAAGCGTTCCGGAATGAATGTATATATACCCCAGCCCGTAGCTGCTCAGGAAAACCCAGCCTGTAGGAATCCAGTGCCGTAAGTAACGGACATGAATGACAGCGAAGAGGATGCTGGTCCAATAGGGGCCGATGGAGTGCTGAATCGCACCGCGGAACAGCAGTTCCTCGCAGACGGCAACCACAGCGGCAATCAGCAGGATATGCCAGAAAGGCCGGCGCTTAAACAGCATCTCATTAATTCCGCCGTCATCCATGCTTTCCTCAGGTATAATATGGGTCAGAATAAAATCAACGAGGAGCATTACAGCGGCTAATCCAAGGCCCCAGTACAAAAAATTTGTGTTGTGTGGAAATTTTAATACTTCGAATGGGTTTCTATTCTGAAATAATATCCATATCAAACCGATAATTAAAGTAAGGCCCTGCGTAATGTAGAGATTCAGCAGAAGCAGCTTGTCTGTCAACTGCTGCGGATCAGCCTTTTTTACTTTAATGTTGCCTAATTTGAATTTTTTCATCGCAACCTGCCTGTTCTATAATGTATTTACAACATTAATACATAGATTATTTCACTTGAAGAAGGAGCACGAATGATGAGCAGCCGCAACTCCCGCACACAAATGTTGTACACATTAGGTTTTCTGTTTTTTCTCATTTCGGCGTTTGCCGCATTCTTTACAGGCGTAAAGGTTGGGGCAGATAAGACGGAGGCCAAGTATGCTCATCTGACCGCCAAGGAGACCACCGAAGAATTCTCCGGTTCATATCAGCAGCAGGACCTCGTTACATTCTATCATAACGTATTTTTGCCGTATCGGGAATTCAAGCTCAGCTGGAACGAAGAGGTGGACAAGCTCTCCCGCAGCACCGATTCGCGCGAGAATGCGGCAACGCTGAAGAATCTGGGCATCCTGGCCGACAAGCAGTACGAGAAGGTCACACAGGACTCCGTCTTCAGCGGCTCGCCGCTGCTGCATGAAGCCCAGCTCAATATTCTCAAGAGCCTCACTCTATTCTCACAGGCTTCGGGCAAAGTTTCGTCAGGAGGGGCCGGATCGCAGATCGCTAAGCAGCTAAACGGTGACAAGTTCACGGTCAGTGCAGCGAAATTCGGCCTGCTCGCCCAGAAGAATTTCTATGATTCCATGCTGAAATGGGGATCAAAGGTCAACGGCAAAATTCCGGCACAGCTGGGTGAGCTGAAGACACTGAGCTTTGTGCAATGGAAGAAGATGCCTTTGCTGCAGAAGAATGCGGCAGTCTCAGACATTATGCTCAACCGCAGTATATTTGCCGGCTATGATCCCCAGGATATTACGGCCAAGATTGACGATATGATCTATTCGGGAACGGCGAGCTCGCTTTCGCTGAAGGATGTACAATCCTGCCTGAATTTGTTGACCTCGACCGATGCGGTCCAGGAGGCGGATTTCATGAAATGGCGCGAGCAATATTACGCCAAGGAAACCCTGCCGGAGCTGCCGTTCTTCAACGAGTAGAGCCGGTTATTCATCATAACGAATATTGCAGCCGACTTCAAGGCGGGACGGGATGAATAATCCTATTGACACATCTGGCACCGCCATGTTACATTATGAAAAATTAATCAAGCAAAACATTAAAAACCGATGATGGAACAAAGATACTGGAAGCCTTCAGAGAGCCGGTGGATGGTGCAAACCGGCGGTTGAAAGTTGTCTTTAGCGCTCCTGAGGTGTTGTATCGAACTTGTAGTAGATACATTCGGTTCACTCCGTTACCAGTGTGGCCCATTTGCTGGGTCAATGAGGCTGCATCTTTACAGATGCAGTGAATTAGGGTGGTACCACGACAACTCTCGTCCCTTACTACGGCAGTAGTATGGGGTTCGGGAGTTTTTTTGTTGCCCTGGTACAGCCGCCCGGCGGGCATGAACCCAGCGCAGGCGTATTTGCGTATCGTCTTTCTTTTATGCGACACCGCGTTGCAACGTTATTTCAGTCTAATGCAGGTACTGCGGACGCCCTTTCCAGGCATCCTTTCAATAATCAGCTTTCCAATCATAAGGAGGAATTGAAATCATGTTCAAAGTTTTAGTATCGGATCCAATCAGCGATATGGGCATTCAGCAGTTAGTGGACGCCAGCGACGTTACTGTGGACAAGAAAACCGGACTCAGCGAAGAAGAACTGATTGCCATCATTGGAGAATATGACGCCCTGCTCGTCCGCAGTCAGACTACGGTTACGGAGAAAATTATCGCGGCCGGCACCAACTTGAAGGTCATCGGCCGAGCAGGTGTCGGTGTCGACAATATCAAGCTGGAAGCCGCCACACAGCGCGGGGTCGTTGTCATCAATGCCCCGGACGGCAACACGATTACCACCTGTGAGCATGCTTTTGCCATGATGATGGCGCTTGCCCGTCATATCCCGCAGGCTTATGCCAAGACGATTGCAGGGGTTTGGGATAAGAAATCCTTCTTGGGTGTGGAATTGCGCGGCAAAACCCTCGGCGTACTGGGAATGGGCCGGATCGGCAGCGAGGTGGCCAAACGGGCCAAGGCCTTCGGTATGGATATCCTGGCCTATGACCCGTTCCTGACGGAGGATCGTGCCGGAAAGCTCGAAGTGAAGCTCGCTTCGGTAGACGATATTGTACGCGGCGCCGACTTCATTACCGTTCATACACCGCTCACGGCTGAGACGCGCCATATGATTTCCCGCCCGCAATTCGAAGTAATGAAAAAAGGCATGCGCATCGTCAACTGTGCACGCGGCGGCGTTATCGACGAAATGGCACTGGTTGAAGCGATTGACAGCGGCATTGTTGCCGGAGCAGCCTTCGACGTATTCGAGAAAGAGCCGCCGCAGGCGGATCACCCGTTCCTCTCCCATCCGAAAATTATCGTCACCCCGCATCTGGGTGCTTCTACTGTGGAAGCCCAGGAGAATGTCGCGATCGACGTATCGGAGCAGGTGCTGCATATCCTGCGCAACGAACCGTTCATCAATGCCGTCAACATCCCGCCGGTTGCAGCAAGTGTAATGAATAAGCTTCAGCCATACTTCACGCTCGGCGAGAAGCTGGGAAGCTTCGCAACGCAGCTGACGCATGGCGCGTTCACCGAGATTTTCGTGGAATATGCCGGCGATCTGTCCGATGTGGACACCCAGCCGCTCACCCGTTACATCGTTAAGGGTGTTCTCTCCCGCCATTTCGGCGGCGATGTCAACATTGTCAATTCGATGCATCTGGCCAAGACGCGCGACATCAATGTCGTGGTAACGAAATCGCCGAAGACCAAGGGCTTTACCAACCTGATTACAGTGACACTGAAGAGCGACAACCAGGAATACCTCGTGGCAGGAACCTTGCTGCAGGGCTATGGCGAACGGATTGTGCAGGTTAACAAATTCCCGGTTGATATTGCTCCGGAAGGCCACCAAATTCTGATTTCCCATAACGATAAACCGGGGATCATCGGGTTCGTGGGCACATTGTTCGGCGAGAACGGCGTCAATATCGCTTCGATGCAGGTAGGACGTAAGATTGTGGGCGGCGCCGCCATTATGCTGCTGACCGTCGACAAGGAAGTTCCGCAGGACGTCCTGGTGAAGCTGGCAGGACTGCCGGAAATCAACTCCGCCGAAGAGATTGTGCTTCTGTAAGTAACCGAAACAGCATTACTGCAAATCAAAAAAATGTATCCCAAACAACAAGCAACGCTCATTTGGAAGCCGGCCCGGGGCCGGCTTTCTGAATGAGCGTTCTTCTTGTACCTTGAATCATCAATGGTCCTGAACCTCGAAGACCGGCACTCTGCGCCCGTCTACATCGGTGAAGCCGTAATGTTCTGCCAGCCGGGCTACCTGCTGGGGAACACCGGTCATCTCCATGATTCCCGGATCAGCTGCCAGATGGACAACTGCCTTGCCGATATAGGCGGTCGATTCACTGTTCTTCAGCTCGGCCACCTCCTGCCAATGTTCCTCGTCAGTCTGCAGACTCTCCAGCACCAATTCGGTGCGCATCCAGCCGGGCGAGAGCGCAATGACGGCAATGCCGTCCGCGGCCAGCTCCACGGACAATCCGTAGGCCATTCGCACCAGAGCATTTTTGGACAGATCATAGAAGAAATTGCCGATATATTTGTAATGATCCCAGTAGGTGGTGTGAATAATGACACCTCCGGAGCCGCTCCTAAGCAGTAAGGGGATCGCGTAATAATTGGTCATGAGCTGCGCCCTGACTCCGCCCTGAAACATATAATCCCAATGCTGCGGCGGCTGTTCCCACATAGGCTTAAGGTCTATAGGCAGAGTATTGCCTCCCCAGGCATTGTTTACCAGAATGTCAAGCTGCCCATGCTCCGCTTCAATAATGGCTACTGCCTTCTGCGTATCCTCGTCGACGTTGTGGTCGCAGCGGATGGCTCGCCCCTTGCCGCCCAACTGGCGAATTACTTCCACTACGGTATCAACCGTCTCGGGACGCTGTCCCGCTTCCGGGATTCCGCTGCTTCTTCCGGTAATGTAGACGTACGCTCCGGCTTTGGCCAATTCAAGCGCAATTCCCCGCCCTGCCCCCCGGCTCCCGCCTGTAACCAGCGCAACTTTACCTTGCAGACTATTCATCAACACAGCTCCTCTCTACTGATAGATGGGTTTGTTTCTTTTCTCATTGTAAACATTAAATAAGACATCCATTGACATATATTTAAGGTAAACTGAAATAAACTGTCTATTCATCAGAAACCGGGAGGAATATTTGTGCGTGCAGACCGCTTGATCACGATAATGCTGCTACTGCAAAAGCGGGGCAGGATGACTACAAGAGAATTGGCTGTGTCCCTGGAGGTATCCGGGCGGACAGTTGTCCGCGATATGGAGGCGCTGAGCGCCGCCGGCATTCCGGTCTTCGCGGAAAGAGGCCGCGCCGGCGGCTGGAGCTTCAGCGAGGGGTACCGCAACTCCCTGACAGGCATGAAGCCGAAGGAACTGGGCTCCCTGCTGCTTTCGGCCGATCCGGCCATTTTAAAGGCACTAGGTATGGAAGAAGACTTCTCCGCTGCAGCACGGAAAGTGGAGGCGGCCGCTTCCAGACTCGGCGGGCATTCCATTGAAAATTTCAGCCAGCGCATCCACATTGACGGGGAAGGGTGGCATCCGACAGGCGAGGCTTTCCCCTGCCTCTCCCTGCTTCAACAGGCCATGTGGCAGAACCGCAAAGTTGAGATGATCTATAAGAGCGGTGAACAAAGCGAGCCCCGCCTGATTGCTCCCCTTGGCCTGATTGCCAAGCGGGGCGTCTGGTATGCCGCCGCTGAGCATGCCGGTACGGTTAAATCATTCCGTGTCTCGAGAATTTCGGAGGCTTGGCTGAGTGATGAATATTTCGAGCGCCCCGGGCATTTCGATCTTGCAGCCTATTGGCAGGAATCGAACCGGGCCTTTCGCGCCACCCTCCCGCGCTATTCTGCGGAACTGCTCGTTGCGGACAGTGCCTGGAAGCAGCTTCAGCAAGAACGCTATGTAAAACTGCTGGACCACAGCCCTTCCTCCCGGCAAGGATGGCAGCAGGTTCAGGCCGAGTTCAACACCCCGGAGTCCGCCCTCCGTATTATTCTCTCCCTGGGTTCCGGCATCCGTGCTACCGGGCCCCGGGAGCTTGTGGAGCAGGTCATATCAGCAGTCAGAGAAATGACGCTATTATATGAAGAAAAATGATACAAAACGTTCACTCTTAGAAGGCAAATAAGAATTATGTCAGTTCTTGCAATAGACCAAATTCCCTATATAACCTATAATATTACCAGATACAACCACATAATTTTTAGGGGGAACCTACCATGGACTGGATGAGCAAACTTCCGTTGAAGCAAAGAATTATTACGGGATGTTACCTGGTCGCCGCTTTATTCTTTATCCCTGCATTGATTGCCTTCATCATTATGGGCAAATTTATCGTCGGGGTTATTCTGATGGTGGTACTGGCGGCGCTGACTTACCCACTGGCGCGCTTTATTGAGAGAACGCTTACATCTTCATTTGACGACATCTCTAACGTTACCCACACGATTGCCAAAGGCGATTTCACTGCCCGCGCCGACGAATCCGGCTCCATGGGTGATATCAGCCGCTCCTTCAACACTATGATTGACAAATTGAAAAAGATTCTGACCGAGGCCTCGCAGATCACCCGCCAGGTCATGGACGCGAGCCGGGGCATTGAAGACAAGAATCAGAACCTGAAGATCGTGATGGCGCAGGTCTCTTCCTCCTCCAATGAGCTGGCACTGGGTGCCAACGAAATTTCGGTGGATATCGCCGGTATGACCGACTCCATTAAAGACATTGAAACCAAGGTGAGCAATTATACCAGCTCCACCAAAGAAATGGACAAGCGGTCCAAGCACATGCTGGAGCTGGTGGAGAAGGGCCGGCAATCAGTCGATACACAGGCCGAAGGCATGCGCAAGAACATTGAAGCCACACAGAAGGTAGCCGATACCATTGAGGCCTTATCGCAAAATGCGCGCGGCATTACAATGATCGCCAAGACGATCACGGAAATCGCCGAGCAGACAAATCTGCTCTCGCTGAATGCCTCCATTGAAGCGGCGCGTGCCGGAGAGCATGGCCGGGGGTTTGCAGTGGTAGCCCAGGAAGTGCGCAAGCTCGCCGAAGAATCTACCGCTTCAGTCAAAGAAGTGTTCACTCTCGTGCGCAGTATCGAAACCGACATCAAACAAGCCATTTCCAATATTGCAATCAATGAAGAAGTGGTTCAGCTGCAAAATCAGATGATCATTGAGAATGCCCATATTTTCTCGCAAATTGTGCACAGCGTTCAATACATAACCGAGCAAATCGCTTCCTTCTCTTCCGAAAGCGACCTGATGCTGGAAAGTGCCCTCAAGATCTCCAGCGCGATCGAGAACATCTCGGCGATTACGCAGGAGACGGCGGCCGGGACAGAACAGGTATCTGCAGCGATGAATGAGCAAATCCACGCGCTCCAATCGGTTGCTGAAGAGACGGAGAAGATGACCAGCGCTGTATTCCAGCTGCAAAAGACGATTCATATCTTCAAATTCTGATGTCACTGCTTACGCTACAGCTGCAGCCCCTTCCCGCTTTAGGTGACCACCTTGCGGAGAGGGGTTGTTTTGTGACAAATTCATACAGCTTTCGACCAGCCGATTGCCAACAAAAGGAGAAGCGGGTTATACTGGACTTGAATATACATCCTTTTTGTGTAATTATATGGTGAAATATGCTTTAAAAGGATAAATATAAGAGGCAGAGCCCTTGCTCTGTCCAGCGAAGCGTAAGGAGTGTGTTTTGAGCGTGGGAAATTTTATCTTGCACACCGATGATATACATAAGCAAATCCGTATTGAGCTTGTAGGAACATTCTCCGAAGAGGAAGGACTTCTATCCATGCAGAGCTATCAGCAGGTCATAAATCCGCTGGATCCCGCTGAATACGAGCTGCAAATCGATTGCACGAAGCTGAATGTGACGGCGCCTGATGTAGTGCATTTGCTGGAAAGCTGCTTTCTCATGTTCAAGAATGACGGCTTCACCAGGATCGTTCTTACCTTGGAGCATAACCCGATTCTGAAAATGCAGCTTTCCCGTCTCGGACGAAAGGCAGGATTGGAGAACTTGACTATCCAATCCACGGTACAAGCCTAGCCATAAATGCAGCGGCGGAAGCTATACCGATGAGGCTTCCGCCGTACAAGTTCACTCCTGCTGTCTCCCTATAGTTGTGTTCCCCGTTCATGCTTTTCCCAACCCATCGTGCGTTCCACCGCGTCTTTCCATACCCCGTAGCGCTGTTCCCGTTCAGCTTCGGCCATTTGCGGAAGGAAGCTTGTCTCAGCCTGATTGATATTCCGCAGCTCCGCTCTGCTCCACAGGCCTATATTAAGGCCGGCCAGCAGCGCAGCACCAAGCGCCGTGGTTTCGGCATAGGCTGTCCGCGTCACCTCACTGCCCAGAATATCCGCCTGAAATTGCATCAGCAGGTCGTTGCGCACAGCGCCCCCGTCTACGCGCAAATCCTTCAGCGGCATGCCGGCATCCTTCTCCATCGCTCCGATAACATCGCGGGACTGAAAAGCAAGGGACTCCAGCGTCGCCCGGGCCAGATGGCCGGCCGTCGTCCCCCGGGTCAGTCCGAACACCGCTCCACGGGCATACATATCCCAGTACGGCGCCCCAAGGCCGGTGAAGGCCGGAACGACAACAACGCCGTCGCTGTCCTCCACTTCGCGCGCCTTCAGTTCCGATTCCGCCGGGCTACCGATGAGCCCCAGGCCTTCCTCCAGCCACTGTACTGCGGCTCCGGCAACAAATACGCTGCCTTCCAGCGCATAGTAGAGCTCTTCGCCCATTCCCCAAGCGATTGTCGTCAGCAGCCCGTGGCTGGAAGCCACCGCTTCGGAACCGGTGTTCATCAGAATGAAGCAGCCTGTTCCATAGGTATTCTTCGCGCTGCCCGGTTCCAGGCAGGTATGGCCGAAGAGCGCAGCCTGCTGATCGCCGAGTACCGAGCGAATGGGGATTTCCGCGCCGAACCACTGTGCCTCGGCCACACCGAAATCGCTGCCGGACATCTGCACTTCCGGCAGAATACAGCGGGGAATGTTGAGCTCACGGATCAATTCCTCATCCCACCGGTGCTCATAGAGGTTATACAGCATCGTACGCGAAGCATTCGTTACGTCTGTGGCGTGTACCTTGCCTCCGGTCAGCTTCCAGATCAGCCAGCTGTCAACTGTTCCGGCCAGCAGCTCGCCCTGCTCCGCCCGTGTACGTGCGCCCGGCACATGATCCAGTATCCAGGCCAGCTTGGTAGCGGAGAAGTACGCATCCACAACCAGTCCCGTCCTTGCGGCTATCTCCTTGTCCCAGCCGCTACGCTTGAGTTCTTCGCAATGCTCCGCTGTACGGCGATCCTGCCATACGATGGCGGGGTAGATCGGCTCTCCGCTTACACGGTCCCAGATTAACGCCGTTTCCCGCTGGTTCGTAATTCCGATGGCCGCAATCGCCTCCGGCACGATGCAGCTCCTGCCGACTGCGTCCCGGGCAGCAGACAGCTGGGTCTGCCAGATCTGCTCCGGATCATGCTCCACCCAGCCCGGCCGGGGGAAGGATTGCCTGATCTCGTATTGCCCCTGTGCGATGATCCGGGCTTCGCTATCAAACAATATAGCCCGCGAACTGGTGGTGCCTTGGTCCAAAGATAAAATCATAGTGAGCTCCTCCCAGGTAGATGTTCCACGGTGAACAAGATTAATGTGGTCCTTTCAACAAAAAGCACCTCTGCTCTCAGAGGCGCTGTCAATCCTTGAAATCTGTTTTACTGTTTTTCGACAGGAAGCCGCAGAATGAAGGTTGTCCCCTCTCCAAGCTTGCTGGCCGCCGAAATCTGGCCGTGATGGGCCTCGACGATATTCTTGACGATGGCCAGGCCGAGTCCGGTTCCTCCGGACTCTCCCCGTACCCGGGCTTTATCCGCCTTGTAGAACCGTTCGAAGATAAACGGCAAATCCTCCGGCGCGATACCCGCCCCTTCATCGCGGATCTTAATCTCCAGATAACGCCGGCCTTCCAGCACGGTAAAGCCGGTAAGAATGGAGATATGCTTGTCCGCGGCGGTGTGACGGAAGGCGTTGTCCAGCAGATTGGTCAGCACCTGTTCAAGCTTGTCCTGGTCTGCAGCCTTCAGCACAAGCGGACCGCTGGACTTATCCAGCTCCAGCAGAATCCCCCGCTCCTTGGCCCGCACGGAGAATTTGCGGTACATCCGCTCCAGCAGCTCCTCCATGTCGACCTGCTCCTGCTTCATATCGGTATGTCCTGCTTCCATACGGGCCAGATCCAGGAGATCCTTGACCAGCCGGCCCATACGCAGCGACTCGTCATGAATGACCTGCACCAGTTCGGCACTTTCTTCCGGAGAAGAAGCCATCCCGTCCAGCAGCGCTTCGCTGTAGCCTTGCATCATGGACAGCGGTGTACGGATCTCATGCGAGACATTCGCCACGAAGTCGGTGCGCATCTTCTCCAGCCGTACCTCCTCTGTCACATCGCGCAGCACCGCCACGGCGCCGCGGATGCTGTCTTCGGCAAGTAGCGGTGCCATATGCACTGACCAGACACCCTGCCGTACATGGACGTTGGAGCGCTGGTCGCCGCCCTGGCTCAGGGTGCTGTAAAAGACCGGCCGCAGCGGCGGCGGCACCTCACTGGCGAGCTGCCCCTGCGGCAGAAGCTCCGCTTCGCTGGCCTCCTCAAGTGCAACATCGCTCCACGCCTTAAGCAAGGTCTGTCCGTGCGGATTCGTCAGAATGACACGCCCGGCGGTATCGAAGGTGATTACGGCGTCACTCATGCTGCGCAGAACACTGGAGAGATGGGCCTTCTCATGGTTCAGGCTGCGGATATTCTCCTCCAGCTCAGCAGCCATATGGTTGAAGGAGGTCGCCAATTGGCCAATTTCATCGCTGGTCTTCAGGTTCAGTCTTGTTCCATATTGACCCCTGCGGATATTGTTGGCCGCTTCAATAAGACGCTGCATAGGCTGGGTAATCTTGGTGATTAGGAACAACGCAAAGAACGTTGTCAAAGAGAAACCGATCATACAAGCATACAAGAACAATCGTTTGATTTCTGCGGAATTGGCGAAATTGCTGTCGATAAAGGGGAGCAGGAACAGCCCGACCGTCATGATCACAAAGCCAACGAGGCAAAAGATCGTAAGCCACAGCTTGCCGACAAGACTTCTCCAGAAGCTCACTTATTTAGGCACCTCTAGCTTATAGCCGACGCCCCAGACCGTAGTAATCATCGCCGCCGACTCCGGCGAGACCTTGTTCAGCTTCTCGCGCAGCCGTTTGACATGGGTATCGACCGTACGCAAATCGCCGAAGAATTCATAATTCCAGACATCCTTAAGCAGCTCTTCCCGCGAAAATACCTTGTCCGGTGAAATCGCCAGATAATGCAGCAGCTCATATTCCTTCGGAGTCAGGCTGACTTCCTGTCCGCCGGCGGTTACACGGTGGGCATCATGCTCAATCACCAGATGCGGGAACACAATATTGTTGCTGGAATTGCTCTCTTTGGACAAAAAGGCTGTCGCCGAAGAGCGGCGCAGGATCGCCTTAACCCGGTAGATCACCTCACGCGGGCTGAACGGTTTCACGACATAATCGTCCGCACCCATCTCAAAGCCCTGAACCCGGTTGATTTCCTCACCTTTGGCCGTCAGCATCAGCACCGGCGTGGACTTCACGCCCCGCAGCCGGGTAAGCACCTCAATGCCGTCGATTCCCGGCAGCATAACATCCAGCAGAATAAGACCATAATCATTGGCCGTTGCTTTGCGCAGAGCGATTTCGCCGTCTTCCGCTTCGTCGATTTCGTAGCCTTCTTTTTCAAGATACATTTTCAGCAGGCGGCGAATGCGCTCCTCGTCATCCACCACCAGAATTCTGTTCAAATGCTCTGCCATTTCACAACAACCCCTTCATCAAATACAGTAGAACGTTACCCATAATCCTTTGCCGCGTTAAAAAATATAGATTTGCTTAGTCCGTCACCGCATTCTAATGAAGCCCGGAGATAATCAACTTAAGGCGCGGGCCAAGGTGAATTTCACGCAAGAAAGCCGAGTACGGCGAGCCATGCAGTACCTGGCGCTCCCCTTCCGGGAATCGACGAAAACCGCCCTGATTCGCTATGGTAAGTTGCCTCATCCGGCCGTATTTTATAACTCACTTTCCCTATTGTACTATCTTCCCGCCCGGGGCTGTCAACGGTTACGTTACCGGAGGTGAGTCGGAACTCCTAATACCTATATACCCATTGGCGGCATACGTAAAAAAGGTATCACAGGCCCATCAGCTGCAGGCCTGCCCTCAGTCTCCAACCAGCTTCCTGATCTGCGTATCGAGTACATTTGCATCCAGCTGGCCGATATGGATGTTGGCTACTTTCCCATTTTTATTAATGAAGAAAGTCGTAGGCAGCGGCGAAACACCGTAACTCTGCACCGCATCGCGGTCTTTGTCCATAATAACCGGAAAATCGATGCCGACCTGTTTCACGAAGTTCTCGACTGTAGCCCGGTCTTCGGCAACATTTACACCGACAACCGCTACACCACGTTCACGGTATTTCTCCCAGCCAGCCTGCAGCACAGGCATTTCTTTGACACAGGGGGCACACCAGGAGCCCCAAAAGTTGAGCACGACAGCCTTGTCCTTGTAGTCTTCCAGCGTATGCAGCGTACCGTCCAGCCCGTACAGCTTGAAGCCGGGAGCCTTGACGCCTTCCCGGGCAGGACCAGCGCCTCCGAACGCCGAGGAAGCGATTGCATATCCTCCGAGCACCAGGAGCAGCACCAGAATAACAACCTGTAACGGCTTTTTCGCTGTGCCCAACAGAAATCCTCCTTCTGTGACGCAATTCATTACTTCAGTTTTTAGGTGTGAACATCCTATGAACATTATAACGAATATGGCCACAGATTTAGGAGGAGTAAATGTGAACATTATGTGTCTTTACGGGTTTGATTTGCTTTCAGCAGGCCTGCCTTGGCAGTTTGCTTCAGATGGTTAATCTCATCCTTGGTCAGATGGCGGAAGCTGCCGCGCTTCAGGTTCTGCAGCAGAATATCCCCGAAGGAAATCCGCTTGAGCCGGATCACCGGGTGGTTGATCGCTTCAAACATCCTGCGCACCTGACGGTTGCGTCCTTCATGAATGGTAATGCTGATGACGGATTCCTTACTGGCTTCATCGATATCCTTATATTCGACTTCCGCCGGAGCGGTCATCCCGTCCTCCAGCTTGATGCCGGCCTTCAGCTTGTCCAGCGAGGTGCCATGGGGCACCCCTTTGACCGTAGCCAGATACGTCTTCGGCACATGGTGCTTCGGATGCGTGAGCAGATTGGCGAACTCGCCGTCATTGGTCAACAGCAAAAGTCCCTCCGTATCATAATCCAGCCGGCCGATCGGGTAGACCCGCTCCGTGATTCCCTTCAGATAATCCGTCACCACTTTACGGCCCTTGGGGTCCGATGCGCTGGTGATCACACCTTTAGGCTTATTGAACATCAAGTAGATTTTATTCTCGCTGCGGATCGGTTTGCCTGATACTTTGATGACATCCTGTTCAGGATCCACCTTGGTACCGAGTTCGGTCACGGTCTCACCGTTGACCTCAACCTTCCCGGCCAAAATCAATTCTTCGCATTTGCGTCTGGACGCAATACCTGCCTGCGCCAAAACTTTCTGTAATCTTTCCATTTTCGACTAGTCACCTCAGACTAATGATAACCATCAGCGGGATAAATCACAAGCTCCTTCCATGGAAAATACGCTCCGGGACATGAATCGTCATGCCCTTCCACCAAGAGCGGCGAAATCCGGTAACGCGCTGCCAGCTCCAGGATCAGCTTGCCTGCCGCAAACAGCTGCTGACCTCGCCCTGCAGGCTCCGGCACCGTGTCTGGTGAACTGTAATCTCCTTCCAGGCAAATGTGGATATATTCGGGATCCGTCAGCAACGGGGCGGCATAAATCCCCCCTTCCTTCGCGATCCAGAAGTCAAAGCCTTTGCCGTTGATCGATGAGCAGCGGGAATGATGCAGAATAAAGCCCTTGTAGTCCAACCCTATCGGCCTCCTCCGTTATGCTGCAATAGCATATGACGGATAGAAGTTCAGGGTGCCAGGAAGGATTTGTCTGCGGGAGCCCGGATTGAATGACCTGTTCATAGCAAAAATCCCCGCCAAATCACGGACAGCCCCCGGAGGCTGAAGCGCGTTGACGGGGATTCGGACAGCAGGCGGGCATTCAGCCGCCTTAAATGCTAACCGCTTCGTGCAATTACAGTTCTTCGCTGCTGATCAGGTAGGTTGGCCCGAGTTGCCAGGAACCGTCTTCGCCCTTGACCAGCATCATTACGGAAGCGGCGCGGTTATTCTTGAATTCCGGACCCTTCAGCTTCTTCGTTGTCTGAATGACGTATACGGCAGCCTGGCTGTCCGTGTAATCGATGATCTTGGCCGATTCCAGCGTATAGGAAAGATCATAGGTCTGGAATATCTGGCTGTACAACTGCTTGGCCTGTTCATATTCCGCTGTTCCCGCCGTGAGATCAGCCAGCAGGCCGTCTATATTTTCCTCATTGGAATATTTATAGTTCAACTCCAGCTCAGCCAGAATCGCGCTCTCGGCCTCCTTCGGTACAGCAGGTGTGGCACTAAGCACATTCTGGGGCACGCTATACTGCGCTGCATTGATCTGGACACCGCTGATCTTCCAACCGGCATCCGTGTTAACCAGTGAGTAGATATACTCGGATGTACTATCCGGCATGAACAGTCCGCCCACCCGGCGGGAAGTCTCCACAGTCCGGACTACAGCTTCCTTCTGATCTGCACTTACAATGTCCAGCTGGTCGACGGATACACTGAGATCATACAGCTCCATTTGGGCCTTAATGCTCTCTTCTGCGGCGGCCAGCGGCGAGGAAGGATCAAGCAAGGCCATGAATCCGGCGGCATCCTCCTGATTGGAGACAGTGACATACCGTTCGAATAATTCGGCAATCCCGGCCGTATCCGCTGCAGGCTTGGAAGTCACCGAGATGAGCGATGCCTTGGGGTTCCAGCCTACCTCAACGCCGGCCGCTTCGCTGACAAAACGGAGCGGCACATAAACCGCGCCGCGGATCAGCTGCGGAGCCACAATCAGCTTCTTCGTCTGACCGTTGACCACGGCTGTATTCTTGCCGATCTGCAGCTGAATGCTGAACCCTTCCTTTGTACCGGTAATTTGGCCGGTTTTGGGATTCCAGCCGATCTTCAGGCCAAGGCCTTCAAATAATGGACGAAGCGGGACGAGAATTGTATTATTTTGCTGGACCGGATGGTTCCCTTTGAGGTCGATTTTCTTCTGGTCAATCTGCACGGTGATCGGTTTGTCGGCTGCGGAAGCAGGGGCCACCAGCGTGACGGACAGGATCAGGCTTGCAATAAAAGCAGGCAATATTCTCATGGATGCAGTCTCCTTTGGACGGTTATGTACAATCCTACCCATTCTAGCGGGTATACCGGGCAAAGGCGATATCCAGCAGTGCCTATTTACCTATAGCTGCAATTCCGGTATAATATAACACCGAAATTCGCTATTTCAGATGCGCAATGGATTCTCAGCCAAAAACAAGCATACACACAGCAATCGCCGCGATGAAGCCGATCAGATCAGAGAAGAGACCGACCTTCAGCGCATATCGGCCATTGCGTATCCCTACTGCGCCGAAATAGACGGTCAATACATATAAAGTTGTATCCGTACTGCCCTGGATGGTGGAAGCGATCATTCCGATCAGGGAGTCCGGGCCGTGGACACGGATCAGGTCGGTCGTGTAGGCCAGTGAACCGGTGCCGGTGAGCGGACGGAGCAAGCCGAGCGGCAACACTTCCGCCGGTACGCCGAGCCGGCCCAGCAGCGGAGCGATAAAGCCCATCAGGAAGTCGAGCGCCCCGGAAGCGCGGAAGACGCTGATGGCGACCAGCATGCCGACCAGATGCGGGATTACGGCAATCGCCGTGCCGAAGCCTTCCTTGGCTCCGCCGACAAAGGAATCGTATACCGGCACCTTCCGGTAATAGGCATACAGCGGAATAAAGGTTATCATCACCGGGATCGCCCAGGCCGAGATCAGGCTAATGAGCTGTAGCACGGAAGACTCACCCTTTCATGGAGGAATGCGGTACGGCCGGACCGCCGCCGGCGCTGCCTGTCCGCACTGCGGGCGGCCTCGGCGGCCTGCGCAGCAGCGTTAGCCTGCGGTAGAAACGGTCGGCCGCGATGGCGGCGATGGTTGCCACCGCCGTTGCCGCCAGTGTCGTGCCGACAATGCCGGCAGGCTCCGCCGAGCCGTAGTTCAGCCTCACAGCAATCAAGGTTGCCGGAATGAGCGTAATGCTCGCGGTATTGAGCGCAAGCAGTGTGCACATGGCCGGAGTCGCCGTCTCCTTATCGGGGTTCAGCGTCTGCAGCTCCTGCATCGCCTTGATGCCCATAGGCGTTGCGGCGTTGCCCAGCCCCAGCAGATTCGCGCTCATGTTGGAGAGGATGTAACCGATAGCCGGATGGCCTTTCGGCACATCGGGGAACAGAAAAGACACTACAGGGCCCAGCACTCTGGCGATGATCTTCATCAGTCCCCCGTCCTCCGCTACCCGCATCATTCCCATCCAGAAGACCAGCACACTGATCAGCCCGAAGCTGACCGTCACCCCGTTCTTGGCTCCGTCAAATATCGCCGCCGTAAATTCATCCATCCGCCCGTTGACCGCAGCGAATACAAAGCCGATCAGAATCATGCCCAGCCAGATTCCGTTAATCATTGCCGAACCTCCCCCTTTGCCGCCCTGCTATGTCCGGAGTCACGTGTGGCCACCTGCCTCCTTACCCTAACCGGAACAGTGCCCGCAGTGCGCTGCCCAGCGCCTGCAGCCAGTTATCCGCCGGGTACGGCGCGGCTCCGGCGTCGCTGTATTTCTTCATATATGCCGACTGCTCCGGCGGCAGCCGCTGCGGGTCATACACCGGAATCCGTCCGATGACCCTGCCGCCAAGCTCCACAATCAATGCCCCTTTAAGCCCAAAGCTGGTTGGCGCCTCCGCACGGACCTGATCGTCGAGCACAAGCCTGGTGTTCAGCCGGGCCTCCTCCCCCTGCCCCAGCGGATAGGCGAAGCTCTTGCCGGTAACCAGCGGGTAACCTTCGATGCTTTCTCCGCGCTGCACCAGATTCTTGAGCGGATAATGGTTGAAGCCGTAGTCCAGCAGGGCGGCATGATCATTCCAGTCATTGCCGTCGTTCAGCGTTACTGCCACCAGCTGCTGCCCGCCCCGGGTCGCCGAGCTGACCAGACAGCGCAGCGCTTTTTTGGTGTAACCGGTCTTCACACCGTCCGCACCCTCATACAGGCGCAGCATTTTATTTTTATTGGCCCATTTATAGTCCCATTTCTCATAGGGGTTATCCGCTGTCTTCACCGGAGTGCCGACAATCTCCTTGAAGACCGGATTATGCATTGCGTAAGCGGTCAGCACCGCCAGATCATTCGCAGTGGAGTAATGCCCGTCGGCATCCAGACCATGCGGGTTGGCAAAATGCGTATGGGTGAGGCCAAGCTCCTCCGCTTTAGCGTTCATCAGGTACACGAAGCCCTGCTCCGTGCCGCCGACATGCTCGGCAATCGCCGTAGCCGCATCGTTCCCCGAACGCAGCATCAGCCCGTACAGCATATCCTCCAGGGACATTTCTTCGCCCAGCTTCAGATAGAGCGAGGAGCCTTCCTTGGCGAAGGCGTTCTTGCCCACCTTGACCTTGGAGGTCAGATCGCCGTTCTCGATGGCGACCAGCGCAGTCATGATTTTGGTCAGACTGGCGATCAGCATCGGCTCGTCTCCGCGGCTGCTGTATAGCATTCTCCCTGACTCTACATCAATCAGCGCAGCGGCCCTGGCATGGGTACTGACCGTGCTGTTCTCGGCCCGTACCGCAGCCAGCGGTATGCACAGCGTCAACAGCAGGGCAAATGGCAATATCAACGCGCGTCTCATCGTTAATGTGTTCATGTTCATCCTCCGGCTCTTTATCGGTTCTCGAACTGGCTCAGGTCGCTCCGAAACATCCTTGTGTTGTACAAGTGTATGCGGCCGAGCCTGCAGGTATGTCCGGCACGCCCAAACACAAAAAAGGGACACCGCCTGTATCAGGGCGATCTCCCTCTTATCCCCACATATTCACCTGCCCAGTCTACGCCGTGTACAGCGCAATACCGTTGTCTTAATGTGTTGACGGATTGCTGGTGACAGCCGGCTCGGACTTCACTGAAGGCTTGGGCGGCGTGTTGACCACTTCTGCGCCTACAGGCGTACCGTTTGGAAACATCCCCTGGATTTTGTCGATCAGATTGGGTGCGGCGTCGATCATTTTCTCGAACAGATGTGTCTGATTGTCCAGCGGCACAATATGCACCCCTTCTTTGCCTACAACGAGAAAAGCAATCGGACGAATGGATACCCCGCCGCCGCTGCCGCCGCCGAAGGGCAGCATTTTGACGCCGCCGTTTGCAGAGCCGTTGACACCCGGCGCATCATCCTCCACCCGGTAATCGCTCCCGCCGGCCGCAAAGCCGAAGGCCACCTTGCTGATCGGCAGAATGACGCTGCCATCCGGTGTCTCAACAGGATCACCGACAATCGTATTTACATCTACCATGCCTTTAATATTTTCCATCGCCGTCTGCATCAGACCTTGAATCGGATGATCGCTCATGATTATTCTCCTCCTGTGATGTGCTAAATGTTCCTAACGCTTTCTGTATTATGCACAGCAGGAGAAAGGAGTATGTATGAAGGAAGCGCAGAGCAGGGGCATGATCATTTATCCGGCATCGCGCTTTATTTGGCGGAGTAAACCAATCCACCGGGCCAGCCCGCCCTTAACCTTAAACACCCGTCTGATGAGCAGAAATACAGCATACAGCATATAAGACAGCGACAGCTTTCCGGTTCCTTCCATCAGAGTTGAAAAGAGCAGTTCATCCTGGAATACTGGTACAACAAACAGCCGCGGCTTACGCTGCAGGCGCACCCTCCCGGACAGCCAGCCGGCAGCGCTCCACTTCAGCCCCCACAAAGCCCCCGCCGCTGTCGCCGTATATGCCGCATCTCCGAGCGAGAAGTCGGTTGACCAGTCCAGCTTCGATATCCGGACATGGGATAAGAGATCGTTGATCCATTTCCGCAGACCCTTGGTTGCCTGAAGGGCCAGCTTGAACTCATCCATCCATTTCACAACGGCGTCTTTATCAATGTTCCCTTCTTTATCGGGCGTCTGCTTAAGCGGCCCCGCTCCGGTTTCCTCCAGCTTGACCTTTATCCCTTCCTGAAGTCCCTTGAACACCAGCTTGGGAACCTCATAATGGATTTTGACCAGTCCAAACAAAGCCCGGATATCGAATTCGATCCGGTCGTCTTTACCCTGACGGCGCAAGCGGAAATGAAAATGTATGGAAGAGCTTAGAATCAGTACCAGGACGATCAGCAGCAAGGCCAAAGGTATAACAAGCCATAAACTCACGGGATAACCTCCACGCAGCTAGGGAATGGGACATCTCTTGGATTAGTATGGCATTTAGGGCTGGAAAAAATTCGGCATATCGCATTATACGACAAAAAACCGCTGTTCCCGGTGGAACAGCGGTTTATAGCAGTATACTAGCTGAGGATAACAAATGATTACTGTTAAAGTTGCAATTTACTGCGGATCGACATCATCGAAGGTCATCTGGTTATCCAGCTTGCTGAACAGCAGCTGGGTTTCTTCTTCCAGATTATCGGTGATATCGGAAGCGGAAGGCTCCGGCAGCTCTTTCAGATTGGCCAGTCCGAAGCTGTCCAGAAAGGTCTTGGTCGTGCCATAGAGAATAGGGCGCCCGATAGCCTCGGCCCGGCCGACCTCCACAATCAAATCCTTGTTCACCAGCGTGTGCAGCGCCCGTTCGGATTTTACACCGCGGATCTCCTCAATCTCGACACGGGTAATCGGCTGGCGGTAGGCGATAATGGCCAGGGTCTCCAGCGCAGCCTGCGACAAGGAAGCGCGGGCCGGAGAATAAGCAAGCCGCTCGAAATACGGCGCGTGCTCGGGAAGTGTCGCCAGCCGGTAATTCCCGGCAATCTGCACCACCTGCAGCCCGCGTCCCTGGGATACGAACTCTTCCTTCAATTCTTCCAGAGCCCGTTCGGCAAGCTCCGCCCGCTGTTCAGTAATCTCCGCAATCTGGCGGGCGGAGAGGCCTTCATCTCCCGACAGGAACAGCAGCCCCTCAATAATCGATTTCAACATTTTGTAATCCACTGAAGTCTTCTCCCCCTCTCCATTCCATCACGATGTCTTCAAACAATTTCTCCTGGTAGCATACAATCGCCTTCATCTTCATCAATTCCAGAATGGCGAGAAAGGTCGTCACGATTTCATGGCGGGCCATTTCTTCATGCAGCAGTGCCGAGAAGCGGAGCCTGCCGCCCCTGCCCTTCTTCATCAGCGCATCGGAGACTTCGCGGATACGGTCCTTGACGGAGATCTCATCACGCGTAATCCGCTGGTAGGAGGTCCTTCTGGCCGCCTTGCTAAGCGCCTTGCGGAAAGCGGCAATCAGGTCGGAGGTATGCAGGCCCTTCAGCGTATTATCCAGCTGCACCGGCACAAAGGGGCCCAGATCCTCCGGCTCCTTCGTGAAGATCAGGCTGCGTTCACCCTCCATATCCAGCAGCTGCACGGCGATGCTCTTGATCTTGCGGTATTCGATCAGCCTCTGCACGAGTTCGGCCCGCGGATCGTAATCTTCGTCGTCATAATACTCGAAATCCTCAAACTCGATGACCGGCGGCTTTGGCAGCAGCATCTTGCTCTTGATTGACAACAGCGTCGCCGCCATGACCAGGAACTCGCTGGTCACTTCCAGCTCAAGCTCCTGCATATTCTGCAGATACTCCATGTACTGTTCGGTAATCTCGCTGACCGGAATGTCCTGGATGTCAATTTCCGCTTTATCTATCAAGTGCAAGAGCAGATCGAGCGGTCCTTCGAACGTCTCCAGCTTGTACAATACAGTCACGAGGGTGCCTCCCAATAAAAAAATGAAAGTGCAGCGCCGCAAAGAAATGGGACGCTACACAAGCAGAAAGAGTGCTTATAATCCATGCTTTCTTCTAATACCTTAGTTTAATTCTTTCGGACTCTTCCCGTCAACCTCATTGCACCTTCACCTCTGTATTGACACAGTTGCAATTTATAGCTTTTAGCCAGGCTACAAGCCTGATTTTAATATTCGAAATTAAGTAGACCCAGAAATGTTGTTAGTTATTTAACATCCAGAATTCTCCATTTGCGCTAACCTATTTTCTATCGGAACTTTTAGTGATAAAAATATCTTTCTTAATTAAGATTTTATGGAGATGATGGTATGAAGTCTAAGAAAGTTTTTATTCCGGATATACTTGTTGTTATTTCGTTAGTTTTATGGTTTTGGGGTTCTGAACTGGTAAAAAAGTTTTCAGAGGAGACATGGTTTAACCCTGTTACCCGATGGATGACGGAGCATTTGCAATTCCCTGTCCCTTTTTGGGCTGCTTTATTTATTGGTGGCACCATTATTTCTATTATGGTACGTATCTATAATGGAAGCATTGCAAACTTACAGGAGCAGGTTGAAGATGAAAAAAGATTGCTGGCAATTTTAAACGAGGAGCAGAAGCCGTTACAATTAAGATATTTATTGAGCAGAACTGCCCAAACCTTTGTTGAAACAAACCCATATGCTATAGCAGTTCAACTATTTCACTATGAAATTATAATTAGAAAAAATGAAACACGCATAATGGTTAAAAATATTGGTGAATACTCTAGAGAGGGTGAGAACGTCAATATTTTTTCCCAGCATTATTATTATGTTCCTACCAAGCTATATCGAATGTTGCTTACCGCCCAAAACGCGTTAAAAAATGGTAACACTATACCCACTATACAACTTGCTAACCGGATGAAAACATCATTACAGGACAAGTCAGTAAGTAGATATAAAGAATCAGATGCTATAAACTTTGCATTTTATAAAATCGCCCTTGCGATGTGGGGAATTCATCTTGGTGTCGAAATTGATTTGGATTTACCGGATAACAAAGTGCAGAGACTTGAAAGTTTGTTGCGTTCAGGAATCTTGATTGCCATACTTATTAATTTCACCTACTATGTTTTTTCTAATCATGGGTTTGATGAAAAGAAAGACCGAGTGTATTATGCTACTGATATTGAAACACCTCGTGACAAGCTTTTAGCGCTTATAATCTTTAGCCCTAGCCTAAATGATGAATTAAATGAATTAATAAGTTCCACCATGAGTGATGCAGACCAAGTTCTTCGTGCCCTATTAAAAAAAATATATTATAATATTAATGCTCAGCAGAATTAGCGTTATTAAGGAGGAGATAAAATGAAAATCACTGTACTCAGGGGAGAAGAAAAGCAAGAAGCGCTTCGTGAACTTCAAGCTTACGGTTATAAAACTAAACCTGCAAATACAATGAATAAATCAAAAACTAAAGCCTCCAATCCCTTATCCTTTTTCGGAAACCGCACAGAACGGATGAATGTACAAAATTAAATAGTTTGTTTATAATCCCTCTCCTCGCCACATACTATTTAGATAGGAGGGGAGGGATAACAATTAAACAAATCGATCATAATGAGCTGAAACTCCTCAAACAATATGGCTTTAAAATATCCACTTCGAGTCTGACACGAAAAAATGAATTGTACACTAAAATCTGTCCATCAGTGGAACACCCTATGAAGAAAAAAGAGAATGCTTCAGCTGTGCTTTGAGGGTATCCCGTTTGCGCGATATAGATTAAAACACCATACGAGTTATGCAGCCAGTCTTCTGAATTCAATCAGGGACTGGCTTTTTAATATCGTTTGAACGCAACCTGCGTTTTAATTATCTTCAACAGCATTCATTTTAAAGCAAAAACACCTCCAAGAGAAGTTCCTTTTCTTCCGAAAAAAGCTCCATTCTCTTGAAGGTATATGATTCGTTAAGAATTTCCTTATTTGAACAGCTTGTTCAGGTTCGCCATTTCGATGGCGGCGGTGGCGGCATCCCAGCCCTTGTTGCCGGCTTTGGTTCCGGAGCGCTCAATGGCCTGTTCAATGTTCTCGGTCGTCACTACACCGAAGATTGTCGGCACACCAGTCTTGAGGTTAATCTGGGCCACGCCTTTGGCTACCTCATTGCATACATAGTCATAATGCGTCGTCGATCCGCGGATGACAGTGCCCAAAGCGATAACAGCGTCATATTTGCCGCTTTCGGCCATCTTCTGGCAGATCAGCGGAATTTCGAATACGCCGGGAACCCAGGCCACATCCACTTCATCGTCAGCTACGCCGTGCCGTTTGAATGCATCCAAGGCGCCGGAGAGCAGCTTGCTCGTAATAAACTCATTGAAACGCCCAACCACAACACCGTATTTCAGTCCTTCGGAAACTAAATGTCCTTCATAGTAATTCGGCATATTCATTCATCAACCCTTCATTTATATAGTAAAAAATGTTGTTAAAGCTTGGAATTCTCGTTCTGCTCGATATTGTCGAACTTCAGCAGGTGGCCCAGCTTGGCCTGCTTGGTATGCAGATAATTCGTGTTGTCCTTGTTCTCCGGCATCTGGATCGGCACCCGTTCCACCACTTCCAGACCGTAGCCTTCCAGGCCTTTGATCTTACGCGGATTGTTGGTGAGCAGGCGGATCTGGCGTACACCGAGGTCCTTGAGAATCTGGGCGCCGATGCCGTAATCGCGCAGGTCTGCCGGGAAGCCCAGCTTCAGGTTGGCATCCACCGTGTCCAGCCCTTCCTCCTGCAGCTTATAGGCGCGCAGCTTGTTGATCAGGCCAATCCCCCGGCCCTCCTGGCGCATATAGAGCAGCACACCGCGACCGGCTTCTTCGATCTGGCGCAGCGCCGCTTCGAACTGCGGGCCGCAGTCGCAGCGGTGGGAGTGAAACACATCACCGGTCAGGCATTCGGAATGGACGCGGACCAGCACCGGTTCGTCGCCGGAGATGTCGCCCTTCACCAGTGCGACATGTTCCTTGTCGTCCACTTCGTTGGTGTAGGCCACCGTCTGGAATACGCCGAAATCGGTCGGCAGGTTAACCGCCACTTCCCGGTGCACCAGATGCTCCTTCTCGTTGCGGTAATGGATCAGATCCTTGATGCTGATCAGCTTAAGGTCATGCTTCTGCGCAATCTCAATCAGATCCGGCAGGCGGGCCATCGTGCCGTCGGTCTTGACAACCTCGCAGATGACGCCGGCCGGATAGGCGCCGCACATGCGGGCCAGGTCTACTGCGGCCTCCGTATGGCCGGAGCGGCGCAGCACGCCGCCTTTCTTGGCGATCAGAGGGAACATGTGGCCCGGCCGGCGGAAATCGGACGGCTTGGCGTTCGGGTCCATAATCGCTTTAATGGTCATGGAGCGCTCACCGGCGGAAATGCCGGTGGTGGTGTCTTTATGGTCGATGGATACGGTAAATGCGGTGCCGTGGTTATCGGTGTTCTGGACCACCATAGGCTGCAGGTCCAGCTCCTCCGCCCGTTCGGGCGTAATCGGCAGACAGACCAGACCGCGGCCTTCTGTAATCATAAAATTAATAACTTCCGGTGTCGCGCGTTCAGCCAGTGCGACGAAGTCGCCTTCATTCTCGCGGTCCTCATCGTCGACTACGATAATGACCTTGCCGCGCATCAAATCATAAATCGCATCCTCGATCCGGTCGAGAACGCTGTCTTGCCCTTGCTGCTCACTCATGGTACTTCCTCCTGTCGGCCCGGCGCAGCCTGCTTAGACTGGCGCAGAAGCCTGATCTTAATTATACGAACCCGTTGGCCGCCAGAAACTCATGGCTGATCCTGGAACTGCGCGCTTCCTCTTCTTCGCCCGTCCCCCTGCTGTAGTGGAGAAGATGATCCACATATTTGCCAAGGACATCGCATTCAATATTGACGCTGTCACCCGTGCGTTTATGAGCCAGTACCGTCTCCCCGAGCGTGTGCGGAATGATCGAGACGGTAAAAGCAGAAGCCGTCGTATTTACGACGGTGAGGCTGATGCCGTCAATGGTAATGGAGCCCTTGGGAATAATATATTTGAACAGCGAGCTGCGGTCCGGCGCAATTTCGAACACGATGGCGTTCTGGTCGCGCTTCAGGGAGCGGATCTCGGCAGTGCCGTCAACATGCCCCTGCACAATATGGCCGCCGAACCGCCCGCCGGCGGCCATAGCCCGTTCCAGATTCATACGGCTGCCGGTCCGCAGGTCCTTCAAGGTGCTGTTCCGGTAGGTTTGCGGCATCACATCGACTGTAAATGAATGCTCGCTGACCGAAGTCGCCGTCAGGCAGACCCCATTGACAGCTACGCTGTCACCAATCTTGAGATCGCTCATGATGACGGCAGCGCCGATATTCAGCACCATCATCTCGCCGCTGCCGCTTACGCCCCGCAGGACGCCTACCTCCTCAACCAATCCGGTGAACATGCAATCCCTCCTAACGATACAAAATCCGCACTCAGAAAATGTTAACCTGCTGATCGCCTAAACTACAGATCACATAAACCTACAGATCGCGTTAACACTCATGGGACTGTTATCCCAATACTACCGGCTTCCCGGTCATATAGACATTATCTCCGAGCACCTCTGCTTCCAGTCCCTCCAGCGTAATCGCCTCACGCATCAGCTCTACGCCCGGGAAATCGAAGGTACCCGGGGCAGCAGCGCCGCCGCCGACAATCTTCGGGGCAAAGAATAACGCTACCCGGTCCACATGTCCGCCTTGCAGCATTGCTCCGTTCAGCGTCCCGCCGCCCTCAAGCAATATGGAGCCGATCTCCAGCTCGCCCAGGCGGGCCATTGCAGCATCGAGGTCCACACGCGGACCTGCGCCGCAGGTCTCAACCTGAACGCCGGCAGCGGTCAGCGCCTCCTTCTTGACAGGATCGGATGCCTCGGTGGTAACGACCAGCGTCTTGGCCAGGCCGTCCGTAACGACAGCCGACTCCAGCGGAATCCGCAGAGAAGAGTCGATGACAATCCGGATCGGGCTGAGCGCCGGAACCTCCAGCCGGGTCGTCAGTGAAGGATTGTCGGCCAGGACCGTATTCACGCCAACCATAATTCCCTGATGCCGGTGCCGCAGCGTATGGACCAGCTCGCGTGACTGCGCATTCGAGATCCATTTGCTGTCGCCGGTGCGCGTTGCGATCTTCCCGTCCAGCGTACTGGCGCTCTTCAGGGTCACAAACGGCCGCTTCGTCAGGATGTACTTGATGAACTTCTCGTTCAGGCGGAGCGCCCGCTCCCGAAGCAGCCCGACCTCAACCTCTACGCCGTGCTCACGCAGCAGCGCAACGCCTCTTCCGGCCACCTGCGGATTGGGGTCCTCGCAGGCAACCACCACCCGCGCCACGCCTTCGTCGATCAGCCGCTGGCTGCAGGGCGGCGTCTTGCCGTAATGGCTGCACGGCTCCAGCGTCACATATGCGGTGCTGCCCTGCGCTTGACCGGCCGCCATGTTAAGCGCATGTACCTCGGCATGTCCACCCCCGCGCTGCAGATGCGTGCCCAGCCCGATCATTACACCATCCTTGACGACCACACAGCCGACGACGGGATTGATGCCGGTCTGGCCTTGCGCCCGTTCCGCCATATCCAGCGCCAGTGACATGTAGAATTCATCATTCATTTTATCCACGTAGCCTGCCTCCATTCTTGCCGGAATTTCTGTTGTATACCTGTGTGCAAATCAAAAACCCGCCATTGTCTCCGGGCTGGAGCCTTAGGGCGGGTTATACGAGAGGATTAGGGCAGTCCAAAAAAGATTCTGGGCAATCAGCCACAATGAACAACATTGTGAAAGTTAGCACAAATATTCCGGACGTACCGTTATTTCGGCGCTTCAGTCGAAAGTATACCTGAGGCTGCCGTTCTCTCCTTCTTCCATCCAGACTATACTGTCGGTCCCGGATTTGCACCAGGTCCACCGCTGACGGCTTCGCGCCGTAAGACGGGTCGCGGACTGATCGTAATCTCTGACGTGCCAGCAAAATAGCAGTCTGAGTTATGAATCACCGCCGGTAGGGAATTGCACCCTGCCCCGAAGGATTGCATCATGCAGTTGTAGTCATACCAAGTGTTGCCTACAACAAAATTATCACTTCACTGCCTGAAATGCAAGTGCAATTCCAAAAGTTACTTTATTTTTGTAACTTAAGAACCATTAACAACCTGCATCAGCCGCTCAGCGGTCGCAGGTCACACAAAACAGAAAGAAGCACCCGGACTCTAAAGTCCGGGTGCTTCCAGCCGAGAGGCTACTCTTGTTTGCGGCTGCGTCTATATACTCTGCTGAGGATGACACCGGCCAGAATCAGGCCGAGTCCGGTCAGATAGATTGGCAGCGGGCTGTTCTCACCGGTCTGCGGCAGTTGGCCGCCGGAATCGGTGACGGTGCCTTGCGGTACCTCATCATCGATCACAACTTCATCCGGTGTGGCGCCGCCTTGCGGTACCTCGTCGTCGATGATGATCTCATCGGGTGTACCGCCGCCTGTCACAGGCGGTGTCGGCGACACTGCCGGCGTCGTTACGCCGCCAGCCGGCACCTCTTCGTCATCGATGGTTACCCCTGGTACCGTCGTGCCGCCTGGTGTCGGCGCCGCTGTCGGCACCGGCGAGGCCGTTGCACTCGCCGTCGGTACCGGCGAGGTCGTTGCACTCGCCGTAGGTACCGGCGAGGCCGTTGCGCTCGCCGTCGGTACCGGCGAGGCCGTTGCACTCGCCGTCGGCACCGGCGAGGCCGTTGCGCTCGCCGTCGGCACCGGCGAGGTCGTTGCACTCGCCGTTGGTACCGGCGAGGTCGTTGCACTCGCCGTCGGCTCCGGCGAGGTCGATGCCGTTGGCACCGGCGTAGCCGTTGCTGTCGGCGCGACAGCGGTATTGTAGACCGCCAGATTCACGGCGGCAGAAGAACCGATGGTTACCGGGTATTCGGCGGAATCCCGGATGTATCCGGCAGGGGCTGCTGTCTCAATCAGGACATAGCTGCCCAGCCACAGGTTCCGGAAGACAGCGCCGCCTGCGGCATCCGTCGTCAGAGTATTCACCAGCACCCGGTCCGTCCCGTTCAGGCGGTATAGCTCGAAGGTCGCTCCGGCGAGCGGCGTGGTCCGGTCCGCGCCGTCCAGCTTGGCGACGATGAGGCTGCCTCTGACACCGCTGCCGGTGCCGGAGCCGCTCGAAACGCCGACAATGACTTCCTTGGTCGTGTCCTTCTCGACCAGAACTTCATTGCTTCCGCTGAAGGCGGCGGTATTGACCAGTTTGTCGCCTGTATTGGCATTGATCAGAGATTCATATTCCAGGATATACGCCGTATCAATGTCATGCAGGAAGCTCAATTCAAAGCTTTGCTTGCCTTCGCTGTCTGTCAGCACCTGCAAGGCATAATCGGTGCCCTTGGCCAGCTCCGGTCCGCTCTTGGTAACCTTGCCGTCAGGAGCTACAACCGTCGGATACAGGTGGAATGAATCCGGCAGCAGAAGCTGGTTATTGCTCGGCGTGTCGATGATTTTGGCATCCTTGACATGGGACTGTGAACGGTTGATCATCACGCTCCAGCCCACTTTATCGCCGCTTTGCACCCCATCCTTGACGATGTATTCCCCGCCGTATGGAATGGTCACCGAAGCGCGCAGCTCTTTGGACACACGCTTCGTCCCGTCCAGCAGTCTGGCGGCGTTGTCTACCTTCCCGGCGATCAGTTTGCCGTCCAGGCTGGTCTTGAACTCGATCACGTAAGGAGAATGGATCTCCGAGGCAAATTCAATCTTCAGTTCACCTCCGGCTACGGAATAGCTGTAGGCTGTTTCGCCCAGCACGGTGCCCCGTGAATAGTTGCCGTTCGCCTCAACGTTCAGGTTGTAAACCTTCAGGGAACCGGGAACCAGACTCTGTCCGGCAGTCAGCGTGTCGGAAACCACCGGGTCGGCTACGGTTTTGGCGTTATAGTTAACGCCGATGTTCCAGGTGATTTCTTTGGCAGCGGCGTTATAGCTGCCGTTCTTGAAGCCGTTGTTCTTGGATTCCGCACGCGGGATGAACAAGCCCTCAGCTGATGCCTCCCGCTTTCCTTCAATGTCCTTCCACTCCACTCTGGCCAAATTCTTGAAATCCTCCGTGCTGGCTACAATCCAGTCACTGTTGAAATAAGTCGTATAGGAGATGACATAAGGCCCGGATATCGGCGATTTGAATTTGACCTTGAAGCTGGCATTCGGCTGAACCGGAGAGGCATACTCCAGCGTATAGGCCGAGCCCGGCAGTACCGCTCCGCTAAGGCTCTTGACCGCTACAGATTCCGGAATAAGCTTCTGGCCGCCCTGCGGGAAGCCGTCGGTAACGACCACTTCCTTCATTGGCTGGCTGTCACCGTTAATGGTGACCTTCCACTCCGTCGTCTGATTCTTATAATTCACTCCGGACAAGGTCTTGTAAATGATCGCCGGCCGGATGACCTGCCGGGCCTCGTCGGTATACACGCTGTCCGTAACTGTGTTCGTAATGGTAGTGTCCTTGTAGACACGTCCGTCCGCCTTCGTCTTGTACTCGATAAGGTACGGGGAAGTGACATCGTGTTTGAAGGACAGCTCAAAGCCTTTCCGGTCCTCTTTGGTAACTACTTTGACGGTATAATCCGTATCCGGTACCAGCGGAGTCCCCTTCGTTACCTTTCCTGCCGCATCCAGTGTGACCGGGTACACGAGCAGCGAGTCCGGCACCAGGCTCACCAGATCATCGAAGAGATCGGTCAGCACGGCGTACTGCTGTGGAACCGTTCCGTTATTGTAGTTGTATTCGATGTTCCAGACGATGATCTGACTGCCCCACTGATAGTCGAAGACTTTCTTGTGCAGGCTGGGGCCGCGTTCGATGGTCACCGTCGCCGAAGCACTTGCCGGATCGCGGCCGTCTCCCGTCAGCGTTGCCGTATTGGTATAGCTGCTGTCATTACCGGTTACGTCTGTAGTATAGGCTATCCGGTATGCGCCCGTAATGACCGGTTCCGTGAAACGTACTACCAGCGCTCCGCCGGAGATTTCAGCCGTATATTTACCCGGGTCTACCAGCCCTCCTTGCACCGCAGTTCCATCCAGGCTTACATTCAGGCTGTATACGGCAACTGTAGCCGTACTAGGCAAAGCCAAGCCCGCAGGAACGGGATCGGTCACGATGGCGCCTGCGATGCTTTGGAGCCGCTTGTTGACATCAACCGTCCAATGGATCTCCCTGGCGTTGAAGCCGCTGGAAACCCCGGATTTCTCAATCACCGAGCCGGTCTGCGGCTGGAAGAGCACGACTATGGTTTCCGTTCCGCCATTGATCGGAAACAGGATCGGCACAGTGATGCTGCCGCCAATGACCGCCTTATCAAATTGCGTGTTGATACGCAGCGTGCCATGGACATTGTCGTGACTTTCTATGTAGCTGTTGAAGGTCAATGTCACCTGGTGGGTCGAATGACTTACGCTGAAGACACCCACATCGCCGTCATCCGAGGCGAGTGATCCGTTAATATCATTGAACAACTGGAATTGCTCAGGGAGCTGGAAGGTGAAAGTGTCGCCTGCGCTGTAGCCGTGTTCGTTCGGCAGCGCCCAGGTATAATCCAGCGTTACTGTGGAGTCGACATCATACACCGCTCCGGTAACCGTCTGTCCGTCCGGACCGTATACGGCCATGGATACACTGGTAATAATGTCTCGCTCTCCCTCGATCCCCGCCGCCGTTGCCTGCGGAGCCAGGCCTATGCCGGTTACAGTTTGCACAAACAGCATGAAGAGCACTACCGCCAAACTTATTCTTTTCTTCGCCATTCCCCGGAATCCCCCATTTCTGATTTGATTGTCAAGCCGTTTCATCCTCTCTTTGCAGCATATTCCCGGAACTGGCTTTCATGCTGTCTTTCTGCAAGTTACGGTTGAACATGGAAAAATGGTCATGCGGTCTTTCATTTAGCGCACACACGAAACGCACACACGGTGACTACACCGCCACAAGCTGCCTATATGTATGTATTCGAGGTTCCCGTGCCCTGTTATATGTAAGAAGCCGCAATTCTTCCTTTCCCGGTCAGCTTGAGCATTATATACTTATATCACCTATCCATAAGACTTTAGAATCAGAGAAACCGAGAATTTCATATTTTATTTTTGAAATGTTTCCGCTCCATCCCCGATCAGAAAGGCTGTGAGTCCTATCCGTCTGTTCGACCGTCACCGTGAAGCTGATTTTGTCATGTTCTCCCCGTCCCACTGGATCCTATTGGCGGTCATCGCCGGCCTGTGCCTGCTGCTGTATAAATCACGGTTTGCGCTACAGGCTTCACCTTCCCGCCGGCGCTTTTTTCGCATCCTGCTTGCCGCTTCTCTGCTCCTTTGTGAAGCAGGCCTGCATATTTGGTATGTCTCCCAGGGCATATGGAGAACATCGTCCTCCCTGCCCCTGGAGCTATGCGGGATCACGCTGCTGCTGTCAGCCGTCATGCTGCTGACCCGCAGCCGTCTGCTGTACTCCTTTCTGTTTTTTGCCGGTATCGGGGGAGCACTTATTGCGCTGCTGACGCCGAATCTGCTCTACCCTTTCCCGCATTTCCGCTTTCTGCTGTTCTTTATGGCCCACGGCGCGATTATCTGGGCCTCGCTGTACATGACCTGGGTGGAAGGCTTCCGCCCTTCCTGGAAGGGGATCGCTTTTACCATGCTGGTACTGAACCTTGTGGCTGCGCTGGTATACGGCTCCAATTCGCTGCTGGGCTCCAACTATATGTTCCTGATGCATAAACCCAGTACCGCGTCCGTCCTGGACTTCTTCGGGCCGTATCCCTATTATCTGCTGGTGGAGGAAGGGTTCGCGCTGCTGATCTTTGTGCTGATGTATGCCTGCTTTTTTGCGCTGCCTGAGCTTGCCGGCAGAAGACGGCGCAAGGATTCAATCAGGCGGAGGTGACCGGGATATGGACAAAACTACATTTAGAACAAGTGATTTGTTGGGCATTCTCGGGGTGTCCAGAGATACACTGCGGTATTATGAGGAACAAGGAATTGTCAAGCCGTACCAGAATGAATCCAATCTCTACAGGCAATACGACGATTATGATATTTACACCCTGATGGTCGCGGATTTCTACAGAAAAAGAAATTTATCGCTGAAAGAGGTCAGAACGCTGCAGAGTGGCGCCGGAATCGCCGAGCTCGGCAATGTATTGGACAGCAAAGCCCGACAGTTGGAGGAAAGCATCCGCAATCATCAATACATGCTCCGAATCATCAGAGAAACCAAGGCCTTCTGCAAGCAATTGGACAAGCATCTTAACAGATACAGCATCCGCAAGCTTCCCGCCCATCGGGTATTAGGCGAGTTTTCTGACTTCAATGCCTTTCTGGAGTATCCTAATATTTTGCAAAATATAGATTTAACCAAGCGGGATATTCTGAGCAGTATCATGAGAAGCTACACGTTTGACCACAACGGGTTTACAGATTCAAAAATGTTAATTGTGCAGAAGCACAAGGCCATCCCGGCGGAAACAGACGAGGCGTACATCTCCTATCCAAAATGCATGTATACCGTCGTTGAAGACGGCAGACACCGTAGTGGAAACAGTGATATTAAACACACGGTTTTCGAAGCCGCGATAAATTGGGGGCAGGAACGAGGGTACAAGCCTTTGGGAGTTGCCTTTATCAATACCCGGCTCGTTGCATATCACGAGCATCAGGAGCGCGTATTCTTGGAAATTTTTATTCCGGTCGAAGAAGCATAGCTACTATCCGGGCCTTGACCCGGGGGTAAGCCCATAGTTTATATTTGAAAGCCAATGGACCATCCCGGATGGATGCATTGGTTTTTTATTTTTTTGGGGAGGCGACCGAAATGGCTGGAATGATCAAAAGGTTTGTTGTATTTAGCTATGTTTTGTTTTATGTTCTTCTTCTGCTCATCGGCGGGAGCATGATTATCTTCGATTCCCCCGTTGTCAAGACCCCTTTAATAGTGCTGTCCTCATGGACATCCACATGTATCTTCATCCTCATGTTCCGTAAAATCTATCCCGGAAAGAGTCTCTGGCAGTTTATCAAAAGCCGCTTCACCGAAAGGATCAGCATTCCCGTTATCCTATATGCTCTTCTTCTTCAATCCGCCATACTGGCCGGAACCCTGATTATAACAAGCTTGTTGCCCAATGTGCCCATACATAAGCAAGTCACGTCTTCGTGGACTACTCTGATTCTGCTGTTCGGCTATCATCTCATTCAGGGTCCGTTGGGCGAAGAGTTAGGCTGGAGAGGGTTTGTGTTAAACGAATTGCAAATGAGGTTCAGTCCGTTAAAATCAGCCATCCTTGTGGGTCTGGCGTGGGGATTGTGGCATGCGCCTTTGTGGTTAATGTCAGGTTATTCAGGTTTGCCATTGTTGCAATATGTCATCTGCTTCCTGAGTTGTATTGTTGCCTTATCCATCATTATCACTGCATGCTATAACCTGAATCATAATCTGGTGATTCCGATACTTATACATCAGCTCTTTAATTATTTCATAGCCATTCAGGCAGGCGACCTGCTTCAAATACTCACCGTTACCGCCGTATTATACATATTTGCTGCTGGAATTGTAGTATGGATGAATCCTGATGTTCTCTCCAAACAAAACCCCCGAACGGAATTCTCCGCCGGGGGCAATGGAACTTAAGCTTCGTATACTTTAACTTCCTTCATCTTGTCGCGTCCCTGGAACGCATCGACATATTCCATGCCACTGGTGATCTTGCCGAATACGGTATGCACACCGTCCAGATGCGGCTGTGGAGCGTAAGTAATGTAGAACTGGCTGCCGCCGGTGTTCTTGCCTGCATGGGCCATGGCGAGCACGCCGCGTTCATGCTTGTTCGGGTTGATTTCGCAGTTGATGGTATATCCGGGACCGCCTGTGCCAGTTCCGTTCGGGCAACCGCCTTGAGCGACGAAGCCCGGGATGACGCGGTGGAATACCAGTCCGTTATAAAAGCCTTCATTGGCCAGCTTCTCAAAGTTGGCTACGGTGTTGGGAGCATCCTGGTCGAAAAATTCAATTTCAATAACTCCGCCGTTTTCCAGCTCGATGGTTCCTTTTTTCATTGTGCACATTCCTTTCCCGATTCCATAATCATGTATTCTTACACACTTGTCTTAGTTTACTAGAAAATGGCGCACAAAGCAAAGCAGGAGGCTGATGCCCCCTGCTTTACCTGTGCTCCGGCCGTAAGCTATTTCGTCACCGGCTGCTTCGCGATCCGCTGTGGCACCACATCGTTGGCAATGATGTCCTGATGGGATTCACGGCGCACCACCAGGTCGCTCTGGCCGTTCTGAACAAACACGACGGCCGGACGGCGGATCCGGTTATAGTTGCTGGCCATGGAATAGTTGTAGGCGCCGGTGCAGGCTACGGCAAGCAGATCGCCGCTGTTCACCTTCGGCAGCTCTACATCCCAGATCAGCATATCGCCGCTTTCACAGCATTTGCCGGCGATGGATACCGTCTCTTCCCCGGCTTCATTCGCTCTGTTGGCCAGGATGGCTTCATACTTCGATTCGTACAGCGCAGGACGCGGGTTGTCGGTCATGCCGCCGTCTACGGCGACATATTTGCGCACGCCCGGAATTTCTTTGCTGGTGCCTACCGTGTACAGCGTCGTGCCGGCATCGCCGACAATGCTGCGGCCCGGCTCTACCCAGATTTCCGGCAGGTGATCGCTGATTCCCGCGAAATGCGTCTTCACAGCGTCGGTAATCGCCGCCACATAGTCGGATACGGCCAGCGGCGTATCGCCTTCCACATACCGGATGCCGAAGCCGCCGCCCAGGTTAACGACCGGGAAGTCAATGCCCAGCTCTTCCTTCACCTTGCGGGTGAATTCGGCAATCCGCTCCACCGCAAGCTGGAAGCCCTCCGTCTCGAAAATCTGGGAGCCGATATGCGAATGCACGCCAAGCAGCTGCAGATTGGCTTGATCAGAAGCAAGTCGTACGGCTTCCAATGCAGACCCGTTCCCGATATCAAAGCCGAACTTCGAATCGGTCTGGCCGGTGGAGGCATAGGCATGATGAGCATGCGCTTCAACACCCGGAGTCACGCGCAGCAGGATCTTGACGTTCGCTCCCTTGCTGGCGGCAATGGCCTGCAGCAGACGCAGCTCGACGAGATTGTCGACGACGAAGCAGCCGATTCCTGCCTCAATGGCCATTTCAATCTCATCCGGCGTCTTGTTGTTGCCGTGGAAATGAATGCGCTCGGCGGGGAACCCGGCCTGCAGCGCGGTGTACAGCTCGCCGTCAGACACAACGTCCAGCGACAGCCCTTCTTCGTCGGCAATGCGGCACATCGCCATTACCGAGAAGGCTTTGCTGGCGTAAGCTACCTGAAACCCGAGTCCCGATGCCGTGAAGGCATCTACATATTCGCGGGCGCGGCGGCGCACCAGTTGCTCGTCCATTATATACAGCGGAGTTCCATATTCCGCTTTAAGCTCAGTCACATCACATCCGCCAATCTCCAAATGCCCGGCTTCGTTGATCCGGCTCGTCCCGTGTAAAAACATTGCTTTAGCCTCCAATTTCCGTGGAAGTCCAAGTTCCACCCTGTCTATTATAAGTTATGGGCCTCTCAGGTCCATCAAACCAGGCTTAGCGGAGCCAGAACTCCTGCCGCTTGAGGTGAGGGCTATTTAGTGTATTCAGTATAACAGACAGAGGGAACGGCGTAGAATGGATTAATTTGCAGTTGATTTGTACTATTCTACGACTGCTTTTTGTTCTTCCGGACAGGCGGCATGCGCGTGTTATCCCTGGTTTTGTTGAAGGACGGCCGGGTTCGCTCACTGAGCACCGGCTGGCGCAGCAGAATAGAGCCCATTGCTTTTGCATTAAAAGGTATAAACGGCCACAAATACGGCGAGTTATAGGACCGGTGTGTCGCCAGCAGCAGCACCAAGAGCGTGGTGCCGATCATAAATCCCTGCACCTGGAAGGCTGCAACGGCGAGCAGCAGTGCAAGCCTGACAGTACGGTTGGCCAGTCCCAGCTCATAGCTAGGTGTGGCGAACATGCCTATAGATGCAACAGCCATGTACAGCACGACTTCATTGACGAACAAGCCGGTCTGTACGGCAATGTCGCCGACCAGGATCGCTGCGATCAGACCCATGGCCGAGCCGAGCGGCGTCGGCGTATGCACGGCGGCCATACGCAGCAGATCAACCCCCAGCTCGACGATCAGGAACTGGCCGAGGATCGGAATTTTCGCCGATTTCTGCGGACCGATGAATTCCAGCATCGGCGGCTTCAGCTCCGGATGAATGACCATCAGCATCCAGAGCGGCAGCAGGAACATGGAAGCGAAAATCCCGATAAACCGCACCCAGCGCAGATAGGTCCCCATAAACGGCGTCTGGCGGTTCTCTTCGGCATGCTGACAAAGGTCAAAGAACGTCGTTGGCAGCACCATCACGCTGGGTGAGGTGTCTACAAAAATGACGACCCGGCCCTCAAGCAAATGGGAGGCCACAATATCGGGACGTTCCGAATAACGGACCAGCGGATACGGATTCCAGCCGGAGCCGACGATAGCTTCCTCAAGCTGCTTGTCGGCAAGCGGAATGCCGTCGAGATTGACATTTTTTATTTTGTCCGTGACCGCTTTGACCTGCGTCTTGTCCACGATATCGTCGATGTAGGCGACACTCACATCCGTCCGGGTCCGCCGGCCGACCTGGTGCATCTCAAATTTCAGTCCGGGGTCACGGACACGTCTCCGCACCAGGGCAATGTTGCTGAGCAGCGTTTCGGTGAAGCCGTCGCGGGCCCCCCGCACGACCCGTTCAATGGAGGGCTCATCCGGACCGCGGGCGGGATAGGCGCGGGTATCCATGATGATGACCTGCGACTCGCCTTCGATGAAGAGGACGCTCATGCCGGTCAGTACCTTATTGATGCTCTCACTGAGCAGATCGCCCTTCTCTACCTGTATATGCGGGATATATTCGCGCATAAAGCTGGTGAACACATCGGAGTCGACATTCTCCGGCGTCAGATAAGTAAGCCGTTTGAGGATTTCATCCAGAATCGTATCCTTGGCGAAGCCGCTGATGCACAGCAGCGCAGCCCTGCGGCCGGCAAAGGTCATTTCCCGGAACACAATATCGAAGGATGATCCCAGGCCCATCACCTCAGTCAATGTCCGTTTGTTCTCCGCCAGCCTGGGCGAAATTTTATCCGAGCCCTGCCAATAAATAATCGACTCCTCCAGGGAATTGGAGACCTCCTTGTCCCGTTTCTCCTGCAGCGGATCAGGCTTGGCCTCCTGCTCCGCCTGCTTGCCCTCGGATGAATTGCCCTTGGCCTGGTTCCCCCGCTCTGGCTTAGCCTCTTTGCCTTTCCCTCCTGCCGCTTGTTCAGTCCCTCCCTGATCCGGTCCACCTTCCTGGCCGGCTTCCGCAGCATTCTGCCTTTCGGAAGACATGTCATCCTTGCGCTTCTGCTGCCCCCCGGGCCCTCCAGAAGCGCCGTGGCCGTTATCCTCCGTCCCCTCATCGTCCTCGTCATCCCCGAACAGCCGGGCGAAGAAGCCTTTCTTGGCCGGCTCCGGCTCCTCCGCCCCCAGCTCGCCGGAGGCTTCCATCTCCCCTTGGCCGGTGGCTGCAGGACCACCCTGGCCCGAAGCTCCTGGCTCTCCAGTCTGCAAGCTGGAGTCCGATCCACCCTCTGCTCCATTGTCTTCTCCGTCTATGGCGCCGCTGCCGGAGCTGTTTCCCGAATAAGCCGGCTCATTGCCGCTGTCGTCGCCAGCACCGCCAGAATGGTCCTGGCCGGAACTGGCCACAGCTCCCGCATCATCCTCGCCCGTATCGGTGTCATCGTCGAACAGGCGGGACCAGAACCCTTTGCCGCTGCTGCTTCCGTCCTGTGCATCATCGTTCTGCGCACCGTCGTCCTGTCCGCTGTCGTTCTTTCCACTGTCGTCTTGCCCACCATCGTCGTTCTGTCCGGCGGTTCTGTCTTGGGCAGTGCTGTCTTGGACAGCGCCGCTTTCCGCGGTATCCGCCGCGTCCTTGCCGCTCCTATTACCACCGCCATTATCTGCGGCATCAAACTGCTGGGAGCTTACCGGGTTAGCGCTGCTTCCCTCAGCTCCCGCCTGCCCGGAGCTAAGCTCATCCCTTCTCTTGCCGGTGATTTCCACTTCATTCGGGCTGCTTAAGCCCAGCTCGCTGGCACTTTCCATCTCAGCGGAGGAGCCTCCTGCCAGGCCTGCGCCGTTAGCACCGGCGGCTTCCGGGTCCTGTGCATCCGTGCTGCCGGCAACTGGAGCAGGCTCCTGCCGGCTCTCCGGACTCACTGCCGGCAGAAGGCTGTGCTGCACGACCGGGTGCAGCTCCCGGGAGCTGTCTTCATTCTCCTGGTCCCCGCTGTGTATATACCTCACCATGTCTGAACCCCTTTCTACTGTTGGTAGACAAACCAGTCAAATAACGATCCCGCCACTTTACCGCATACCATTGCCATCAGCAGGCCGAACAGATAGCGGGTCATCCGCAGACGTTTGGCCAGAATCGGCAGTACATTGAGTACCTCGGTCAAGGCCGCGGCAAGCATCCCGATAAATATTCCGTTCAGCAGACCCACTACCAGCTCGGCGACCGGGCCTGCAGCAATCTTCCACCCCCAGAAGTCGCTGACCGTACCGATCAGCGAGCCCCCGACCATCGCCCCTTCGTACCAATGTACCTTGTCGTAGGACGAGGTCAGCTGGGCCAGCCGCGGTACCATATCCAGCACGATGAACAAGGCAATGACCCCGCCGCCGACGGCAATGCCTCCGGCAATCCCGAGCAGCAAATGAAGCCCCAGCATAATTGGCGCAGTCATGGTTTGTCCTCCCTGCCGCTTTGCGCCGTGCTGCCGGAGCTTAATTTGCTGTATTCCTCGTGCACCACATAGTGGTCAATATTTTTCTGATACAGGAACATCTCCACCTCCAGCGGCGTCGGCTCTTCATTCCACTTCTTCTTGAACAGATGGTTAAAAAAGATGACCATGCCAAATCCGATACCGGCGGAGTAAGCCACCTGGAACAAATAGGGATGCTCGTCCCGGCGTCCGGTAAGCATCTCCACGATACGGACATGCACTTCCTGCATGCTGACATCCGCATGAAAATTCATAATCGTCAGCGCCGACCCGAAGAACAGCAGCAGCCACACCAGCACAAACAGTGCGATGGACGGCTTCTTGCCCTCGGCCGGACCCACAATCTGCACAATTGTCCGCCCTTCTCCGATCGGCTGGATTTCCGCATCCGGCACCAGCCCGTGAATCCGCGGAATGACCGTCAGCAGGTCGATCAGCAGCAGGTTGCCGTCGCTTGTCTCCGGGGTTTGCACCGGGATGGAGTAAAGACGTTCCCTCCATGCATCGTCGGCTATCAGATAAGCCACATCGCGCAGCAGCACCGTCTTGCCTTTGGGCACCGCCACGCGGTTCTTGAACTGGATATAAATAACGGGAGCCTTGGAAGCCGTCATTCGCGGGTACACCTCCTGCCGGAACTAGCAGCTTTTTATGAAAACAATCCGGCGTCCAGAATAACGGTAGTATGGGAGGAAAGGCTTATTTTTACTCCATAAACGGGTGATTTCCTATTTCCGGCAGGCACAACCATGCTCAAGCTTCCCGCAAACACAAACAGCGATCCTCCTACAAAGGAGAATCGCTGCGCTGCATACTTATGACTATCCGATTAAATGTGTTCTACATCAGTTGCATGCTGGCAATGCATGTGTCATCCTGCTCGAACGTAGACAGCTCGGACACCGCCTGCTTGCCGCCCTGCTCAATAGTGACAGTAAAGGTCTGATCACGCGGCAGCCACAGGTCTATGAATCCGTTCGACTGCGACGTCACCTGCTGATCCACGACTGCTTTTCCGTCCGCGTCCTCAATGCGCACCTGGAAGTCCTGGTTCTTCAATTCGCCCTGGCAGCCGGTCAGGCTGTGGGTTGCGCAAGGATGCGTATTTTCGATATAAGGCGCTATCGACACAAAGAATTCATCGCTGGGCAGAGCATAGCTTTGTTCGCCGCCGGTTCCGGCGTTAATAATCAGCTCGCGCGAATTGATCGAGGCGGAACCCGCCGCCAGCTTATGTGAGCTGTAATCCGCAACAAGCTGCTTGATATTCTGCACGCTTCCTCCGTTATTGGCCCCTTCCCGTGAAGAGGAATCTCCCATATTCCCGGCAATCCAGAAAGCTCCCAGGAGAAGCACAGCTAATCCTGCGGCTAAAGGTATTTTTCTCAAAACATCCAGCTCTCCTTGTTCGGTAAATTTAAAGCGTAAGTTTTATCATATATAAATTCGTACTATCACGCTGTAATCAATTTAACGTTGGCCTTAGAATCTGGCCTCTGCCGCTGATGCGACTTGGACCGCCGGAAGATTTGCTTTACAATTTAATATAAGACTTATTTCTTCAGGAAGGGGGACAAGTATGGATCAAGCCAAGAAGGAGCTGCTGCTGAACCTCTGCGTCACCTCCTTTATTCTGAGTGCTTTCTATGGAGGTGTGGCCGTCTACATGGATCATTCGGTAGCTTCCGACACTTCTTATATCAGCGGACCGGGCGATGCGGCAGTATTTGTGCTAATCTTCCTGCTGGCGTATGCTCTTCATGTCCTGATCAGCTTTGCCGGTTATGCAACTGCTGCCATCAGCGGACCATCGCTTCCCCTGCGGCTGATCGCTTTTAATGGGCCGGGGCTGCTGCTGATCGGGATTACTGCCTTCGCTGTCAAAAGCGCCGCCTTGCTGCTTCTGGTCCTTACCCTCATTATTTTTTCCATAATTATGGTTATAAATACCACCAGGTCTGCTTAATTCACTCCACCTCAGGGCGCACACAGCAAATCAGCGGCTGCCTGAAGATGTCTCCACCTCCCGGAACAGCCGCTGCTATAGTCGTGCACAATTATACTTTTATTTTATAGGGCCGACCGTAATGCCTTCAGTTGTTAGTAACCCATTAGTCGGCTGCAAGTGCCTGACGGCTCTGCTGGTTCGAGATCATGAACAAGGCGAACCAGATCAGAGCGAAGCCGGTGAGCTGAGGAACTGTTACAACAGTATCGAAGAACATCCAGTTGATGACAATACCCGTCATCGGAAAGCTAAGCTCTGCCAAGGTGGCAAAGGACGCCTTCGTCGTATTCAGCCCTTTATAATAAAGCAGCATACTGAGCAGTCCCGGCAGCAAAGCCTGCAGCAGGAGGTTAATACCGACAGCCCAGGCGGTGCCGGCATCCCCGCCGATCTGCCAAGGCGCCCGTTCGACTGCAGTTACTACAAACAGCAGCGGCAGAGCCAGGATAAAGCGCAGGGAGGTAACCGTTTCGTATTTCATCGAACCGAGCAGATAGCGTCCCATCACGGTCGAACCGCCCCACAACGCTGCAGCGCCCAGCGCGAGCAGACTGCCGACGCTGATGAAGCTGTTCACATGGCCGAACGGTACGGTCCAGCCGAAGGTAAGCAAATAGGTGCCCAGCAATGCTACAACGATCAAGATGCCGAAATTGCGCGGCAGCCGTTCCTTCAGTATGATAGCCGCAAGTCCGATGGCAAAGAGCGGCTGCAGCTTCTGCAGCAGCAGCACTGCATTCAGGTCACCGCTGGCCAAGGCCTTGGTGAAGAGGATTGTGGCGACGGCCGAGCCGCCCCAGGAAACAACCAGCAGCGCTCCGGCCTGGCGCAGCCGGATGCCCTTCAGCTCCGCGCGGTGCTTCCATAGCACCGGGGCAGCAGCCAGGAACAGGACGACATGTTCCAGCAGCACAATTTGCGAAGAGGTAAGGGATTTCAGCAGAATGATCCGGAACACCGGATCGACGCCCCAGAGCGCCGCTCCCAGCACTACGAGCCAGAAGCCGCTTTTCACCCGGGCCTGGCGCAATCCTGAAGATGAAGCTGTAATGTTGCTCATAATTCCATTCTCCTTGTTGATACAAAACCTCGTTTAAGACCAAAAGCCCCCGCGTCACCTGATTCCAGGATGACAAGACGGGGGCAAGACCAAGCAAAGCCAGCACGGGAGAACTCCCGTTGACCTCTGCCTGATTGATCCTCTCCCATCCGGACTTTACCGTCGGCTCTGGATTCTCACCAGATCAGTCGTCTCTGCCGCTTGGCAGCCGAGAACGAGTCGCGGGCTTAGTTCGCTTTGAACATCACCGCCGGTCAGGAATTTCACCTTACCCCGAGAATCTTGTATTCCGTTATTTTTTTCACAATCTCAGAATACTCCCGTTTTGCGGTTTCGTCCAGTAATTTATGAAAAATTACATCAGTTTTCACATTCTAATTCCGGGATTATGTATAAAACCGGATAGATATCCTTCACCTGCTGCGGTATAATTTACAGGATTATCTGCATTTTACCATTAAGCTTATCTCAGATTCACAGGAGGCTGAACGTGAAAAGATCATTTGAAGTCAATCTGCTGCTTTCATTTCTTGCCGTGGCAGGCATTGCCTTTGTCGGCTTTATTGCCACCTTCATCACCGCGCTGATGGGCGGGCTTATATTTTATACTCCGCTTGTGATCGTCGCCGCATCCGGATTAGCGGTGTACGCCGTCATCGGGATATTCCAGCTCTGGACCCTGCGGACACGGAATATTCTGCTTGCTTCCTTCACCGGACTGTGTCTGCTCGCTACTGCTGGCCATGAAATCAGACAGGGCTACATCAATAGCGTCCCCGTCGTGGACGACCGGGAGGTTAACCTTAGCGAATACAAGCCTTATGCTTACGGGACCAAAGCGGTAGCGCTGCAAAAGAAGCCTGAATACCAGATCACGGACGACCTTCCCCGCCTGGACGGAGCAACGGCGCTGTATCCGGTGTATTCGGCCTTTGTTCAATCCGTCTATCCGGAGGGCGATTATGAGCCGTATGATTTCAAGGGGGGAACGGTGGTATGCTCTTCTACTCCGGTTGCATACAAGAATCTGATTGCAGGCAATGCGGACATCATCTTTGCCGCCGCCCCTTCCTATGCCCAGCAAAAAGAGGCCAAGCTCGCCGGTAACGAGCTGAAGCTGACGCCCATCGGCCGCGAAGCCTTCGTCTTCTTCGTGAACAAGCGCAATCCGGTGGACGGGCTCACCAGCGATCAGATTAAGGATATCTATTCCGGCAAGATGACAAGCTGGGAAAGTGCTGGCGGCAGCGGCAAAATCCGCGCCTTCCAGCGGGACGAGGGCAGCGGCAGCCAAAGCATGCTGCAAAAAATTATGGGCAGCACTCCGCTCATGACCCCGCCGAGCGAGGATGTCGCCAATATTATGAGCGGCATCATCAGGGAGACGGCCAGCTACCGCAATTTCAAGAATGCGCTCGGCTTCAGCTTCCTGTTCTACGCTTCGGAGATGAACGGCAACGGCGACATCAAGCTGCTCGCCATCGACGGCGTCGCTCCGTCCAAAGAGAGCATCCGCAGCGGCGCCTATCCGTTCAGCACCGAATTGTATGCCGTCACTGCGGGTAGCACGAATCCCCATGTCGAGGAGTTTATCGACTGGATGCTGTCTCCCGAGGGGCAGGAGCTGGTGGAGAAAGCGGGCTATACGGCGGTGAAGTAGCACGCAGTTACGACAATAACACTGCTGTTGGCTCCGGCAACCGGCCGGGGCCTTTCAGGTTAAACGCTTAACACCTTGCGCCGGCTGGTATTTATCGCTCGATACCTGCTGCGTATATGAAAGTGTACGGCAATCCTCCTTCCATCCTTCACTCACCGTCCATCACTCCCTCCACCACCGTGCACTTTTCACACACCCAACCCCAGGCTCTTCCTCACGCCTCGAATTCTTCCGAACTCCAAACATAACAAAGCAGCAGCTTTGCGGTCCGGGCCGTTTCTACACCGGTATCGGCAAAGCTGCTGCTGCCTGCATTCTATGCTTCCTGCTTGTTCAGGACATTCAGTATCCGTTCCCGCTTCGCGCGGTCCGGATCGTTCTCTACACGGACATCCACATCGATGATCTGTGTGGCGCGCTCCTTAAGCGAATATGGCGGCCATTCCGCCTCCGGCACAGCCGGATTCCCGCTGTGGGCGAACGCCGTCCAGGTCTTCTGCATCAGTCCGGCGACCCGCTCCATCTCCGGTGTCAAAGCAACGCCGTACTGATGGAGCAGAGCGATCGTATTAAATACATAATAGATTTCCGCACCATGGACAGCCATGCCCAGGAGTGGATGGCCTGGAATCGTCCAGTCGTAGCGGTACATCCATACCGGCGCATGCGCCAGCTGCCGCTCCGCCAGCTGCACGGAGCTGCCCCAGAACATCAGGTCCGTCAGAAGCTCAGCCTGGCCTTCCCAGTTGTGCGGGTAGCCATCCGCAAGTCCGCTTAAATCGCCGGTGCCAAGCATCAGCTCCAGCGACTTGAGTCCCTGGGCGAAATCCCCGGCAGACTGGCCTTCGCGGAAGAAGAGATGGCCCTCATGCCTGTTGGTTCCGATCAGCAGCGGAATTCCCGCAGCCGCGCCGGCGGCAATGGCCGCCGCAGGATGCTCGGGTAGTGTAGCCGGCTCCAGCACCGGCTGGAACAGCATCGTCAGCGCATTCCCGGACAGCTTGTACGCCATCCGCGCCGCCGCTTGCAGAATCTCCTCCACCGGCAGCCGGCGCAGCGGCGACAAGTCACCGCCGGCGGCAAGGCCCAGCTCTGCGAGGAAGGCCTCTGCGATGGCCGCCGCCGGCTCCGGCGGCAGGCACTGGGCGGCGCCGCTCTGCAGGATCGCCCGCGCGAACAGGCCCTTCGCGGCCGGCATCGCCAGCAGGGCGGCAATGCTCATGCTGCCCGCCGACTCGCCGAAGAGCGTCACCTGCGCCGGATCGCCGCCGAAGGCGGCAATGTTGTCCTGCACCCACCGGAGTGCGGCAATCTGATCCAGCAGGCCCAGGTTAGAGGCGAGCCCCTCCCCGAATGGCGCCAAATGCATAAAGCCGAGCGGACCCAGCCGGTAGTTGATTGTAACCACAACCACTCTGCCGTTCCGAGCCAGCTCGGAGCCTTCAAACATCGGCTGGCTGCCGGCCCCAGTCAGGAAGGTTCCTCCGTGAATCCAGACCATCACCGGCAGCTTCTCGCCCTCTTCGGCGGGCGACCAGACGTTGAGATACAGGCAGTCTTCCGAATACACCGGTGTAGTCCCCGCAAACCGGATTCCGTTCGAGCTGACGGGCTGATGGCTTACCGGCCCGAACGCATCTGCGGGACGCACTCCGTCCCAGGCTTCCGGCGCGGCCGGGGGCGCGAACCGCCGCTCGAAGGCAGGCGGTGCGGCAAAGGGAATTCCGCGCCAGACGCAGACTCCTTCACCCGGAACTCCCTGCAGCTGTCCGTATATCGTACGGGCAATGGAATCAATCATTTCGTTTCTCCCTTTCTGTAACCGGAACGGCCGGGGCCTCCGGAAGAGTCGCGGTAACCGGAGGATTCTCGTATAGCCCCGAACGGAACCGGAACCACTGATAGGCATGGGTAACGACCACTTTCAGCACCGCATAGCCCGGAACCGCCAGAATGATGCCGAGCACGCCGAACATTTTACCGGCAAAAATAATGACAAAAATAATCGTAATCGGATGTACTCTGAGCGACTTGCCCATAATCTGCGGGGAGATGAATTTGCCTTCGATCAGCTGGACGGCAGTCCATACGAACACCATCTTCAGCAGCATGAACGGCGAGGTTACCATCGCCACGATCAAGGCAGGCGTGATAGCAATGGCCGGGCCCAGATAGGGCACGACGGCTGTACAGGCGGCGACAATTGCCAGCACCAGCGCATAATCCAGCCCGATGATCAGGTACCCGATGTATAGCAGTGCCCCGATGCAGCAGCTGACAATAATCTGTCCGCGTATGTAGGAAGCAATCTTGTGGTTCATTTCCTTCATCACACCGCGAGTCTGCGGCTGCAGGTTGTTCGGAATAAAGTGCAGCAGGTAATCCGGCAGCTTCTTGCCGTCGCGGAGCAGGTAGAACAGAATAAACGGAGTGGTGACGAGCGCCAGTACCGCTTCAGTGACCGCACCTACGAAGCTGCCTACACCGGTCACGGCATCGTTAAGGAAAGAGGTCCCCCAATCCGTCACTTTGCTCGTAAGATCACTGAAATCAGTACCGACATTCTCCTGAATCCGGTCATACAAATCACTGCCGGTCCAATGGAAGAATTCCTGCTGAATTTGTTCGCTGTATTTCGGAAAATTATCAATCAGGCCAAGCACCTGGGTGCGGATAATCGGAATGACCGTCAGCAGTATCAGCGTGATAATCCCGGCAATGAGCAAGAAGAGGATAACAATGCCATAGGTACGCCCAATCTTGCTGCGTTTCTCCATCCGGTCCACCAGCGGGTTCAGCAGATAATAAGCGATGCCCGACAGCAGCAGCGGCGCAGCCACCGTGTGCAGCAGCACCGAAATCGGCTTGAAAATAAACGGCACCTTGGAGAATACCAGAATATTCACGCCAACCAGCAGCACAATCAGCAGTGAAACGACAAACTTGTTATTCAGAAAAAATCTCTTGAATTTATCCGGCCAGACTTGCAGCCTCTCCATCAGTAATGGTTCCCCCTTCATTCCTCTGCGGCTCTTGTATTGCAAACACATCTGTTAATAGCATAGTGAAGCGGGAGTTTCAAGTCAAATGTCCGCTCATGCTAACGCAAATACACACCGCCGTTAATATTGCGGGTAATGAACAGACACACCGGCACAGCAAAACCGCCGATGCATCGGCGGTAGGCGCAGCCACTACTTTACTTCTTCTTCCCCTTGGTTCCCCGCTCATCCACAGCGGAAAGCCCTCCTTCATAGGTATAGAGCACCTGCTCGTCCAGACGTTCACCCTTCAGCAGCTTCCGGACAAGCGCTTTGCCGCTCTTCGGGGTCATCTCCTTGTACCAGACGCCTTCCGGATAAGAGATAACCACACAGGCATCCGAACACCGGCCGTTGCAGCGGGTCACCGTTGTATGGATCAGACCTTCGGCGCCCTGTTTTTCAATCTCATGCTCGATCGCCTCCGCAACCTCTTCTCCCTTGCGCTTCCGGCAGCTGCTTCCGCCGCAGATCAGCAAATGGTTAAGCGTGCCCTGTAAATTCCAGGTCGTCATGGCCTCTCCCCCTTCATCCTCTGCTCCCATAATACCCGGTTAGACAGGCTGGGTAAACGCTCTTTTGCTGCAAAGGCGGGCAGCGGCCGGCACAGCCGATTGGAGCGGCGTGTAGCAGACCATGCGTCCGGGAATACTAGGGTAACCGCCGGCGGATGGCAGACGGCATATAACCATCTATTTTGCCCAAAGGAGCATGCACTGTGAAAATCCTTCTGATCTACGTGTTGTTAGCCGCTTTAACCCTATCAATGATTGTTACCGTGGATATTCTTGGAGGAGAGAGCCTGGTTGGCTCGCTGCGCTCTTTGGATCATGTATTCGCCACGACGACCTTGCAGGAAGGGATTTGTATCGCTATTTTTGTATCGTTGCCCCTGATTAACGTACTGACCGGAGCATACAAGCGCAGCAGACGCTAGCAGCCTGTAAGCTACCGGTACAGCTTGAACCTCAGACGCAGCCGGTGCACCACATACAGAAGTATGGGAATGACCGCGCACGGAATCGGCAGGATCTTCTCCAGGAACACGATACCGTCGGCCATATGGGCCGGATAATCCTCAGCGCTGACAAAAGAACTGAGCAGCACCACCACGCCTACGGGAAGCACCAGCCGGTGCGTATCCTTAATCCGGAACAGATCCGCCGTTATCGAGACAGCGGCATAGCAGTAAATCGACATTTTGAAGAAGACACCGAAGATCAGCGTCAGAATGACAAAGGCGTCGAGGCGCTGGATAAAATTCGCCACATTCACCAGCGTAATTGTCGTAAACATGGGAAAGGTCGTCCGGCTGTAAATATCCGGTCCCAGCACTGACATCTCCAGTGCATGTGTGAAGCCGAGCATGAGCGAGCTTAGCACCAGCGCAGCAACCGCCACCCCGTTCACCTTCCGTTTGGCCGTGAAATGGGGCAGAATCGTGGTGAAGCATACCAGCTCTCCGTATGGAAAAATCAAGATGTTCGGATAGGCCGACTGCAGCGCCTCCAGCCATTGTCCCGGAAGAACCGGGAACAGGTTATCCAGCTTTACCAAACCGGCGGCAATCACCACGAAAGCGCAAATCAGCCCCATAATAACCACAACGATAAAATAAATCTCCGCCGTGCGTGCAAACACCTCAATTCCCATATAGAGGATGTACATGACCGCAATCACCATGATGGAGTTGATGATGATGACGGGTGTCTTGTCATAGGAGGCGGAGATCAGCAGATCGCCCGCTTCGCGCAGGTTGCGCGAGCCGTTGTACAGAAAGACCGGTACGATCAGCAGTGCAAGCGGCCATCCGGCTGCCCTGCCGAGAATACGCCGCATATAGCCGCTGATCGTCAGATCCGGGAATTGCTTGTACAGATACCCGTAAATCAGCACAAGTATAATTCCGCCGGGAAGGGCAAGCAGAATGGCCAGCCAGACGGCATGCCCGCTTTCCAGACCGATGGGCACCACCAGTGCCGTTCCCAGCTCGAACAGAACAATCATGGCGAATAGTTGAAATGGTCCTATGGCTTCCTTTCTCATATCACGGTTCTCCCTGCTGCCCTTAAGACATCTACTGCTCCGGATTGGTATACGTTTTGGTTCGCATGCCCGTACTCCGGATGTAAGACTCCACATGGAGGTCAAGCTTGCCCTTTGCAAAAACGCTGTCCCAGCGGTCCTTTACTTTCTCCCAATCCTGCGGGTGTGTGCGCTTCAGCTCATTGCCGAAATTGAAAATGTCGCTCTTCATCCCCTGGGCGCGCTCCACGGCCTGCCGCACTTCTTCGATCGTCCTCGCCTTCAATTCTTCTTCCAGCTGGTCCCTTGTTTCTTTAATGCTGAAATCAATAAATCCGCCCGCCTCATTGACAATTCCCTCCTCATGGATGCTGACATGAAAGACAGGCACCTCTTCAATCAGCTTCACCTTGACATTAGTTCTGGAATGAAAAATATTGACGGCCGCCTTCGCGGAGGAGCCGGGTACATCTACGTTGACGCTAGTTTCGTTGATGCGATTCAGCACCCACTGCGTCCCTCTTGCCTCCGAACCGTCCATCCAGCCAATCAGCTTGCCGTCCTTCAGTACAGCCAGTCCGCTCATGATGTTGCCCCCTTTAAATCCGGACTGTTCCAGACTGGACTTCTTGCTGCCTTCCTCGGGATCTCCGGGTATCCGCAAGCCGTTGACCGTAATTTCGCCCACTCCGGCAATTTCGCTGATAATCTCGAACACATCGATTGTCCGGTTCTCCCCCCATACATTTGAAGTATTCCGCACTTTGTTCACGATGCCGAGCGTAGAGATGCTTTCAATGGGCGACAACAATTTCAGCAGCGCTTCGGCGCTGGTGTCTCTGGCCACCAGCACGGCGGAATTGAGACGCAGCTCATGCGAGCGTTCAAAGATATCAAAGACATGGTTGATGCCCTGCCGGGCCAGCGGCTCACCGATGGCCACCATCTGGGCATGGGCAAAGAAGAGCTGTCTGGTGGCACGCTTGGACGCTTTGCGCAGCGCACCGAATACCGTATCGTCCGTCGCCGAGATGACGATAATGGCAGGCAGCCCGCTTCCGGGACTGACCGTTGTCGGTGTAGAGTTGGGATTTACGATCTGAAAGGAAACTTTGTATTCCTGCTTGCCGGGAACCAGATCAATTCCGATCCCGCTGACAATCGCCAGCTCATTGAGCTCACGGCTGTTGTAACAACCTGTCAGTGCGGTAGACATTGCAAGTAGTGCTGCAAGCAAGCGAATCCATCTACTGCTCATGACGCATCCGGTCCCGGCTGCCGTTTGCCCTGCTTGTTGCGGGTCAGGCGCGGCCGCGTCTTCATGAAATGCAGCGGGATCCGCACCAGCACATCCTTCTGGTCTCCGGGCGCAAACGGCGCAATCGGTGACATATAAGGCACACCAAGCGAGCGCAGGCTGCACATATGGGCTACCAGCATCAAACCGACGATGGCAATGCCGTAGAGTCCCATAAACGCCCCGGCGAACATAATGCCAAATCGCAGGACCCGGATGGAAAGCGCCATATTAAAAGCGGGGGTGGTAAAGCTGCAAATCCCCGTCAGCGAGACTACGATAACCATTGCCGGCGAGACAATACCCGCCTGCACCGCAGCCTGCCCGAGCACGAGGCCGCCGATGATCGACACCGTCTGGCCGATTGGCGAGGGCATGCGGATTCCGGCCTCACGGATAATTTCAAAGGTGAATTCCATCATCAGCGCCTCGATGAACGTCGGAAACGGGACCCCTTCCCGCTGCGAGGCCAGATTGATGAGCAGCGGCGTCGGAATCATCTCCTGATGGAAATTAAGCGCCGCGACGAAGATGGCCGGACCAAACAGGGAGATCACCAGACAGATCAGCCGCAGCACCCGGATCATGGTGGAAATATCATAGCGCTGATAGTAATCTTCAACGGTGTGCATAAATACAAAGAAGGTTGCAGGCAAAATCAACGCAAACGGTGTCCCGTCAATCAGCAGGGCGATCCGTCCCTCCAGCAGGTTGCCTGCCACACTGTCGGGCCGCTCGGTATTGTACAGCGTCGGAAAAGGCGAGAAGCGGTTCTCTTCCAGCAGCTGCTCAATATAGCCCGATTCCAGAATCGAATCAGCGTCGATCGCCTTCAGCTTATCCCGCAGGTTCTGCACGGCCCCTTCGTCCGCCAAGCCGTGCATATACATCATCGTCATGTCCGTACGGGTAACACGGCCGACTGTCATCGTCTCCAGCCACAAATCGGGGCTCTTGATTCTGCGGCGCACCAGCGCTATATTGGTGCCCAGCCCCTCTGTAAATGCTTCCTTGGAGCCCCGGATCGACACCTGCGTAGCCGCCTCGGAGATGGCCCGGGATTCCCCGCCGCTGGTCATGCCGCTGAGCGCTTCGGCAATGCCGTCGACGAGCAGCACCGTATCTCCGGAAAGCAGCGCCTCCAGGAGGCTATTCAGATCCTCGATCACCTTTTCCTTGCCGGTGCTGACTGCTTTATCTTTCATATAGCTGTATATGTCCTCCGGAGCTGACGGAATAGCTACGCCTTCTCCCGGGAACTCGAACGCCATCGCTTGCTCGACAAAAGCATCGACCAGATTCTTATCGGTTATGGCATTGATGTACAGAGCCGCAATCGGCACTTCATTTATGATAGATTTGTAATTGCGGATAACCAGATCGGGGCTGTTGCCGAGTCTCGAACGGACCTGCTCCACCGTGTCTTCCAGAGCTGCGGAAAGCGGGGACTGCTTGCCGCGGTCACCGTTTCCTTCCGGCTTGTTAGCTGCTTTGCGAATAGGCATTTCCGGCACCTCCTGCCATTACTATTCGCCTCTAAGCCCCGTTTTATGCAATTCATGGAATCGGCGCGGATACCGTGAGGCTTCCCATTCCATGGCAAAAAGACCGCACCGCCGCTGTTTATATGCGGCAGTGCGGTCTTAAGTTCATGGTGATGTAATACGTTATTCTGCGGTAAGTCCAAGCGCTTTGTTCTTCTCCTTGAAACGGTCGTTATGCGAAGAGACATAAGCCGCATGGGGGGCGTCCGGGTCCATGTAGAGCTTGGCGCTGTTCAGCGCCAGCACAGCGTCGGTGAAGGTACCGGCGATGAGACGGACCTTGCTGCTGTAATCGACGAAATCTCCCGCCGCAAAGATGCCCGGCAGATTCGTCTCCAGACGGCCGCTGACGCTTACGCACCAGTCGCCCATGTCGAGACCCCATTCCCGCAGCGGCCCGAAGTCGCTCTTCAGACCGTGATTGACAACCACGGCGTCTACCTGCAGAAGCTCAGTTTCCCCTGTCTCCGTGTGCTTGATTGTGACGGTGTCAATGGTCTCACCGCTCGTGCTGTGCAGCTGGCTCACTGCGTACGGCACCTTGATCTGCACGGAGGAGGCTTTCATCTTCGCGACATTCTTCTCATGGCCGCCGAACTTCTCCCGCCGGTGCACGACGGTTACGCTGGAAGCGATGCCTTCCAGGGCATTGGCCCAATCGACCGCAGAATCCCCGCCTCCGGAGATCAGTACGGCTTTGCCGCGGAACGGCTCAAGCTCCTGTACGGTATAGTGCAGGTTCGTGACCTCATAACGCTCTGCCCCTTCAATCTCCAGCTTGGCCATCTGCAGAATGCCATAGCCGATGGCCAGAATCACTGTCCGCGTCCAGTGCCGCTCTCCCGTAGCCGAAGTTAGAATGTAGGTTCCGTCCTCCTGCCGTTCCTGCTCTACGATTTGCTGCCCGAGAACGATGGTCGGATCAAAGGTGCGGGCCTGCTGCTCCAGCTGCTGGATCAGCTGTCCGCAGAGAATCGGGGTGACGCCGCCGACATCCCAGATGACCTTCTCCGGGTAAATCAGCATACGCCCGCCCAGCTCCTCCTTCGCTTCGATCAGCTTGGTCTTCAAATCCCGCATTCCGCTGTAAAAGGCAGTATACATCCCGGCGGGTCCGCCGCCGATAATGGTCACATCAAATAATTCCAGTTGCTCGCTCATGTCTATCCCTCCATAAGATGAAATCTTGCACTTTCAGTTCTGGTTCAGGCTCAGGCTTTGGTACGGGCCAGCAAATATAGAAAATAAGGTGCGCCGATCACAGCGACAACAATGCCTGTAGGAATCTCCGACGGCTGCATAATCCGGCGGCCGACCGTGTCGGCGGTAATCACCAGCAGCGCGCCGAGCAGTGCCGAAACCGGCAGCATCAGCTGCGCTTTCGGCCCGACCAGCCTCCGGGCGAGATGCGGCCCGACCAGGCCGACAAAGCCGATTCCGCCGCTGACGGCGACACTGGCCGCTGCCAGCCCCACCGCCGCAGCCAGCAGGCGGAACTGCTCTCCCGGTACATGGGCGCCAAGCCCGGTCGCCGTCTGTTCCCCCAGATTCAGCACATTCATAACACGCGCCTTGTAAATGACATAAGGCAGCAGGATAACCACCCAGGGCAGCAGCGACAATACATATTTCCAGCTGGTGCCCCAAATGCTGCCGGCCAGCCAGGTGGCGACAAACTGGTATTTGTCGGGATCCAGTCGCAGCGTTAGCACGATCATCGCCGCGCTGATGCCGGAGGCCACTGCCACCCCGGTCAGCAGGAGGCGGATCGGCTTTATGCCTTCATGCCGCTTATAGGAAAGCGCATAGATCAGTATTGCAGTAGCTCCCGCCCCGACAAAAGCCATCAGCGGCAGCACGTAGGCCGGCGCCGCAGATGCTGTAGGATAAAAGGAAATCAGCAGCATGACCATCAGCCCCGCCCCGGCATTGATGCCAAGGATACCGGGATCGGCCAGGTCGTTGCGGAAGACCCCCTGCATTACTGCGCCGGATACGGCCAGGGCCGCACCGATCAGCACAGAAATAACAATCCGGGGCAGCCGGAACTGCAGCAGGATCAGCTCCTGCTTGTCCGTGCCCCTGCCAAGCAATGTATTCAGCAGCTCCATAGGAGTCAGCCGTATGTATCCGGTATTCATACTTACGATAAACATCAGCACAACCAGGATGGACAGTATGGACATCACCGCCAGCCCGCGCTTGCGTCTTTGGGAATGATAGTCCAAGGCGGCAATTCTCGGCATGCTCACAGCTCCCTTCTTTCTTTGCGGGCCAGATACAGAAAGAACGGTACTCCGACCAAGGAGATGATGGCGCCGACCGGCGTTTCCGACGGCGGATTGACCATCCGTGCCGCCAGATCGGCGAATACAACCAGCAAGCTGCCGAGGACTGCGGAGCAGGGAATAATCCAGCGGTAGTCCACGCCGACCAGATAGCGGGTCAGATGGGGAACCATCAGCCCGATGAAGCCCACCGCTCCCACTACCGACACCGAGGAACCGGCCAGCACCAGGACAATCACCGTTCCGGCTATCTTCACCAGTGTCGTGCGTTGTCCGAGTCCCTTGGCCACCTCCTCACCGAGACTGAGCATGGTAACGGAACGCGACAAAGCAACGGCCGCGAGGATTGCAGCCACAATCCAGGGAGACATCACTTGCAGCTGCAGCCAGGATGTGCCGGCAAGCCCGCCCGCATACCAGAAGGCCAGGTCTTGGCCAATCCGGAAATAGAGGGCGATACCCTCGCTGAGCGCCGTGAGCAGCGCACTGAACGCCGCACCCGCCAGCACCAGCCGGGCCGGCGTAAGTCCGCCCCTGGCCATGGAGCCGATCCCGTAGACAATGCCCGCCCCGGCTCCAGCCCCGATAAAGGAATACAGAACAAGGTACATGAACGGCAAATTCGGCAGGAATGCAAAGCACAGCGCAAGGGCGAAGCCTGCACCGGAATTGATCCCCATAAGTCCCGAATCCGCCAGCGGATTGCGGGTCATGCCCTGCATAATCGCGCCGGCCACGGCGAATGCGGCGCCGATCATTACCCCGCCCAGCACCCGCGGCAAGCGGACCTCGCGGATCACCTGATGATCCGTAAGATCCGGATTAAAGTGGAAGATTGATGTCCATACCACGGACAGCTTGATATCGGCTGCTCCGAACGAAACCGAGACAGCCACACCCAATGCGAGCGCAAGCAGACCGCCTATCAGGATCAGCGTTGCCGCCCAAGGGCGGGAACGTAGCTTAGGCGCTTCCATACCGCGGGTGAGCCCGGCTTCGGCAGATGCCTGTGGATTCATAGAGGTCACCCTTTTTCATGAAATTGATTCTCATTATCATTATAATAGGGGCCGAATCCGCTTTTGACAATGGACAAATTCAAAGAACTCTTCCGAAAAAACACCGATTATGTATAAAGTGCACGGTTTAATAACGCACAAACCCCGGGTACTCTCCTTATCGGAGGTCACCGGGGTCTTAAAATGCTGCCGTAACGGGTCTATAGTCAAGCAAACTGCGGATCAACGTGTATACTCTTCATATTCGTCCCGCTGACTGCGCCCGTTCAGCTTATTGTACATGTACTCATCGTTCTTCAGCTTGTAGAGCTGACCCATGCCGCCAAAGATAAACAGCAGCAGCACAATCAAGGCGTACGCATATGTAAATTGATTAATATAGAAGCACAGCACAATCCCCGCCAGACATAAGACGATGAATCCAAGACCGACTCTGGACAATATTTTTCGCACAGCTAAACTCCCCCTCTAAATGATTGAAGGAAGTATACCATATCATCCTTGGCAATCTTGTCGAATCTTGTTGGATGCCGCGGGCCCATTCTAACTGTCCTCCCGCCCGGCTCCGGATAATACAAAGTATTCTTCGTACCCGTTACCCGCAGGCTCTTCATGGATTCCCAGGCCGTTCAGCCGGTGGCCGTAGGCGCAAGCCCCATCAATGCCGATCTTGTCTCCAAGCGGGCTGTACCAGATTTCTTCCCGCTGGTGCAGTCCCAGTGTCGGCGTATGTCCGAACACCACTGTCTTGTCCGTCGTGACGACCGGATGCTTGTGGAAGGCTTCCCGGATCCAGATGAAATCGTAAGGCCTCTGGGTTCTCCAGTCCGTGACGGCAGGATCAATACCGGCATGGACGAACAGATGCTGTTCACTCTCATAGTACACCGGCAGCCGGTTCAAAAAGTCGAAATGGTCGCCGAACTCTTCTTTCAGGTAAGCTTTTGCCCGTTTATATTCAGTCCAGCCCGCTTCCTGTACAAAAAACTGCTGGCCGCAGTAGCTCATCAGCGTTTGATACCCGCCATTCGTCAGCCAATGCGTGTCCAGCTTGTCGTCGTCCTCACTGTTCAGTGCATCACAGGCCATCTGGTCATGATTGCCCTTCAGCACCACCGCCCCATGCTGCTCATGAAGCGCCATAACCTGCTCCACTACCGCCCTGCTGTCCGGACCGCGGTCCACATAATCACCCATCAGAACCAGCCGGTCTCTGGAGGGCGAATAATCCGCTTTGGCGAGCAGGGCATTTAGTTCCCGGTGGCAGCCATGGATATCGCTGATAGCCAAGATTCTGATTGCAGTTCCCTCCCCGCTCCAGTATGCCGGAATGCCCGGAGTCTCTATTATATCTCATGACAGAGCAGAAGCATACGCAAGCGGAGAGGCTTAAGCCCGGTTCAGATGCGGAGCGGCCTTCCCGCCCCGCTGTCCCAGCGCCAGGGTACCGAGTGCCCCCCCAGCCGCAGGCTGCCAAGCCAGGCGTCCACTCCCTGCAGTTCTACCCGGTCCGCCTGTCCGTTTAATACCCTTTGGCCGGCATCGGTCAAGGTGACCTTGCGCTTCAGGAACTCCGGTACCCTGCGGAACATAGCCGCTCCCTCCGCACTCTCTGCTTCCTTCATTTCTTCCACTCCGTCAACGCGGATTAACGCCTGCGGCTCCTGTGCCAGCAATTCGAAATAGCGGAAGTATTCCAGATCGCCCATCCCCAGCATGTGCAGCTGGTCGGTCACCTGGCGGAACAGTTCAAGCGGCGTATCCGCCCCGCCTTGAACCCTTTCCAGCGTGGTCTGCTCCACAATTCCAAGGCCGTTCGACAGGGAAGGCAGCCGCGACAAGTGCGCGGTGAACGCTTCACGGGCAAAGGGCAGCGCCTTATCCAGGCGCTGGCGCTCCTGCTCCAGCAGGTCCGCCAGCCGCAGCGGATCGGCGGACGCATAGGCCTCCCACAGCTCCCTTCCCAGCTCCAGCTCCTCCCGTCCAATACTCCGCCATGTACCGGATAAGGTCTGCAGCTGCGACGGCGTCAGCTGTCCCAATCCATGGAACACTTCGATACCCGGAAACTCGCCGATGCACAGCAGGCTCAGCTTGGTGCGGCCCAGCTTCCGTCCGCTGAACCAGTGCAGCAGAAAGGCCAGCATGCTCTGGTCAAAGAGATCATGCTCGAACCACAGCACGATTTCATCATAACGCTTGAATTCGCCGAGCCTGCGTTCCTGCTCCGCATAAGCTGCAAGATATTCTTCACGGGGAATACCCAGTCCTTCCTCCAGCGCCCGGGCCCGGATCAGCCGTTCCTGTTCGCCTGCGCTTGCGCCGTATACCGGTCCGTAGGAGTAGATTTCACGCCAGACCAGCACCTCGCCCTGGACGATGCCCTGTCTCAGCATGTCTCCAACCACATCACCGTTGACAATATGCAGCATATTAGCTCCTCCTTCATAAAGCTCGCTGAACATGGACGCGAGATTGCTGACAGGCAGCGCCGACTTCAGCTTCCGGCGGCCGTCGTACAGCCGCTTCTTCAAGACTGGCGCCGGTGTACCCAGATACGCGGAGATTTCCTGCAGCGAGTAGCCGTAGAAATAGAACAGCTGCACAGGCACCCGCAGTGTGGCAGGAAGGTCCTGCACCAGACTCCGCAGCGCCTCTGCCGTCTCCCGGCGTTCGGCGAGCTCCGCCACACTCTCGGCGGGCTGCGGCAGGCTGCCGGCCTTCTCCAGCGGCACAGCAGTTGGGCACTTCCGCCGCAGTATCCGCTGGCACTGCCGTACAACAATGGTCTTGTACCAGCCCGGAAACGCCGCCGGCTCCCGCAGCTTGCCCAAGTTCAAGTAGGCCTCAAGATTAGCCTCCTGTATGGCATCCTCCGCCAGATGTGCATCCTGCAGCTTGTCGTAACTGACCGCATAAGCCATCCCCCGGAAATGGGCCATCAGCTTCCCGAACGCCTCCTGATCTCCCGCGTTTACATCTCTGATCCACTGCTCCATCATATTTCGCGCTCCTCTGGTCACATGTTCTAACTATAAGTGCCGGATTGGGGGGAGAAGGTTACAAAAGTACAAAGTGAAGTGAGACTATTATATAGTTTCACTATTTTGCTGTGTATTTTTCAAGTTTTGATTGTAATTCCTACCTAGAATTCTCTTTATATATGAGAAGCAAATAGCGCGCTGCTTCATCATCACGATTTTAGGGAGGAAATTGATATGGCGTATGGTGATCCACTTACAAGTTTTAATCAATTATACGGACGGGACAGTGCCGATTTGCTTGCCCGAACCATTTATGGTGAAGCACGGGGCGAAATAAGTGTAAACAGCCGGTCTGCTATCGCCTATGTAGTTATTAATCGAAAAAACTCGCCTTACTTCCCGAACACAGTTCAGGATGTTGTCTTACAACAAAATGCCTTTAGCTGCTGGCGAACATCGGACCCTAACTATGATGATTGTATGGCGCCAAATGTCAGTAGTGCAGTATGGCAAGAATGCTTGAATATTGCCTTGAATACAGCCAACTACTACAATCCTATCGGCTCAAATCGGTATTACGCAGTAACATCGTTATTTAATAACAATTCAGAGACACGGTCAGATGGTAAATTGTACTACTATATGTCCGGATCAGGATGGCTTGTAGTCACGGGCAAACTTGCTCTCGGGAACCACACTTTTTTTAATCTTCAAGGAAGTTAATCAACGAGCGGCTCCTACTTTATTGGTAGGGGCCGCTCGTATTGGGATTTTACTTAATATGCTTTAAACTCGACCATCTTGGACTGCAGCTGATTTTTTTCAAATTCATAAACGATAGTGAAGTCTCCGATGTATTCGGTTATTGATATATTTGCAGCTATTTTAGCTACTAACTTGCCATCCTCAACCAAATAATTAACAATACTGCCAAATCCCACTTTACCATTCTTATTCATATTATATATCGGTCCGGGTTCATGAATACTCACCTTTTGACCTTGTACAGTCATTGTTATATCCAGCCCGTCTCCCTTCTTTGTCATTTGGGAGCTTACTTCCTTCTCCAGCGTTTCAAGTGGATTTATCACTTGTATTTCTTTCAGGTTTGCTCCATCTACGACATGAACTTCCTGAAGAGAAAGGCCCGTTCCCCATCCCACGGTTAAAATAGCAACAGCATCCTTTACCCCATCACCCGTAAGATCGGTAGAGCTCAACTGCGGTTCACGTGTTGGATCTGTAACAACTTTCCAGTCAAAATACTGCTGTTTCCCATCGATTTCTAAATAAACGCCCTCGTATTCTCCAGCAGTCTTTAACGTTTCATTTGCGTTAAAAAGCTTTACATGCTTCTCAGTATCAGTAACAACGAGCTGTGCCTTCTCAGTCTTTCCCGCTGCCTGAATAATTACAACGGTCCGCTGAGCTGCATCCCATGAGACTGCTGCGCCCGATACTTCCGCTACAAAGCGGATAGGCACCATGAGCCGATTATGCTTTATTTCTGCAGCTGCCGGTAGAGTATAGGTTTTACTTCCGCTTCTGGCAAAAGCTTCTCCGGTCTTTAGTTGGTATTCCTTCTGATTTGCGTCCAACGTTACTGTCTTGGTGCTATTGTTCCAGACCAGTTGAATCCCTTTTAAATTCTTCACCATTTCCAGCGGGACAAATGTAGTTCCGTCCACAATATAAGGCGCTACGTCGGTTGTAATCAATTTACCATCTACACTGATCTTTGGCTCTGCTGCTGCATGTACAGGCGTTAATACCGCCAAATTAAATAACGCGAGAGATAATACGGCTAACTTAAGGTTTTTTTTCACTGCTTTATGCTCCTTTTCTCTTTTGTCAAAATTGAATAACCTTTACTAAAAATAAGACGCAATAAAATTAAAATTGTTTCCATATATTCAACATATAACTAATATAAAAATAATTTTAAACCTTCTGATATTTCATAGATCAAGTGTAGGATATCTGCAATCAAAAAAACCGCCCCTCCCGAGGCGGTTCACCGTTCTTGCACCCGTCACATACACTCCTTACACTCACTGCTCAGCCTTGCTGTATCCCTCGAAACCCTGCGGGCAGGCCGCTTAGCGGCCTGCTGCGCTACTGCGCAATCTGCTCGCGGATATTGGCCAGGATCTTCTTCTCCAGTCTCGACACCTGCACCTGCGAGATGCCAAGGCGGCTGGCGACTTCGGATTGCGTCTGGTCCCTGTAATAGCGCAGGTAGACGATCAGGCGCTCGCGTTCGCTCAAGGCTCCGATCGCCTCGCTCAGGGCAAGCTTGTCGAACCAGCGCTCCTGCGAGTCGTCGGCGATTTGGTCGATCAGGGTGATCGGGTCGCCGTCGTTCTCGAAGACCGTCTCGTGGATCGAGGTCGGCGGCTTGTTGGCCTCCTGGGCGAAGACGATCTCTTCGGGCGTCACCCCAAGCGCCTCCGCGACCTCGCCGATGGTCGGCAGGCGGTCCAGTGTCTTGGACATTTCATCCTTCATCTTGCGCACCTTATTGGCCATTTCCTTCAGCGAACGGCTGACCTTTAAGGTGCCGTCGTCGCGCAGGAAGCGCTGAATCTCGCCGATAATCATAGGCACCGCATAGGTGGAGAACTTGACCTCATAGCTGAGGTCGAATTTGTCGACGGACTTCAGCAGCCCGATGCAGCCGATCTGGAACAGATCGTCGGGCTCATATCCGCGGTTCATAAACCGCTGCACCACCGACCAGACCAGCCGGATATTGCAGCTGACCAGCGTATCGCGGGCCAGATTGTCCCCCGCTTGGCTAAGCGCGATCAGACGTTTGACCTCCGCATCGTCCAGATAGGTCGGCGGAGCTTTTTTCTCGGCATCCATGGCTCCAACCCCTAATTGTATAAAGCTTTTTTCGAGACGATAGTCTTCTTCATTGAGATGGAAGTCCCGCGCCCCGGTTCACTGGTAACCTCAAACTCATCCATAAAGCTTTCCATAATCGTAAAGCCCATCCCCGAACGCTCCAGCTCCGGCTTGGAGGTATACAGCGGCTGCTTGGCCAGCTCCAGATCCTCTATACCCTTTCCCTTGTCCTCGATGGTCATGTAGATGGTCTCGTTCTCAATGGAAGCCGAGATACTGACCACCCCTTCGGGATTGCTGTCATAACCGTGAATAATGCAGTTAGTGACCGCCTCCGAGACGACCGTCTTCAGGTCGTTCAGTTCTTCCATGGTCGGGTCCAGCCTGGATACAAAGGACGCCACCACCACGCGTGCAAAAGATTCGTTCTCCGACAGGGCGGCGAACTGGACACTCATGAAGTTACCGGCATCGCTCCTCATCATAATGCAACCTCCAAATTCAAGAGCGCGGCGCTCTCGTCGTCATATAGGGACATGATCTTGAACAGGCCCGACATATCCAGCAGCCGTTTGACCGGTGCGCTGGCGTCGCAGATAGCCATTTTGCCGCCTTTGCTGCGGATGAGCTTGTACCGGCCCAGAATTACGCCAAGACCTGAGCTGTCCATGAACTGCAGGTCTTTCAGGCTGAGAATCAAATGCTCGACCTGTCCCCGCATAATCGCCTCATCCATCTCCATCCGCACCATATCGGCGGCATGATGATCCAGCTCTCCGGCCAGACGCACGATCAGTACCCCCCGGTGATGCTCCATCTCCACATGTGAATTCATGCTTGCCACTCTCCTCTTAGCCTGCTTAGAAAATCTCTTGTTCTAGCTGTTCACCGCTTCAAGGACAAGGTTTCTACGCCGCCGCAGGGGAATCCTGCCCCCCGACAAAACTAGAAGAAAACCCCTAAGAATCAACAGCTGCTTAGGGGGAAATCTACAAAATCTCTGATGTTCGTCTTATTATGTCAAACCACCGGCTTAATCTGTTGTGAACATAGAACCTGTCGTACGCTTGAACAGCTTCCACCAGCCCGCCTTCGCCACATCCTCGCCGGCCTTCAGCTCGTATTCCTTCAGCAGTTCGTTGCCCTGATAGACTACAAGCTTGCCGATGGTCTGGTCCGCGGTGATTGGCGCCTTGAGACTCTTCGGCAGCACCAGTTCATGACGGATGCCCTCCTGGGTAATCCCCTTGCGCAGCAGTACGCTGTAGTTCTCCTTGGCAACAATCGGCAGCTTCGTCTTCATGCCCTTCTCGATATTCAGCATGCCGATGCTGTCCCCCGCCTTGTGAATGGTATGCACCTTGTATTGGCTGAAGAGATAGTCAAACATGCCCGACACCTCGCTGTTGCGCGTCTTGGTATTCGGCTCCCCGAGTACGACGGCAATGGCCCGAAGTCCGTCCCGTGCGGCTGTCGCCGAGAGGCAGAACTTGGCCTCGGAAGTATAGCCCGTCTTGAGGCCGTCTGCTCCGGTGTAGAAGCGCACCAGCTTGTTCGTGTTCACCAGCCAGAACGGCTTCTCCGTATCTTTGCGCAGATAGTCCTGGTAGGCCCCGGTATATTTGATGATCCGGTCGTGCTTGAGCAGCTCGCGGCTGATGACGGCAATGTCATGCGCAGATGAATAGTGGTCCTTCGCCGGCAATCCGTTGCAGTTGGCGAAATGGGTGTCCTTCAGCCCCAAGCCTTCCGCCTTTGCATTCATCATGTCGACAAAAGCGCTCTCCGAGCCGGCAATCTTCTCCGCCATCGCCACCGATGCGTCATTGCCGGAAGCCATGGCGATGCCCTTGAGCATTTCGTCTACCGTCATCTCTTCCCCCGGCTCCAGGAAGATCTGCGACCCGCCCATAGAGGCGGCATATTCGCTCGTCCGTACTTTGTCCGTCAGTTGCAGCCGGCCTTCGTCAATGGCTTCAACGGTGAGCAGCATGGTCATGATCTTGGTAATGCTCGCCGGCGGGAGCTTATCATGGCTGTTCTTTTCATAAATAATGGTGCCGGTGCCCGCATCCATCAGAATGGCGGAGCGGGCGCTCGGGGCAAGTGCGGCAGCGGCGGAGCCGGCATTCGCGGCGTCCTTGCCTTTTTCCTCTGCATAAGCTCCTGAAGCCGCGCCCAGAACCGACACAGCCGTCAGTGCGGCCAGCAGAGCATAACGCATTTTTCTCACAATGGTTCCCCTCCTGAACTTGACCTTTCCCTATCACAGGTACTGTGTTTCAGTGTCGGCAGAAATCGCGTAAATTATTCCATTTTCCACAACGAAATCAGGCCTGACCCTAAAAAAGCTCTCCCCGCGCATCTCAAAGAGATGGCGAAGAGAGCTGCATGTTATACATTGCGAGGAAGGAATTTTGGAAGAAAGAAAGCTTAGCCGCCGATAGCCATTGCAGTGAAGATAACGGGTCCGACAACACGGGCCTGAGCGTTATTGTCCTGGTTCTCTACGATCAGCTGATAGTTTTGCGTACCGGCAGGCGCATTGATGTCTACCATAGTCAGCGAGATCAGCCCCCAGTCGTTGAAAACATTTTCAAGCTCCACCAATCCGTAAAAGATTTCTGAACCTGCCCGCCAGATGCGCACCAGCACATTGGGGGTATCCAGTTGAGCTTCTACACCGATTGTCGCTTTCAGCTCAACCTTATTCGGGAAATGGGCCGGAACAGCGGGATCAATATACACCGAAACTGCAGCGATCTGCACCCCTGCCGGCGAAATCGGAATCGGGATGTTAACGCCGTTAGTGATGGGTGTAACGACATGCGCATTATAATCCAAGAGCGTCTTAACCATACTTTGCTCACTCCTTTTCATAGTGTACTAAATTATATGAATCCTATGAAAAGAGAGCTTGTGCGAATAGAGTGACAGTTTTGCCTAATTATATGGATTCCGCCGTTTGATAGATATGTGCCGATGCGTTCTTGCTGAGGTACTAGCAAACGCATAGCTGCAGGAGCAAGCGGTTAGCAGGTTCAATGTGCGGGGTGGGCAGATCGGGATAAGCGCTGTGGGGATGGCATAACGCGCATCGGTTCGACGAACAGACCGAGACGATTTCTGCAGGAATGGCGTACGGCGCGCCGGCTCGGGAACCAGACAGAAACGATTGCTGCAGGAATGACGTACGGCGCGCCGGCTCGGCAACTATGTTTTAAAGGAGCTAGGTGGATTTCCGCCACTTAATTTGCCAATATGTGTCCCAAAAGCAGCTTTAGATTGATTTCGTCCATCTAATTTTTTCGAAAAACCTCAAAAACACCTGTTTTGGAGCAAACGGCGAAATTTAGTTTGCGATTATCAAACTAAACTGTGTAAACATCCATAAACCGATAAATTAGTGTGCTGAAATCCACTTAGCTCCGCCGGGGCTGGCGACAAGCCTTCTGTTGGTGGTGGGGAATAGCGGAACCTCAGCCGCCTTACTCTCTCTGCATTGTTCGCGGGCACCCTGCACGTATAAAGAACAGTTATAATTAATTTTTCCCAAGGAAAATCATCCCGACTCTAGAATGTATAGATAGGGTTTGAGCCAATCAATCCGAGTTCCTGCAGAAGGGAAGATTCCTCTTTAGATGTCCGCACAATCATTTACTGCCATAATCGAACAAGCAGCAGCCGCAAGCTCCTATTCAGGAACCGTGCTGCTGAAACAGCATGGAGCCCCTTTAGCCGCGCTGTCCTCCGGCTATGCGAGCCTGGCAGACCGGCGGCTGAACCGGATAGATACCCGCTTTGGCCTCGCTTCGGGCGCCAAGCTGCTCACCGCCGTCGCTATCTGCCAGCTGATGGACCAGGGCAAGCTGACCCCGGACAGCAGAGTGCTTGATATTTTGCAGCGGTCCGATTTCCCCCGCTTTGCTCCGGATATTACGGTACATCACCTGCTGACGCATAGCTCGGGAATTCCGGATTATTTTGACGAAGAGACGATGGAGGATTTCAGTGCACTTTGGATAGAACGGCCGATGTACCGTCTGCTGCAGCCCCGGGATTTTCTGCCGATGTTCAGCGGACAGCCGATGAAGTTTGTCCCCGGAGCCCGGTTTCATTACAATAATGCGGGATATATCATGCTTGGCCTGCTGGTTGAGGCCATCAGTGGAGAGAGTTTCGCAGAGTATGTGGAGGGGAGAATTCTGCGTCCCTGCAGGATGGGGCATTCCGGGTATTATACACTGGATGAACTGCCGGAGAACACGGCAACGGGTTATATTGAGGATGAAGCTGGACGCATACGCACCAATATATACTCTATTCCGGTCAAAGGAGGACCCGATGGAGGTGTCTTCGCCTCCGCTCCGGATGTCCTGAGGCTATGGGAGGAATTGATCGGGCAGAGGCTGCTCAGCGCGACAATGACCGCTGCGATGCTGACGCCGCATATTCATGCCGGCGGGGAAGAGTACTACGGCTATGGGGTATGGATCACGAAACGCGGCGGCGAGATTCTCAAGTATCACTTAATGGGCTACGACCCGGGCGTCTCCTTCCATTCCGCCTACTATCCGGGATCAGGGATATCGGTTGCAGCCCTCTGCAACCGCAGCAAAGGCGCCTATAGCATCATCCGTGCCGTGGAAGAAGCGCTTGCTTTGCAGGAAGAAAGCTGACATGGGTATAGTGGTTTCAAGGGCTACTAATTCATGGGGCTACAGTGACCATGGGGTTACTGGTTCTTGGGGTTACTGGTTCTTGGGGTTACTGGTTCGTGGGGCTACAGTGATCATGGGGGTACTGGATCATGGGGGTACTTGGTCATCGGCGTGACTGAGTTCTCGGCATGACGAGGACCATAGTGTTACTAGGATCAGCGGAATACAGGGGTCATGTATTACTGGGTTCTTGGCGTGACTGAGTTCTCATCGTTACTCGGATCATGGCGTTACTCGGATCATGGTATTGGTATATGTAACTCCTGACTTCAAGCACCACTAGTACCTTGGCCCATTCAAATTCCAGAGTATAAGTGGTTTAATCCCCCTCTAGCTTGCTCGGTTGTAAAGTGCCATTGCACCGATTTCTGACCTGGTTGCGTTTCACTTCCCGCGCAGTCACTTCTTGCTGGAGCCGTTCTAAGCAGCCAATTCGGGGATGCAAACACTAACGTACAGGTGAAATTAGAGAGCGATTTTCCACTAACCCTGATAAAGAGCACCAAGAGAACTTTAAGGTACTGTCCTGCTTTTCGTTAGGTTAGCTTGGTTTGTGGATTATGGTCGTTTTTTCGCCTGCGTTTGCCTTATTTACCTTCACGGAAGCTCATTATGGTCGGTTTTTCGACTACAATGGGTCTGTTTTCCTCCACGGCAAGACATTGTGGTCGGTTTTTCGACTACGTTTGCCCTTATTACCTTCACGGAAGCCCATTGTGGTCGTTTTTTCGCCTACAATAGGATGGATTAGCCGGACTGTGCTGTTGCTGTTGGTCGGCCTGTTCACGAGAAGGAGATGTAGGTGCCGACGTCGCCAGCCTTACTCGCAAATAATGGTGCATAGCTACAACAATTTGATGCGGTCAAGGTACTAGCCTCATTTTATTGAGGTTTCATGGCATTATTGTTTTCGAGGCGCTGCTTGCCTCAATGCTTCAACCGTCTGAGTCTTCGCCCTTCGACCGTCTCCAGCGCACATAACAAAGGGGCCCCAAGCAACCATTGATGGCTTGGGAGCCCCTTCTTCTATACCATGATAAGTTTCACGCGGTCCTCACCGCTAACGGACTGAGACGCCATTATTTCGTCCGGATTTAGCCGTGTAACGTACACCCCTATGACAGGCAAAGTGGGCATATACTGGGCTGCACAGTAACGATAGGGTCATCTGAGTCTTTAACGCCCCTGTACCTGTACCCTGCCCTGATCCCAGGTCACTGCCCACTAATAACGGGTAACCCCGTCCTTAGTGACCAGTGCGAACACGAGCGGCTGCGGCGGTACCGGCTGAGCGCTGACGAGGTACGCTTCCCGCACCTTGTCCTGCGCTTCCCGCACCTTCTCCCCGCTTGCCGCATTCACATGCAGCACGGCCAGCGTATCGCCGGCGGCGACGGCATCGCCGACCTTCTTCGCCAGGTGAATCCCGACGGCGAGGTCGATCTGCGATTCCTTCGTCTCCCGGCCTGCTCCGAGCAGCATGGCGGCTATGCCGACGGCTTCGGCCTGAATGCTCTCAATGTAGCCGGATGCCTCCGCCTTCACCTCGATCAAGGTCTTCGCCGCAGGAAGCGTATCCGGCGCTTCCACCTGTGTCACATCTCCGCCCTGCGCAGCTACGATTTGCTTGAACTTCTCCAGCGCGCTGCCGTCGGCCAAATGGCCCTCCAGGATGGCGCGGGCCTCCGCTTCATCCTGCGCCTTGCCGCCCAGCACCAGCATTTGGCTGCCCAGGAACAGGCAGACCTCGCGCAGGTCCTTCGGACCGCCGTCCCGCAGAATCTCGATGCCTTCCTTGATCTCCAGCGCGTTGCCGATGCCGTAGCCCAGCGGCTGGTCCATATCGCTGATGACCGCCACGGTGTTGCGGCCCAGATGCGTGCCGATATCAACCATGGCCTGCGCTAGTGCTATAGAGTCATCCAGCGTCTTCATGAACGCGCCGCTGCCGGTCTTGACGTCCAGCACGATGGCGTCCGCACCGGCGGCAATCTTCTTGCTCATGACCGAGCTGGCAATCAGCGGAATCGACTCCACGGTTGCCGTTACATCGCGCAGCGCGTACAGCTTCTTGTCGGCAGGCGTGATATTGCCCGACTGGCCGATGACTGCCGCGCCGATCTCTCCGACCTGGGCGAAGAATTGCTCGCGGCTCATCTCCACCGAGAAGCCGCTGATCGACTCCAGCTTGTCGAGCGTGCCGCCGGTGTGGCCCAGCCCGCGCCCGGACATTTTGGCGACCGGAACGCCGGCGGAAGCCACTAGCGGAGCCAGTACAACCGTCGTCTTATCGCCCACGCCGCCGGTGGAATGCTTGTCCACTTTGACCCCGGCGATAGGACTGAGATCAACCTGGTCGCCGGACATCGCCATTTCCAGGGTGAGATCGCCGGTCTCCCGCGCATTCATCCCCTGGAAGTAGACGGCCATCGCCCAAGCCGCAATTTGGTAATCCGGTATTTCGCCTCTGCTGTATCCCTGAATCAGAAAAGCGATCTCCTCACGGCTCAGCTCGCCGCCGTCCCGCTTCTTCTGGATCAGATCCACCGCACGCATTAGATCTGCACCTCACGCACGAAGGAACGGACCAATCCGATGAATTTCGGCTTTGTCAGATTGGCGACCTTCACCACCTGCTCATGGGTGAGCGGCTCCAGCTCTTCGCCAATCGCCATGTCGGTGATACAGGTAATGCCCAGCACCCGCAATCTGCTGTGGCTGGCAACAATGACCTCCGGTACGGTGGACATGCCCACCGCGTCCCCGCCGAGGTAAGCCAGCATTTTCAGTTCGGCCGGTGTCTCATAAGTCGGACCGCTGATTCCGGCGTATACGCCTTCCTGCAGCACCAGGCTCTCGCCGTCCACACCCTTGACTCCTTCCGCCAGCTGCTTGGCCAGCGAGATGTACTCGCGGTCATAAGCGGCGGACATGTCAGGGAAGCGCACACCCAGCTCCGGATCATTCGGTCCGATCAGCGGATTGTCGCCGGTCATGTTGAGATGGTCTGTAATGAGCATCAGGTCGCCGGCCTTGAACGCCTTGTTCATACCGCCGCCGGCATTGGTAATGACGAGCGTGCCCACGCCCAGCTTGGCCATTACATAGACCGGCAGCACGACCTTGCGCATCTCGTACCCTTCATAGTAGTGGAAGCGGCCCTGCATTATAATGACATCCTTGCCCTCCAGCTTGCCGATCACGAACCGGCCGGCATGGCCTTCCACTGTGGAACGCGGAAAATGGGGGATTTCTTCATAAGGCAGATATATAGCATCTTCAATCTGGTCGCCGAGATCTCCCAGACCGGAGCCGAGAATCAGACCGATCACGGGGGAGTATGCCCCCAGCTTGCTCTTGATATATTCAGCCGCTTCTTTGACCTGCGTGCCGTAAGGGATAGTTGTTTGAGTCATGGATGGTTCCTCCCGTATTCATTAATTGGATTGCGGTTCTAATGCGCTGCTTACATCTTCGGAATGAACCCAAGCACCAGCTTGAGGAAATGCTCGCGCACCCGCTCCGCCGTCTCCATCACCTCGGCATGGTTCAGCGGCTGATCAAGAATACCTGCCGCCATATTGGTGATGCAGGAAATGCCCAGCACTTCGATGCCGGAATGGCGGGCCACAATCGTCTCCGAGACCGTGGACATGCCTACCGCATCGGCGCCCTGGCGGCGCAGCATGACGATTTCAGCAGGTGTCTCATAGGTTGGTCCCAGAAGTCCGGCGTAAACGCCTTCCTTGAAGGTGTAATTCTGCTCCGCTGCCGCTTCCTTCGCTGCCGCAATCAGGCGCGGGCTGTAAGCGGTGGACATATCCGGGAAGCGGACGCCGAGCGCATTGTCGTTCGGTCCGATCAGCGGATTGCGTCCGGTCAGATTGAGATGGTCAGTAATCAGCATCAGATCGCCGGGTGTGAAGTCCGTGTTCACTCCGCCTGCAGCATTGGTAACCAGCAGGCTGGTTACGCCAAGCTCCTTCATTACACGCACAGGGAAGGCCGTCGTTTCCGGGCCATACCCTTCGTACATATGGAAGCGGCCCTTCATCATCACTACACGGCGTCCTTCAATCAGGCCGATCAGCAGTTCGCCTTCATGTCCTTCGACCGTAGACACGGGAAAATGGGGGATTTCATGATAAGGGATCACCACCGCATCGGTGATCAGATCGGCCAGTACGCCCAGACCGGAACCGAGAATCAGTCCGATTTCCGGGGCAACGGTACATTTATCCTTGATATATACAGCAGCTTCCTGAATATTCTTCTGTGTTACAATGCTCACTTTGATAGGCCTCCTCTATTTTGCCGCTAATTTATTGAAGCTCTGACAAGAAGCTCGTTCCGTACTGCGGAGCCTTGGCGCCGAAATTATCAGCGATCGTCGCTGCCACATCGGAGAAGGTTGCCCGGATGCCAAGGTTACCCGTCTGCTTAAACCGCGGACTGTATACCAGGAGGGGCACATATTCGCGGGTATGGTCGGTTCCGCTGTGAATCGGGTCGTTGCCGTGATCTGCGGAAATAATCAGCAGATCGTCCTCGCCAAGCGTGGAGATCAGCTCCGGCAGCGCCTGATCGAAGACTTCCAGCGCCCGTCCGTAGCCTTCCGGATCGCGGCGGTGCCCGTACAGGGAATCGAAATCGACGAGATTGGTGAACAGCAGCCCTTCAAACGGCTTGCGCAGCTCGGCAATCGTGACTTCAATGCCATGCTCGTTGCTCTTTGTGGGATAACTGGCGGTAACGCCTTCGCCGGTAAAGATGTCGTTGATTTTGCCGACAGCGATGACGTCTTTGCCTGCATCCTCCAGCGCGTTCATCACCGTCGGCTGCGGCGGCTTCACTGCATAATCATGACGGTTCGGCGTCCGGGTGAAATGGCCGGGCTGTCCGACATACGGTCGGGCAATGACCCGGCCGACGGAGAACTCCGGCGCCATGGTCAGCTCGCGGGCGATATGGCAGGCCCGGTACAGCTCCTCCAGCGGGATGACTTCCTCATGGGCCGCAAGCTGGAACACGCTGTCCGCAGAAGTGTAGACGATCCAGGCTCCGGTCTTCATCTGCTCTTCACCGTATTCCACCAGAATCTCCGTGCCGGAAGCCGGCTTGTTGCCGATGACCTTGCGCCCGGTAGCTTCCTCGAACTTCGCAATCAGTTCAGCCGGGAAGCCGTCCGGATAGACATTGAACGGGGTCTCAATCTTCAGGCCCATCAGCTCCCAGTGTCCGGTCATCGTGTCCTTGCCGACGGAGACCTCCTGCATTTTGCCATAATAGGCGGCAGGCTCGTCCACCGGCTGCAGCGGAGGCAGCGGAGCAATATTGGCCAGACCCAGCCGCTGCAGATTCGGCAGCTGAAGACCCGGAACGCGCTCCAGAATATGGCCCAGCGTATGGGAGCCCTTGTCTCCGAAGCTTTCTGCATCGGGGGCTTCACCGATACCCACGCTGTCAAGCACTATAAATCCGATTCGTTTAAATGAGGACATTATCCCTCTCACTCCTTCATCCTGTATATGCTCATGTTCAAAGGGGATATCCCTTCCATATTTCCATCATACCCATAATCATCTTGAAAAGCATCTTTCACGGCCGGTTACCTGGCGCGCGGATGGAAATTCTCATAGACTTCCTTCATGTTGCGCCGGGCAATGCCGCTGTATACCTGTGTCGTGGAAATATCGGCATGGCCCAGCATCTGCTGAACAGAACGCAGATCGGCACCGCCCTCCAGCAGATGCGCCGCGAAGGAATGCCGGAGCGTATGCGGCGTTATATCCTCCGCAATACCGGCTTCCCGTGCATACTTCTTGATGATCTTCCAGAAGCCCTGACGCGTCAGGCGTCCCCCGAGACTGTTCAGGAACAGCGCCGGCTCGTCCGCATGGCCCCGCAGCAGCTTATCCCGCATGCCTGCGAGATAACCGGCGACACACTCCGCCGCGATATTGCCGATCGGCACGACCCGTTCTTTGCCGGACGCTCCGCTGCAGCGGGCAAATTTCAGTCCGGTCTGCACATCCCCGATATCCAGCGAGATCAGCTCAGACACCCGGATACCGGTGGCATACAGCAGCTCAAGCATCGCTTTGTCGCGGTTGCCCGGCGGGGTCGTTACATCCGGAGCGGCAAGCAGCCGCTCGATATCCTCGATGCTCAGCACCATCGGCGGCTTCTTGCTCGGCTTGATCGCTTCCATATCCAGCGTCGGGTCTTGGGCGATTACACGCTCTCTCAGCATATAATGAAAAAAAGCGCGCAGCGACACCGTTGTCCGGTTAACCGTGGCTGCAGCCCTGCCTGCTTTCCGCAGCTCTCCCAGATACAACTGGATATGTGCCCGCCTGATATCCTCCGGAGCACACAGCCCCTTCTCTCCGGCAAAATCAAGGAATTGCGATACATCACGGCCGTAAGACTCCAGTGTGCTGGAGGACAAGCCTTTATCACTGGACAAGTACTGCATAAACGGCTGCAATTGTGATTTTATCTGTTCAGTCATTTGTTCACGCTCCCGTCTTCCTCAGGCTACCTACTCCTTTGCAGCATACGGGCTTAACAAACGCAGGCTTTCGGCAGATCGCCCGGCAGTGCCCAGGCAGCCATCCGTCATAGCTTCATTTCGACAGACTAACGGCAGCTTCCTGCTTTTTGGGCCGCTGCACTATTCGCCGAGCCAGTAATAGAGCCGCAGGCGTTCGCCCGGACTCAGCTTATCCTCTGCGGTGTAACCATTCTGAAACGCCCGGACCGCCGTCCCTTCCGGGATTTCACCCGGACCTGAAGGATTCAGCCAAAGGCCGATCCAGCTCAGAACATAGTAAACCAGGCAGCTGACGGCAACCATCAATGTCATGAAATACAGCCGGCGCACCGTTTTGGGAACAGAAATAATCAAGGCAGGACCTCCCCGTTTATCATATAGGTGTACAAGCAGCGCTTCTGCAGCATGTGACCCGTCCTACACGATATGCCCAGGGGAAATCAGATATGTATGAGACTTAAGCAGCGTATCTGGTACAGAAAAAAGCTGTGCCGCCCTTCTCAGGACGGCAGCCGGTCATCTATGCTTTCTGATCCGTTAAAAAACTCCCTCCGGCATACGGCCGGGGAGAGTTAGTGCGGTTATCCTATAAATAGTGCGCTTATTCCGGCGACTGGCCTTCCGCGCTGTTCTTATCCTTGCAACGGTGGCATATGCCGTGAAAATCCAGTCTGTGATCCAGCACCGTAAAATTAAATTCCTGCTCCAGACGCTCTTCGAGCGGCCCGAGCCAATCCTCACGGATCTCATCCATAGTGCCGCATTGTACGCAGATCAAATGATGATGATGATGCTTCGCGGTATCCGTCCGCAGATCATAACGGGCAACGCCGTCGCCGAAGTTGATTTTCTCCACAACATGCAGCTCGCTAAGCAGTTCCAAGGTCCGGTACACCGTGGCGAGACCAATCTCGGGGGCCTTTTCTTTTACAAGCATAAATACATCTTCGGCGCTTAAATGATCCTCTTCGTTCTCCAGCAATACCCGCAAGGTTGCTTCGCGCTGGGGCGTCAGCTTATACCCTTGGGATTGCAGCTGCTGCTTGATTTTGTCTATCCGGGCTTCCACCTGTCTCCCCCCTTCACAACTTCCCGCACCGTATGCGAAAAACGGAATTCTGTCCTTTCAGCAAGGACAATCCAACCTCCCGCACAAAACCGCTCCCTCCATTATAGGTGGAGTCGCTTTGAGAAGTCAAACGCTTTTAGGCAGATGCGGAACACGTAAAAATGAAGATAAACAGCATGACCCGTCTCATAGCGCCCCCCGCCAGCCACGCGGTATACTGCTCCAAAAGGCCAGGAACCTGTGGGTAAGCTCCACTATTATACTATTAATAGAAACCATCTGTTCGCCGCAGGTTCATCCCGGGCCTTAAGCCGCGAGGAGGGACACCTATGCAAGAGCTTCGTTTACAAAAACAAACCCGCGTGGTCAGCTTCAGAGTCGCTGAGGAGGCGGGGGAATTTATCGTCTTCGATATGTCGATGTCCGGTCCGGTGCGCCAGCGCACCTGTTACAGCGGAACCGACTTCAGCGAAGCCTGGAACGCCGTGGAAGCCATACTGGGCAGCACCGCCGTTCCGGCGGAGCTGCAGAAATTTGCAGTGTTCGTGCAGTAATCGGGCAAGCGGTCCCCGCATGGGGACCGCCTCCCTATCCGAACCGCTTCTATCCGATAACTTGGTACATACTTACATATTGCTTGGCGCATACAAAGGTAAATCCGGATTTCTCGAGGACCCTCCGGGAAGCCCGGTTCTCATGCTCCGCACTGCCGGTAAGGATAGGCTCTGCTCCAAGCTCGCGCAGCCTCATCAGCCCCCAGCGTACTGCCGCAATTGCCGCTTCGGTAGCATATCCCCTGCATTGATAAGCTTCGCCTATGCCGTATCCGATCTCCACATGCTCCAGCTCTTCTTCCGGTCCATGAAATTTGTTCAGCGATACCGTACCGATCAGTTCTCCTGTCTCTTTCAAATACACCCCGGAGTCAAAAGCTTCACGGAGCAGATGGATTTCCCGCCTGCTCTTCTCCTGCATCTCCTCGATTTCCCGTGCGGCTGACTCCAGGGTCGGCGGGTCCTGGAAATAGAACCACTGCCGGTAAGAAGCTTCATTGCGCAGGCGCACATAGGTCTCCAGATCTTCCCGCCGCAAGGGTTGGTAGTCCAGGCGTTCACTGGTCAACGTACTGGCTCTCAGCATCTTTTGTTCCTCCTGATATGCAAATGGTCACGATTAGCGTTTCACCCGCGCTGCAGCAGATGCCACAGTTCCATCTCCGGATTGACGGGAAGCTCCATCCGCTCCTCCCGGTATATCTCGGCCGTCAGCGTCTCTGCCGGAGCATACGGTGATTGCGGCAGCCATTCGTCGTACAAATAGCCGTACGCCCCTTCAAGCGCAGCTCCCGTGAGGGTCTCCCGGTCCCCGGCCCGAAAGCTCACCCTCGCATATAAGCCCGCCGGGAGCGTATAGCCGCGCATGCCCTCGGGAATTTCGCCGGGAGCCCTCACCTGCACACCCATCAAGTAGGTGCCTGAGCTCAAATCCGCTTCACATTCACATACCAGACCGAGATTTACCGCCGGAACGGCAGGATTGGCAATCAAGCCGGCCTCTTCGTTGCCGAAGAAATTGCCGATGAGCTCGTCGATTAGCCGCTGCTTCTCCGCTTGCTTGGCATACGGCACACGCGCTGCCCGGCCGACAACGAACAGAGGCTGCCTAAGCTCGAAGGTATCCGCGCGGTAGACTATGGCAGGCGGAACCGATGCCGATATGGGAACATAGGGCTCCTGCCCAGCTCCGACTCGCGCCTGCAGCGCATGCAGTTCGCTTCTGATCTCATGCAGCAGCTGCTTTTCAGCCTGCAGTGCGGCAAGCTGCATCTGGACAGGCTCAATCCATTGCTCCGCGCCGGCATCGAGCATTACCCTGATATCCTCCAGGGAAAAGCGCAGCCTGCGCAGATACAGGATGTGCCGCATCCGCTCATGCTGCGCCTCTTTATAGAATGAATAGCCGTTACCGGAATCCGTCTCTGCCGGGACCAGGAGACCGATTTCTTTATAATGCCTTAGCGTCTTCTTGGAGACCCGGTGTAATTGTGCGAATTGTCCAATCGTAACGCGCATTTCATCACCTCAAGAAGAGCATAGCCCATGCCCTTGGGGCACAGTCAAGGAACAATATTATATAGGGGCTTCGGTCTAAACAAATCAAGCCCGCCATCCAGAGCTGAGATCTGAATGGCGGGCTTACGGTGCCTTATCGCCGGGCTGCCCCCGGCTTCACGCTTCCCTGCGGCCGCTCACCTAGAGCCGTCTCCCCCGGCTCCAGCAGCCTGCGAAACAGGAAGACCAGGCTCAGCAGCAGCAGGTTCTCGGCTTCCCGGAGCGGCATGCCGAGCAGCCGCTCCAGCTTCTCCAGGCGATACGCTGCCGTGTTGCGGTGAATATACAGCCTTGCGGACATTTCATTCATCTGGCCGCTGCAGGATACGAAGGTCTCCAGCGTAAGCAGCAGCTCCGGATCGCAGGCGTCTCCCGCCAGCAGGCCGCCGAGATAGCGGTCGACGTATTGCCGCATCTGCTCGCGGGAGATTCCTTGGACGAACAACAGGAAGTCTTCTTGTACGGCGGACAATCTGCCGGCTGATGCCGTTATCATCGTTATCCCTCCTTGGAATGAAGCCGCACGGGTAGAGGTAGATCGGAAGCACGAGATCGGTAGCGGTAGATCGGTAGTGGCACCGCAGCTACATTCTGATATTGACCGCTCCCGGATAGACGGGCGAGCATTCCAATCCGGCCGGATGATGAAGAAGCCCTTCGCCGCGGCTATAGACGACACGGCCCCGCAGCAGCGTCTTCTCCACTCTGCAGCCGAAGGTACGTCCAACATACGGCGAGTTCGGATGCCGCTGATAGAGATCGGATGTCTGGAGCGTATAGCCGGCTCCAAGGTCAACCAGTGCGAGATCGGCGTCGCAGCCCGGCGCAATGCTGCCCTTGGCAGGCGCAAGCCCGAAGCGTTCGGCGGGGGCTCCGGACAGCAGCCGCGCCAGCTGCGGCAGCGGAATCCCCCGTTTCAAATGCCCCTCATCCAGCATCAGCTCCAGGGTGCTTTGCACGCCCGAGATGCCGCCCCAGGCAGTGAACAGGTCCGGACCTGCCTTGAGCTCCGGGGGACAGGGCGAATGATCCGAGGCCAGCAGATCGAACCATCCCTCCCGCAAAATGCTCCAGAGCATCGCCTGCTCCCCGGCTCCCCGCAGCGGAGGGGCGCATTTAGCCACTGCGCCCATGGCCGCCAGGTCCTTGTCGGTCAGGCACAGATAATGCGGGCAGGTCTCCAGCGTAACATCCAGCCCCGCTCTCCGCGCCTCGCGGATGCGCCCCGCAGCAGCGGCGCTGCTGATGTGTACGAAATGCAGCCGGCAGCCGCTCTCTGCGGCAAGGCGAAGCGCCGTCTCCACCGCCTCCACTTCCGCCCCAACCGGACGCGAGGCGGTGTAGGCTTCTGCGCCGGTCTCCCCCCGGCGGAGAGCCTCCCGGGTGAGCCGGGAGACGGCTGGCTCATGCTCGGCATGAAGCGCGAGCACCTTGCCCGTCTCGGCAATGATGCGCATTCCTTCACGGAGCGTGTCGTCGTCCGACCGGCGGAACGCATCCTTGTGATCGTCCCCCGGGGAGGACATAAAGGCTTTGAACCCGATGACCCCCGCCTCGGCGAGCAGCGGCAGCTCCTGCAGATGGCCCGGCATCAGCCCGCCCCAGAAGCCGTAATCGGTATAGGCCGAACCCGCCGCGCAGTCTCTCTTCAGCCGGAGCGCCTCAGCAGTAACCGTAGGGGGAATGCCGTTGAGCGGCATATCCAGAAAGCAGGTTCCGCCTCCGGCAGCCAGAGCCGCCGAGCCGGTCCGGAACCCTTCCCACGAGCCCAGTCCCGGCTCATTGAAATGCACATGCGCATCGATCACGCCCGGCATTACCGTCAGACCGGTGGCATCAAGCACCTCGGCGCCGGCCGGATCAATCCCGGCGGCTATGTCCACCACCGTTCCGTTCACAATCCCCAGATCCTTGCGTTCCACGGCGGTCTCCGTAACGATATACCCGCCGGATACAACCAAATCATACGGTGACGCAGCTGCCATGCCATCCCTCCTCTATCAAGCTTAAGTGCCGATAAGCTAACCCGCCCGCGAATTGTTAGTCTATGCCGATCAGCCGGGCCGGGTTGGTGGCAACCATTTTGTAGATATCGTCCGGAGCGAACTGGTAATCCAGCAGGGAGGCAATCATCGTCCGCATGCCCTGAACCGGCGACGGCGCCGCCCGGATGCCGTAATCGGTGCCCAGTACGAACTGGTCGATCCCGACCTCGCGGATGGTCCGCATCCACTGGGTCGCATTCGAGAACCGGCCGAGCTCCGCCCCCATGTCCATATAGTCCTTCTCCACGTAATAGTGTGTCCGGGGCACATCGGGATACAGCCAGTCCACAAGGCAGGCTTCGAGGAACGCGCCGCGTGCCGCAGCCGACTTCTGCTGCTCGACGGTCATCTGGCCACGCACAGGATGGGCAATCAGCACCTTGGCTATGCCATACTGCTCAGCCAGATCGAGCAGGCGCAGCGCTTCCGGCACCGAGACATGCCCGGTGTTCAGATAGACCTCCGGATGCTCGGCCACCATGGTCAGAATCTCGTCCAGTTCCTCCGGCACCGGACCTTCCAGCGGGATGAAGGTCGCCACAGGCAGCTCCTTCTCGGCGAACTTCGGAAAGGCATCCTTGAACGGCACCAGCTTCCCGTCAATCAGCGTTGACTCCCGCTCGGCAGAGTGCCGGGTACAGTGTGAGCCGAAGCTGATGAAGCGGCAGCCCTCCTCCAGGTGCAGCGCCGTCCGCACCGAACGCGGATTCATGCCGCCGTGGCAGGAGTTCATCAGATAACCTCCGTAGGTGTGAATGCCCGGCACATGACGGTTTACAACCCAGGCCATACCCGAGGCCCAGCCGAACACATCATAATAGACGATGCTTTTCATGCCGGCAGCCGCGGCTTCCTGGGCGACCTGCAGCGGATCGAGGTGCCCTGGATTGGAATTCAGGACAGGACCGGCGTGCACATGGCTGTCGATAGCCCCGATCAGCAGCTCATCGGGCAGCTCCATTGACCTGCGGTAGAACGATTCGGTCCATTTGGAACGGTCCGGCGTGCGCGGCGGCAGCGGCTCCTGATTTTGGGCATAATTGAACATGTTATTCCCTCCATTGGCAGTTAAGTTAATTAGGCGCGGGCAGATTTTAACCCTTGACGGCGCCGGACATCACGCCGGCGATGATACGTGAACTAAAGGCGAAATAAATGACGGTAACGGGAAGCATCGACAGAATCATACCGGCCATCAGCTGCGGATAGTCCGTGCTGTGCTGCGATTTGAAATAGGACATTCCAAGCGGAACCGTGCGCAGCGCTTCATCCTTGAGCAGCACCAGTGCGAACGAGAATTCATTCCAGCAGGAGAAAAACTGCAGGATGGCAACCGTGGTCAGCACCGGAATAGCCATCGGGAGAATGATGCGGAACATGGTTGCGCTGAAGCTAAGCCCGTCAATCGCCGCAGCCTCTTCCATTTCCCGCGGGATGCCCGTGACATAGCTGCTGACCAGCATAATCGGCAGCGACAGGTTAAAGGCAATGTAAGGAATGATCAGGGTATACCATTCGTCGGCAAGGCCCAGATTCTTAAACAGCAGATAGATGGGAACAAGGAGGGCATGAATCGGCACCAGCATGCCGAAGAGGTAATAGAAGAGCATAGCTTTTTTCCCTCTGAAATCTATCCGGGCCGTAATATATCCCGTTACGAAAGCAATCGCCGTAATCCCGATGACCGACAACACCGTTACTCTGGCGCTGTTCCAGGACAGCTGGAGCATGTTCGTCAGCCTGATCGCTTCCAGATAGTTCCCGAATTGCGGTGCTTGCGGCAGGCTGAGAATATTGTTGGCGAATTCAGCCTGTGTCTTCAGCGAGGAATAACCGATCCACAGCAGCGGAAAAATGCAGCTTGCGGTAAACAGCAGCATCAGCGCGTTCACCGCAAGCTTGGCCGGATGCAGAAGAATCCGCCGTGCACTGTGCTGCGCCTTGAGTTCCAGCGGCATTTCCATCAATAAACGCCTCCTTCTTGGTTCCGCCGCCTCAGCCCCAGTGTAGAGAGCCAAATGATCAGCATGGTCAGCGTAATAATGGCTATCGCAAGCGCCGAGCCGTAGCCGTAGCGGAAGCGCAGGAACGAGCTTTGGTATGCGTATAGAGCCATAACAGAGGAAGCGTTGCCCGGACCGCCTCCGGTCAGCGCATACACATGCTCGAAGCCGCGCATATTGTTAGCAATGCAGAGCAGGGAAGCGACGATCAGCGTCGGCTTGGCGAGCGGGATGATCACATACCAGGCCTTGCGCACGCCTGTAGCCCCGTCAAGCTCGGCAACCTCCAGCACTTCCTTGTTGATGGAGGACAGACCCGCCAGCATCAGCAGTGTGAAGAAGCCGATATTTTGCCAGGACAGCGGAATGGACACCAGGAGCACAATCGGTCCCGTCAAATCCAGCCACGACTGCACCAGGCTGCCAAGACCCAGCCCCTTCAGGCCGCTATTCAGCATTCCATAGTTATAGTTGTAAATCAGCATCCACAGAAAGGCGATAATGACCGGTGCCAGCGTGGACGGAAAATAACTCATCGTCCGGTGCAGCCCTTTCCACTTCACCAATTTGGACATCAGCAGCAGGGCGAACACAAAGGCCAGCCCTACCTGACCGATCAGCCCGTAACCTGTCATCAGCACATTGTTCAGAAATGAACGCCAGAATACCTCATCCCGCATAATCTCCGCATAGTTCTCCCAGCCGATGAACTGCTTCTTGGGCCCTCCTGTCCAGGAGAAGAAGCTGTAACGGAAAGCGGCAAGTATGGGAATCAGCACGACAAAGGAATACAGGACCAGACCCGGAAGCAGATAGGCCAGAAGCACCCATCCCTTCGGGCGAAGCGCTTTGCCCATTATCTCACCCCTTCTTGTAGTATGTGTGCAGGCCGCCGGATACCAGAGCCAGGGGCTCTTCTTACTCCGGATTACGGCTTGGCCAGAAAGGTCTCGTACGCCTTCTGCGTTTCCTCAGCCAGCTGCTCTGGCGTCCGGGAGCCGGCCATTACGCCTTGGATTTCGGTGTTGATCACTTCCACCACCGAGGCGTCGAACCACAGGTCGAAGATCTTCGTGCTGTCGGCGGCGGCGCTGGCCTCATAAGCTTCAAGCGCTACCCGGTCCAGCTTCCCACGGTCGAACTCCCCCGGATCGTAAGCCGGAAAGCCGCCGGCTTCCGCCATCAGCCTGGCACTGTCTGCACCGGTCATATAATCGAGCATGGTCATGATCGCCTCCAGCTTATCGCCCGCTTCGACACCGGCATTGACACTGTAATAGACGCCCGCACCTCCGGATGAACTGAGCGGATTGCCAAGCCCACCTTCGATTCCGGGAAAGACCGTGACATGCGTTGCTTCGGCAATCGCCTCAGGCGCATTGTTCACGACGTTCATTGCCGACCAGATGCCGCTGGCAAATGCCGCCGAGCGGCCTTCAAAATAATAATTGACCATAGCGTCGGCATCCACAGAGTTCAGATCCTTGTTCAGATAACCGGCCTTGGCCAGATCGCTCATGATACCGATGGCCTTCACAAAGCCTTCGTCAGTGAATTTGGCTCCGCCGCCCGAAAGAATCGAGTCGGTCCATTCCGGTCCGGTTGCCCGGTCAGTCAATGCGCTGATCCAGCTGGAGAGGGCATAGCCTTTGGATTTATCGCCGTAGGAGAAGAGGTTGATCCCTTTCTCGGCCAGCTTGGCTCCCGCATCCATCAGCTCCTCCCAGGTCGCAGGGAACTCACTGTAGCCAATGTCCGAGAACATCTGCGCATTGTAGTAGATCAGATGCGTCGGCCCGGCCGCAATCGGAATTCCGTACACCTGGCCATCACGTGTTCCGGCATCCAGCGTACCTGCCCGGTATCCATCCCGCCATTCCGGGCGCTTGTCGAGCTCGGCATTCAAAGGCAACACGATTTCATTGTTCACAAAATTAGTCATCCATGAGCCGGGTACGATGAACACATCGGGCATGTCGTCGGCTGCGGCGAGCGCCTGGGCCTTAATCGAATAATCCTCGTTCTGCAGCTGCTCCTCCACAATCTCCACATCCGGGTAATCCGCCCGGAACCGTGCCAGTCCGTCAAGCACAGCCGTGTCCTCCGGACTTTTGCCGATATTGGATTCCTGATACCTGTGCATCAGCTTAATGGTGATTTTATCCGTACCCTCGGCAGCCGCATCTTCATTCTCTCCGCCGCCGCAGGCACTCAGTACGGATGTTGCCGACAGGAGCAGCCCCAGTGTCAGTGACCATTTTCTCAATTGCCCCACTCCCTTGTATGCATTTTCAGTTCATTTGGAATCCAAAATTGGATACAATCTGCTCCAAAAAAAATCACATCAGAATGTTCAAGACTGAAAAATCTCCTTGAAATTAAGAATATTGCTCGTCGTTTCCGTAAAATTCAGCGAACGTTCGATTTGCCAGAGATGCTCTGTCATAATCCCTGCGGCCCGCTCCCCGTCCTGCCGGAGAATCGCGGCTATCAGCTCTTCATGATCCTTGCAGAAGCTCTGATTGGTGCCGTACAGGGCAATAATGACCGAAGTTAGCGAGATCAGCTCCTCCAGAAAATGATAGTAATAGTAGTTGTCTGTGAGCTCCGCCAGCTTCAAATGAATATCTACCGTAACATCCAGCGCACCGACAATGTCTCCTTCATGGCTCGCCTGATGCTCCTCACGGATCAGGACCTCCAGGGGAGCCAGCTGCTCGGGTCTTACCGTCTCACACAGCTTCCGGACCATCGAGGCTTCGATGACCCTCCGCATCTCAAACACCTCTCTCGCCTCTTCGACGCTCGGGCAAGAAACAAAAGCCCCCCGGTACGGAATCACGGTAACCAGCTTCTCCATCGCCAGCCTTCTCAGCACATTGCGTATGGGAGTCCGGCTAACCTCGAAGGCTTCCGCCAGCGCATCCTCCACCAGCTGCGTGTTGGGCAGCAGCTTATGCTGCGTAATCGCCAGCTTGATGTCTCTGTAAATCTCCAGCTCCTTTCTTTTGCTCATCTGCGGCATCACTCCGTCTCCACCAATATTAAGGTTGCTGTTCAATCAGGTATGACTCCTTAATTGATTACAATGATAGTTTCACCTTCACTATAGGTCAATATATATGACGTGATTTCGGCGCAATGCACAAACTTTCTATAGTTAAACCGCTTGTCCATGTTAAATAGGATAAATATCTAACACATACTTAACACGCTTTCCCGCTATTCTCTTTTGGCAAAGCGTTAAAGTCAGGTTTGTCCAGGGTGATTACCGCCTCATTCTGCTCCGGTACATTACCATGCAGCTCCCCCAACCAACCAGCCTGCCCATATATTCTGGCTAACGTGGTACTGGAATGCCGTTACCTATCGTTGTACGATCATGTATAACCACATTCAGCTCATTGGCAAGGAGGAAAGATATGATCAGACAAGCACGAGTCAAAGACAGCCGGACGGTGGCCCATTTATTGGCCCAGCTCGGTTATCCCGGGACCGAATCTATAATTGAAGCACAAATCGCCAGGCTTCTCGCGCTCCCAGACGAGGAATTAATGGTGTACGAGGATGAGGGTGGGGTTGCCGGCTGTATCTCGCTGCATTATATGCCGCAGTTAGCCCATCCAGGGGATACGGCGATAATCAGTTATCTTGTGGTGGATTCCGCTTTAAGAAGCAAGGGGATCGGTCAGCTCCTTGAGGAGTATGCGTGCGAGGCCGCAACGAAACGAAACTGCGGGTATATCCAGGTGCATTGCCACGCCAGTAGAGCCGGGGCGCACCGCTTCTATACGCGCCAGGGCTATATGGAGTCGCCGAAATATTTCTCCAAAAAACTGGGATAGCCCTCCGTCCGAAACAAAAAATAACCCGTCCGGTTATTGTACCAGGGACGGGTTATTTGCATTTAAATGTATATTAAAACAGCGGGTTATCCGCCGGACACCCCGGCAGAGTCGTTTGTATGTTCTTTGTCTAAAGTCTGAGCAAGAAGGAATCGCTGAAGGTCAAGTTCAATCTTGGCCGCATGAGCGGCTGCTTCCAGGGAAGGTACCCACAGCATGGAATCATGCCTGATATAACTGAGCACCGTTTCGCTGCTCCGGTCAAAGTCTATCAGATGCTTGCTATCGGCCCACTCCAGTCTTTCTCTTGCCATTTCGGAGATCATTACATAGTCAAGCCTCAGCTTCATTTGCAAAGGTGCATCTTCCGAGTTAAGTTTAGCCCAGCCAAAGATTCCGCCCTCGACAACCTTTTCCGAATTCTCAACATATTCAACACCAGAATGCTCCGTTATAAAACTAACAATCCGCTTTTCCATCGCCTGGTACTGAACCGTTAATTCGTCAACATTGTACATTCCTCACTCCCATCTAACTTAAAATATGCAAGAAGGGCCTCCCTATCGCTTAGCGCAGTGGAAGGCCCCGTGGATGACAATTACACTAATAAGTTACCTTAACCATACTATAAAAACTGTAAAATGTATATGGCTGGTTTTCTTTACATTGGCAGATTCACACCAGCATCGGTGTCACCCAGCGCATCATCGCCGGCGTCACCCAAGCCTCAAAGCCGGAAATGGCCAGGATCAGCACAGCCAGTCCCAAAGTCAGCAAGGTATAGCTGGTGAACGGACGCGTAATCGGCATACGGCGCTGGCCCAGAACACGGCTGCGGATCATCAGCAGGGAGAAGGCGATCGCAGCTGCGCTGGAGACGAGCAGCACCGGAATCAGGATCAGGTTATGCGGAGCGACTGAGACCAGAGCGAACAGCATGCCATGCCAGGAGAACTCGCTGACCAGTGTGCCTACGGTGAAGCCAATCAGCACGCCCTTGAGAAAATCGAGGATCAGAATCCCCGGCAGGCCGATAACGGACAAGCCGAGAATCCAGATCAGCCCGATCCACTTCAGATTCAGCGCCGCAATGCTCCAGTACGTGTCCGGAGCGGCAGGCAGACCCTGCTGGTCGACTGTCACGAAGAAGTTGCCCAGGTAATCCCCCAATTCCTGCTGCTGGTCCAGCGTCAGGGCACTGACAATCAGCGCTCCGAACACCACTCCGACCAGAAATAAGACGGCGACAAAAATATACAGCGGCGTCTGTTCCTTCACCATCTGCCTCAAGCTGCGCATGGGACGTTCTCCTTTCGGTGTTCACATTGTTACACCATATGAAGGAGTGTCCCATTCTATGACTTGTCCGGCAATCAGGTTATGCCATCCGGCGGCCCTTTCCGCTATTTGGGCGGCTGCACCACCTTGCCGTAGGTTCCCCCGCCGCCCGCACTCAAGGTCAGCTGTCCGCTACGGGCCTTGACGATGTTCGCTGCCAGCTCTGCTCCCGCCACGGCGGCGAGCCCTGCTTCGTCCGCCCGGTGCAGAATATTCATCTCTGTACCGAAGGCAGCCAGGAGAGCGTTCATCTTGACCTTGCCGAGCCCTGGAATGAACTCCAGCGGCACCTGATAATGATACGCCGGCCGGTCTGCCGGAACAAACGGCTGCTCCCGGCCGGCGATGCTGAGGATGCGGTCGAAGACGCCCTGCACCAGCTTCAGGCTGCCGCAATACGGGCAGCGGTCCGCCGTTATCGCAGCTTCGTCGATAATGCTGCCGCAGCCGCCGCAATAGGTGCGGTGGTACTTGCCGAGCCGCGGATTCAGCCCGTAATTGGCACTGACTTTCCGCCCGGCTTCACGGGCCAGTGCCAGGCTCAGCTCGCTGAAGGAAGGCGCCGCCATGTCAATGACGTTATACTCGCGGCCGATTTTGCCGAGAGAATGAGCATCGGAATTCGTCAGGAACGAATAGCGGTCAAGCTCAGGGATGTAGCCCGCCATCTCAGAGTCGGCGCTCAGTCCCAGCTCCACGCCCGCAATGCCGTCCAGGTCAAATATTTCCTCCATCCGCTCGGCGGCACAGCCGTAAAGTCCCTTGTGCGGTGTAAAAATATGCGCCGGAATCAGCAGCCCGCCCCGTCCGGCAATTTCCTCCTGCAGCACTTTGGCCGGAGCGTACAGGCGCTGGGAGCTGAGATTGATGTTGCGCATGTGCCGGCCCATCCAGCCGCTAAAATCCTCCATCGCGGCAAGGTCGGGCATAAATGCCAGCACATGGAATTCCTTGCGGCCGGGCTCGCGCAGCTCAATCTCGCTGCCGGTCAGAAGCGTCGTGCCCCGGTACGCGATGCCGCCGCCCGGAACCTCCGCCATCTCGCCCGAGTCGAGCGCTGTGCGGATATCCTCCAGCACACCCGGTGAGTGACAGTCGATAATGCCGATCAGCTCGATGCCTTTGCGCTCAGCCGCTTCCTTGGCGATATTCGCGAAGGTCAGATCGCGGCTGCCGCTGATCTTCACCGCCTGCCCCTGCGAGGTGCGGCCGATATGCACATGCAGGTCGCAGTAGTAGCTGTTAAGCTCCTGATTTAGTGCCATTGTCCCGTCAGCGTGTACAGGTGCCAGGCATAGACCGCCATCATTGTCTTGGCATCGGCGATGCGGCCGTCCCGGATATATTGATAAGCCTCCTCCAGCGTCAGCTCGGAGACCTCCAGAAATTCATCCTCATCCAGCGCCATGTCGCCGGGCTGAGCGTTATCAGTGACATACAGATGAATGATCTCGTCGGCAAAGCCCGGCGAGGTGTAGAACGATTGCAGCAGCTGCAGCTCACCGCTGTGAAAGCCTGTCTCCTCCTGCAGCTCCCGCCCGGCGGCGGCCAGCGGATCTTCACCCGGATCGAGCTTGCCGGCCGGAATCTCTACTTCGGTGCGTCCCATCGCCTGGCGGTACTGCTCCACCACCAGCATTTTACCCTGGTTCAGCGCCAGCACAGCTACTGCTCCGGGATGCTTGACCACCTCACGCGTCGCCGTATTTCCGTCGGGAAGCGTAACCGTATCCACCTGCAGCGAGATGATTTTGCCGGAGAAGATCGGCTGTGTCGACACGGTCTTTTCATCTAAAAGCGGATTGCTGTGAATTTCATTATTTTTCATAGATTATGTTCTCCTTTTCTTCGGATTTGCATAGGGTGTATTATAGCAAACTTCAAGGGAAAGAAGGAATGCCGGCATGAAAGACATCGTTATCCGTTCAAGCCAGATTGCACTCACCCTCTCAGGCAAACCCGATCAGATTAAAGCAGCTCTCGCGGGGTGGTCCCGGCAGTACGGACGCGATATGCCTCTGGTCTACATTCTGCGGCTGCATGCCGGGAAGCAGGCTCCTTCGCCCAAGGCCGGGTAGACACTGCGCATTCGCAGTGTTCATGCACACAGGAAGGAGCTGCCGGCAGGGTTCTCCCCGCTGCAGCTCCTTCCTTTATCTGTTCCCCTTTAAAAGCGGGGCTAACCCTTCGTACTCTCCTGTACGATGGCCACCACGAGACCAGCCGCTTTGACAATATCTCCGGCCTTGATCCGCTCCTGTGTAGTATGGATATGCTCGTAACCGACCGCCAGATTCACCGTCGGCACCTTCAGTCCATTGAAAATATTCGCATCGCTGCCGCCCCCCGACGGGAACAGCCGCGGCGTAAGGCCGGCAGAAGTAATCGCCCGGCTGGCCAGCTGCACCACAGCATCGTTCTCGTTGAAGCTGAACGCAGGGTAAATGATTTCGCTGCGGAATTCACTTTCCGCCCCATATTCGCGGACCGTCGTTTCCAGCGCTTCGCGCATGGCCGCTACCTGCCGTTCCACCTTCTCTTGAACAATACTGCGGGCTTCCGCATCCAGCTGAACGTGGTCGCAGACGACATTGGTTGGACCGCCGCCGGCGAACTTGCCGATATTGGCTGTCGTTTCATTGTCAATGCGTCCAAGCTTCATCGCCGAGATCGCCTTGCTGGCCACCTGGATTGCGCTGATCCCATCTTCCGGATTCACACCCGCATGGGCGGATTTGCCGAAAATCTGCATCTGGATCTTGGCCTGGCTGGGTGCCGCCACGGCGATTGCCCCGACTTCACCGTTGGAATCGAGGGCGAAGCCGAGCTCGCTGTCCAGATGACTGGGGTCCAGATGGCGTGCGCCGACCAGCCCGGATTCCTCACCTGCCGTAATGACAAACTGAATCTGTCCGTGCGGGAGCTTCTGCTCCTGAATAACGCGGATCGCCTCAAACAGTGCAGCAAGACCCGCTTTGTCGTCCGAGCCGAGGATCGTGCTGCCGTCGCTGGTAATCCAGCCATCCTCGTGCAGGGTCGGCTTAATCTTTTGCCCGGGAACAACGGTGTCCATATGGCAGGTGAACAGCAGCTTCGGTGCGGTTACACCGCTGTCGCCCTTCCAGGTGACGAACAGATTGCCTGCCCCGTGCCCGGTGCGCTCCCGGGAATTATCTTCCACGGCTTCAAGCCCAAGGGCGCTGAACTTAGCCTTCAGCACATCGGCAATCTCCCGCTCGTTGCCTGTTTCGCTGTCAATCTGGACAAGCTCCATAAATTCCTGAATCAACCGGTCTTGTTCTATCATTCTGACTTCCCTCTCTTTCGCGGATACGTTACAATAGTTGTAATGCCGTAAAGTCTGTAGACTGTATGATTTTAACTTAAACTAATTCCAAAGGAGTCACACATGAATCGTCAAAAATGGTTCCGCATCGTTATTTACCTCATGCTGATTGCAATGGTCGCCTCTACCCTGCTGATGGTTATCGAGCCGTTCCTGCTCGGTTAAGCAGCCGCGATACTTGCTGATTGTAGCGTCCGGATATCCGGGCGCTATTTGGCGTTCAGCTTAGTATGGCTGACATCCTGGCTTAATATGGCTGACGTTATGGCGTAGTACATTGCTGCGGGACGATGCGGCATAAAGTATGTAATATCTCCCCCGGCCAGCCCGACAACAGACTGCCTTGCCTGGAGTGGCCGGGCGGAGACGAGATGCTCTGGATGAATAGATGAAGCAAGCGCAGAGCCGGGATTGAAGTGTGCAAAGAAGCTGCCACTCCGGCGTGCAATTAGCTTGCAGAATCCAGCCGGTGAATGCGCACGCTAAATTCAGTTCCGTGATCTCGGGTAAGGAGATGCGATCCGTGAATGGAAATCAGCGTACGTCAGTGAATCCTATCAGTATAATTTGGTATCCGGTGTGTAGCTCTCCACGTTATCCTTCACGCGCTGCAGGAAGCGCCCGCAGATGACCCCGTCCAGAATCCGGTGGTCAAGCGAAAGGCAGATATTGGCCATAGAGCGCACAGCCAGCATGTCATTGATGACCACCGGCCGCTTGACGATCGACTCGAAGGTCAGAATGGCCGCCTGCGGATAATTGATAATCGGATAGGACAGAATCGAACCGAATGAACCCGTATTATTAACCGTAAACGTGCCGCCCTGCATGTCGTCGAGGCGCAGCTTGCCTTCGCGGGTCTTCTGGGCCAGCTCGTCGATTTCCCGGGCCAGTCCAGCCACATTCTTCTGGTCGGCCCGCTTGATTACAGGCGTCAGCACGGAATCCTCTGTGCCTACAGCCAGCGAGATATTAATATCGCGCTTGACGATAATCTTGTCGACGGCCCAGACGGAATTCATAATCGGGTAATCCTTGATCGCGCTGACGACGGCCTTCATCAGAAAGGCCAGATAAGTCAGGTTGATACCCTCCTTGCGCTTGAACTCATCCTTGAGCTTGTTGCGCAGGGACACAAGGTTGGTCACATCGACCTCGATCATCGTCCAGGCATGCGGAATCTCCGAGACGCTCTGACGCATCCGCGTCGCGATGGTGTTACGGATCGGCGTGACGTCGATCAGATACTCGGAGCTGCCGCCAGGGCCGCCCTCGACTTCTATCGTCGGAATGCGCGGCGATTCGCTCAGGTGCAGCCCGGAGTGGCGCACCGGCTCCGGTGCAGCCGGCGGCTGCGTGAAGGCCACTGCTGCCGGCTGCGCCGCTGCGATGTTGGACGCAGCGGCACTGGCTGGGGCAGCCGCAGGATTGTGCGCGGCTGCGCCTGGCACTGGAGCAGCGGCTGCATTCGGCGCGGCTGCGCCTGGCGCTGGAGCAGCGGCGGCGCCGCTGTCCAGGAACGCCAGCACATCCTTGCGTGTGATGCGGCCGCCCAGGCCGGTGCCCGGCACGGCCGTCAAGTCAATGCCGTGCTGCGCGGCCAGCGTCTGCACGGCCGGCGAGTACCGCGAGCGCATGGGCGCGCTCGCGTCGAAGGCCGGCGCGGGCACTGCCGCCCGCGCCGGGTGTGCGGCGGCGCTGCTGCCTGGCGCAGCGCCGGTAGCCTGCTGCGGCGGGACCGGCGCCGCAGCAGCCGCTGGTGCAGCCGGCGCGGGGGCACCAGCCGGCGCATCTTCGGCGATGCGGGCGATCACTTCGCCGACGCTGACGACCTGGCCTTCCTCGGCGAGCAGCTCCACCAGCGTGCCTTCTACGGTGGAGGGCAGCTCCGCGTTGACTTTATCCGTTATCAGATCGCACAGCGGCTCGTACTGCTCCACCTGGTCGCCCGGCTGCTTCAGCCACTTCCCGATCGTCGCCGACACCAGCGATTCCGCCAGCTGCGGCATCGTCACATCCGTCAGCTTGGTATGGTCAGACATAATGTCACTCCTTCAAAGTTTTGTTATAGCATAATCTGCCTAGAATGACTTCGAACCAAACTTGCTTCGTAAGCATCCACTTAATTTGTTTAGCATAAGCATCTATGATTTACTTCGGACATATTTGCTTCATAAGCATTCACTTGGCTTGCAGTCGGTGTGCAGTCGGTGTGCAGTCTGTGTGCAGTCTGTGTGCAGTCTGTGTGCAGTCTGTGTGCAGCCTACGGCACTCGCTCACTTCGACGAACAAACCACCGTACCACAATTCAGCCTCTCGCTTCCACGATCAAACCACCGTACCACACACTTCAGCCTCTCGCTTCTACGCTAAGCCCGCATGTCACACACTTCAGCCACTCACTTTCACGATAAGCCCCCATGCAGCCCTATCGCATTTCCGCCCGGGCCGCATTTGACCGCCAGCTCTTCCTCAGTATTCCGCCAGCCGCAGCATTTCCGCCTTCAGCTTGTCTTTGCTGAGCATGAAGAATTTCTCCATCGGCGGGCTGATCGGCATTGCCGGTACATCGGGGCCGCACAGCCGGAAGATCGGCGCGTCCAGCTCGAACAGGCAGTGCTCGGCGATAATCGCCGCTACTTCCGCGCCAACACCGCCGGTCTTGTTGTCCTCGTGAACGATCAGCACCTTTCCGGTCTTGCGTGCGGCTTCGATGATGGCGTTCTGATCGAGCGGCTGCAGCGTGCGCAGATCGAGGATATGCGCAGTGATGCCCTGCTCGCTCTCCAGCTCCTCAGCCGCCTGCATTGCAAAATGCAGCGGCAAACTGTACCCGATCACCGTAATATCGCTGCCCTCGCGCAGCAGATTGGCTTCGCCGATCGGCACGATATAATCGGTTTCCGGCACATCTTCCTTGATCAGCTTGTAGCATTTCTTGTTCTCGAAGAACAGCACCGGATCAGGATCACGAACAGCCGCCTTCAGCAGCCCTTTGGCGTCATAGGCCGAATAAGGGGCTACAATCTTCAGCCCCGGTGTGCCGAAGAAGATCGACTCCGGACACTGCGAGTGATACAGTCCGCCGAAGATCCCGCCGCCGATCGGCGCGCGGACCACTACCGGACAGGTCCAGTCGTTGTTGGAGCGGTAACGGATTTTGGCCGCCTCGCTGATAATCTGGTTCGTGGCCGGCAGCATGAAATCGGAATACTGCATTTCGGCAATCGGCTTCATCCCGTACATTGCCGCACCGATGGCCACACCGGCAATGGCGGATTCCGCCAGCGGCGTGTCCAGTACGCGCTCTTCGCCAAATTGCTCCTGCAGCCCTTTGGTGGTTGTGAAGACGCCGCCCTTGACGCCGACATCCTCACCAAGCACGAACACCGAATCGTCGCGCTCCATTTCTTCCTTCATTGCCAGCCGAATGGCATCAATATATTCCATCATCGCCATGGTTTACATGCCTCCTTCGCGGGCCGAATCACTGTATACATGCAGCAGCGTATCCTCCGGTTTCGGGAACGGGGCGTTCTCCGCGTACGCAATCGCCTCTTTAAGCTCAAGATTAATCTCGGCCAGCAGATCACGCTCCTGCTCCTCGCTCCACAGCCCCAGGTCCGTCAAATATGTGCGGAATGCGGCCACGCCGTCTTTTTTCCAATTTTCATCCACTTCTTCTTTCGTCCGGTAGGCCAGATCATTGTCCGAAGTCGAGTGCGGGGACAGCCGGTACATCATCGCTTCGATCAGCGTAGGGCCTTCGCCCGCCAGCGCCCGCTCACGCGCCTCTTTCATCACCCGGTACACCTCCAGCGGATCATTGCCATCCACCCGGATGCCGGGGAAGCCGTAACCGAGCGCCCGGTCGCTGACCTTGCCGCCGAGCTGCTTGTGGACCGGTACGGAGATGGCGTATTGGTTGTTCTCACACATAATAATGACCGGAAGCTTGTTAACCCCGGCAAAGTTGCACGCTTCGTGAAAATCGCCCTGGTTGCTCGAGCCCTCGCCAAACGTCACGAAGGACACAAAAGGCTTCTTCTGCATTTTGGCAGCCAGCGCGAAGCCTACGGCATGCGGAACCTGGGTCGTTACCGGGCTTGAGCCTGTAACAATCCGCAGCTTCTTGTGGCCGAAATGCCCGGGCATCTGCCGGCCGCCGCTGTTCGGGTCCTCCGCCTTGGCGAAGACGGACAGCATCAGCTCGCGCATCGTCATCCCCACCGACAATACAAACGCATAGTCGCGGTAGTAGGGTAGAAAATAGTCCTGCTCGCGGTCCAGCGCAAAAGCCGCCGCCACCTGCGCCGCCTCCTGGCCGATGCCGGAGACATGGAAATTGATCTTACCGGCGCGCTGCAGCAGCAGACTGCGCTCATCGTATTTGCGGCCCATCTGCATAAATCTGTACATATCAATGACCTGGCCGTCGGAAAGTCCAAGCGGCTTGTGGCGGTTCACCGTTTCAACAGTACCTTGGGATTCCATGGGAGGTACCTCCTAAAAGTTTTGTGAGCATTGGCTTCCTGAATTGCGTCGTACAAAACTCGCTTCGGAAGCATACGCTTAGTTTTGTGAGCATTGACTTCCTGAATTACGTCGTACAAAACTCGCTCCGGAAGCATACGCTTAGTTTTGTGAGCATTTGCTTCCTGACTTTGCATCGTACTTCGGAAGCATATGACTGGTTTGGTCGGCAAGGCATTGAGATACAATGTTGCCAACCCTTCGTCTACAAAGTTTCATCATGCTGTATATCTGGGCTGAGACAGTGGTTTCAGAATCTGTCATGTGCGGCACACCCGATGTCCCTTGCGGTTCATCCGGCCGTTTCGGATAAAGTCTCTAAAGCATCCTATGAGCAGCCTTTAGAGGAGCTTTCAAAGCAGCTTTGCTCTGATCTTATAACCTGGTACTAATACTAGACCTAACCCCATTATAAGCCAACTCCGCACAAAAAGAAAAGCCGAAGAAATGCCGGAACAGAGCTTTTACGGCGAATGATTCGCCTTTTGCTCCTCCCGGCATTCTTCATGCTGCTTTATTAGTCCCCTACATGCCAATTGCCCGGCCATCCACGGCCAGCATCGCTTCCCCGATGGCCTCCGACAGCGTCGGATGCGCATGGACGGCCTCGCCGATCTCCCACGGTGTGGCGTCCAGTACCTGGGCCAGCGCCGCTTCTCCGATCAGATCGGTCACATGCGGGCCGATCATCTGCACGCCAAGGATGTCGCGGGTGGTCTTGTCCGCCACCACTTTGACAAAACCGTCTTTAAGGCCGTGCACAATCGCCTTGCCGATCGCCGAGAACGGGAATTTGCCTGTGACCACGTCATGGCCCAGCGCGGCAGCTTCCTTCTCACTGTACCCTACACTCGCCACTTCCGGGCGGGTATAGACACACCGCGGAATCCGGTGCGTATGATACGGCTGCAGCGGCTCGCCGGCCAGATGCTCTACCGCCCGGATGCCTTCATGGCTGGCAGCATGGGCCAGCTGTAGGCCGCCGATGCAGTCTCCGATAGCATAGATATGCGGCTCCCCGGTCTGCATATTGGCATTCACCACAATCACGCCTTTATCAAAGCGGATGTCGGTGTTCTCCAGCCCGATGTTCTCAACATTGGCTACCCGGCCTACCGAAACGAGCAGCTTCTCTGCTGACAGCTGCTCCAGCTTGTCTCCTTTGCGGGCGTCGATGGTGACGCCCGCAGCCGTAACCGTGCAGCTCCCGGCATCGACCAGGGTGCCGGTCAGCACCTTGACGCCGCGTTTCTTCAGCAGCCGCAGCAGCTCGCAGGCGACCTCTTCATCCTCATGCGGCAGCAGCTGTCCGGCAGCTTCCACAACCGTTACCTGCACGCCGAAATCGGCCAGCATCGAAGCCCATTCCACGCCGATGACGCCGCCTCCGACAATGATGATCGAAGCCGGAAGCTCCTCCATCGCCAGCGCCTCTTCGCTGCTCAGGATGGCTTGGCCGTCCGGCGCAAGACCCGGCAGCACGCGCGGACGCGAGCCCGTGGCGATAATCAGATGGACGGGGACGACCGTCTCCATCTCCCCGTCCGCAAGCTCCACTGCCACCGCTCCGCTGCGCGGCGAGAAGATCGAAGGGCCGATGATCCGCCCCCTGCCCTTCAGGACCTGGATTTTATTTTTGCGCATCAAATATTGCACGCCCTGGTGGAGCTGCTCCACTACCGCTTCCTTCCGGCGCTGTACCTTGGGGAAGACCAGCTTGACCCCTTCGGTTTCTATTCCGTAAATCTCACTCTCATTTATTTCAGCGTATACCTCTGCACTGCGCAGCAGCGATTTGCTGGGAATGCAGCCGCGGTGCAGGCAGGTGCCGCCCAGCTTGTCCTGCTCGATGATAACGACCGACTTGCCAAGCTGGGCCGCGCGGATCGCCGCTACATAACCTCCGGTACCGCCTCCCAGAATCGCTACGTCACAAGAAATCGTCATGATATGTATCCTCCAGTCCGTACTCTCCAATTGTCCTGCCAAAAGTCCTTAACCTACTATATTGTACTCTCTTTCGAATCCGATTCAAAACTTATAAACGTCATATACCCGGAAGAGACCGTTTTTGACAGTAAGGATGCTATGATGCGGCCATGTGCAGACCCGGAACCTGCGAACATGCAGGAACAGGCCCCGAAATGGGACCTTTTTATGTGAAGGATGAGAACCGCTTATTCTCCAGCTGCGAGATGTATCTTTTGCGGCCCGTATCTAATATATCTTTCGCCTGATTGCTGTATGCGGATACCTCTGTCGTTGTTCTGGCCAGCTTGATTTTCGTCTTCAGCTCGTTATATTCGTTTAATTCGGATTGCGTTAAAATAATCTTTTTTTTCATTTTGCCTCACTCCCGTTCTCCTGAGTGATTTCGACCTCGATTTGCCCTCCGCCGCTTGCGGACAGTTCCGGCAATTCCTCCTGGGATTTGAGCTTTGCATCCAGGGTCATCTTGGCCTGTTTAGCTATGAAGCTGCCGCCGCCAAAACCGCCCAGCATCGCTACATAAATATACTTCGGGTACTCCAGCCCCAAGGGTAAAGCCGCAATGAGTCCAGCTCCCATGCCGAGCAGGATGTCCGAATAGATCCCTAAATTATATATATTCCTTTTTACATGAAGGGTGTCAATTTCTATCTTGGCCGGCGATACCCAGCTCCCGTCATTAAGGTACAGCCCGGAAAGCACGCCGCCAAATCCTCCGGATATGAGTAAAGCTAATATATCCCAAAATTCCATGTATGCATTCCCCCATCGAATTAAGATATATGTACTGAATACAGTATATTTCCCCGCTATCAAAAAAGACCCCGCTGTAGCGGAATGCCCGCTTCCAGTGAAAGAGATAAAGCGATGCCGCTGGTTGCACTTCCGGCTTCGCCGAATAGCATTCGGCAGTGCCTGCCAGGATAACGGCCGGATATCCAAACTCCCGCTGAGTCAGAGCCAACCTCTGGCCAACTCAATTCGTTCACCGCATTTAGTTTGATTTTCGCACACTATTTCAGTCTGGATTACGGATTTCAGCAATCTAGTTCGATTACCGCCACTTATATTGGTCGATATTAATGAATTTACTATTTTTCGCCAATATTAAGTGGCGAATATCCAACTAAGCCTGTGATTATCCTCCATACAGGTGAAATTAAGTGGCGATTTTCCAACTACAGTCTGCGAACAGGGGCTGCCAGCGGATTCTACAGCAAATAGCGGTGTTCATCCGGAACTCGGGGAACGGACAGCGGACGGAAGTCCATAACTTTACTGACTTCACTTTACTGACTTCACTTTACTGACTTCACTTTCCGGCCTTATCGGGCCTTATCCAGCCTTATCCGGCAAAAAAAGCAAACCGGAGGCCCGCTGCACTATGTGCGGCAAACCTCCGGTCTACAGATGATGTACAATATTGCAGATTTGGACCGCCCGGCTAAGCACTGCAGCCGCTTGGTCGGCAATCCGCTTGGACACGCCGGCATTCGCGGCTCCATATAAGCTGCGCGCTTGCCGCTCAGTTGCGCCCCTACCCCTGCGCTTCTTCCGGCTCCTTGGCCGCGCCCCGCACCAGGTCGCTGTACAAGCCGCCCTGGCAGAGCAGCTCGTCGTGCGTGCCCTGCTGCTCCAGCCGTCCGCCCCGCAGCACCAGGATGCGGTCTGCCGCGCGGACCGTGCCGAGCCGGTGGGCGATGACGAAGCTGGTCCGCCCCTGCATCAGGGTCCGCAGCCCTTCCTGGATCTTGATCTCCGTCACGGTATCTATGCTGCTCGTGGCCTCGTCCAGCACCAGCATCGACGGGTCGGCCAGAATGGCCCGGGCAATAGCGAGCAGCTGCTTCTGACCCTGGCTGATGCCGCCGCCGCCGACGGACAGCATCCGGTCATAGCCGCCGTGCAGCCGCATGATGAACGGATGGGCGCCGGCCAGTCTGGCGGCCGTCTCCACCTCTTCATCTGTGGCGTCCAGCTTGCCGTAGCGGATGTTATCACGGATCGTTCCCCGGAACAGGAACGTATCCTGCAGCACAAAAGCCATGTGGCTGCGCAGGCTTTCGCGCTTGACCGAAGTCAGATCCTTGCCGTCGAGCGTGATTTGGCCCTTGCTTGGATCATAGAAGCGGGACAAGAGGCCGATCAGAGTGGTCTTGCCTGCGCCCGTCGGACCGACCAGCGCAATCATCTCGCCCGGCTTCGCCTCGAAGCTGATGTCATGCAGCGTCTCGTTCTCGCCGTCATAGGAGAACGAGACATGCGAGAACTTCACCGCGCCGTCCACCCGCTCCAGCGAGACCGCTGCGCCTTCATCCTTCGCTTCCGTGGCTTCATCCAGCACCTCGAACACGCGCTCCGCACCGGCAATCGCCGACAGCAGCGTGTTCCACTGGTTCGCCAGGTCGTTCAGCGGCCGCGTGAACTGGCGGGTATACTCCACGAAGGCAATGATGACGCCTACGGTAACCACACCGCGGATCGCCAGCAGACCGCCGACCCCGGCGACAATCGCGAAGCTGAGATTGTTCAGGCCGTTCATCAGCTTAGGTATGAAACCCGAGATCGACTGCGCCCAGTAACCGGAGAGCATGATGTTGTTGTTGCGTTCCCGGAATCCGGCAATTACGCGCTCCTCTTGGGAGAAGGCTTTGATGATGCGCTGCCCGGATAAGGTCTCCTCGATGAAGCCGTTCAGCTCGCCCATATTCTTCTGGCGTTCCTTGAAGAGCGGTCCGGTGCGGCGGGTAATCCAGCGCATCCCCAGCATCATCAGCGGCACGACAATGAAGGTAAGCAGCGTGAGCAGCGGGCTGAGCCACAGCATTACGCCCAGCGTGCCGACGAGCGTCAGTACGCTGGAGAAGATCTGAATCGCCGAGCTGTTCAGCGTCGAGCTGATGTTCTCAATGTCATTGGTCAGCCGGCTCATAATTTCGCCCTGCTGCCTGCGGTTGAAGAAGGAGATCGGCAGCCGGTGCAGATGGGCGAACAGATCAGTCCGCATCCGCAGCACCGTCTCCTGGGCTATTTCGATCATCCAGATATTCTGCAGCCAGGAGACCAGTGAATTCAGCAGATAGACCAGCCCCAGCGTAACCAGGAACAGTAGCCATGGCCTGCCTCCGCTGCCTTCCAGATAATGATCGACGGCCCTGCTGATCAGGTACGGACCAAGCAGCGAGAGTGCGGAGCTGATCATGACCATCAGCAGCACCAGCGTCAGCTTGGCCTTGCGCCGGGCCAGGTACCCCCAGATCCGCAGCAGCGTCGCCCGCGAATCCTTCGCCTTGGCCTTGGGCCTGCGCCCCGCCGGAGCTCCGAGACCCCGGGCTTCGCCAAGTCCCAAACCAAGCTTGGGGTGGCGGAAAGGCTCAATTAAAGCTTTGAACATGCTGTCCTGCCTCCCTGTCCTGAGATTCGCCTATTTTGCGGTACAGCGGTGAGTCCGCCATCAGCTCCTGATGGGTGCCGCTGGCCATCAGCCGCCCTTCATCGAGCAGCAGGATAAGATCCGCCGACACCGTGGAGCTGATCTTCTGCGTAATCAGGAAGGTCGTGCAGGACAGCTGCTTCAGTTCATCCAGCAGCCGCCCCTCTGTAACGGCATCCAGCGCACTGGTGCTGTCGTCCAGAATCAGAATCGCCGGCCTGCGCACCAGCGCCCGGGCGATGCTCAGCCGCTGCTTCTGGCCGCCGGAGAGATTGACGCCCCGCTGGCCAAGCAGGGTGTTATAGCCCTGCGGCAGTGCAGCTACAGTCTCGTGAATCTGGGCTGCAGCCGCCGCCCATTCGATCTGTGCCTGCGTGGCCTGTTCGTTCCCCCAGGCGATGTTCTCCTGCACCGAACCCGAGAACAGCAGCACCTCCTGCGGCACATAGCCGATGGCTCCGCGCAAAGAGGCGATGTTCATCTCTTCGGTTGGGATATCATCCACCCGGATTTCCCCTGTGTTTTGCTCATACAGCCTTGGAATCAAGCTGACCAGCGAGGTTTTGCCTGACCCGGTCGCCCCGATGATCGCCACCCGCTGGCCGGGCTGCACCGTGAAGCAAATATCCTCAAGCACGGTTAGCCCGCTGCCCGGATAGCTGAAGCCGACATGGCGGAACTCCACTTTGCCCCGCAGCGCCTGCTCCGGCTGTTTCTTTCCCTTGCCGTTCGCAGTAATCTGCTCCACCCCTGCGCCGGCCGTTGCTGCAGCATCAGCTGCATTTCCATATTCTTCCGCCATAACCTCTTCCACCCGCCCGGCGGATGCGCGGGCCCGGGAGAAGGTCGCCATAATCCCGGAGAGCGCCGACATCGCCCCGATGGTGCGCAGCGAATAGTTAATGACCGCTACGGTTTGTCCCAGTGTGGCATCGCCTGTCGAGATTTCGATCCTGCCATACCAGAGCACGGCAAGGATTACCGCGTTTACAATCAGCATAATGAGCGGAGCCGTCGTTTCTGTCAGCCGCAGCGCGGCGATGGTCGCTCTCATCAGCTCGGCGCTATGCGCCGTGAACCGGCTGATCTCGTGTCCCATGCGTACGAAGACGCGGATCAGCCGGATGCCGGTCAGATTCTCCTGAATGCTGCCGTTTACTTCATCAAGCCGCCTCTGTACACTGCGGAAGAGCGCCGAGGATCGCCGCAGCATCCACAGCAGGAGCACAATCAGAACCGGGAGTGTTACAGCCAGCATCAGCCCCAGCCGCACATGTACGACCAGCGCCATCAGAACACTCCCGAGCACCACGAGCGGTACACGGGTCATAAACCGCAGCCCCATAAAGATGGTATCCTGCAGCTGTGTGACGTCCTGGGTCAGCCGGGTGATCAGTGAAGAGGTCTCGAATCTGCTGAAGACGGAATACGTGAAGGATTGCACCCGCTCGTACAGCTTCTCGCGCAGATCAAAGGCAAAGCCCTGGCTGGCATGTGCCGCAAAAAAAGAGCTGAGCACACCCGCCCCGAACGCGATCACCGCGCTGCCGGCCAGCACTCCGCCCCATAGCCACACCACGCCCGTATCCCGTTCCCGGATTCCGGAATCGATAATTTTGGAAATCAGATAGGGCTGGGCCAGCTCTACCGAGAGTTCAATCAGCATCATGACAAGTGCGGCTATTGCGGCAACCCTGTATTTCCTGAGATAAGCAAAAATAATGTTCACCTGCGATACCCCGTCCGCTTTACTCGTAAAGCGCTTCCTTAAGTCGTGTTGACATCGTCTCACGTTGCCCGGCCTTCAGCGCTGCCCGCTTGAGCGCTTTATTGCTGCGTTCCAGCTCCTCCAGCTCAGCGAGCATTTCCTCGAGCAGCTCATCCGCTTCCGCGGACAGCCCGTCCCGCTGCCGCAACGCTTCGGCCTTTTCTTTAAATACCGCCAGCTTCTCCGTCATTTCACAAGCCTTCCTTCAGTAAATTTTCTCCTGCGGCAAAAAAACACAATTGCGTACATTATATCATATACCCGCGGAGACAACGCTGACGGCTGATTGCTGAAATTTGCGTCCAAGACATCTGGCACTGGCTACCGCCGCCGTGTGTATGATACTCTAATATAAGTCTTTTTATAAGAGTATACAGGTTGAACAGCGAAAGGATAGATGGACGTGGCACAGTTGTTTTACAAATACGGCGCGATGAACAGCGGCAAATCCATTGAAATACTTAAGGTTGCCCATAATTACGAGGAGCAGGGCAAGTCTGTGCTTATCTTCACCCCCGCTCTGGACGACCGTGATGAAGTCGGATATATCTCCTCCCGGATCGGCCTCCGCAAGCAGGCCATTGCAATCGACGAGCACACGGATATTTTCGGCATTGTAGAAAGAGCGCTGCCGCGCCCCCACTGCGTGCTGATTGATGAATGCCAATTCCTCAGCAAGGCCTGCATCCTGCAGCTGGTGCGGATTGTGGATGAGCTGAATATCCCGGTGATGGCCTTTGGCCTGAAGAACGACTTCCAGAACAACCTCTTCGAGGGCAGCAAGTATATGCTCATCTATGCGGATAAAATCGAAGAAATGAAGACGATCTGCTGGTTCTGCGAACGCAAAGCAACCATGGCCCTTCGGGTAGAGGACGGCAAGCCCGTCTATACTGGCAGGCAAATCCAGATCGGCGGCAATGAAGCCTATTATCCGGTCTGCCGTAAATGCCATAAGAATCCGCCGCTTTGATCTCTATATAATGGAAAAAGCATCACTGCCGCGAGACTGCCGTCTCCTCCGGAGGATGCTTTTTTTGTTGGTGCCGGCATAGCCTAACGGACCGTAAAGACGCGGTAATCAGGGAGCTTCAAAACAGCCGCTTCAGTTAAGGTACCGCTCCTTCAGCACCTGCAGATGATGCAGCTCGTGGCCGATGATCAGGGCGGCCTGGGCCCGGACAGTCATCTGCACTCCTGCGAAGCGGCCGGTGCGGGTCCAGGCCTCCTCTGCGATGCTGTCCAGCAGCGCCTGTGTAGATTCACGCACAATCCGGTAATGGCCCACCATCTCCGCCAGGGTGAACCGGTCGAAGCTGCCTGCGGCAACGTAATCTTTTTCCTCATAGCCGGGCAATTGCGCTTCTTCCCCCCTGGCAAAACAAAGCAGCCGGTAAGACATAATCCGGTCGTTGTCGGTAAGATGGCCGAGCATCTCCTTGATGCTCCATTTCTCTGGCGCGTAGCGGTAGTTCCCCTGCTCTTCACTCAGGCTGGTCAGCAGCCTGAGCACCGTCTCCGTCTGCTTCCGCAGAATCTCCCGCAAATCGCCTTCATCCGGGACAAGCGATATATACCCTCTTTGAAACTCGCAGTACTCATTCGGTTCAGGACGCTGATTCAACATAGTTTTACCCCTTTCTGGTGGTTGCTGCAACAAAATAGGTAAACGGTACAAAAAAGCCGTTGTTGTATTCTAGTCTATTATGTATAATACTTGCAAGAATTGGATTTGGGCAATCTGCCCATAGGAGTGTCAGCATGCTGGATTTTGCGCTCTATATACTCTTTTCCATGTTGGAAACATTCGCAATGTTCTTCCTGGCTTTCAGGGTGTTCAAGATTGATCTTTATACGAAAGAGATGTTTTTTGCCGGTTTTATTATGGCCTTTTTCTCTTATATCATTCGAGTTGAGCACAACCGGGTTGAAGCTGATATCATCAGTCAATATCTGCTAATGTTTTGTTTCTATTGGCTTTTATTTCGTGTCCACGTATTCTATGCCGCTATCCTGACAGGGGTAACTTACCAGTCATATACTTTCATCCAGACCGTTTATATTTTTCTGTTGAACAAGCTCGGCAACTTTTCTGCACATTCGTTCTACGGCCTGGATATCAATACTTATTTATTGCAAACCATCTCTGCCGCAACCGCCATAGGTATAGGTGCATATCTGGGAATCAAACGCAAAGGCTTCGACTTTGTTCCGGACAAGCCCCAAGGGTTCATACATATAAGCAGCAAAGAGAAATTCCTGTTTATACTGAATCTCCCTACGGCGGCTATTGTCATCTCTATCATGTATCTGTTTAATTCCGGATACTTCTACCTGGTCCCGCTAATCTACGGCTTCCTGCTTTTTTGCTATATTTATTTATCCTATAAGAAAGACAGGAGCGGCAATGAATATTTTAAGTCTCAAGATCGCCTCGATGATCAAACAGGCAAACCCTGAGGAAACAGGGTCCATCGAAGTGATGCAGTATGCTCTTAACATTATACTTAACAGCCTGCTCATTATCGCCCTATCCCTGCTGATCGGATGGACTACAGGACATTTTGCGGATACAGCGTTGGCACTGCTTAGTTTTGCATTGCTGCGTGTTCTCTCGGGAGGAAGACATCTGCCGAACGCATTCTCCTGTAATCTGTTCTCAATAGCTCTGTGTTCCTTGATCCCGCAGATTACCTTTCTGTTTCGGGATCATGTAGGGATAATCAATCTGATTTCACTTCTGCTTATGCTGTTGTATGCTCCGGCCCCCGATGTCAATGCCAGAATCCCTCTGCGTTGGTATCCCCGGATGAAACTGCTTGCAGTTCTCACCGTCGGCCTTAATTTTTTCTTGCTCTCGCCTGTCATTGGATTGACCTTTCTGGCGCAATCCTTAACAGTAATCTCATGGAGAAGGAGGAAGCAGACATGAAGAAGAGCATTTCCCGCACAGCATCCAAGATGTTGACATCATCCGCCCGTTTCTTTTCAACTGTTCTGAAGCCTTTTGCCTACAGTCCACAAGCTCCTGAAGAATTGCGGAAGTAACCCGAACAAGGTGGGGAGTACATGCGTGTCTTGCTGAACGACGGTTCCTCCCGGGACATTCGGGAAGAAGAAATATTGTATTTCTCAAGCTACAAGAATACAATATACGTCCATACAAAAGAAGGCGAATATGTGCTTCCCACCACCCTCTCAGATCTGTACGCTGCTTACAGCGACAGCGGGTTCGAGCGTCTGGACCGCAGTAATGTAGTGAACATAAGCAACGTTGACGGCTATGATTCCGAACGGAAGGTGGTTATCTTTGCAGAATCCGAACAATTCGCCACAGTCTCGGAATCCAAAGAATCCCGCATCAAGAGGTATTTAGCCTCCCGCAACGAAGATATAAGCAAGGATACTAAATAACCCCGGCACAACCGTTTAGCAATCTATTTCTTATTTTGATAAACCATTTATTTTCCCATAGATTCAGATCATTGTAAAGAGTAATTCACCGGGCGAATGACAGGAGACGGTCTTAATTCCAAATGGTACCATTTAAAATGATTGGTATGATTCTTAAGCTAGATTTATATAATAACTGATGGAGGAATCAAATGGATTATTACTTTCATCCTTCTCCGCGGCCCTCATCCTTGGAAATGTTGTCTGATGAACAACTGCTCAACATCTATGAATTGGCGGTAGAGGCACAAGCTTCGCCCGATTTTATTGAAATTATAAAAAATGTACTTTCCGGCCGTAAATTAATTGAATCCGGAAAATGCGACTCCTGATTTTTCCTCAAACAATCCCCTACATATAAATGCTCCTCTTCCTGGAGTAGTGCATATTCACCCGGCTCCGCCGGGGGATATGTACCGTTTTTGTTTCCGATCTTATTTCCTTGCCTCCCCTTCCGCTCTACCTTCTTACAACTTCATTTACCCGGTACTCTTCTTTTTTTTGCTTTCATCACGGTTGATTTTCACAAAGATCCGGCTTTTTATTTTGGATATGTTAATTTTAAGTAAATTCCGCTATAATACTGTTGTATTTGTTACATATCTTAACATAGAGAAGGGATGAAAGATTTCATGAATAATAACACTAGGTCTGTTTGGCGGAAGACAGCCCTGTCCTCACTGGCACTCTCCTTAGGCATTCTCCCGCTCGGCGGCACTTTCGCTTCGGCCGCAGCAGCAGATGCGACATTGAAAGTAAGAATTATGGAAACTACCGACATTCATACGAATCTGCTGCCTTATGATTATTACAAGAGCGCGACCTCGCTGACTGTCGGATTGGCCCGCACCTCTACTCTCGTCAAGCAGGCACGCAGTGAAGCCGCCAACACACTGCTTGTAGACAACGGTGACCTGATTCAAGGCACTCCGCTCGGTACCTATAAAGCCCTGGTTAATCCGATTAAAGGAAATGAAATCCATCCGGTATATAAAGCTATGAACCTGATGGGCTATGACGTTGCCACCTTCGGGAACCATGAGTTCAACTATGGGCTTGATTACCTGGACCAGGCTATCAAAGGAGCAAACTTCCCTTATATCAATGCTAATGTCTATATAGACGACAAAGATAACAATACCGATAATGATGTCAACCAGTACAAGCCCTATCAAATTATCAGCAAATCCTACAAGGACGAAGCCGGCAACGCCCAGACGCTCAAAATCGGCGTGCTTGGCCTCGTAACCCCGCAAATTACGGAATGGGATAAAGCCCATCTGGAAGGCAAGGTCATTACTAAGGATATTGTTGCCACTGCCGAGAAATTTGTACCGGAAATCCGTGCCGCCGGCGCCGATCTCGTTATCGCCATGACACATTCCGGCTTTAACGGCACTGCCGAGCCCCATGTGAAGGCGGAAGATGCGATTCTGCCGCTCAGCAAGGTGCCGGGAATCGACGCCATTACATTCTCTCATACCCACAAGGTATTCCCGGCGGCTGATGAGAAATCGCTGGACACGCTGTTCAAGGATGCTTCCGGCAAGGTTCTAGCAGGTGTGGACAATGCCAAAGGCACGATCAACGGCGTACCTGCAGTACAAGCCGGGTATGGCGGCAGCAACCTGGGATTGATTGACCTGACCCTGGAGAAGGAAAACGGCAAGTGGAAGGTTGCTGCCTCGCAGTCCTCCACCAGAGCCATCTATGATTCCGTCGCCAAGAAATCCACTGTGGATGTGGACCAGGCCATAGTTGACGCTGTACAGGCAGACCATGAAGCCACGATCAAGTATGCCAACAGTCCGATCGGAACCACTACCGGCCCTATCTACAGCTATTTCGGATTGGTTCAGGACGATCCTTCGGTGCAGATCGTGACGACAGCGCAAAAGCTGTACGTGGAAGACTATATCAAGAAGAATCTGCCGCAGTATGCGAACACTCCGGTATTGTCCGTAGGCGCTCCGTTTAAAGCCGGACGCAACGGCCCTGAAGAGTATACCGACATCGCTGCTGGTCCGCTGGCCATCAAGAGTGCCGGTGACCTGTATCTGTATGACAATACGCTGAAGGCAATTCTGGTTAAGGGCTCTGTTGTCAAAGAATGGCTGGAAATGACGGCAGGCAAATTCAATCAGATCGACCCTGCTAAGACTGAAGCACAGGAACTGCTGAATCCGGCTTTCGCTGTGTACAATTTTGATGTTATTGACGGCGTAACGTATCAGGTGGATGTGACCAAGCCGGCCAAATACAAGCCGGACGGCACGGTCAACGATGCCGCCTCCAGCCGGATTATCAATTTGCAGTATAACGGCAAGGCGATTGATCCCGAGCAGGAATTCATCGTGGCAACCAATAACTACCGCGCCAGCGGCGGCGGCAATTTCCCGGGTGTAAAGGGCAGCAAATACATCATCGACTCCCCGGATGAGAACCGCCAGATCCTGATGGATTATATCACTGCCAGCAAAACCATTAATCCGACCGCCGACAACAACTGGTCAATTGCACCGATTTCAGGCGATGCGAAGGTTACATTCACAACCTCACCGAAAGCGGAACTGTATGCCAAAGAGACCGACAACATTGCCTATACCGGTCAAGTAGATGACAAAGGCTTCGGTATCTTCACGCTGGACGTCAGCAAGGCTGTTACCCCTTCGGTACCGGCAACCGGCAGCGGGCAACCGGCAGCAAGCAGCTTTAAGGATGTTCCGGACAGCCACTGGGCCGCCTCCTATATCAGCGGGCTTGCAGCCAAGGGCATCCTGTCCGGCAAAACCGCCGATACCTTCGACCCGAATGGTCTGGTCACCCGTGCGGAATTCGCCAGCATGCTAACGAAAGCGCTGAATCTGAAGGCAACCGCAGCGGCAGGCTTCAAGGATGTTCCGGCTTCGGCCTGGTATGCAAGCTCCGTCGCAGCAGTCGCCCAGAACAAGCTGGCCGGCGGCATCACCTCTGATACCTTCGCACCTGCCGCTTCCATTACCCGCGAGCAAATGGCCGTCATGGTGAAGAAGGGGCTTGATCTTCGCGCAGGCAAGACGCTGGCCGCTGCTGCGGCACTCAGCTTCAGCGATGCCGCGTCTATCAGCGTCTGGGCTAAGGACGCAATCACCGTAGCCGCCGAGCAGGGCATCATTGCCGGCCGGGCGGACGGCAGCTTCGCTCCTAAAGCCACTGCCACCCGCGCAGAGGCTGCCAAGGTGATCTCTGCACTGTTATCCGCCTCCGTAGAATAAACGGGCATACAGCCTCAAAGAAGCCATCCGCCGTCATTATGGCAGGGTGGCTTCTTTATATAAGGTTTTATTGTGCAGAAGAGGATATAATGAACGAGTAAGCTGATAGCGGAAGCATGGTTGTCACGAGTTAAGCGCTAAAAAGTAAATCAAATAAGAAATACCGGGCAGGATAGCGGCCCGATATCAAAGCTCTCGTGATAGTCAGCGCCAAGCCCGGGCTAATCCTCAAGCCAAACTAAAAGTTCACTGCTATTAGTTCGATTTTCGCACTCTATTTCGGCCTGTATTACGGATTTCAGCCATCTAATTCGATAATCGCTACTTAAATTGGTCGAAATTGGTGCACTCACTATTTTTCACCCATATTAAGTGGCGAATATCCAACTAAGTCTATGATTATCTCCATATAGGTCAAATTAAGTGGCGATTTTCCAACTACAGTCTGCCTGCCAGTGAATAATACAGCCAATAGCAATATTCATCTGGAAATCGGGGGAACAGGCAGCGGACGGAAGTCTGTAGCTTTGCTGGAATCACTTTTCTGGCCTTATCCAGCTAATCTTATGTTCAACTTATATAGCAGGACAATACCATGCAGAGGAGCGGATCAAATGTCATTTCTGAAGGACTTCGGTCAATTCGCCGGGGAAATTACAGGCAAGGTGCTGGGAGGATCGGTCCGGGTGGTCGGCGAGCTGACCGGGAGCGGCTTCGTTAAAGAGGTCGGCAACAGTGTCGAGAAAGCGACGATTGCCACCGGCAAGACCGCCGGGCAATTGGCTAGCGGTGCATTTGATATCACGAAAGGCGTAATTACGCAAGATAAACGTGATATCAATGAAGGCTTGAGCGATATTGGCGAGGCTGTAACCACTACCGCCAGGGGAGCTGCCTTGTCGGCCAGATATGTATATACCAGCGGCAAGGACGTAGTAACCGGCATCAGAGACGATGATCCGGACAAGGCGAAGCAAGGCGCCAAGAACCTGGCAGCAGCTGCAGCCGTCAGTGTTCTGGCCATCGGCATTCTGGATGCCGCGGGCGGTCCTAATGGCGGCGTCGATATGGCTGACGCGGATGTGGAGCTTGAGCTGCCTGACGAGGCATAACAGCCGGGAGATACGCTGGATGAAGCTTGCAGAATGAAGATTACAGGGGCTGCTGCCAAGCGTATTCAAGTCATCGTTCCGGTGCTAGGCTGATAGCGGTCATAGACGGCAATTAAACACTCAGTAAAAAAACAGGCAAGCCGCTAACAAAAGCGGCTTGCCTGTGTAAACATTATTATCTCACATAATAAAATTTATAAATAGTTATCGACATCACTTAAACTGTAATAACCATATCTAAGTTTCTTAATAATTTGCTCTTCATTATAATTATTTAAAATTATTTCTTTTTCAAGTTCTTCAAGCCTAGCTATTTTCATACGTTTAAAGAAAATTACTAATAGATACTGCGAAAGAACGACTATGATTACAAGGGCAAGACCATTAAAAAGTTGTTTCCATAATATATTATTAAAATCATAATGCGTAACAGCGTATAACAACATTGTTATTGTTACAATTATTTTTGCAAGTATACTATTAATAAAACTAAGTAGTCTCTTCAAAATCCAACGAAATGCTCCATTCTTTTTTTAATATTAATCTCTTCATTTAGTGGAGCATCTAATGCAATATCCTCAGATATACGGTTTTTTGCGACCTCTTTCCAAATACTAACATTTACGCTCCAATTCAAAATAACATCAATTATTGGGAAGTATCTAAAAGAGTATATTATGAAATAAACTTCAAAAACCCAGAAATCTTTTCTGTGTGAATGATAAACAAAATATAAATTAAGCACTAAAGCCCCAACCATTATTATACCTTCATGTATTTTTAGAGGAAGTGAACCTTTTTTTTCGATCTTATTTTTAGCTATACGAAATTTCCTGATTTTCTCTTGCCTGAAATATTTATTAAAAACATCAAAAAGAGTAATAGTTGTGTTATGGAAAATAATAAACCCTACAGTTACAGTCATCCAGTGTTTTTGAATGTCTATAATATCAGGAAAAATCCAATACCCTAATCCAGCTAAGGCAGCAAACAAAGTCCAATTGCTTAATCCACCGGAAATTATCTTCTGTCTTTCTCTTTCCTGCAAACGATTAATATATTCCAGCCATTCTTTCTGAGAGAGCCGAGTATCCAGTATTAATCCCCCTAAAACCTCTTCATAGAAAGAGACAGTCTTTGTTTGCGTCTTTTCTCAAATCAAATTTTCCCGTATCTTGAACTTTAGCCCTTCAAAAGACCTTATGCTTAATACAAAGCTTCTCGGCTACCTCATAGCAACATAATTTAAAATTAATGGTATTGAAAGAGAAAAAACCGTGACATTCGCTAATGATATTCCAATTTCCAACTAAAACGAAATAGTTTTATATTGGGTATTACTAGCCAAAAAACATACCCTAGTATGATTGCAAACAAAAGAATGCCTATAACTATATAAGAATAAATAGAATTTAAGATATCTTTCATCCAAGTAAGTCCTAATGGAGATATGCCAAATAAAATAAATAAATTAATCGGTGTTATTAAAGTGCCTGCTATCTGACTAATCTTTCTCGCGTTATCTGTTGCCTTATTATTTAAATACATATTTATTGTACGAAAAGATGATACTTTATCTTTTAGCTTTGATTCTAACTTGTTAATTTCCTCCTGTATAGTTCGACTATAATAGATGTTACCTTCATCATCAAATGATACAAATTCAATATTTCCATTTAGTTTACATACAATAATCTCTGTTTGATTTTTCTTGAGTGAGTAAGATTCTAAATCTTCTTTCAAATAGTATTTCATTAACCACTGCCATTGTTCATTACTAGTTATGCCTTTCACAAAATTAGCCTGACAAAAATAGTCAGGAATGCTATGGTTGTAAATTTCACTTAAATAAGAGAGGTCTAGGTTTTCAAAAAAAGTAAACTTCATTCTTCTCCCAAAATTAAATGCACTTATTTGTTTATTTAAAAAGGCTAGAAACATGTCGAACATTACTGGATCATTTAGCATGTCCAGCCAAAATAAATATGAATCAAATGTTGGAACATATACAAAGCTAATTGTATTATTATAATCTATAATTTCATCACTAAAATTAACCTTGAAATTGAAAACTTCAGTATCTTTTAACCTTACAACAATATTATTGAGTTCCATCTTGTATTCAAAAGTATACTTAAAACCTTTTCTACTGGCTTCGTTTTGAATTAATCTCGTAAATTCATTAATCCAAGGTTCTGTATTAACTATTATTTGATTGCCACTATAATTTGCATAGCCCTCAGCAATAATTTTATTTAGGTAATATAAATTCACATCATCAGGAAATTTTAATTTATAGTCACTTTCACTAAATCTGAATGAACCAGTTACTGAATGCCAAGTATAGTTCATTGCTATTTTCGTTAGAGTTTCATACTCACTGCCCAGAAGCATTTGGAATCAACTCCGTAATATTTCTAATAGATTCATGTATTGCAAGAGTAAGTTTAGTAACATCATCTTGATTCCGTTCATATAAATCAAGTAAACTCTTCAATGTTCCCATAATATCATTAGACTGAACTTTTGTAATTCTTTGCAAATAACTAATCGTTCTATCATCGAATTTCCCGGAAATTTCACTGTATTCATTCGCATTATATGGAAGTATCTTCTTTTCTTTTAAACAATAAAATAAAGAGTTACTGATTAATTTAACAAACACCCCAGTAATATCTTGAGTTTCGGAAAAGATATACGCTTCTATATTTTTATAGATTGTACTAACAATATTATCCTTTTGTTGGTCCGAACCAATTATATTATGATAAGCTAGTCTACCTAATTCTTTTCTATAATTTACATTTAAATAGTCATAAGAGAGTAAAATGCTTATTTTTTTAACAAACTCGTCTATGTCTTCTGGTTCTAAATTCAATGAACGAGAAAACATCTTTCCAGCAACCCCATCAAGGCTTATCAATTTTTCATCGTCGTCTCTTATTTTCACACGAATTAATGACAGAGGATATTTGTCATAAAAATACTTAATCTCCTCCTGAGAGACCAGGTCCCTTACGTTTGTATTATGATTAATATCAATATCTACTTTGAATCGTCCCTCTATATGAAATTTCAGTTTAGCAGGTAAATTCTGGTCTTCCATAACAATCAATTTTCTAAGCGTATGGTCGCTTAAACTGATTGGTATAATAGTCGTATTTCTTAGTGTAGATACTGTTGTTAAGATTGTTGTAATAAATTTATTCTTATCAGTATCTGAATGTGTATACTGAGAAAAATTAGTTAACAATGCAACATTTAAATCCAAATACACTCGTATTTCTGTATGTAAATATTGAATATTATTGTTTTCTTTAAAGTAGGAGTTTTTTTCACTTGTAAATCTAATATCTATAACATTCTTTGTACTATAACACCAATATTCTATTTCCAGTCCTTGAATGTCAAAGTCGTGTTTACTTGTTATCAACGCTTCAATATTCATCTTTGCTGATTCCAAATCAAGCATTGAAAAAGGCACATGGAAAATCAAGGCATTAAAATCACATCGTGGAGATTCAATGGTACTAAACAGACTATTAATTTCCAATTCAAAAGTTTGTTGTTCCGGTGTAGATTCTTCTAACGATTCATATGCTCTGTAAAGAAAAGATGGGAACTCTTCGTCATCAGGATATCCCCTTCCATCTATAAACCCTTTATCTAATGCAAAATAGTATAGGTCATCCCACAAAGGCTGGCTCAATGCATTTAGCTTTTCCCAGACAGTAAACTCTCCGTTTCTTGTGAAAAAAAGTTTCTGTTCTTTTAAGCTCATTTTTCACTTATCTCCTCTTCCGTTACATCTTCATCCTCTTCATTATCTTCAGACTGAAGTACCTCAGTATTATGTACGCTATCTATTAGGTTTACGAAATCCATAGCTTTAGTAATAGCAGTATCGTTCGATTTATTCTGCAACTTTGAAATCAATTCTTCTAATTCGTTTATTGTCACAGTAAATGAATCAGTTCTTGCTAGTAATTTCGTTAGTGTATCATTAACTGATTTTACACCAACCGTTATTTTTCTTTGTTCTGTCAAACTATCTAGTAGTTCATACGCAAACATAACCGTAATAAATCGAAGTGCATTTTGTAAGGCTAACGCTCCTTTAGGACCTATTCTAATCTTACCGAAGCCTTCATGCTCTGCTATATTCTTAATTAATTCTTTCATCCTTGAATCATAAAGTAAATTACCCTGTTCATAGTTAATTCCATCCTCAGGTTGTTGTTCTGGCACTTCAATTTCTGCATTGATAGACATGTCAATAGTTCTCTCCCTTCCAACGCATAAATCCATAGGACAATTTTACCAAATCTTTCGATTTATGAATACAGCTGTGTGGTAATGTTTTTTTGATATTTCGCTTCACCCTAGGTTTTCTTAACTATCCTATGGGATTCTTTAGTATCTCACGTTCAATTTCAAAAAGATAATTGATGAATACTATAATGTTACGAACATAGTTCACTAATGTAGTCATGGATAATCTTCTTTAAGTCTTTTCGGTTTTGTGAATGATTATGGAAATTGCTTTCCACATTGTTAACTAGAGTATATTTCCTTCATTTCCTTGAGATAGAAAATATACTGCAGGATATTACCGGTTTATTTTTTTGACAGCGACAATTTAGAAGCCTCCTATTGGATTCAAGATACATTGCAAACAAAAATTTTAGCGCCTGATCATAGCTCGCTAATGTCTTTCTAGATAAATTTTTTATGGAATAATAAAACATAAACTTTTCAATTTCAAATTCTAAATCCGTCAATAAAAAAACCGCCCTTCATTGGATTTGGAAAACCCAATAAAAAAGCGGAGTAGTTGGTATAATTAACAGAGGTTTATCGGTATAGATTAGTCCGTTCCCCATATTTAAACACTAATAGTTATTAGTGTAAACTAAACAATCACTGAAACCCTTTACGTATCTTGATCCTTACCCCTTCAAGAGACCTTATGCTCAATCCGCAGCTTGTCGGCTACCATGGCAATAAATTCCGAGTTAGTGGGCTTTGATTTGGAGATATTAATCGTATAGCCGAATAAGTGGGAGATGCTGTCGATGTTGCCCCGCGTCCAGGCGACCTCAATGGCATGGCGAATCGCCCGCTCTACGCGTGAAGGCGTTGTCTTGAATTTCTCGGCAATGGCCGGGTACAGCGTCTTGGTGATGGCACCGAGAATTTCGATATTGTTATAAACCATCGTGATCGCTTCCCGCAGGTATTGGTAGCCCTTGATATGAGCGGGTACGCCGATCTCGTGAATAATCGAAGTGATATTGGCATCCAGGTTCTTGCCCTTTGACAGCGGGACCACATTGCTTGAAGCCTTAGGCGTGAAGACCGCTGCGCCGGAAGAAGTGCTGATATTGCCGGGGCTGCCGACAAGCTGACGCACACGGTTGGCCAGAACCTCCATATCAAACGGCTTCAAAATATAATAAGACGCGCCAAGCTGCACAGCTCTTTGAGTGATGTTCTCCTGACCGAAGGCGGTCAGCATGATGATCTTCGGCTGCGGATTCAGGTCCATATCGCGCAGGCGTTCAAGAACGCCAAGTCCATCCAGATGCGGCATGATGATATCCAGAATTAGAACATCGGGAATTTTACGGGCAGAGCTCAGCATTTGCAGCACTTCTTCACCGTTATAGGCAATGCCGGTTACGGTCATGTCATCCTGTTCCGTAATATACTCGGCCAACAAATTCGTAAACTCCCTGTTATCATCGGCCAACAACACTTCAATATTCTGCACTGGCTGCTTCCTCCTTATTTATGTCTGTCTGTTTAGAACCTCATGGTTTTTAGCTCCTTTACGTTTTCGACACCGGGGTCAAAACTCCTTCTGTCGAAAATTATTTTTCTTTATTTTTTTTGAACATTGATTTATAATTAAATATTTTGTTTCATCTTTCGAGCTTTCTCACTTTGCTTCGACTTCCCTTCGACAAAAAAATCTTAAGGCTATACGGCCTTAAGATTGTAGGGGAATTGCTGTAGTGGGCTGGACACTCCGGAGTCCTTGAGCATCCATTCGATGAAGCAGCCGTAGCCGGATTTCGGATCATTCACGAATACATGCGTGACTGCGCCGATCAGGCGGCCGTTCTGGACAATCGGGCTGCCGCTCATTCCCTGCACGATACCGCCGGTCTTATCAATCAGGCGCGGATCGGTGATGCGCAGCACCATGCCTTTGGTGGCCGGAGACTGCTGGCGGGCCACATGAATGATTTCGACATTGAAACGCTCCACCTGCTGGCCGTCCACGACTGTCAGTATTTGCGCCGGGCCTTCCTTGACCTCATGGCTCATGGCCACCGGTATCGGCTTAGTATACAGGCTGTGCTCCGGATTGCGTGTCATTTTGCCAAAAATCCCGAAATCGGTGTTGCTCTCCACGTTGCCGAGAACCTGGCTCTCCTTGAGAAAGATCGCCCGCTTCTCTCCGGGATCGCCGTCCTGGCTCTTGGAGATCGAAGTTACGCTCGATTGGACGATGTGCCCGCTGCCGACCACAATCTTCGTCCCGGTATTCATATCCGTAATTACATGCCCCAGGGCGCCGTATACGCCCTGCTCCGGCGCATAAAAGGTCAATGTGCCCACTCCTGCGGCTGAATCACGGATATACAGGCCCAGCCGCCACACCTTGTCATTGCGGTCATATGCCGGTTTTAGTTTGGCTGTGTGCTCTTTGCCGTCCCGTTTGTAGAGAATGGAGAGCGGCTTGTCCGCCTTGCCGGCGCGTTCCACCAGCTTGGCAACCTTGGATACCTCATCAAGCTTGACACCGTTAATGGACACCATCAGGTCACCGGGCACAAGCCCGCTGTTCTCACCGGGCGAAAGCTTCACCTCGGGTGAGACCTCAACCAGATGATGGCCCACGACAAGCACACCGGCGGATTTCACCTTAACGCCGATGGTTTGGCCGCCCGGAATAACCTTGAGCGGCTCATCAAAGCTCTGTGCAGGCTTTGCAGGTGCATACTCCAGCGGTGCGGCAGAGGTCTGCTGGGGTCCCGCAATGCCTGTTAAGCTGAGAAAGAAGGCAAGTAAAAGGCCAGGCATAAACTTCCTGAGGTTTCGGTTCAATGGCTGTCACGCTCCCTTTTGCTTCTTTCGCTTGACGAAAAAGGTGGTCGCCAATTGCGTACCTATAAGATAACCTTGCCCCCAGGCTTTTATTACTGTCAATCATTGTCCCGCTTAACCCGCCGCCGCTTTGCTGGCCTCGGCCAGACCGAGCATTTCCTGGGCGTGATGCAGCGTCTTCTCGGTGATTTCCACTCCGCCCAGCATCCGGGCCAGCTCCATGACGCGGCCGTCCGGCGACAGGGATTCCACCTCGGTCATCGTGCGTCCGTCCTCGACCTTTTTGCGGATCAAATATTGATGATCAGCCATACAGGCCACCTGCGGCAAATGGGTAATGGAGAACACCTGGCAGGTGCCGGACAGCTTGTACAGCTTATCGGCAATCGACTGGGCCGCCCTTCCGCTGACGCCCGTGTCCACTTCATCAAAGATCAGCACGGGAATCGCATCATGCCGGGCGAAGATGCTCTTCATCGCCAGCATAATCCGCGACAGTTCCCCGCCGGAGGCGATTTTGCCCAGCGGCCGCAGCGGTTCCCCCGGGTTCGGGGAGATCATAAACTCGGCGCTGTCGATGCCCTGCCGGGTCAGCCGGTAACGCCGTCCTTCATATGCAATGCCGCGCGGGTCTTCCAGCGTGTCCATCTTGACCTGAAGCGAAGTGCGCTCCATCTGCAGATCCTTCAGTTCGCCCTCCACCTGTGACGCGAGGTCGGCCGCACATTGCCGCCGTGCTTCGCTGAGCGCCTCCGCCGCCTGCATCAGGGTCTCCAGCAGGCCGTCGCGTTTCACTGTCAGCTTGCTGACATACTCATCCTTATTCTCCAGGAGATCCGTCTCCCGGTTAATTTGTTCATAGTACGCCAAAATCTGTTCTACACTGTCCCCATATTTGCGGCACAAGCCGGTAATGAGGTCCAGCCGGTTCTCGATCTCCTCCAGGCGCACCGGGTTAAATTCAATTTCCTCACGGTAATCGCGCAGCTGAAAGGCGGCATCCTCCAATTGATAAAAAGCCGACTGCAGCTGGTCAAGCACCGAGCGCAAGCCCTTCTCATCGTAACGGACCGCATCCTCCAGCTTCGAGATAACATTGCCGATGGAATCCAGACCCTGCCGTTCATACAGCAGCTCGTAAGCTCCGGAGACGGAATCCATCATTTTCTCACTGTGGGATAGTTTGACCCGTTCTTCGGCAAGTAATTCATCCTCACCCGGTTTTAGCCTAGCCGCAGAGATTTCCTCTAACTGGAAGCGGTATAAATCAAGCATCTGGTAAGCCTTCTGGCTCGATTCCTGCAGCTCCCGCAGCTCCTTCTCAACCTTGGCGAACGCGGTATATTTCTCCTGATAATCGGCCTTGAGGGGTCCGATGACAGCCTCGCCGTAAGTATCCAGCAATCCCAGATGACGCTCGGGCTTCAGCAGATTCTGATGCTCATGCTGTCCGTGGATATTGACCAGCTGTTCGCCGATCTCCCGCAGCATGGTTAAATTGACCATTTGCCCGTTCACACGGGAAATGCTCTTGCCCTGCGATGTAATCTCGCGGCGGATCACCAGATGCTCCTCCGGCTGCGCGGAGATGCCCAGCTTCTCCAGCGTCTCCCATACAGGGTGCAGGGGCGGCAGGCTGAACAGCGCTTCCATTTCCGCCTTGTCGCAGCCGTAGCGGATGGAGTCCGCCGAGCCGCGTCCGCCGGCGATCAGAGCCAGCGCATCAATAATAATGGATTTCCCCGCCCCGGTCTCACCGGTAAGCACATGAAAGCCGGGATAAAACGATACATCCACACTCTCCACGACAGCGAGATTGCGGATCGACAATGTTTCTAACACGAATACAGCACCTCCGTAAAGACAAATGCCCAGCAGGCTGGATATATACTCAGGAAATGTACCCCATAATTTGTGATATGACCAACTGACTGTCCTCCGGCTGACGGCAAATAATCAGGATGGTATCATCGCCGGAGATGGTGCCCATAATCTGCGGCCAGTCAATATTGTCGATGAGCGCCGCCACCGAGTTAGCCGTGCCCGGCAGACACTTCATGACCACCAGATTGCCGGAGAAATCTATATGAACGAAATTGTCGACGAGCACCCGCTTCAGCTTCTGCACCGGATTATAGCGCTGATCTGTGGGAAGCGAATACTTATATCTTCCGTCATCCATGGGAACCTTGATCAGCAGCAATTCCTTGATATCGCGCGACACTGTAGCCTGTGTAACCTGAAAGCCAGCCTCCCGCAGCGCATCCACCAGTTCATCCTGCGTTTCAATTTCCTGCTGGGTAATGATTTCCCGTATTTTGATATGCCTGTGTCCCTTCATATTGCCTCCTGAATAGGTATAGTTTAAAGCTTAATCGGACTCTCCGTCGTCCCGGCCCAGCCTGATCAGATGTACGGCCGCGGCAGAGACGTCAACGTACAGCACCCCGCTGCATTCCGGATAGATCAGCAGATAAGGCAGAAGCGCATCCCGCAGACCGCTGCCTGTAAACTCCAGCATCTTGCGCGGACGCGACAGGATTACCAGATATAGCGAGTCTTCGTCTCTGGTGGCTACATAGTCGATAAAGAGCCTGCTGTATAACGAAGAGCCGTCGAGGCTAAAGACCAGCGGGATCTTCAGTTTCCCGCCGATCACTTCGTAACCAGCCTGCTCCAGAAGATCCAGAGCCGGATGCGGCTCAATCTCTTCATTCAGCGGAATCCGGTCCTTGAAATAGGAACCCGGGGATTTCTGCAGCCATACATAGATCCGGTAGATTACAAAAACCGCCGCCGCCAGAAGAATTAGCGCCGTCACCGCTCTGTCCGCGCTCACATTGGATCACCTCAAAGAATAGTTCGCGCGGCAGGCGGCATTCTCCTGCTGAACCACCCGGCGTGTCAGGCGATAAAACGCTTATAGCAGAAGCAACAAAAGAAACTCATCGTTTCTTCGATGAGTTTCCATTCGTATTCGCCGTAAATGTGGCGGCAGCCTCCTTAATGACGGCATCAGCCAAGGACGCAAAGGAATCAGCCGGAATACCGGCAGGCTCCCCTGCTGCCAATTCTTGCTCAGTCCGCAGCTGCCAATGGGCCAGAAATTCAATATTGCCCTCACCGCCGGTAATCGGCGAGAAGGTGAGACCCTGCAGCGTATAGCCGAGCTCTGACGCCATTCCCAGCACATTCAGCAGCACTTCCTTATGCACCGCCGGCTCGCGCACGACGCCGGATTTACCTACCTTCTCCCGCCCGGCTTCAAACTGCGGCTTGATCAGGGCCAGGATGTCACCCGGCCGGCCGAGCAGCGCCATAAGCGGCGGCAAAATAATCTTCAGCGATATAAAGGAAACGTCGATGCTGGCGACATCAGGAGCCGGGCCCTGCAAATCGCCGGGTGTCATATACCGGAAATTGGTACGCTCCATGACCGACACGCGTTCATCGTTACGCAGGCTCCAATCCAGCTGATTGTAACCGACGTCTACGGCATACACATGGATTGCCCCATTCTGCAGGGCGCAGTCGGTAAAACCGCCGGTAGACGCTCCGATATCGAGCATGACACGTCCGTCCATCGGAACGCCGAAGACGCGCAGCGCCTTCTCCAGCTTCAGCCCGCCGCGGCTGACATAAGGATGCACGGCGCCCTTGACCTTGAGCACCGAGCTGCGCAGAACCTTCATCCCGGCCTTCTCTATCCGCTCTTCATCCGCAAGTACCAGGCCGGCCATGATGGCGGCCTTGGCTTTCTCGCGGCTCTCATAAAATCCCTGCTCCACCAGCAGCACGTCAATTCGTTCTTTAGGGTGTTCCATGTTCATCTCCTGATTGTTTCCAAATGCGAACTTGTTGAATGGGTCCGCAGTGTTTTAGGAAAAAGAAGTCGTCTTATAGCTGAACTTGCTTTGCGCCTTCATGGTTTTGATGCGGGCGCACAGGGCCTCCGCCGTCAGTCCGGTCTGCTGGCGCTGTTCCTTGATCGAGCCATGCTCAATGAATACATCCGGCACGCCCATCAGATGGACGCGGGCATCATACAGCTCATGCTCCGCATAGAACTCCAGTACAGCGCTTCCCATGCTGCCGGCCTGGCTTGCTTCCTCCAGTACGACCATGCTGGTGCCGGCGCGGGCAAGGTCCAGCAGCATCTGGTGATCCAGCGGCTTGAGGAATCTGGCATTGACGACGCTGAGCTGAATGCCTTCGCGCTTAAGCTGGTCAGCCGCTTCCTCGGCCACCTGCACCATCGGCCCGCTGGCCAGGACGGCATAGTCGTCTCCCGGGCGCAGACGCTCCCAGGTACCGATCGGCAGAGACTTCAGCTCGCTGTCCAGTGTCACGCCGGTACCGTTGATCCGCGGATAGCGGTAGGCAATCGGTCCTTCATTGTAATCCAGCGCCGTCTTCATCATATGACGCAGCTCATTCTCATCCTTGGGCATCATCAGGACGATATTCGGAATATGGCGCATGAAGGCGATGTCATACACACCCTGATGCGTCTCCCCGTCGGCCCCGACGAAGCCGGCGCGGTCAATGGCGAATATTACATTGGCATTATGGCGGCAAATATCATGTACGATCTGGTCATACGCCCGCTGCATGAACGTGGAGTAGACAGCGTACACCGGCTTCATTCCCTCCATCGCCAAAGCCGCGCACAGCGTCGCGGCATGCTGTTCAGCAATGCCGACGTCGATCATGCGGTCCGGGAATTCCTTGGCGAACGGGAACAGGCCCGAGCCGCCCGGCATGGCCGGAGTTACGGCTACCAGACGTTTATCCTGGCGGCCAAGCTCAATCAGTGTCTGGCCGAACACATCTGTGTACATCGGGTTGCCGACAGCCTGCAGCACCTGTCCTGACTCGATTTTGTACGGAGAGATGCCATGCCATTTATACGAATCGGCTTCCGCCGGTTTGTAGCCCTTGCCTTTGGTGGTCAATACATGAACCAGCACCGGTCCGGCCACGTTATCCGCCTGATGGAAGGCATCGATCACCTTCTCCAGATCATGGCCGTCCACCGGTCCGAGATACGTAAAGCCCAGTTCCTCGAACAATACACCGGGCACCATCATATATTTCAGGCTGTCCTTCAGACGTTCGGCTGTCTTGGCAAGCTTGCCTCCGATGGCCGGAATCTTCTTCAAAAGTCCCTCGACCTCATCCTTGGCCCGCAGGTAATGGCGGTCGGAGCGGATTTTGCTCAAATAATTGTGCATCGCTCCGACATTCGGCGCAATCGACATTTCGTTGTCATTCAGAATAACCATCAGCTTGCGCTTCTCATGGCCGATATGGTTCAGTGCTTCAAAGGCCATACCGCCCGTCAGGGCACCGTCGCCGATGATTGCGATAACCTTATTGTCCTCGCCCTTCATGTCACGGGCCATTGCCATCCCCATCGCCGCCGACAGTGAAGTGCTGCTGTGTCCGGCTTCCCAGACATCATGCTCGCTTTCATTGCGTTTGACGAAGCCGCACATCCCGCCATTCTTGCGCAGGGTGTCGAACCGGTCTTGGCGGCCGGTCAATATTTTGTGTACATAAGCCTGGTGGCCCACATCGAAGATCATCTTGTCCCGCGGACTATCGTAACAGTAATGCAGGGCCAGCGTGAGCTCCACTACTCCCAGATTCGAGGCGAGATGTCCTCCCGTAACAGACAGCTTCTCGACCAGAAACCTGCGGATTTCATCCGCAAGGGTAGCCAGCTCCTCGATGGACAAGGATTTTAGTTGTTCAGGATTATTGATTTGTGGAAGCAGCACGAGAATTTCCCCGCTTTCCTGGATGTTGTAAAATATAAACCCCATTATAACACAAACTAAACGGCTGTCGAAACACAGCCGTTCATGTAGACAAGGCTTCAGTGGTCCCTTGCCATTAAATATTCGGCAATCTCCAGCAGCCGCGAAGGATCGGTGAACCCCCCGGCGAGCACTGCGGAGCGAGCAGCTTCGGTAAGACGCTTGACCTCTTCGCGCGAAGCCTCCAGCCCGATAAAGTAAGGATACGTAACTTTATGCTGGCGGATATCGCTGCCGGTCTGCTTGCCCAGCTTGCCTTCGTCGCCGATCAGATCAAGAATATCGTCCTGAATCTGGAAGGCCAGTCCGATGCCGGTGCCGAATTCGCGCAGCGCCGCAAGCTGCGCTTCATCTGCCCCGGCGATTCTTCCGCCGGCCAGCAGCGAGAATATAATAAGATCGCCGGTCTTGTGCAGATGAATATACTGCAGCTGTGACAGATCGGTCAGACCCTGCTCGCCTTCCATGTCGGCGATCTGCCCGCCGACCATGCCGCGCGGTCCGGCCATTTCGGCCAGCTCCTCTACGATGGCCAGCACCTGCTCCGCCTGAACGCCATAGCGCCGCGAAGCTTGTACCACACTGTAGAAGGCATGGGTCAACAGCGCATCTCCGGCAAGGATCGCCGCCGCTTCACCGAACACCTTGTGATTCGTTGGCTTGCCGCGCCGGTAATCGTCATTGTCCATGGCCGGCAGATCGTCATGGATCAGCGAATAGGTATGCACCATTTCGATGGCGGCTGCGACCGGCAGCGCCGCCTCACGGCGGCCCCCCAGCGCTTCGCAGGCAGCGACGACAAGCAGCGGACGCAGCCGCTTGCCGCCGGCCTTCAGGGAATAGTTCATCGCTTCCTTCAGATTGCCGGGAACCTCCCAGGCGGCCGGCAGCGTATGCTCCAGCTCCTCCATGACGAGTGCGCCGATCTCTGTGATATACTGCTCCAGTGCAGGACGCGCAGCGGATGCTTCATGCTCAGAACGGCTCATCGGCATCTCCTTCCAGCTTGGTGCCGAACGGTTTCTTGCGCAATTCTCCGTCTTCCAGCGCAATCATCTCAATCTTGCGCTCCACCTGCTCCAGCTTGCTGCCGCACAGCTGGGACAGCTTCATGCCCTGCTGAAACAAATCGATTGCCTTCTCCAGCGGGACGTCGCCGTGCTCCAGCTCGCGCACTACCGCCTCCAGCTGCTCCATCGCCTGCTCAAAATCAAGCTCCGTTTCCTTCGCCATCTGTCTTGCCATCCTCCTTTATGCCCCATACCTGGCAGCTTAACTGTCCGTCGCTTAATTTAATATTGACCAAATCGCCGAGGTTCACTTCCTGCAGCGACTTGATGAGATGCTCTTCCTGCTCGTCATAGACCAGGCTATAGCCGCGCGACATTACCTTCAGAGGGCTGAGCGCATCCAGATGCCGCAGCTCAGCCACATAGCGTGACCGTTTGCCGGCCAGCACCGTCTGCATGGCCGCCGTCAGCTCGCGCTGCAGGCTCTCCGCCTGCCTGCGCGCCGCATTCACGCTGCTGCGCGGGTGGAACCGCTGCAGGCTGTGATGCTGCACCGCCAGGCGCTCGCGCGCGCTGCGGTGGCGCATCTGCGCCGCGCGCGACAGCCCCGCGCGCAGCATGTCCAGCCGCTGCGCGTGCTGCGCCAGCTGGCGGCTCGGGCCCGCCAGCGCAAGCGACCGGCGCAGCGCGGCCAGGCGCTCGCCGCCCCGCTGCGCGCGGCGCGTCAGCGCGTGGCGCAGCCGCTCCTCGGCGGTGCGCAGCTGCGCGGCGAGCTCGGCGGCCAGCGGCACAGCCAGTTCGGCCGCCGCCGTCGGGGTCGCCGCCCGCAGATCGGCGGCGAAATCGGCGATCGTGAAGTCGGTCTCATGACCGACGGCCGAGATCACCGGAATGCGCGAGGCCGCAATCGCCCGGGCCACGGGCTCTTCATTGAAGGCCCAGAGCTCCTCCAGGGAGCCGCCGCCGCGCCCGACAATCAGCACGTCGGCTTCGCCCATCGCATTCAGCGTCTCGATGGCCTTCACGATGGAAGGCGCCGCACCCTTCCCCTGTACCAGCACGGGATAGAGCACCACTGGCACCTGCGGATACCGCCGCTGCAGCGTGATGATAATATCCCGCACGGCTGCTCCGGTCGGGGAGGTAACCACCCCGACGCAGCGCGGAAAGCGCGGCAGCGGACGCTTGCGCTCTGCCGCGAACAGCCCTTCCTGCTCCAGCTTCTGCTTGAGCTGCTCATAGGCCATGTACAGGCTTCCAATGCCGTCCGGCTGCATATGGGTCGCGTAGAACTGGTACTGGCCGTCCCGCTCGTAGACGGTGACGTTGCCCCGGGCAATGACCTTCGTTCCTTCCTTCGGAACGAAAGGCAGCCGCTGGTTATGCGAGGCGAACATAATCGCCTTGATCCGGCTGCTCTCATCCTTCAGCGTGAAATACATATGTCCGCTGCCGTGATGGGTAAAGTTTGAAATTTCCCCGCGGATCCAGACATCGGAGAGTAAAGTGTCCGAATCAAGCTTCATGCGGATATACCGGTTAAGCTCCTTGATTGAATAAACCTGCCGCTCCGCCATAAGCCGGACCTACTCCAGGCCGTGGCGGCGTTTGGCCGCAGTCAGCGTATTTTGCATCAGCATGGTGATGGTCATCGGGCCGACGCCTCCGGGAACCGGGGTAATATGGCCTGCTACTTCCTTCGCACTCTCATAGTCCACGTCTCCGGCCAGCTTGCCGGTCTCCAGACGGTTCATCCCCACATCAATAACGATGGCACCCGGCTTTACAAAAGAGGCATCAATCATGTTGGCCCGGCCGATGGCAACGACAAGGATGTCGGCCTGACGGCACAGCTCGGCCATATTCTGCGTGCGGGAATGGCACATGGTCACGGTCGCGTTCTCGCGCTGCAGGAGCAGGGAGACCGGCTTGCCGACAATGTTGCTGCGTCCGATTACCACGGCATGCTTGCCGGAAATATCGGTGCCTGTCCGCTTGATCAGCTCAATGCAGCCGGCAGGCGTACAAGGCAGCAGGCTGTCGTCTCCAATGACCAGGTTGCCGACATTGACCGGATGGAACCCGTCTACATCCTTCTCGACAGCGATGGCGTCGATGACTGCCTTCTCTTCAATATGCTTTGGAAGCGGCAGCTGGACGAGAATCCCGTCGATATTGTCCCGGCGGTTCAGCTCGTCCACCAGCGCCAGCAGCTCCTCCTGGGAGGTGGCGGCATCCAGCCGGTGTACCTCGGAATGAAAGCCTAGCTCGATGCAGGATTTCTCCTTATTGCGGACATAGACCTGCGAAGCCGGGTCCTCGCCGACCAGAACGACAGCAAGACCGGGCTGTACGCCGCGGCCGGCAAGCTCTTGCACCTCACGGGCAATTTCCACGCGAATCTCTTCGGATACCTGTTTACCGCTGATAATAGCTGCTGTCATTGGTTGTCTCTCTCTCCTTTGGGGATCTGTAGTTAGTCGATGTTATTAAGTGAAAGGCGGCGCGAAACCGTCCTGCGGGTCCTTGCAATCAGCGGTTCTTCAGGGTGTCGAGCTCCTGAATCATTTTGCCGAGTACGCCGTTGACGAATTTGCCGGAATCATCGGTGCCGAAATGCTTGGCCAGCTCAATTGCTTCATTGACCGCTACCTTGGCCGGCACATCGCTAGCAAATACCATTTCGAAGGTCGCCAGGCGCAGGATTTGCCGGTCAACGCGCGACAGACGGCTCATCTGCCAGCCCTTGAGGTAATGCTCAAGCATATCGTCAATCGCCGCTTTGTGCTCCCACACGCCGCCTACATGCTCCAGCACATACGCCTTCAGCTGCACTTCATCCGTAATGACGCGTTCGGTTTCGTTCTCTTCGCCTGCTTCTTCAAGCAGCATTTCCACGGCCTCCGCACTGTCCACTTCATTCATTTCCATCTGGTACAGGCTTTGCACCACCAGTTCTCTTGCTAAACGTCTTTTCATGTAATCCTCCTAAATGGTCTAACTTGCTTATATGGACCTATCCTTGTTTCCTGAATCTGCTCGCTAAAAGCTAAATTTCATGAATTAACGGACACAGATGCTGTTATTCCCGCCGCAGCGGTTAATCTATGCGCTGCTGCGTCCAAATCAGCGCACCCCGGGTCCGTTACAGAACTAAAAATGCTTAATGGCGGAAGATAAACGCATCTGTGTCCGTTATGCTGAAGTGATGGCGAAGCTTTTGTTCAACAAACGCAGGCGTCTCAGCACGCTAGACTTGATCGCAGCAAATTGTTGCTATGCACCTGCTTTGCGAGTAAGGCTGGAGACGCCCGCACATACAGTCCTTAGATTTGGCTTGGTCAAGGTACCAGGCTCCTCTTTGCCCGTACGTAACCAGTTTAGTTGGATATTCGTCACCTAATTTCACCCAATTGAAGAATTTTGCGAATCTAATTGGATAACCGCCACTTAATACGGGCGCTAAGAAGCCATTACCTCCATATCGCCCACATTAGGTGGCGGAAATCCAACTAGATCGATAAACCCCCTCATAATGGCAGAATTAGTGTGCGAAAATCCAACTAGCACGTTGAACGCAGCAAATTGCAGCTATGCACCATCTAACTTGCGAGTAAGAGCCGGGGATGCTGGCTAACCTCCATAGATTTGGCGGGGTCAATGCACTAGTACCTTGACCGCATCGAATTGCATCTGTGCACCATCAAACTTGCGAGTAAGGCTGGAGACGCCCGCACATACAGTCCTTAGATTTGGCTTAGTCAAGGTACTAGTGCCGCAAACCACCACAACCTGCTGTAATTCTGCCTTTTCAATAAAAAAACCGCGCAGCCTTCCACCGTCAAGCAGGCACTCGGATATACGGGATATACGGGTTTCCAGGCTCCGGAAGAAAGCTTATCGCGGTTCATTTAAAAGGACGCCAGCGCCCGGATAACCGCCCGATCAGCTCCTGCCACGGTATAAGCGGCGGCTGAGCGGCATCCTTCCGTTTGCCGAACGTGTATCCAATGAACACTACCAGTGCAAAGAACAGCATATCCCAAAATCCGGCCAGCAAATAAATCACACCCAGAACGAAGCCGAAGGTAACTCCGGCGATCCGCCCCCCGTGACTTTCCCAAATTTCTTTCCAGGACATCAGGGAAACCCACCTCTATTCCACACGACTTTTGAAGCTTGGTGCTTGTGTTAGGTTTGCGATATAGACCGATACGTCAGCGACCGGAATTCCCGTCGTCTCCTGCACGAAATCATGCACCTGCCGCTGTACCTCCGAGGTCAGGACCGGCAGGGAATGCTCCCCGTCCACCACCGCGCGGATCATAATTTCCAGACCCGCCTGGGAGACGCGGATGCGCGAGCGCAGGTCGCGGATGCCCTTCACCTTGCCCGCGGCCTTAAGGCTCAGGTTCTCAATGGTCTCCATGGAGATTTGAATATCTCCATACTCCGTACGCTGGTCCACGGATGGGCGGGAAGCACGTTCACGGCGCAACGAGATATAGAAGAAACGGACGCTGAGCAGGAACAGAACCACCGCTACGGCAATCGAAGCAATATAGACCGGCGGTTCCGCCTCAATCTCCAGCACATCGGGAATCGCGCCGCTGATGAGGAGGATGGCAATAACAGATAGTATAGCGATACTTAAGCTGTACACGAACAGCAGAAGCCTGTCCAAAATTTTGGCCACGAATCACATACCTCCTAAAATTAGAGTAAACCCTCGACAGTGACGTCGGGGGTTTAGAGAAGAACGATGGCCCTTATTTCACGCGCAGAACGGTCTCATTGTCTTCGGATTTGTCGGAGCTGGCGCTGTTCTTGAACTGGACATCGTGGATCTGGACGTTCACTTCCACAACGGTAAGTCCGGTCATTGTCTCAATGGAACGCTTCACATTGCGCTGAATCTCCGCCGCCACTTCCGGAAGACGGTGGCCGTATTCGATGATGACTGACACATCAACCGCTGCCTCACGCTGTCCGACCTCGACCTTGACGCCCTTGGAAAGGTTCTTGCGTCCGAGCAGTTCCACGATGCCTCCGGCGAATCCGCCGCTCATGCCTGCCACGCCCTTCACCTCTACGGTTGCCAGACCTGCGATTACCTCGATCACTTCGGGAGCGATCTGGATTTCGCCGATCTCCGTACGCTCATATTCCGTCCCAATTGTACTCATTATGGACTACACACCTTTCAGCAAAAAGATAGTTCAACATTCTAAGGCGCAGGAGCACGTCTCTTATTAAACATACTATATCATTTGGCGAACTTTATGACAAACAAGGCTCTGCTCGCCTAAATTTCATGCTCTTCCAGAAACTTGATGTCAAAATTGCCGTCCAGAAATACGGGATGCTCAAGCAGCTTCTGGTGAAAAGGTATGGTCGTGTGAATGCCCTCCACAGCGAATTCAGCCAAGGCCCGCTTCATCTTGAGTACAGCCTCCTGGCGGGTCGGCGCCCAGACGATCAGCTTGGCAATCATCGAGTCGTAGAACGGTGAAATCATGTAGCCCGGATAGGCCGCACTGTCCACCCGCACACCCGGTCCGCCCGGCGGCAGGTAGAAGCCGATCTTGCCCGGCGACGGCATGAAATTGCGCTCAGGGTCCTCCGCATTGATGCGGCACTCAATCGACCAGCCGTTGATGACAATGTCCTCCTGGATGAAGGAGAGCGGATTGCCCTCGGCCACGGAGATCATTTCCTTGATCAGGTCGACGCCCGTCACCATCTCCGTTACGGGATGCTCCACCTGAATCCGTGTATTCATCTCCATAAAGTAGAATTGCCCGTCCGGACCGAGCAGGAACTCCAGCGTCCCGGCGCCGGAATAATCGACGGCCAGCGCCGCCCGAACGGCGGCTTCGCCCATGGCCTCGCGGATATCCGGCGTCAGCACGGAGCATGGCGCTTCTTCTACCAGCTTCTGGCGCCGGCGCTGCACGGAGCAGTCCCGCTCGCCGAGGTGGACGACGTTGCCGTGCTTGTCGGCAATAATCTGAATCTCCACATGCTTCATGCCGGTCAGGAATTTCTCGAGATAGACGCCGGCATTGCCGAAAGCCTTCTGGGCTTCCTGCTGAGCAGCCGTAATCTGCTTGACGAGCTCTTCCTCGTCCTCGGCGATGCGGATGCCCTTGCCCCCGCCGCCGGCCGTAGCCTTGATAATAATCGGATAGCCGATCTCGCGCCCGAGCACGACCGCTTCCTTCACGTCGCTGACCAGTCCGTCGGAGCCGGGAATGACCGGCACGCCGGCCTGCTTCATCGTATCTTTCGCCACCGACTTGTCCCCCATGCGGGTGATCGCTTCCGGCGACGGGCCGATGAAGGTGATGTTGCAGGATTCGCAAATCTCCGCGAAATCGGCATTCTCCGCCAGGAATCCGTAGCCGGGATGGACGGCGTCGCATTCGGTCAATGTCGCAACGCTCATAATATTGGTAAAGTTCAAATAGCTGTCCTTCGACGGCATCGGACCGATGCAGTAGGCTTCGTCAGCCAGCCGGACATGCAGCGAATCCCGGTCAGGCTCCGAATAGACCGCAACGGTGGAAATGCCCATTTCGCGACATGCCCGGATAATGCGCACCGCGATCTCTCCGCGGTTGGCAATCAGCACTTTCTGAATGTTCATGACGTTCCCCCCAAAGTATAACGAAGCATGTTAGGCCTCTGTATGTTCGCGGCAATTATTCCGGCTTCACCAGGAAGAGCGGCTGCCCGTATTCCACCAATTGGCCGTTCTCGGCAAGAACAGAGACGATCTCACCCTTGACTTCCGCTTCCAGCTCGTTCATCAGCTTCATGGCCTCGATGATGCAGACCGTTGACTTCTCGTGAACGCGGTCTCCAACGCTGACAAAGGAAGGCGAATCGGGTGAGGCCGCACTGTAGAAGGTGCCTACCATCGGTGATACAATTTTATGTAACGTTCCCTGGCTGCTCTCGTGGGATTCCGGCGCTGCCGCCGGGGCAGTCGCTGCGGCCGCAGGTACTGCAGCCGGCTGGATATTGTGCTGCGGCTGCGGAGCCGCTGCGAACGGATAAGCATAAGGCGCTGCCTGAACGGCTGCCTGCTCGCTCTCAGTGCGGTCCGGCTTGCGGATGGCCAGCTTCATGCCCTCGCTTTCAATCTCCAGTTCATGCACGGAAGAAGTCTGGTCCAGAAGTTTAATCAATTCCTTAATCTCGCTTAACTTGAACATTCCATTGTTCACTCCTTCAGCTTTCTCTCAAAGCCACACTTCTTGTGTTGCCGGACTGAATGAGCCGGTGATCCGGCTCTTCCTTCATGGAAGCATAAGCTTCCGGTACCCACGATATGCGAATCGCTTTCAGATGTCCGCTGCGGCAATAATTTCAGGAAGTTGCTTATGCATTTCTTGAAACGGATACTGTCCATTTACAGACGGCGCAGCCGTTTCATCTTGTCTAACCAATTAACTTTATGTATTATATCACAAACGATAGAAATGGAAAGGGCCCGGGAGAACCCGAGCCTTTTCGCGGTTTTATTCCATTTTTTGTCCGGCTTATTGCTCCGAGACATACTGTACTTTAATCTTGTTCTGCGACACGCTCAGTTCCTTCATGACCAGATCCACGATGCCCACGGCCTGCTTGACGTCAAGCTTGTCGCTCAGCACGACCACAGTATAGGAGTCACCGCTCTCTTCCTTCACAATTGCCTGGCCGTATTTCTGCTGGAGCTGCTCCTCGATGCCGTTGATCTTGGATTCTTTTTCCTCCAGCTTATTGAGCTGCTCCTGGGCGACTGCGTTCTCGGACGGCGTCTTGCCCATGTCGTTGATCTGGGCCATCAGGTCATTGTAATTCTTCAGGTTCTTCTGCTCGCGGTCCAGCAGGTAATCGTCGAACAGCGCGGCGGCCGATACGCTCTGCGAAGCGACTTCCTTGAGAATTTCTTTGTCGCTCTTGGAGGTTTCATCAGCTGTGGAAGCTGCGGCAGCCTCTTTATCGGCTGCTGCGCCCGCGTCCTGCCCTGCTTTATCTCCGCTGGCACCCGTATCGGCTGCAGCAGTGTCAGCTGCGGCGATGTCCTTGTCCGCCGCTGTGTCCTTGACTGCGGCTGCGTCCTTATCGGCAGCAGCCTCCTTGTCCCCCGCTTCGCTGCCGGCGGCCACCGTAGCGGCATCATCTCCGGTCACTCCAGCATCGTTCCCGGCACCGTCCGTGTCTGCTGCAATGGTGTCTTCAGCAGCCGCGTTGCCTGCGAGATCCGCAGCGGCATCGCCGGTTTCCACTTCATTGATGACCAGGCCGCTGTCGAGCGCGGTCTGCGTATCGGCATTTCCGTTGCCGCCGACCTGGACCGTGCCGGCCGTTTCCTGCGGCAGCGAGCCGCCGGAATCCTCGGTGAATAAATAGTAAGCAGACAGCACCACCATCAAGCTGAGCATGGATACCAACCAGATTGTTTGTCTTTTGCCCTTCATTGTTTATACCTCCTAAAATATGATCGCGTTAAGCGGTTTTCCTGCGTATTCGCACCTGCGTGTTTTCGCCCTGTCTGCTGCAGCTGTTCCCGGCATTAGATCATTCCTGCTTGCGCGGTACGACCGATATCTTGTAGCTTGGGACATTCAGCCCCTTCTCCACGGCTTCTTCGATTAAGCTCCGGACGACCTTGTTCTCCGCACCTTTGGCTACAACCAGCACGCCGCGCACCTGCGGCTTGATCCGCTTCGTAATGATCGGCGTTTCATCGCCAGACTGGCTGTAGGTGACGATTTCGCCGTCCCGCGTATATTGAGTGGTATGCCGCTTGCCTCCGCTGGCGTCCGTCTCCTCGCTCTGCTGCTGTGAATCATTCATATTCCGGGTGACCACGATTTCCTCCGTCGACTCTACCGTAACCATAATGTCTACAGTGCCGACACCGACGATCTTCTCCAGAATCTCCTTGGTACGGCTCTCCAGCGCCAGTTCAATACTCTCGAATGCATCAGAGGCCATCAGCTCCCCCTGCTGCATAACGCCTTGCGAGCTTTCGCTCACCGGCGGCTCCCTCCCTGTGTTCTCGCTGTCGATCTTCTTCACATTGACAAAGGAGTTGAACAGCATGATCGCGACACCGAGCAATCCCAGTATGATCAACCAGCGGAAGGTCTGGCTCCGCCTCGGACTGCCGGCTCCGCCCCCTGCCCACTGCTCCAGCTTCTTCAGCCATTTACCCACCTCTCTAACCCCCTCTTTCGTCAGCTCTTTTCAGCGCCGCCGGCGCCCTTGACTTCAATTCTGCTACGCTCCACATTCCAGTTCTGCACCAGCAGATCAACAATGGATTCCGCCTGCTGTCCGATTGCTGTGCTGGAAGTTTCGGCAGTTCCGGCTGATTCCTCGCCTGACGCGGCTGCTTCTGCGGTTTGCGCCGCATCTGCAGCGCCGATCCGGACCTGCACCGGCTCTACAGGAGTAATATGAATCCGCCCTCCCGGAGCCTCCTGATCCGCCGCCCCGCCACCTTCAGCCCCCCCTGCATGTTGCGGGGATGAGCCTTCGGGCAGGGTGACGGCCACCCGGGAGATCACCGGCAGCTCCCCGCCGCCGGTATCGCGGCCCATTTCCAGCGCGACGGTCACATTCACGCCCCGCACGCCGGTTGCGGCTGCAATCTGCTCCTGCATCTGACCTGCCACCTCACCGGCAGCAAGCTGCAGGCTCTGCTCACGGGAGCCGGCGGCCAGCAGCTGGCCCTGCCTCAGAATCTCCTGCAGTGAATCTCCTGTATCCCCGCCGCTGCCCCATCCGCTCTCCCGCTGCGCCTGTTCCATAGCCAGCGCAAGCTGGGAGGAAGCATCCCCTTTCAGCAGGGAGATCACCGGATTCAGCAAGGTCAGGAGGACGAGCAGGCTGAGCACCAGCCTGGCGTACCGCTCCATCGACTTGCCCGGCAGCAGCATTTCTACGAAGGCGGCCATCAGCACGACCAGTATCAGTTCACGCAGCCAATCGCTAAGCCATGTCATGGTTCTCCTCCCCGCCCCTAGAGTGTTCCTGGCCTCACCTCATCATGACGGTCAGATTGCCTGCGGTCAGCAGGATGGTCACCGCCAGGAAGAACATCAGCGATACCGCGGCCAGCGCCGCGAAGACGTACATCATGCTCTTGCCGATGGTCTGCAGGCAGGAGACGATAGGCGTGTCGCCCAAGGGCTGCATAACCGCTGCAGCCACGTTGTAGATTAGCGCCAGGCACAGGATTTTGATCGCCGGGAAAGCGCAAAGGAACAAAATGATAATGACACCCGAGAGCCCGATGGCGTTCTTCACCAGAAGCGAGGCAGAGATCACGGTATCGGTGGCATCCGCGAACATTTTGCCGATGACCGGGACGAAATTGCCTGTGATGTATTTGGCTGCGCGGAGCGTAACGCCGTCCGTCACGGAGCTGGTAATGCCTCTGACCGAGATTACGCCGAGGAACACCGTCAGCAGTACGCCCAGTAACCCGGCCCCCACGTTGCGCAGCAGATTGGCAAGCTGGGTCAGCTTGTATTTCACGGAGATGGCGCTCACCAGATGCAGCACCGCCGAGAAGAACAGCAGCGGGAATACCATAGTGTGGATCAGCGTGCTCACCGTATGGATCATAAAGACGATCAGCGGATGGGTGACCGAGACAGTCACGATGTTCCCCATTGAAGCCAGCAGTGCGAACAGCAGCGGAATCATCGCCATCATGAAATCGCCCATGCGGTCAATGGCGTCCTTGGCATATCCGATGGCGATATTGAAGCTGTTGACGGCAAGGACCAGGACAACCATGTAACAGAGCATATAGGCGATTTTACTGACATTTTTACGTTCAAAAGCGCTCTGCACCGTCTCCAGAATCATACTCAGCACGCTCACCATCACGATGGTGACGAGCAGCTTGCCGTTATAAAGCACCTCATGCCACAGGAAGTTCAGGAGTCCGGAAAGCACACTCTTCATGCTCAGCCCGTTGCCGCCCGGAAGCAGCATATCCATCAGCGCCGGCGTCTTCCCGTCCGGAAAAAAACCGCCGTACTCCTTCATCAGCTGATCCCAATAGGCCTCCACCTGATCCTTCGGCAGCTGCTGCACCTGCTGCTTCACCCATCCGTCTACCGGCGAGGCACGGTTGTCCGCCTCTTGCGGGACTGCCTCCGCTGCAAGGCTTCCGGCTCCTCCGAAGAAGCACCAGGAGAGAAAGAGGCCCAGCAGTATTCTGATGTATACCTCTCCCCGTCTGCCTCGCGACGTCATCCTGCACTCCTCCCCGCCGGCTCTGCTGGTCTTGCATGTACACCCTGTGGCTTATGCCGGCAGGAGCTTCATCACCGTTTCGATAATGATGCTGATGATCGGCACGGCCAGCACCATGATCAGCACCTTGCCGGCCAGCTCGATCTTGGAAGCAATGGAATCCGCTCCCGCATCGCGGACAATCTGGGCGCCGAACTCCGCAATATAGGCGATGCCGATAATTTTGAAGACAGTCTTGATGTAGATCATATCCATGCCCGACGATTCCGCCACCCGTTCGAGCGTTCCCATGATGGTGCCGATTTTGCCGAGCAGAAACAGAAAGATCAGGATGCCCGTCGCCGTTGTCAGGAGAAAGGCGAACACCGGCTTTTGTTCCTTCAGCACCAGAATCAGCACCGTCGACAGCAGTCCTATTCCTACTACCTGGATGATTTCCATAACGCTCGCCTAATTAAATAGAAAGATCGTTTTGATTTCCTGCAGCAACCCGTCCAGCATCCGGATCACCATGAACAGTACGATGATGAACCCGACGATGGTCACCCAATGGGCGATATCCTCCTTGCCCATCTGCTTCAATACGGTATGGATCATGGCGATGATGATGCCGATGCCGGCGATTTGGAAGATCGCGTTGACTTCAATATTCATTCCTGGCACCTCGCTAAAAGATCAGTATGACGATCAATGCTCCAAGCAGCAGACCCAGGCTTTTGCTCATCTTTTCATATTTGCCCTGATCTTCCCTGGCTACGGCTTCCTCCTGCTTCAGCTGCTGCAGCGCCAGCCCGATATGCTGTCCCTGGTCCATCCGGTCGCTCGTCCCGAGCGTGCAGCTGAGCTGGCGGAGAATTTCCCGCTCCGCCGCCTTGAGGGAGGCGGCCCTCCAGTGGTCGTCCATCGCTTTGGCGAAGGCAGCTTCGGGTGTCCGGTCCAGCGGCGGACTCATCTCGCGGGCCGCTTCCAGAAACAGCGCCTTCAGCGGCTCCTTGGACTGCTCGCCGATCCGCCGCAGCGCTTCCGGAAGCGGTGTATAGCCGTATTTAATCTCGGTTTCCAGCCGCTGCAGCGCCGCGATCAGCCCCCGGATATGCCGGGGCCGGTCGGCGTATTGCGCTGCCCGGCTGAACCCGGCGAGCGTTCCGGCGAGGATGACGATGACCGCTCCGAACAGCTTAAGCATGGAGATCTCCGCCGCTGCGCTCCCCCGGTGATACCAGCAGCAGCCCGCGCTTCTGTCCGTCGAGAACACGGAAGCCGGTGCCCGCTTCGGAGCGGTGAAGAATGACGTACCGCTCGAACATCCGCTGCTCCACCAGGCCGCCGAGGCCCGGCCGACGGGCCAGCTCGGCCACTTCCTTGCCGTGGGCCGAGGCCACCACCGAGATGCCGGCGTGCAGCGCTTCGGTGACGGCCGCCGCATCCTCCGGCCGGCCGATTTCATCGGCGATCAGCACATCGGGCGACAGCGAGCGGATCATCATCATCATCCCCTCGGCCTTCGGACAGCCGTCGAGGATGTCTGTGCGCGGCCCGACGTCGAAGGCGGGAACACCGCGGCGGCTGCCGGCGATCTCGGAGCGCTCGTCGACGATGCCGACCTTCAGTGCGGGACGGCTGCCCTCCCGCCCCGCACTGCCGCCGCCGGAGATCTGCCGGGCCAGGTCGCGCAGCATGGTAGTCTTGCCCTGCTGCGGCGGCGAGAGGATCAGCGTATGCATGATCCGCTGCCGGCTCCTGTCCACCAGATAAGGCAGAACACTGTCTGCGATGCCTGTCACCTCGCGGGCGATCCGGACATTGAAGCCGGTGATGTCGCGCAGATGCTCGACACTGCCGCCGCTGAGCACGGCGCGGCCGGATAGGCCGATGCGGTGCCCGCCGGGAATGGTGATGAAGCCCTTGCGCAGCTCCTCCTCCATCGTATAAAGCGAATGGTTGCTGATAAGGTCGAGCAGCCTGTGCGCATCCTCGCGGCCCGGCTTGTACGCTTCCGCGGGAGCCAGCGTCAGTCCCCCGCTTCCGGCAATGAAGCTGAACCTGCCGGCGTAGTTAATTTCCAGCGGGCGGCCTTCGCGGACACGAACCTCCTCCACCTTGTCCAGCAGCGCCGCCGGGAGGGCTTTCAGCAGCGCCCTTATCGTTTCGGGAAACAAGAGCAGCCAGTCATTGGCCATATGGATTACCCCCAAGTTGTCCTCTTTGTCATGTCTTGTTTACATATCTATGCTTGTACGCCCGCTTTATGACTATCATCTATCATTTTTTAAGAATTCCGATTAAGAGAAAGGCCACACCGCAGAAGATCCAGCCCAGCTTGCCCCAGGACAGCTGCGAAGCCATTCCCGTAAGGCCGACTGCCGTCGTCAGTATCAGGATGCTCGGTCCGACCAGGGCGAGGCCGGAATTAACCGCAAGCGCCTTGTCTACCTGGTTCAGCCGCAGCATCAGGATCGCCGCCGCTATCTCCACACTGCCGGAGAACAGCCGAAGCGCCGCCATCCAGCCCACATACTTGTCCAAGTCTGCTCAACTCCTTTTTTTGAGTCTAGTGTTATCAGCCCCCTTGCATAGACTTCCGCCGTCCATGAAGAGACACCTTGTAATCCATGGATATGCATAAGCCCCTCCGTTTAGACAAGCAAATCCGGCCGGGACGCGGCAAAATAGCGAAAACAGCACGGGTGTATCCGGGGAACACATCCACTGCTTGCAGCGCCTTTCGGAAATGGGCCGTCCGGACCGCAAAATTGTGAAAGAAATCATAGTGAAAGCCTATATAAAAAAATATCATCAGTATGATAAAATAATTTTTGCATCAGCAGCAAAACAGCTGTTAAAATAGTTGAGCCATTGGATGGTTAAACTAATTCAACCTTATTTTAGACAAAGCTTCTCCAGGGTGATCGGGAACAGGGTCACGGAGAAAAGACATCGGGGAAAAAGGGGATTATTGTCATGCAAGTTCGCAATGTCGTTGTTCCAGTCAGTACACGGGGAGTCGCCAAGCAGGCGCGGGATGTCGCCACGATCATTTTTTCGGCGTTTCTGGTCGCAGCCGGGCTAAGGCTGTTTCTGATTCCGCATCAGCTGCTCAGTGGCGGCGTGGCCGGTACGGCCTCCATACTCGGGTATTTGACGAGTCCGAAGTATATCTCGCTCTTTTATTTTGCGATCAATCTGCCGATTCTGATCTGGGGCTTTATCGCCGTAGGCAAAAAATATATCTGTCTCAGCATGCTCTCGGTGCTCTCCACCACCTGGTTCCTTAACGTAATCCCGCTCATGAAGCTGACCCAGGACCCGATCCTGGCCAGCATCTTCGGCGGGGTGATCATTGCCGGGGGCGTAGGCTTCTCGCTGCGCGCAGGCGGCTCCTCCGGGGGGTTCGACATTCTGGGATCTATTATTACGCGCAAAAGAGACATCCCGATGGGCACGGTGCTGTTCGTGATGGACGGCCTGGTCATTCTCAGCCTGGGCTTCTTCAAAAGCTGGGACTCTGCCCTTTACGCCATGTTGTGTATCTTCGTCAAGAGCCGGGTGATCAACCTGATTCACATCCGCCACGTCAAGCTCACCTGCTTCATTGTGACCAAGGAGCGCGACAAGATGCTTTGCCGGCTCAATCTGCTGCCCCACGGTGTCACGGTTGTCAATGCGGAAGGCGGCTACAGCCATGAGGGCAACACGATGCTGATGACCGTCACCACCCGCTACGAGCTGGCGGAGCTGCGCAAGACCATTCTTGAGACTGACCCGAAGGCCTTCGTCAACGTGCTGGAAACCGTCGAAATCCTCGGCCGTTTCAAGCGGCTGACTTAATAGAATTGGAAGATTAACAGTCCGGCGGGTCACATAAGTGGCTTGCCGGACTGTTGCCGTTTGTAGGCGAACGACGATGAGCGCTGGGTGCGGGAGCGTTGAAGCGGGAGCGTTGGAGCGGGAGCGTTGGAGCGGGAGCGTTGGAGCGGGAGCGTTGAAGCGGGAGCGTTGAAGCGGGAGCGTTGAAGCGGGAGCGTTGGAGCGGGTGCGTTGGAGCGGGAGCGTTGGAGCGGGAGCGTTGGAGCGGGAGCGTTGGAGCGGGAGCGTTGGAGCGGGAGCGTTGGAGCGGGAGCGTTGGAGCGGGAGCGTTGGAGCGGGAGCGTTGGAGCGGGAGCGTTGGAGCGGGAGCGTTGGAGCGGGAGCGTTGGGTGCGGGTGCGCTGGGTGCGGGTGCGCTGGGTGCCGGAGCGTTGGGGGATAAGGATGCGGGATGATTTCGAGCTGAAGGGAGAATCAAAGCATGGTAAGGCTAATCGGGTGTTAATTTGCTAATTATGTTTGTAACGAGAGGTCTGTAGGAAGAAACAGGGGTAATTTCCTGCTTAAGGTGTGTGAATAGGTTTGTGGGGTGGGTACGTGGGGTGGGTACGTGGGGCTGATACTGAGGGGTTGATAGGGGCTAATACTTGAGGCTGGTACGTGGGGTTGATCCGCGAGGTTGGTACGTGGGGTGGGTACGTGGAGCTGATACGTGATGGTGGTACTAAGGGAGTGGAACGGGCTGGTACGTAAGGTTGGTACAGAGAGTTGTATGTGGGGCTGGTTCGTGAGCTTGGCACGTGAGGCTGGTACGTGGGGTTGATACGTAGAGCTAGTACGTGAGGTTGGTACGTGAAGCTACTACAGTGAGATGGTACTAAGGGGGTGGTACGGGCTGGTACGTGAGGCTGCTATAGTGGGTTGTATCTGGGGCTGGTTTATGGAGTTGATACGTAGGGCTAGTACATAAGGTAAGCACTTAGGGTTGGTACGTCACGCTGGTAAGTAAGGACGGTACATGAGGTTGGCACGTGGGATTGGTATGTGCAAGCTAATACGCGGACTGCTACAGTAAGTTGGTACGTGGGGGCGCTCTACTTACTGAGGTAACGTGCAGGCTCTAACTCTGACATAATTGTATTTCATACACTTATTTTACGGAAAACCAGTCCTCTATAGAGAATAATTGCATTCTGTACAACTATAAACACAGCAAAACAGCAGAAAGCCACCAATCTCTCATTTTAATTGTATAAAGTGCAATTATTCCTCTAACAAAGGAATATAATCAGCATTTAAGTGTACAAAATGCAACTAAACCGAAATGCCATACCTAACATTATCCCACTGTACGGTTACTATACACAATAATCAGGGATGCTCCCGCAGCTAGTCGCTGCATGAGCATCCCTTATCTCATTGCTAAAGAATTTAGCGGCGATCCTGCGGGCCTCCGACAACTGCCTGCTCCTCGGTATCCAGATCATAGGCGGTATGCAGCGCCTGGATGATCTTCTGCAGATTTCCGGCCTCCACCACACAGGAAACCTTGATCTCGGAGGTGCTTACCATCTTGATGCTTACGCCTTCCTTGGAGATCACATCGAACATCTTGGCCGCAACGCCCGGATGGCTGACCATGCCCGCACCGACGATGGAGACCTTGACCAGGTTATCCTCCGAGGTCACTTCACGGTAAGGCAGCTCGCTGTGCAGACTCTCGATCACGGACTTCGCCCGGTCAAGCTCACCCAGTGCAACCGTAAAGGAGAAATCTGCGGTACCGTTCATAACGCCGCTCTGTACGATGATGTCAACGTCAACGCTTTCTCCGGCCAGCTTGCCGAACACCTGGGCGAGTACACCCGGTACATCCGGTACTCCCAAAATACTGATCCGCGCCACGTTCTTGTCATACGCGATTCCGCTGACTACTACTCCCTGCTCCATGCTTGCTTCCTCCTTCACCACTGTTCCTTCGTTATTATTAAAGCTGGAGCGCACGACCAGCTTCACTTGATATTGCTTGGCATATTCCACCGCCCGCGGATGCAGCACAGCTGCTCCGAGATTAGCCAGCTCCAGCATCTCGTCGTAGGAGATCTCCTTCAGCTTACGCGCATTCTTCACGATGCGCGGGTCCGTGGAGTAGACTCCGTCTACGTCGGTATAGATTTCGCAGACGTCGGCTTTGATTGCTGCAGCCAGGGCAACGGCTGTCGTATCGGAGCCGCCGCGGCCCAGCGTTGTAATCTCGCCGCTCAAGGTCATCCCCTGGAAACCGGCAACGATGACAATCTGTCCGCGTTCCAGCGACTCCAGCACACGCCGGGGCACGATTTCGGTAATCCGTGCACGTCCATGCGTCTCATCTGTACGGAAGCCGGCCTGCCAGCCGGTATAGGATACGGCTTCGCGGCCAATGCCGTGCAGCGCGATCGAGAGCAGCGCCACAGAAATCTGCTCGCCCGTCGTCATCAGCATATCCATCTCCCGGGCGGGCGGCTGCCCGTTCAGCAGCTTGGCCTGATCGATCAAATCATCCGTGGTGTCGCCCATGGCCGATACCACAACTACACAGCGGTGCCCCTCGTCCTGCTTGTCTGCAATACGCTTTGCCACACGCTGCATTCGTTCAGTGTCGCCGACGGAACTTCCGCCGAATTTCATAACATAAAGTGACAACTCCAGTTCACTCCCTATTTCGCTCTATGTAGTAGCTGTTATTTGGTTTCCCGCTTTAACACAGTATAATACGAAAATCACATGTTGCGTTAATAATTTTCAACAAAAAAACCGGCTTACGCCGCAAAATACAGTTAATCCGGAAGCGGCGGGTGCACTGCACGCCAGGCCACGACGCTCCCGGACGTCGTCAATGGCGAACTGCAGATTCAGGCTACGCTGCTTAGGCAGCCATCCTGCGGCAGGCCTCCGCACAGGCAAAGCAGGCTTCAGCGCAGCGACGGCAATGCTCCGCCTCATGCTGCTGGCACTCGTTGCCGCAGGCCTCGCAGGCCTCGGCGCACAGCGCACACAGCTGCTTTGCGTAGGCTGCCCCCTGTGACATGCTGGCCGCTGCGAATTCGCAGAGATCCGCACATTCCCGGTCCAGCCGGATGCATTCCCTCATCATCTCCAGATGAGGCTCCTTCAGACAGGCGGCATAGCAATGATTGCAGGCAGCCATACACTCCTGGCATGCCTTGATACAGGCTTCAAATTGTTCATGTGACATTTTGCATCAGTCTCCTCTCAGGTGTAGTGTAGCACCTTCTTTACATACCCCTCCCCTGTATAATTCAAACAAAAAGCAGGCTTAGGATATAATCTATGCCTGCAGGCATACATACAGCATACACCGGTTCACGCAAAAAAAGCCCCCGCCATAATGGGGGGGGGCTTGTCCGGCTGCTGACTACGCGCGGGAGATATATTTGCCTTCGCGGGTGTCGATCAGAAGCACGTCGCCTTCGTTGATGAAGAGCGGAACTTGAACCGTGTGGCCAGTTTCCAGAGTAGCGGATTTGGTTGCGCCTTGGGCAGTGTTGCCTTTGACGCCCGGCTCAGTTTCAGTTACCTTCAAATCAACGCTGGTCGGCAGGTTGATTCCGAGAATCTCGCCCTGGTAGCTGACGATGTTCACGGTCATATTCTCTTTCAGGAAGTTCAGTTCCCATTCCAGCTGCTTCTCGGACAGCTCGAACTGGTCATAGGTTTCGTTGTCCATGAACACATGCTCGGTGCCGCTGGCATACAGATACTGCACGCCGCGGTTCTCGATCAGGGCACGGCCGATGGTTTCACCGGCGCGGAAGGTGCGCTCAACGGTGTTGCCGTTACGCAGGTTCTTCAGCTTGGAGCGGACGAAGGCCGCGCCTTTACCCGGCTTTACATGCTGGAATTCGAGGACGGTAAAGATATCGCCGTCCACCTCTACGGTCAAGCCTGTTTTAAAATCGTTAACTGAAATCACTACAAATCCCTCCAGGTTTCATGATTTTGCAAGTCATGCAAGGTTTACAAAATGAGATATTCCTTTGACGAATGGGTCAACAGCTGAATGCCGGTTTCGGTGATGACGATATCGTCCTCAATCCGCACGCCGCCCAGTCCGGCCAGATAGATGCCCGGCTCCACGGTGACAACCATGCCCGGCTTCATCACGTCGTCGCTGAGCTTGGACAGGCGAGGCCACTCATGAACCTCCATACCAAGGCCATGCCCCGTGCTGTGGCCGAAGTACTCGCCGTAGCCGTAACGAGTAATGATGTCGCGTGTCAGCGCGTCGCATTCGCGTCCGGTCATCCCCGGCTTGATATTGGCCAGCGCATGCAGCTGGGCTTCCAGCACAATATCATAAATTTCCTTCAGCTTCGGATCGGGGGTACCGACAGCAATCGTGCGGGTGAGATCCGAGCAGTACCCGTCCAGCAGTGCGCCGAAGTCGAAGGTAATCAGCTCGTTTCCCTGGATTACCCGGCTGCTCGCTACGCCATGGGGCATGGCCGAGCGTTCACCGGAAGCGACGATCGTATCGAAGGAGGACGCAGTTGCTCCATGCGAACGCATGAAGAACTCCATTTCCAGATCCACATCGCGTTCGGTCATCCCCGGCTTGACCACATTCAGAATATGTCTGAAGGTCTTGTCTGCCAGATCGGCTGCACGCTGCATTACCGCGAGCTCTTCTTCATCCTTGAACATACGGAGATTCTCGACTGCCTTGGATACCGGCACCAGCACGGCCGGCTGGAGCGCTTCCGCATAAGCCGTATACGCGCTGAACGTAACATCATCCTGCTCGAAGCCGATGCGGAGATCCCCGCTCACCGGCAGCAGTTCACGGACGGTGTCAATGAATTTGGCGCCATGCTCCACCACCTTGAGGCCCTTGGCCTGCTCGGGTGCCTGGGTCATATATCGGAAGTCGGTCAGCAGATAGCTTTCGTCCCCGGTAACCAGCACATAACCGGATGATCCGGTGAAGCCGCTCAGGTAGCGGCGGTTGATGCCGCTGGTAATCAGCATCGCATCCAAGCCCTGCTCCTGCAAAACCGTGCGCAGCTTGGAGATTCGCTTGTTGCCCATGTTCATTTCTCCTCTCGAAATAGCCACATTGTATTTTAACATAGGGTCATGCCCTTGAGAAGTTTTTTCGGGTGTTTAAGCCAGCTTTGTCTTCTGCTCCCGGTTGCGTTCATCCGTAAATTCAATAGCTGCCGTATAGCCGATAAACATACCCCAGAGCAGAAAGATGCAGAATTCGCTGGTCACTGTATTCCAGGGAAGCCGGAACGGAGGCATCATCAGGAACATGCGGGCTCCGGCCAGGAACAGCAGCGACCACCAAAGAATCCCGTAGAGGATGCCCGGCCATGGACCCCGCAGCTTGCGGAAGATCAGCACATAGATCAGCGCAGCAATCATGGAGAAGGCGATGAAGATTAAGTAACCCGCCAGATGTCCGGGTGCTGTCACCAGAAAGTCATGCCTGAAAAAAGGCTCTCCCAGGAAACCGGGGACGACCTTGGTGAACCGCAGCCAGTACAGCAGCCAGCGGATCGCTCCCCAGATCAGTCCGGCAAAAAAGCCCAGCTCCAGCGCGAATGTCCACGGATTGGTCTGATGTTTCTTTTGCTTATTACGTCTACTCATATTCTTCGCTCTTCCTTTCCCTCGCCTGAATTCGCGGACTCTCCCGCTCTATGCGGGTAGTATGCGCAGGAAAAGCCGATCCAACTAGCAATGTAGGCATAAATTCGTTACAATGGTTTATATCATTATTATTAATTACACGGGAAGGTGAATTGGTTGTCCCAGGAAACTCCCAGTTACGGCGGGCAAGCCGTTATTGAAGGCGTTATGTTCGGCGGCAAACATGTCAATGTAACAGCCGTGCGAAGAAAGAACCAGGAAATCACGTTTTTGGAGGTGCCGAGAAGCGACAAGAGCTGGGTGCTTAAGCTGCGCAGAATTCCGCTGCTTCGCGGCATTGTGAGTCTTATAGATTCCAGCGCCAAGGGCTCGAAGCATCTTAACTATTCAGCTGAATCGTATGCGGAAGATGAGACCGAGCCGGAGGAATTCGCGAAGCAGCAGGAGAAGGCCAAGCAGAAGGAAGAAGGCTGGAGCCTGGGCATGATTTTTGGTGTAGCCGTGATGGGGATTCTTTCCTTCCTGTTCGGTAAAGTGATCTTCACACTCGTACCTGTCTTTGTGGAAGATTTCTTGTTCGGTGATGCCTTTGACGGTTATGTTCTTCATAATCTTGTAGAAGGCGGCATCAAGCTTATATTGCTGCTCATCTACCTGTGGGCCATCTCCCAGACACCTGTGATTAAACGGCTGTTCCAGTACCACGGCGCCGAGCATAAGGTGATCAGCGCCTTCGAGGCCGGTGAGGAACTGACGGTTGCGAATGTGCAGAAGTACAGCCGGCTTCACTACCGCTGCGGCAGCAGCTTTATGATGCTGACAATTATTCTCGGCGTGATTATCTACTCCCTCGTCCCTTGGGACAACATGGTGGAGCGCGTAGTCCAGCGGCTGGTGCTGCTGCCCGTTGTCATTGCTGTATCGTTTGAAGTGCTCAAGGGAACCAATGCAGTGCGCGATGTTTCCGGCTTGAAGTATCTCGGCTATCCGGGACTCTGGCTGCAGCTGCTGACTACCAAGGAACCGAAAGACGAAATGGTTGAAGTATCAATTGCTTCCTTTAACCGGATGCGGGAGCTTGACGCCGCAATCGAAGCGAGAGGATATGCGGATGCCGGTCCTGCCGGCGGCATATTGGATCCTGCGAAAGGATGAGTGTGCAATGAAAAGGCAGGCTTTGTTTTTTTGGACGGTCATCGTTCTTGCGGTCATAGGTGTGGTGATAGGGATTATTACCTTGGATTCAGATTTATTCTGGTCGCTGCTTCCCGTCCTGCTGATTGTGGGGATCGCATTTTTTGCCTACCGGATCACCTCAAGAAGCCGCGTGCGCGGCCCTGGCGGCAAGAAGATCAAAGTAAAGCCCTCACAGAAAACGATGGCAAAGGTAGCCTCTGCCCGCAAGGGCCCGGCAGCAACACCGCCCAAGCGCAAGAGCTATCCGTTCCAGGTCATTGAAGGCAGCAAGGGCAAGAACGACGACGATCATCTCCCGAAATACCATTGACAGCAAGGCACCGCCGGGCATAATAGCCGCAGGTGGTGCCTTTTTACTTGCTGCAAAGGGTTCGGAATCAGCCTCGTCAGCTTCCGCTTCACTTTACGGAGCTTGTATTCGGCGGGCGCCAGGTGCGGAAGAATTCCGCCCCTGCCTCGAAGCCCGCAGCGTACAGTTCATCGCTTTTATCAGCGGAAAGATGAAACTGTGTCGTTGAAATCCCCAGTGTGGGAATTTTGACGGTGCGCACGAATTTCTCCGTCTCAATGTAGCGCTCATCATGCGCCGACAGCATCGTGCCTACCATCGCCTGCAGCATACTGATCGGTCCGGTAATCCGGTGCGGCTCTGGGTCAATCTTGCCGATCAGCTGGTAGCCGACTGTCGGTGTGCGGTGAGCCGGATTGGGAAACCCATGCTCCTTCTCGTCGAACAGCCATAACGGAAAGTTGCTCAGCATGCCGCCGTCCACCAGATACACGAACTGCTCCGTAAAGCTCCTCCCTGCAGCAGCCGGGCCGCTGAGCCGCAGCATCACCGGATCAAAAAAGAACGGAATGCTGCAGCTCATCCGCACCGCCCGGGCCACCTCGAAGCTTCCCGGGGCAATCCCGTAATCCTCCAGATCGTTCGGGAGTACGACAATCCGCCCGTTCGTAATATCCGAGGCGATGATGGACAGCTTGCCCTTCGGCAGATCGCCAAAGGTGACGATTCCCTTTTGCCGCAAAATACAGCGGACCCAGTTCTCCAGGGCCTCCCCGGAATACAGGCCCTTCTTGATCAGTACCCGCAGCGCCGGTCCGACCAAGGCTGTCCGGTATAAGCCTCCGCGTTTCAGGAAGGAAGTGAAGGAGGTCTGCTGGATCACCCTGCTCATGGCTTCCCCATCATAGCCAGCCGCCAGAAAAGAAGCGATAATCGAGCCGGAGGAGGTTCCGGCCACCCGGTTAAACGTCACACCTGCCTGCTCCGATGCCTCCACCGCCCCCGCAAGTGCTACACCCTTAACACCCCCGCCTTCAAAAACCGCATTGATTTCCATAGACAAAACTCCCCCGTTCATAGACCTATTGCTTATCTATGAGCACGGGGGAGCTTTCATGACTTATAGCCGGAAGGTTAAGTGCTGCGTTTCAGGAATTGAAATAAAAGGACAGCAGGCTGGAAAGACCGAACGGATTGCGCACCACAATATCGTTCGCCCGGAACATAATGCTGCCGGCCACCTCTGCATAACGGTCGTTGTATTTCAGCTGATTGATGATCTGCTCGCCGCTCTGCCACTCGGCCTTCTCCTTGCTGTCGCCGACCTTATAGGAAGCAAGGCCGATGTACAGTGCCACATCCGTATTCTTGACTTCATTGACCCACCAGTCCACCAGCTTGTCGTAACGGACATCGGTGAATGAAAGGCTCCAGTACACCTGCGGGGCGATGTAGTCGATCCAGCCGTTCTGAATCCAGGTACGGGCGTCGGCATACATATTGTCATACGCGGTGACTCCGGCCTTCGTGTCGGACCCGGTGCTGTCCGCTTTGACGTTGCGCCATACCCCGAACGGGCTGACCCCGAACGATACGGCCGGCTTCAGTGTATGAATCTCCTGATCCAGCGTCCGGATAAATTCGTTAATATTATCGCGCCGCCAGTCGCCTTTATTCCCGATTGCCTTTGAATTATAAGCCTTGTATGCGGCATCGTCGGCAAACGAAACGCCGGAAGGATAGAAATAATCGTCGAGATGCACGCCGTCGATATCATAGCCTCTCACGACTTCCAGTACAGTGTCGATAATATGCTGTCTGGCCTCCGGGACGCCTGGATTGATATATTTTTTGCCGCCTGCCGTAACGATCCATTCCGGATGCAGCTTCACTACAGAATTGCCTGCTAGCGAAGCAAGGCCCGAGCTAGTGGTCTCCGTCGTGGCCCGGAACGGATTGAACCAGGCATGGATCTGCATGCCCCGCGCGTGCGCGGCGCTGACCATATACGCCAGCGGGTCATAGCCCGGCTCCTTGCCCTGGGTGCCGGTCAGCACCTTGGACCAGGGCACCAGCTGCGACGAATACAGTGCATCGCCTGCCGGCCGCACCTGGACGAATACGCTATTGAAGCCCGTGGCCTTCAGCTTGTCCAGCAGGCTGTCGAACTCGGCCTTCTGCTTGGCCGCATTGCCCGCCGAGGCCGTAGACGGCCAGTCGAGATTATAGACGGTGGAGATCCAGGCGCCCTTCATCGCTTTGCCGGTGCTGATTCCCGGGACACCGGGCACCGCCGGTATGGTTGGCGCCACCGGCTCTGTCACATCGGGCACTGAAGGGATCACCGGCGAACCGGGTGGAGCGATCTCGGCCTGTGTATAGAGCGCTATATGCTTGGCTGCCTGATTCCACACCACCTGCAGTCCAAGCTGCTCGCTGACGAAGCGGAGCGGCACCATGACCCGGCCCTGCTTGATCTGTACCGATGTGTCCAGAGTCACTGCGGCGGAATTCACGTCAGCGGTCTTCTTGCCGCTGGTCAGCTTGATGACCGTGCCGTCCTTGCTGATCGTTGCCGTCTTGCTGGCTTGCGCCCAGGTTACCTGAGCGCCAAGGCCCTGGCTCACTACCGATACGGGCACCATGGTTACACCCGAAGCCGTAATGAACGGCGGAACATCGCTGCTGAGCGCGCTGCCGTCCAGTTCGATGGTAATAGCCGCAGCAGCGGCGCTGGTACCGGAAGTCCACAGCGGCAAGCATAGCAGCAGACCGAGAAGCAAGATCAGACCTTTTTTACAATAATTCATGATTCCTCCCCAAGCAATTCATAGAATGTGTTACCGACCGTCTCCCGCCCAACAAGAAACGGCCCTCTGCTCCTTATGGTTAAGGAGAGACGGCCGGTTGTCTTCTCAAACGGATCTTACCATAAATGGATATAACCGTTTGACGTTAAAAAACTGGAAAGGTTGCGGTAACACGCACAAAAAAACAGCCTCTAGGATTCATTGGCCAGTTCTTGGTGAATATCGTATAAGGTCTGAACCCGCGCTTCATCCCGCCGGAAATACTCCACAAGCGTTTCGATCCGCGTAATGGAATCCCAGCTCAGGTGATGCTCGATTCCCTCAACATCCTTATAAATATGCTCCTGCTGCACTCCGATCAGGCTCAAAAACTCCTCCAGCAGCTGATGACGGTCAACGAGGCGTTTTCCCACTTTCTTACCTTTGCTAGTCAGGACAAGCCCACGATATTTCTCATAGATGAGATATTCGTCCTTATCCAGTTTTTGGATCATTTTGGTCACAGAGGAGGGGTGGACTTCCAGACCCTCGGCGATATCCGAGACCCGCGCATAGCCTTTCTCGTCGATCAGTTTGTATATGCGCTCCAAATAATCCTCCATGCTGGGTGTTGGCATTCCTTTTTACCTCTTTTCTATAATGAGCATGGCACGGGGGCCAACCTTGCTCTAACAATGATACATGTTTCCGGAGCCCCTTGGCAAGTCCACATTCCCCGGGGCCGGGCATTAACGATGTTTACCACGGTTTCCGAAGGCGGGTTTCCGGCACAATAACGGTATTCCACAGCAAGGAGTGTGAGTCCATGACAATCGCGGCACCCGAGCGGCCCAGGGTTAAAAAGCAGCCCAAGCCCACCGCCCTTTTCATTCCTGAACTGGTCTATTTTGAACCGGATGCCCTGAATTATCCCAAGGGCCAGCGAATTATGGAATGGGTCAAGCAGGAGAATATCCCTTACCGCATGACCACCTCGCACAACCGGATTACCGGCCTTCCCGGAGAGACGGAGCTGGAGCAGTACAAAATCGCCAAGCGCACGCTGGTCGTCGGCCTCCGCAAGACGCTTACCTTCGATCAATCCAAGCCTTCGGCTGATTATGCCATTCCGATTGCCACCGGCTGCATGGGCCACTGCCATTATTGTTACTTACAGACTACACTGGGCGCGAAGCCTTATATCCGCGTATATGTGAACACCGGCGATGTGATGGCCGCAGCCAAAAAATACATCGAAGAGCGCTCCCCGGAGATCACCACCTTCGAAGCGGCCTGTACCTCTGATCCCTTAGGGTTGGAGCATATTACCGGCTCCCTGGCCGAGCTGATTACGTTCATGGCGGACGAGCCGCTGGGGCGGCTGCGGTTCGTAACCAAGTACCAGCATGTCGAGCCTCTGCTTGAGCTGAAGCATAACGGGCACACACGAATCCGCTTCAGTATCAATGCCGACTATGTCATCAAAAATTTCGAACCGGCTACCTCCCGCTTCGAGGAACGCATCGAGGCCGCCGGCAAGGTTGCACGGGCCGGCTACCCGCTCGGCTTCATCATCGCGCCGATCATCTGGCACGATGGCTGGGAGGAGGGCTATGCCGAGCTGCTGGAGAGGCTCAAAGCAGCGCTGCCGCCGACCACCGGCGCCGGACTGACCTTCGAGATGATCCAGCACCGCTTCACCAAGACGGCCAAGGCTGTGATCGAGAAGCGGTACCCCAAGACCAAGCTTGAGATGGATATCGAGAAGCGCAAGAAGAAATGGGGCCGCTGGGGCCAGAACAAATACGTCTACCCCGATGAACAGCAAACCGCCCTGCGCGAATTCATCACAGAGCGGATCTTTGAGCATTTTCCGGAAGCGGGAATTGATTACTTCACTTAGCAGCCCCACAAAGCAGCTCCACAAAGCAGCCCCACAAAGTGAAGTGATGCTGACGAAGCTTATTCCGGGTACTTTGCGGGGACCCCGATTAACCCCACAAAGTGTAGCAATGCTGATGAAGCTTATTCCGACTACTTTGCGGGGACCCCGGGTAAAGCAAAACCGTGCCCCGCTTAGATGGTCAGCCAGTCTGGCGTTATGCTCTGCAGCCAGATGGTGATGCGGAACATTTGATTCGTGAACAGCAGGATGCCCATGCCGATCATTAGCAGGCCGCCCAGCTTCATCAGTGCGCCGGAATATTTGAGGATGCGGCGGCTCCCGCCGATGAAGAAGGCCAGCCCGAAGAACGGCAGCGCAAACCCGGCGCTGTAGGCTGTAATCATCGTGAACCACGCCTCGTGGTCACTGACGGACAGCGCAATGATCGCGGTCAATATCGGTCCGATGCACGGGGACCAGCCCGCCGAGAAGCCGATTCCGAGCAGGAATGAGCCGACATAACCAGCCGGACGCTGTCCCAATTGGAGCTTGCGTTCACGCATCAGAAACTGCGGCCGGAATATTCCGAGCAGCACCAGTCCCATAGCGATGATGAGTACGGCCGATATCTGGCGGATCAGTTCCCGTTGACTGTGGAACAGCTCTCCCAGCAGCCCCGCTCCCAGGCCCAGCGTATAGAATACCGCCGAGAACCCCAAAATAAAAGCCAGCGTATGCGAAAAGGTCCGCAAGCGGACCTCTTTGCTGTCGCTGCCCCCGCGCAGCTGCTGCACGGACAAGCCTGTAATATAGGAGAGATAGGAAGGGTACAGCGGCAAGCAGCAGGGCGAAATAAATGACGCCACTCCGGCTGCAAAGGCAATACCTGCATTCAATCCGGCCATATGCGGCAGCACTCCTTTTGGGGACAAGTTCATTCGCTAAGTATAGAAAGGCCAACCCGTCTGCTCTACTGGAGCTTACCTCGAAAGAGTAACCATTTCCAGCGGTGCCGTTCAAGAGGATTAGGTCGACACTTCTAGTCGAGTGTTCGGTCGAACGGACTGCTTATCCAATCCTCAGTAAGATATATGCTACTTTCCACGAATTATTCTGTGTTGCGGGTGACACCAGCCTTGCAGCTAATTCTGCAGATAGCTCCGAAGCTCGGATCAGGTAGGCAGACCTTTTTTGCCGATTAACGTCAGCACCAGGAGTGCAATCAGCAGCAGCACAATCGTTGCGCCCGGTGCCAGGTTCCAGACTCCCGCTATAACGAGGCCAGCCACTACAGCAATTTCCGCAATGATGACCGACAAAACCACCGAAGTCTTAAAGCTGCGCGACAGCAGCAGGCTGATGGCGACCGGAATGGTCAGGAGCGCGGATACCAGCAGTGAACCGACGATTTTGATCGCTGTGCTGATGACAAGCGCCGTAAGCACCGTAATCAGCATGTTCAGCAGCTTCACCGGCAAGCCGCTTACACTCGCCGCATCCTCTTCAAAGCTGAGCAGGAAGAACTCTTTGAAGAAGAGCGTAATAATCGCTACCACTGCAACCGTTACAACCCCTACCACGATCAAATCCGTATTGTTAAGCGTATAGATACTTCCGAACAGATAGCTCATGACATCGGCATTGTACCCTTTTCCCAAGGTAAAAAACAGCGAGGCCAGCGCCACGCCGCCCGACATAATGATGGCGATGGAGAGCTCGGCATAGCTTTTGTAGGCTTTGCGCAGCTTCTCAATGGCGAAGGAGGCCAGCACCGCAAAGATCAGCCCCGCCCCCAGCGGGTAAAAGCCGGTCAAAAAGCCGAGCGCCACCCCGGCAATCGTCACATGAGCCAGCGTATCGCCGATCATGGACAGGCGCCGCAGCACCAGAAAGATGCCGATCAGCGGGGCCGTGATGCCGATCATCAGCCCACCTGCCAGCGCCCGCTGAAAAAAATCGCTGAATATAATTTCCAAGATGATATCTCCTTTACTTGTTCAATCCCTCCCAAACCCTCCCTTTCCAAGGGAGGGCCCCAAGGGCTGCCGCCCTCTGGACTCCCGCTAAGGGCAATTGGCGTGGGAGCTGCGGGACCCGGGGTTTAGCGACTATGTAGAAGGACCGCTTCCGTCCCTTGAGGGACACGCTTGACTGTAGAGTTACTTAGTTATGAATTAAAGAGCGTATTTAAGAGCTTACTTATGAGCTTACTTATGAGCGTATTAAAGAGCTTACTCAAGAGCGTATTTGGGAACGTATTGATGAATTGGCATTACCCAATACATCTGACCACTTGATGGCTCATGTTGCTTAACTGCATTTTGTACAACTAAAAAGCTCCAAATACGGCCAGAACGTAGCTTAGTTGCATTTCGTACAACTATATTTGACGATTTGTCCCAAAAGCGGCGGATTGTTCATTAATAAGTGTACAGAATACATTTATTCTTCATTTCTAGGCAATCCACCTTAATTTAATTGTACAGAATACAATTATCGACCAACCATACGATAGTATAAACGGGTGAGCCAGCAAACGCTATACTTGTACAAAACTACACGCCGCATGCTCCGGCAGAATATCACCGGGGCAATGCGACGCGATAATTAGACCAGCGTATGCTGCAGATTCACTTCCACACAATCCTGTGCTTCATGCGAATGGCGGGAGTAGAAGTTGATTTTGCCGCTATTCTGCACCGGTTCATGGCCGAGGTAGCTCTTGATCATATCGATGTCATGCGACACCATCAGGAAGGTCATGTGATGATGGGCGTGCATATGGAAGATCAGTTCGAAGAAGCTGGCCTGCGTCTCGGCGTCGATACCGACCGTGGGTTCGTCCAGAATCAGCAGATCGGGATGGTTGATCAGCGCCCGCGCCAGGAAGACGCGCTGCTGCTGGCCGCCGGAGAGCTGGCCGACTCTCTTGCCTGCGATGTCCTGAATCCGCATGACTTCCAGCGCATCCTCGCACTGGCGCTGCTGCGCCTTCGAGACGCGGCGGATCAGGTTCTTGTTGTTGTACAGCCCGGACAATACGACCTCCCGCACGGTAGCGGGGAAGAGCGGATTAAAAGCGTTCTTCTGCGGCACATATCCGATCCGTTCCCAATCCTTGAATTTCCTGACCGACTCGCCGAACAGCTTAATGTCGCCGCCGGTCGGCTGCAAGAGGCCGACGATCATCTTCAGCAGCGTCGTTTTGCCGGCACCGTTGGAACCGATGATGCCGAGAAAATCGCGCTCTTTTACCGTATAATTCAGCCCGGAGATAACCTTCTGCTCCCCGTAGGCGAAGGACAGGTCCTGTATTTCGATCATATGCTGATGGCAGTCCAGGGATACCGGTTGCATAGTAAGTACCGCCTTTCACTTAAACTTTCCTCTTTACTGTCCTCTTTATTGTAAAGCCAGAATCAGATTTTGCAAATTTTTCTCCATCAGAGTGAAATAGTTGTCGCCGTTCTTCTCCTGTGCTTCGGTCAAGCCCTCCACCGGGTTCAGCACCATCGTAGAGACTCCCGCTTCATCAGCCAAGGTCTTGGCCAGCTTGTCGGATACCAGCTCCTCGAAGAAAATGTAGCGGATGCCTTCCTCCTTCACCAGCTCTGCCAGCTCCAGCAAATCCTGCCCGCGCGGCTCAGCGTCGGGAGACAAGCCCATGATCGCATGCTGTGCCAGGCCATAATCGCGGGCCAGATAACCAAAGGCCTGATGGGAAACAACGATTTCTTTGTTCGGCAGCTTGCCCAGTTCGGCGGTAAACTTCGCGTCGAGCGCTTTGAGGCGCTCGGCCAGCGCGTTGTAACGCTCCTCGTAGCCGTCTTTATGGTCCGGATCGGCCGCCTGCAGGCTGTTCTTGATATTCTCCGCCATAACCAGCGCCGACTTTGGACTCACCCAGGTGTGAGGGTCGGTATGCAGGCTGTCGGCTTCCTCTGTATGCTCATCTGCCGCATGCTCATCTGTCGCATGTTCGTCCGCGCTCTGTTCATCCGTGGCATGCTCATCTGCCGCATGTTCGTCCGCGCTCTGTTCATCCGCGGCATGCTCATCCTCATGATCATGTTCATCCGCCGCATGTTCGCCCTCGTGTGCATGTTCGTCCGCCGCGTGCTCATCTTCATGTGCATGTTCGTCCGCCGCATGCTCATCTTCACTGTGTTCCCCGGTAGCGCCGTGGTTATGCCCGTCATCCTCGGTGGTCAGAATCAAATCGATCCCGGTGCTGACTTCCACAGCCTCTACCTGGCTGTCCGAATCCAGACTCTTGAGGAAGTTCGGCACCCAGCCCTCCAGGCCTGCGCCATTATACAGGAACAGCTGCGCTTTGGAGGTGTTGACGATGTCCTGGCTGCGCGGCGTCCAGTCATGCGGCTCTACGCCGACCGGCAGCAGGTTGATGACATTGGCATCATCCCCGCCGATCTCGGCTGCAAACTCATAGATTGGATAAAATGTAGTCACAACATTCACTTTGCCTTCAACGATGCTTCCGCTGCTCTTGGGCCCGCAGGCCGCCAGCGCTAATAAAGTAAGTATAGAAACGCCCAGCATTATGGATTTTCGAATTTGGAATAACATTGTTGCACCGACCCCTTAAATCGTAATTTTTACAATGAGTAGTATAATAGTAATCGTTACGATAAGTCAACAATAGAGAGGTAACTTTTTTTCACCGGTCCGCTGAAATGCCACTGCGTAAACTTTCTTATCATTCAAAAAAAGAACGCCCGCACCGTAATCCGGCGGCGGGCATTCCATTTATAATCATCTGTCGCCGGGCCGCAGCCACAGCAGACTTTCAGAGAGCGTACCTATTTCACAATCGCACCGTTCGGCATGCTGTCCGGTACGGTGGCAATACTGAGCTGATCGCCCTTGGAGGCGGCCAGGATCATACCCTGCGACAGCTCACCGCGCAGCTTGACCGGCTTCAGGTTGACGATGCAGATCACCTTGCGCCCTACCAGCTCTTCAGGCGTGTAGAACTTGGCGATGCCGGAGACGACCTGGCGCTGCTCATATCCGAGATCGAGCTGCAGCTTCAGCAGTTTATCCGCTTTCTTCACCGGCTCGGCGGCGATAACCTGGGCCACGCGCAGCTCGGCCTTGGCGAAATCGTCGATGCCGATTTCTTCTTTATGCTCCTCCGCCTCTTCGGCTGCCGGAGCAGAAGCCCCCGCCGCCTCCGGCGCAGGCGCGGCTGCGGCCTTGCCGCCGCCCATTGCTTCGGCGATGTAGGCCACTTCCACCGGCACGTCGAGCCGCGGGAAGATCGGATCGCCCTTCACGAGCTGCGTGCCGGCCGGGATCAGGCCGAATGAGCGGCCGCTGTCCCAGGCCGTCAGCTCGCCGGAGACCAGGCCGAGCTGCGCCCAGATCTTCGCCGGCGCTTCCGTGAGGAACGGCTGCAGCAGGATCGAAGCGGTGCGCAGGCACTCTACCAGGTGGCGCATAACCGAGGCCAGCTCGCCGGTCTTGGCTTCGTCCTTGGCCAGCACCCAAGGCTGGGTCTCGTCGATATATTTGTTGGTACGGCTGATGAACGCGCCGATGGCGGTCAGCGCTACGGAGAATTCCATTTTCTCCATCGCTTCTTCCACCTTGGCGTAAGTAGTCTGCACTGCCGCCTCCAGCTCGCCGTCGAATGCAGTCACTTTACCTTCGTAGGCCGGCAGCACGCCGCCGAAGTATTTATCCACCATGGCTACCGTACGGTTCAGCAGGTTGCCGAGGTCGTTGGCCAGGTCGTAGTTGATGCGGTCTACGAAGCTTTCCGGCGTGAACGTGCCGTCCGAACCGAAAGGCACTTCGCGCAGCAAGTAGTAGCGCAGCGCGTCAAGACCGTAGCGGTCGATCAGCGTTACAGGGTCCACGACATTGCCTTTGGATTTGGACATTTTGCCGTCCTTCATCAGGAGCCAGCCGTGGGCGAACACCTTCTTCGGCAGCGGCAAATCCAGGGCCATCAGGATGATCGGCCAATAGATCGTATGGAACCGCACGATTTCCTTACCGACGATATGCACATCGGCCGGCCAGAATTTATCGTACAGGCTGCTGTCTTCCGAGCCGTAGCCGAGAGCGGTGATATAGTTCGTCAGCGCATCGATCCAGACGTAGACGACATGCTTCTCATCGCCCTTGACCTTCACGCCCCAGTCAAAGGTGGTGCGGGATACGGCCAGATCTTCGAGACCCGGCTTGATGAAGTTGTTAATCATCTCGTTCTTGCGTGATTCCGGCAGGATAAACTCCGGATTCTCCTCATAGAACTTCAGCAGCCGGTCGGCATAATTGCTCATGCGGAAGAAGTAGCTTGCTTCCTTGACCAGCTCGACAGGGTGGCCGCTGTCCGGGCTCTTGCCGCCGGTCACAGCGCCGCTGGCGTCGCGTTCCACATCCACCAGCTGCGTTTCGGTATAAAAGGTCTCATCCGGGATGCTGTACCAGCCTTCGTATTCACCCTTGTAAATGTCGCCCTGCTGCAGCAGACGGTCAAAGATATCCTGAACGACCTTCTTGTGGCGCTCTTCTGTCGTGCGGATGAAATCGTCGTTCGAGATGTCGAGCTTGCGCCACAGCTCCTTGATGCCGACAACGATATCGTCAACGAACTGCTGCGGCGTCTTGCCGGCATCTGCCGCCTTGCGTTCGATCTTCTGGCCGTGCTCGTCCGTGCCGGTCAGGTAGCGGACCTCATAGCCGCGCAGCCGCTTATAGCGGGCCATCGCGTCGCCTGCCACTGTCGAATAGGCATGCCCGATGTGCAGCTTGTCGCTGGGATAATAAATCGGGGTTGTCAGGTAAAATGTTTTGTTGTCGCTCATGATTAGAACTCTTCCTTTCAAATTGGTCTTCTTCAGCGAATGAAACGCAAAAAACCTCCCGCCCCATATGGGGCGAGAGGTTAACTCACGCGATACCACCCAAAGTTCCCCGGCTCCTCACAGAGCGCAGGCTTCGCCAGTTCCGCAAGGGAACTGTCCATTAACGCTGGAACACGCCGCAGACTTACGTAGGAGACTTAAGACGCCCTCCGCTCGAACACGGTTCCTCCCGGACCATCTTCAATCCCGCAATCCATACCGGCTCTCAGCGAAGGCCCGGCTCTCTGTTATGGTCGTCAGGATTTACTTATCCGTTCTTTGGAATTCTAACTATGGCCAAGCTAATACCCAAAATATAACCAATCGCCGGCCGCCATGTCAAGTCCGGCGGGCCGTCCTCCCGCGCCAGTCCTCCTTCGGGGGCACAGGATCAAGGCCTCCTGGATGAAAAGGATGGCATCTCGCAATCCTTCTTGCGGCCAGCAGCGAGCCCTTGAGCGGCCCGTGGACCTCAATCGCCTCCAGCGCATAGGCCGAGCAGGTCGGGTAGAAACGGCAGGTCGCCGGCTTCAGCGGCGAAATAAACTTGCGGTATATACGGATCGGAGCTTGCACCGTTCTGCGCAGGTCTGCCATGATCAGCGGCCTTCCTTGCCCGGCGCCGCCAGGGCGCCCTCTTCCTCACGGCTCTGTTCGCATTCCTTACAATAACCGAACACCTCAAATTTATGCTTCACGACCCGGAATTCGTCCGGCGTATCCGTCAGATTCATCGGACAGAAATGGATCGGATAAGTCTTCATGCATTGCAGGCAGATCATATGATGATGGTGATGATCCTCGCTGCAGCTGGCCTTGAATTTAACGCCGTCCTCGAACACCACCTGCTCCAGCACGCCCAGCTCTTCCATGACCCGCAGATTGCGGTACACGGTATCGAAGCTGAGACCGCTGTATTTGCGGCCCATGTGATCATAGACATCCTTCGCCGACAAATAGCCCGAATTCTCGCCGAATAGCTTGGCAAGCGTCTTGCGCTGATCGGTGATGCGCAGTCCCTGCCCCGACATCGCGTCCAGTATTTGTTCTGTCGACAGCATACGCTCATCTCCCATGGATTAATTACACTCTCTTTATAATGCCGCAAATCGGCAGCTCCGTCAATTATACCATTGCCCCAGGTACGAACCCGTTCCTTCAGGTGTCACAATATTCACTAATTTAACCCCCGGGTGAATTACGCCGTTATTTCGGCACAAAAATACCGGCTGCACCTCCATTCGGAAGGCACAGCCGGCATCTACAAGATTATTAATGCTTCTTGGCCGGCATTGGTGTAAACACGAGATTCACCGGCAGATTGCTGCCCGAGGCTACGGAGAAGGTAAATTCCACCGGACCTTCATAATCGCCGGAGCGGTAGACCACCGCATTCATATCGGAATTCGAGAGGCTGCCTTTATTCGGCAGATTAACGATAGTGTTGCCGTTAACCATAATCGAGCCCAGATAATTGCCGCCGCGCGGATTGAACGTAATCAGGGTGTTCGGTGCCACGCGCTCCAGTTTGATTTTGTATAATACGCCGAAATTACCGGAGTTGGAAGCTTCTGTACCGTTCATCGGGTCCACGCCGATCAGGTTCTTGTCTTTGTCATTATCGCCGAGCACCAGCTTCGACTGGGTTGCGCCAACGGTATCGCTGACAGTAATAATCCGGGTGGAATCCGGATAGGTTCCGCGGTTATGCACGCCGTCGCGGTCGAGAATCGGGAGCGTAGCCATTGCAGCTATCGGATCTTTATTCTCTTCCACCATTACGACATTGTACTGAACTGTTAAATCACTGAACAGATCGGCACTAAGCGAGAGGACCTCCTTGGGCTTCATCGCGATCTTGCTGATATCGGTCAGGATCGGTACGCTTTGGCCCGGCTGCAGCACGATCGAGCTGTATTTCTCATTGGTAATCATCGAGTTGAAATACTTCTGGATCGAGATCTTGCCGGTATATTCCGGCGAAGTGACAGGTCCGGCAATACCCGCATACTGCGTAGTGATGGTCGTCGGATACAGATTGTTGTTCGTAGCGATGACGTACAACTTCTGTCTAGTATTCATATTGTTCATATGATGCACAAGGAAGCGGGTCAGGCCCACCGAGGATTCACGATACAGAATGCCTTCGGTATTCACCGTCTCCGGACTGTTGCTTCGGATCAGAGTGTAAGGCTCCGAAGTAACGGTATTGTTGACGTTCGTAAGTCCCGGAATCATTCCGCCGTCATAGTAGACGACATCGCCCGGTGCAGTGAACAGCTTCGCCACTTCATCCTGTGTGTAGAGCTGCTGGCTTGTAATGTTAATCGTCTTGCTAAAAGTATTGCTCAGGCCGTGCTTGTCGGTCACGGTAAGCGAGACCTGGACGGGTCCCGGATTGAAGAACGCAATCGCCCGGTTGCTCCACTCGGCCGTCAGCTCCTCATACTCGGGATCGGAGCTCAGATCGGTGAACGTAATCGGTTCACCCATCATGTACTCTTCCTTGTCAGTGGTAAAGTTCGCCACTGGCGGCAGGTTCGGCTGCAGCACGTTAATCGTTACCCAGTAAGGATCACTCTGCAGGCCGGATGCATCTATGACGGAATAAGATACGGCATAAGTACCGGGCTGATCGTATATATCCCGCTTGTCGCCGCCCCAGACTTCCTTAACAATAGCCGTGCCATTCGGGGAGGAATACGTCGGGGTGAATGTGACATAATCTCCGGCAAAAATCTCACCGGTCTGAACCTTGAATGAAGCGGTAGGCTTAGTGTTCAGCGTCAGGATGACGCGCTTGCCAATGTTGTCTACCGTATACGGAATGTTAAGTGCTGCTGTAATGGAAGTTAACGGAACCATAAACGTTCCTTTAAACTGGTATGCAGGTCCTTTCATCGTGGACGGGACACCGTTAACCGTATAAATTTTGCTGTCGGTCTTGAAACGCATGACTTTGTTATCTTTGGTCAGGACGACTTCCTTCGTCTTGGCATCGTAGATGTAGGACAAGCGGAGCATCTCCATGATGGCACGGATAGACACATAGGAAACGCCGTTCTTCACGGCCATAGGCTGATTGGCAAAATAAGGCTCACCATTTCTGAACATCTTGTTACTGTTCATATGCAGGATCAGCTGATTGGCACCGGCAGCGCTGGTTGTCAGGGTTGTAACGCCTGGAACCGCTTGTGTGGATGTCGGTTGTGCCGTCGCGCTTGGAGAAACCGCGTTCGGGTCTATGGTTGCATTCGGATCAGTTGTTGCATTCGGAACCATCGTTGCATTCGGGTCAGGGGTAGCCGCCGGGAGCACCGATCCATCCGGTGCCAGGCTCGGCAGCGGGTCAGTGGCCAAAGGCTCGGAAACCGATGTAGGTGAAGGTGTTGCTGATGTTTGAGCAGCCTGCACTCCGGCTGAAGCTGTAGCTGTGCTTACGGGTTCGGCAAAAGCCGGAATGGCCGCCCCCGCTTGTGATACGGCCAGAATAGCGGCCAATGTTACTTTTTTGAAATCCATGGTATACTCCTCTGCTCCCAATTGTAGTGTAACGGTACTTCTGTCTCTGTAGGCACGCGCTTTCTTGCAAAACATAGTATTAGACGCAGCCCGCCCTGAAAAGTTTCATTCTTTATGGAGAAAAGATTCGCCCGGAGCCGGTGTACTGAAAATAATGATATTTCGCCTAAAAATCCGAGGTTGCAATCTTATGTTATATTCTTCCTGATTTTCCTCTGATACAATTGACGCAGCATTCTCAAAGACGCACGCAGGCGGGTGATGCCATTGTCCAAAAAAGTATCGCTGCTCCTCCAGCTCATCTCCGGGTTCTCGCTGATTATCGTACTCATTGTGGCTTTTACGCTCATAGGCTCCTACCGCTCCTCATCGGGTGCTGTGCAAAGCCGTTCCAACCAGTATTTGCTGGAATCGGTCAAACAGCTGCAGGGCAAGCTGGACGCCATTCTGGAGGAACATGACCGGCTCTCCTCCATCATCGTGCTGAATCCGCTGATCCAGCGGAATCTGGAGGCGGCGGCAAAGGGCACCCGGCCCTCGAACAGCGCCCTGGAAGTGACGGGCCTTATCGACGAGCACACACGCTCCATCGATTATGATATCCAGCTCAAGCTCTTCAGTCTCCTGGACCGGGAGGTCTACTCCAATACCAGTTCCTTCAAGGTGCTGTGGGAACGGGAGGCGGAGATCAAGGAGGCCTACTGGTATCCTTCCATCAGCAAGAACAAGGGCAAGATGGTCTGGTTCGGCGCCGATGTCTGGCAGAACGGCAACATTCATGTCCTGATGGGAGCCCGGCAGATCAATGCCTTCGACACCCTGCAGCCGCTGGGAACCCTGTTTCTGGTTCTTCCCGTTGCTGTAGTCGATAATGCAGCCGGGGCATTCCGGCTCGGTCCCGGAGAGAAGCTCCAGATCGCCGACAGCTTCGGAACGATTGTATACTCTACGGAACCCCGGGAGATCGGGATGTACATGGACCCGGGGATTGCCGGTAAATTCGGCGGCAAAGAGGCGCGGGTCATCCGCACCGGGACAGCCTCACGCGACATGTTTATCTCCTATTCTCCCTCCGCTTACAGCGGATGGAGCGTATACGCCTATATCGACGCCAAGGAGGCCGTCAAGGATTTAAACGCCATGCGCCGGAATATTGTCCTGACCGGTTCACTCGGGCTGGTAGCCGCATTGCTTTTTACCTTTTTCTTCTCCTGGACGCTATCCCGGCCGATCCGCAACCTCGCCTACAAGCTGAATAAGGTGGAGCGGGGAACGACCCTGCCCATCACCGGGCGGGCTTCCAATAAAGAAATGAATATGCTGTACACCAGCTATAACTCGATGCTGCACAATCTGGACCGCACCATCGCCGACCTTTCCAGCAAGCAGATCAGTGAGAAGCAGGCGCAGATCGTTGCCTTGAAGGCCCAGTTCAGGCCGCATTTTCTGTACAATACACTGAACACCATTTACTGGTCGCTCGCCGGGACCCGGCCGGAGGAAGCGCGTATGGTGCTGGCCCTCAGCGATTTGCTGCGCTACAGCATTGACCGCGGCTCGGAATTTGTAACCGTCGGACAGGATTTGCAGCAGCTCGAGCGCTTCATCTATCTGCAGAAGCTGCGGTATGAGGAGAAGCTGCAGATTGACCTGCAGGCCGAACCGGCCGTGCTGCAGGGGCTAATTATGAAGCTGACTCTGCAGCCGCTGATCGAGAATGCGATCACCCACGGCCTGGAGCCGGCAGTACGTGAGGTCTGGCTTATTCGCATCCGCCTGTATAGTGAAGCCGGTTCGCTCGTGATCACGGTCGAAGATAACGGCCAGGGAATGAGCAGGGCGCAAATGTTGGAAGCGCTTGCTCCTGGAGAGCCCCCTTCTTCCGAACTGCTCCACACCGGAATAGGGCTCTCCAATCTGCAGCAGCGTATCCGGCTGATCTACGGGCAACATTATGGCCTGGAGCTGTCCGCAAGCGAACTCGGCGGCCTGCAGGTCCGGGTCACCGTACCGCTGCAATGGACACAAGAATCTTGAATGAGGAGGCAACTTACACATGCATGTGCTGATTGTCGACGATGAAAGCTTTGTCCGCCGTTCGCTGGCGGAGCTCCTGGAACGCGAACCGGCGGCCTGCCACTGCGTCAGCGCCGCAGAGAACGGTCTGGCTGCGCTGCAGATTCTGGAGAAGCAAGAGGTGGACCTGGTCATCTCGGATATCCGGATGCCCGGAATGGATGGACTGGAGCTCGCCAGATATATCAGCGAGCATGAACCCGATACTGAAACGGTGCTGCTCACCGGGCACCAGGATTTCACCTATGCCCGCCAGGCTTTGAGGTACGGGGTGCGGGAGTACCTCGTCAAGCCGATATCCGTAGAGAGCATCCTTGGGGTGGTCGCCGCAGCCGATGCACGGCTGCAGAGCCGTAAGCAGGAGCAGCAGGTGCTCCGGCTGCGCGAGAAGAATCTGCGCCGCAAGCTGCTTACGGATGTGCTGTACGGCATGCCGCTGCCTTTCTTTGAGCGGCATCTTATCCCCCCCTTCAGCAGCTTTGCTGTCCTGTCTGTCTCGCTGCGCGGAGAAGCGCTGCCGGGCAACTGGTCCGAACAGACCATTTATGCTGCTGTCATCAACATTTTGGAGGAATACTTCACTCCGCATGCCTTTACGGTCGGCATTCAGGAGGAACAGGAAGCGGTTATCCTGCTCTTTGACACCGATTTAACTGGCATTACCTCTGATACCGGCCGTTATCTTGAATGGACCGCCGAGGGGCTGGAGAAGCTCTCTGCCCTGCTGAAATCGCTATTCGGCGCCGGTCTCTCCGGCTTCCACAGCGAGCTCGAGGAGCTGCCCGAAGCCTACCGCGAAAGTCTGGAAGCGCTCCGACTGGCGAAGCAGCCGGGGGCTGCGCCGGTTATCCGCCACAGCGGAGACTTGCCTGCCGGCGCGGCTGCAATCGCAGAGGAGGAGCTTCATTGCAAAGCCAAGCGCCGGATTATATCGGTCGTTATCGACCGGATGGAAGCCCGGCTGCAGGAGAACCTGTCACTGAAGCTGATGGCGGATGAGCTCTACATGAACCCGACTTATCTGGGCCGCATCTTCAAGGAAGATATGGGAGAAGGCTTCTCCAGCATTCTCACCCGTCTGCGCATCAAGCGGGCCAAGGAGCTGCTGGAGGATGTCACCGTCAAGGTGTATGAAGTCAGCGACAGGGTCGGCTTCCGGGACCCGGCTTATTTCAGCCTGCTGTTCAAGAAGGCCGTGGGGGTGACTCCGCAGGAATATCAGAAGCACAATAACCGGAACCCGAGGTGAGTCTGCTTGCGCACTGAGCGTCAATCCACCCCATACAGCCGCTCCGCCTCCCGGCTGACGCTTGCCCTGCTCCTGTTGCTCGGCGGCGGCTGCACCCCCGCCGCTTCCCATCATGATTATACCGAGCCGGAGGGCCCGGCCGCCCTGACGGTATGGCTGATCCCGGGCTCCGGCCTGGAGCCCCTGATCGAGGAATACCAGCTCCGGCATCCGGAGCTGGATATTCAGGTCCAGATCTCGACCTATACCCAGCTTCCGGTGAAGCTGCAAACCGCCCTGGCAACCGGCTCCTCCTCACCGGATATTGCCTCGATCGATATCGGCTATCTGGACCGATTCAAGCAGTTTCCGGAGCACTTCTATAATCTGTACGATTACGGTGCAGCCGGACTCAGGGACCGCTACCTGGGCTGGAAATGGCAGGAGGCGCAGAGCGGCGGCGTCCTGTTCGGCCTGCCGACGGATATCGGCCCTTACGCACTGGTGTACCGGCCCGATATCTTTGCCGGTGCAGGTCTGCCAGGCACCGCAGCCGAGGTCGCGAAGCAGCTTGGGACCTGGGATTCGTTCCTGGAGACCGGCCGGATCATCCGGGAGCATACCGGCAAAGCCTTTATCAACAACCTGGAGGACCTTTACATCGCCATCCTGCGCCAGTCTCCCCTGCAGTATTACAGCCCTGACGGTGAACTGCTCGTAGAGCGCAGCCCGCAGGTCAAAGCCGCCTGGGATATCGCCATCCGGGCGAACGAGCTGCAGCTCTCCGCCCATACGGCGATCGATACGCAGAAATGGGGCACGGAGCTGCTGACCGGCGACTTCGCGGTCATGCTCTGCCCGGCGTGGATGATCGGCCACATCAAGAGCAATGCGCCTACGGCCAGCGGCATGTGGCGGATGACGCAGATCCCCGGCAGCAGCGCGAACCGCGGCGGCTCGGTCCTGACCCTGCCGCGCAGCGGCAGCCACCCGGAGGCCTCCTATGCGCTCGTCTCCTGGCTGACTGCCCCAGAGCAGCAGCTGGCCGTGTTTGAGGCGCAGGGCAACTTCCCTTCCACCCCCGAAATTTACGGGAGCCCGGAAATCCGGGAGCAGCGCGACCCTTATTTCGGGAATGCCCCGGCCGGACAGGTCTACGCCGAATCGGCACAGCGCATCAAGCCCACCTATTATGGCCCGCAGCATCTGATCATTGAAGAGAATATGCTGCAGCATCTGACCCGTGCCGAGCTCGGAGAATTGAACCCCGCCGAGGCCTGGTCACTGGCCGTCCAGAAGGCCAAGGAGCTGGATGCCTCCTACCGGTAATCCGCTGAGCGAAGCACCTGAAGCAAGGCGCCTCCCCGCTGCAAAGAGGCTTTCTCCGCCGGATTATGACCCGCAGCGGAGAAAGCCTTCAGTATTACTGCAATCTAAGTGAACAATGGGTGAGTTACTTCTGCGCCGCCAGGAATTCGTCGAGCTGCTTCTGCTTCTCGGCGATGATTTTCTCCACACCGGCCTTCTTCAGCTTCTCGGCATATTTGGTCAGCACGGTGTCCGGATCGACGGTCCCCGTATCCAGGCTGGTGTCGAATTCATCCATCACAGCCTTGCAGGCGGCCATTTCCGTCTCCATCTTGGAGCCGTCGAAGTTGTAGCCGAGCGCCACGGTCGCCTTCCCCTGAGCGTTGAAAGCCTTGAACTGCTCCCACTTATCCGGAGCCTCACTCTCCCAGACAGGATTCAGGAACTGGCTGCCCAGCATCCAAGCTGCACCGGTATTGTAATCCGGCGTCTTATCGGTCGCCTTGATCGTATCGCCGCTGACCACTTCGTAATGCACACCCTTAATGCCGAATACGAGCAGGTTGTTGATCTCCTTGTCTGTATGCAGCAGATTCAGCACCATCATCGCCCGGGCCGGATCGGCGGAAGACGCCGACACCGCCAGCATTGAACCTGCCGCATCGCTTGTCGAGACCGTCGGGTCGTTAAAAGCGATTTGCTTCAGCTTCCCGACCAGGCCGGTGGCGTTGGCCAGCTCGCTGTCTTTGCCCGGCTTCAGCGACTGCACGGTCATAAATACATTGCCGGCCTTCATCGCATCCTGGGTAGAGGTGGTGGCAATGGCGGCGTCGGCGTTGATGTATCCTTTTTTCATATATTCGCGGGTCAGTTTGACAATTTCCTTATAACGGTCCATCTCGATCATCGACTTGATGGTGGTGTCCTGAGAATCCTTCAGCAGCACTCCGGGAATGGAGGCATCCCCTAGCGTGTCGTACTGGGCCATATACTGTGAATTGAAGGTTTCGCCTTGCTTGAAATAGAGCGGAGTGACATCCGCACGCTTCTCCTTAACCACCTTGAGCACCGCATCCAGATCCTGGATGGACTTCACGCCCGACATATCGATGCCCAGGTCTTGGGCGATATCCGAGCGGTAGACGACCCCGCCCTGTGCAGCCAGCTCTTTATTGGTGGGAACACCGTAGTTCACCCCATTGATAGCCGAGCCTTTCAGGAACAGCGGGTCCAGACTCTCCAGAATTCCTTGCCCGTATTCCTTAAGCAGATTTCCGGCCGGCCCTCCGTCATCATTCAGCGCCAGATAAGCGCCCTTGGCCGCATTGGTCACATAATGTCTCCATTGTGCGGTAAAGATCAGGTCGAAGGGCTCCCGGCTGGCGATTTTCAGATTCGTCTCACTATCCCAGTCTCCCCAGTCTATCGGGGCAATGTCGAGCTTGGCGTTGATCTTCGGCTCCAGCAGCTTGTTGATCTCGTCCTCAACCTGCTTCTCATCCTTCTGCGGTGCACCAACGTAAATGAGCTTCACGGTGTACGGCTTTAGTTCTGAAGCCGGGTCTGCTGTAGCCTCCGGTCCGGAGCTTGACTTGGTAGCGTTTGCAGTTTCTTTCGCCGGTGGATCACTGGCCTTGCCCTCCTGATTATTGCCGTTTCCCCCGCAGCCTGACAGCCCCAGTGTGAGCACCATCATCAGCATCAGTGAGACGATAGACCCTTTGTGCGTCCTCTTCATCTGAATATAACCTCCCCAAAAATGAATATATATGCTGTCCGGCCGCCCATCGCGGATGGAGAATGAATAAGCGGCCGGGTGAAGCCTGCGCCGGATTTGTCCTGTCAGCCCTTGACGGCCCCCACAGTCAGTCCCTGGATAAAATATTTCTGAAAGAACGAATAAACAAATACAATCGGACCGATGCCCACAACCGCCATCGCCATCCGCACCGTCTCCGTCGGCAGCCGGATCTCCACGCCCTGCGCCGCAAGCGCTGCCATTGCCTGCGGACTGGCCGTCAGGAACTGGACGTTGAGCATCGTCTTGTACATCAGATACTGGAGATTGACATGCCCGTCGGCCGAGATGAAGATCAGGCTGAGATACCAGTCATTCCAGTACGCCAAAGTTTGAAACAAGCCCACAGTGGCCAGAACCGGCAGGGACAGCGGCAGAATGATGCGCACGAAGATCCGCGGCTCGGAGGCACCGTCAATATTGGCCGATTCAATCAGCGCCGCCGGTATCGTGTTCGCGAAGAACGTGCGCAGCAGCATGACATAGAACGCCGAGACGAGCAGCGGCATCATCAGAATCCATAGCGTATCCTTGAGATGCAGCGCCTGCGTGTACACCAGATACCAGGGCACCAGCCCGCCGTTGAACAGCATCGTAAAGAACATGAAGAACGCAAAGATGTTGCGGTGCGGGAAATCCTTGCGCGAGATCGGGTAGGCATAGAGCGCCATCACGAGCAGGCTGAGTATCGTACCTGCAATGGTCACGAACAAGGAGACCCCTGCGGCATCAAGAATCTGTTTATAGTCCTTGAACAGGAATTCATAGGAAGAGGTATCCCACTGTTTCGGAAAAAAGCTGTACCCCTCGCGCAATACCGTATCCTCGTCAGAGAAGGACACGATGATCACCAGCAGCAGCGGAATGACACACAGCGCCGAGTAGATCCAGAAAAAAATATTGATCAGCATATTGGCAATATTCGATATTTCGTTGGGCTTGCGGCGGCTTGGCTTTAGCTCGCCGTGATTACCCGCGCGCCCCTTCAGCTCCCCGAGTTTAGCTCCCATCTTCAGCACCTCAATAAATTTAATATATTTCGTTGTTACAGGAAGTTTAAAACAGTGCATCATCCTTGCTGACCCGCCGGACCGCCAGATTGGCCAGGAAGATCAGACTGAAGCCGACGACCGATTGCACCAGGCCTGCGGCGGAGGACATGCCGATATTGCCGATGGCCAGGAAGGTCTGATATACATAAGTGTCCACGACCTGGGTAGTGGAATACAGCGCTCCGGCATTGCGCGTCACCGTGAAGAAGAGGCCGAAATCCGCATTGAATATCCTTCCGATCTGCAGCAGCGTCATGACAATGATCACCGGACTGATCAGCGGCAGAGTGATTTTGCGGATCTGCTGCCATTTGGAAGCTCCGTCGATCAGCGCCGCCTCATAATATTCCTGGTCAATCCCGATGATCGCCGCCATATAAATCACCGTGGTGTATCCCAGCTCCTTCCATAATTTCACCGCCACCAGAATGTAGGGCCAATAGTCCGGACGGGCATACCATTCCACCGGCTCGATACCCAGCAGCGGCAGTACCGTGCCGTTGATGAAGCCGTGCTCATTGCTCAGGAAGCCGTACACCAGATAACTGACGACCACCCAGGACAGGAAGTAAGGCAGGAACATTGCACTCTGGTGGAATTTGGACAGCAGCCGGCTGCGCATTTCATTGAACATAATGGCAAATGCGACAGACAGGATCAGGGTCAGCACAATAAAGGCCGAGTTGTACAGCAGTGTATTCCGCGTAATCACCCAAGCTGTATCCGTTGCGAACAGGTAGCGGAAATTATCAAAGCCGACCCAATCGCTGCCCCAGATCCCCTTCTGATAGTTGATATCCTTGAAGGCGATTACCGTTCCGAACATCGGCATATAATTGTTGATGACGACAATAACGATGGCCGGAAGCATCATGATATAGAACACCCAGTATTTCTTGAGCACCTTCCATAATGAAGGCTTGCCTCTCTTGCGTTTCGTCCTGCCCGGAGCTAACCCGGCCGCAGGATTCACTGTACTCATATCCCTTCCCCCATTTCGTTTGCATCCGCTCCCACACCCTAATTAAATCACAGGACCGGCGGGGGCTTGAATAAGGGGGATAGTAGATTTCTATGATAAAAACGACTACTCTTCCAGTATCAAACCTCGCCCACAACTTGTGTTTACAATGCGGGCTTTCCTGCGGAAAACTCTAACCGGACACTATCGCTCTACAGTCCCAGAATTCCACTTCACACTCCTGCTTTTGGTATGATTCTTGTGTTCAACTTATATTGCAGTTGGAAAATCGCCACCTAATTTCACCTGTTTGGAGCTTTTCGCGAATCTAGTTGGATTACCGCCACTTAATATGAACGAAAATCAATAAATACACCTCTATCGTCCAAATTAAGATACGATAGTCCAATTATATAAGTTGAACAAAAGATTAAAACCGCACGCATAATCGATCAATGACCTCATGGGAAGAGCGGTTTAGTCGCCGGATAAATTTACGGACGTG
>NZ_VWRQ01000001.1 GCF_008635795.1 Paenibacillus tepidiphilus | reverse complement strand
TGCGCAGGCATCCTAGCTACGCGGGGGCTTGGCCCCTCCCGCGACCGGACTTTCACCGGCTAGAGATTGCGTGCTTAGCTGGGCACGCTGCTTCCAGAATGCCGCCTACCAGGCGGGCGTAGACATCATAGCCCTTGATCAGTCCGGCCGTCTCCGTGTTAGATTCATATATAAAATTATTCTTCATACTCCGGTTCATTGTCATCTGTTTATTCTCCATTACTTCGTCCCCTTAATCGCTGCAAGCGGCACGCATTTCGCTACTACTGCCGCCAGCCCCGCGCCTGTGACACTTTCGATAATTTCATCCACATTCTTATAAGCCTGCGGCGATTCGTCGAGGATGGCTTCCAGCGAATGCTGGTTGACGACGATCTCATCCTCCCTGCCGACCTTCATCGCACGGGAGAAATCATGGACCGACACCAGTCGCTTCGTAGCCGAACGCGAGCGTGCACGGCCCGCCCCGTGGCAGATGGAATAATAATTGGCTGCTCCGCCATTCTGCCCGGCCATTATATACGAGGCGGTTCCCATCGAACCTGGGATCAGGGCCGGATGCCCCGTCTCCGCGTAAGGCCGCGGATTGTCCGGATGGCCGGCCGGCAGGGCCCGGGTCGCTCCCTTGCGGTGCACGAACTTCCGCCCCTGCGGCGTCTCTTCCTCCCAGGCGTAGTTGTGCATCAGATCGTAGAGCGTCTTGAGCTCGCATTTCGTGCCGAACACATCGCGGAAGCCTTCCCGCACGGCATAAGCGATCAGATGCCGGTTCACGACTGCATAGTTCAGCGCCGAGTACATCAGCTGGACATACCGCTGCGCCTCGGGATGGGAGAGCGGAGCATAGATCAGGCGCGGATCGGCGCTGCCCAGCCCCAGCTTCCCCATCACCTTGGCAAAGGCCGGTGTGCAGAACTGGTTAACCATGCCGCCCCAGGCCCGTGAGCCGGAGTGGATCATGACGGCAATCTGGCCGTCCCGAAGTCCCCAGGCTTCGGCCACCTCGCGTTGTTCATCGGCAATCTCAATTGCCTGGATCTCCACGAAATGATTCCCGCCGCCCAGTGTTCCGAGCTGCCGGTGCCCCCGGTGCCAGGCCAGCTCGGGCAGCTCATTCAGAACCTCTTCATTGAAGGCCAGCTTGCCGATCTCCACATGGCTCAGACTGGTCGATTTCTTCGGCGTGTAGCTGTCCGGCAAGTATTTGTTCGGCAGCCCGTGCAGTCCCTTCTTCACGATGTTCTCCAGCCGGATGTCGCTGTAGGTTCCCCGCTGCTGCGCCTCCATCGGCAGATAGCGTTCAATCGCCCGGACCAGCTTGCGCCGCAGCTTCACATCGCGCAGATCGTCCTTATGCAGAGTGGTCAGATGCACCCGCATCCCGCAGCCGATGTCGCTGCCGACAATGGACGGGGACACATAGCCTTCCGCCGCATCCCATACGGCCGTCGTTCCGATACAGGTGCCGACGCCCACATGGACATCGGGGGTGTAGCTCATATACTCAATTCCGGGAATCTGTAAGTTGTTGTTCGCCATTTCGAGCACTTTATAGTCAAGTCCGGCGAAGAGTTCATCGCTCGCATATACCGTCAGATCGCCGCCGGGAAGAGCGACCTCATGTTTGTAACGCGGCCAGTCCTGGCCGGCTGATTGCTGCATGTTATTCATACGGATTATTCATTTCCTTTCCCAATTCAAAGTTCTTTATCGTTCATCGCTGTCATCAGTACAATTCCGTGTACGCCAAAAAGAGCCGCAGATCATCATCTGATCCACGGCTCTCTTAAGAGTTCCCTGTTAGCCGGCCTCACGGCCAAGTCAAATATCCATGCTGCGCACCTATACCGCAGGTCCGCTCACGGTATAGTCAGGTGGCATCATGTCTCCCGGACGGGGCCGGCAGGATCAGATGTTCCATATGCGGTTGTACGCTGTTTAAGTTCAGTCATGATCTGCCAGGCCTCCCTTCATATTTACTAGAACCCATCATAGACGCGTATTTCCGATTCTGTCAACCCTTTTTCTTCCAACCTGCAATTATTTGAATTTATGCCAATCCTGGTTGCTGTTCGCCAGCAGATGGGCAAAATCATTGTCCAGACGCTTTTGCTCCGCCTTGCGCTGCTCTTCGGCGGCCTGCCGTGCAGCTTCCTTCTTGGCGTTCTCTTCGGCCTTCAGCGCATCCGACTGGGCCTTCAGCTTGTTCAGCACATCGCTGCTCAGCATATCTTTCAATGTGGCCGGAGCATCTGTTGCCGCCGGGCGCGGAGCGCTTACGGGCTTCTTTTTCTTCGCCATGTTAATCATCCTTTCGGGCCCCTCTGTTCAGCGTGGGCTGTTTTAGGGGCAGGTCATTTCGTTTATAATGTACAATAAGAGGTGAGCCTGATGAAATCAATAGATTTATGTCCACGGTTACAAAAAAGCATGGATATTATCGGCAGACGTTGGACGGGCTTAATCATCTATCAATTGCTCCAGGGGCCACAGCGTTTCAGCGAAATCGAAGCCGCCCTGCCCATCAGCGGCAGACTCCTGTCCGAACGCCTCAAGGAACTGGAACAGGAAGGCATTGTTCTGCGCGAGGTATTCCCGGAAACACCCGTAAGAATTCAATACTCCTTGACGGATAAAGGCCGGGGGCTTGAATCGGTCATCCGTGATCTGCAGGAATGGTCGGACGCCTGGATCGAGCCGGGCGATTGCCGTCCGCAGACGGCGGCCCAAGACAAGCGAGAGTAGGATTCCGACAGCACGGCGATGGCTTGCACTTGCGGCCTACAGCTTGCGGCCGATAATCACCAAATCACGCTGCACACCGTCCAGTTCGGCGACGCCGGGCAGCAAGCCCCATTGCGTAAAGCCGAACTTCGCCAGCAGGCTGAGACTCGGTTCATTATGGCCGAATACAAAGCCGACCAGATTCTCAAGGCCAAGGCGCGGGGCCTCCTCCAGCGCCTTGGCCATCAGTAATCTTCCGGCGCCGGTGCCGCGGTACTTCTCGCCTACATAGATACTGACTTCAGCGGTCGCATTGTACGCAGGCCGGCCGTAGAAGGACTGGAAGCTGAACCAGGCGGCGATTTCTTCTCCTTGCTTCAGCACCCAAAGCGGCCGGTGATGGCTGTTATGCTCATGAAACCAGGCCAGCCTGTCCTCCACCGTGACCGGTTCCAGGTCGGCTGTCACCATTCTTCCCGCAACCGTCGAATTATAAATCGCCACAATTGCCGGAAAATCGGCAAGTGTTGCATCCTCAATACGGTAATCTTCCCATACCATTCTATTATCCCCCTATTACGTATAGCTTCTCTTGTTGAGTTCGTCTTTATTGGTTATTATCGGCAGCACGGTTCTTCATCAGCCGGTGTTCCGTTACTCCCGTCTGCTCCAGGCTCCAGTTCCACAGCTGCCCGGCCGTGTGCCTGTCCTGGCCCCGGGATGTCAGCTCTTTCACCTGGCGGCGGTAGAAGTACTCTCCTGACACTTGTTTCAGCTCCGGTGCGGTGGCCAGATAGATTGCCGTCTCTGCCCCTTGCTCCGGAGTAAGGAAGACATGGGAGAGCAGCTTCAGTATCCTGCGGCCAAAGCCTGTCTCCCGGTTGACGCCGATACTCGTACCCACCGCGCCGGGGTGCAGGCAGTTCACAGTAATAGCCGTACCGTACAAGCGGGAGGCCAGCTCACGGGTGAAGAGAATATTGGCCAGCTTGGACCTGGCGTAGGCCTTCGCCGGATTGAAGCCGCGGGACAGCGTATGGTCATCCAGATACAGCTTTCCGATCTTGTAGGCACCGGAGGCCACCACAACAATTCTTCCCTGTTCCGCCGCGTGCAGCCGCTCAAGCAGCAGATCAGTCAGCAGAAAATGGCCGAGATGATTGACCCCGAGGTCCATCTCGTAGCCGTCCCGGGTCAGCTCGCGCTTAAGCGTAACCACGCCGGCGTTGTTGATCAGCACATCCAGCACCGGATAGGCAGCAGCGAACTGCTCTGCAAAGGCGCGGATGCTGGCGAAGGAAGCAAGATCAAGCAGCATCAGCTCTATGTGATCCGAGCCGCTGAGCCGCCGGGCTTCGGACAGCGCAGCTTCCCCGCGTTCCCGGCTGCGGCAGGCCATGATGACCTTCGCTCCCCTGCGGGCCATCTCAATCGCCGTCGCCAGCCCCATCCCCGAGTTGCCTCCGGTTACGATTACGGTCTTCCCTCTCATGGACGATCCTCCCAGCGCCCGCAGTATGCAGCCATAAGGCAAGCTATAGCCGTTCCCGGGCGGGTGTTTTAAGCTTATGTTACATCATTTGCGGCCGACTAGAAAGCTCTGACTTGAGAAAGAGGGCGCCAGCCTGCCGATCACTTCAGAGCCCGGACACACAGCGGCGGCTGCAGACAATCCTGTCTGCAGCCGCCGCTGTGTCTTGCTTTCTATTTCCATGCAGGCTTCAGGGCAATGAGGCGGTCATCCTCTCCGCCGGGCTCTCCCCGGCCGTCGCGGTTGTTCGTCAGCAGGTAGAGCGTACCGTCCGGTCCTTCGGTGATATTCCGGATCCGTCCCCATTCCCCGCGGAACAGCTCCTTCACCGAAGGCTGTCCGTCTTCTCCCTCAGGAGAAATATGCAGCACCTGCTCTCCGGCAAGATTGGCTACCAGCAGTTCGCCTGCCCACGGCCCCCGGGTAATGAAGGTCATCCCCGAAGGCGCCCACGTCTCATCTCCGCTGTGCAGTACAGGAGGCTGCAGCCCGTCGCCGCTTTCGCTGCCCTGGATCACCGGCCATCCGTAATTGGCGCCGGGCTCAATGATGTTAATCTCGTCATGTGCCGATTGCCCGTGCTCAGAGCTGTAGAGTACGCCGGTATCCGGCTGCCAGGCGAGGCCCTGGGCATTGCGGTGGCCCCAGCTGTAGACAGGTGATCCGGGCCACGGGTTGTCCTCCGGGATGGAGCCGTCCGCAGCGATGCGCAATATTTTGCCGCCCAGGCTATCCTGCTCCTGGGCCAGATCCGGCTCATAACGCTCACCGGTAGTAATATACAGATAGCCGTCCGGACCGAATTTGATCCGTCCGCCGTTATGGTTCCGCTCACCCGGGATGCCATCCAGCAGCACCTTGTCAATGTCTGCCTGGCTGCTGCCGAGCCGCAGCCGCAGTACCCGGTTCAGCACCGCATTGTCTTCGCCCCGGTAGGAATGATATACATAGGCATAGTGGTTCTCCAGGAAGTCAGGATCAAGTGCGAGCCCGAGCAAGCCGCCTTCCCCCTCGCTCACAAACGGCTCCATCAGCGTGAGCAGCGGCGTCTGCCGCAGCTTGCCGTTCTCAATGACCCGCAGGCTGCCGGAACGCTCAGTCAGCAGGATGCGTCCGTCCGGCGCCACCGCCAGCTCCCATGGCACATCCAGTCCGGTAACCAGCACTTCGGCGGTATAGGGGAATTCGGACAGGTCAGCAACTTCTCCAGTTGTCCCGCTGCTTGCCGGAAGCTGCGGAGAGGCTGTCTCCGCCGCTTCCGAAGGCAGCGCAGCCGGCGATGTGCCGCCCGGCTGTCCCTCCAGCCGCGGACCGTTTGTTTCCATGTGATCCTCTATTAAGCCCTGATCCGGTGAAGCCGAGCACGCCGTCAGCCCTCCCAGCATCAGGAGTAAAGCGCCGCGCAGCACCTGGAACCGTGCACCTTTGCCGGTTTTGCCCATAGCTTACACCTCCCATCAGCTTTTTTGCCCTATTTACCCGGCCTACAGCTTCACTAAACCCTTAGGGATGAACTTGTTTCTATTTCGGTGCTCTGCGTGCAGCCTGCGGGGGAATGGTCTATAATGAGAGCATTGCAGCTTGGCTTGGAAATGAAAGGGGATTATGAACCATGAATGAAGCGTTGAAGGTGCTCGAGCACCGGATGGCGGAGGGCAAGCTGGACGCCCTGCTCGTCACCGATCCGAAGCATGTATATTACTTAACTGGGTTCGCCAGCAATCCGCATGAACGGTTCCTCGGACTGCTACTGATCCACGGAGAGGAACCGGTGCTGATCGTGCCGGCGCTGGATGCCGAGGCCGCACATGCCGCCTCCTCTGTGAAGAGCATTGTCACCCACAGCGATACCGATAACCCTTACGAACTGCTGAAGGCCCGGTTTGGCGGCAAAAGCCCGCAAGCGGTCGGTATCGAGAAGGATCACTTCTCGGTCAGCCGCTTCGAGCTGCTCGCCGCGTCCGTATCCGCCGGCGGCTTCAGCGACATCGGCCCGTGGCTCCGCTCCCTGCGTGCCAAGAAGACACCGGAGGAAGTCCGCCGCATGAAGCATGCCGCCGAGCTGGTAGAGGAGGTGCTTCGCCAGGGCCTTACCCATGTCAAAGCCGGCGTAAGCGAAATCGAGCTGGTCGCCGAGCTCGACTATCTGATGAAGAAGGTGGGGGCTTCCGGACCATCCTTCGATACAATGGTGCTCTCCGGGCCCAATACGGCTCTGCCGCATGGCGTGCCGGGAAGCCGGCGCATCCAGCCGGGCGATCTGCTGATGTTCGATCTCGGCGTATACGCCGCCGGTTATGCCTCCGACATTACCCGCACCTTTGCGGTGGAGAGCGTGGACGGCAAGCTTGAAGACATTTACAACGCCGTGCTGGCAGCCAATGAGGCGGGCCTTGCCGCCAGCCGCGCCGGAGCAACCTTCGGCTCAGTGGACAAGGCGGCGCGCGATGTCATCGAAGCGGCCGGCTATGGCGAATACTTCGTGCACCGGGTCGGCCACGGCCTGGGCATGGACACCCATGAATACCCTTCGCTGCACGGGCTGAACGAGGATATCATTGAAGCTGGCAATGTCTTTACCGTAGAACCAGGGATCTATGTTCCGGGAGTTGGCGGCGTGCGGATCGAGGATGATGTATTCGTGACTCCGGAAGGCCCGCAGACGCTGACCAGCTTTCCAAAGGCGCTGACCGTCCTGCATCTGTAGGAGTGTCCGGCCAGAACCGATAACTTTGCAGAACCAAGTAAACACGGCTACAGCATGGAAGAGATAGTTTCTTATCCTTCAAAAAAAAGCACAGGCTTCGCAGCCCTTCGGGCGCGGAACCTGTGCTTTCTTTTATTGGCGGGAAGCTGCAGCGTCTGGAGCTGACCCTGCCGGCGCCTCATCCTCGGCAAAGCTGAAGGAGCGGGCGATGTACAGGATCGGTGTGCCTGCGGCTGTCAGCACGAACTTGATCAGATAGGTGGTCAGCAGAATCTCGGTCCAGACCTTCCAGTCATAGATACCGGCAAAAGCGATTGTGCAGAAGATCAGCGTATCCACAAACGAGCTGACCATCGTGCTGCCGTTGGAGCGAATCCACATCTGGCGCGGAGTGCCGTAATATCCGCGGATCCAGGAATACATCCGTACATCCAGCAGTTGGCTGACGAAGTAAGCCGACAGGCTGGCCAGCGCCAGGCGCGGCATCAGTCCGAAGATCATCTCCAGCGGCTCCTGGGCAAAATCCGTAGACGCAGGCTCGAAGAACAGCACCATCTGCATCAGCGCCGTCGTCATCAGCAGCGTGAAGAAGCCGAACCACACCGCCCGGCGCGCTTCAGCCCGGCCGAATTTCTCATTCAGCAGATCGCTGGTCATGTAGAGCGTTACATACATCGTGTTGCCGAGAGTCATTACGATATCAAAAGGCATGACAATCGTTTTGGCCACCTGGATATTGGCAATGACCGTTGCTACGCCGACCCAGGCATACAGCCCTTTTTTGCCGAACAAACGATAGCATACCAGAAAAAAAGCAAAATTGACGACAACAAACAAAATCCCCCACAGCAAATTAAACATGAAACCTGTATTCCTCCTAGTTTTGGTTACGCGGGATGGTTACGAACCGCGGTATTAAGTACTCTATCACATTCTATTGATAATAAGCCGGTTGTCAATTCATAAAAGCTGGTTTTTCAGCAAATGTTCAGTACTTCAATATTTATTCATAATTTTCAGAAAAAATTAGCTAACATCAAACATTTTTCACTATTCAACCGGGGGTTAATTCTATAGAATAGTTATCAATCGGTTTTACGTTAACAACAGCCTTACATAAGTTTTGTCGGAAAAGGGGAGACCATTATGTCGCGCTTTAAAAATTCAATCGGCCGGAAATTTACAATTCTTTTATTCATTGTCCTGTTGCTCACCTCACTGGCGCTGAGTATCAGCTTTTATAACAGTTCGATGAGCACGATCAACCAGTACGTAATGCCGCAGATCGACAAGATTTTATCCTCTACGGCACAGGATGTGTTCAAGGGTCTGAATGTCACCCATGCCCAGCAGGCGCAGAGCAAGAGCGATCAGGCAATTACCAATGTCAAGTTCTACTTCAAGGACAAGCTTGGACAGCATGACGTAGAGACGATTTTTCTCGCCAACTTGAAGGAAGGCAAGGCTACCATCGTAACTGCAGACCAGAACTCCCCATTGGTACCGGGAGAAGAAATCGCCGTCAATTCTGCGATGGAGCAGGCTTCCAAGGGCAAGCCGGGCAACAGTGAAATCTACAGTGACAGCCACGGAATACATAAGACGGCGTATATCGGGATCTCCGGCAGCACGCTCGTCATTGGAGTAAGCTCCGATGTCCGCTTTGTACAGGACAAAATCAACAGCATTCTCTGGAACAGCGCAAGCATTACCCTGCTGGCCCTGATTGTCGGACTCGGCGCCTCAATACTTATGAGCCGCAGAATTACCCGTCCCCTCTCCCAATTGATCGGCTACAGCAACAAGCTGGCTGCCGGGGACTTCACACAGACACTGACAATCCGCAGCAAGGATGAGGTCGGCCAGCTCTCGGCCAGCTTCGGCAGCATGGCTGAGCAGCTGAAGCAAATGATCAGTCAGGTGCTGGGCACCTCCCAGAGCGTAATCACCGATGCCAATGACTTGAAGACACGCGTCAATGTGCTGCGCGATATGGCCCAGCATTCCTCCCAGTCCGTAGAGGAGATCGGCAAGGGCAGCGCTACGATTGCCAGCAGCGCGCTGGAGAACGCGCGGGCCATGGAAGAAATCAATATCGGCATCCAGCATATTGCCTCCGCCGCCGGCGAGGTTACCGAGCAGATCAGCGAGGCTTCGGTGGAAGCCGGCAGCGGCAACGAAATTGCGCAGACTGCCGTTGAACAGATGCGGCAGGTCGCACTGGCATCCGGCAAATCGCTGGAGCAGTTCCGCCTGATGAACGAACGCTCCCTGATGATCGGCGAAGTGGTCCAGGGCATCACCGAGATTACGAAGCAGATCCAGATGCTCTCGCTGAACGCCTCCATCGAAGCGGCGCGGGCGGGTGAGCATGGCCGCGGCTTCGCCGTCGTCGCCGGCGAGGTACGCAAGCTCTCCGAGCAATCCAAGGAATCCAATGAGCAAATCCGCGAATTCCTGCTCAGCCTGCAGGAGGACATGAACCGCTCCGTCGAGGAAATGAACCATGTCAACCAGGAGATCGCCTCGGGTGCCGGCAAAGTCAGCGAGGCCGGCAACGCGTTCAGCCATCTGCTGATTCTGATCCAGAGCATCAATCACAGTGTGCAGTCCGTGTCGGCCGCTACGCAGCAAATCTCTGCCGGCACCGAGGAAGTCAGCGCCTCCGTCGAGGAGACCGCGCAGATCACCGCCAAATCGCAGGCCAGCGCGGGCATGCTGGCACAGAACTCGGCGCGGCAGGACGAGGAGCTTGAGGGCCATACACAGACGGTGGAACATCTGCATGAGCAGGTCATCCGGCTGCAGGAAGCCATGAGCCAGTTCAAGATTTAAGCCGAGCTGAGGGAGGATGGCTGGTGGGTCCGGTGATGTGAAAGAAGCGGGTGCTGGGGGTGCCGGGACCGTCAGGACCGGGGGCCGTCGGGGCCGGAGGGCCGTCAGGGCCGGGGGCCGTCAGGGCCGGGGCCGTCAGGACCGGGGCCGTCAGGACCGGGGCCGTCAGGACCGGGGCCGTCAGGACCGGGGCCGTCAGGACCGGGGGGCGTCGGGGCCGGGGCCGTCAGGACCGGGGCCGTCAGGACCGGGGCCGTCAGGACCGGGGGCGTCGGGACCGGGGGGCCGTCGGGACCAGGGGCGTCGGGACCGGGGGGCCGTCGGGACCAGGGGCGTCGGGACCGGGGGGCCGTCGGGACCAGGGGCGTCGGGACCGGGGGGCCGTCCGGGCTGGGGGCCATAATTGCATTCTGTACACTTATTTTCATCAAAACCCACTAAATTCTCCAGATAGTTGCATTCTGTGCAGCTATATTTCGGGGAATGCGCTAAATTCAGAGTAATTCCGGTTTTTAGTTGTACGAAATACAGCTATTGCATCCAAATTCCTTTCTCGAAGAGATTTAGTTGTACAAAGTGCAACTAAAAGGTGCCCAGCATTCTTGTATGGCATAATAATAAGGTATTGCTAGACGTATGGACAAGGCGGGGCCGGGATAAACACATCCCGGCCCCGCCTTATTCGTCTATAGTGATCTTTTGATTGACCGCAGCGTCAGGCTTGCGCCGTCTAATGCCGCGGAGCCCATAATATCACCGACACGCCGATCATGCAAATCACTGCACCGATCCAGTCATACATATCCGGTGTCTTCTTGTCCACCAGCCAGCCCCACAGTATAGCCAGCACGATAAACACTCCGCCATAGGCAGCGTAGACCCGCCCGAAGGAAGGAAAATTCTGCAGCGTCGGGATAACGCCGTAAGCGATCAGAATAACCGCTCCGACAAAGCCGTACCAAAGCGGCCGCCCTTCCCGCAGCCACAGCCATACAAGATAGCCGCCTCCGATCTCGGCAAGTCCGGCAACTATGAACAGCAGTACCGCAACAGCCATGCTATCCCTCTTTCCGGGGCAAGCCCATAATTTCATAAACTGCATCCATATTCAGATTGGCGCTGACGGCGTCGGCCAGCCGGTCAAATTCCTGTTCGCGCAGTGCGGCTGAGGAGAAGCTGGCTGATAATGGCGCCAGGCCCTTCTCCTCCCGCAAGCCATCCAGCCATGCTCTGCGCAGCCTGTCGCTGTGGAACACACCGTGCAGGTACGTGCCCCAGATGCGGCCGTCCGGTGTGCCCCAGCCTTCCGGCCGCCGTTCGCCTTCCGGACCTTCCAGCATGAACAGGCTGCGGAGAGCGTCAGCCTCCCGGTTCACCGTGGTGCCCATATGAATCTCGTAACCGCCGACTTGCCATTCTCCGGCTTCACCGCCGCCGGAGTTGCTGGAGCTGCTCGAGTTACTAGAGTTGCTAGAGCTACCAGAACTGACGGAGTTGCCAGAGCTGACAGAGCTGACAGAGCTACTAGAGCTGTCAGAGCTATCAGAGCTGGCTGAGATACCAGAGCCGACGGAGCTACTAGAGCTGGCAGAGCTGGCAGAGCTGGCAGAGCTACCAGAGCTAACAATGCCGCCCAGGCGCAGCGGGTGTCCGTCCGCCAGCACACCTTGTGCCCGCACGGTGGTCTTCTGCGGCAAAAAAGTGGTCGCCAGCGGCAGGTAGCCAAGCCCGGCACACTCCGCCGGGCCGGCGCTCTCCACGCCATCCGGGTCAAGCAGCTGCGCGCCCAGCATCTGATAGCCGCCGCAGATGCCCACCAGCTGCTGCGTTCCGCGCGCCAGTGCCTGCGCAATCGCTGCGGGGAAGCCCTGGCTGCGCAGATGCTCCAGGTCGGCGGCCGTGTTCTTCGTCCCCGGCAGTATAATGGCATCCGGCGTTCCCAGCTCATTGGCCGAAGACACGTAACGTACGGCGGTATCCGGCTCCAACTCCAGCGGGTCGAAATCGGTAAAGTTAGAAATGCGCGGATAACGGATTACGGCGATGTCGAGCTCCTTGCCCAGCGCCTGATCCGGCCTACCGTGGAGGGTATCCAGTACGACAGAGTCCTCCGCCTCAATCCGCAGCTGCGGCAGATAAGGCAGCACGCCCAGCACCGGAATGCCGGTACGTTCCTCCAGCCAATCCAGCCCCGGCTGCAGGAGTGAGAGGTCGCCGCGGAACTTGTTGATGATGAAGCCCTTGACCCGGGCCCGCTCATGCGGCTCCAGCAGCTCCAGGGTGCCGACCAGGAATGCGAACACGCCGCCCCGGTCGATGTCAGCGACAAGCAGCACCGGCGCGTCGGCCCAGCCTGCCAGATTCATGTTAACGATATCCCGCGATTTCAGGTTAATCTCCGCCGGACTTCCGGCGCCTTCTATCAGGACCACGTCGTATTCTGCTCGCAGCCGGTCCAGTGCAGCCAGCACAGTTCCCTTGGCCTCCGGCAGGAATTTCTCACGGTATTCCCGTGCGCTGAGCGCCGTATGAGGCACACCGTGCACGACGATCTGTGCACTCATCTCACCGGAGGGCTTCAGCAGAATGGGGTTCATATCGGTGGTCGCCGTGATGCCGAAAGCATCGGCCTGCATGCCTTGGGCACGTCCGATTTCCTTGCCGTCTGCGGTGACATAGGAATTCAGCGCCATATTCTGTGATTTGAAGGGCGCTGCTCTGTAACCGTCCCGGGTCATGATGCGTCCGATGGCGGCAGTGACGAGACTTTTGCCGACATCGGAGGCCGTTCCCTGCAGCATCAGCACCGCAGCCCGTTTATGATTCGATCCTTCTATTGTCCCCTGATCCTTCATCATTAGCTTCTCCCCGCTCTCTTCCTGCTGCCGGACTGCCCGCGAAGCAGGGATATAGTTTGGTCGTTAAACCTGCCGCATCTACGGCGCTTAACTACCAATTGTATTGCAGCAGAACCAGCAGAAGCAGCAGCACGGCTTCCAGCCCTTCGTTCAGCGCGCCGTACACGTCGCCGGTGAGCCCGCCGAGCCGCGCGTTCACCCGGCGCGCCGCCAGGGTGCCGCAGGCCCATGCGGCCAGCGGCGCCAGGCAGGCGGCCGCGAGCAACAGCGGCCACCTGCCGCTGTCCGCGCCAAGCGCCAGAGGCGCCGCGGCCGCGGCCAGCGAGAGCAGCGCGGCGCACAGGAACGTGCGCCGCTCCTGCCGGGGCGGCAGGCCGGCGAAGCTGCCGGCCAGCCCCTCCTTGCCGCGGGCACCCGGATAGCGGGCCATCGCCCGCACCATGTACCAGCGGCTCCACACCGGCGGCAGCAGGAGCAGCGTCAGCTCCGCATAGCGGCCGCCGCTGATAACTGCCGCCAGCAACGAAGCCTTCAGCAGCAGCAGCAGGACGCAGGCCAGCACGCCCATGGCTCCGACGCGGCTGTCCTTCATAATCTCCAGCATCCGCTCCCGGGTGCGGTAGCTGAGCAGGGCATCGGCGCTGTCCATCCAGCCGTCCAGATGCAGCCCGCCGGTCAGGCCCACCCACAGGATGAGCGTCAGGACGGCAGCGGGCCAGTCCGGCAGCAGCCAGCCCGCCGCTGCGGCGCAGAGTGCCGCGCTTCCCCCGATGGCCGCCCCGACCAGCGGATAATAGGGCACGCTGCGCTGCAGCAGCCCGCCGGAGAACTCCCCTCCCCCCTTCACCGGGAAGCGGGACAGAAACTGAAATGCCGCAGCGGCATCCCCGCGCATGCTCATAGCTTGTACTCCCGGCTCTTCAGCTCAATGGGAATACCGGCGGTAACGAGGAAGACCTGCTCGCAATCGGCCGCCAGCAGCGTATTCATCCGCCCGGCCAAATCGCGGTATAACCGCCCCAGTGCATATTCCGGCACAATGCCATCGCCCACTTCATTGGTGACCAGCACCAGCGTTCCCTCAAAAGATCCCACGCTCCGCACCAGCCTGGTGATCTCCGCTTCGACAATCGCCGCTGCGTCCGGCTTGCCTTCAGCGGCCAGCAGCACATTGGAGAGCCAGAGCGTCAGACAATCTACCAGCACCGCCTTGCCGCCGGACAGACGGTCCAGCACCTCCGGCAAGCGGAAGGGCTCCTCCAGCGTCTCCCACCGCCCGCCGTCTCCGTCGCGGCGCACCCGGTGGAGAGCAATCCGCGCCGTCATCTCTTCATCAAAGGCTTGTCCTGTCGCCACATATATAGCCTGGCCGGCCAGTGAGAGCGTCAGCCGTTCGGCAAAGCCGCTCTTGCCGCTGCGTGCCCCACCCGTAACGAGAATGCTCATACGCTCTCTGCTCCCGACACGCCTGCGCTCTCAAATGTCGCCATCTCCCGCATAATGCGGCCGGAGGCTTCCACCAGATGCAGGCACAGCGCTCCGCCGGTGCCTTCCCCAAGCCGCAGCCCCAAATCCAGCAGCGCTTCGAGTCCCAAATGCTCCAGCATGAGCCGGTGCCCCTGCTCGCCGGAGATATGGGAGGCGATCATATAGCCTGCCGCCTCCGGCGCCAGCGCTTTGGCGGCCAGCGCTGCAGCACCGGAGATGAAGCCGTCCAGAATGACGGGAACGCGCTCCGCCGCCGCGCCCAGAATCAGGCCGGCGAGACCGGCAATTTCCAGGCCGCCCACCTTGGACAGCACATCCAGCGGATCGGCGCAGTCCGGGCTATTCACATCCAGTGCCCGCTGTACCACCTCTATCTTGTGACGCAGCCGCCCGTCGTCGATGCCTGTGCCGCGGCCGACGCCCGTTTGCGGAGGCACGCCTGTCAGCGCACAGAATACGGCTGCGCTGGCGGTTGTATTGCCGATGCCCATCTCGCCGGTGATGAAGATCTCCGTTCCGCCGGCCACCGCTTCACGGGCGATCCGCGCCCCGGCCAGCACGGCCTGCAGCGCTTCCTCACGGCTCATTGCCGGGCCTTCCGCCATGTTGGCTGTGCCATAGCGCACTTTGGCCGCAATCAGCTCCGGATGGCTCAGCTCGCCGTCAATGCCGATATCGACCAGCTTCACCTCCGCCTGCGCCTGCCGGGCCAGCACGTTGACGGCTGCGCCGCCGTCCAGGAAGTTATAGGCCATTTGCAGAGTCACCTCCTGCGGAAAGGCGCTGATGCCCTCGCTGCACACCCCATGGTCTGCAGCCATAACCACTACCGTCCGCTTGCCGTAGAGCGGTTGTTCCGTTGACGATATTCCTGCCAGGCGGACAGCCAGCGCTTCCAGCCGCCCCAGGCTGCCCGGGGGCTTCGTCAGAATGCCAAGGCGCTGCTCGGCACGCTGCATAGCCTGTTCATCCACCGGTGCAATGCGCCCGGTCAAATCCTTCAATGCTGAGAGTTCTGCGTTCATAAATTTCTCCTCCTCGGCTTCAGCCGATCGCCTAGTGGCAATATGTAATCCGATTGATGTAGCACTAACTGTTCCGCAGCCGGCACAAAGCAAACAAGCCCCTTCCTAAATGAAGGGGCTCCTGTACAATGACCGTCTAGTTATTAGCATTCCCCTGTTTCTTCCCTAAGGATTATAGGGGATATGCCACCATCTTACAATTACATTTTTCTTTGCAAAAAGCGTTCCATCCGCTCCAGCGCCTCGCCCAGCTTCGTCTCAGAAGCAGCGTAAGAGCAGCGGATATGGCCTTCGCCGCCCGGCCCGAACACATGGCCCGGGACAGCCGCGACACCGGCCTCGCGCAGCAGCCGCAGGGCGAACTGCTCCGAGCCCATTCCGGAATCCACGATGGAAGGAAAAGCATAAAAGGCGCCCTCGGGCTGATGACATTCAAGTCCGATCTTCTGCAGCCCGGACACGAACATGGCACGGCGCTGCCGGAAGCTCTCCTTCATCCGTTCCTTGTCGGGCATGGCCGTGCGCAGCGATTCAAGCGCTGCGATCTGGCCCAGCACCGGTGCACACATCGCGGTGTATTGGTGAATCTTCAGCATCGCAGCCAGCAGCTCATAGTTGCCGCAGGCGTAGCCAACCCGCCAGCCGGTCATCGCGAACGCCTTGGAGAAGCCGCTGATGACTACCGTCCGCTCCTTCATGCCCGGCAGTGAGGCAATACTCACATGCTTCCGGTCATACGTAAGCTCGGCGTAGATTTCATCCGAGAGCACGATCAAGTTATGCTCCCGGACAAGGTCCGCAATCGGCTCCCAGTCCTCATAGCTCATCACCGCCCCCGTCGGGTTGTTCGGGTAATTGACCATCAGCAGCTTCGAACGCGGCGAAATTGCCTGCCTTAGCGCATCGGCGGTCAGCTTGAAGCCCTGTTCCGCCGCGGACGGCACCTCCACCAGCGTTCCGCCGTTCAGATGGGCGATTGGCGAGTAAGCAATATAGTTCGGCGTAGGAATAATGATCTCATCGCCCGGTGCGGTGAACGCGCGCAGCGCCAGATCGACGGCCTCGCTGCTGCCAACCGTGACGATCACCTCATCGGCGGGATGATAGGCCAAGCCAAAGCTGTCCTTCATGTACCGGGCAATCTCTTCGCGCAGCTCCGGCAATCCGGCATTCGGAGTATACATCGTCTCTCCGCGTTCAAGTGCACGGATGCATGCCGTCCTCACTTGCTCCGGTGTCGCAAAGTCCGGTTCGCCTACTCCTAATGAAATAATATCGTTGTTACCCGCAGCTAAATCAAAGAAAGCGCGGATACCCGAAGGCTGAATCTCTCTGACGCGGGGGGCAATCCACTCCCGGGCCGCTGACGAGCTGTGCCTAGACATGGACGTTCACCTGCCGTTCCCGATCATCCGGGCCAAGCTCCGCAGCCGCCGGTATGACTGCTGTCCCCGCCGCCCTCACCGAGGCTTGCCGCCAATCTGTACTATGAGCATGCATCTGCGCTTCCCCGGCTTCACACGTATTCCGCTTCCGTTCACCGCTTTCAGCATTTGCATCCATCTGCTCTTCCCCGGCTTCACACGTATTCCGCTCACGTCCGCCACTCTCAGCATTAGCATGCATCTGCTCTTCCCCGGCTTCACACGTATTCCGCTTCTTTCCGCCACTCTCAGCACTTGCATGCGTCTGCTCTTCCCCGGCTTCACACGTATTCCGCTTCCGTCCGGCACTTTTAGCACTTGCGTGCATCTGCTCTTCCCCGGCTTCACACGTATTCCGCTCACGTCCGCCACTCTCAGCACTTGCGTGCATCTGCGCTTCACCAGCTCTCTCGGCATTCGGGAGCTCCGGTTCCTGTCCTTCTGTCCGGCCCTGCAGCTTATCCGGTTGACCCGCTCTCCCCCGCTCCTTCAGCGATTCCGCGATGATCCGGTCGAGCAGTCCGCTGAAGCTGTAGCCGGCGGCCCGGGCGCTTTGCGGCAGCAGGCTGGTCTCTGTCATTCCCGGCAGGGTATTGACCTCCAGCACATACGGCACGCCCTCCAGAATAAGCATATCGATCCGTGCGTAGACGGAGCATTTCAGCGCCTTGTAACAGGTCATGGCGGCAGTCTCCACCCTGTGCCGGATATCGCCGTCCAGCTCGATAATGCGCTCATCCGCCCCGCCCCGCTCATATTTGGCCCCGTAATCGAACCAGCCTTCCGTCAGCGGCTTAATGCTGAGAAACGGCAGCAGGTCGCCGCCCAGTATGGAGCAGGTAATCTCTTCGCCTGCAGTAAAGCGTTCAATCAGCACTGAAGCATCCTCGGCAAAAGCTTTCTCCACCGCATTCCGCAGCTCGCCGCCCGAATATACCTTCGTCATTCCGATGCTGGAGCCGCCCGAATTCGGCTTCACCATCACCGGATAGCCCAGCCGCTCCACGGCTTCAGCATCATATTCGTCCACGCTGTCCCAGCATACCCAGTCCGGAGTAGGCACGCCGCTTGCGCGCAGAATGGTTTTGGAGAGATGCTTATTCATGCACAGGCTGCTGGCCAGCACACCGCTGCCGGAGTAGGGAATCCCCAATGTCTCCAGCGTTCCCTGGACGGTACCGTCTTCACCGTAGGCTCCGTGGAGCGCAAGCAGTGCAAAATCCAGGTCCTTGACTCCGGCAACCAGATCCTCCCGCTCCTTAATGACAACCGGAACCGCCTCGTATTTGCTGCGGTCCAGATATTTGAGCATCTCCCGGCCCGTATTCAGCGACACTTCCGCTTCCGAGGATACCCCGCCCATAATTACGCCTATCTTCATGATGTTCATCCTCCTTTTATATTCCCATTAACTGGCGTGCCGCTTGACCGATGATGGCGATTCCTGTCCGGATATCCTCGTCACTCACTCTGGAGAAGCCCAGGCGCAGCGTGTTTTGTCCGCCGCCGCCCGTAAAGAAGCGCTCTCCCGCCGTAAAAATAACTCCCCGCTCCAGACATACCTTCAGCAGTTCTCCGGTATCGAAGCCTTCGGCAAAGGTGACAAAAAGATGCAGTCCGCCGTCTCCCGACAAGGACTTGTAGGGCAGCTCGTTCTGGCAGCAGGCCACGGTCAGCTCATATTTGCGTTTATACTCTGCCCGTGCCCGCTTGAGATACTTCTCCAGATTGCCGCCCAGCAGGTACTGGTACAGTATGGACTGGTCCAGCGTCGAGGTATGGATGCTGCGCGCCCGCTTCACGCTTTCGAGATAATAGATCAGCTCGCTGTCGGCCAGCACCCAGCCTACCCGCAGTCCCGGGAACAGCACCTTGGAGAAGCTGCCGAGATAGACCACGCCGTTCCCGCTGCCCGCCGCCGCAATCAGCGGCGCCACATGGCCGCCGGAGTAGCGCAGCTCCTCACTGAACCCGTCCTCGATCACCGGCACCTTATAGGCCGACATGAGCTTCACCAGCCGCTGTCTTTTTTCCGGCGACATGACAATGCCCGTTGGATTATGGTAAGACGGTACAAAGTACGCAAAATCGTATTGTCCATCCTCCAGCGCGGACTGCAGCTCCTCCAGATTGATTCCGTCCCGCTCCATCGCCACACCCCTGATCCCGAAGCCGTTCAGCCGCAGATTCTTGAGCGCCGTATGATGGGTCGGATTCTCGCACAGCACGGTGCCGTGCTGCTGGCCCAGCGCCGACAGCACCAGATCAAAGCCTTCGGTGAAGCCATTCGTAATCAGCATATCCTTGCCGCGCAGATCCACGCCTTTATGCTCCATATATTGCTTCAAATAGTCGATTAACGGCTTATAGCCCTTGGCGTAGCCGTAATTCAGCAGAATATCGCCTTCGACGGCCATCCGTTCGAGAAAAGCCTTGCGGACTGCCCCAAGATCAAACAGGCTTTCATCCGGAGCAATGCTTGTGAATGAAATCGTCCCTTTTCCGGCACGGATTCCGTGCTTCATAATATCCAGCTCCTCGGCCAGCAGCGCCCGGCTGCTCAGCCGCTGCTTCCAGTCAAGGTTCCAGCGGGGGGCCGCCGTACTGTCCTGGATGGCTGCGGGCGACACATAGTGGCCCTGACCCTGGACCGTGTACACGAATCCGTCATCCTCCAGACCCTCATAGGCCGAAATAACCGAGTTGCGGCTGACCTTCAGCAGCAGGCTGAGCTCACGGGTGGAAGGAAGCCTCTGGTCTCCCTGCAGCGCTCCCCGCGCAATCAGCTGCTTCATATAATCCTTGACCTGGATATAGACCGGTCTTCCGGCAATCCGTTTGAAATCGTTGTACATCCGTTTCATCGCCCCCATAGCTATCATGGCATAGTCAACGCGCGAAAAAAAGAACCACGCTCCCGGGATTTTCTTCCGGACGTGGTTCCTGGGCGGGCTAAGCCCGCATTTTCACATTAGCTATTATGCAATACCCGCTCTTCCTCCGGCGGCACCCGCCTGTTAACTCCGGGAGCGTCCCCGGAACAGGTTAATCACAAAGAGGACCCCGGCAACCAGGAGCAGCAAATGAATAAGATTGCCGACAATATCAAAGATGAATCCAAACAGCCATACGACAACAACTAATCCGATTAATCCCCACAGCATAAGCTTACCGCCTTTCTCCCTAGGGGTGTTTGTCTCTTTTATACCCTAAGGAAGGAAAGTTTAAACGGTAGGGGGCTGGAGCAGGCTGGCTGGTTCATTCCAATGCGGTCCTACCTTACTGTAAAAGGGCCAAACCGGGCAAAGCCCGCTTCTTCCGGTAGCTCCCCGGTGCCGATTGCCGCTGCGAACAGACCGAATTTGACTCCGACCCAGGCGCTTTGCGGCTCCTTTAACCGGAAGGAGGTTCCCAGCTCAGTGTAAGCTTCTCCGTCCAGACTGTACGCCAGCCGACAATCCGCTTCTTCGCCCACGGTCAGCCGCAGATACACAGCATCCGCAGCCAGGGTTACACAGCTGTCCGTAAGCGTATCCTCCGTCTCGCCTGAGCTTGCCGGCTGACTTTCGAACCGGCCCAGGCAGAGTCCGCCGTCCTCGCCGGGGAACAGACTTAAGTACACGGCCTTATGTCCCAGTACGACCAGGCCTGCACGTTCAGACGGTGCGCGGAACTGCGGCGTAATCTGCACCTCCGCAGTGAATGCCGGAGCGGCGAATTTCTGCAACAGCAGCTGCGGCGCATCGAACAGCCGCTGATCCTTGGTTCCCGGCGGCACACAGTTGAGCTGCAGGCCCGGAACTGTACCGCCGGGCGAGAGCCAGCGCGCTTGCGGATTGGCCTGCCACTGCCACTGCAGCCCGGGCCGCCTTCCGGCGAAATCATCCGAGGTCTGCGGTACAGCGGTCGGTATCGTCACGGCTGCCTCCGGCTTCGGCCACTCGGCTACCGGCTCCCCGGTCAGGCTGCCGGCTGCCGCCTGGCCCATGACCGGCCAGCCGTCACGCCATTCCACCGGCTGCAGATGGACGATGCGGCCATAAGGGCCCTTGTCCTGGAAATGCAGGAACCAGTGCTCTCCGCCCGGCGTGTCCACCCAGCCCCCCTGATGAGGACCGTTCACCGGGGTGCCGCCCTGCTCCAATACGATCTGGTCCTCATACGGACCATAAATATTCCTGGAGCGGAAAGCCGCCTGCCAGCCGGTCGGTACGCCGCCTGCCGGGGCAAGAATATAGTACCAGCCGTCTCGCTTGTACATCTTTGGGCCTTCCAGCGTCGGATGGTCCACGGTTCCGTCTATAATCAGCCGTCCTTCATCCAGCAATGCTCTGCCGTCCGGACTCATCTCGTTCACATGCAGAATATGCTTGATGCCGCTGCGGCTCTGCGCGAAGGCGTGGACCAGATAAGCCCGGCCGTCCTCATCCCAGAACGGGCACGGGTCGATCCAGCCCTTGGCCGCCTTGACCAGATGGGGCGCCGTCCACTTGCCCAGCGGGTCCTCAGCCGTCACCATGAAGATCCCTTCATCGGGAGTGCCGAAGAAAATCCAGAACCTGCCGTCATGATGGCGCAGGCTGGGCGCCCAGACGCCCTTGCCGAACTGCACCTCATCATATCCGGGCAGCTCAAGCCGTTCAATGGCATAATTGACAATGGTCCAGTTCACCAGATCGCGGGAATGCAGAATCGGCAGGCCCGGCATGTGGTTGAAGCTCGATGCCGTCATGTAATAGTCCTCCCCGACCCGGATCACATCCGGGTCGGAATAGTCCGCATACAGTACGGGATTACGGTAGTTTCCGTTCCCCAGGTCAGACACCCAGGGCGCATTCGTTGTCTTCATGAATTAGCTCCTTCCAGACCGGGCAGCCTTCCGCCCGCCGGGTTATTGTGCCGCTTTCTCCTGCTCCAGCAGCGATGCCCATTCATCCAGCATTTCCTTGGCCGTGATCTGCTTCGCCATAACCTTCTGGATCAGCGGCTCCACCGATTTCTGCACATTGGCATAGCCCGGCAGATAGTACGGCACATCGGAGAACTTCGTTTCCCCGCTGTTCAGCAGATCGGAGGCCGATTTCATGTAAGGCACGCTCTGTACCCACTCGTCGGCGGCAGCGTCTTTGTTCGCCGGAATTTCGCCGTACAGCTTGCCGTACTGGCTGTTGATATCATGCGACAGGTAGAAGGTCATGAATTTCCAGACCGCGTCCTTGTTCTTCGCCGATTTGCTCATCGTCAGACCCAGCGGCATCAGACCCGGGTGCTCGCGGTAGCCCTTGACGCTCTTCGGGAAAGGTACGGCTTCGAACTTCGTATAGTCCCCGCCGAAGGCTTTCTCGTGGGAGCTGGCCGAGCCGAGATTGTGCACGACGATGCCGGCTTTGCCAGACTGGAAGGTGGCTGCCAGCTCACTCCAGCCTTTGTTCAAGTCGTCCTCGGGTGTATATACATTGTAAGCGCCGAGATATTTTTCCACAAATTCAACATTGAGCGGGTCATTAATTGTCGCCTTGCCGTCTGCCGTGAAATAGTCGGTGATGCCCGAGTAAGCATACATCAGCATTTCCAGCGTATTGGCACTGCCCGCTCCGCCGCGGATACTGAGCCCGTAACGGTCCTTCGACTTGTCAGTCAGCTTGGCCACGGCGTCGAAGAATTGGTCCCAGTCCTCCGGCATCGTCAGCCCGGCTTCCTTGAACCAGTCCGGACGCACCCACAGGTTCCAGGTTTGCGAGCTGTATGGGAGCGCATACAACTTTCCTTCTTTGGCATCCAGCTTACGGTTACTGGCGATCAGCTCAGGGTTGATCAGGTCTTTGTCCGCCCACTGCTCATAATAGGTATCAAGCGGCTCCAGCACGCCACGCGCCAGCAGATCGGATTTGAAATCATTCATAATATCCGGCGCCTGGTCGGCGGAGATGGCTACGTTGACCTTTTGCTCATAGGCGGCAAGGTCACCCGGAACACCGAGATAATCCACGTCGATATCCGGATTCTCCTGCTCGAACTGCTTAACAATTTCTTCGAAAAAGGCATTGCGCTCCGTCGTGACGGCCGCCGCCCAGAAGCTGATTTTGGCTTTCTCGCCGCTCGAGGCTTTGGCATTGCCGCTATTCGCCGCGGCTGCTCCGTCTCCCCCGCTGTTTGCACTGTTATTTGCACCGTTGTTTCCGCCGCAGCCGGCCAGCAGCAGCAAGAGCGCCGCCGAAGCGAGTGCCGTGCGTTTCGCTTTGTGTTTCCCCATCATATTGTGATCCTCCCCAATTGAATTTCGTTTGTATATCCAAAGGACGGGCCCGGCGGGCGTCAGTCCGGCCGGGCCCGTACCTATCGATACCGGACCTTAGCCTTTGACTGCGCCGCCCAGTCCTTCGACCAGATAACGCTGAATGAACATGAAGAGCAGGACGGGCGGAATCAGCCCGATGATGCTGCCGGCCGCCAGCGACGCGTACTGGACGCTGAATTCGCCGATCATAAACTTAAGGCCGATCGGAATGGTGAACTGGTCCGGCGTCGTAATGAAGGAGAAGGCGACCAGGAACTCGTTCCACACGCCGATGAAGGCGAAGGCGCTCGTGGCGACGATTCCCGGCAGTACAATCGGCATAATAATCGCGAAGATGATCCGCAGCCGTCCGGCCCCGTCCACCATCGCCGCCTCGTCGATTTCCTTCGGCGTCGAGGAGATGAAGCCCCGCATCAGGATCGTGTTGAACGGAACCTGAAGTACAATGTAGAACAGGATGAGCGCGTAAGGCGTGTTGATCATCCCGAGATTTTTAAAGATCAGGAAGAGCGGAATCACGAACAGAATCACCGGCATCATCTGGGTCGCCAGGAGCACCAGCATAAATGCGCCCTTGCCCTTGAATTTAAACCGGCTCATGGCGTAGCCGTTCATGACGGACAGCACCGTAATCGCCACGACGGACAGCACCGATACCAGCAGACTGTTCATGAAATACTGCGAGAAATTGTTGTCGTTCCACACCTGCACGAAATTCTCGAACGTAATCGGATTCGGAATATACCGGACAGTGCTGCTCAGCACATCGGCTTCATGCTTCAGCGAGGTGGAAATCGCCCACAGGAACGGAACCAGCACGAACAGAAGCGTCAGCGTGAGCGGAATGTAGAACAGCAGTCTGGAGCCGATTTTGCGGCGCATCTTACTATTCATCCTGCATCCCTCCCGAACGGTTCAGTCTGAGATACAGGACGACGAAGATCATCAGGAATGCGAAGGTGACAACACCCAGCGCCGAGCCGTAGCCGTAGTTCCCCTCCAGAATGGACGTCTTCATCATATAAATCGGCAGCGTGGTGGTCATATCCATCGGTCCGCCGTTCGTCATCGTAAAGATCATATCAATCGAGTTAAACTCCCAGATGGCCCGCAGCAGCGTGGCGAACACGATACTTTCCTTCAGGAAAGGCAGTGTGATGAAAAAGAGCTTCTTCACGCTCCCCGCTCCGTCCACCTCGCACGATTCATAAACCTCATGCGGAATGGTCTGCAGCGCTGCCAGCAGCGTGATGGCGAAGAACGGAATGCCGCGCCACAGCTCGGCGACGACAACAGAGCCAAAGACGGTGTGGATATTGGCCAGCCAGGCAACCGGCTCGGAGATAATCCCCAGCTTCATCAGGATATCGTTGAAGATCCCGATATGCTGGTTGAACATCAGCGACCACAGCATGGTAGTCAGGACCCCTGACACCGCCCATGGAACCAGCACCAGGGAGCGGACCAGACCGCGCATCTTGAACGCCTGGTTCAGCAGCAGGGCGACGATGAGTCCGAATACCAGCTGCAGCACGACCTCGATCACTACCCACTTCAGCGTGATCCACATGGAAGAGTAGAACATATCATCCTGCGTAAAAATATTCCGGAAATTCTCAAATCCGATATAACCCGCTTCCTGCAGCCGGGTGAAATCATAGCTCTGCACACTGAGATCAAAGACCCGGAAGATCGGGAAGACGAGCAGCCCCGCGATCAGCAGAACCGTCGGCGCGATCAGCAGGTACGGGAACCAGCGGTCGCCCATTCTTCTGCGTGAAGCTTTGGATTTGGCAGCCAGCGTCTGGCCGCCGGTTGATTGGGATAATTCCATAACAGCACCTCCACGCTTATCTTAATCCAAGGCGTGAAGGCGCTGAATAAAGGATCTTTTAAAGATTGTTTGTTTTCTTTAACAGGTTTGTTTTCTTAGCCCTGCTGCCTGTCCCTGCGGTACTCCGACGGCGACTTGCCGAAATGCTTCTTAAAGAGGACACTGAAGTACTGGGGGTTGCGGTAGCCTACCTGCTCCGACACCTCGTAGGACTTGGCATCTGTGGCGGACAGCAGCTCGGCGGCCTTGTCCATGCGCAGCTGAACCAGATATTCGCTGAAGTTCATGCCTTTATATTTCTTGAACAGCGTGCTGGCGTAAGCCGGCGATATATGCACATGGGCGGCAATGGCGGTCAGGTTCAGCTCTTCCTCGGCAAAATGCAGCCGGATATACTGCTCCATCTCCTTCAGCAGCGAGTGATGCGAGCTCTGCGAATGGCGGATCTCCCCGCTGACGAATACCCCGGCCCCGCCGAGAATCGGCTTCATCTGCGCGGCGGTCAGCGCCTCGCCGTACGAAAGCGCGATGCGTTCGATCCCTTCGCGGCGGCTGCCGAGGCCGATGCTGACCTGGATTTTCAGGCAGATCTCCAGCGTCCGGCGGAGCTCCTCCAGATGGGCGTTCAGCCTGTCTGCGGCACCTTCCTGTTCTTCCGCTTCCGGCACATTAAAGAGCAGATTGACCCGGTTGTTATAAATTGCCGGGTAGCGGTAAGGATAATCCGGCGACATTAGCTCGGAGCAAATATTATGAACCGAGAACAGCAGCAGCTCCGCATTGCCCCCTTCACCGGGGCGGGCAAACCGGCGGTTATCCTCCGGCTGGATCACCGCCACCTGAAAGCAGGCCTCCGGCGCTTCGATGCCGAGGTTCGCCAGCTCGCGCCGTGCCCACTCCGGATTCGCGCAGCCCTCCAGCAGCTCCGCGAAGAACTTGTTCCGGACCAGTGCCTCGCTCCTGCGGGCTTTCTCCGCTTCCCGCCTTTCCGTCAGCAAGGTGCCGGCGGCAGCTACAGCTGCATTCAGAATGACGTCGTTGTCCTCGTATTTCAGAATATAATCGGCCGCCTGCAGGCGCAGCGCCTGCTTGGCATATGAGAAGTCGTCGTATCCGGTCAGGAATACTACCTTCGTTCCGGGATAGTCCCCGTTGATCCGTTCTGCCAGCTGGAGCCCGTCCATGAAAGGCATCTGGATGTCCGTCAATACAAGCTCGGGCCGCAGCTCCTGCATCAGGGCAAGCGCCTCCTCCCCGTCGGCGGCCGTGCCGGCAACCTCGATGCCGGCCTGCTCCCAGCGGATATTTCGCTTGAGCCCTTCCCGGATCCACATATCGTCGTCCACAATCAGCAGTTTAATCATGATGCTCCTCCTCCTTCTGCGCCCGGGGCAGCTGCACGGTTACCCGGGTATATTTCATCTCCTCGCTTTCGAGGCTCAGCCCGTAAGCCGCCCCGAATTGCAGCGCCAGCCGCCGGTGGGCGTTCCACAGCCCAAAGGTCAGCGCTTCGTCACCTGCGCTGTCCGCCTGCAGTGACTCCCACAGCAGCTTGAGCCGCTCCGGCACGATGCCCTGTCCGTTGTCGTAAATCTCCAGCACAGCGGTGTCACCGTCCAATCTTCCTGTGATGGTGACGATTCCTTTGCCGCGCTTGTTCTTGATGCCGTGGTAGACGGCATTCTCCACCAGCGGCTGCAGCGTCAGCTTCGGAATGTGCAGCTTGAGCAGCTCTTCGTCCACATCAATGGTATAGTCGAAATCCTCGTTGTACCGGATATTCAGAATCAGCAGATAGCTGCGCACATGCTCGATCTCTTCCGCAACGGTGATCAGCTCGCGGCCCTTGCTGATCCCGATGCGGAAGTACCGGGTCAGCGCTCCGACCATCAGTGAGGCGCGTTCCCGCTCCTCCAGATCAATCAAGTGTTTGATGGAACCCAGCGTATTGTACAGAAAATGCGGCTGGATCTGCGCCTGCAGCGCCCGCATCTCCGCCCTGCGCTTCTGTTCCTGCTCCTCGCGCACCTCGCTCAGCAGCTGCTCTACCGAATCGGCCAGCCGGGTCAGGCCGGTCGCAAGCACCCCGATTTCATTGCGCTGGTCAATCTCGAAGCTGACGCTGAAATCGCCGCGCTCGAAGCGCTTGACCTGCTTGGACAAGTAGCGGATCGGGTTGCTGAGATTGCGCGCTGCCAGCGTCGCCGCTCCCGCAACCAGCACAAGGATCGCCAGCGTAACGGCCAGTACGATCCACTGGATGCGCTCCGCGCCTTCCAGAATATCCTCCTCCGGCACGATGGCGGCCAGCACCCAGCCGTTCAGCGGCAGCGTCTGGTAGGCGATGTCTATTTTCCGGCCCGCTGCACTGTCCACCGTAAGGCTTCCGCTCTCTCCGGCACGCCGCCGCAATTCCATAATCGTGCCGGGCTTGACCTCGTAGTCCTCTTTCAGCGCTTTGGAGAACAGCTCGCCGTCCGGACTGATCAGCGCCAGTGCGCCGTTCGGGCTGATCTGCACATTTTGCATAATCTCCAGAAAATAGCTTTCGCGCAAATTGATCAGCACGATGCCGCTGGAGGAGGAGGTGGGCGTGCCGATCATTTTGAAGCTGCTAAGGACCTTGCGGTCCTCCACCGTATCGAAGATGGCGTCCTTATGGCTGTTCAGCCAATAGTAGCCTTTGTCCGAAGTGTTATACCGCTGCTGCCAGGCAGGAAGGTCTATCGACACGCTTCGGGGCACGTATTCCTGCTGAAGATTGAAGGAGCGGCCGTTGTTAAACGCCACATATATCGAATCCACCATGGCATTATAGGAGTGGTAAACGCTTTCAAGACGATTATGCAGCTCAATAATGTCGTTGAATTTCTGCGGAGTATCCCCCTGGTCGTTCACGGACAGCAGATTGCGCAGGGACGTGGTATCCTCCAGATTAACGAGCTGCTCAAAGATCGTCAGAAATTTGTCATCCAGAAACAAAGCCGTCTGATACGTTGTATCCGCGAGTGAATACAGCGAGTTCTTGCGTAGCTGATCGCTTGCTGACCAGTAGGAGAATCCCCCGGTTGCAATGATGGACAGAATCATAACCGGCAAAAAAGTAATCAGCAGCTTGGTCTGGATGGGCTTATCCAGCAAGTAACGTTTCATGGCCTCTTCCTCTCCCGTAATTCGCCCGCACAGCCTCCTTATAGGACACCGGCGAGATATGTAAGGGCTTTAATAAATTCTGAGTCTAGCACACAATTCGACAAATAGAAACAAAACTTATTACGGAAAGCCGGGATGATAATCAGGATGCGAAGCCTCTGCGTTTATTTGATATGTGCGCAGCAGATATAAGGGTGAAACGATCCGCCGAGGTGCAGCAGAGATGTGTACAGCAGTGCGTGTGCAGCAAAGCTGGGTGCAGCAAAAAGAAGCGCCTCCGCGAAAGAGCGCTCCGGTAACCTGAATCAGAATCTACTACTCCAATACAAATAGATCGATTTTCGCAAACTAATATTCATGTTTTTGTGGATTTTTGCAGTCTTGTTGGATTATCGCCACTTAATTAGGACCTTATTGGCATAATCGGTGATTTTCATCCACTTTAAGTGGCGATTTTCCAATTAGATTGGTTATAATCTCCAGATTGGTGAAATTAGGTGGCGATTTTCCAACTACAGTGTGCGAACTAGGGCTGCCGTTGTCCATCATAACTATATAGAGTCGGCTGTCAGCGGTTCCTATCGCAATTAGCGGTATCATCCAGAAGTATAGCGCCCGGCAGCGGCCAGAAATCTTAACTTCGCTGAGCGTAACTATATAACCTCACTTAAAGGCAACCATAATCGCAGTAACTTGGAGCCTCCGATGGATAGGAGCATGCGGCTACCCGGCGCCCGGCAGCCCCCATTCCCAGGTCCCCTCCTGGCCGGACAGGATAACAGTCACCGGCGTTCCCGGCGGGGGCGCAATAGCGGCGCGGAAGTCTCCCGCCTCTGCAGCAGCCGCCAGAATGTGGCGGATCACTCCGCCGTGCGTCACCGCAAGCACTCTCAGTCGCTGCGGCTCATGCGGCTGTGGCGGGTTGTTGCTGCACGCTTGAGCCGCCCGGAGTTCCATCGCCGCCAATTTGATCTCCTCCAGCCAATCTTCGAGCCTTCCCGTGAAGCTTATCCAAGACTCCCCTCCCGGCGGTGCAACAGCCTGCGGATCATCAATCCATGCCCGGTATAGCTCGTTATTCTGGAGCTGCCCGTAATCGCAGCCTTCCCAGGCACCAAAATCCATTTCTCGCAGCCGCGGGTCATATGTGGCTACCGCATCAGCTTTATCCGTAAGCAAGGCCAGTGTCTCCCGGCAGCGGCGCAAATCGCTGCAATATACCCGCCAGAATTCCCCTTGCAGTGCGCCGTGCTCACGTAATGCAGCCAGAGCCTGTGTTGCCTCCGGAAGCAGCGGCAGATCGGTGCTGCCCAGATAGCGGCGCTCCAGATTCCAACTTGTATGCCCATGCCGGACGAGTACGAGCTCTATCTCAATGATAGAGCTCCCCGGCGTTACAGAGTTGGCGGGCACTATAGAGAAATCGGGCAGTTTAGGAGTTTCAGACACTCCTGAAGCTTCAGGCATTCCAGAGGTTGCAGGCATCTTAGGAGTTTCAGACACTCCTAAAGCTTCGGGCATTCCAGATATAGCGGGCAATTTAGGAGTTGCCTGTGCCCCAGGGCACGCTTTAGCAGCGGCTGTTTCCGGATCTGACCCGGCTGCTTCCCCGGATGTGCAATTGATTCCTTGCAGATGCATCTTCCTGCTCACGCTCCCCACCACAGCCAGGCCGCCGCAGCGCACAGGCAGGCAAATATCGCGGATGAGAGCAGCATCAGCCGGGATGTGGTCATTATGTCGTCCGGTTCATGCATCCGGAGCGGATCGCCCATATAAGCCCGGAACGAAGCCACTCCGTGGTAGACGTTGTATCCGCCGAGGCGGATGCCAAGCGCGCCAGCAACGGCTGATTCCGGGAAGCCGCTGTTGGGGCTGGGATGGAGCCGGGCGTCCCGTCGTACGGTGCGCCAGCATCTCCGCCAATCCAGCCGCAGCAGCCTGGCGCATAGTGTAAGCAGCAGCGCTGTTATACGCGCGGGTATGTAGTTGGCAACATCGTCGAGCCGGGCGGAAGCCCAGCCGAGGTCGCGGTATTTGTCGTTCTTGTAGCCGACCATGGAGTCCAGTGTATTGACTGCACGGTAAGCCATAGCCAGCGGTGCTCCGCCCAGCAGCGCGAAGAACAACGGCGAGATAATGGCATCGACGATGTTCTCGGCCACCGTCTCGACGGTGCCGCGGACGATCTCCGGCGCATCCAGCCCGGCCGTGTCGCGGCCGACAATCATGCCGAGCGCCTTGCGGGCCGCCGGCAGATCACCCCGCCGCAGCTCCGTATAGACGGCAAACCCGGCCTCCTTCAAGCCTTTAGCTGCGATTGTCGTGGAGATCAGCCAGGCCTCAGCCGCCCAGGCCAGCCAAGGAGCAATTAACGCAAGCAGCCAAAGCAGCAGCACTGTCAGTGCCCAGGAACCGCCGGCGACCAGCAGCGGCAGCAGTATGCCAGCCCACTTCAGTGCGTTCGGCCGGGTGCAGAAGCGGCGGATTAGCCGCTCCAAAGCGGTAATCGCCTTGCCCATGTAGACGACGGGATGGGGAAGACTGCGCGGGTCGCCAAAGATCAGATCCAGCACATAAGCGGTTAACAGGATTACAGCCGTCATCGCCGCATCACCCCCACCTGTCGCTGATGAGCGATCCGCTTGTATAGACCCATCGAGCAGCCAGGATGGTCCGGCAGCGTTCCTGAAATCCTTGCTCCATCCAGCTTCCGCTGACTCCCGAATTCCCGGGACTCTTCTGGCTGCTGAACATCCTCATACTTATGCGACTGCCGGGACTCGCATCTGTACCAGAGTATTACAATAGCTTCGCTCATTGCCCGTTCTGGCCTCGCCGCTCCGGCCCAACTGCCTGTGGCAAGCCTTCGCTTTCCGTTTCAATGTCCGGTTGGCCGGGCCGGGCCCGCTGCACTATCTGCGCTTCTGCACGGATCACCGAATTCAAGCTTCCCGTCACAGCACCGTACACCAGCCGCCCGATGGCTCCGCCCAGATCGGTAGCTGTCCCGGCATAAGTATGCTCCGCATGATAACGCCGGCTCTGGCTGACTGCCAGCACGATGGCATCTGTCGTGGTGCCGGTAGCGGTCAAGCCGGTCTCGCTGTCGGTGATGCCGAGATCGGCCAGCGCCGCAGCCTTGGCCTCTGTCGCCGTCATCACGGCGTTCACCATAGCCGCAGGGGTAAGCCAGCCGTCGATGCCGAGCATAATATTAATGGTGCCCGGCCGGTAAGCGGCCAGCACCGGCCGCTCCACACCCGCACGGGCGGCGTTCCCCGCAGCAGCAGTCACGCAGCAAAAAACACCCGCCGAGCCGGTATCTTCCTCGGCGAGCGCGGCATGATGCAGCGGCACCGCCGTCATCAGCCCGGCACAGCCTTCTGTGCCATACCCCCATTCACGCAGCCTGTTCTCCATATCGCGTACAGGATCGCTGCAATCATAATCCTTGCGGACATACAGATTTACAGCCCGTTTAAGCCGGCCCATTCCGCCTCCGTACACAGCGCTGGAAATGGCATCGGCCTCTGCCGGTAGCTCCAGCAGCAGATGGTCCTGCTTATACTTCAGCGTTAACCCGGACCAGACAAAGGAGTGGTACACCCCGCCTTTTGCAGTAGCAAAAGGGATTTTCACTTCTTCCATCGCTTCTCCCCGCCTTTAATTACTGAACTCGATGTACTGCATACCACCAGGAGTGTCTCTATATTAAGTGTGCTCCGACAATCTGAAGTCTCTCTGCGCCAGCTCTAGCGGACTCAGTAGAGGACCTTATTTTGATTTTAGCCCCATCCATGTGTTATACAGTCCGTGTGTGGTTAATCCATATGCCAGTCCGGCCGGCGTGATCAACGATCCGCGCCTTGAACTTCCCTCCCGCCTGCTACTCCACCGGCGCTCCCAGCACATCCCCCAGCTCCTGCAGCAGACGAGCGTTGTCGTCGCGGCCCTTAACCGCGACGCGGATATGGCCAGCCGTAAGGCCGGGGTACATCGCGCAGCTGCGCACCAGGATGCCGCGGGCGCCGAGCCGCGCCTGCACCTCCGCTGCGCTCCACGGCGCGGGCAGCTCGGCCAGCAGGAAGTTGGCCTCCGCCGGCGGCACGGCGCAGCGAAGCGCCATCAGCCCTTGCCGCAGCCGCCCGCGCTCTTCCGCGATCAGCGCGCGCGTACGCTCCTCGTAATCGCGCCCGCTGCGCAGGCAGGCTTCCCCGGCCAGCAGCGCCAGGCCGTTGACGCTCCAGCTCACCTGCTTGCCGGTCATGGCTGCGGCCAGCTCCGGGTGCGCCAGCGTGAACCCCAGGCGCAGCCCGGGGATGGCATAGAACTTCGTCATCGAGCGCACCAGCACCGTATGACGGTAAGCGGCCAGCTCCGGCAGCAGCGATTGCCGCTGCGCCTCCGGGATGAAGTCGATGAACGCTTCATCGACCGCCAGCACCGTCCCGCAGCGCTCCGCTTCGCGCGCCAGGAACCGCAGCTCGTCCAGGTCATACTGGACGCCGTTCGGGTTGTTCGGCTGGCCGAGCAGCAGCAGCTCCACCTGCGGGAGCAGCGCGGCAATCGCCTCCACCGGCGCCCGGTAATGCAGCTCCGGCTTTCCCCGCACAGCAAGCACCTCTGCGCCGAACTGCTCGGACAGGGTTCTGTACTCGGAGAAGCAGGGCTCGACGATACCCACGCGGCGCGGGGCTAGCGCCAGCAGCAGCAGCGCCATCGATTCCGCCGCGCCGTTCGCAGCGGTAAGCACTGCCGCTTCTACTCCAATACTCTCGGCCAGCAGTGCCTTGAACCGGCGGTGGCCCGGATCGGGGTAGGCCGTGATGGACGGCAGCGCTTCCGCAAGCTGCTCCAGCAGCCCCGGGGGCGGGCCGAGCGGATTAATGTTGGCGCTGAAGTCCAGGAACACGCCAGAGCCCTCACCATATAATTCTGCCGCCGTCAGCAAATCGCCGCCGTGGCCGTATTTTTCCAGCATGAGACAACCTCCAGTGAATACCAGCCTTGATCTTCCATTCCTCCAATTATTGCCGCTGTCGCGGACCCCCGTCAATGCTTGTCTTCATATAGAACACGCAGATATTCATCAGCACAGGCTATCTGTCCGGTGACATAGCCGCAGCCCGCCTAACACTACCCTCATCGTTCTGGCTTCCCTCCCCCTCCCCTTCCCTCTGCCTGCTCTCCCTTCTCTTGCCTCTCCCTAGCTAATTTCTGCATCAAGCTAATTCACCAACCATCGGCTTTGTGCGAACAGCGCTTTTCGTTTACAATAAATGCAGCAGTTAATCATGTTTAGGCGGAGGAATTCGACATGCTGTTCATTGATAACACCGGAATTACAGACGCATCCATCAACCTGGCCATTGAGGAATTTGCCCTGAAAAATCTGCCGATGGACGAAAGCTACCTGCTCTTTTATATCAACAGCCCGTCGATCATCATCGGCAAGCATCAGAACACCATTGAAGAAATCAACCAGGAATATGTCAAAGAGCACAACATTCAGGTCGTGCGCCGTCTTTCGGGGGGCGGAGCTGTCTATCACGATCTCGGTAATCTTAACTTCAGCTTCATTACCAAGGATGACGGACAGTCGTTTCATAATTTTCTGAAGTTCACCCAGCCGGTCATCGACTATCTGCGTTCCATGGGTGTTGAAGCCGAGCTGAGCGGACGCAATGACCTTCAGGTAGGCGAGAAAAAAATCTCCGGCAACGCCCAGTTCTCCACGCGCGGACGCATGTTCAGCCACGGCACCCTGATGTTCGACCTGAACCTGGACGATGTCAGCGCGTCGCTGAACGTCAATCCGGAGAAATTCAAATCCAAAAGCACCAAATCCGTACGCAGCCGCGTCGCCAACATCAAGGAACTGCTCGGCACCGACATGACTATCGAGGAATTCCGTGAAGGCCTGCTGCGTTCGATCTTCGGCATGGAGCCGGCAGAAGTGCCGCAGTACAAGCTGACGATGGACGACTGGGTCCGCATCAACCAGATTTCCAAAGAGCACTATCAGAACTGGGACTGGAATTACGGGCTTTCGCCGAAGAGCAACGTCAAGCATACGCGCAAGTTCCCGGCTGGTCTGGTAGACATCCGGATGGACATTGAGGACTCTTATATCAAGGATATCAAAATCTACGGCGACTTCTTCGGCGTCGGCGATGTGGCCGATGTGGAGAACGCGCTGCGCGGCAAGCGTTACGAACAGACGGAAGTGCGGCTGGCGCTGGCGGATCTTGAGCTGCAGCATTACTTCGGGCGGATTGAGCCGGAAGACTTCATCGGTCTGATTTTCCTGGAGGAATAACGGACAAGCTGTCCCTAACGGGAAATTCTCCGGTAATCTTCAGCGGAGACAACCCCTGTGTTTCGGCCACTGCCGTACGCCAATCCATTACCGGACATAATCCGCCCCTGAGCAAAAAAGAGCCCCACCCCGCCCCGGCGCAACCGGCGCCAAGCGGGAGTGAGGCTCTTTGGAGTGCCTGCTTACCCGCTAAAGGGAAGCAGCACAAAAGTATACAGGGCGAACGCAAGTGCCAGGACAACGAATACCTTCTCCACCCTGTCGCCCTTCTTCGTGCCGGTGCTCATCAGCTTCAGCCGCAGCTTCAGCGGCAGCGGCGGCAGCGGCGTAATCCCGCGCCGGGTCATGATATCCGCCGCCAAATGCAGGGCGTAGGCCATTCCGCCGGCGATCCACAGACTGCCGCCGTCCGCCAGGCCGGAGGAAGCGAAGTAGAGCAGGGCGGTCCAGCCGCCAAGCGCATACAGGGTATGCGTCAGACCCCGGTGGGGCACAACGGTGGCAATCACCAGAATGCAGGCGGCAATCGCATTCCATGGGGCATACACTTCAGCGAACGCCAACAGCCCAACGGCAATCAGCAGCATCACCAGATGGCGCAGCCGTCTGCCCGGCAGGAAGGATACGCTGCCGACCAGCAGCGCCAGCACCAGATTCCAGGGCGGTGCCGCGATTTCGGCCAGGTACAGGTAGATGGCTCCAGCAATCAGGGCCACCTGCAGCAGCCGCAGCAGCGGCTCCGGAAGCGCTTTGCGCACCAGCAGCGAATTTGGCTCGTCGATATCCGGCAGCAGCGAGCTGAGTGCGGCCACCGCCGCTGCCGGAATCGTAATCTCGTAGCCCAGAAGGCGCATAGCAGAGAGGGTAACCCCGGTGCCGATAATGAAATGGGATTTGCCCATCATGATAGTATTGCTCCTTTCTAGCTGTAACAGGGATATCCATTTCGCGGGACAGTGAAATAAGAGCAAATGTTCGGTTTTCGAAGTATACCAAGGCTGGACCGTTTTGTCCAGCCTTCCCTGCAGAAATAGCGGCAGCGCCTGTGCAGCCGGGCTTTTTACATGTTTACGGCTTGTCGTCCCTCTGGTTTTAGGATACAATTTGGACAACTTGAAGCTGAAGGTACAGCAAGAAAGGAGACACGCGCTTGAACCGCTCCCGAATCGCCGATCTCAGTCTGCTGCTGGTGGCGATGATGTGGGGCTGCACGTTTCTGATTGTACAGAACGCCGTACGCGTCCTGCCGCCGCTCGCGTTCAACAGCATCCGCTTTACCGGAGCCGCACTGCTGCTGGCGCTGATTACCGCCGTATTTTACCGCCGGGATTGGCAGCAGCTCAGCTGGCGCATGGTGGGCCATGCGCTGCTGCTGGGCCTTTTTCTGTTTATGGGCTACGGCTTGCAGACGGTGGGACTGCTCTATACAACCACCTCCAACACAGGCTTTATCACCGGCCTGTCGGTGGTGCTCGTCCCGTTCCTGTCGCTGGCGCTGCTGAAATCGCCCATCTCCCGGTTCACCTGGTTCAGTGCCGGACTCGCCGTAGCGGGCTTGTATCTGCTGACGTTCACCGGCTCCTCGCTGTCGCTGAACCTGGGCGACGGCCTGGTTCTGCTGTGTGCCGTCGCTTTTGCGCTGCAGGTCGCATATACCGGCGTGTACGCGCCGCGCTACCCGGCCCTGCCGCTGGCCACCCTGCAGCTCGCCTGCGTCGGGCTGCTGAGCACCGCCGCCTCGCTGCTGGTGGATGGCCCCGCTGTGCTGGGCGGCAGCGGCGCAGAGCTGGCCCGTCCGGAGGTGCTATGGGCGCTGCTCGTGTCTATCGGCCCCACCAGCGCGTTCGCCTTCTGGATTCAGACTGCCTGCCAGAAGTATACGACCCCTTCGCGGGTCGCCATTATTTATTCCATGGAGCCGGTATTCGCAGCCGTGACCGGACTGATCTTCGGCGGCGAGACGCTTGGCCTGTCCGCTGTGCTGGGCTGCCTGTTCATTCTCGCAGCCATGCTGACGGCGGAGCTTACCCCTGAGCCGGCCCGTAAGCCCTCAGGATAGGAGAACCCGCCCTGCCAGAAATAGTATAGAGATACCAAAGGAGAGAACACACATGTACAAATTGATTGCCATTGACATCGACGACACCCTCATTAACGACGACAAGGAAGTAACCCCTGCCACACAGACGGCACTGGAGCAAGCGGTAGCCGCCGGTGTGGTCGTTACGCTTGCCACCGGACGCGCTTATGCCTCCGCCCAGGCGATCGCCCGCCAGACCGGCCTGAACGTGCCGATCATCACGTACCAGGGCGCTCTGGTCAAGAACCTGATGGACGAGAAGGTGCTCTACGAGCGCTATGTTCCGCAGGAGGCCGTCCGTAAGCTGTTCCAATATTGTGTCGAGCATAACCTGCACCTTCAGACGTATATTGACGACAAGCTATACGCCCGCGAAGAGAACCAGAAGCTGGTCGAATACTCCCAGCTCAACAAGACCCGTTACTACATTGAGCCGGACTGGGAGAAGCTTGTAGAACAGCCTACACCGAAGATGCTCATTATCGACGACCCTGCTTTCCTTGACGAGCTGTCTCCCGTTCTGCGCGAGCTGCTCGGCGATTCCGTGCACATCACCAAATCGAAGCCGCATTTCCTGGAGATTATGCACCATGAAGGCACCAAAGGCCTCGCCCTGGAATTCCTCGCCGGACATTTCGGCTGCGACCTGTCCGAGACGATTGCCGTCGGCGATTCCTGGAACGACCATGAAATGCTGGAAGCCGCCGGCCTGGGCGTCGCCATGGCCAATGCCATTCCCGCCCTCAAGGAAATCGCTGACTTCGTTACGCTCAGCAACAACGAAGACGGCGTAAAGTACGCCATCGACAAGTTCATCCTGAACCCGGTGCAGGAAGCTTAAAGCAACCTCACAAAGCGGTGTCTTTACAAGGGGGAGAGTCAGTGCTTTGCGGGAACCCCGAAACAACCCCGCAAGTAAATACCAACAGGGTGCTTCGCTATAATGCGGAGCACCCTGTTATGTGTTGGGCGACTGTCTGTGACTGCCGGCTAGGCTAGTACCTTGACCCATTCAAATTTCAGGGTCTAAGTGCTTTAATTCGCCTCTAGCTTACCCGGTTATAAAGTGCCATTGCACCGATTTCTAAGCCTGGTTTCGTTTCACTTCCCACGCAGTCACTTCTTGCTGGAGGCTTTCTATGCAGCCAATTCGGCGATGCAAACACTAACGCACAGGTGAAATCAGGTGGCGATTTTCCACTACCCCTGAACAAGAGCAACATGAGAACTTTAAGGTACTGCCCTGCTTTTCGTGAGGTGAGCTTGGTTTGTGGATTATGGTCGATTTTTCAACTACGTTTGGCCTGTCTACCTTCACTGCAGCCCATTGTGGTCGGTTTTTTGACTACAATGGGTCTGTTTTCCTCCACGGCAAGACATTGTGGTCGATTTTTCAACTACGTTTGCCCTATTTACCTTCACGGTAGCCCATTATGGTCGATTTTTCGCCTACAATAGGATTAATTAGCCGGACTTTGCTGTTTGTCGGCCTGTTCACGGGATAGGGATCTAGGTGCGCGCGTCTCCAGCCTTACTCGCAAATAGATGGTGCACAGCTACAATTTGATGCGGTCAAGGTACTAGCTACGTCCCGGACAGCTCCGTACATAGCGGAGCAGCATTAAATGAAGGCTTTGCCAGCTGCTCCTCAACCCCTCCCGCTTCCGGCTCCAGCTGCGAATGATACAGGTCGTAATAGCGTCCGCCCAGCGCCAGCAGCTCCTCATGCTTGCCGCGTTCGGCAATCTCCCCGTCCTCCAGGACCAGGATAAGATCGGCGTTCTGGACGGTGGACAGCCGGTGGGCGATCACCAGCGTCGTCTTGTTCTTCATCAGCTTGCGGATGGCCTGCTGGACCATCTTCTCCGATTCGTTGTCGAGCGCCGCCGTCGCTTCGTCCAGCAGCAGGATCGGCGCGTCCTTCAGCATCGCCCGGGCAATGGCCAACCGCTGGCGCTGTCCGCCCGAGAGCCGGGAGCCATGCTCGCCGATCTCCGTGTCGATCCCCTGCGGCAGCTCCATGACGAACTCATAAGCATTCGCCCCTTGCAGCGCCTTAATAATCTCCGCCTCCGTGGCATCCGGTTTGGCGTTGCCGATATTGTCGCGGATACTGCCTGTATAAAGCCCCGGCTCCTGGGGCACGTAAGCGAAGTAGCTCCGCAGCTCCTCCAGGCTCATTGCCCTGCTGTCTTGTCCGTTGATCGCAATCTGTCCCGAATCCTGGATATAGAAGCCCTGCAGCAGCTTGAACAGCGTCGATTTTCCGCCGCCGCTCGGTCCCACTACCGCTAACTGCATACCCTTGCGCAGTTCTGCGCTTACCCCGTTCAAGCTTGGCTTATCGGCATCCGGATAACGGAAGCTGACCTCCGACAATACCAGCTCCGCGAAATCAGGGCTGCTGCTGCGCGGCTCCGGCAGGCACTGTGTTTCCACCGGCGCATCCATAACCTCGAAGATCCGCTCCGCCGCGCCCAGCGACTGCTGCATGGACGCTACCAATGACGGCAGGATTGAGAAGGGGCCGACCAGGAAATTCATCAGCTGGATAAAAGCCATCATCGCTCCGACCTCAAGCTGCCCCTTGGCTACGAAGAGCCCGGCGACAATCAGCGCCAGCAGGAAGGTCCCGTTGCCGAGTACCGAAGAGAACGAGCCGGTTGCCCCCTCGATCCTCCCCCGCTGCTGCTCCAGAGCATTGACCTGATCGCTTTCCGCCTTGTAACGCTTCATCAGCCGTGCTTCAATAGAGAACGATTTGAATACCGGACTGCTGCCCAGAATATCATTCAGAAAGGCGGTGGTGCGGCTCATCTGCTCCTGCAGCCGAACGCTGTTAACCCGCATCGCTTTGCCGAAGATTTTACCCGTTACGAACAGCAGCGGCCCCATGGCAAAACAGATCAGCGCCAGCAGCCAGTTAATATAGAGCAGGTAACCGAACGATGCCAGGGCCAGCAGCGGATTGCGCACCAGATCAATGATCACCGCGCCGCAGGCATTCCCGACGGCTTGATTGTCATTCGTGAACCGTGAGAGCAGATCGCCTGAATGCTTGCGGTCAAAATAGGACTGCGGCAGTGCCAGCGTATGCTTCATCATATCGTGCCGCAGCTCGGAGCGGATGCTGGCGGAGACTTTATTTTTCAGCCAGGTGTCGATAAACCCGTTCAGTCCGACCAGCAGCAGGTAAACCAGCCCGATAACAATCAGTCCCTGAAACGCTCCCACATCCAGTGAAACCGCGGCATCGGTTATTCTCGCCAGCATCCAGGCAATTCCCAGATTCAGCGCAATGTCCACCAGCATGGTGATGCTTAGTACCGCATAGCTCAGTTTGTGTCCCAGCATATATTTGCCCAGCCGGTACATCGTGCTTTTGGATTGCACAGACATAACCTCCTTTTGACATCTCATACCCCCAGTGTATTAAAAACCGCCCGCCGCCCAGAAGCGGCGCAGGAAGGAACTTCCACTCAGTCTCCAGACCGATCCATTCATGGACTCGACAAGCGTTTCTCATTACTTGGAGCATATCCCAGTGGTTTTGTATGATTTATGGTTTACTTTTGCAGTGGACTATGGTAGCTTCATAGGCAAAAGCTTGCCAGTAAAGGAGAACGCAACAATGGCGAAGGTTGAAAGTTTCCAGCTTGACCACACGAAAGTAAAAGCACCGTATGTCCGCATTGCCGGCACGGAGCGGGACGGTAAGGGCAGTACCATCCAGAAGTACGATCTGCGCCTGCTGCAGCCTAACCAGGACGCGCTGCCGACGGCAGCCGTACATACGCTGGAGCATCTGCTGGCCACCTATCTGCGCGACGAGCTTCCGGGTGTTATTGATGTCTCGCCGATGGGCTGCCGCACCGGGTTTTACCTGATCCTCTGGGATGAGCATTCACCGGCCGATGTCGCAGCAGCGTTCACCCGCGTGCTGCAGCAGGTGCTGCAGACCGGAGAGGTTCCGGCCGTATCCGCTCTGGAATGCGGCAATTACCGGGACCACTCCCTGTTCAGTGCCAAGGAATATGCCCGTCAGGCGCTGGAGGCGGGGATCAGCGATGATCCGTTCCGCAGCTAGAAGAGCCTGACAGACGCCCAAAAGGGCTGCATATGCGACTAATCGCAATATGCAGCCCTTTTTATAATGTCTAGCGCTCTCAGTCTTCACTCTTGACGAGCGGAATTCGGAGCCCGGCGGTTCCCAGCGTAACCTGCTCCGGCAGGATATACGCTTTGCGGAAATCCACGTCATGCGACATATGGGTGTAGACCGCCCGCTTCGGCTTAACGCGGGCAAGCAGCTCCGCCGCTTCGGTCATATCGTAGACGGAACGCGAAGACAGTTCGGCGGATTCATAATAGAAGCTGGTCCCCAGCACCAGCAGATCCGCGCCGTGCATCAGCCTGGTCTCCTCGTCCGTCAGCGAGATCGAGTCCGGACAGTACACCCAGACATACCCGTTCTTCTCCAGCCGGAAGGCGTAGGAATAACCGTTCTTACCGTGGTTGACCCGCCAGGCGGCAATCTGCCACCCGTCCAGCTGAATTCCGTCATCGCAAGGAATCATATCAATGTGGCCGCCAAGCCACGGGTACTGCCGCTGGATCACCGGAATTACCTCGGCCGGCGCATACAATTCGCCCCGGTACCCCATCCAGCGGCAGGCGTCAGCCCATTCCGGCAGCCCCCCGATATGATCAAAGTGCGGATGCGTGACAAGCAGCCTGCGCATCCCGCGCCGCCCCTCTGCTTCCATCTGCCGGCGCCAGTCCGGCCCGCAGTCAATGACCAGAAAGTCCTGCTCGCCTTCGATCAGTACAGAAGAACGAAGCCGTGCGTTCATTCCGCCCGCTCTTGCTTCATTGCAGGTCTCGCACCCGCAGTAAATACGGGGAACGCCCATGGCATCCCCGGTTCCCAAGAATACTAGTGTATCCATAAGCCGTCCTCCCCGCTTGCATAAGTCAAAGCTGCAAATCCCTTAAACTCCCCTCCCATTATAAAACAACCTCCCGGGCAATTTAACCCCTCCGGCAAAAGAGCATGCCCGCGAGGCTTGTACCCGTGTCCCTCCTGATTGTAATCAGCAAAAAGCCGCACTCGCGGAGACTCCGCGAATACGGCTTACAGGTCGCTATGTCCTTAGATCCCGGCCAGCACTTGGTACCAGACTCCGCGCTTCGAATATAGCGTTTCGCGCACTTCACTCCACCCGCCGAGATAAGCAATGTCGAATAAGCCTGCCGGTACGGGATAACGGCTTTCATTAGCGGCATACACCTGCTCGTCTACCGGACGGAAGCCGTGCGCGGCGAATACTTCCTGCGCCTGCGGCGTGGTGAGGAAATCAACCAGCGCCTCAGCAGCCGCGCGCGTGCCGCGTTCGTCGACATATTGATCAACTACGGCTGCCGGGTTCTCTATCAGAATCGTATTATCCGGAATAATGACTTCATAGTTCACGCCTTGGGCGATCCGCGCCAGCAGCTCATTCTCATAGGTAACGATGACGTCGCCTACGCCGTATTCGAATGCAGCCATGGAGGCTCGCCCGCTCTTGTCGAGCGACTCTACATTGGCATGGATACTCTCCAGAAAAGCCTTGGCGGCCGCAGGGTCCTTCTGCCCCGTCTGTTCCTCGGACATCTTGAGACCTGCGCCATAAATGGCGTTGATATCCCACTGCGCCCCGCCGGAGGTCTTCGGATTCGGATACAGCACCTTCACGCCCGGCTTTGCCAAATCGGCGAAATCCTTGATGCCCTTCGGGTTGCCCTCGCGGGTACCCAAAGCCACCACCGAGCGGGTAATCATACCGGCTGCGCCTCTATCCTTCCAGTTCTCCTGCACCAACCCGGCCTTAACCAGCTTCCCGACATCCCCCTCCAGCGCCAGCAGCGTCACATCCGCCTCGAAGCCGCCGGCAATGGCTCTGGCCTGGGTACCCGAGGCTTCATAGGATTCCTGGAAGGCCAGGGTTTGTCCGGTCTTGGCCTTCCATTCCGCTGCGAACAAAGGCAGAATCTCGCCCATCGCATCCTTCACAACACTGTACGCGCCGATAACCAGCGTCAGATCGCCGTCCTGTACCGGCTCCTGCCCCTGCGTGTCAGCCCCGCTGTCCTGGCCTGCGCAGCCGGCAGCGACAACCGTGAGCAGAACCAGCAGCATACCAGCCAGCCATCCGTGCAGTCGTCTGCTCCTTCTTCGTGGCTCCATTCCGGCGACCCTCCTTTATATACCCCACAAAGTGATGTATTTCTTCGAAGTCGATTCAGATACTTTGCGGGGGCCCCATACTTTTCATCCCCACAAAGTGGTACTTCTCTTGATAGCTTATTCAGGTACTTTGCGGGGACCCCATACTTTTCATCCCCACAAAGTGGTGCTTCTCTTGGTAGCTTATTCAGGTACTCCACTTATTAAATAAATACCGGCATCGGGTCTTCCTTCAGTCCGTTCTCCTGAATCCAGCTCCGATCGTCGTTGAACAGGTATGCGCGGTGCACCAGCACCGCAATCTCCTGGCCCGGCTGCAAGGTCTCCTTCTCCAGGGACCGGTAGGTTGTCAGCTTATGGCCGTTCACTTCCACCTCTACCAGCCATTCGCTGCCGCGGAAATGCAAATGCCGCACGATGCCCTGTTCTGTGGCGGAGGCCATTTTGAATTCGTTCAGTTGGCCCACCTCGATGTACTCGGGGCGGATCAGCGCCTTGGTCGGCTTGCTGCCGCCGGCGTTCTTGAAGCCCTTGAGCTCATCGGCGTTCTCGATCAGTGTAGATTCGCCGATAAAGGTAGCAACGAACGGAGTCTTCGGCTCCTTATAGATATCCCACGGAGTGCCTTTTTGCTCCAGCCGCCCTTGGCTGATGATCATAATTTCATCGGCTACTTCAATCGCTTCATCCTGGTCATGCGTAACGAAGATTGAAGTGATGCCTACACGCTCAATCAGCTCGCGCAGCCAGGAACGCAGCTCCTGGCGGATCTTGGCATCAATCGCCGCGAACGGCTCATCCAGCAGCAGAAGCTGCGGCTCGGGAGCCAGCGCCCGGGCAAATGCCACCCGCTGCCGCTGCCCGCCCGAAAGCTGATGCGGATAACGCTTCTCGAAGCCTTTTAGCCCGGTGAGCTCCACCAGCTCCTGTACACGGTCACGGATTGCGTTCTTGTTCGCCTTCTTGACCTTGAGGCCAAAGGCAATATTGTCATACACGGTCATATGCTTGAACAGTGCATAGTTCTGGAATACAAACCCGATCTCCCGCTCCTGCGGAGGCAGATTGTTGACCGTTTTGCCGTGGAACACGATCTCCCCGCCATCCGGCGTCTCCAGTCCCGCAAGCATACGCAGAATCGACGTCTTGCCGCCGCCGCTCGGTCCGAGCAGGCCGATCAGATGACCTTTGGCAATGCCGAAGCTAACGTCCTTTACAGCATGGAAATCTCCAAAATGCTTATTTAGTCCCCGAACCTCCACATGCATATCAATGCACTTCCTTTCTTCTCTTGCTCCATTCCATGAGCAGCAGCAGCCCGGCGGAGAAAGCGGCCAGCACCAGTGCAATACCGCCCGCCGCCGTAACATTGAAATTCTCGACATCCTGATAGACCAGCGTGGTTGCTGTCTGTGTCTTGTTCATGATATTGCCTGAAACGACCAGCACGGCGCCGAATTCGCCCAAGGAGCGGGCCACCGTCAAGATAACTCCGTATGCCACCGCCCAGCGGATGGAGGGCCAGGTCACCTTCCAGAAGGTCGTCCAGCCGTACGCACCTAGCGTCGAGGCTGCCTCTTCCTGCTGGGCACCGATCTCCTGCAGCACCGGCATAATTTCTCTGACCATCAGCGGAAAGGTCACAAACAGCGTCGCAATGACCATTCCCGGAAAAGCGTACACAATCTTCAGCCCGACTTGCTCAAGCAGTCCGCCCAAGGCGCTGTCCGGGCCTAAGAGAAGTACAATCATCAGACCCCCGATGACCGGTGATACGGCATAAGGCAGATCCACAATGCTGTTCAGGAAGCCCTTTATGCGGCGGCTCAGCCAGTCGGCCCGCACCAGATACAGTGCCAGCATGATACCGAACAAAGTATTCAGCAGGGTAACCACTATCACCACAAGCCCGGTCATCATGAGCGCGTGCAGCGCTTCCGGGCGGGCCAACGCTTCCCGGAAGCCGCTGAAGCCGCCGCTGAAGGCATTGGTCGCCATTTTTCCGAGAGGAGCGGCAATCAGCACGAAAAAAACAATATAAGTCAGTGTAATCCATAATCTCCTCATGCTCGTCTCCCCCTCATCTGCGCCAAATTAATCAGCCAGAGAATAAGGAAGGACAGGGTCAGGAGAATAATCGAAACCGCTGCGGCACCTGCGGGGTTATCGCTCTCTACCTCGCCGTAAATGAACACGGAGGAGACAAGCGTCCGCCCGGGAATATTGCCTGCCACCAGCACAACAGCTCCGAACTCGGCCAGTGCCCGTGAGAAGGCCAGCATGCCTCCGCTGATCATCCCCGGTGCCATCGACGGCAGAATGATCTCCCGGAACACCCGGGGGCTGGCGGCCCCCATCGTGTACGCCGCTTCCTCCTCCGAGGGATCAAGCTCCTCCAGCAGCGGCTGCACCGCGCGGATTACAAACGGGAACGTGACAAACACCATGGCGATGACGATAGCCGGCTGGTGGAAGACGATCTCGAAGCCAAGCGATTCGGCCAGGCCGCCAATCAGGCTGCCCGGACCGAGCAGCAGGAGGATCATCAGCCCCCCGACCGCCGTCGGCAGTGCAAAGGGCAGGTCTACAAGACTGTTCAGCAGTGCTTTGCCGGGAAATTGATAGCGGATCAGCACCCAGGCAATCATCGTGCCCAGCAGAACATTAATCACGGTAGCGAGGACAGCCAGCTTCAGGGTTAGCAGCACCGACTTCCAGGCAATGGGGTCGCTTACGCTCTCCACAAACCCGCTAAAGCCTTGTGAAAAGGAATTGTAGTAGACTCCCAGTATCGGCAGCACAATCAGAATGACGAAATACAGCAGAATAGTAGTGCGGAATCCCCAGGTCCAGCCCCTGTGTCTAAGCAGCGAGTTCAAATTCTAAGCCTCCTACCTCCGGCTTACCGGTCGGTTTACGATCTTTTACACCCAGCATTAATCCTATTAATATACTTGGTTTAATATTATCACTACTTTACCAAAGCACCTTGTTGACGTCAATTACTTTCCTGCGCTTTTGGGGTAAAATAAATTATCCGTTAATCGCCAGACTGAAAGGGGAAATCAAACCATGCTGCATACGCTGGACATTTCAACCAAGGGGCGGGACGAACTCCGCGACATTACCCGTGAAGTGCTATCCTTTGTCAACAAAAGCGGGGTTAAGAACGGCATTGCTGTCGTCTATTGTCCACATACGACCGCCGGGATTGCCATTAACGAGAATGCCGATCCCGATGTCAAGCATGATGTGCTGATGCGCCTTGATGAAGTTTATCCATGGGAGCACCCGAAATACCGGCACAGCGAGGGCAATACCGCCTCACACCTCAAGTCTATTACCGCCGGCCCGTCGCAAAGCATTATCATTCATGACGGCGAGCTGCTGCTTGGCCGCTGGCAGGGTATTTACTTCTGTGAGTTCGACGGCCCCAGAAACCGCAAATGCTATCTGAAGATTATCGAAGGCTGATTCCACGCAAAGAGGCGGCAGCCCGGTTCATTGCCGGGCCGCCGCCTTCTGCATAAAAATCAGTTCCTGGCACTTTCGCAAATCAAAGTTATACCATTGCAACGTCCTAAAGCGTAAAGATGAAAAAAAGAACCTTTCCTCTACAAGCTGCGGCTCAGTACTTTTACATGGGCTAACGCTAACGGCTCGACATCGTCGAAACTGACTTTGTCCTGAATGTAATAGGAAATAAATCCGTGGGCGGATAAGAACAAGGTCAGCGGCACGCTCTGCCAATCCTCTGACACATACCCTTCATCCTTCATATGGCGGCGCACGATCCCGGCAAAGAGCTCAAAACATCGTCCCTGTTCCGCCCGGCAATACGTCAGGAGTTCTTCATCGCGGATCATAAACATAATCTCATACTGGTGCGGATGATCCAGCCCGAACCGGATAAACTCCATGATCAGCTGCTCTACCCGGGTCATTCCGGGTTCGAGCGGTTTATACATGACCTGATTGAGCAGTGCGGCAACATGGTTGAAATCCTCGACAACAATGGCGTAGAACAACTCCGCCTTTTCCTTGAAATGATAGTAGAGGGAGCCATGGCTGTATCCCAGATGCTGACCGATGCTTCGCATGGATATCGCCCTGTAGCCTTTGGTGATAAACAGATGTCTGGCTGCCTCGAGTATTCGTTCCCTCGACAATTCCTGCTCCACTGCTCTTCTTGCCATCTTCTATTCCCCTTCGCTGTAGTAAAGCCGCCGCCCTTCCGTCACCAGGGCTTGCCCTTGGGTCAGATCCGTTATCCATGCCTTGAAATTGTCGGCTTCATCATTTCGCGGGAGACACAGCAGCTTCACCCTGTCGGTGAAGGAGGTTTCGCCGGTCAGAAAGTTCCGGTTGCGCAGCTCATTCTCCACCTTGCCCAGCCAGGTGTAGTCGATATCCACGAATACTTCCCGCCTCAGCACCCGGGTAATGACCTCTCCGGCTTCCAGCGCAGCTACTGCGCCGTCCGTATAGGCCCGGATCAATCCGCCGGCCCCAAGCATAATCCCTCCGAAATAACGGGTGACGACAATTGCGACATTTTTAACATTCTGGTTGCGGATTACTTCCAAAATCGGTTTACCGGCCGTTCCACTCGGTTCCCCGTCGTCCGACTGTCTCTGAATCTCGTCTCTTTCACCGATCATATAAGCGGAGCAGTTATGCGTGGCATTCCAGTGCTGCTTCTTGATGTCCTCGATAAACTGCAGCGCTTCTTCCTCGGTCTCTACCGGCAGACAATGGCCGATAAAGCGTGATTTACGGATTACGATTTCCCGGGAGCCGGGAGCACGCACCGTCCGGTATTGTTCCAGCATTGTATTCCAGTCCTTCTGGTTAAATAATGACTTAAATATAAAGGTCAGGAGCAGCCCGCGGTATGAATTCCCTTACCTTTGGACTGCTCCCTGATGGCTATCATGCTATGAATATTCTGCGTTTGTCAGTTCTTCGGTCTACTCGGTGAGTCTGGCTTCGAGTTCGGCTTTCTCCTTCTCGTAGCCCGGTTTGCCCAGCAGTGCAAACATGTTCTTCTTGTATGCCTCCACGCCCGGTTGGTCAAACGGATTCACGCCCAGCAGATATCCGCTGATACCGCAGGCTATTTCAAAGAAGTACACCAGATATCCGAATGTATAAGGCGTCTGGTCCGGAATGGTCACAACCAGGTTCGGTACCTGTCCGTCTGTATGAGCCAGCAATGTACCCTGGAAGGCTTTCTTGTTGACGAAATCCACGGTCTGTCCGGCGAGGAAGTTCAGGCCGTCCAGATCATCCGGGTCCGTCTCCAGCGTAATGTGATGGCGCACTTCTTCTACCTGGATCACCGTTTCAAAGATATTCCGGTTGCCCTCCTGGATGAACTGGCCCATCGAGTGCAGGTCGGTCGAGAAATCCACGGAGGAAGGGTAGATGCCTTTGAAATCCTTGCCTTCGCTTTCGCCGTACAGCTGTTTCCACCATTCGGATACAAAATGCAGGGATGGCTCGTAGTTGACGAGAATTTCCGTAGTCTTGCCTTTGCGGTACAAGGCGTTACGTACAGCCGCATACTGGTATGCCTGGTTGGTAGCCACATCCGGATTGTTGAACTCATCGGCTGCAGCCGCCGCGCCTTGCATCATTTCTTCAATGTTGATACCGGCAACCGCGATCGGCAGCAGGCCTACCGGAGTCAGCACAGAGTAGCGTCCGCCTACGTCATCCGGGATGATGAAGGACTCGTAGCCTTCTTCAGTAGCCAGCTTCTTCAGTGCGCCCTTCTCTTTGTCCGTTGTGGCGTAGATCCGCTTGCGTGCTTCTTCCTTGCCGTATTTCTTCTCCAGCGCCGCACGGAAGATACGGAAGGCAATCGCCGGTTCAGTCGTTGTACCCGATTTGGAGATGACATTGACGGAGAAGTCTTTGCCTTCTACAAGCTCAAGCAGGTGGGTGATATATGTAGAGCTGATATTGTTACCGGCAAAATAAATTTCCGGAGTCTTACGCTGGTCCTTGGTCAGGTTATTGTAGAAGGAATGCGACAGCGCCTCGATGGCGGCGCGGGCACCCAGATAAGAACCGCCGATACCGATGACGATCAGCACGTCGGAATCGCTCTGGATTTTCTTCGCAGCCTGCTGGATACGGGCGAACTCTTCCTTGTCATAAGCGCCCGGGAGGTCGATCCAGCCCAGGAAGTCGGAACCTGCGCCAGTCTTGTTGTGCAGCTGCTCATGGGCCAGCTTCACTGGAGCGGCGAAATAGTCGATTTCCTGCTGGTTGAAGAAGGAAAGCGCCTTGCTGTAGTCAAATTTAATCTTTTTGGACATCGGTAATGGTTACCTCCTGTATGATCTCTTTGGTTAACACCGTTTGTTACAACTTTATAATAGGATACTTTAATTTGCTACGACTGGCAAGGTCATAAGGCACAGCCCTGGCGAATTGCCGCAAGTTTGCGGCAATTACATGGAAGCGTTTCCTGTTATGAAAGACACTCCCGGCAGTATGGAACATGCCCCTGTAGCGTGATAGAATGAACATTAATTGCAGAAATCACACGACAAAGGTGGAGAGCTTCATGAAGAAGATCGGCTTTATCGGACTCGGAACGATGGGTGCGCCTATGGCTTCCAATCTGCTGCGCAGCGGTTACCAGGTTACCGTCTATAACCGCACTGCAGCCAAATGTCAGCCTCTGGTTGACGAAGGCGCGCTTGCAGCGGCCACACCGGCGGAAGCGGCGGCCGACAAGGATGTTATTATTACCATGATCAGCAACGACGATTCGATTCGGGAAGTATTCTATGGCAAGGACGGCATTCTGGAGAATCTGAAGCCCGGCGCAGCGGTCATCGACTCCAGTACGATTTCGCCCGGACTGGTCCGGGAGATTGCCGCAGCAGTGGAAGAACGCGGCGCCAGCTTCCTCGATGCGCCGGTCACCGGCAGCAAGCCGGCAGCCATCGACGGCACGCTGGTGTTCATGGTCGGCGGCAGCGCCGAGGTTATCGAAGCGCACCGCGACGTATTCGATACAATGGGCCGGCTGCTGCTTCATATGGGCGGCAATGGCAGCGGTGCAGCCGCCAAGCTGGCACATAACACCATGGTCGGTATCCATAACGTTGCGCTGGCCGAGGGCTTCTCGATTGCCGTGAAGTCAGGTGTTCCGGCCGACAAATTCCTTGAGCTTGTCCAGAACGGCTCTGCCGGCAGCAAGCAGGCGGAACTGAAGGGCCGCAAGATTATCGGCGATGATTTCAGCAACCAGTTCTCGCTGGGTCTCATGCTGAAGGACCTCAAGCTGGCATCCGCGCTGAGCGATTCTACCGGAGTTCCTGCTCCGATGCTGGGGCTGGCCAAGAGCCTGTTCCAGGCGGGCTATACCAAGGGCTTGGGAGATGAAGATCTCTCCGCCGTGGTCAAAACCTATGAAGAATGGATCGGCCAGAAGATTGGCGCCGACGTCGACAAAGAGTAGCAGACAGGCACAGCCGGAAACCGGCTGTGTCTTTTTTATAGCATAAGAATTCTTTTATAGCATAAGACTTCGAATTACAGCTTCCTTCCAGCTGCAGATAACAAAGCTAATTGACACATCTATCAAGAGGCCAATAAGATACAAGCATTATTATTACACTATTCCAAGGAAGTGAAGCAGCAACGCTGGAAGTTGAAATCGCCTCTCCGCAGGATGCGGCTGTGTTAACCGAAATCCAAAAGCGAGCCTTTGATGCAGATGCGCAGCACTATCAGAGACCCGAAAACAGCGGCCCGCCGGGCTATGACTCCGTGAACTGGCAGAATGAAATGATGGATAAAGGGCATTATTACAAGCTTCTGGACTGCGGCCGGATCATTGGCGGAGCGCTTGTTTATGCCCCCGGCGAAGAGGAATACCATCTGGTCCGGATTTATATTGATCCCGGCTATCAGAACCGCGGGCTTGGGCGTGAGGCCATCCGCTGCTTGTTCGGCCGTTACCCCGCAGCACGCAAATGGTCTCTCGACACACCTTCATGGGCGGTAAGGAACCAGCATTTGTATACGCAGCTTGGCTTTGTGCAGAGCAATGTCAGCCACATTCCGGACAGCGAAGACAGCTTCTTCGAATATGAGCTATATCTTTAGTCTTGGACAGCAGCTTCAGCCACTCTGGCGAGCCATTCTTTATATATTTTTTCCAAAAAAACAAACATATGTTCCTATCATAAAATAACACAATCATTCAAGGTAAATCAATACTAAATTTACCAATCGTGTTGTAACTAACACTTCATAACAAAAAGGAAGCTCCGCGCGAATGCGGAGCTTCCTCGTTCCTATAACAAAACTACAAAACCGGGTAAGAACAGCAATAATCAGTTAATGCGAACACTTCAAGCGCAAATTTGGAGTTGCCGGGAACATGGAATGTATCGGTTCCCTTGATCTCCTTCCAGACATCTGCGCCGGGAAGCAGCACTTTCAAATCGCCGGAGAGGATTTCCATCGTCTCGGGACCGTCGGTGCCGAATTCATACACACCGGGCAGCATAATGCCAAGTGTCACCTTGGTTCCGTCCTGCAGGAAAACGGTACGGCTGGTTACTTTTCCATCATAGTAGATATTGGCTGCTTTCTGAATGGTTGCGTTGGTGAACTGACTCATATGCATGCTCTCCCCCTTGTCTTTACTTCCGCTCTATTATAGCAGGGCTTTTACGCGGCTAACAACATTCTCCACCGTAAAGCCATATTCCTTCATTACTTTGTCCCCAGGCGCGGAAGCGCCGAAGGTGGTGATGCCGAGAATGTCGCCCTGATCGCCGACATAACGTTCCCAGCCGAAGGTCTGCGCCATTTCCACAGCCAGACGGGCCTTAACGTCAGGCAGGATCACGGAATCGCGGTATGCCTTGTCCTGCTTCTCGAACAGATCCCAGCTTGGCAAGCTGATGACGCGCACCTCGATGCCTTCTTCGGCCAGAACAGCCTGTGCCTTCACAGCCAGCTGCACTTCCGATCCGGTCGCAATAATCTGCGCCTGCGGCTTGCCGTTCTTGGCGTCGGAGACTACATATCCGCCGCGTTTGATGTTCTCGCGGACACCTTCTACCGTTCCTTCGAGGATCGGCAGATTTTGGCGGGTCAATACCAGCGCTACCGGATTGGATTTGTTCTCTACAGCGTAAGCCCAGGCAGCGGAGGTTTCGTTGGCATCAGCCGGACGGATCACCGTCAGACCCGGAATAATGCGCAGGGAAGCCAATTGTTCAATCGGTTCATGCGTCGGGCCGTCTTCGCCGACAGCGATACTGTCATGCGTCAGCACATAAGTCACCGGCAGCTTCATAATCGAAGCCAGACGAACCGCCGGACGCAGATAGTCCGTAAATACGAAGAAGGTTCCGCCGAATACCTTGAGGCCGCTGTGCAGCGCAATACCGTTCATGGCAGCAGCCATACCGAATTCGCGGACGCCGAAATAGATGTTGCGGCCGTCGTAGGATTCGGAGGTGAACTGGGTCAGACCCTTCAAGTGAGTCATCGTGGAGCTTTCCAGGTCAGCCGAACCGCCTACGAGCTGCGGAATGCCTGCAGCCAGTCCGTTCAGGGCATTACCGGAAGCGACGCGGGTGGATACTGCTTTGTCTTCAGCTGTGAAGAACGGCAATTGGGCATCCCAGCCTTCAGGCAGATCACCGTTCACCGCAGTTTCGAACTGGGCGGCAAGCTCCGGATAAGCCGCTTTGTAAGCAGCGAATTTCTCATCCCATGCTTTGTTGGCGGCAATGCCGTTCTCTTTCACTTCGGCAAAACGGGCACGCACTTCATCAGGTACATAGAAGTCTTCTTCATATACCCATTTGTAAAATTCTTTGGTCAGCTTGGCTTCGTCGGCACCCAGCGGGGAACCGTGCGTACCGCCATGGCCGCCTTTACCCTGTTTGTTCGGGCTGCCGTAACCGATCACTGTCTTCACTTCAATCAGAGTCGGCTTGCCGCTCTCTGCTTGTCCGTCGGCAATCGCCTGGGCAATCGCCGGCAGATCATTACCGTCTTCTACACGCAGCACCTGCCAGCCGTAAGCCTCAAAGCGCTTGGCCACATTCTCCGAGAAGGCCAGGTTCAGCTTGCCGTCCAGGGAGATATCATTGGAATCGTACAGTACGATCAGTTTGCCCAACTGCAGATGTCCGGCCAGGGAAGCGGATTCCGAAGAAATGCCTTCCATCAGGTCGCCGTCGCCGCAAATGGCATAAGTATAGTGGTCTACTACATTATATTCGTCTTTGTTGTAGGTAGCTGCGAGCTGTGCTTCAGCCATAGCCATACCTACAGCCATGCCGATCCCTTGTCCCAGCGGACCCGTAGTGGCGTCAACACCGGCAGTGTGACCGAATTCCGGATGTCCCGGAGTCAGGCTGCCCCATTGGCGGAACTGCTTCAATTCTTCCATCGGCAGGTCATAGCCGCTCAGGTGCAGCAAGCTGTACAGCAGCATGGAACCATGTCCTGCGGACAGCACAAAACGGTCGCGGTTAACCCATGTCGGGTGATCCGGATTATGATTCATGCTCTTGGCGAACAGCTGGTAGCCCATTGGTGCGGAGCCCATCGGCATGCCCGGATGACCGGAGTTAGCTTTTTCAATGGCATCGATTGCTAAAGTACGGATGGTGGTGATGGCCAAGTTATCCACTACAGAATTCTCATCTTTATGGATCGCTTGTTCTTTTGCCTTTTGATCTGTCATGCAATAGATCCTCCTCTAAAATCAAGAATGTCATTTTGACTATTATTGTATCACTAATGTGGAAGCATTACCAATATTGTTTTTGTCCGCAGCAACAAACGCCTTATTTTTTCCCGAACATGACAGTTATATGCTGCTTCACCGTTTTTGGCGGACTTAGCCTTTGGTCTAGTTTCGATTTAAGACTAAAGTTTGTTTCCCCAGCCTGGATTATACAGTAAGATGAAGATACTAAAGCCGACATTCAGCTCCAAATATTGCAAAGGTAAGGGGGATACATATGGGCGATCATAAAAATATATACATAGTGCTTACCGCAACAGGAACCTTGTTCAGCAAATTTATTCAATGCTTTACCCGGGCCGAGCTTAACCATGCCTCCATCGCCTTTGACAGTGAACTGCAGGACGTGTACAGCTTCGGCCGCAAGACATGCCATAACCCTTTTGTAGCTGGACTCATCCGCGAGAATTTCAGTCATCCCTTTTACAGAAAAACGGACTGCGCAATCTATCAGGTCACTGTCAGCAGCGAAGAATATGCCGCGATGCATAACCGGGTGCAGCGGATGATGCAGCAGCAGGAGGTATACAGCTACCATATGCTAGGCCTGCTCGGCGTTCTATTAAATATTGAGTTTGAAAAAGAAAACGCCTATTTTTGCTCTCATTTCGTCGCTTCCATTCTGGAAGAGAGTGCGTTTCAGCCGGTTCCCAAGCCTTCGTGCTTTGTAACCCCCGAGGATTTCGCGGCCTCTTTGCGCGCCCACAAGATTTACAAAGGCAATCTCACCTATTATTTAAGCAGTAGATTTGGCGAGGCCCTTCCTGCCGGCAGGCATGCCATCCGTACATACAGCAGTTATCCTTATCCCGGCGGTATCGTGAAAAGAGTGTAAGGTTCAGCCGGAGTCCGGGCAACCAAAAAGCAAGGACCAAGGCCGGCCTTCGCCTGAACCCTGTCCTTGCTTAAGCTTTAACAGATTGCCGCAGCAGTCCTCGTACCCTCTCAGCCGGCGTATGAAGACTGCTTATTTTATTCTGTGGCTGCGAAAATATTGACTCCAGTCTCCGAGTATTGTAACAGTGACCGTATCTGTCTTGGTGTTATAGGAGTTACTTGCCGTAAAGATAAAGCTCAGCGGACCTTCAGGCAACTGTTCAAAAGCCGGATGGTATAGTTCTCCCGTCCACACTGTCCGCCCACTATTTGCCGGTGACAGCGAAGTGGTATACCCTCCGCTCATTGTGACCACTACCGTATCCGGCAGCCCTGTCGTATTCGCCTGCAGCACAAACCTCTCTCCCGCCCAAAAAACAGTATATCCCCGCGGGCTCTCCGGATTTCCGCTTGCCTTCACATTGAAGGCCTGCCGGTTCTCGTTCCACTCCGCCGTATGCTGCACCGCTCCCCTTACCGTCAGCAGGTTCACCATAAAATACTTGCGCGGTGATACAACGCCCCAGCTATAGCCGTCATAGACCTCTACCTCCGCCGCATAGATCTCGTTCTCCTGTAATAGGCCTGCCGGTATATTCCATTGCTTGGCGCCGGATATCTGTTCACCCGACTGAGCCTTGATGCTGCCGTCACTCAGACGGATAATACGAACCTTAAACTGCTGCTGCTCATCATTATCCGCATCCTGATAGTCCCACTTGATGACCGGAGTCAGCGTGTTAATAACCGACGGAACCGTTGGAGTGTCGCTCACCGGATATGTAAGACTGACAGTTGGCAGCCGGTTAGCCACCGTAATGTTGTGCGAGAGCTCCCGTGTAAGTCCGAGGGAATCGGTAACGACTTGCCGCAAGACGAATACGCCGTTAGAGGTAAACTGCTTACCGAAGCTTGCCTGCCCGCTAGCCAGCCCCTCACTGCCACCGGCCGGCTTCAGATAATATCTGTAGCTGATGCTGTCCCCTTGCGGAATGTCCGCATCCGTAGCTGTACCGCCGATGTTCAGCACATCCGTCCGGTAGATTGGCCCTGCAGCCGCATTGCGCCCGTTATCCGTGAATAATGTAAAGCCTGGCTGCGGAGGGTTGTCGATAATAAAGGCCCTTTGATTAGACGCCTCGGACCAAGAACCCTTCGAATACGCCCGCCCAAAAAGATAATAATACTCGAACCGTTCAAATGTCAGGTTGGGTACCTGATACTGCCGCAATATACCGCCTGGATCAGCGTTCTCTATCGTCTTGGCCAACAGATCGCTCTTCGTCAAAAAGAACTGCAGCTGGTACTTCTCCTGCGGATCGCCTTCAGGGTCAGTATATGTCCATTTAATCAACGGATCGCCTTCCATCTGGGCATCAATTACGGTCGGTGCCGCCAATGTTCCTGCCGGGGCCGTTATTGCCATCGCCGGCGCCTGGTTTGCAGCGACTTTTATATCCAGCACAGCCACATTGGATTTGGCTCCGATCTGGTCAATAACCCAATGCTCGATATGGTAGATTCCGCTTTCCGGAAAGCTCAGCCTGATAGCTTTGCTGCTGTAGCTCTTCATTAGACCGCCGCTGTCCGTAACCTGCCAATAGTAGCGCAGGCTGCTCTGGTCGGCCGTATCCTCATCGCCGGACAGTGAATTGAACGTGCCGGTATCGAATTGATAAGCGGCAGCCGGGCCTTCAATCTCTGCTACCGGCGTGTGATTGAGCACCGAGAAGGTCTGCGTGGCCACCGAACTCAACGAACCGTCGGAGACGGATAGCTTCATTTCCCAATGGTCCGAAACAGCCTGCTTAGGCACCAGACTGTAAGCATCAATAACGCTTTGGATCGACAGTCCCGGAGACCTTGCTGTACTCACCGTGTACGCCGTTCCCCCACGATTGGCTGTTTTCCAGGAATAGATCAGGTTGTCTCCATCCTCGTCCGGATTCGGCGAAAGGTTCTCCGGTTCAATTACGGTGTCGCGGTATACTTCCATCGGCATATTGAATATGGCCACCGGCGGATGATTCATTACCGTTACGTTCTGGCTGTAGGCTTCAGACCAAAGTGCGCGGTTATCCCGCACCTTCAAAGTGACTGTATAACTGCCGGTGCCATAACCGGCAATATTCGGCGGAACCCGCTTATTGCCGGAGTATGACCAGACCGTTTGCGAACTATTTTTCACGACGGTCCATTGGTAGGTGTCCAGAGGATCATTGTCCGGATCAAAAGATTTATCCGTTATAGTTGTAGCTTTACGGTAAGAGATGTTTCCCGGTTCTACAGTGAACATCGCAACCGGAGGCAAGTTACCTGCTGCGCTTCCTACAGAACGGACACACCAATCACTCCACACGCCAATCGCATTCTCGCCGTCAATATCACGGACCCGAAGCCTGAACTGATAGACATCGGTTGCCGATAAGCTTCCTGCAGGCAGCCCGTCCGTCCACAACTGAGCGTCCCCTTTCCTGTACTGCCACTGCCATTCCCTAAGTCCTTTGTCAATACGGGTAATGTGGTCCTGATCATAGGAGCTGTCAGTGACTTGCAGGACTCCACCGACACTCTTGGCTGCAAATAACGCTACCGGCTTGCGGTGCACCTGGAAGCTTAGCTGCGAGATGTTATCCCTCCCCCACATCCGGTATTCGTCAAAGCGGTTGTCCAGCTTCGGGTTATCCCGAGGTTGATAGGTAGCAATATAGTTGCCGGTGAAGGGAAATGACTCGTAAGGCGCAGAGCGCCAGCTTCCGGAATCGGCAATCATGCCCATACTGTTATCGAACAGGTTCGGATCATGCTGGTACTTATACCGTTCCGCGTACTTGGTGTCCCCTTCATAATCCGTATACGTGGTGTTGCTGGTGATTGGGCTGTTGATCAGCACAAACATGTTCCGCTTCAGCCTCTGCCTGACCCTAAAGCTCATGGAGGCAGAGGCCGATGCATTGGAAGGATCAACCGCCTTTACTAAGAGCGTATAATCCCCTGGCGGAATTGCATCCGCAAGCATATCAATAGGGATCGAAAAGGCCTTGGTCGAGCCGGCACTGGGGACAGTGATTTTTTTATAGAGCACATTCGCTATCTCTGCACTTAACGTAATATCGTTGTTATCTGCATCTTGAACATAGCCAGCAATGTTCAGCGAGCTCATTCCGGTGTCATTCAGCAAGGTTTGCCCGCTCGGCGTAGTGAGGGATAGCGTAGGCGCGGTGTTTTTTTGCAAATAAACATCAAATTGATTTAAGTGCGAATGATAACCGAGTGAACCTCCTCCCATGTAAGGCGGATAACTCACACTATCACTGACTCTGTACCCAAATTGTATACGATTCGGCTCTTCCGTCAGTACATAATCGTAGTATCCGCCAGTACCATTTGCTGCAATGTAGGCTCCCTCTAAAAGATTCCCTGATTTTTCGTGCCGGAAATAATAAGTAAGACCATCATTGATCCAACCTGCGCTATACGACAGATCAGCAACACTGTAGAATATCGTGTTATCAAAATATTGATTAGGGGCAAAAACACTGATTTTTAACTCAGCACCAAAGTTCCATGAGTAATAATGCTCGTTAAGTCCATTTCCTCCCTCCCGTCTGTAAAGGTTCATATAATAAGGAATGTCATGGACAATATAGGTCATTCGGTTTGTCTTTTTATTATATGAAATATTACTAATTTTAATTTCGGGAAAATGAAAGGTAAGGGTGTTCTTCGTAGTAGAACTATGAAGAGTATTAGATATTTGATAGGCATCATTAGTTGGCCCCCATGCCGGGACAATGATATCGTTGTATTGAATGATGTCAGTATCAAGCGCATTTGCCCTGTTATTCCCTGGCCCAATATCCAGAAGGGGAACGAGAAAAAATAGCATGGCGAAAAATAAACAAACTTTTGCTTTGAATTTTTTATACATATGAGTTCCTTCCCTTGTCATTCCCTTCACATCATCGGCAGCATCTTCGCTCTGCCATGGCGGATCGATTTGCCTGCTCTACCATGCCCAGTCTCCGTCCGGAGCAAGATTCAGGACCTCAACCACCTTCTCGTCCAATGGCTGACTGCCGGAGTCTGCAAAACGACGATCCGCAGCAGTAATAAACCCGCTGATCGTAGGCTGCCCAAACGATTCATATGCGGCATGCCGGATCTCATATTTTCCAACCTCAGTCAGCGTCAGATTCAGTTGATGCTCGTTGCCGCTGCTGAACATCACCCAGGACTCATCCGTGAAGCTGCCGTCATTATCGGAATCATAGCGATATTCCCAGCTGCGCTGATCAATGAAATCCCCATCAGGCGAAAAGGACAGATCGTCGATTGCTATGTTTGCCTTATTTCCGTTCAGCGGGTCCCGGTAGACCCTCCCAGGAACCGAAAAATAGATATGCGGCGGTTCATCGGGAGCAATCTCAAACGTAATTTCGCTGCTATCTTTATAGCCCAGTGTATTCTCTACGGATATGGTAGCCTTGTAGAGACCGGCCTGCTTAAAGAGTAGATCCTTTACCGTTCCCCCGTTTAAGCTTCCGCTGTATTTAATGGCTGCATTATCTCCTCCCGAGCCGGAGACAGCTGTAATGGTAATCACTGTCTTGGAATGGACAATCGGGTAATGCGTGGGACTGGTGCTTGTACTTCGCAATTCGACCTTTCGATTCTCCTTCAGCGTGCCGGCTACCTCTAAGCCTGCTTCAGGCAGCGGCTCAATGACCTCTACAAACGTCCCGGCATCATCGGTCATGAAATCATTATCGACAACCGTCAGTCCAATGGATTGTTGCCCCAGTCTGGTTGAAGGGTACCACAACGTAGCCTGCGCGCCGGTTGGAGTGTATCCCACGAAATTAGCGCCATCCGAGGCAAAATGATACCCGATAATTTTACCGTCCGGATCATATGAACCCGAGCCATTCGCTTGAACTTCATCACCAGCCTTAACAATTGGTGGAGCAAAAATCGAAGCCACAGGCGGCTTGCCTTTAGGAGTCGTTGGTTTCTCTACATCCGGGTAATCAATGCTGGGTTTGTCTTTGTAGACCTCGATGGTAGTATCTAAATTCATAAGCAAATCAGCGATGATCCCTGTTTTGGTAACCACCGGATTAATGAAGCGAACCCTTACAGAAAGTGCATACTTCTGCTGATAGTTTCCTGGTACGCCAGCGATCTTCTCCTTGGGTATTTTAAAAACAAAGGGTTTTCCTGTTGAATTGGATAGTGTTTTGGATGGGCTGACTTGGGTATCTGACAGTACCTTTTCTGCTTCTCTGGCGTAGAATACCCACTCTTTGATGTTTGAGGTGTCCGTATAATTTGCCAATTCTCCCTTTAAAGAAAGCTGTACCTCCACATCGGCATTGGCAAACTTCGCAGGATTAGGATCAGGCTTGAGCACTGATACATATCCGCTTAAATGTGGGCCTTCCGGCAAGGCGTAGTCGAAGGTAATATTGCCGGCATAGCTGTAGGTGGTGACTTTGGCGGTTGCTTTGTAGTAATAGGGTAAGGTCACATAATATAAACGGCCTTCTACCCACTCGCCTTTGTCAAAACCTTCGGGTACCTCTTCTTCTACATATCTGGCAGATGGTACCTTATAACTAATAATAAATTTGTTATTTTTAATACTCACAGTTGCTGTATCCCTTAGAACTTCTAAAGGGTTAAGTTTAATACTCGATTGTACAACATTTGAGTAAGGTACCGTCGTTGTTTCATCCTCTGTATACCAGTAAGCTGTGTCGGGAGCAGCAGGAACTGCCTTTGTCATTACAGGTGTTAAAGGAGGTTTACTAGAAGGAACTGAGGAGTCTCCCGCCTTAACATCATGGGTCTCATTGCGATCACGATCAGAATTATAGTCGTTAATCTGCCAACGTTTTCCGTCTGAATATCGCCAGATCGAGTTGCCTGGAGTAGTTAAAAAGTTCTGAATCAGCTTACTTCCATCAGGTTGAGTTACAAGATTTTTTCCTACAAGATTATAAGTTTTTTCTTGGGTATTGCCCTTTAGAGTGATTTTAATTTTCCCATTCTCAATAGCAATCGATCCAACTACACTATTATTCCCATTGTATTTAAGGGTGCCTGCCTTAATTGCTGAACTACTTACACCATTTGGAAGATCAATGATGAATGTTTTCGAACTATTTCCCGTTCCTATTAGTCCTGTTTGGGTCGGAATAGTCACTGAGGAGGATTTCGAATCGGCAGCTTGGACAAAATTTATAGATGGCTGCAATAAACAGCAAAACATGACCATTAAAAATGCAAAACAAATTGTTGTTTTTTTCATACTAATTACCTTTTGGCTGGGCAATCACTTTAAATGTTTGATTATTTGGGAGGTGAAGACTTATATAAAACTTTCCGAGAACATCATCATACAAAAAGGCTTGGTAGGTAGATAGTTTTTGGCCAGGATTAAGCTTCCAAGTCCACAAAGCATCTTTGCTATTTACGGTTTTAACAAGTTTTTGGGGCATGTTTGTAAAAGCCATTTCCCCAAAATATAATCGCCATTTGTCACTTAAATCTTTCGAGCTAAACTGCAAAACTGATTTACTGTTGTTTTCTATAGAAATTTTAGTCCATATAAAATATTTTTCATCCCCATAGTACCCGTATTTCTTAATCAGCTCTTGGGCTGTTTTAGACGCTGATTCATAAATCATAATTTTCTCAAGGGTGTAGCTAAACCCACCAGCAGTTATGGTAACCGGCAGATCCACAACCTTCTCCAGCCCATACTTCGAGAGATTATCTCTCATAATCGGCGCAGCCGTAGGCTTAGGCGCTGTGGTTGCCCCCGCCGAAGCTACAGCACCGGCAGCCGATGCCGTAACCCGGGTTATACCGTTTTGTTGGAAGGGTACCACTACAAATAACATCGAAGTTGCCAAAGCTGCTTTGAGCATTGTTTGTCCCATATATTTTTTCATTAATATCTATCCCCTCATTATGTATTTAAATTGTATATACCGTAACAATCTATACCTTCAGATAAGCCTCTTCATGCCCTCCTTTCTGCTTTTCATATAACATTACCGACGGAATCGTCGGTTTGTTGTCGTCGGCATCGTCGATTACGTCACGGACGACAGGAATGAGTATGGCGATGACGATGGCGACACAGAGAAACCCTATGGCGATGAACAGGCCTGTTGAGATCGCATCATTTTTCAATGGAAAGCTCTCCTCTCTATACATAATTTCATGGATTCAGCTTGTATTCCTGGACCGCCGGGACCCTAATCGGCCCCTGTGTCTTGGTTCTTGCGATAACCACCGGATGCTCCGTCTCAATGACGGCAATGACCGCCGGGCCTTGAAGGTATTTAGTGATGCCATAGGCCGGGTCCTCGTAGAGAAACGGAAAGCTCACCCCGGTCGACTCATCCACAACCTCGAACTTGATAATCCGCACCTGCTCATGAAACCGGCTGCCCGGCAAAGGCGTGAGAGACTCGTCCAATCCCATATTGAGCCGGAGAGACTTGTGAAAAGTAGCATACGCTTCGGTGTAATCAATCAGCAGCCGGCCTTGGGACAGGGCATTTCCATTCAGTTCCTGCGAGGCATCGTGTACGGCAATGTTACCGGCGTCCTTCAGCATGCTGCGCAGCATGTCCCACTCCTGATTCTGAATCTGAAACAGCCAGGAATACAGAAACACCACTAGCACGAAAGCAAGCTTAATAATATAGTCCATCGTGCAATACCATCCCTAATCAGTCGAGATATTCGCTCATAATTGAACCATGGCCGTAATAGCGGGTAGGCTGTGAAGCTCCCGAAAAATTATAGGGGAACAGATTCACCCGCGAGGCTGTCACATAGACATCAATGCGCTGTTTTCTTTGCTGCACAGAAGCAGTGCTGCTGGTGATCGAAATCGATGCCTCCGGTATGCCGACCGCCGCCAGATTTGCAATAACCTCGCTGCGCATAGAGTCGGTAACCCGCCCTTCCGTTGCCGCCTTCTGTGTGATATAGGAGGTGTTAGCTTTGACCTGCAGGTCGAGCAAGTAATCAATATACGTAAAAATCGGCTGCAAAATAATGAACAGCACCAGCCACATAAATAACGCCCGGAGGACGGTTTCCTTCACAGCGGCCGCCTCCTAATACTGCTCCACTTGTTTGGTGTGCGTAATAATATCATCCTGGCTTCCGCCAATCATATCCGTTGCCGCCGAAATGAATATCCCGGCAATGACAAAGCCGATAGCCAGAAATAACGCGATGGAAATCGTATCCTTGATCATAGCTCTAAGCCTCTAGCGTCAGATTGCCGTATATTTGTCCCGGCAGCTTCACTTCTTCAAGGAGCGAAGTCGATACGCCGGGAATGGTGGGCCGGTTATCGTCCGCGGCATTGATCACACTCCTTACGACAGGAATTAATACGGCGATGACTATGGCCACACACAGAAAACCTATCGCGATAAAAAGACCGGTAGAGATGGCATCCTTTTTCATTGTTAATATCTCCCTTTTCATTGTATATTTTTAAATCATGCTTGAAAATAACAAAAAATTGTATGCCGTATCCCTGCAGCTATCACTGAAACAGCCCTACGCCGTCAAAATTACCTTTAATCAGCAGAATGTATTGCATCGCCAGTGAGACAATCATCAGAAAGGTGGCGATCGAGGGTATCACATTGATAATCGTCGCGAGGTCACCGATTGTAGACCATTTCTTCAGGTATTGGTCGCTGGAGATTTTGGCAATGATCTGACCTTGCTCCCGCAGATAGTTCGCGGCTTCCGTATCATCATCCATCCCCTCGGTAGCGAGCAGGATCGAACGGATATCATTGATAAACGGATGCCCGGCAGGGAATTGTCCGCAGAACCATTCAATCGCCTGCTCCGTCCCTTCATCCACCGCGCGTTCGGACAGCTCATACAGATCCTGGCGGATGTGAAGGAAATGAGCGGCTACCCCGGTGCAGAAAGCGCCAAATTGCACATATCCCCGTTTGCGGAGCCGGTTGTTCTCGTATAGACGGATAAAAGAGATCAGTTCACCGTCCTTTTGAATCAGCGTCCGCCGTTGCAGCCAAGCCAGCAGCCAGCCAAACGGCAGATAACGGTTGGGACTGGTGACAAGCAGAATGAGCGCTGCAATGAGCAGCTCGGACAAAGACAGGGGAAGCTGCTTGATAAAGCCGCTGATGACCTTAAGCGCCAAATAAATCAAGGCTGCCGAATAGCGGAACAGTATTAATTTGCCGGCAGAGAGGGTCAGACCACTTTGATTGAGGGTTCTCTGCAGCTGCTCATTGTGGACCTTCTCCCCCAGCGCTTTCCACTTTATCCCGAGCCGGAGCATATACCGTTCCTGCTTACTGCTGCTGCTTACAAACACAAGCAATGCCAGGTACACAACACCCAGTACAGCCATTAATAGAAGTAATCTCTCCATCGTTCATCACCTTAGTGGTAGTCCAGTTTGGGCCTGGACAGTATGGTACTGATCAAGAAAGACACGAACAGGCCGGTAATGATCACCATCAGAAAGCTTAAACCGACCGTCGTTTGAAATTGCAGCTTGAAATACACGCTTGGCCGCAGCATGTACATAAAGGTTCCGACTGAAGCTACCAGCACGACGAGGTTCCCGTACAGCCCCAGGCTGATCGCATCCCTGCTGCCCGCTTTGACCGCGAGAATCGTCTCGCGCTGTTGTTCCATAGAGCGATTCAGCAGGAGCAGGGAGCTCTTGAGATGGCGGGTGCCCTCCTTCTCGCAGTACAATAAATCGGAGACAAATTCCACGGCAAAAGTAGTACCAATCGCCGCCGAGAAACGGCTTGCTTCCGCTGAAAGCTCATGCTCATTGCTGTAGTTGGCAAAAGCCGCTCCCAGCAGCCGCAGCGGAGTTCTCAGCACATTCTCTTCGCTGAGCAGTTCGCCTGTTCTGGACAAGATAGAATCGGCCGACAGATGGGTGAACTTTGCGGCAATTGTCGTGACTTCTAGCAGATCATAGCTTCCGCGCACCTGCCGCTGGGTATAGTTATACCGCATCCGCAAATAAGGAATGCTGGCCGAAATGATCGCCAGGAACAGCAGCAGCCGCCACGCCCCCTTTACAGGCCCGCCTTCGTTAAAGGCCATCCCTTCAAGAAAGGGATTATGAAAGCTCATTTGCCCCGGCAGCTCCTTCAGCGTCAGCAGGGCGGATAGAAATACCGCGGCAAACACGAACACGGTACGCATGGCGAACCGCAGCATGCTGATACCCGGCTCGTACTTGCGGTCCGCAAAATAAAGCAAATCATCCAGATGGCGGCTCAGACCCTTGCGGTTCTGCAGACCGCTGACTCTTTGTCCCACCCGGCTCCTCCCCGCGCTCAACCGGAAATCCACCTTCCGTCCAAACTGCTGCAGTTGCCGCTCAATCAGTGGTTTAATCAGCAGCCACAGACCGAGCACAACGATCAAGTGGAAGACGAAGCGGAGCAGGGATAACAGTAACGCCATGGCTAGCGCCTCCTCATTCGTTCAGAACGATTCTTGACTTTAGGCTTTCCTTAAGCGGTGCCACCATAGGTCTGTGCGCCGCCAGCCGATCCAGCTCAGCCTGCAGAATCCGCGCCGCCTGCGGCTTTTTCTTGATCATCTTCAGCATTAACGCTTTTGTCACTTGGTTGTTGTAGCTCCAGCCCCGGCTTTCTTCCTCCCAGCGCATAAGGTCGTTTGCGAATACCGAATTACGGTCTACATCATAGAACACCTCGGAAATCCGCACCAGCCGCTTCCGGCCTTCCCCCACACTCTCCAGAATGAACACCAGCTCGCATGACTTCAGTGCGGAGACCAGATGCCCCTTCAGGCTGCCGCCAATCCGTGTGGATACGGCAAAAGCCCCCTGGTACGGAATATCCTCCGAATCCACAGTATGAAAGGTACCCGTGATGCCGTCATAGCCTTTTTCGCCGCTCCACAAATAAAACTCCCATTCGTTGTAACGCATTTCCGTCATGTAGAGGATGTTCGGATCGTGGCGCAGCGACTCCACCCCTACTTCCATCAATTCTTCATTGGCAGCCTGGATCGGAATAATCCGGTGGCCTTTGATCTGGTACGGCAAAATCGACTCCGGATGCTTCTCGATCATCACCACTCCCATGCAGGAATCGGAACCGAGCAGTTGCTCACCGACAATGGTATTGGCAAACGTGGTCTTGCCCGAGCCTACGGCCCCGGCAATAATCGAATTACGGAACGTGCCCGTAAGGGCGCGAATCATCTCAATCGACTCGGCGGGAATACACTCCGTTCCGGCCTGATCCTCCAAATCCAGAAACTCCACCACCTGCCGCCGCAAAGAGATCGTGGTAAAGCCTTCCCAGACCCGCGGCGATACCCAGATCGCCAGACGGATGAAGCGCCCCGGCCACAGCGGGTCATCCATTTTAAATTCTACCGAAGGATTATCTTTGTTCAGTTTCTTGTCAGGGTCGCTCTTGAGCAAAGAGCGCTTCAGCTGCTCCACCCGGTCCAGCGAAGGCATTTCGTACGGATACGGAACAAATTTCCCCCGGTGATTGTAGAAAATCTGCCTGCCGATCATCTGCAGCCCAGTGGACTCACTGTAGGTCTTGTCGGTGAACCAGCGGTAGGCCGGCCCAAACCCCTTCCATTCGTGAAAAAGCGCCTCCGCCGCATTGCGGTACGCCTCCGGCACTTTGCCGGTGAACGGTGTCTTGCGCAAATATTTCTCAATCTCGTTCATGAAAAAGCTGACAGCCTGCGGATCGCCGATCAGCGCTTTGGCATTGAGCTCGAAGTAGCTCTCATTCTCCCGCTCCAGCCCGGCATTCATATCATTCTTCATCCGCTGCAGGAAGGCTTGAAAGTCCTCCTGCCCCGGCTTACTGGTACGCAGCACGCTCCGTTTCAGGGAAAACGGCTCTTCCATGTAATATTTGATCATTGGAAGATCCCCTTCTTCCGGACTTCCTGCGCCAGTCCAAGCGATACCAGCATCGCGTGTACCTTGTCGTCAACCTGCTGCAGCTCCTTTTTGCCCAGCGGCATACTGTCCATAAATGGCTGATAGTACGGCAATTCCAAGAGCAGCTCACAGCCGAACCGCTGCGCCATATTTTTGGGAGAAGTGATTTCATCGACATTGCTGCGGTTGATGAGCAATTGGAAATCCCGGGGCGCAAGATCCAGATGCCCGGCAAGCTCCAGCAAAGACTGAAGCCGGTATTCATGCTTGGGATGGCTAACCAGTAAATGAAGTGCCGACTGCTGCATTCCCACATACCAGGCTGCACTTTCCGGAATAGAACCGAAATCGGCAATGACCACATCCGCGTGCTCTCCGGCCACCGACAGCAGATATTCAATTTCCTCCTCTTGATAGTCCTGGGCACTTAAATAATCACAATTGCCGGGCAGATAAAGATACCCCTCCACCTTCACAAAACGCTCTATATCTACGGCATGCAGCATCTTGCCGGTCAGACGCGGCCGCAGCTTGTCCAGACTGACCGGGGTCCTGCGGTCATAACCGGGGTCATAGACATTAAGGCCCAGGACAATGACGCGCAATCCGGCGGCGGCAATTCTCCGGGCAAAAAGCCTGGCCATGCTGGTGCACCCGATGCCAGGTCCGGAACCGAAAAATCCGACGATATTGCGGCGCTGGGCATATTCGTCTTCCAGGATGCACCTCAGCTTGTCCAGAATCGCCGACGAGGTGGCACGGGGCGGTACAAACCAAATCCCCAGGCTTTCGCAGAGCATATGGACTGCCTGATAACCCCGCACACCCTTCTGCAGATAAACAAACAGTAAGGAGGTCTCCGGATAACTCTGGCGGAGCCCATGCAGATCCGCGACAGACACGCGGTCGCTGGTTACCATCAGCAGATGTCCTTCGGTCTGCTGCGGATCAGGCAGCACATTTTGGGTGATAACGGTATATCCGGCAAGCTTGATTTCATTGACCGTCAGCTGGTCGAGGCCAAGACTGAATAATTTCATGTTGGTCATCCTCCTTCCATAATCCTGTTATTGCACACGTACTATCCACAGCTTCATTCCTTGCTCCAGGTATTGGCCCAACTGCTCCCCTTCGCTTTTCTTTAGCTTAAGCTCCGGGGCGGCGACTTTACCGGTTGAAGTAATCCGGTTGTTGTTGTTCCCGTTCTCACTGTCGAGCACATCGTTGTTGTCTTCCGAGCGTACATAATTCACCGTGACCCCGCTCAGAAACAGATTGGACCGGGAATCCTCCGGCGGCACAGTCTCTGTTCCAGCAGGACTGATCACTGCCGGGTTTGATGCAGCTGGACCTGCCGCTTGTGAACCGTTCAGGCCAGGCGCCACGTCGGAACCTGCTGGATCTGGACTAAGGGGTGCTGAGCTTGTCGCCGCAATACCCGGCGCACCGCCTTTGCCGTCCAGCCCCATCCCTGATGCGGCGACAGTGCTGTACCCGGCTGCATGGTTATCACGTGATTCCCCTTCCACGAGATAAATATCCACCCTGTCCTTACTGCGGAGGGAGCCGTTGATGGCATATATCGCTTCCTGGGGAATCGGAAAGATACCTTCATCCTGCCGCGGGGCCAGATCGCTAACATCCACCAAGGCCCCCGTAAGAATGCTGCCGTCCGTCAAATCGGTATTGGTCATCTTATACTCGGCCCGGGAAAGCTCAGTTACGGCATCTGAGGGGACATCCTTGGTCTGCACCGAATCCAGGTACAGGTCCCCCGGCTGAAGCACATAATTCCGCGGCAGATAACCGCCGGCTCCAGCCTTCACCTTGACCACTGTTTGCGACAGGATATACGGCTTGAAATAGAGATCATATCCCAGCAGGCCCCCGAAGCCGATCAGCAGGATAAGAAAAGCAAAGAAATAGTTGCGTTTAAGAACTGTTCCGCGCTGCGAAGCCAAGCTTATCCCTTCTTTCGTTCTTTTCTGTGCATGACAAAACACACTTTGGCCTACGTCGCCAAAATGCCGGTAAAAATGCTTTTTTTACCTGATAGGAGAAGTTATGAGTTATAGGGGAGGCAAAAATAACCCTGAGGGAACTGCGGAGCCCAAGCGACTCCGGCTGAAGAAGAAGGTCGGTGAAAGCCGCCGCACAAAGTCAGACACGGCTGCAAAGGCGGGCTTTCACCGGTGAGAAGTTAATTGAATACTACGGTCTTGTTGTGATGGACGAGAATCCGGTCCTCGATATGCCATTTGACGGCACGGGCAAGCACGACCCGCTCTATGGTGCGCCCGATGCGCTTGAGCTCGTTTACGTCGTCGCTATGACTGACCCGCTGGACGTCCTGTTCGATAATCGGACCGCCGTCGAGTTCTTCGGTCACATAATGGGCGGTCGCACCGATGATCTTGACTCCGCGCTGATAGGCCTGGGCATAAGGCTTGCCGCCGACAAACGCCGGAAGGAACGAATGGTGGATATTGATAATCCGGTGGCGGTAATGCTCAATGAACGAAGGGGAGATAATCTGCATATACCGGGCCAGGATAATAACGTCTATATCGTTTCCGATGACCGCAAGCTGCCGCCCTTCCGCTTCCTTCTTCGTCTCCGCCGTAACCGGAATATGATGGAACGGTATGCCAAAAGACTCCACATAGGTCTGCATATCCGTGTGGTTGCTCACGACCATGGCAATATCGGCATCCAGATCGCCGGCCTGCCATTGCCAGAGCAGCTCAACGAGACAATGGTCTTCCTTGGATACGAAGATCGCCAGCCGTTTCTTATGGCTGACATTGAAGATTTGCCAATCCATCTTGAAGCGCAGCGCTACCCCTTCGAAGACTTTACGCAATTCTTCCAGCCGCCGGGCCAGATCCGGAAGATCAAACTCGACTCTCATAAAGAACATCCCGCCGTCGGGATCAATGGTATACTGGTCCGACTGTACGATATTGGCGCCGTTCTGGAACAAAAAATCCGATACGGCCGCAACGATTCCCGGTCCATCGGGACAGGATATGAGCATCCGCGCCCGGTTGGGGTGTTGTCCGCTTGTTGAATGATCTCTCTTCACATGCAATTCCATAGGTGCTGTCCATCCTCTCATCTGCTTGCGCATTGCTTGATGTATTCTTAAGCGTTAACCAGCAGCTGCTTGCCGGACAAATAGGCGATCAGCCGTTGGTTCAAGGCTTCCTCGCTCAGTTCCGGGAAGAGGCCCGCGGCTGCCACATTGTCATAGAGCCGTTCCAGCGGCTCGCGTGGATCTGCCTTCTTGGCCTTGGCATCGTTCTTGAGCAGCTGCCATACATCAAGCACATACTGACGGCCTTCAATCTCCTGTTTGGCAAAGAAGCTGTGCAGGGCTTCCACATCCTCCAGGAATTTCGGGCCAAAACGTTCGGCTACACTGCCGCGCAGCAGGGCAATCTCCACTTCGTACATCGGACGCACCGTCTTGGCATCCTTACCGATCCACGGAGTTTCCAGAATAAAAGGCAGGCCTTGCAGCAGCTCGTGATGAACAACCTTGCTGATCGTCTCATAGCCGATCCAGCCGGTGCCGATTGGCGTATGCCGGTCTTTGCCCGCCCCGCAAGGGTTCTTGCTGTCATTGATATGGACTACACCCAGCCGTTTAAGACCGATAATCTCATCAAACTTGCGCAGAACGCCATCCAAATCGCCAACAATATCGTACCCGGCATCGTGGATATGGCAGGTGTCCAGGCAAATCGACAGCCGCTCATTATGTACGACTTTATCAATGATTGAGGCAATTTCCTCAAAGTTGCGCCCGATTTCGGTACCCTTGCCGGCCATGGTCTCCAGGGCGATGTGTACTTCCGTCTCATTCGTCCCTCCGAGCACTTCGTTAAGCCCGTCGGCAATCCGCTGGACACCGTATTCGGCATCCTTGTCGGTATACGCTCCCGGATGGAGCACAATATGCTTCACGTCCAGCGCATGCGTCCGGCGGATTTCCTCCTGGAGAAAGTCAACCGCCAGCTGATAGGTATGATTCTTGTAGGAGCCCAGGTTGATGATGTAGGGGGCGTGAACCACAATCTCTTCTACCCCATTTGCTTTCATCGTCGCCTTGCCTTCATCGGGGAACATGGCCTCAATCGGCTTGCGCCGCGTATTCTGGGGCGCACCCGTATATATCATAAACGAACTGGAACCATATTCATTGGCCTCATTGGCTGCGCTCAGCAGACCCTTGTCCGCGCAGGACACATGTGAACCTATTTTCAGCATGCCTTTATCCCTCTTTCCTTCACGAATTAACCCTTATTCTACCGTGATCGGGAGAAGAAATCTAGGCAAGCCCCTAACGCCAGTCCTCCGCTTCGCAAAAGAATGGAAAAGCGGTTATACTTTAAAGATTATAGAGTGCATATGATTATCGTCATTGACCGGTTCGGATATGTCCAGTCCAACACATTGAATCAGGAAAGGAGCACGACGGTATGAGATACGTGATCTTCGGAGGCAGCGGCTTCATCGGGCGCGAGCTGACTGAATATTGGCTGGCTGCCGGCCATCAAATTATTGTAGTCGGACGCCGCAAGCCCAGTCATACATCTGAGCGCATGGGTCTGAGCTATTATTCCTGGGATGACCTGGACGCCCAGCCCGCGCTTATTGAAGGCGCAGACGCATTGGTTAACCTGGCCGGGGCTTCGCTCAGCCAGCGCTGGAGCCCAGGTGGCAAACAGGCGATCCTCTCCTCCCGGCTGCAAACCGTCGGCCGTGCCGCGAAGGCACTCAGCGCGCTGGAGCACAAGCCGGCGGTAATCGTACAAGCCTCTGCTGTCGCCATTTACGGCACTTCCCTCGAAGCCGTCTTCGATGAAGCCTCACCCTCAACCGTGAGCGATTTTCCGTCGCAAGTAGTTCAGGCTTGGGAAGCAAGCGCCGACGAAGCTTACCGGGATATCCGGCTGGTCAAGCTGCGGACCGGTATCGTGCTGGGCAACGGCAGCGGTGCCTTTCCCAAGTTGAAGCTGCCCTATATGCTGGGGGTCGGCGGCAGAATGGGCAGCGGCAAGCAATGGCTGTCGTGGATCCATATCCGCGATATGGTCAGACTGATCGATCACTGTGTCCACAATCCGCTGATCGAAGGCCCCGTCAATGCTACAGCCCCCCATCCTGTGCGAAACGACGATTTCGGAAGAACGATCGGCAGCGTCTTCCACCGGCCTCACTGGTTTACACTCCCCGCAGTAGCGCTGAAAACGCTCCTGGGTGAAATGTCGGAAATTCTGCTGCTGGGACAGCGGGTCATCCCGGCCAAAGCACTGGAACACGGGTTCACCTTCACTTATGCCACTTTGCATTCCGCGCTGGAGCAGCTCAAAGCGGAATAATTTCAAAGTCCGCTTACGCCAAACGAAAGGTGTAACGGCCTTTGACTATGCTGAAGACCGTTCCGTCTGATAAAGGGTACTCTTTATACGGAACCATCGCTTCCCCCTGATAGAGCGTACCGTTGCGAGAATCCAGATCCTTCAGCACATAACCCGCCGGGCCGCGGGATATTTCAGCATGCACTCTGGAAGCTCCTTCGGATTTCTCGACATATTGGGCAACCTCCGAGGACCGCCCGATAATAAAGCTGCTGCGGTTCAGCTCAATTGTCTCTACCGCGCCTTGTCCATCCTCTTGAATCCGCTCGAGATAAGGCGCCGCCCGTGAACCCCGCTTCGCCTCCCGGTCACCGCCGGCAGCGTCTGTATGTGACAGCAGGACTGTATCAGCGGCAGGAGGCGGCTCAGACACCAGGCTCCCTTGCTCCGGGTTGCTGCCGGCCGGCTCATATGTGCTTAGCCTATAGTTCTTGAAGGCCGGCTGCTGCAGTTCCGGTTCCGGCTTGGCAGGCACCGAAGCAGGAACCGAAGCAGGAAGCGTACCGATGCCTGCTGCTGCCAAATCACGGCCAAAATCCCACACCAGCTCCGGCTCCCGCCTCAGACCCATCCCGTTTCCCACCCCTGTCCCCCATCCCGCCGGCACTCCAGCTTCTTCATCTTCCGTTCCGGCTGGTCCGGGAATTTCTCCTCCGACTGTAATTTTCCCGCTCCATACCAGCCAGCTTATTGCTGCCAGCAGCAATGTTACCAGGGTACAAATTCCCAACAGAAGCGTGGTTGGATGACTGATATAGAGCAGCTTCCATGCCAGAGCACCCAATAAAATACTTCCCAGCACTACATAAGTCCTGTATGCGGATAATTGAACCGGCTCTTCGGGCATTTGGGGAAGCGGCCGGTCAGTCCCAGGCGGTTCAGCTTTCATTCGAAGCTTAGGGTAACGTTCTTCCTCCCCCCGGATCTGCGGGCTCTGAGTCTGAAATTCGGATGAAGGCTGCTGCGAATGCTGCGGCTGGCGGAGGGCGGCAGCCTCCCGGACACGGAATGAGCCCTCAATTGTTTGCCGGGAGTCTCTTCCCGCCTCTGCCTCATATTTCGTATAAGGCCGTGCTATTCCAGCATCCTGGGGCGGCGTATCACGGGTCGGCTGCAGAAGATCTTCACCGGTCAGCAATTCCGAGAGCAGTCGCTTCAGTCCGGAGGGTGTAAAATCTTCGGCCGCACAGTAATGCAGCAATTTCTGCACACCGCTTCCGGCAAGCTCTGTTACAGCAGGCAGCAGAACCATCATCAAAGCCTTAAGCCGCTCTCCGGCAACCGGAACATCATTTCCGGGCTGCAGAGGAAGGCAAGTGAGATAGATCTTGCCGCCTTTCAGCGGTCCATCCACAAAAATGTAATCCTCATGCAACGCATACTGCTCCGGGCGCAGCATGTACAGCCGTCCTTCCTCCATGGCTCCGGCAATTTGCAGCAGTAAACCGAAAAAATCCATCATGCTGAATTTCTCGCCTACGAGCAGGTGGCTGAGCATCCTGCGGCGGCCTACAGCATATGCCAGCGTGATCTGCAGATCCATTTCACGCAGCTGCAGCCGCAGATGATGCGGGATATCACTGTTCATCAGCATACGGGCTTGCACCGGATTAATCTCCCCGCCGGACAATCCGTCTTGCCGGCCGAGCAGCATCGTTATACCATCCTGCTGAATAAAATCACAGCTAAGGCCAAACATGTCTCCTACCTCCCCCCAGCTATATATAAATATAGGTACAGATGTACGCGGGAATCACCGCCAGCATAAAAGGAAACTTCAGCATGTCTCCGCTTCCTGCGGCAAGCTGTCCTTGCCCGCCGTGAAGCAGAAGACATGCGCCTCTGCCCAGCATGCCGCGAAGCCGCTTACCCGTTTCCCGTCTGACGAGCACAATGACCCAGCCAATGAGCGCACCAATAAAGACGGAATACATCAGCAGCTGCAGGGTGGAGAGCGCCCCGATCCATGACCCGATTGCCGCAAAGAGCTTCACATCGCCGGCCCCTACAGCCCTCATCAGATATAAAATCAACAGCACCAGAAACCCGGTCCCCGTACCGTATGCCGCAAACAAAAATCCATGCCAGCCCGCAAACAGTATCTGAAATAACAGCCCGGTACCCAGCATAGCCAATGACAAGGCGTTCGGTATCCGCATATGTCTTAGATCCGTTACGAATGCTGCCGCCAGAAACGGCATAGCCCCCCAGAACAACCATTGTGTCATACCAGCTTCTCCTTTTCCTTGCCCTGCTTCACTACCGTAAAGACCGCTTCTAAAGTCGTCCCGTCCTCCAATTGCACCACAAACGGCCATGAGCCCGGCGTCGTATTCACACCTATCTTCCAATCCCATTCGATATACCCTTGATCATCCGCTTGCTTCCACCCCAGATATTTAGCTGTGCTTTGCCCGCTTTTATAAAAAATGGACAGGTTGGCCCGCGCATTCGGCGGAACCTTCACCCTGATCCTGCCTTGACGGTTAGCTATACCCGGGTCAGGCTTTTCCAGAACGACTATGGAGCTTTGAGGCGTCGCCTCCCCGCCTGCGCTACCGCTCTTCGTACTGCCGGTATCGCCGATCCACACACGCTCTGTGGCGCTTGCCTCCAGCACAATTTTTTGATTTAAAAAGGGCACCTTCATCGGCAGCGTATAGCTGACGACCAGCCCGAAATATGGGGCGGCTTCGCCTTCTCCCTTCAAATTGGGAAGGGTCACATTGGAGACGTGGATGCGCTCATAATCCAGCCAATCCGAAGAAAGATACGGCTTCAATAAAGGCTTGACGGCCAGATCAAGCGCGGACTCCGAAGCCTCTGCCTGCAGCTGCTGCAGCGGAGCCTCACCCCGCCGGACAGCCGCATCGACCCACTTGTCCAAGGGGCTCGGCAAAGTATCGGCAAAACCGGCGCTCCATTGCTCCAAAGACAGGCGGGGGATACTATAAGGGCCGGCTGAAGGCTCCCCTGTATTCCCCGAACTGCCGGCAGCTCCTGCGCCAGCTCCCCCGGTACCGGCATTCTTGGCTTCATGGCTCTCCATCGCCAGGGCAGCGGGATACATGTGGGCCGCGATCGTCTTTACCGTGTCGGAAGCGGTGCTCTGCAGCGCGGTAGAGTACAGGGTCATCTGTATAATAAAGATCAGGAACAGCACGAACAGCAGAAAGACGGGCAGCACCATTGCCGCCTCAACTACCATACTCCCCTCACTTCTGCTGCAGCGCTTTTCCTGCCGCCACCCCATCGGCCTCACCTCTCTAATAAGCATAATCCGCCCGTACTTCCTTGTAATAGACCTTATCCCGCACATTGCCGGGTAGTCCTACGCCGGCGTTCACCATCTGCACGACACCCGGTAAGAACCATAGCCGCAATCCCATAACAATCTTCACAGAAGCATAAGTATACTTGCTTGCGGGATTGAGGCCTGTATTCAACCGGACCAGCGCAAGCATCCGGGCCAGTTCGGCTTCCCCTCCGCCGTGCAGAACCATGAACAGCCGCAGGTAATCCCGGTAGCCCAGTTCAGTCTGCACATATTTGCTGAGCGGAATCTCACCGTTCTTGCAGAGCAGCGCCATATCCTGCAGGGCCTGCTGTGCACCGTACAGCAGCGCCGCCGCCAATATAGCCAAAGGATTGCCCAGCTTCGCATTCTCCACAAAGCCCTCCATAGTCCGGATAGCCAGCCGCAGCGCAAAAATCTCGCCGAATGCAGCCGCCACATTACCCGCCGGATTATGAAACCCGTACAGAATGTACTCCAGCTCCTGGGCGTGCGGGTCAAGCTGCTGCACAAGCCCTTCGCCTGAAGACACAGGCGGGGCTCCAGAGGTTATCAAGGTAAGCTTCGAGATATCCAAGTGCGGGAAATACAGGGCGGCATACTCGCCTTGATATAATCTGTCCCTGGCTCCCTCCATAATGCTGCCGATGGCACTGTACAGCCCGTCTGCTTTATCCATGGAAGAGCTCCCCATCGCGTAAGGGTCAGGCGAAACCTCATTCCCCGCTCCCCCTGAGCTGCCCGTTTCTTCATTTAAGGCCACGATCTCCTGATAATACTGATTCAGGGTGCCGAAGCGTTTCATCGCCTGCCCTGCAGAATCTCCCAGCGCCCGAATCCGGTTCAGCAGCTGCGCCGCATCACCGAGCTTGGCCTTGGCCTGCTGCTCCGATTGTTTGCGCTGGGCGTCGGCAGTCCGCCGGGACGCGATCTGGTCTGCTTCCGGTGTAATCACCGTCCCTCCATTCCCATACGCTGTGATATAACTGCCCAGAGAATTGGAGGCCTGCAGCACAGCTTGATACATCAAGGACAGGTCGGCATTTACGCTTGCCGCACCCGAGAGCGCCTGCGGCAAAGCCGCCAACGCCGGACTAATCGAGAGCCTCTTGGCGGACTGAGCGGATAAATAGCTGTGGATATTATTAAGCTCAGCCGCTGTCAGGATCAGCTGATCCTCCTGCCCGCGGATTTGGCGAATCGGGTCGGCACTGATTTCCCCTGTGTTCCCAGGAATGTCCCAGCTCTGTCCGGAATTCACCGTCCCCGCTGCCGCGCTGTTCCTGGATTGCTCCAGAAGCATTGTCATTTGCTGATTCAGTTCTACCGCCCGCTTGTACGCCGCTGTCGCCTCGGCCAGCAGACGTTCGTGTTCTGCCTCAAAAGCAGCGGATAACCCGGGAATTTGCCCCAATACGGCAGCCGTTTGGTTTACATACAGATTAATCGCTTCCCAGTATTGGCTTGGGGTATCCGGCTTCCGGTATAAATCGGAATAATATTTGCTTGCATAGTCGCTGTGCATGGCGACAATATCGGCAGCGCTCGAGATGCTTCCTACCGGGCGGCTCCCGATGTCACCCGCGGGAGGGCTCATAATCAGCGCTTGCAGCGCCCTCCCGCTCTCCGCCGCCTGCTTCCGGCGCTCGACCATTTCATCCAGTGCCGCTTCGCGCTCATCGTATAGAGGCTGGAGCTTGACCAGTACTTGGGTAGCGCGGGACGCTTCTCCCATCGCCTCCCCGAGCGGTTTGAACTTCCGGGCCAGCTCAAGCGCAAAATCTACGGGAGCCTTATATTTCATTTCCTCCATAATCCCCCTGCGAAAAACAGCATATGTACCTATGGGCCGGCTAAAGGCCAGCGCGGAGGAATCCAGTTTGACCGGCAGCAGATTAAAGCCATCCCCCCGTCCGCTTTCATAGAGATTCCCGTTCAGCACCTCTGCCAGCAGTTCATCTCCGTTATCTGCACCAAAGGTAAACAATCCGTAGCGGCTATACAGCTCATTGTCAAAAGAAGACATTACTGAGCGCACGGCTGCTCTGGCAAGGCGTTCCTCCTGTACGTTCGCGGCGGCAATCCGCGCGTAATCGATCAGCACAGCAGTAAACAGGAAGATAAAGGCCAGTGCCGAGATCAGAAAAATGGATACGGAGCCCTCTGTCCGCTTCCTCCGGCCAGATCGCCCGTTTGCGCCAGGTATCTGCAATAGCGCCACGCCTCCTTGTTGCCTGACAGCGGCCTTCATGGCAGCCGCAGGCCAGCTTTGTATTGCGTCCTTATGCTAATGCAGCTTGGACAGCATCTGGCCTGCCTCCTGCTTGTCCATAGCGGTTCCCGTGGAGTCCGGCTGTGAACTTCTCTGAAATTTAGCCCCATAATAGCGCATCAGCTCTACAGTCCGGATGAATTCGGCCGGTACGGCCACCACTGACCGTGCAGCAGCCTCCGGATTTGCATCATCCGATAGCAGCCCATCCAGCACCGGCAAATTCAGCATCCGCTGCAAACGCACCTCTACTGACCTTCCGGTAAGTCCGTAATTATACTCAATCTTTCCGGACATATTGGTCGGAACGGCTGCCGTCCCTTGCCGAAGCTTCACCATTGGCAGGTCACCCGTTTCATCCGAGACTGGCAGCACAGCCATTACCCCGTTTGTCCCGCTTCCCAGACCGAATAACGAGGAGACCAGATGATCCTCCGTCAGTCTCCAATATAGGGAATCGTACTCTCCCGAAGCGAAGGAACCGTCCACCGCTTTATGGCTGTTGTCCCAATCGTATGCGGTGCGTTCCGAGGCCAGAGAGGCTACCTGAAGCAGCATCGACCGTTGATAGGTGTAAAGACCGAAGAAGAGCAGCAGTAGTGTGATGCCCATGAGAATCGGCAGCAGCATCGAGGCCTCTATGGTAAAGCTCCCTTCGTCATCACCCGTGTTCATCATTCAAAGACTTCCTGGCTCTTGCTGCCGGCAGTCGAGATAAGCGCTTTGACCACTTTCACAATCTCTTCCCTGAAGACGAGCACAACGGCTATAAGCACCGCGATGATCATAATCATCTCGAGTGTGCCCAGCCCCTCGTCTTCCTTCCACAACCGTACTGCGCCTTCCTTAATCAGCGTCATCATCCGCTTCATCCCCCTACATTTTTAGCATCATGATTGCCGGTGTGCCCACCAGCACGATTACAATCAGAAAAATAACCACCATCGGAAACACAAGCTTCGCGGAGGCCTGCTCGCCGCGGGTCCGGCTAATGGCCTTGCGCTTCTCCCAGAGAACGCGGGATAGGTCGCGCAGCGCCAGCACAAAGTCACTTCCGCCCCTGCGGTAATTAAGCAGCACCGCTGTTGTAAACAGCGACACCTCCTGTACTGCACAGCGTTTGCTGAAATTCTCAAAGGCCTGCTGAAAGGAGTAGCCCCCTTCCCACTCCACGGTCATCATAAACAACTCTTTGTACAGCGGATGAGTGTAATCTCCATTGCGGCTGCCGATGCAGCGGACAATGGCCCGCTGCACATTCTCGCCGGCCCCGACCAGCAGCACGATACTGTTCAGCAGCTCCGGCAGCTCCATAAGAATCTGCTGCTCCCGCAGCCGCACCTTCTTGTGAAGATCCCGGGCCAGCGCAGCCGGCAGAAGCAGAGCAAGCACTGCGCCCAGCAGGATGCCGGCTATCTCCCTGCTGATCAAGGTCAAAGCGCTTCCGGCTGCGAGCAGCAGCCAGCTGTAGCCCAGCATCTCCCCTAGGAAGAGCAGCGTCCGCTCTGCACTGTACCGCACGCCGTAGAGCTGCTGCAGGGAACGCTGGATTCTCAGCCGCAGGGAGGGGATATAGCTGCCGAGCCTCCCCCTCTCCAGCAGCAGCAAGAACGGTTCCGTCAGCTGGCGCAGGCGCAGGCCCTCCATCGGGATAGTGCGCAGGCCGGCATAGCGGTCTCCGCAGTTCACCCGCAGCAGCAGCCACAGGGCGGTGCAGGCGCAGAGCAGAATGCCGCATCCCCAAATCAAATTCACACCTCCTCTCTATAGCGGAATATCCATAATTTTGGTGGTCCAGATATAGCAAAGGCCAAGGCCGATCAGTGCCAGCGTGGATATCGCAATCCCTGCTCCCGTATACATAGGCTCCATATAGTCTCCGGCGGCAAGGCTCATAAACAGCACCATGGCAAGCGGGGCAATGAGCAGCGCCTTGGCTTCGAATTTCTTCTGGGCGATGCTGACGGCAATATCCTGCTGCATGTCCAGTTTCTCTCCGATGATGCTTGAGGTCCGCCGCACCACCTCGACCAGATCGCCGCCGGTCCGCTTGCAGACGGAGAACACATCCGCGAACCGCGCCACCTCCTCCAATCCGGCCCGTCTGCTGAAATCCTGCAGCGCCTCCTCCACCGGCTGGCCGAATTCCATCCGAGCACAGATGATATTCAGCTCAAAGATCATGTCACCGCCCCCTTCCGGGTCGAGCATCCGCAAATCCTCTACGGCCTCGCGGAAGGCATTCTCCACTGAGCGGCCGGCTGAAAGCGAGGAAGAGAGCGAGAACAGCGTTTGCTTAAACTGCAGATTCAGCGCCGAACGCCTTCGCTTCTGCAGGTAATCCCGCAGCAGACGCGGTGCATAGAGCCCGCCGGGAGCGAGCAGCAGGGACAGAACCGGATTATGATAAAAAAGATAACCCACGCCGTACAGCAGCAGCGAGCCGGCAGCAATGGCCAAGCCTCTGGTTACAGGGGCCAAGTGGTACACGGTATAATCAGGCAGCGGCGCTTTGCCGCCGGCTCCTGTCTCTGCTTCCGTCGGCCGCTGAACTGTCCTCAGGCGCCCAGACCCGCTCTCTCGCTGCTCCCCCCGCTTCCTTTGCCATTGAATCATGTTCCTATCCCCCTTTCTGAGCCGGGTTCATAATGAGCCAGAGGATAGGCCCCGATGCCTGCGAGCTTCAGCTTGTCCGTATGCAGCAGCGGATTACCGCACGGAACAAGCCCGCCGCAGACCTTGCCTCCCCGCTCTTCCATCTCTTTGAATTCATATAATGGATTAAGCAGCACGTCCCCGTTGCTCAGGCCGGCTACCTCACAGATTTCCACCACCCGGCGCGAACGGTCCCGGAGTCTGGACAAATGCACAAAGATATCAATAGCGGAGCCAATCTGCTGGCGGACCACCGGAATCGGCAGATCGGCAGCCGACAGCGCCATCGTCTCCAGACGGCTCAGCATATCACGGGCGCTGTTGGAGTGGCCGGTGCTGAGGGAGCCGTCATGGCCGGTATTCATCGCCTGCAGCATGTCCAGACATTCTGCACCCCGGACCTCGCCGACCACAATGCGGTTCGGCCGCATCCGCAGCGAGGAGCGGATCAGATCACGGATCGTAATTTCACCGCGCCCCTCCGTGTTGGCATTGCGCGTCTCCAGGGAGACCAGATTCGGTACGGTAACGATCTGCAGCTCAGCAGAGTCCTCGACAGTAATCACCCGCTCCTGCGGGGGGATATACTGCGAGAGGGCGTTCAGAAAGGTAGTCTTGCCCGAGCCGGTCCCGCCGCTGATAAAAATGTTATACTTGGCCGCCACCAGAATTTGCAGCAGCTCCGCCGCCTCCGGGCTGACCGCTTGGCGCCGGACCAGCTCGTCCATGGTCATCGGGGTTTCCGGGAATTTCCGGATGGTCATCGCCGGTCCCTTCAGCGCCACCGGGGGCAGCACGATGTTCACGCGTGAGCCGTCCTTCAGACGCGCATCGACGATCGGAGAAGCGTCGTTAACCACGCGGTTCACACCGGACACCACCGTCTGGATAATATCCTCCAGCCGGCTTCTGGATTCAAACCCCTGCGGCAGGCGGCGAATTTCCCCATCCTCTTCCACAAAAATCTCCTCATGGCTGTTGATCATGATCTCCGTAATCTTCGGATTGTCGACCAGCGGCTGCAGCACATCGAGCCCCCTGAAGGAATCAAACAGCTTCTTCACCAGTTCATGCTTCTCCTGAGCGGTCAAATAACGCAGGTCATTGCGCTCAAGAATCGTCCGTTTAATATAAGCGGTTAACTCTGCATTGCCTACCGCAGACGTTACATCCAGGCCGCTGCGGATATCGCTGCGCAGCTGCCGGAACAGTTCCTCGTTCATTGTGCGCTCCCGGTGAACACTCTCGGCAGAGCCGGTTCTATGAGATCCATACACAGCCGCTTCACTCCCGCCAGAAATGGCGGTGCGTTCAGACGCAGCTCTCCCGGATGAGGCATATCCCAGGAAGGTATGTATGGCAGAACCCCATCGAGCCGGACCACGCCCGACACAGCTTCCACCGAAGCAGAATCCGCAGCGCCGTTCAGCACGAACCGGCTCTTCTCTGCGATGCCTTGGGGCATCCCGGAATGCGGCAGGCCGCAATGGGCAAGCCACCGGGAAGTCTTGTAGATATTCCCTTCATCACCGCTTAGCACCCAGAGCAGCAGGCCACAGCGCTCCAGCACTGCCCGGGTCCGCTCTTCTTCAATAGCGCCGGTATCTGCAATGACCACATCATATCCGCCGTTTCCGGTGAGACATCCCAGCAAATCAAGCGTATCGGGACGGGTCAGCTGCAGCATTTCATTCAGGTTCTCCACGGGCCGGAAGGCATCGGCCCGCAGCGCTTCATGTCTGATCGCATAAGCAGCCGGCTCAGGCCCATTTCCATGACGCTTCTCCCCCTCTTCACCCCGGACCTTAAGCTCGTACAATAACCGCTCCAGTCCGGCGGTTCCTCCACTGGGCATCCTCAGGACAAGGCCGCTGCTGTCAACGCTCTCCAGGTTCAGATAAAAGACGGATAATCCCATCTCACCGAGCAGCTTCACCATATTCAGGGCAACGGTTGTCTTGCCGCTGCTTCCGCCGGCGGAAGCAATGCCCAGCAGCAGCGGCTCGTCTCTGGCAGCCGCCTGCAGCCTGGAACGCTTGACCTGGCAGAACTGCAGCATGGCTTCCAGCAGCGCAGGCAGCGACTGATACTTGGCTATGCTCTGTCCGCCGGCCAAGGCTCCCGCGCTGCGCGGCAGCCCGCTGCCAGACTCGCTGAGTACGGCCCACGGGACACCCCCTTTCCCCTCTACCAGCCAGGATTCAATGAAGGCGGTGTCGCCGATAACCGCATCGGGTTGCTCCTCCCCTTTCATAAATTCCATAAAGGTATCCTTCCGGCTAAACGCTGCAATCCGCAGGACATCGCCGTATTCACTGGTATGAACGTAATGCAGCAGCGGCTCGATATATGCGCTCTCGCGCACCGCCAGTGCAATCATCGCCCCCATGGCCTATCACTCCTTTCATTTCAAATCAAGACAACAAAAAAAGCACCGCCCAATAACCGGTATACGGCTATCAGACGGTGCTTCCGTCGTTGTTCCTATAATTTACAGCTATAGTAGCATATATATAAGCGCACAGCAATAGTTTTTTATTACAAGAATCTGTTCCTGATTTCCGGCGTTGGCATGAGACACTGCTCATCGCGGCCGAACCAGCGGTACCTGTTTCTGGCCACCATTCTGTATAGGGCATTGCGCAGCGGCGGCGGAATCAGAATGAAGACATAGGCCATGGGCCAGGGAAAACGCAGCCTGCGGGCAATCCGCAGCACTGCGGCCGATTCCCTGTAGTATACGCCGTCCTCCACCACAACCACCGAACTCAGCTCATTCCCGGGCAGCCCGCCCGCTTTCAGCAGCTCTTGTCCCGCCTCGCACTGCAGGGCAGCGAACCGGATACGGCGCCGCGGATCGCGGGGAATGATAAAGCGCACAATTCCTTGGCATAAATGGCATACGCCATCAATCAGCACCACCGTCTGACCTTTCTCACGGTTACCTTCGCTCATGCTGCACACCTCCTTCCATACCTATGCTATCAGTATGCCCCAAGGTGGACTATACAACAAAAAACGCGGGATTGCTCCCGCGCGTTCAGTGTTTCTATCTGTCCGTACTATTCGGCAATTGCCTTGTCGATCCATTGATCCCCGATCATTTGTCCTTCGAATTCAGGCGTGAAGGCTTCCATGCATTTGCAGATGAAATCCTTACGGCAAACCGGGCACGGAGTCTTAAGCAGGCGGCTGATGTTGGTCATCTTCCATTCCGGAAACCGGTTATAGAACGCGCGGCACTGCGTTCCATCCGCAAGCTTGATAATGAATTCGTACAACCCTTCCTTATCGTTGCTGCTGGCTTTGGTTACATTCGTAATTTGCGGTCTGTAAGACATCTTCATCACCCATTTATTTAAATTTTTATATTAAACGTATTCACGGCATAAGAGACACTTAGACATATTAAAGAATTTTGGGGGTGATGTCAACCAAAGCCACGGTATTCCTGCCAATCCTTGTCTTTCCTTCCGTTTTCGCCTCGAAATCGCCATCTTTCCCGGATTTCATCCGCCGCAGGGTCACCCTTTAGAGGACATTAAGCTCCACTTCGATATTGCCCCGGGTTGCCTTGGAATATGGACAAAAGGCGTGGGCTTTCTCCGCCAGCTCCTGTGCCTGCGCCCGTTCAATTCCCGGCAGCTTGATATCGAGCCGCACGGCCAGCCGGAAGCCCCCGTCGCTCTCATCCTTGCCGATGGACACGTTCGAGACGACTTCCACATCCTGCAGCTTCACGCCCTCTTTGCGGGCGATGTTGGCCAGCGCACTCTCATAGCAAGCTCCATAGCCAGCCGCGAACAGCTGCTCCGGATTCGTTCCGGCTCCTCCCGTACCGCCAAGCTCCTTAGGCATTTTCAGCTCATGCTTCAGAACGCCGTCCGAGGATTCCACCCTGCCTTCCCGTCCACCATGCACTGTAGCTGAAGCTGTATATAGTGCTTTCATCGTCAATCTCTCCTTTAAAAAGATTATTTAGACGCACACCCTACTTTTAAACCGCCCGCAGCATTTGAAACGGACCGGCATCCGGTTCCCTTTGTCACAAGCTTGTGACTTGCATCCCTAAATAATTGGTGTAAAATTAAATTGTGTTAAATTAAAGATGGGAGGCATCGTTACTATGAGCGTGTACGATTACGAAGCCAAGACGCTGCGCGGTGAGCAAGAATCCCTGTCCAAGTACCAAGGCAAGGTACTGCTCGTCGTCAATACGGCCAGCAAGTGCGGATTTACGCCCCAATACAAGGGTCTCCAGGAAGTCTACAATAAATTCAAGGACCGTGGTTTTGAGGTGCTGGGGTTTCCGAGCAACCAGTTTGCCGGCCAAGAGCCCGGGGACAGCGAGGAAATCGCCGAATTCTGCGAGCTTAACTACGGGGTAACCTTCCCTATGTACGACAAGGTAGAAGTTAAAGGCGACAACGCTCATCCGCTGTTTAAATATTTGACGAAGGAAGCGCCCGGTGTCCTGGGCTCCAAGAGCGTCAAATGGAATTTCACCAAATTTCTGGTCGACCAGGACGGCCGCGTCCTGAAGCGGTTTGCCCCGCAAACGACGCCTGAACAGATCGAAGCGGAGATTGACAAGCTGCTGGATTAATTAAATTCTTAACGTCCCCGGGCTCCTCTGTACGGCACTGCGCCGCACCGGGGAGTTTTTTTTGGCTGCAAACAGGGAAATAGATTGGATTTAGGGAATATCAGTATTCAAGGAAGGGAATTTCTGGAGGAGGGACGCGGATGGAGAAAGCTTACCTCAAGCAAGCCTTTGACTATATCGAAGACCATTTATGCGAGGAGATTGATCTGGTTGACATTGCCCGGAGCGGCTTTGTTTCCTTGATGCAGCTGTACCGGGAATTTTACCGGGTCTCCGGACACAGCGTCAAAGACTATATCCGCAAAAGGCGAATCAGCAGCGCCTGCCTCCAAATCAAAACCTCCGGCCTCAGCATTACCGAAATTGCCCTGGACAACGGCTTTGACTCTCTGCCCTCCTTCTCTAAGGTGTTTAGAAAAATCATCGGCATGACCCCCATGGAGTACAGGCGCAGTCCCGTCTACTTCACCTTTCCGCCGGTCTCACTTACCGTTCCGCTTGCTTCGGGCCATGTCAAGGTTCTGAGTCAGCGGAATCTTTGCGGGATAACCGGAATATACACCTCTGCAACGGACCATATTGAGCATCAAGCCATTTGCGCACTCCAGCCGGCAATCCTGTACGCCCGGCACCTGGGAGAGCATTTCCGGATATTTGGAATTACCCACCTGAACAATGCTCATGCCGCCCCCACTTCCTACAGCCTGTTCATTCAGACCAATGCCCCTGAGTTCTGGCGCAGCGCTTTGGTGCAGGCGGGTTATCACTCCATTATCCCTGGAGAGCTTGCGGGCGGAGAGTTTGCATTACTTAGCGTACCGTGGGACAGCGGCATTTACAGCGCCTGGAATGAACTGTACAGCCGATGGCTGGCCACCAGTATGTTCGCACTCTCGGGAGAGCATTGTTATGAGGAATTTCTGATCGGCAATTCCGGTAACGTAAAGGAACTCCGCCTGAGCTTGCCGCTCGTCAAAAAACAAAGCAGCTACCTGATCAGCATTTCCGTATTAAAGGAACAGCGCTATATCATGTCTTGTGCGGCAGGTGCCGGAGCTGAGGAACAAGCCTCCATGCAGCTGCTGGAATGGATCAGGCATGCGGGCGGGGAGCCGCCCGGCGTTGTATTGATTCAGATCGGAAACGATGAATACCGGTGCGGTGCCACATTTCCGCCTACTGCGTGTAGTCCCCCTGCCGGTGGCGGTCTGTCCATAGAGCAGCTGGCAGGCGGTCTTCATGCCGTAATGGACACGGAAAGCCACGGAGACTACGGAAGACTTGTCGAAGTGATGAGCCGCTGGCTGCGGGAGGAAAGCCCCTTTGTTCAATGCGGCGAGCCCTTTGCCCTCTATACCGTCAACGCAAGCTATACAGAGTCCGGCATGCAGATCTGCATTCCTGTCACGGAGGCAAGCTGTTAAGAACGGACAATCGCCATCCTTAAATCCTATCTATAATGGAAGTATTGCAAACGACAATTAGTCGATGTTAAGGAGGAACCCCCACTTATGTCCGAACCTTTGCGACAAATCAACCCGGCACAACATGCCGAAAGCTTCGCCCCCAAGCTGCGCCCGCGCGTCATTGAACTCATCCGCCAGCAGCTGCACAAGGATGAACCCCTGCGGACGGATTCCATCGGCGGAGAAGCACCTTATCTGCTGGATCTGCCCGATCTGCAGACCATCGGCTGGCATAATGCCGACGCAGACGGAGAGCCTTATCCCGACCTTTGGAGTCATGTCTTCGGCGACTTCAATATTGACGGCAAATTTGACTCCATCCCCGGCAAGGTGCAGGCCAGCGGCTGCTATCTGGGAATCTTTGAAGAATGCCGGGAGGTTCCGCAGCTTTGGGAAGCGAGCGCCTGGAACAGCAATTTCTTCCTGGCTGTGGAAGTCGATGATTGCGGCACGATTCCAGAAGGATTGGCAAGCCGGACCTACCCTCCTTCCAAATACGCCATTTTTGTAGCGAAAGGCGCTCCCGGTGAAGCCTACTTCAATACATGGAACTATATCCAGCAGGAGTGGCTGCCGGCCTCGGACTACCGCTTCAATGAAGAAGGCGTATTCTTTATCAACTTTACCGAGGAATCCGGGCCCAATGACGAACGGTTCAGAGCGCATTTATGTGTTCCTGTAGTCCAAAAATAACGCATCACGCAGTAAAGCCGCCTTCGGAGGAGAAGGCGGCTTTGTTGCTGTCCAATGTGAAAAATAGAAAAGGCCCTTGCTGAGCAAGGGTCTTTCGCTGTAGAACAATTATGCGGTAGAGAGGACTCGAACCTCCACGAGCGTACGCCCACTACCCCCTCAAGATAGCGTGTCTGCCATTCCACCACTACCGCGCGGTGACTGCTTCAAAGGTAATCATCATTTGAGGGCAACATTCAATATTATAACTCTGACGTGACAAAAAGTAAAGACCCTTTATTCAGGGTTTATCTCCTTGTCCTTCAGCCTGCGATAGCGGGTAAATTCAATATACTCCTCAATAAATTTCGTTTCTTCCGGCTGCAACTCTTCCTTGTGGCCATTCAATTGCCGTATTGGCGCAGGAAAATACGCTCCGCCGTTCTCGCGGACCATTTCGGCGGCGGTTTTGCCCAGGATCAGCCAATCCAGACTGACATGGAAAAAGGCACCGATCTCAATCAGTTTATGTGTACCGGGCGTCGACTTGCCGCGTTTCCAGTCACCCATATTGCCGGTGCTGATATTCAATTGTTCGCAAAACGCCTTCTTGGTCATTCCCTTTTGTTTAATAAGGTATTCAATCCGCTCATAAATCGACGACATCAGCCAACATCCCTCCGCTGAGAATAAAAAATGGCGCAATAAAGTAATTTTTATTGTAAAATGACGTAAAAAAGTATATAATTAGCTATTATTAGCAGAATCATTATACCACATGACAGGATTACCGATAAGAGGTGAAACCTTTGAACAGCAAACGTCCTGTAACCCCTTACGGCTGGGCAATCAAGCAGCGGCTGACGGAACTTCAGCTGGACCAGAAGAAATTCTGTGAATTATACGGAATTCCTCAATACCGGCTCTCCAATCTGATCCACGGCACCCGCAAGGCTGAACGCTACCGCAGGCAAATCTCGGAGCTGCTCAATCTCCCGCCGTATTAGCTTTATTATTCTGCAAGATCCAAGGAGCGATAACCATTGCCTATCCCGATCTCTGCATCCCTTATCCGTTCTATTGCTGCACTGCCGCATCACGCACTGGTTATTGACGATTCAGGAATGGTTCTACACACGGGCGAGAGTCTGCAGGACTTCAGCCGTTATTACGGCTTACCCTCTGCCAAACTATGGATTGGGCAGCACTATTCGGGGTTATTGCACGCCTGGACTGCCGATCCATCCGGTCCTGCCGGTGTTGCCGATGCCCTGCAGCCTCTTCTGCAGGATCTACGTCTGGTTGCCGTCGCCCATCTGGAGCTGAAATGCAGCAGCCTGAACACCCGGTATTTCCGCCTTGAAGCATTTCCACTGCTGGCCGGAACCGCAGAGCCAGAGACAGTTCGAAGCTTTATTCTCTCGCTGGAGGATCTGGGAGCGGCCAGCTCCGGCCAGCAGCCGGAGCATGCACGGATACATTCTTACCGTCCGTCCGCAGCCCGTCTTATTCCCATCTGCGCCTCCTGCAAATCCATCCGCAATCGCCGGGAGGAGTGGGTGACGATGGAACACTTTTTGCAGAAGGAGCTATCTCTCCAATTCACCCATGATATCTGTCCGGACTGTATTCGCCAATTGTATCCCCGGTATGCAGGAGCCTTCTCGAAATAAGGGCAGTGCCCAATAACAGCAAGTCAAAGAGAATACTAAAAAGGACCCTTATCGCTAAAGGTCCTTCTTCGTTATTATGCGGTAGAGAGGACTCGAACCTCCACGAGCGTACGCCCACTACCCCCTCAAGATAGCGTGTCTGCCATTCCACCACTACCGCATATGGTGACCCGTATGGGATTCGAACCCATGTTACCTCCGTGAAAGGGAGGTGTCTTAACCCCTTGACCAACGGGCCATATTTATTATTTATTTCTTCGTCACAACAAAAATGAGTATATCAAATCATAACGACTTTGGCAATACTTTATTTAAAAAACTTTGGGAAGCATATCCCCGTGTCAGATACTGCTTCCCGGACAGGCCTCAGCTAGCTCCAGAAGAATCACGCTTCTCCTCTTTGCTCTCCAAGCGACTGCAAGCCATCGGCTGCCTCATAGCACAGACTGCGGGCTACTGCCGCATTGGTGACATGGCCGGCCGCTACATTTATACCGCGCGCGATCGCCGGGTTGCTTCGTGCCGCTTCCCGGATGCCCTGACCGGCAATCTGCAGCGCATAGGGGACCGTTACATTCGTTAATGCAAGGGTCGAGGTGCGGGCTACCGCCCCAGGCATATTGGCCACCGCATAATGAATTACTCCATGCTTCACATACGTGGGGTTCTCATGCGTGGTGATCCGGTCAATCGTCTCCACGGAGCCGCCCTGGTCAATGGCGACATCAACGATAACGGAGCCCTCACTCATCTGCCGCACCATATCCTCCTTCACAAGCTTCGGTGCACGGGCTCCCGGAATCAGAACTGCCCCAATCAGCAGATCTGCCTTGCGTACCGCCTGCTCCAGCTGGTAAGCGTCGGACACTACCGTATTAAGCCTGCCGCCAAATATGTCATCGAGCGCACGCAGCCGGCTTGCGTTCAAATCCAGCACGGTTACGCGGGCCCCCAGCCCAAGCGCCATCTTGGCCGCATTGGTGCCGACAACACCCCCGCCTACAATAACCACCTCTCCCGGCGGCACGCCGGGTACACCGCTAAGCAGTATTCCCTTGCCGCCATGCGGCTTCTCCAGCAGCCGCGCCCCGATCTGCACCGCCATCCTGCCGGCCACCTCGCTCATCGGCGTCAGCAGCGGCAGTGAGCCATCCTCCAGTTGAATCGTCTCATAACCGACTGCAGTAACCCCGCTGTCCACCAGTGCCTTCGTGAGCGCCGCTTCAGGAGCCAGATGCAAGTACGTAAACAGAATCATCTCTTTGCGAAAATAACCGTACTCCTCAGGCAACGGTTCCTTAACCTTGATAATCATCTCGGCCCTTTTCCAGACCTCTGCAGCCGTTTCAAGGATCACCGCTCCCTTCCCGGCATATTCCCGGTCGGCAAAGCCGCTCCCGCTTCCGGCCGACGCCTGGACATAGACTTCATGGCCGGCCCTGCACAATGCTTCAACCCCGGCCGGTGTCATGGATACACGGTTCTCGTTATTCTTGATCTCTTTGGGCACGCCGACAATCATAGCGTATTACCTCCTTATTCCCATAGCTCTGGGCACATTTCTTGGGATGCGAAAAGAAAGGCCCAAAGGGAGCCTTTCTTCTCATTAAGGTACATGCAGGGAGACAAGGGTCTCCCCGATTTAATAAACACAGTCTACTAAAGTTTAACCATTGCTCGCCTTATTATATGCGGCCAAACGCCTTAAGGATTAACCTTGGCTTCAAAAGTTTGCTTGCCGTCCACAAATTTCAGCACGACTGCGGCTTTTACCGGGTCATGGGTTTCGTTCATGGAAATCTTGCCTGTAGCAAGCTGCAGATCCTTTGTGGCGGCCAGAGCGTCTCTCAGCTTCTCAGGCTCTGTGGAATCCGCACGGGTGATGGCGTCGGCAATCAGCTTCACGGCATCGTAGCCGAGTGCGGCCATACCGTCCGGCACCAGGTCGCCGTTGGCAGCTTTGAATGCGTCCACGAAGGTCTTCACTTCAGGGGCTGTATCCTCCGGCGAGTAGTGGTTGGACATGAAGGTGTTCTCAAGCGCTTCGGCTCCGGCAATCTCCGCCAGCTGCGGGGAATCCCAGCCGTCGCCGCCCATGAACGGAACAGTGATGCCCATTTCGCGGGCCTGCTTGATGATTTTGCCTACTTCTTCATAATAGCCCGGCAGGTAAATCACATCCGGATTAGCTTCTTTAATGCGTGTCAGCACGGCTTTGAAGTCGGAATCCTTCTGTTGGTAGGATTCTTGGCTGACGATAGTACCCCCGTTTTTGGTGAAGGTTTCTTCAAAGAAAGTCTGCAGACCCTTGGAATAGTCACTGGAAGTATCGGTATAAATAACTGCTGTTTTGGCACCCAGGGTATCGGTAGCAAAGTTAGCCATTACTTCTCCTTGGAACGGATCGATGAAGGAAGCGCGGAAGACCCACTCATTCAGCTCACCGCTGCGTTCGTCGACTGTTACCTTAGGGTTGGTTGCCGAAGAGCTGACCAGCGGAATACCCTTTTCCTGGGCAACCGGTACGATACCGAGTGTATTCGTGGAAGTGGTCGACCCGATGATGGCTACTACCTTGTTGGTGGTGATCAGCTTTTGCGCTGCGCGTGTAGCTTCCTCGGACTTCGAAGCATTGTCCGCTTCAATCAGCTCAAGCTTCTTGCCGAGTACGCCGCCGGCATCGTTGATTTCTTTGACCGCCAGCTGTGCGCCTTTGAGTGCGGAGTCGCCGAAAGATGCCTGGCCGCCTGTAAGCTCCAGGTCCGCCCCGATCTTGATCGTGTCTCCGCCGGAATTGCCGCTGCCTCCGGATGCGTTGTTCTCAGCGTTGTTGCCGCAGCCTGCCAGCAAAGACCCCGCAAGCAGTGTTGTCATAATAATGGCCCCGATTTTTTTCATCCTCTTCCAGCCTCCCACAAAATAATATATTTATATAGTATTTCTTTGATGCCGCAACTAAAGATGAAGCTCTAATGCCCGCCGAGATAAGCGGATTTGATATCTTCGGAATCGGCCAATGCCTTGGCATCCCCTTCAAGCACCACTCTGCCGGTCTCCAGCACATAAGCCCGGTGGGCGATCTTTAGCGCCTGGTGGGCGTTCTGTTCAACAAGCAGCACCGTAGTGCCCGTGGCATTGACCTCCTGGATAATCCGGAAAATATCCTGCACCAGCAGCGGCGCAAGTCCCATGGACGGTTCATCCAGCAGCAGGAGCTTGGGATGACCCATCAGGGCGCGGCCCATGGCCAGCATCTGCTGCTCGCCGCCGGACAAGGTGCCGGCCAGCTGCTTCTTGCGCTCCAGGAGCCGCGGAAAGGTCTTGTAGACTTTATCGAAATCGGCAGCCAGACTGCTGGAATTCTGCAGGTAGGCGCCAAGCTCCAGATTCTCCTCTACCGACATGTTGGCAAATACGCGCCGGCCTTCGGGGCAGTGAATCAGCCCCTGCTTTACAATGGCCTGCACGCTTTGGTTGGTAATCGATTTACCGAGAAATTCAACCGTGCCCGTCTTCGGCTTCAGCAGGCCCGACAAAGTCTTGAGCAGCGTCGATTTACCGGCACCGTTGGCCCCGATCAACGTAACGATTTCACCTTCATTTACGGTGATGCTCAGGTCCTTCAAGGCGTGGATGGCTCCGTAAAATACATTGATCCCCTGTACTGATAACATAAGTCCTACGCCTCCTGTCCGAGATATGCTTCGATAACCTTCGGGTTGTTCCGGATCTCCACAGGCGTCCCGTCGGCAATCAGCATCCCGCGGTCCAGAACATAAATCCGGTCGCATACCCCCATAACAAGCGACATATCATGCTCGATCAGCAGAATCGTGAGATCGAATTCCTTGCGGATCCAGGCGATCAGATTCATCAGATCGCGGGTTTCGTTCGGATTCATCCCCGCCGCCGGTTCATCCAGCAGCAGCAGCTTCGGCCCCGCCGCCAGAGCGCGGGCGATCTCCAGGCGCCGCTGGTTGCCATAGCTCATGTTGCCGGCAAATTCATGGGCCTGGTCTGCCAGATTGAAGATTTTGAGCATTTCCATGGCTTGCCGGGTAATGACGTCTTCACCTTTGAAATGATTGGGCAGGCGAAGCATCGACGTGAACATCGAATGCTTGGCATGCTGGTGGTAGGCAATCTTGACGTTGTCGAGCACGGTCATCGCCGTGAACAGCCGGATATTCTGAAAGGTACGGGCTGCGCCCATCCGGTTGATCTTGTAAGGCTTCATCCCTCCGACGGACTGGTCATTCAGAATGATCGTTCCGCTGGATGGCGGATACACACCGGTCAGGAGGTTGAACAATGTCGTCTTTCCTGCACCGTTCGGACCGATCAGACCAATCAGCTCGCCTTTATTAATATGAAGGGAAACTTCGCTGAGCGCCTTCAATCCACCGAAGGAACGGCTGGCTCCTTTGACGTCAAGAAGCACTTTCGCTGGAGATGCTGTCATTCTTGGTCGCCTCCTTCTTGGCAAATTTCTTAAGTGAGATGCCGGTTGAGCCAAGGAGTCCTTTTGGACGGAAGATCATCATCAGAATCAGGATGCCCGAGTACAGAATCATCCGCAGTTCCGGGAAATCCTGCAGTACAGTGAACAGCACGGTCAACACAACAGCCCCCACGACCGCACCCGCTGTACTTCCCAGTCCGCCCAATACGACCATAACGAGAATCTCGAACGACTTCAGGAAGTTGAAGCTGCCCGGATTGATAACATAAAAGGTGTGTGCGGACAAGCCGCCGGCCATCCCCGCAAACAACGCACCCAGCGAGAAGGCAATGACTTTATACAGCGTCGTATTAATGCCCATCGCTTCGGCGGCGATTTCATTCTCACGGATGGCAATACAAGCCCGGCCGTGGGTGGAACGGATAAAATTCGTAATAATGACAATGGTGATCAGGGTGAACAGGAACATGATTGTCCAGGTCGCCTTGTTGGGAATACCGCTCAGACCTGAGGCCCCGCCTACATATTCGGTGTTCAGCATCACGATGCGGATAATTTCACCGAAGCCCAAGGTCGCAATCGCCAGATAATCTCCGTTCAGCCGCAGCGTCGGAATACCGATCAGAATTCCGCATAAGGCGGCAACAATGCCGGCAATAATCAAAGCCAGAACAAACGGAACATCGAAATTCAGTGTCAGGATAGCCGACACATAAGCACCTACCGACATAAATCCCGCATGTCCGATGGAGAATTGCCCCGTCACACCGTTAATCAGGTTAAGCGAAACCGCCAGCATAATATTAATACAGATCAGAAACAGGGTGGAGCGGGTCACATCATCAAATATTCCTGTTGTTAAGAGAATTTGTATAACCGCATATACAACCAGAGCCAGCACAATACCGCCCCAGAACCGCTTGTTCAATGGATTCAGCATCTTCATCCGTCCCACCTACACTTTCTCACGGACATTCTTGCCGAATAGTCCGGATGGTTTGAAGATCAGGATGAGGATCAGTACGGCAAAGGCTACGCCGTCACGCCAGGAGGAGTATCCGAGCGAAGAGACTTCCGTTTCCACTGTGCCCAGCAGCAAGCCGCCCACCAGTGCGCCGGGAATGCTGCCGATACCGCCAAGCACCGCCGCCACGAACGCTTTAAGTCCCGGAAGAACGCCCATCATCGGGTCAACCGAGTTATACGTCATGCCGAAGATTACACCTGCGGCCGCAGCCAGTGCGGAACCGATGGCAAAGGTAGCCGAGATGGTGCGGTCCACGTTAATCCCCATTAAACGCGCCGCTTCCATATCATAAGATACCGCCCGCATCGCCTTGCCGATCTTGGTACGGTGAACAATAAATTGCAGGATAATCATCAGTACGACTGTAGTGCCCAGAATCATGATTTGGTTGGAATCCACCTGGATCGAACCGAAGAGCGTGTATTGCTTCTTATTCAGAATTTCCGGAAAGCCTTGAGCCTGCGGGCCGACAATGGCCACGCCTGTGTATTCGAGCAAAAACGAAACGCCGATAGCCGTAATCAGAACAGCGATACGTGATGCCTTGCGCAGCGGCTTGTAAGCCAGACGTTCAATCGAGATGCCAAGCAGGGCACTGACCGTCATAGAAATCACCAGCGACAGAAGCAATACCAGCACCGGCGGCAGACCAGCGTTCGATAAATTCCTGGCACTGTAGAGCCCGATAAACGAGCCGACCATAAACACATCCCCATGTGCAAAATTGATCAGCTTGATAATACCGTAAACCATGGTGTACCCCAGGGCGATCAGAGCGTAAATGCTGCCTACGGAAATTCCGTTGATTAACTGCTGAATGAAATACTCCATCGCCATCCCCTTTTCCCCATAATAATCAATATTCCCCTTTCTCTTCCTTGCCTTCTCTTTTTTCCTTTAAGATGTTATTTATATTAACACAGGCCTTACTAGCCGTCACTAAGAATTGCATCGTTTTAAAATAAAATTCGAAATTGTGAGTTAGATAACATGACTTGTAAAGTTATAATTGAGTAATGTTTAAGCAGGATAATTGAAAAAGCGGAGGAATCGAGAGGATTGCGGAGGATTCGTGCGATTATTGCGTTTTGAATTTTTTCCCTTTTCTAATACAATACTTGATTTCAGCGTAAATAATATAACATTTGTCTCTTTACAGCATCATTCCTTCAATTTATTAAAGGATTAACGGGGCATAATGTGCTGATTCCTGTCGAATCCGCTGATTATTGCGCTGACTTTAATTTCTGGCGAAGCAAAGGATTCTTTCAAACGAAAAAAAGAGCCCCGCGCGGGAGCTCTTTCTGTACATTAATGTGTGTTTAGTAATCCTACGGAGAGAGAGGGATACTCTTGCTACGCAAGAGATTGCGAAGTATTGCTAACGAAGCCTATGCTCCAACGAACCACTGAGGGTTCTCATCCCTAACAGGGAAGTAATCCTACGGAGAGAGAGGGATTCGAACCCTCGCACCGCTTACGCAGTCTAACCCCTTAGCAGAGGGTCCCCTTATAGCCACTTGGGTATCTCTCCAAGTAAATGGCTCCCCGAACAGGACTCGAACCTGTGACAACTCGATTAACAGTCGAGTGCTCTACCAACTGAGCTATCAGGGAACATTAACATGAACAAGAAATAATTTATCATGAATCGCGGGGTGAGTCAAGCTGAATGTTTCACTTTTGGCATCGTTTACAGGAATGTCAGATTTATTGCCGGACACCCCTGCAAACCTCAAGCTATCGGGCAATATTTGATGCATCTGTACGGATAACCGAGGAATCGGGGCATTGTTTCCAATATATCAGAATGAAGGGCTCAGTCTGAAACATTTTCGCAAAAGATCGTTCCCGGCATTCATGCTATAATCACCTTAGTTTTTTGTTGGATGGATAAGGGGAAGGTTTGTTCAACAGGAATTTGACAAAAAAAAGAAACAGGTGATTACATGTTCCAACTGAAATGGCTGTGGCACAATCTGGAGGGAGACAGGACGAGGTATATCGCAGCGCTGTTCCTTTCCGTCATCGGCTGTACGATGACTATCATCAATCCGTACATCAGCCAACAGATCGTCGACACGTTCATTGCCGGCGATGATGCGGTACAGAATCTGACGGATAAGCGCGGGCTGCTGATCGGTCTCGCTCTGGCCATGGTCGGATTCTCGCTGCTGCGCACAGGTCTGGCCTATCTGACGACAATGCAGTATGAAATTTCTTCGCAAAACATGCTTTACCGGGTCCGTATCTTCCTGTACAACAAGATTCAGAACCAGGATATGGGCTACTATGACCGCAATCGTACCGGCGACCTGATGACCAAAATGACGGGCGACCTCGATATGGTCCGGCATTCCATGGCGTGGATCATCAAGACGATCATCGAATCGCTGACGATTTTCCTGGCCGCGGTTATTTACTTCTTTACTATTGATGTAGAGCTGACGCTCTGGCTGCTGATTCTCTCGCCTCCTATATTTATAGTAGCGTATTTATTCGCCAAGCGTGTGCGGCCGATGTATATAGACCTGCGGGAACGTCTATCCCAGCTCAATACAATCACCCAGGAGAACATCTCCGGCAACCGGGTGGTCAAGGCCTTCGCCCGCGAAGATTACGAAATCGAGAAATTCACCGAGAAGAATGTGGAGTATTCCAAAGCCAACAAGACCGCAGCAATGGTCTGGCTTGATTATTTCCCGTACCTTGAGACCTTTGCAAACGGCTTCAGCGTGATTCTGATGATTGCAGGCGGGTTCTTCGTGATGAACGGACGCATCACCTTCGGGGAGTTCGCCGCTTTCTCGTCCCTCATCTGGGGTCTGGCGAATCCGATGCGCAATATCGGGATTATTATTAATGATATTCAGCGGTTCTTCGCCAGCTTGGCCAAAATCGTTGAGGTCTACTATTCCCGGCCTAACATCGTCAACAACCACAGCACAACGGACACGCGCCGTTATGACGGACATATTGAATTCGATCATGTCAGCTTTAAATATGACAACAAGCTGGTCCTGGATAATGTAAGCTTCACGATTGAAGCAGGTGAAACCGTTGCCATCATGGGCTCTACCGGCTCGGGCAAAACCTCGCTCATCAACCTGATCCCGCGTTTCTATGATGTCGCCAAGGGTCAGGTGCTGGTGGACGGCCATGATGTCCGCAAGCTGGAGCTGGATGAGCTGCGCAGCAACATCGGCATCGCCACCCAGGATGTGCTGCTCTTCTCCGACACCATTGACGGCAACATTGCCTACGGTGATCCGGAGCTGCCGGAAGCGGAAACGGTGCATTACGCCGAGCTCGCCGCAGCACACAGCTTCATTACCAAGATGCCGGAAGGCTACGATACGATTGTCGGCGAACGCGGCGTCGGCCTGTCCGGCGGTCAGAAGCAGCGGATCGCCCTCGCCCGGGCGCTGGCGGTGGGCCGTCCGATCCTGATTCTGGACGACACAACATCGGCAGTCGACCTGGAGACCGAGGAGCATATCCAGAAGAGTCTGCGCGAGCTTGAATTCCCGTGCACCAAGATCATTATCGCCCAGCGCGTGTCCACCACCGCCGAAGCGGACCGCATCCTGATCCTCGACAACGGACGGCTGATCGAAGAAGGCACGCACACCGAGCTGCTGGCTAAACGCGGCTATTATTATGATGTATTTATGCTGCAGAACGAAGGGATTGGAAGAGGGGTGAACACCCGTGGCTAGAAATAAATTCGACATTGACGAGAATCTGGAATCACCGTTTGACATCAAGCATTTCCGCCGCGCGATGGTTTATATAAGGCGTCAGCAGAAGCCGATGATTATCGCCTTTGTACTGAGCGCCCTGTCTGCCGCGATTGCACTGTCGGCGCCGCTGATCATGCAGCATGTCGTCGACGTAACCATTCCGGACAAGGACGGAGGGGCACTGGTCGGCTGGTCTCTGCTCATGCTGGCGACCATCGTGGTCAGCGTCATCCTGGCGACGATCCGCTCGCGCATTATGACGCGGGTGGGCCAGGATATTATTTTTGACATCCGTACCGACTTATTCACGCATCTGCAGCGGCTGCCGTTCAAGTATTACGATGACCGCCCGCAGGGCAAGATTCTGATCCGTGTCGTCAACTATGTCAACTCGGTATCGGATGTACTCTCGAACGGTATCATCAACTTTATTCTGGAAATCGTGAACCTGATCTTTATCGCCGCCTTTATGTTCGCTGTCGACGTGAAGCTGTCGCTGGTCACGCTGGCCGGACTGCCGGTCTTCCTCGGTGTCATGCTGCTGATCAAGACCAGACAGCGCCGGGCCTGGCAGGCTGTATCCAACAAGAGCTCCAACCTGAACGCCTATATGCAGGAGAGCATCAGCGGTATCCGTGTTACACAGATTTTCACGCGTGAGACACGCAATGAAGGCATCTTCACCCGCCTGGCCGGCAATTTCCGCAAGGAGTGGATGCGGGCGCTGCGCTACAATGCGCTGATTCCGTTCACAGTCGATAACCTGGCGACAGGGGTAACGACAGCCATCTATCTGGTCGGCTTGCTGACACTGAGTCCGGCGGATGTGACCTTCGGGGTCATCCTGGCCATGAGCAGCTACGCGGCCCGCTTCTGGCAGCCGATTCTCAACCTGTCGAACCTGTACAACAGCTTCATCAATGCCGTGGCTTATCTGGAGCGTATCTTCGAGACGCTGGATGAACCGGTAACCGTCAGCGACATTCCGGGAGCCAAGGCGCTGCCGCAGGTGGCGGGCCGGGTGACTTTTGATGATGTAACCTTCGCCTATGATCCGGGCCTCAACATTCTGGAGAATCTGTCCTTCGATGTGAAACCTGGTGAGAGTGTCGCTCTGGTCGGTCCGACAGGCGCCGGGAAGACAACGGTGGTCAATCTGATCTCCCGCTTCTATAATCTGACTGGCGGAAAAATCGAAGTCGACGGGCATGACATTTCCCAGGTAACGCTCGATTCGCTGCGTAGCCAGATGGGGATTATGCTGCAGGACAGCTTTATTTTCTCCGGGACGATTCTCGACAACATCCGGTACGGGCGTCTTGACGCCACCGAGGAAGAAATTATCGCCGCGGCCAAGACGGTCTGCGCCGATGAGTTCATCCGCGAATTCCCGGAAGGCTATATGACGGAGGTCAACGAACGCGGCTCCAAGCTGTCCCAGGGACAGCGGCAGCTGATCTCGTTCGCTCGCACGCTGCTCGCCGATCCGCGGATCCTGATTCTCGACGAGGCTACCTCCTCGATCGACGCCAAGACCGAGCGGCTGCTGCAGCAGGGCTTGAACGAGCTGCTCAAAGGACGCACCTCGTTCATCATTGCGCACCGCCTCTCGACGGTGAAGAACTGCGACCGCATCATGTACATTGCGGACAAGGGCGTGGCCGAATCCGGCTCGCATGACGAGCTGATCGCCCGCCGTGGCCTGTACTACCGCCTGCACTCCGCGCAGAAGATGGAGGCGTAAGCTATCTCTGCTCGCGCCAAGCAAGAGATGGCGGAGGCTACCTGCCCGTGCCGGGCAGGAGATGGCGGCGTGGGCTACCTGCCCGTGCCGGGCAGGAGATGGCGACGTGGGCCCTCCGCTCCTGCTGGGCAGGAGATGGCGGCGTGGGCCCTCCGCTCCTGCTGGGCAGGAGATGGCGGCGTGAGCCCTCCGCTCCTGCTGGGCAGGAGATGGCGGCGTGAGCCCTCCGCTCCTGCTGGGCAGGGGATGGCGGCGTGGGCATCTGCTCGCGAAGGGCAGAAGATGCGGCGCAGCCCCTTCTCCTGTGTCCGGCACGCCGGTAGCGCAAACGCCAACCCTCATATGGAAGCAGCCCCCGGCCAGAAGGCCGGGGGCTTTTTGAGTCGCAAGAAAGCGCCAGGCTGGTAACTATCGGCTGCTAGTAAGCATCAGCGGCTAGTAACATACGAAGCTAGTAACCATCAGCTGCTAGTTGGAAAATCGCAATCTAATTCAGCCGAATTGAAGATTTTCACATATCTAATTGGAAATCCGCCACTTAATTTGGGTGAAAGTAAGCTTTTACCCCGACTTTGACCAAATTAAGTGACGATTATCGAACTAGATTCGCAGAAATCATGATTCGGACAGAATTAGTTGGCGAAAATCCAATTAGTTGGGCGGTGGCGGACATCGGCGGACAGCAGCGGACAGCGGCAGCAGCGAGCACCGGGGATCAGCGGCGGCGAACAGCCGTGGCGAACAGCCGTGGCGAACAGCCGTGGCGAACAGCCGTGGCGAACAGCCGTAGCGAACAGCCGTGGCGAACAGCCGTGGCGAACAGCGGCAGCGACCAGCGGCAGCGACCAGCGGCAGCGACCAGCCGTGGCGACAAGCGGCAGCGACCAGCCGTGGCGAACAGCGGCGAACCCTTACACCCACTCTCCGTCCAGCGGCACCCTCACCCGCTCCAGCAGCCCCTGCTGCTGCAGGTGCTCCTTCAGATGCTTACGCGTCACCAGACAGTGGTTAATCGCGTCCATGTGCACGGCTACGACCGCCGCTTGCGGCGCATACCGGCATACCTCTGCCACATCTACGGCATCCATTGTAATATGGCCTCCTTCCAAGAAGCGCGCCCCTCCGGCATTCAGCACGAGCACCTCCGGCCGGTACGTATCCAGCGCTTCCTTCACCTCTTCGCACCAGATCGTGTCACCGGCTATATACAGGCTCGGCTCGCCGGTTGCCTGAAACACAAACCCGGACACCTTGCCCATCCGCTCCCCGATTTCGCCCGTGCCGTGCCGGCCGCCGGTCCGCCGCAGCGTCACGCCGCGGTACACCGTCCCTGCCGCTTCATCCACAGGTGTTACTCCCGCGAACCCTTGAGCGGCAAGCTTCTCCTGGTCCCCTTCCTGACACAGCAGGGGCGTTTCATGCGGCAACAGCGCAGCTGCCGCCGTATCCCAGTGGTCTTGATGCAAGTGCGTAACCAGCACAGCATCCGGCGCCAGCCATTGTTCCACTGGTTCCGGCAGCGGAACCAGCGGATTATTCAGGCTATTGGCCGTATTTACAATCGGTGGATTTACGCCCTGTCCGCTGAACATCGGATCGATCAGAAAAGTGACCCCGCCATATTCCAGCCAGAGCGTGGCATGGCGGATCAGCTTGATTTTCATCGTTAACACCTCTTCCTTCAGCTTCATCTCTGGTACAATTACAATTATAGGGGTCACCGGCCTTGCCGGGACATAACCCACTGAAAGAGATATGCCCGTTCTAATTTCAAACGGAAAGGAAAATGCAGCAATGACCACCCCGCTCTTCGACGATACGGATTACCGCATTCTGCAGCTGTTAATTGCCGACTCGACCCGCAGCCACAAAGAAATCGGCGAGCTGGTGCATCTGACCGGGCAGGCTGTGGGCGCGCGCATCCGCCGGATGCGGGAGCTGGAGATTATCGAGGGCTACACCATCCGCTGGAATCCGCGCAAGACGGGACAGCACATTCACGCCTTCGTTACCGTATTCCTCAGTTCGAATACTTCCCACGCTCCGTTCCAGCGCTTCGCCCAGGAGCATTCCGGTGTCATTGAGCTGCACCGCGTCAGCGGTGAAGGCTGTTACTGGATGCGGGTGCGCACCGGGAATCAGGAGGAGCTGAACGCTTTTCTCGATGAGCTGCTGCAGTTCGGCAATTACCGGGTAAATCTGGGCATGGCCCAGCTCAAATAAGATCGTGAACCCGGCCAGCTGATCCATAACAAACAAATACCGCCGGCCAGGTGCAAGCAGCACCATGGCCGGCGGTAATCCGCACAGGCAATAATCAGTTATCCCGGATAACCAGAAGCACTCCGCCGAAGATCAGCACCGTACCGGCCCAGAAGGCCAGTCCGATGCTCTCTCCCAGCAGGAGCCAGCCCAGCAGCGCCCCGACCACCGGCTGCACGAAGAAGAACAATCCCCCGCTTGCCGCGTTCAGCATCTGCAGGCCGCGGTTCCACAGCAGAAAGCCGCAGGCGGTCGAGACGACGCCCAGATAGAGCAGCCCGCCCCAGATGGACGGCTCACGCATGGCCTGCCAGTCCAGCTCCGGAAGCCGGCTGAACATCCATGGCGTCAATAGTATCAGCGCCACCATTACGGCATAGGTAGTGACGGTCACCTGTGAATAGCGCCCCGGCACCTTCTTCACGAGCACAGACATCAGCGCCCAGGTCAGCGCCGCAACCAGCAGCGACAACCCGCCCAGACGGTATGAGGGGTCGATGCCCGCTTTCCCGACGATCAGCAGCACGCCCGCTGTAGCAAGAATAACAGAGCCGGCCTTGCGCAGCGTAATCCGTTCTTTAAGGATCATCCATGCGAACACGACCATAAATGCCGGTGTAGTCGCCGTAATAATCGCCCCCGTCTGCGCGCTCGACAACATCGTACCGATCTCCTGGGTAACGATGGACACCGTGTTACCGATTAGCCCGATGGATATTATCAGCGGCCAGTCCTTCCGCGCCACACGCCAGGATTGCTTCGTTACCGCACCAACCGTCAGCAGCGCGACCAGTGCGATGATATACCGCAGCCATACCAGCTCCAGCGGCGGCACCACATCGACAACGACCTTAACCACAACATACATGCCGCCCCAAATGGCAGCGGCCAATGATAAATACAATGAACCCAGCAGCTTGCTTCTCATAAAATGTACCCTCCGTTTGTTTAGAACATGTTCCTTGTCCTTAACGGAGTTGCAGAAATTCCTCCATTAAGGGAGAATAACTGCAGGTACATCGCATTCATATCGTGGCGCAGCCATCATCTGTGATCCACCCGCTTTTTCGTAAAATTTGTTCCATCATACAACAGCCCAAAGACGCCGTACAGCACAAATATTGCAACTGCCGCGCAAGCCCAATTTCGGAGGTACTTATGACTATTAAAATCGACCCGCCCAAACTAAACGAACGGACCGCGCTCGAAGCCCGCGAACTCCGCACCTTGAACGACAGGGATGAGCTCGTCCGCTGCGCGATCAGCGACTGCCACATTGAATATCAGGAGGCGGCCCGGGTCTCCTGTGACAAGGTGATTTTCAGAAATGTAACCATTGCCGAGTCTGCGTTTCCTTCTATTGAATTGACCGATGTGATCTTCGAGAACTGTGATTTATCCAATGTGAAGTTCAACGAAGCCTTCATCCACCGGACCGAGTTCAGACAATGTAAAATGCTCGGAACCGACTTCAGCGATGCACGGCTGCAAAATGTCCGCCTGATCGACTGCCTCGGCGATTTCACCAACTTCCGGATGGGCAGCTTCAAGCAGGTGTCCTTCGAGTCCTGTTCGCTGGTCAGCTCCGACTATTACCGCTGCGGCCTAAGCTCGGTAGCCTTCAGCAAATGCGATATTGACCAGGCCAACCTGGCAGGCTGCAAGCTCAAGGACATCGACCTCAGCGATTGTGATTTCACCGGCTTGCTGGTGGACATTTCCGACTTGCAGGGATGTGTGATCTCTGCGGGGCAGGCGGCTGCTTTTGCCGGATTGCTTGGTCTGGTGATCAAGTAAGCCTTCGCTCACAGGCCGGGAATGGCCGTTATGGCTTGCCCTTCGTCTCTTCAATCGCCAGCAGCTTCAGCTTGCCCGCGCACTTCCCGCAGCGGTAGCGCTTCGGGTCGGGCCTTCGTTTGCGCGGATACTCCATGCCGCAGGCTGTACATACGAGCTTATAGCGGTACGGCAGCGTCCGCCGGGCTTTGTTCCCCGGAAGGGTCTGGCAAAAGCGGCTGCCGCCGACCTGGGCCAGCAAGGTCTTGAAATCGGCATCGCGGTGCATATACCCCCGTTTGGCCAAATGCAGGTGGTAATGGCACAGCTCGTGCTTGATGATTTTCTCCGTCTCCTCATGTCCGAAGATCTCAAGCTGCCGCGGATTGATCTCTATATTATGGCTTTTGACAAAATATCGCCCGCCTGTCGTACTAAGCCTGCCGTTAAAGCTGGCCTTGTGCCGGAACGGCACGCCAAAGCTGCTGAGCGAGATCCGCTCAATCCACTGCTGCAGCTCTTCATTGCTCATGATCGTCATGGCGTTCTCTCACAGGTCCTCTCCGCAGGAATTGGTATCTCTACTGGTAAACTCTCTACTTGAATTGTAACTTGCCCATAGGCTAAACTGTCAAGAAGGAAGACAAGTACGGAGGGAGAATGTGTGATGCCGAAAATGCGGTATGTCATTTTGCAGCAGGGACAGGATTTGCAATTCGTGGAAATGCCGGAGGAATACGCATATCAGCTAAGTGCGCTGAATCTAAGGCTCAACAAAGAAATCGACAAGCTGACGGCCGCCAATGTGCCGGACCTGCCGCTGGCTGTGGCCGAATGTGATCAGCTCGAGCTGCTGCGCGAGGGATATGCTCTGGAATCGGGGCTGGCGTACATTAACCGACTGGAGAAAGCTTTTGCCGCCATTGAGGAGAATAACTATCCGCTGATCGCCCTGTTAACAGAAATCCGCGCGCTGCAAGCACAGCTGGAGCAGTGGTACGAAGAGGAAGCAGAGAACGCGCATTAACCGCAGATCATGGTGGCGGCTGCACCTTTGGGCGCTTTGTTCCATATACTATGGATACACAAGGAAGCATGCAGAGGAGGGGTTCTCTTGCCGCAATGGCTCTGCCATCAGCTTATGAGAGCGTACTATAAGAAAGACCGCCGCCAGATCAAGATGCTCAACGAGTGCTGGTTCTTCTACCGCAACTCCGCCGAAAGCCGCAACAGGATCGAGAAGGACGGGTAATCCCGTCAACCTTAAAAAGCCACGTCTGCCGCTGAGGGCAGCCGTGGCTTTGTTGTTCTCCAGGTCCTTCGGACCCGCTCCATTGCTTTAGAACATCGGGAAGACGTATCTTACCAGGAAGTACAAAATCCCGAAGATAATGATGATATACGCCGCGTACTTGATAAAGGTTGATGCGACAAGGCTGGAATCCGACTTCCGGTGTACCTCTGTCCGTTCCACTTCTACGCTTCTATCCTTGGTGCTCGGTTCCATGTCAATCTCTCCTCTCAGACGCTAAGGTTGGTATAGCATCCATTAACCCGGGATTTTTGACATGAAACGCTCATGAAGTTAGTTAAAGCTCCGGTTCGTCGGCCACGAGCCCTGCAGCTTGCGGACCAGTACAATCTGTCCGGTGTGGTAAGCATCATGCAGAATCAGGCTCATTACCTCTTCTCCCGGGGCATGTCCGGAGCCGCCCCAATCGTAGGCCCCTTCCTCTAGCGCTTCGATGATTTCACGCAATCCGGCATGCACGGTCTTCAGCTTGGCGACAGCCTGCTGCCAGGCTTCTTCGCCGCTCTCGGTCACTGCAAATGTCGCGTCATTGTTCTCCAGATCGGGCAGCTTCGGAAGACCCTTCAGCTTGCGCAGCAGCCGTTCCTTGTAATAGGTCAGATGATTGACTGTTTCCCAGATGGAGTTACCTGCTGCTCCCTGTGGCTTCCAGCTGGCCTGTTCACTGTCGACCCCGTCCAATGCGTCACTCAGCGGCGGCGACCAATCCTCGATGTCCATCGCGTAATCCCAATTTTGCAGCAGCACTTCACTGATTTTGTTGTGCATGTTACACCTCCGGTTAAGTATTGTTATCGTAACGACTTAAACCACATAATAATGGTTACACAAGAAAATGTAGCATATGTAGCGGGTGGAATCAAGTAACTAGCAAACGACTTTTTTACCTGTTACAATTAAAATAAAATTCGGCCGGAAACAGGAGAGGCCCAGCTGTGCATAAAGAGCTGAGTAGTGGAAAGGAAGGATCAGGCGGTGCTCTGGGATGATTACATTAACAGCTATTGGCGGGATTGGCGGACCGGTGACCGCAGCAAGGATAGAGACAAGCTGGAGGATCAGGAGTGGCTGGCCAAATGGCTGGAGGAGCGCTCATTGCAGGCGGGAACGCCGCTGAGTACGGAAGAGCTGGCGCAGCTCAAAGAGCTGCGTAGCCTCCTATGGGAATCCGTGCAGCAGCTGGTGCAGGGCCATCCGCCAGGACAGCAGCTGCTGAAACAGCTGAATGAATATATGAAGGGTGGACCGGTAATCCGGCAGATCACGTTGGCTCCCGAGGGTGAAGCCAGGATCGCCCTGTTGCCGCAGCGGGCCGATTGGGGCCAGGTAATGGCGGAGATTGCGGCTTCTTACGCCGAGGTATTGCTGGAGAAAGAGCCCTGTCGCATCCGCATCTGCGGGAACCCCGATTGCCTATGGGTCTACTATGACGACACCCGCAACCGCTCCAAGCGGTATTGCGACGACAAGCTGTGCGGGAACCTGATGAAGGTCAGGCGGTTCCGGGCGCGGAAGAAGGCGGAGACCGATGGGTCCCCGTGAGGATCATGCGTAAGCTCTTATTTGTGCCATCCTGCTATCCTAATCGCCTTTGCCCCATTCTCTGGTTACCCGGATCAACTTCCGTCCGGTAAACTCCGCCTTGTAAATATCCGGCATGGAGGTAGACTCCCAGAACCGGAATTCATACTGCGGATCATAATAATTCAGCATCAGGGTCATCACGTCACCATGCGTTCCGATCACGATTGCTCCGCCGGGATGTTCCTCCAGCAGCGCTTCAATGACCTTGGCGCTTCTGCTCTGCGCTTCCCTGCTGGATTCTCCTCCGGGGAAGGAGCAGGAGAAATCGCGATAAACCGCCTGCTTCGCATCAGCCATGACCAGATTTCAATTCACGCACTCCGTATGGAGTGCGACTTCATCCGCCACGCCGAACCTCCCTATGCTGAGGTTTTCAATCCACGCACTCCATACGGAGTGCGACCACTAAGCCCACTTATTATGGGGACCTCATAGAAATTTCAATCCACGCACTCCACACGGAGTGCGACGACAACAAAGTCCCGGCCTGCGCCTCCTGCAACGTGAAATTTCAATCCACGCACTCCACGCGGAGTGCGACCGAAAACCCAAACCGAAAACCCAAACCCAAAAAAATTTTAATCCACGCACTCCATACGGAGTGCGACGTCCCGGGAATTGATGACATCACTGTGACTCTGCGATTTCAATCCACGCACTCCACACGGAGTGCGAAAAAACCATTTTTGTTGAGACGTGTATGCCGTGTATATTTCAATCCACGCACTCCACACGGAGTGCGACTTCTTGCTTCAATGTTCGTAGCTACAGCGTTAAGATTTCAATCCACGCACTCCACACGGAGTGCGACTGGATCGGCATCTAAGCAAGATAGAGAGGAAACCGATTTCAATCCACGCACTCCATACGGAGTGCGACAGTAACCATAGGCTAAAATGATTCTTCAGCTACTTATTTCAATCCACGCACTCCATACGGAGTGCGACCATCAGCTGGCGCAGTATCCACTCGAAGAGATTATTTCAATCCACGCACTCCATACGGAGTGCGACGCCAGCACCGATAATGACGGACTATTCGGGCATTATTTCAATCCACGCACTCCATACGGAGTGCGACTAATACTTTGAGTTATACCGTTCCAAGCAAGTCAATATTTCAATCCACGCACTCCATACGGAGTGCGACCCAGCTGCACATCGGGCACAACCTCACTTTGCAATTTCAATCCACGCACTCCATACGGAGTGCGACAATCGGTACAATCCAGAAAACTTTACTCAAAAGCGCATTTCAATCCACGCACTCCATACGGAGTGCGACTGCATCTTCACCACGACGATAAGCAGCGTAGGCTTCATTTCAATCCACGCACTCCATACGGAGTGCGACTGTACAATGGTTACTTTGACTTTTAGCCATAGTGCATTTCAATCCACGCACTCCATACGGAGTGCGACACGCCTGGATCACAGACATACAACGTCAATTATCAATTTCAATCCACGCACTCCATACGGAGTGCGACGGATTTCATTCTTATTAATAGGAGAGATATTAATGATTTCAATCCACGCACTCCATACGGAGTGCGACGCGGTCGATGTGAAATAGGCCATGTTCTCGGCGTAATTTCAATCCACGCACTCCATACGGAGTGCGACTTCTTCCTGCCCGGTGCCTTTCTGGGTGCCAATATTTCAATCCACGCACTCCATACGGAGTGCGACGCGGCCGTCCTCCTGCGCTGATCATGAGATTATATTTCAATCCACGCACTCCATACGGAGTGCGACACGATTCCGACTCAACGCCCCGGAGCTTGTTGTATCCATTTCAATCCACGCACTCCATACGGAGTGCGACGTGAGTACTCCAATAGCCTCTACGATATGATTAATTTCAATCCACGCACTCCATACGGAGTGCGACAACTACCTACGACAACTCCGCATGTGGTTGTACAGATTTCAATCCACGCACTCCATACGGAGTGCGACGCCAGACATTCCATGGTCCGAGTTTGCCGGGTACTGATTTCAATCCACGCACTCCATACGGAGTGCGACTTAGCTCTGGCGGTCGTTATAATAACTTCCGGAAGATTTCAATCCACGCACTCCATACGGAGTGCGACCTGATACTCTTCGCTCATAAGGTGGATGGGATTAATGATTTCAATCCACGCACTCCATACGGAGTGCGACAAATATCTGCGTCTTCTTTAGATATTTAGTTTACATTTCAATCCACGCACTCCATACGGAGTGCGACAGAGTCGATATCTTGCGGATACAATACATCAACGTATTTCAATCCACGCACTCCATACGGAGTGCGACGTTTAATGGCAGACCCACTCTTGATCTTGTGAATTTATTTCAATCCACGCACTCCATACGGAGTGCGACACGCCGGACACGTTGGTCGGTTCATCCTTGGTGGATTTCAATCCACGCACTCCATACGGAGTGCGACGATCTGCTGCAAGATGCCATCAACCACACCACGATTTCAATCCACGCACTCCATACGGAGTGCGACATTCTTGCACCCTGGAGTGCTGCAGGGCGGCCCTATTTCAATCCACGCACTCCATACGGAGTGCGACGTTTGTGAGTTATTAATCTAATTCCGACATGGGATTTCAATCCACGCACTCCATACGGAGTGCGACGTTCCATCGCCATTTACAAGCATGATGTTTCTCAATTTCAATCCACGCACTCCATACGGAGTGCGACGCGATTCTTGCACCCTGGAGTGCTGCAGGGCGGCCCTATTTCAATCCACGCACTCCATACGGAGTGCGACATGGTACTGATGGAGGGCTTTTTGTTATGCTTAATAATTTCAATCCACGCACTCCATACGGAGTGCGACAAGGACGAAGGACATAGCGACGCTGCAAATGCTGATATTTCAATCCACGCACTCCATACGGAGTGCGACCTCATGGCCATCAACCACTCAACAGTGATTTCGTCTTGATTTCAATCCACGCACTCCATACGGAGTGCGACTTGTCCCAGATCCGGCAGCGCTGTAGGCGATGGGATTTCAATCCACGCACTCCATACGGAGTGCGACCGTCAGGTAACCACGAATAGGAGGGATAAGAGCCTATTTCAATCCACGCACTCCATACGGAGTGCGACGGCGGCTCCTGCAGCTCGTCGGGTCTGATCTTGCGATTTCAATCCACGCACTCCATACGGAGTGCGACCAGACGTTGAAGATGCTGATTTGGTGCACATTGATATTTCAATCCACGCACTCCATACGGAGTGCGACTGTCTCAGGATTATGAGTAACTTCCAGCGCACGGAAATTTCAATCCACGCACTCCATACGGAGTGCGACTGCGAAAATCCACCCAACTATTCTCTCATTGCTATAGAACGGGCTGTATTCCGCTTTCATCATTCTATTAATTACATCGTTTCCATCTTGACATTTTTTGTGGTCATAGATTTTCGACAACCATCGACGAATTTCGAGGTGCGAATCTCCCGGGGAATTCATGGGAGCTTGGCATTCGCACCTGAGACTACTCACAAGATCAACGGCCCCTCCATATCATAGGAAGCCTTCGCTCCGATATGTTCTACCTTGGTCTTATGCTTCTCACCCAAATTATAAAACCGCAGGCTATCTGTTTCTTCATCTATTAAATTTTCCAGTTCAAACTTTAACTTACGGAACTCTGTAGCATCAACGATACATTCAAATACAGAATTCTGCACCCGCTGGCCGTAGTCCAAGCACTTCTTCGAGACTTGGGATAGACGTCTTCTTCCTTCTTTACTCTTGGTACTTACATCATAAGTAATCAGTACAAGCAACTTAGACCACCTACTTCCACAGGAATGGCGGATACTCATCCAGATCCCCGCGCAGTGTTCGAGCAAGCAGAAGAGCTTGGGCATGCGGAACGAGCCCCCAGGAAATTTTTTCTTTTAAATAAGGATGGATGATCTTCTCCTGTTTCTTTTCCTGCCAGGCAATCAATACCTGCTTACGGGTTGAGTCGTCCATGATTACGGCGCCATTCTCTTTACGCTGAAACCCCTTGGTCTGAATTTGCTTTTTGTTAATCAAGGAGAGAACAAAGCGGTCCGCATAAATACCGCGAAGCTCCTCCATCATATCTAACGCAAGTGAGGCCCGTCCCGGCCGATCCCGGTGCAAAAATCCCACATAAGCGTCCAGTCCCACACCTTCAAGTGCCGAAGTCATATCATTGGAAAGTAGAGTGTAGGCAAACGACAACAACGCGTTAACGTTATCCAAGGGAGGGCGCTTATTGCGTCCATGAAAGTAAAAGTCTTCTTTTTGTTGAAGAATAAGTTCATCGAACACAGAATTGTATTGAACCGCCGCTGTTCCTTCCAAGCCACGCAAAATATCGAGATCCTCGACATCCCTTACAATCTTCATAATTTCCGATAGGGAAGCAGATATTTTCTTCAACTTCACGACGTCCAGCCTAAGGGCATAGTCCCGAGTAGCGCGCTCCAAAATCCATTTGGCGTTATAAATTTTCCCAAGAATCATATTTCTGGAAAACAAAGCGCTTCTGCGTTGATCGTCGGAAATCCGATATTGCTCTTTGCGCAGAACCACATTCCCCCGGCTCTCGCCTGTCACTCTGGCAATAAAACGTCCATTACGAGTGAGAAAAGTCAGCCCGATGTTGCGCTCAGCGCATGTGCCCATTAAGGCAGGACTTGCACCTGTATATCCAAAAGTACAGATAGCCTCCAAATTATGCAGCGGGTAACGTTGCAGCACCGTCTCCTCTTTTTTGACTACTACATTCTCCCCATCAAGTGACAAATAAGCTTCCGGCGTCGTTACAAACAAGGTATTGAGCAGCTTCTTCATTCGTTCAACCTGCTTTCAATATAGCTGGCAACGCTTCTACGTTCCATCATATGGGGCAGGCAGACCATGTTCAGTGAACAGCTGTCACAATGTGGCCCCGCCTTAGCTTTAGGAGTATAACGCCTTGAGTAATAGCCGTGCATTTCTCGAAAAGTGTCCTGAACTCTTTGGCGGTCAGACTCTGTAATTGGAATTTCAACCCTGTGTTTAATCTCATCATAAAATAAATAGCCTACCGTTATCTCGCAGGCCAGCATTTCCTCCAGACATATGGCTTGGGCAACTAACTGTGAGCGGTCAGAGTCATCTTTCTTTGGCCTACCTCTTTTGTACTCCACGGGGTATGGCAGATAAGTTCCTTCTTCGCCGGAAAGCGGGACCCCCAAGGAGTCCCGGACAAATTCGACCACGTCGCAAATACCGCTAATCCCAAGCTGGCGGGACTGGACCGGAAGAGCACGGACAATCAGTTTATCGCCTCTTTTTTCGCGCAAATGTGCCTGATCTGCTACCCGATGTACATAACTACCTTCAAGTGTTCGCACGTTCTCCGCCCACTGCTGTTCGATGTGAATCAACGCCCACTGCCGCCGGCAAAAATTAAAGTGTTGTATGCCCGACAGCATGAGATAATCGTCTTCGTTATAATCCGTCATACTCATGAACTTCCAGCCCGTCGAGTGGCTCAAGCTTTACTTCGTAGTCTTTAAAAGACTTGGGAGTCGCCACCTCCGGATTCGGCTTAACGTCCAGTGACCGATGTACTTTGGCAGAAGAATATTGCCCGAGTTTGGATTTATGCTCCCACCAGTATACTTTGTGGACTTCCATGCTGCCGTCCGGACGAGCCGAAGAGGTATCATTCTCAAAAAGAGTAATCAATGCTTCGCGAATTTTCTGCGCATCTTCATAGGTAAATCCGGTCTTCTCTGCCAGTTGGGTGTTAATGCTTCCGTAAAATACATACACTCCAAAATCGACGCGGTGCTTCATGCCCATGGTGTCGGAGCCGCGTTTGTCGGGATCGCTTGCCGAGGTTACAGAATTCACACTTTTGGTAATTTGCATACTGCTAATATCGATACGCTCTAAACTAACCGCCGTATGTACAGAAACCGGACCGCGAATGCCAACCGACACATCTGAACCACTAAAAGCAAACACCTGACCGAAGCTGCGCACGTCCATCCAAGAGCGGCAGGCTGCTTCTGCATACAATTCTTTGTTTGCCTTTTTGCCTTTGGCGTGCTCCTGTACCGCCTCGTTCGCATCCACCCGATCTTTGATTGAACGGTAGCTATCATCTCTGCGGTCATCCGATTGCACCAGAATGGACTCTCCTAAATCCTGCAGACGGTTACGAATTTTGCGTTTGATGCAGACATCGGATATTTCGCCGAAGCCATCATAATTTTGCCGTGGACGATTTCCGTTCAGGGGGTCTCCATTTGGATTAGCATTGTGGACAGACAGTACAACAGCAAAGTCAATTTTATGATCCAGTACGGACATTTATATCTCCCCTTCTCTTTGTTCATTTTGGTCTGCTAAATCTACTACCGCATCTGTTATGCTTCCAGTATTCTTGTCCTTTTTACTCGTAAACCAATCGTTGCGCTGACTATAATAACCTAGTAAATACAGCCCGGTTAGCGGCACATCATTGAAATCTTCGAATTTAATCTTTGAGCCAACCTCAACTAGCAATTTAGTATACTTATTGGCTGCTATTCCCATTCTTTCTTGATAAGGTTGGAGATTCGATGCAATTACCTTCCAGGTGCGACACGGATGCTGAGCAAAAGCGTTCATATAACGGATAGCATTAGTTGCCCGCTTCTCTTCCCGTCCTAAAGCTTCCCGTTCCAATATATCTGCAATAGCCAGCATTCTGCCGAATAGATAACTACGATCAGTCGTTTCCGTATTTAAGCCCACCTCAAACCCCTTCCCTTCCTCGTACTTATTAACAAGTGCGCAAGTGATGCTCAGCGTCTTCTCCCATTCCCAGGGCTCCATACCTACCGGATTGGATGCACGCTGGACAGCGCTGCGAACGATATCCTGCGGCACATTTCTGTTCGTCTCCACTATACAAGGCAATATACGCTCCATCAGCCCCTTCACTACCTTGTCGCTTGCACGCGGACCGTAAGCCGCAAAGGCGATATCCCGTGTGGCAGGTGCTCCGACAAAAGTCTGCCATTCTCCGATCCCATTCTTACGATAGCGATGCTGCCAGTAACAAGAGGTATGCCAAGCTTCCAAACGGTTCAAATATTCCTCATGATTCAAATCACGGTAGTAGGTAATGGACATTCGACCCGGTGTAGCTGCATCCAGGATCATAATCGTTACATGTGCATGCTGCTGGCCATCATAACGATAGCCGCCGATTGCTTTCATAATCTGTCTGGTATACGCCTTAAGGGTTGAGTCCCCCATACCTGCCGGCCGTGGAATGCCCGCTGCGCTCTCAACACCGTAAATGTCAAAGTCATCATCCATATCCAAGTCTTCCAGAATGGAATCTACCCCAGCCTCTTCATATAAATCAAGCGTGTCCTGATGCGGCTCCGGCATGTCCAAATTCTGGTTTCCCCACACCAGAAAAACCTTTCCGTCAAGCGTAATGCCTTGCCGGTCGATAAGCCATTTGAGCGCATTATGTCCTTTCTGTGATGCCATGTAGCTAACGGAAGCCGCTTCCCGGCTGGTACGAAACCGCCCGCGATACGTAAAGCCCGCAGAATCGTTGGCCGAAATCAACTTCGATTTATCGCCGGAATGCCGGATACGCGACGTATGCTTTTCCGCGATGGGCAGCACTTCTCCGGTAACGTAACAAATATCCGTATCACTCAAGCTACTCTCATGAAATCGGATAAAGGATTGTTGCACACTTGTATCGCGCCACAACCGGTGCTCTTCGTCGCCTGGAATATTCACAGCAAAACGGATAAAGGCGCTGCTCTGATCACCAGCTAATACATTAAATATCTCAGGCTTTGCTATTGTTTTATCCTCTGAAGGAGCCTCCCACTTTTTAAGCAGCTTACCGTTTCCATCCGTATGCAACACCTTGCGAGTAACAAGGTCAGCAATCAGCGTTCCTCTGCTCACATAGTCATACACTACTTGGACCTTAGGATGACCGTATGGCGAATCACACCAGGCTTTCAGCTGATCCAAGTAATCCTGATATGGCGTTCCCTTGACCTCACCACAATACTGGACATAATCTCCAGCGACATATAGCAGTTTGTCAAAAAGGGGATAAGGCACTGGGGCACTGGTTCTGCTGGCAGCTGCCTCTGTACAAGGAATGATCGTACTGCCTTCCACCTTGTCCCGGACATAGGCCGCGATGAAGTTCCCTTCCTCATCCAGGTGTACTTCAATATGGGCGGTTTGCGTAGTGTGAGATATTGGGATTAGCGCATACTCCCTGCCGTTTGCTTTGCGTTCAAACTGCCCAACCAATTCAATATGGTCATCATAGGTTTGTGTTAGATTGGCCAGCCAACTCATACCGTCTCCCGCCCTTCAAACATCTCTCCATGTAATGAATCAACCATCTGCATGTTATCTCCGCTGAATACTTTCGGCGTTCCCTCTCCGGCTTTACGAATCAGTGAACATTCGTCTGGGGGGTCGAATGAAATGATGCCCTGCTTCATAGTCGCTCTCCATAGTCTAATTTCCCGCTCATTACGTCCAGTCTCATCCGGATAGTTGATGCCGTGAAACATGGTTCCGAAATGAAGCTCCGAAAGACTATCGTATGCGCCCTCTTCTTCACCGAATTGACAAGGCTCAACGTATGCCTGACACTCCCTAGTACCCAAAAAAACATCCCGACGTCCTCCGGCATCCACTGCACGCTTAGCAATATTGTGATGTTTATGCTCATTTCGGTCTGCAGCCAAATCTTCACGGTATGGATTAAAGATGAAATGAGCCTGCACCTGATAGCTTACATCCTTCAGATAAGTATAATAGGCAAGCGTATTGCCGCCTGCATACTCAATAGGACGCATACCCTTGGATTCCGTCTGGATCGGGTTCATAACTCTGACTTTATCAATAATCCAGATCAAGGTCGGCTTCCAATAAATTGACTCCACGATTCCCTTTAGAGCTTGGTATGTCGGCACCTGGTAACTGAACTTCTCACCGCCAAGCTTAGTAAGCGGATCAGTGAACAACGCGTATTTTCCGGATACCTTAAATTCAATTTGATTCCGCATGTTGCTCCTCCTCTCTGGCAGAATGGAATGTGCACGGGGAGAGCATGGCATGCTGTCCCCGTGGTAACAAGCCTTTTAAAAAATCAAGCTCCCCCACTCCCCATTGCCCTCCAACTGAACACCAAACTCGTCCGAATACGCTGTGTCCCGCAAGGCTAATGCTTGTCCATTTAATAGCGGGAACAGCTCATCATTTTTATCAAGTACCTTCAGTTCATGTTCATAGAGGTTTACCGTATACTGTTGTGCAGCCCTAAGCAGCTCCCCTAAACGGCCCGGTCCCAGTTCACCGTTTATTTCAGCGATAATACTGCGTCCTTCTTCGTTATAAGGGACGAGAACAGCCTTTGCCTTAGTTGAGATCGCTTCGAAATAGCGTTCAGCGGTTGCGATTGCAGATTGGTTAGCCAATTGAGTACCTGATTTAAATCTGTTATTGTACGCTCCCACATTGAATTGATTGTAGTTGAGCAGGTCAAACAGGTTTTGTTCCAATTCGCTTATCGGATATAGCAGCTTATCTCCTAGACCTTTTAAATACTTGTTAAAATAACAGGTCATCGCTTTAACCGACAGCAGTTCCTCTCCGTACTCATCTGAATTCTTTCGGAATTGGTATAGTAGCCAATCCGTAGTCTCAGCTCCCAGCTTAATCTCCGGCAAATGGTTCAGCACTTCATCCGCCGATCTGATAATATACACCTTGCGCATTGGAGCTTCTCTGTTTCGGTTACATCTGCCAGCTGCCTGCGCGATCGAATCTAGCCCGGCCAAGGAACGGATTACGCATTCGAAGCTAATGTCTACTCCGGCCTCAATTAGTTGAGTGCTGATACAGATCACGCGATCTTTTGCAGATAATGCCGGTATGACTCCGTTCACTCCCGATAACACTGTTTTTCGATGAGCGGCACACATATTCGTGCTAAGATGCACCAACCGAACTCCTTGCTCATTAACCCAAGCTGAGCTTTGTAGTTCACGAAACAATTTGCGCACTGCCGTCTTCGTATTCAAAATGACGAGTGTACTGTTGACCTCCTTCATCTGTTCTTCTATAAACAAGGACAATTCCTCCGCATTCCATCCGGCAGGAGCTTGTTCAGTCATATCAATCAGTTCCACCCGCTTAAATGCTTGGCTGACCTCGTCAAGTTGCTCAACGATCTCGCCCTGTGTGGTTAACCGAAGCTTGTGCTGTACTTGATCCAATGCCGGTTGAGTCGCTGTACATAACAGCAATGTGGAGTTAGCCAGAACATGAAGAAAATTAAGCGCTTCGTTAAATAACGAAATGCAATTTACCGGTACCGACTGGGCCTCGTCAAAAATAATGACCGCGTTGGACAATTGATGCAGCCTTCTGACATTGCGCGTTCCTTTGGCAAAGAAAGTATTCAGAAACTGTACCATTGTCGTAAAAATCACTGGTCGATCCCAGTTGTCACGAGCCAGCTTCAGCTTTTTGCGGCGAGTATCATAACGTTCGCCTTCATCGCCGTCTTGCCGTTCATCATCTGCGTTGTCCACCACGTTGGAGTGATGTTCGAGAATCATGTCATTGTCATTAAAAATGGCCCGAATCTGGGCTGCGTTCTGTTCGATGATTGTCGTATAAGGCACCACGTAAATAATGCGTTGCTTATTCCACTGGAGAGCGTGCCTCAACGCATACCTCATACTGGCCAAAGTCTTGCCGCCGCCTGTAGGAATAGAGAGGGTATAAATCCCCGATATGCGATAAGCAAACGTTTCACATTGTTCAGACATCGCCCGCCGCAAAGCCGGAATCGGGTTATCAGGGTCGGCAATGGCATTAAGCTCGTCCAAATACTGCATGAGCTTATCGTAGCTTTTTTGAAAAAATGGTCTATAATCCGGTACTTCTCCGGGTTGTTCCTGTTCTTCAAACTCACGGGTATTGCTGCGATCTGCATAAATCAGGCAACTAAATATGTATTTGATCATCAAGGAGGTTGCAATAGGGGGTAAGGTATGTTGTTTTACTTTTTGAAAATAACTTTTGAACTCAGCAACGGCGCAATTAAAGAGCCGATCCAGTTCTTCCTCTGGGAAATGATGAAAAAACTGTTGTTTCGCTTGTTCATATCCAGGTAGTTCCGGATTCAATACACGCTTAAGATAGGGGGATTCACCTTCAGGTGGAATATAGTCCCGCAGCCCTTGGTGATGTGAAATAATACAATTGGCAAGCCATTCGGCTGTAAGCTTAGCAGCTTGCTTAGCTTGAGAGGTATGATACCGACTGTGCAGCAGTTTCCCGCCGGCAGTAGAATGATCTACGGAACCTTTTCGAGGAGGTTTGTCAGGATTGGACACCGCTTGGTTAATATAGTCTAGAAATTCATCGGTGAACTTTCCCATATCATGGAGTAAACCTGCTAACTCAGCCAAATGCTTTACTCCAATCTTAGCACCAGCCTCTCCACTGGCCTTGCTCACACCACGAAGATGTTCTGGTACGCTCTGAGCAACATCATCACTTTGACGAATATGCGCAACATAGGTCATAAGCTCCTGTTCTCCTTTCCTCAGATTAGGAAGAAAAAACTAATTAAACCCAGGAAATCCGACTTATATTTTACAATTCGACATAAGGATGTTTTTTCCTCTAATAGGACACTATTTAAATCTATGCGACATCTTGAGTGAAGTAGTGAAAGCTATTATTTCAATCCACGCACTCCGTGTGGAGTGCGACTATCGTCTCGTAATATTCAATAAGAGCCTTAAACATTTCAATCCACGCACTCCGTGTGGAGTGCGACCAAATCATTTGACCACCTAACCATTGGCACCGTTATTTCAATCCACGCACTCCGTGTGGAGTGCGACTAAATTCCCTCACAAATTTTTTGATCCTTTTGTAAGATTTCAATCCACGCACTCCGTGTGGAGTGCGACAAATTGGCAGGTACTGTAACTGATCTTTTCTCGGATTTCAATCCACGCACTCCGTGTGGAGTGCGACTGGAACCGGAGTCAGTCTTCCGTGTCCACGGACATTATTTCAATCCACGCACTCCGTGTGGAGTGCGACCAAATGGTCGGTAGTATCACGGCTGCTATGGTAGATTTCAATCCACGCACTCCGTGTGGAGTGCGACTCTTCCAAACTCTGACCGCTACGGGCAGCGAAGATTTCAATCCACGCACTCCGTGTGGAGTGCGACGAAGTCATAACCGAATTTGCGAGACTGGGAAAGATTTCAATCCACGCACTCCGTGTGGAGTGCGACTCAATCACTCCTTCCTGTAATACTTAATTTACATTATGATTTCAATCCACGCACTCCGTGTGGAGTGCGACGACGGGGCTCAATAGACGACAAGTCGCTGCCGAGATTTCAATCCACGCACTCCGTGTGGAGTGCGACATACTCGCGTGACGCCGGGCCTGCGATATCCTCCGATTTCAATCCACGCACTCCGTGTGGAGTGCGACAAAAACTCTCGTCTATCAAAATCCTCCTCGAAACCAATTTCAATCCACGCACTCCGTGTGGAGTGCGACTTTGACCACTTTACTGCTGGTAAGGTTCCATTGGACATTTCAATCCACGCACTCCGTGTGGAGTGCGACGCCCTTTTTCGTTTACGAAGGGTATGCGGATGTGATTTCAATCCACGCACTCCGTGTGGAGTGCGACGGAATCTTAATCTTATAGTCCTCTCCAGTCCTCGATTTCAATCCACGCACTCCGTGTGGAGTGCGACTCCAATGTTTCTCATAATCATCCTTTATCCAACCAGATTTCAATCCACGCACTCCGTGTGGAGTGCGACATAATAAAGGTAACCAATAAGGAGGTAACAAAAATATTTCAATCCACGCACTCCGTGTGGAGTGCGACCTGGAAACAGACGCTTGCGGCGTAACGTTACAGATTTCAATCCACGCACTCCGTGTGGAGTGCGACATACAGCGAACCGCCAGAAACAACCATATTAAAATTTCAATCCACGCACTCCGTGTGGAGTGCGACTATGACTGATGGGCTTTTTTCTTCTCTATGTGTACATTTCAATCCACGCACTCCGTGTGGAGTGCGACTTATTCATGAGAGTCTACCTCCCATTGCAACGATATTTCAATCCACGCACTCCGTGTGGAGTGCGACGCCGCACTATAGACCGCATCAGTAACAACTTGCGATTTCAATCCACGCACTCCGTGTGGAGTGCGACTAGGTTCCGCGAATCCGGCCGTATGCTGGGATTGCCATTTCAATCCACGCACTCCGTGTGGAGTGCGACACAAGACAATCCCCAGCAAGCAGGCGTGGATACAGATTTCAATCCACGCACTCCGTGTGGAGTGCGACGTCATTGCCAAATATACCCGGTTCGGGTAAGATAATTTCAATCCACGCACTCCGTGTGGAGTGCGACAGCAAATTCATACTTATTCCATCTAAAATCCATATCATTTCAAAGCGACTGTTCCATAACTTTATCATAATGGATATAGATAGAATATTGACTTTTTTGAGACTTATGGTCCATTGCAGTGTTTCGACAAATTTCGAGGTGCGAATCTCCCGGGAATTTCATGGGAGCTTACCATTCGCACCAGTGCTCTTCGTCCCTTTTTCATTCGATTTCATTTCACTTTTAGACTTCAACTCAATTCTATTTGTACCAGAATTCAGCCAATGCATTTTACACTTGATAGTAAATTCGCCCACTCTTTAAACGCTTAAAATAGTAAATACAAAAAAATGACCTATTCAAAGTAAGCATAACGCCTCCAGAACAAGTCATTTTCAATGTATTTTACTCAACCTTACGTGGTTCTATAACCGTACCATTAACGGTAAACTTATTTTTAACTAAAGCTGATTCTGCTTCAATTATTAACGAGCCGTTAAGTACCACTGCTATGTCTGAGTTGCTTCTCTAAAACAGTTGAGTTATTGGATAGGAGACAGAGCCCGAATCTCTTCAACCGTCAGTCCAGTCGCTTTAACAATAGTTTCAATATCCACACCGAGTTCCAGCAATTTAACAGCTGTCGCAGATTTTTCTTCAGCTCTACCCTCTGCTCTCCCTTCAACTCTTCCAGTTGCCAACGCTCCTTCGATCCTGGACTTTTCATCACTGAGCGCCTTCATCCGAGCGTCGTACGCCATACGTGCAGTCGCATCCTGACTTAGGAATTCCAGAGTATCCATCGCTTTTTTCAACATCGGTTCCTTCATTGAAAGCACCTCCCAGCTTGTTTTGTCTATGCCTTTTAGGAACAGCAGCCAGTTAACCAGTCCGCCTTCCTCCAACGTAACGGCCTGCTGGTCCAACTTGGTTAGTTCAATTACATGAATTTCAATATCATCGAGCAAGGAAATTCCGCTAAAATCTTCCCGCAGATGAAACACACTATGGAAGCGGTCATTAGGCAAACAGGAATAGTTCAGAATGTTGATTGTTACGCATTTTTGCAGGGTGCTGTAATTACCGCCACGTGGAATTTGATGATAATACATCTCTGACCAATAAAATAACGTTCGTTTCTCCATATGATAAGGATTGAACAGCTGCATCTCAATATTCAGCAGTTCCCCTTTGGCTGTACGTGCTTTAATATCCATTATGGACATCTTATCGTTGGGACTATCCGGTTCAGTGTAGGGATTCAGTAGAATAATTTCTGTTAGTGGCGCTTCGCCTGCCGCACGAAACGTGCTATTAAGGAATGCGAGCAGCACATCCTTGTTATGTTCACTGCCAAAAATACGCTTAAAAATAATATCCACACGCGGATCAAGCAAATCGTGCACTTAAATCCCCCCTTTACCAATAGTATACCATGTTCATCGTTTCCTAAAAATTCGATGTTGTCAAGGAAGTCTGGAAAACCTTCAAATCTGCTGCCGCCGATTCGGTTACGTTCCTAGCAGCTCGCTTCCTTGAAAATAGTGTCTAATCTCATTCCATCACTCCACACGGAGTGAGACGCGTCTTCCCTTTGTTTTCGATTACAGTCGCTGCTCATTTCAATCTACGCACTCCATACGGAGTGCGACTAGGAAGACAGGATCGACAAAATCCAGTCAATAGAATTTCAATCCACGCACTCCATACGGAGTGCGATAGCGGACCTGTGCGGGTCTTTTTTAATTATCATTATTTCAATCCACGCACTCCATACGGAGTGCGACGTTCGCGGACAAGTTCCCGGCCACCGGCCGGAATATTTCAATCCACACACTCCATACGGAGTGCGACGACGGCCTGTTCCTTCTGCACCACTGGCGCAGAATTTCAATCCACGCACTCCACACGGAGTGCGACCCGCAACACACTCGCTATTCCAAACGGCCGACGACATTTCAATCCACGCACTCCACACGGAGTGCGACGTTATCAGATTGCTTCTGGGAATTAGATGTGATTTTATTTCAATCCACGCACTCCACACGGAGTGCGACTCGTTTTTGTTCTCATCGTTCGCGTTTTTTAGCATTTCAATCCACGCACTCCACACGGAGTGCGACCGGCAACTTCAGCTTTTGATTTATCCAGCATAGATTTCAATCCACGCACTCCACACGGAGTGCGACCGACAACAGCACCAAAAGCATTGATCTGAAGACATTTCAATCCACGCACTCCACACGGAGTGCGACGCTCGTAACATTCCGTTTTCGCCCTTTTTCGTTTACATTTCAATCCACGCACTCCACACGGAGTGCGACTTGATGTTTGATGTTTGATAATTAAGAGCGAGGAATTTCAATCCACGCACTCCACACGGAGTGCGACTTAATACCAAACATGCCCTTACGGTCGGCATCATTATTTCAATCCACGCACTCCACACGGAGTGCGACCCAATGTTTCTCATAATCATCCTTTATCCAACCAGATTTCAATCCACGCACTCCACACGGAGTGCGACCAAAAAATCATATAACTACACAAGCATCCCAAAGATTTCAATCCACGCACTCCACACGGAGTGCGACAGCAAAACATCCCTGTTCGATCTGAATTTCGTATCATTTCTATGTAACTCTTCCCTAACAATATCATATTGGATATAGATCAGATATTGACTTATGAGAATTTATGCATTTTCGTCTGCAATCGACAAATTTTGAGGTGCGAATCACCCGGGAATTTCATGGGAGCTTGGCATTCGCACCTCAAGATAGATTATCTTGTGAAATGCGAATGTCACTTGGATATAAAGCTATCTAACCGGATATAAGGACCGATATAATATTTCTATATATTATATATTGAATTTGTCGTATAACCTTCCCGCTTAGTAGGAGCGCATAGCCTATCCCTTTTTCCCATCCGCCCCCGCACTCATCTCCCGCTCCAATTCCGCTTCAATCTCCTCGTTGCTCACCGGCCGCTCTTCTTTTATAAGTCCGAGATGTCTCTTAATGTCTTGGAGGTCGGCTTCGATTGCCTTTGTACGGAAATAAATGCTCAGGAGTAGACCAAGTACAATAATCCCCGTCAAACCTATACCATAGGCGCCGAGGTATAAAGACGCTCCAATTACCAATAAGACAATAAGCACCCTTCCCCATTTAACCATGTATGCTTATCCTTTCTCCCAACAGGTTTCTAACCGTCTGTCTTTAGGTGTATTTTGCGTTCTCTGCTATGGATATTAAATCATGGATAATTTAGGGTTTCAATGAAATAAAATATGACCCTATCACGTGTACCCAACACAAGCAATCATAGGACTGATGTATAGCTTTAGCAGTGGCAGCTCTTATGTTAAGATCAAAGATGTAGTCATAGTTTTTGATTTAACTACACTTCAAAATCCGGGTAGCAAGTCTGCTATTACCAGCAATTCTCAACTAGATACTTCCGGTGAACGGGCATCGCACAATATATTCTTTAACTACTAAGTCGTACTTGTATTGAATACTATCCCCAGATCGGAAGAGCCATTATCTGATCTGGGGATACTTATTGTCAGTTACGTGTCGAGAGGTGATGGTATGAAAATAAAACAATTAGTAATTATCGTTTTTTTTACTACTTTATTGTCTGCCTGCTCCATGAACGAAGTTCATAAGGCCAATTCCAATGAAGGAACTGCGGCAAACACCAGTGACTTACAGCACAGTCGGGAAATAAAGCTGCCGGAAGGTTTTACAAAAGATACAATTAAGAACGCTTTATCCGAATATGTGAATTACCGCTTGTGGCTGTATCCCCAAAAAATACTTGACGCTGTATCAGACAAGGATTTCGATCCATATATCGGAAAATCTGTAGACGTAGAAGTTCGTGTATACAGTACCGGGTCTAACGAATCTGTATATGCAAAGACCAGTATTGGGGAATGGCTGGCTGTATTCAAAATAAAAAATGGAATCATCTATTGTGACGGGCAAGTAAGCAAAGGTGAAAGCGGCTGGCCTGACAACACCGGAAACTATATGGTAATCGACAAGTATTCATTCGTTATCGCAGAACCCCAACAGCCTTATTACGGGACGTCTCCACGTAAGGACAGGATGATTGCTGCAGTGGAAGCGAAGATCAGATGGGCTTTAGAGGATTTTTATAAAGGTGCGGATCATACCTATGAAGAATGGAAAGATGCGGATGTTTATATAGCGAATTTCTACGAATATGAAGATGGGACCCACGCCTGGATTTGCAGACAAGATGGTGTGATTGTTGATTATCCCGTTGCTTTTGAAGAATCCAATCAAGAGATTCAGGTTCAACCGCTCAATGGATCTACTTTGAATAATAAGGATGAATTTAATGCATTCGGAAGGTTTCAGTTCGATAAGGAACTCCATGATGCAGTTAAACACTTTCGTTGGAATCCTGCCAAATAGGAACATCCGCATCGGAAGAACCCCCGGGAAAATACATGGGAGCTTGGCATTCGTATTGACTCAAATAACAAGACCTGTGCAGGGCCGCTTAAAAGCGACGGGCACAGGTCTTCTCAAGGTGAACCCGGAGCCCAGCCCTCACCCCGCCTGCTCCGCATTCTCCTGGCTCAAATACAATTCATAGAAATACCCTTGGCGCTCCATCAGGTCACTGAATGTGCCCTGCTCCACAATACGCCCGCTATCCATGACGATAATCTCGTCATAACGGGCAAGCACACCGCCGTCGAGACGGTGAGTGATGGAGACGAGCGTCAGGTCGGTCATGGCGCTGATGTTATGCTCAATCTCCAGATACGTACCGCCGTCCAGTGCTGACGTGGCTTCATCCATAATCAGCAGCTCCTTGTTCCGCAATAACGCACGGGCAATGCCCAGCCGCTGCTTCTCCCCGCCGGAGAAGTTCTTGCCGCCTTCCTCAATGCCGGTATCCAGCCCTTGGGCCAGCGCCCCGATTCGGCTCTTTAAGTCCACGGCTCCCAGCGCCGCCCATATCTGCTCATCGCTAATCTCCGGGTCAAACAGTGTAAGATTGTCTCTGACACTGGCCTGGAACAGAAACATATTCTGCGAGACGCTGCTTGCAAACTCAAAGACAGTGCTGCGGTCCGAATCGGAAATGGAAGCTTGATCGACCCGGACATCGCCGGTATATGTTTCGTAATACCCCATGATCAGCTTCAGCAAGGAGCTTTTCCCGGAGCCGCTCGCACCGGCAATTGCATACCGTTTCCCTTTGTCCAGCCGCAGTGATACATTTTGCAGCACCGGCTTCCCGTTCAGCACAAGGGACACGTCCACTGCTTCAATGGATTCCTTCATGTGAGGAATGGCAGGCTTTGAAGCCGGCTCTGGAATCAGCTCATTGTATTTATGAACAAAGGTTTTCGCTCCCCGGATCATCGGCAGATAATTGCTGATGTTGCCCAGCGGCGCCGAGACTCCGCCTGAAATAAAACTGACGGCGAACACCTCGCCGATGGTCAGATGGCCATGAATCGCCAGAAACATGCCCACCAGCAGCACGCCGATGGTAATCATAATGGAGGAGATGGCGACGGAATTCGAAACGATATCCAGAAATAAAAAGGTTTTTCTCTTTTGGGCAGCCAGGGCCTCACTGTAAATCTGATGCTTCTCCCGCATTTTGGCTTCGGCCTGAAAATTCTTGAACACCTCATATCCGTTCAAGAAATCGCCGGTCCTTAGCGTGTACAGCTGAAGCTCCTGGGAGTAGGCCCCCATCTTGGCCTCCAGTCTCTTCATGAACAGGTTCGGCAGCAGGATTGGAATAAAGCTTACCGCCGCAATAAACAAGGTCACCCATACGTTCATCTGCAGCAGCGCTGCCAATGTAATAACAAGCAGCAGCAGCTCCTTGGTGATATCGATTACGGGCTTCACATAATTAGTCTCAAGCACCTTAATATCATTGATCAGATCGGAGGTGAACGCCGCTTCCCCCTCCTGCTGGAATTCCGGAAGCGATTTATCGAGGATGCCATGCAGCAGCTTCGTCCGTACCGTAACCAGAACCCGGCGCATATACTTGCTCTCCAAATAACCGTAGATGAAATAGAGCACGATAACCGCAGCGGTGATGCCTGCGATTTGGCCCAAAAAATCATGAAACGCGCTCCGGTCCTCCCCCTGTGCCACATCAAGCGAAAGGCCCAATTGCCTTGAGAATGTAACGGTAACCCACGCGTAGCCAAGATATACGACGAGAAACAGTATGAGCCAGCCTTTTCCGGATAAAAAGCTGCGCTGTAGTGCATTTCTCCTCATGCACTTGCCCCTCCCTTCTCCAGAAGCTCCCCGGGGTAAATGCCGCCCCGGCGCATCAGGTCTTCATAGGTTCCGGATCTGACGATCTCGCCGTTGTCGAGTACACAGATCTCATCATAATTGCGGATGGTATCATTGATCCGGTGAACAATGGCAATGACGGTTGTACCCGCTAGAGAAAGCAGAGTGTTCTCCACTTCGAGCGCCGTGATGTTATCCAGTGCAGAGGTTCCTTCATCAATGAGCAGGATTTCCGCATTCAAGAGCGCAGCTCTGGCAATGGCAATCCGCTGCTTCTCTCCGCCGGAGAAATTCTTGCCGCCTTCGGTAATGACCGTATCCAGTCCGTCCGGCAGAGACTGAACCAATGGGCCGAGACCTGCAGCCTGAAGAGCCGCCTCAATCTGTTCCCCGCTGTACATTTCGTTGAACAATGTAATGTTATCGCGCAGTGTTCCTTCCATAATGAACACCTGCTGGTGAATCACCGCAATATGTGACCACAGGCTGGACAGCTCCAGGTCCTTAAGCTCCTGTCCGTCAATTTGGATGCTGCCTGTATATGTATCCGAATGGTAGCCCATCATCAGCCGCAGGAGAGTGCTTTTTCCGCTCCCGCTCTTGCCGACGAGGGCGTATTTCTTGCCTTTAGCGAACCGGAACGTAATATTCCGCAGAATAAGGTTATCCCCGTAAGCAAAACCGGCCTGCTGCAGCGAAATCTCCTCGCCAAACCGGGTCAGCGCCGAACCTCCGCCGCTCTTCAAGTTATGATCCGCAGCGCTGGACAACAGCTCCATCACCTTGCCCCTGACTTCTCTTGTTCCGTGAAGCGCCGTGAAATATCCGAGGATACTCGCCAGCGGATTCCCCACATTATTCGCCAGACCAAACAGCAGCGATACCGTAGCTACAGAGATTAATCCTGTGAGCGCTGCGTGGGTAAAATACATCTGCGAGCCAACCTTCAGCACGTAGACTGCGAGAATCACGAGCGTCATATTGATGACTTTCGCCGCATTTTGCCGCTGCCGCTGCTGTTCAAGCTGTTCAACATCCCCTGCGAACAGACTCTTGATCAGCGCTTCCTTCCTGAAGGTCTTGACCAGCTCGAAGGAGTAGATATATTCCTGCACTTTACCGGTATACCGGGACAATTCTCCGGACACCTTCGCGCCCAGCCTGCCGAGCCTATTCTTCATCAGAAACGGCTGAATGGCTGAAGGTATACAGAATATCAGAACGACGAGCAGATAGGATGGACCGATCAGGTAGATGGAGATCAGCATAATCAGCAGCTGGATAACATCGCCGGCTAATTCCAGCATCGTCGAGAAATAACCCTCTTCAATGGTGTCCAGATCGTTCAGCAGGATGGATGAATAATGGGAGGTGTTGTGTGCGAAGTAATCCGGCAGGCTCAGGCCTGAAATTCGGGAGAACACATCCTGGCGCAGGGATTTTGTAATCTCAAACAGCATAAACCGTTTTAGCACAGCCAGTACAATCAGCAGCAGCAGCAGGATAATAAGTATGGCGGCACTGAGGAAGGTGACCCTGTAGCCTTCAGACAGACTCAGGTGTTCGGTGGCTTCGGTAATCCATGAGTAAGCATGAAACACCAAGGTTAGTGCAGCATACGCCGCGATGGAGCAGAGCACGTAGAATACAGCAAGCGTTTTGCTACGAAAAAAGTACCTGGTCATCTCCTTCTCCTCTCCATATCCAACCTGAATCCGGCTAAACCAATTCCAGCTTCAGACTGGATACCTTGATCTTATCGTTCTGTCTGGAGAATTTAATAAAGCTCTCTTTCTCTATGCAGACGCCGCTGCGTCTGGCCTGGATAATGTCGATATCGAATTTGTATACAACATCCTCCTGTGTTTTGTCCGTAAAGTAACGGTACAGAAGGTCCTCACACCGGTACACCTGCTCAAAATATAATGAAGGACTTCCGGCGATTTCATCCCGGAACATCGTATCCGCCAAACCAAAATAGACGGGAATCAGCGATTCATAATCAAATCTCACATCAATCGGCATCTCGTTAATCCGGTTGTGGCAGTCGTTAATTTGCGGACGATACCTGTCATAGAGCCGGGCCAAGCCGTATTTCTGAATCAAATAATTAATACAGGAGCTGTAATAGCTCATCACGGTTGAAATTAAGCTGATCAGCAGATCCAGCCGCTTATACCGGTTTCTGACATCCGACTCAAACGTGTAGAACTGCAAGAACACGCTGGGATATTTACGGACCATATCATTTAATTCATGATTGAATATCTTCGCATTATAAATGGATAAGTCCACGTCGGTTTCATCGAAATACAGCTGTTCTTTGATTTTGTCCGTTTCAATTGTGCTGGGCAGCGGCATGTACAGATGGAGCTGTACTCTGCGGATATCATGTTTGTACAGAAATTCCATCATGGAGAGCGTCTCATGCAAATCCCGGGCCGTCTCATCGGGGAAGCCATAGATAAACGAGACGGTAAGCGAGAAGCCCGTTTCCTTCAGCTTGAGGATGGTGCTGCGCGCCTTGTCGATATTGATATTCTTCTTCACATTCTGCTGCATGTGCTGGGAGCCTGTCTCAATGCCGATATAAATATCGGTGCATTTGGCTTCCCACATCAGCCTGATCGTCTCATCGTCGAGAATATCAATTCTGGAGGAGCATGACCAATGAAACGGTAAATCCTCGGCGATGAGCCGGTTGCAGAATTCGTGAATATATTTCCGGTTCACGGTCAGCATATCGTGTGTAAGCCCAAACAGCTTCACATCATATTTTTCATAAAATATCTTCATTTCATCGATCAGCACGCCAACCGGCTTGATTCTGAATTTCCGGCCCCAGAAGACACTGGTCGAGCAGAAGGTGCAGCCGAAAGGACAGCCGCGGCCGGCCTCCAGAAAGAACCTTGGAAACTCCTCGAATTCCTCGGAATCATAATTGAACACAGTATAGCTGCCTAACTGATCTCCGGGGATGAGCGGACACATTTCCTTCCGTACAAACACCCCGTCTTCTCTGTAGGCAATGCTCGGGACAGCAGCCAGCTCCTTGTTGTTCACCAGTGCATCCATCAGCTCTTCGATAAAGAGCTCACTTTCCCCCAGCGCCACGACATCGACAAAGGGAAAGTAGGATAGCGTATCTTCGGCCGTTAACGTTGCCTGCGGACCGCCAAACACAATCTGTATGTCCCTGTTGCTCTCTTTGATTCTTCTTGCCAGAGTTAGCGTAATCGCATAAGAGTTGCATATGGTATAGAAACCCACGACCTTCGGGTTCAGCCTTAAGAGGTAATCTACGAACAGCTCGATATTCTCTTCCACCGTATCCTTAAACGGAAGCTCACCGGAATGGTGCAGATAATCAAAATTAACAATGTCCACCGCATATTTTCCGGATAACACATTTTTTAATGAAAGCAGGCCAAGCTGGGTTACGATATTGGTATACAGAAAATCAACGCCATTGACTAAAAGTATATCCATAATAGTAAAGCCTCCCGTTAAAGCATGTGAAAAATAGCAAACACCTTGCATATCAACGCTTTACATCACCCGAATGTATTGGAATGTATTAGGTCTTGCTGATGGTTAAGCTAATCCCTTCCTGCCCTTCGGTTGAATCTACCAGGAAGCTTTCTTCTTCAAAAACATGGGCCAAATCGGTGTTGTTCAAAATGACCTTGCCGTCGACGATCTGCACATCATTGCGCTTGAGCGTGAGTTTCTTGCTTTCCTCAGCCATTGTAAAACCTCCTAAAATGTAGTTGTTTGCTATTTTCACACTTGGGAGCGTTGATAACGATGGGATAATCCTCTTACTCTTTAGTGGGAGAGAAGGCTGTGATCAGGGTGTATTTCTGTTTGTCCTCCGCCTCCGCGTCCTTACAGTTGGTTTCCAGCTTCTCTATTAATTCATGCAGCACTTTGGCTTCCTGAATTACAGCCTCAGCGTCGGCATGCGATAACTCCACGGTAGTCAGTGTAATGTAGTTCAAATCCTCGCCTTTAAGGGAGACGACGATATCCTCCAGTGCACCCGCCAGCTTCTTGGCGTAGAACAGCTGTGTTTCGGTCTCTTGAATCTTGATGTCCGCATGGGTGCTTTCATTCTGGACGAAGAAATACTTCTCGTTCATTCCCATGTTGTCTTCTTCCGTAAAGCCCAGAACCCCGGTTTGGACCAAATAGTCTACGTAATGCAGAATCTGGATTTTGTGGACTTTTAACGATTTGGCAATCTGTTCGATCGTTTTTTTATCACCGTAAATAAAGGAAATTATCGATGTCAGCGTACCGCTGTCGAGCCGCTCACTATTGCAGTCGTTGACATACTCACCCAGACTTACCTTCAGTGTCTTCTCCACAGAATAATCCCCTTTCGTTATTAGAGAGTGAATCTATTCACAACTTTGTCTATGTCACATTTTCCGATGCACGCAAGGCCGATGTTATCCGAATTGATAAAATCCTTGATCTTGAGATTGATGTCCTCCAGCGTAATCTGTTCAATGATGCGGATCTCATTGTCGGGCGAGTATGCATATTGGCTGGTCGCCATCTTCAGCAACTGGTCGGATTGCTTTTTCAGGTCATTCTTCATATAGAGCTTCTCCGTGATTACATTCTTCTTGACCTTTAACAGCTCTTCCTCGGTAAAACCCTGCTCCCTCATCTCATTGAGGCTCTCCAGAATGATCTCCACGACCTGCTCTGAATTCTCCGATTTGAAGACCGAGGTTACGCCAAAGGCCATGAACTGCTTGATAATGCTGCTGAATCCGCCCAGATTGTAGGATAACCCCGTTTCCTTCCGGAGGACATAGCCCATTCTCTTGCTAAGCGACGGATTACACAGCGCATACAGCATTAACTCCAGCACATTGGATACCAGGTCATAATTCTCGTTGGTGATCTTGCGGAAGCAGACGGAGACAACCGCGTTCTCCCCCTGGTAGTTGGGATTGAAATAAATGCTGGCTGATTTCTGCACGGGCTCGAAGTATTGCTTCGTAGGCACATCCTTCAGATCACCGAAGCATTCCTCGATCAGCTTGGAGACCTTGGAATAATCAATATCGCCGAAGATCGCGATTGCCGAATTCTCCGGTGTATAGACATTGTTAATCTTCTCCACAATTTCATCCATTTCAAAGCCTCTTACACATTCTTTCTTTCCAACTACGATACGGCCTATACCGCTCTCGCCATACAGAGACTGAACGGCCCTGTCCGATATTTGATTAAAGGATGAGTAATAGGATACCAATTCTCTTTCTACAATGTTCTTCTCATTCTCCAGAATCTCATTGGTGAATCTGGTGTTGTTGAAGACGATTTCCTTCAGCAAATTCAGGTAGGTTTCCAATCCTGTAGCTAATCCGTTTATGTAAAAAGCTGTGCTCGATTTATCCGTTCTGGCATTGTAGGAGGCCCCGTACAGCAGCAAATCATTGTAATACTTATTGATCTTCGGGTTCTCGTCGTTATTGCTGATCAGCATATGCTCTATAAAATGGGAAATACCATTATTGTCATCACTCTCGTTCATGCTGCCCTGGTTAACAACAAGACCGACACTCACGACCTTGATCCGCGGTTCCCGGTGCAGCATCACTCTAATCCCGTTGTCCAGGTAATAACTCATGATTTCAAACAATGATATATCCCCTCTCCAAGCGATATAAAATAGAGAAAAAAGGTTTCATAACCGATATAATCAAATTATGCATTTCCAATACTTAACATGTCAATATTTTACTTTTTAATCTTTCACAGCGTTAAAGCATTATTTAAGCAAAATACAAAGAAAAACACAGTCCCAGCAACGGTTTGTGCTGAAACTGCGTTCCGGAAATTCAATATGGAGTTCACATTGTCTGGGAACTAAGCGGGCAGGTCCGGTCCCCCATACGACTGCTACCCCTGCAGCGCATTGCGCACGCTTAGGATATATTTGGCCTGGTCAAGGGGGTTCACGCCCCGGCGGGTGCGCTCGGCGCTGACATCCGGCGGGCATTCCTCATAGCCCGCGAAGAACGAGGTGAACGTACTCCGCCCCTTGGTGAAGGAGCTTAACGTCACGGGGTAATCGAGCGACGTCGCCAGCGGCAGCCGTCCCTCGATGACCATCCGCCCGCCCTGCAGCACGGGCGGCTCGAAGCTGCCGCGCATCTGCACGAGGTCGTTCATCACGCGGCCGCCGTTCTCCTCCGGCACGACGATGCGTACGGCGAGCACCGGCTCCAGCAGCTTCGTGCCGGTGCGGGCCAGCCCGTCCATAAGGCCCATCGGCGTGGCGACGGCGAAGTCGAGCGGATGGGTGTGCCACACATGGTGGTTGCCCTCCACCAGCGTCACCTTCAGGTCGGTGACCTCCCAGCCGCGCAGGCCCTGCTGCAGCGCCTCCGGCACGCGGCGCGCCGTCTCGCTCTGGTACTGCGGCAGGAGGTCGGAGCTGCGCACGACCGACTCATAGACGAGCCCGCTCCCCCGGGGCAGCGGCTCGATCTTGAAGCGCAGGATCGCCCAGCACGGCTTCGGCATCAGATAAGCGACGTAGCCCTCGCCCGCCTGCGCGGGCGTCTCTTGATAGATCACCGACGGCTGGCCGAAGGTGACCTTCAGGCCGTAGCGTTCCGCCAGCACGCTGCCCAGGACTTCCAGCTGGATCGGCCCCATCACCTTGATGTGCAGCTCCCGCTCATCCGGCAGCCACTGCGCGTCCAGCAGCGGATCTTCGTCCGCCAGCTCCTGCAGCGCGGCTATCACCTTCTGGTCGTCGGTGTCCGCCGGCCAGAAGACGCGCACCGTCAGGAGCGGCACGGCCAGCTTCGCCTCCTGCGGGATCGCATCCGGGCTGCCCAGTACATCGCCGATACGCACGCCGGCGAGCCCGTACAGGACGGCGATATCGCCGGCGGCCAGCTCGCCGACATCCTCGGCCTTGCCGCCCTCCACCTTGCGGATCTGCGTCACCTTGGCCTGCACATCCTGCGTATGAATCCTCACCGCATCGCGGTTGCGGATGGTGCCTTCATACAGGCGGACATACGCCATGCGTCCCATGCTTTTGTCGCGCTGAATGTTATACACGATCCCGGACACCGGCTGCTCCGGATCTCCCCCCGCCCGGGGCAGGTAGTCGATCATCGCATCAAGGAGTTCCCGGATGCCCAATCCTTTGGCAGCCGCTCCGTATACCAGCGGATACAGCCGCCCTGCAGCCGTCTCCGCCTGCAGGTGCGACTTCCAGACGGCAAGCTCCGCAGGCTCGCCGGACATGTACAGATCGAGCAGCCGCTCATCCCGCTCGGCCAGTGTCTCCAGCAGCCCGGTCCGCTCTGCCGAATCCCCGGGTTCACTCCACAGATCTGCCGCCCCTGTATAGGATTGTTCACTTCCCAGCGGCCGCTGCACCGGAATAATAGCGTCGGACAGATAGGTCCGCACCTGCTTGAGCACAGCCTGCGGGTTCGCCCCGGTCCGGTCCATCTTGTTGACGAAGATCAGGGTGGGAATCCCCAGCTTGCGCAGCGCATTCCAGATCATCTCACTCTGTGCCTGCACACCCTCGACCGCCGACAGAACCAGCACCGCACAGTCCATGACCCGCAGACTCCGCTCTACCTCGGACAGGAAATCGACATGTCCCGGCGTATCGACCAGATTGACCTGCACGCCCTTCCAGCTGAAGGAAGCCAGTGCCGCACGGACCGAGATCCCCCGCTGACGTTCCACTTCCAGCGAATCCGTCACCGCCGTCCCGGCGTCAACGCTCCCCAGCGCCCGCGTCCGTCCGCTTTCATATAGAATATGCTCTGTTGTCGTTGTCTTCCCGGCATCGACATGGGCGAAGATCCCGACGTTAATCCGCTCTGTTCTCTGCTGCATAGCCATCTATGTTCTCCTCTGTCCTAAGCGTTCAATATGATATAGCGCTATCATTCCTAAGTGTACAGCCAAAGCAGCCTTCCGTTCAATCACCGGCCGCAATATAATACTGGTTCACCCCGGGTGCAGCGGGTATTAGTTACTGAAGTTGTCCCGGATCAATCGACACCAAAATTGGCGATAATACGTACAAGAGCGAAGATGTGGAGGAAGTCAAGATTCCAGTGGAATTCCCGGACGGCGGCCATCCGCTGGAGCAGGCGCCCGGCAAGCCGGAGCAGGTGGCCAATCTGGTGCTGTTTCTGGCTTCGGACGAATCGTTCCATGTGACGGGGACGGAGATTTTTGTGGATGGGGCTGAGTTGCTGCTGCGCGGTTAGTCACATAAATTTTCGATTTTTGTCTCCGTCCTGCAACATTTTGCCGTCTTCCATCATCTAAGGATACAAGAGGTGAGGCACAATGAGAAAACCATCCTACCAGATGTCCGCTAAAAAAATGATGATAGCGTGCAGCATTCTGGCAGCCAGCGTATCTTTCGGTACATCGGCGTTTGCATTTTCCGATCTGAAGGGCCATTCGGCCGAAGCCAAAATTGAGTCCCTGCATAAGCAGGGCATCGTAAACGGTGTATCCAGCGACAAGTTCGCCCCGAAATCCAAGGTGACCTACGCGCAGGGCGTACTGTTTATTGTCAACGGCCTGAAGCTGTCGCCTGAGGCCGGCAGCACTGCCAAAGCCAGCGACTACTTCGACAAGGTCAAGGATAAAGCATGGTATGCATCCGCCTTTGTTGCAGCCAAGGAAAGCGGGCTGACTCTGGACAAGACTGTGGACCCGAACGGGGTGATGACACGCGCCCAGTTCGCACATCTGCTGACCCAGGCCCTGCAGAGCAAGGGTAACTTCCCGGTTACTCTGATGTATGCAATGGTAACTGACGGCAGCAAGCTGTCGAACGCGGAAATGAACAGCCTGCAAATCCTGATTAATACGAAGATTGTCACTCTGGAAAAGAACGGCACCTTCCGTCCGACCGATGCAGTTACCCGCGCCGAAGCGGCGGAATGGCTCCATGATGCGGCGAAATTCGCCAAGGAGGTAATTGGCACGGACAACGGAAATGAAACCCCGTCCTATGAATATGACGCAACCGTGAATTTGGAGAAAGCGGGCGAAGGCGTCAACAAAGCCACCGTCACCGTTAACAATCTGCCGAATCCGGGCTATGGCCTGAAGATTGACAAGATTGAATTCAAGGACAAGTCAGCTGTTATTTACTACCGCGTAACGAAGCCCGCTCCAGGCGGCATGTATCCGCAGGTGATCTCCAGCGCTTCTGCGGTAACGTATCTGCCGGATGGCTATACGGCGACAGTGAAGAGCCTGACGAGCCCGAATGAAAATGCAAGCTCAAGAACCTTGCCGGCTAACCCGACGAAGTAAGTAACCAGAATTCCGGACCGGGGCGGGCCCTGGAATCCGAGATCAGGCTGGCGTCTTGCGGATGGATAGCACTCACGGACGCTTGCACAGGATCAACGGACGTAGTGACCCAAAGCCCCATTGGCAACAACAAACAGGCCGTATTTCCGACAATCGGGAAATACGGCCTGTACTATGTTCTGCCACCGCTTCCCCCCCGATTAATGTTAATACAGTCCGTTTAGCGGGGGAGACTGTATAACTTGCCGCAAAGAAAAGCTGCTACCGCGTTACACAGGCAATGAATAGAGCAGTCATTCCGCCAACTCCCCGTCTGTTCTTTGCCCTCCGTGAAGTCGCCGGCTTCACCGTTATCATCAGCTAAGAATGAGAGACTGGTTTTATTACCTCTGTTGTTTAACATAAAAATGATTCCCTATCAGCTCATCTTCACAGTCACTTAAAGTAAAGATAGCTTCGTTTTCGATTATATACTTACACTGAGTGTTTACCTTTTTTCTTTCACCAAACTCATCCTCACTGCTGTCAAACGTATAGGAAATCGTATTCTGCTCACTAGTATATTCAAGAGTATGGAATATGGGATCTCCCTCATCCGTATAATTCACTATTTTAACACGTGCATTTTCATCATTATCTACTTTATCAATAAACAGCTCGAACTTCTCATAATTCATTACCCCATCATTACTAAAAACTACGTATCCTTTTTCTGCTGCTTCATCGGACTTCAACGACTTAGAACAAGCGACAACGAAAAAAGTTAGAAATAACAAAACAATAAAGAATCTTTTTAAGTTCATATTTATCACCCCCACCATTTTCTATAAAATGTGATAGAACGTCTAAAGAAAATCCTAGACGTTCTATCACAAAAGGAATATTTAATTATTCTAAGTTCAAATCAATAAGCGATCGAACTTCAGTCAATTCTTGTTGTTCGACAGCTGCAGGTACTAGTAAATCACCACTCGCTTCATCAATGTTAAATTTCCCTTGATAGACTCCCGAGATTACGAAGGCACCTTGCGCTTCAGGAATTGGGCCTTCATATTTTTTAAGGTAAACTACGGCCTTATCACCACTTTTTAAAACACTCGAATCTTCAAATACATATTCCGTATTATTATAGTTTCCACCTGTTTCCAGGATGTTTACGAAAGAGCTTATAACGTCACCTTTATAGTTTTCTACAACATTTGCCGTCGAAACCGTGAATACTACTCCCTCATACTCAAAAGATTTTGAATTAATAACCTCCACTTTATAAATAGCTTCTGAATCGTAGGTAAGTTCAGTGACTGTATTATAATTATTTGCTAAGTCTCCATGATAACGTATAATATCGTTAGTATGTGAAGACGGTTCATTGGTTGTGTCATTTACTAAGATTTGATTGTTTTGTCTTAGTTCATTTGCACTAGAGTGTACATGGGAAGCCTTCCTATTATCATTAATAATGAATACGATTCCAATTAGTAATACTACTGCAATAATAGAACCGAAGATTTTGTTTTTTTGATTTTTCATAGTGCCCTCCGTTTAGTAAAGTGATTCAACACCTTGAATATCGTCAAGTTGTGGGGTAACAACGACTCTTCCGTTAAGAGAATTGCACATCAGAGTCCATGGATCAGTGGTGTGACCTAAACCAAAAACATGGCCCAGTTCATGACCAAAAACACCTTCGCGATCTACAGCACTCATGCTCCCCATATAGTGACGATTTGCTCTCACTTCATCTAAGTAATCGTAACTACTAAACTGGACATGGTGGTGATCCGTTGTAGCATTCCACCCAGTAGCACCATAATCATTATCTGAAAAGTGAATTTCTTTAGAAGTTGAGTTTGATGCGGTATAAGTCGCACCAACCGCTCTTGACCAGTCGGTCATAGCTGCAGAGGCTGGGCCGCTATAATTTGCAGATAAAGTTGAATAATAAGTGAAATTCATATCCGGAAAAGGTTTACCATTATCTGAATAAGTGTACGCAAAAATACTTGAGGGAAGAACCGTGAGTAATATTAAAGATCCAGCAATTAATGATACAGTTTTCTTCATGTATTAGTCTCCTTCTCATCTTTTGTAACTCAAGTTAAACCCCAGCGCCGTTTCTCAAGTATACTCATCCATAATATATTTTAAATGATATTTTATTCCTATTTTACATTTCACATCCATGTTATAAATGTCGTTTTATGTATTATATTATAATTTTTAGAGCCACATTGTTTGTCGAATACACCTATCATTAAGACATCTCTAAAAAAAACAGGTTAAACTGTTTTCTTTTAATAGTTAAAGGTCTCACTACGATATTGAATAGTGTCCTCGAATGCTACCCTATTCAGTACTTTTGGCTAAATAGAGCTTCAGTTAATTTGTCTGTGCCAGTAAAAAAGATCTTTAATGGCCTCAACAAGAACTGGCTGCACTCGTTCCGGACCAAACGCACGAATCTGATTATCACGGAATAATCTGTCCACCGGCTAAAGGAGCAGGAACGTCGCTTGGAGTCCCTAATCATGCATGCCAAAAGGAGGCTGCACCGGATATCGGTGTAGCCTCCTCCTTTGCGGTGAACGCGGGTATCGCATTCTTGTGTCATAGCAAGGCTACGGCGTCCACTGGTCATGCACAATGCCGACGAGCGCATGGTCCCCGTCCATCTTCTCGAACACCAGCCGCAGACTGCGCCAATCCATGCCTTCTACCGCAGGATCAATGCCGTCGATGTGGTATTCTACGAAGTCATGGGTCTCCGCCGGATAGACCTCATTGATATTATTCACCGTCGTTCCCTGCCCGAGTCCCTGGTTAAGGGCAATCTCCGCATCGCTGAAGAAATCGGCGTCATACACAAATTTCTTATAATAATCAGCAAAGGTCAGCTCGATCAGCTCACCGGACCCGGCGAACTCCCGCCATACCCGTTTGGTATTATCGTCCATTGCGCTGCCCAGCTCATCCCGTGTGAGCACAATATCCCTCTGCACATCGACATAGGCGTAAGGGGAGAAGCGTACTCCCCGGTCCGGGTGAGCCCAGGCCGCCACCGTTTCCATATCGCCGCGGCTCAGCGCCCGCAGCACCGTCTTCGCCGCTTCCAGCGCAGTCGGCGGCTGCCCCTCGTCCGGCACTTCAGGTGCCGCTGTTCCGGCAGGAGCTGTCGCGCCGGCCTGGCTGACTGTGGCCGCCGCTGTGGCGGAAGCCTGCGACGAAGTCGCCGCCGGGCTGGCGGATGGTGCAGCCGTTAGCTGCCCCCCCGTCTGCACCGGCGTTTCAGCCGGAGCGGAGCCTTTTTCGCCTGCGGCCGCGCAGCCGGCAAGAAGCAATAGGCCTCCCGCCAACGCTAGGTGTACTGCCATACGATTTCGCATTGTATCCCTCCTCAGTCTGGTCCATAATCCTCTGACGGCTCCGGGCTGGATAAAGTTTCAATGGGCGCAAATTTAGGCCAACGGACCCTATAACGCTTATTTTCGCCATCCCCCCAAATAAGCACATATTCTGGACATCATAATCCAAACAACCGCACACAGCCGCCCCTATGCTTTCATCCTACCGGCAAATGAAATATACTTTGTTCATATGCACAATCTGTAACCCCGAGAAGGAGCGTGTTCCCTTTGTTTCAGCTATCCGAGAAGCAGGCTCAGGAAATTGTCGATAAAATGATGATGGACATCCCCTATAATATCAACATCATGAACCATCAAGGCATTATCGTCGGCAGCGGCACCAGAGAGCGGGTCGGTACCGTCCACCGCGGGGCCGTCAAGGCTCTGGCCACCGGGACCATGGTCGAGGTGTGGGAGGACGGCCGGTATGAGCGGAAAGGCACCAACGAGCCCATTGTCATTGGCGATACCCGGGTCGGCGTAATCGGCATTACCGGCAATCCCGATGAGGTTCGCCCGTTCTGCAATATTGTGCGGACCACCGTCGCGCTGCTGATTGAGCAGAAGAACGCCCTGGAGGATCTAGCCAATGCGGCGAGCCGCAAGAAAGCCTTCCTCGAGCAGCTGCTGTCCCATCAGGGTGCATACACGCAGAAGCAGAAGAAGGAGGCCGCTGCTGCTTATCATATCGACCTCCATCTGAGAACAACCGTGCTGTACATCAAGCATTGGCAGCCGGATGAAGAAGAGGCCAAGCTGGCGCTGCGGCAGCCCTCCTTCCAGCTGGAGGAAGGAGTCTGGCTGGTCCTGGTACAGAACCCGGCGGAGTGCGACAAGCTGACCGCCCAGATTCTCGGCAGCGGCCCCACGGTCCGGCTCGCCGCCGGTCTGGAGGAAGCAAGCATTGCCGCAAGCTATACCCAAGCCAAATCGGCTATGGGTATTCTTGAGGCGCTGAAGCCGGCTGCACCGTCCATCCGCTATGCAGACACTGAATTTCTGGTGCGGCTGAGCCAGGCGGGACTGACCGATGAACCGAACAATGCCGCCAGACTGGAGGATACCTTCGATCTCCTGGAGACGCTGCAAAGCTTTATTAACCATAACTGCAGCGTTTCCCATACGGCGGATGCCCTGAATATTCACCGCAACACGCTGCAATACCGCCTGAAACGGATCGAGAGCATAACCGGCAAAGACCCGCGCAATATTCTGCAGCTGTTCGAGCTGACGTACGAGCTCCTGGCGATGTATAGCTAAACCGAACACACCACCGCAAGCTTGTTACCGAGACCTAACTGAACAAGCTGAAATTTTTGAAATGTAACATGTGGTTTTGTCATGAGGTTTGTATAATTCTTCTTTTGGTCAACCTGAATAGTTGGAAAATCGCTACTTAATTTCACCAATCTGGAGCTTTTCACCAATCTAATTGGAAATTAACCACTTAAAATGGTTGAAAATTATCCATCATACCAATAAGATCCTGATTAAGTGGCGATAATCCAACAAGATTGCAAAAATCCACAAAAACATGAAAATTAGTGTGCGAAAATCGATCTATTTGAATTGGAGACTAGTAAAGAAAAAGCGCGACCGCATGATTAATCACCAACTAGCAAATAGGGCGATCCCTGCAGCCATTCTCACGGCCTCCGGGACGCCCCTTCGCACAAATTTCAATTGCAGATCTTTCTATTCGCCCAGCTTCAGCACTCTGCCGATATTCTCCAGCGTCCGCTCCACATTGGCCGGGCCTTCGGCCAGCAGCTTGTCGAGGGCGGAAGCGCCGGGAACGATGCCGAATACCGCATCGATGCCTTCGCCATACAAGGTCTCGATCCCTTCGCCGATGTAACCGGCCACGGCGATGACCCGCTTGCCGCTGGCTTTGGCGGTGCGGGCGACCCCGAACGGCGTCTTGCCGAACTTGGTCTGGAAGTCGATGCCGCCCTCGCCGGTGAATACCAGATCCGCGTCCGCCATTTTCTGCTTCAGACCGGTGTATTCAATGACAATTTCGATGCCCTTGCGCAGCTCGGCCTGTGTGAAGATCATCAGACCCGCACCCAGCCCGCCGGCTGCACCGGCGCCCGGCAGATCGCGGACATCCTTGCCGAGCTGCTGCTTGACCACCTCTGCATAATGGGCGAGATTCGCGTCCAGCTGCTTCACCAGCTCCGGCGTAGCCCCTTTCTGCGGGCCGAACACATGGGAAGCGCCGGTCTCGCCGCACAGCGGATTGGTCACATCGCAGGCTACGATCAGCTGCGTCCCGGAGAGGCGCGGATCCAGCGCGGAGACATCCACCGTTGCCAGCCGGTCCAGGCTGCCGCCGCCGCGCGGCAGCGGTTCCCCGGCCTCGTCCAGGAAGCGGACGCCCAGCGCCTCGGCCATGCCGGTGCCGCCGTCGTTGGTCGCGCTGCCGCCGATGCCGATGATGATCTTGCGGATGCCCTGGTCGAGGGCGGCCCGGATCAGCTCACCGGTGCCGTAGGTGGTCGTAATCAGCGGATTGCGGTCCGCCTTATCGACCAGCTGGATACCGCTGGCGGAAGCCATTTCAATCGCCGCGGTCTCCCCGTCGCCAAGGATGCCGTAGCTGGCGGAGACGGGAATGCCGAGCGGGCCTGTCACCTGTACTTCCACCAGCCGGCCTCCGGAAGCATCGACCAGCGACTGTACGGTGCCTTCACCGCCGTCCGCCATCGGAACATGGATATATTCGGCCTCCGGATAGACTTTACGCAGCCCCCGTTCCATGGCTACACATACTTCCTTCGCCGTCATGCTCTCCTTGAAAGAATCCGGTGCCAATACAAATGTCTTGTTGCCCATTTCTCTCACCCCATATGATTGATATGATATCGAATTAGAACAGGAAGCCGTATACAAGCGTTGCCACAATCGTCATCGTTCCGCCGACAATGGCCTCGTAAGGAATCAGGCCCATACGTTGCTTGATCGTCATCTTCATGCTGTCCGCCGTAACGTGGAAGTAGTTACCTTGCGGCAGGGAGTCAATGACGGTTGCCCCGGTATGCACCATTACGGCTGCGGCCAGCGGTGCAGTGCCCATATCCAGGATGGCTTGTCCGAACGAGCCTGTCGCCAGAATAACACCGGTTGACGTAGAAGCTGTAGCTGCGGCCATCAGAATACCGGCGATCGGTGCAAGGAACGTTCCGGAAATCCCGGAAGCTTCAATCAGACTAACCACCTGCGTGGACAGGTCGGATGCCGAAATCAGACCGGCAATGCCGCCCGCACCGATCAGGATCAGGACGGTAGCTGTCATTTTGGTCAGACCGGAAGAGGTATACTGCAGAATCTTGTTGCCTTGGCCCATGGCCAGCATTCCGATGATTCCGGCCAGCGGCAGGATGTAAAGCGCATCCACCTTGAAGTTCGCCAGAGCGTCGATACCGGACAGCGAGCCAATCGGATTGATCATGAGCAGCACGACCGCTACGAGCGGAGCGACGATGGCTTTGCCCAGCGGCGGATACTTGGATGTATCCGCATTCCCGTTAACCGCTTCCTGGTCGGAGACCATTACGCCCTTCTTCTTCAGCAGCGAAGCGACAATAACTGTTACGATCAGTCCGAACACCGCCGGAACCAGTCCGGCCAGCATCACATGGCTCAGATCCAGATCGAAGCCGCGCGCTGCGGCAATCGTATTGGGATTGGGCGAGATGATATTCCCCGCCTTGCCGCCGCCGGACAGGGCCAGCAGCAGGGCCAGCTTGGAGATGCCCATCTTGTTGCCGACCGACAGCGCGATTGGAGCGACAATCAGCACGGCCACCGGAATGAACACGCCCACCGCCGTAATAATCATCGTGGCCAGCGCCAGCGCCAGAATGGCTTTACCGCCGCCGAATTTGCGGACAATGGCCTGGGCGATGGTCTCCGCAGCCCCCGATTCCATCATAACACCGGCCAGTACGCCGGCCGCCAGTACACGCAGCACCGTGCCCATGACACTTTGGGTACCGCTTACAAGAACGTTAACCGTCTGCTCCAGATTGGCGCCGCCGATCAGCGCCCCGACAATCGCCCCCAGAAACAGCGCATAAACCGGATTCAGTTTTTTCAGTATAAGGATAATGGCTAAAGCCAGACCCGCCAATGCTCCATACCAGCCAATTGTTAATCCTTCCATGATGTCGACCCCCTATAGCACTTGTTGAATACGGTTTCATTGTAACGCTTTCGGCGGATGAAAAATATTGATGAACAGACGAAATGCATTGTGCAGTTGACCAACGTGTTTACCAGTAAATAGGTGGATTTTAGCCTGTATAGGATTACCCTATCTTCGAAAAAGAATACGCCAGTTGACCTTCAAACCTGCGACAGCCCTGGATATAGTCAGCAAAAAGCGGCTGCCGCACCCGATAAGTAGGCGCTTGCAGCCGCTGGCACGCAGAGCTTGTGTGAATTATGTTCAAAAGCAGAAAGGGTAGCCTTCCGGCAATGAAACCGGGTTATAGCAGATAGCGCTGCAAGCTTACAGCAGCCTTGTCCGCCGGCGACGGCTCAATTCAGCCTGGTATAGAAACGCACTTCTTCTTCGCCCACCGCTTGAAATCCCAGTGATTGATACAGGGCCTGCGCCGAAGCATTGTCGGTGTGCATGACCAGCTGTGCCTTCTCCAGACCATGATCCTTCAGATAGCGCAGTGCTTGTACAAGTAACCCCCGGGCGATGCCGCGCCGTCTCCACGGCTCCCGTACGAATATATCCTCGATGATTCCGCTCTGATCTTCACGCCATACCAGCACACTGCCGGCAATTTCACCGGCTTCCCGTACAACAATGGCCGTAAACAGCGCATGCCCGCGGTATTCTTCCAGCCGCTCTGCGCCCAGTGCCGATTCCGGCCAGACCTCGGACTCCAGCTGAAGATAACTCGCGCGGTCAGCCTCCGTGCCCAGGCTCCAATATACTGGTTCCAGACCGGCAGCCAGCTCCGCCACGGGAAGCGGCCGGGTCAAATCACACTCCAGCGTATACAGATTATACAGCGGCTGGTACCCCAGACAGTCCGTGAAATACCGGTTATTCTGCTCCTCACCGGCATAGTTGCCTACACACAGAACGGTGCGGTATTCCGCCGGCAATTCTGCCGCCAGCTCCCGGGCCGACTTCAGCACCCGCTCGTACAGGGCGTCCAGCAGTCCCCGGTCTCCTTCCCGGCCGGGCCAGGTCTTGAGATTAAGGAACAGTTTATGCGTACCCTCCGGCGAGCGTCCGGGAGGCATGATATTGAACACGCCCACTTGGCCTTTGGCAACCATCCGCTCCCCTTCAAATGCACACCATACGTTAGACCAATTCCCCTCTTCGCCCACCCACCAGAACATCACGTTGCCGCTTGCTTTTACCTCTTCATACAATCCGCCCAGCGCCGGCAAATCCTCCTGGCGGTAATTCCGGATTTCGACTTCGCCCAATATGTCCTGCCACCTTTGCTGTTATTTTTCCAAATCGTAACATGGCCACACGCATATCGTAATGGAGAAGTCGGTTAAATTTGTTTTATACGGGGATTGATTTTCATGGGGCATACTGAAATATAATTCCGCACGAGAACAGCAGCAGGAAGAGCGGGATGAGAATAGAGGCAATACCCAGGACCAGTTTCTTATTTCCGGCCGGATCATAACCGGTATACCTCGGGGCTTTGTAGTGTAAGGCAAACAACAGCACGGCCACTCCCCATCCAGCCACCGCCAAATGAAGCAAATTCGTCTTATGGCCGTAGTTGTCGATGGTCCCGTTAAGGCCTATATGCAGCGGTATCCGCTCCGGAATCCGTCCCCAGAACAGATACAGAACCACCAAATGAATCACCGAAACCAGGCCGGACACATACAGGGAGACTCTCCTAAATCTGCTCATATACTCCTCCATACTTATACTCTAAGGGTATGTTTAATCCCGCGGCGTAACTTCGCTCCGGCTCTAAGTATCTAGAATATACAAGAGAATTCATATATTGGTTACTTTATTAAAATGACAGTGACGGCCGATAATCCTCCTTACGTATCTGGACAGCCAAGCCGTCATCCTCCCTGCCACGGCAAAAAGCCCGCGCCGTCATGCACCCGGCGCGGGCTTTCAATCATTCTGCCGGATCAGCTCCGGCAGAGGCTATACGAACTCCTGCCGGTGCTGATCCCGGCTTGCGTCCCTTTTATTTTCCGCTCCCCGCTTCGCTGCGCGGTGGGACCATTGTCAGGCTGACGCGGCCCTTCTTCAGGTCAACGCCCAGCACCCATACTGTGACGTTGTCGCCAACAGACACCACGTCCATCGGGTGCTTCACGAAGCTGCCCGAGAGCTGGGAGATATGCACCAGCCCGTCATTCTTGATGCCGATATCGACGAAGGCGCCGAAATCGATGACATTGCGGACCGTTCCCTGCATTTCCATGCCGGGAACGAGATCCTCGATCTTCAGCACATCCGTGCGGAAGATCGGCGCCGGCAGCTCCTCGCGCGGATCGCGGCCGGGACGCTGGAGACTCTCAAGGATGTCGCGCAGCGTCGGCACGCCGACATCCAGCTTCACCGCCAGCTCCTCCGCGTTCTGGGCGGCGAGCTCCTCGGCAACAGCCTTGTCGCCCAGCCGTTTCACATCCAGCCCCAGCTCGCGGAACAGGCGGTCGACTACCGGATACGATTCCGGATGGATCGGCGTCCGGTCCAGCGTGTTCTCCCCGCCGGGAATCCGCAGGAAGCCGATGCACTGCTCGTAGGACTTGGCGCCCAGGCGCGGTACCTTCTGCAGCTGCTTGCGGGTCGTGAACTTGCCGTTCTCCTCGCGGAACTTGACGATGTTCTTCGCGATGGTCGCGTTGACGCCCGCCACATACGAGAGCAGCGACGGGGACGCCGTGTTCACGTCCACGCCGACATGGTTGACGGCCGATTCCACCACGGCCTTGAGGCTCTCCTCCAGATGCTTCTGCGAGACATCATGCTGGTATTGCCCGACCCCGATCGCCTTCGGGTCGATCTTGACCAGCTCCGCGAGCGGGTCCTGCACGCGGCGGGCAATCGACGCGGCGCTGCGCTCCGCCACGTCGAGATCCGGGAACTCCTCCTGCGCCAGCTTGGAGGCCGAATACACGCTGGCGCCCGCTTCATTGACAATCAGGTACGCCAGATCAGGGTCGCCGATCTCGGCGATGACCTCGGCGGTGAACTGCTCCGTCTCCCGCGAGCCGGTGCCGTTGCCGATGACGATGAGCTGGATGCCGTATTTGGCAATCAGCTCCTTGAACTTCGCCGCCGCCTCGCGCTTCTTGTTGTTCGGCGGCGTCGGATAGGTGACCGCCACCTCCAGCAGCTTGCCGGTGTCGTCCACCACGGCCAGCTTGCAGCCGGTACGGTAAGCGGGGTCAACGCCGAGCACGTTTCTTCCCTTGACCGGCGGCTGCAGCAGCAGGCTGCGCAGATTGCCGGAGAAGATCGAAATCGCCTGCGTCTCGCCCTTCTCCGTCATTTCGCCGCGCACCTCGCGTTCCACAGACGGAGCAATCAGCCGCTTATAGGCGTCCTCGATCACCGACTCCAGCAGCTCCTTCACCGGGGACGGCCCTTTGATCACCTTCCGGGCGATAAAGGCATGAATTTTATCGACTGTAACTTCTATACCGACCTTCAGCACACTCTCGCGCTCACCGCGGTTGATCGCCAGAATGCGGTGCGGCGGCATCTTGTGCACCGGCTCGCGGTAGCTGTAATAGTTCTCGTAGACGCTCTCCTGCTCCGCATCCTTGGCTTCGGAGACCAGCACACCCTGGCTGGCCGTGTATTGGCGTACCCAGGAACGGATGGCCGGATCATCGGCGATGTTCTCGGCGATGATATCCAGCGCGCCCTGCAGCGCCTGGTCCGCCGTCTCCACACCCCTGTCTGCGTCGATATACTTCGCCGCTTCCTCCTGCGGGCTGCCCTGGCGGCGCTGCTCCATGATCCAGTCAGCCAGCGGCTCCAGCCCCCGCTCCTTGGCCACGCTGGCCCGTGTCTTGCGCTTCTGGCGGTACGGACGGTATAAGTCCTCAACTTCCTGCAGCTTGACCGCCTTCAGGATGCTTGCTTTCAGCTCGCCGGTCAGCTTGCCCTGCTCTTCAATGCTGCGGAGCACATCCTTCTTGCGCTCGCCGAGATTGCGCAGATAACCAAGACGCTCCTCGATATCGCGCAGCGCGTTCTCATCCAGCTCCCCCGTCATTTCCTTGCGGTATCTCGCGATAAAAGGAATCGTATTCCCCTCGTCCAGCAGTCCGACTGTAGTCCGGACCTGCTTCTGGCCGATGCCGAGTTCCTTGGCGATCGCCTGAATAATCGTTTCCTGCTCCTGCCGGGCGGCTGCCTCTTCCGGTGCCGCCGCAGAGCCAGTATTCTCTGCAGCCAATAGTATCCCTCTTTCTGCATACGTTCTGCTACTATACATAATCCATAATTCAAATAGTATCACAGATCGCGGCTGCACCAAAATATCAGCAAGACTCCGGAAAGGTAATCTGTAGCGCATTGCCCCGGTTCTTCACTGTGCCGTTATGCTGCTTGCTCTATATCCTAGCCTCCATACGCTATACTCTGGTTCTGACAGATCCAGCTGAACGCTTGCGGTACACCAGTGTCATCAGGAAGCAAAGCGCCAGCACGCCTGTAGCCGCCCAGTACGGAAAATTAAAGTCCAGATCGAACAGAAAGCCGGCGACAATCGGACCGGCGATGTTGCCGAGACTGGTATAGGCCGAGTTCATGCCCATCACGAAGCCCTGCTGCGATTCGTCCGCCAGCTTCGAGAGCTGTGTGCCGACAGCCGGACGCAGAATGTCGATCGACAGGAAGACAATGAACGTGACGGCGACGATCGCCCAGAAGCCGTGTACAAGCAAGGTCAGGCCGATAAACAGGGCAGCAATGAAGAGGCAAGCCGAGATCACCCGGCTCTCACCGAATTTATTCAGAATCCAGCTGAAGACAGTCACCTGGACCACGGCACCGGATATGGAGCCGAAGGTAAGGACAAAGGCAATGTCTTTGGGCGTAAAGCCGAATTTGTGGTCGACGAACAGACCGAATACTGTCTCATAATTGGCAAGTCCGAAGGAAAGCACAAATACAATTACCAGCCCAAAGAAATACGGCTCACGGTACGAACGGACCAACTGGGCGACAAGGCTCTCTTTGTTCGCCTTCTTCTCCACTCCCGGCACTGCAGCCGCTGCAGAGCGGGATTCGGGCAGTACCGCAAAGGTCACGACCGCCACGAAGGCTGCGGCAACGGCAGCGGCAAAGAAAGGCACGCGGATGCCGAACTCGGCCAGATAACCGCCGATTCCCGGTCCGATGATGAATCCGGTGGTGATCGCCGCATTGATCAGGCCCATCCCCTTGGCACGTTCGTCCATCGACGTGGTATCTGCCACATAAGCCATAACCGCCGGCATAATCATCGCTGCACCTACACCGCCAAGCATGCGGGAAATGAACAGCTGCCAGGGAGCATCGGCCAGCCCGAACAGCAGCTCGGACAGTGCAAAGATGATAAGCCCGCCGACAATAATATTTTTACGGCCCATCCGGTCCGACCATCTTCCGGCAATCGGCGAGATCAGCAGCTGGGTCAATGAGAAGGCGGCCACAAGTAATCCGACGATCCCGCCTCCGATCCCCAGCTCATTCATATAAGTGGGCATAATGGGGACGACCAGGCCGATCCCCGTAAACGCCAGAAAAATATTCACCATCAGGAGCAGCATCGCTCCCCGGTTTCTTAACAATAATGACATGGTGTTCCCTCCATCTTTCAGTGCAACCTTTCTGCAGGTTTGGATTCTATATCTTTTGCAACTTCCATTGTTTCCAGTCATACAAGACCGACCATCCGGTCTAATTAATGACAATAAAAAAATCTGTCCCCGTCATACCAAACTTTTAGCGGGCTCTAATGGCTGCGCATTCCCTGCAATAACAACCGTATAGCTTCCTGGCTATACTTCTTGACATCCTCGCGCGTACTGGCCAGATCCGCCATCTCGCTGACTCTGCCCACACCCTCCAGCAGGCCGCTGACAATTATCACATAATGGTCCAGATTGCCCTGAAGCAGATACCCGCTGTCCATCCCTTCCTGCAGCACCATCCGGCAGGCCTGGGAACCCGATTCATAAATGGCCGACAACCGCCTGGATATCTCTTCGGGAAGATTGCGCGATCTGGCATATTCCTCTAACGCACGGATCAGCGGATTCTGAAAGTCATTGGCATAATGCTCCGCCAGGGCGAGCAGCCGCTCTTCGATACCGGTGGTACGCTCCCGTATGACCTTCCATTCTGCCAGCCACTGCACGGTATCGTCCTCAACCACATGCAGAAAGAGCTCGTCTTTACTGGGAAAATGGTGGTACAGGCTCCCTTTGCTGACGCCTGCCGCCTGGCATACTTCGCTCACCGTCACGGCCGCATAGCCCTTCTGCACAAACAGCGCCGCCGCCTTTTGCACAATCCGTTTCTTTGTTTCTTCTCCGTCAGAACGTCCTTTTATATTCAGCACCCCCTATAAACCGACCAACCGGTCCAATTATATCACCGTAAAATTATTAAGGAAAGCTCTGTTTCCGGAGGCCACCTCGGCCCCTTGCTGTTATTAATTAAAAGAGCGCACCCGCAAAAACAGGTACGCCCTTTAATACATATTTGATATGGTTACCCTGCCTGTGCTCAGAAATCAATCAGGCCAAGGCTGATTTGCAGCGAATCATCCACCTTTTTCATTGTTTCCTCGTCCAGGTGGGTGATCTTATCCGTTAAGCGTTGTTTGTCAATTGTCCGAACCTGCTCCAGGAGAATGACCGAATCGCGGTCAAAGCCGTGGGCAGCCGCATCAATCTCCACATGCGTCGGCAGCTTGGCCTTCTGGATCTGGGCGGTAATGGCCGCCACAATCACCGTCGGGCTGAATCGATTGCCAATATCGTTCTGAATGACCAGTACCGGCCTTACTCCGCCTTGCTCTGAACCTACAACCGGCGAAAGGTCGGCAAAAAAAACGTCGCCGCGTTTAACGATCAATGATCTACACCCCGCTTACTAAGCGGCCCAGAGTATTGTCTGCATCTTCTTCCGCGAGGAATGCCTCGCATGCCATCGTTAAATTGATCTTAGCCATTTCCATGTACCCGCGCTGCATCGACTCCCGGATCGTGCGCTTCTTCCGTTCGCTTAAGTACAGCTTCATGGCCTGCCTGATCAATTCACTGCGGTTAGAATTCTCCATTTGGGCGATCCCATCCACTTCCTGCAAGAGATGATCGGGCAAGCTGATCATGATTCTTTTGGTGCTTTGCAAATTGGCCACCTTCTTGTTCCACCCCCACAAACCTACTGCCCTTGTGTTCCATTGTTACAATATACAAGGAATTTTATACAAGGAATATATGCCGCCAGTATATCAAGTATGCTGCATCCCATTATAAACTACATTTGGCGGTTCGTATAGACCATAAGTCACACCTGTCTGCACGAATTATTTCCTTTTGTCGTTCCTTGTACATGTCAATATGAATCAGAGCATTCACGTTGAAGCAGGGGATTCACCAGATTAGGAATGGCGTTCTGCCGCACATATACGCGGGGAACCCGGTGAGCCAGCATGCAAATCACTTCGTAGTGGATCGTGCCCAGATGAAGCGCCAGTTCATCCGCTGTAATAGCTTCGGCGCCCTGGCGTCCGATGAGTACAACCTCTTCGCCGGCTTGAATTTGGTTCGCTTCTTCAGCGAAAGGTTTGAGCGTTACCATACACTGGTCCATGCAGATGGTTCCGACGACCGGAACGCGGCGTCCGCGTATTAGCACCTCCGCTTTGCCTGTCAGCATGCGGGAATATCCGTCTGCGTACCCTACCGGCAGCGTAGCGATCCGCTCCTCGCCGCCCGTAAAGTACCGGGTGCCGTAGCTGATTCCCCAATCCGGCGGCAGTGTCTTGACATAGACCGCCCGGGTCTTCAGCGTCATTACCGGGTGTAGAGCCACACGCTCGTGGTTCACCTCTGTTGAAGGATAAAATCCGTACAAGCTTATGCCTACACGCACCATGTTACTGGATAGAAGAGGTGTATCAATGGCCGTAGCGCTATTGCCCGTATGTATGATCGGGATGTGGATCTGTCTGTCCCGAAGCGTGTCCGCCACGTTCATGAACCGTCGGTACTGCATCAGTGTATAGTCTTTGTCTTCTTCATCTGCCCTGGCAAAATGGGTAAACATTCCCTCCAGCTCCGCTTGCGCTGTCCGCTGCACTTCAGCGATGAAATCGGGGGCATCCGGTGGAAGCAATCCCAGCCGGCCCATCCCGCTGTCAATCTTGATGTGCACCTTCAGCCGGTGCTGCGGATCATCCGGAAGCCGCTTGATCGCCTCCAGCACATCCGGTGTGAACAGTGTTACGGTCACGTTGTTCTTCCAGGCAACGGCAATGCCTTCCGGAGAGGTGTAGCCAAGCACCAGTATAGGAATCAGTATTCCCGCCTGACGCAGCTCCAATGCCTCATCCAAAAAGGCTACGCTGACATAATCCGCGCCCAGCCTTTCCAGCTCCCGCGTTACTTCCACTGCACCGTGGCCATACGCATTTCCTTTGACGCATCCCATAAACTTGGTCTCCGCAGGCAGCGCGCCCCGGAAGGCTTCGTAATTGGCACGCAAGTCGTCCAGATTGATCTCGGCAACTGTAGGTCGATAGCTTGCTTGCACTTTCCCTGTCACCTTCTTAGCTTGTAGTAAAACATCTCTGCATTAAAGCATTAGATTATAGTCTTACTGCCAATGGTAATGCTAAGGAGAGACACTGTCAATCTCGGCCGTCTGAAGAAAAAAGCGGATACGGCTCGCCGCAGGGAATCTCCCCGCCCGGCGCAGTATCCGCTGCTGATATTTACTTACCCGATTGTCCGTCCATAGAAGCGGCAATTTGCATCATTTCATCCAGCGGCAGATTGGCGCTTGTGATCCGGAACTCCACGCCATCGCTCATCCAGGTCAGCGTCTGCTGCTCCTCGCCGCTGAGCATCCCTACGGCGAAGCCCATATCCACTACCGTCTGCGGAGCCAGCGAGACAGTCCGGTCCAGCGGACGGCTCTCGATAATGGTGTACTGGTAAATTCCGTCATACCGGATCAGCACGGAGTGGTCCTTGCTGTTCTCAATTTTGTGGCTGTCCTTGAATTCCACGCCGGCCGGAACATATTCCGGTTCGATGATGCCGAAATCACCCGGCTCGGCGGCGGCTGGTTCATCGGCAGCTTCCCCGTTCTCTGTGGCCGGAAGCGGGTTGCCGTTCTCATCTACCTCGGCTACAGTGCTTTCCGAAGCGGAGCCGCCTGTCATGTTGCGCTGCATATCAAAGGAATCCTTGGTGAACTCCGGATCAAAGCTGAAGGTGTCGAACTTCACATCCACGACCACCTTGGCTTCGGAATCGGAGACCTGCACCTGCTTCGGCTGATAATCCTTTTTGCCCAGCCAGATCTTCTGGCGTACCAGGGCGCTGCTCTGGTAATTGGCCGCCACCTCGAACACATAATTGTCCCCGTCCTCGACGAACTGGCGGTTCTGGTCGGAGATAATGCCACGCAGCAGCGTCTGGTACAGGTAGACCTGCCCCTGATCGTCCGGCCAGTCGCTCTGGAAGCGGAAGCTCTTCCCGAGGCTCGGCGTCAGCACGAACACACCGTCATCGTTGCGCAGCACAATCTGGGTCACATCCTTCTGCACACTGGTGAGGCTGATCCGGTAATATGCCGGATTCTTGTACGAGACGTCGACCTTGTACTCCTGCGGCTGTTCGCCGGTATACAGGGTCATGGTGCCCGCTCCCTGATAGGCTCCCTGCTTGCTCTCCAGCTTGTCTGAGATGTCATTCAAATCCTTGACTACGGAAGCGGCGTCCTTCTTTCCGCATCCCGTCATAATCAGGGCCACGCTCATAATGATTGCGAGTACCCATGTGATCCGGCGCATGCCATCATCCCCTTAACCTGTTTTGTGAAGCATTGATTAGTACATGTCTATGAGGGACTTGGCCCCAATATGCAGACGGGCATGACAAGCAGGGAGGGAATATCCGGGACGACCGTTACGCCGCACCGCAAAAGCCCGTGCGGGCGCACGGGCTTCGGGTCTGGATTTTATTTAAACGGAATGAGCTGATTGTCATAGACTCTGAAGAACCTGTCCTGAGTAAAGAAAATATCATCATAGTGGATCGCTGGTTGTCCTTCTACTTGGAGCGGATAGGCGAATGAATACAGCATTTTGTAGCTTTTCCGGTCCAATACTGTCAGCGCAGTTTTTGTTTGTATTCTGCCATCAAACGAAATAGAAATGTACTTGTCATCCATCCTTACTCTGTAGCCAAATCCTTTATAAGGCATTGGAGCAAGCGGGGTATGATTCAATTGTTCGCCGTTGCCATTCAGCACATAGAATCCTTTATTATTGGCGAATAAGAGCTTGCCGTCCAAAATATAGATTTGCTTCGTGGTCGGATCAATCCCCTTAGTCCATTTCTGTTTCCCGTCTGTTCCTATAGCGGCCAGCAGCGTGGTGCTCTCGGATTTCTTTATTTTGAGGATATAGATCTCCTTGTTCAGCTTGAGCGATTGTTCAACTGTACTGCTCGCAGTTAGCGGATAGCTTAATTTTGTCTTTAGATTCCAGTCCAGCACATCAAAAGATACTGCTTTATGCTGCGAATTATATTTGAGCGTCAATATTTCATTCGAGGTAACCCCGCCGACATCATGGGAAGCCTGCATTTTTTTCCTTTCGAAGCTCTTACTCCAGGCCACTGTACCGTTCAGATTCACTGCGTAGACGGTGGTTCGGCCATGTACAAACAATTTATTATTGATCAGACCGTCAATCTCAAGCGTGTCGGGGAATAACGTCTGCCAGTTCATTGTCCCCTTTGGACTAATGGAATAGAGAAACGTCTCATTGGAGGATTGCTTTAACCCCGCTCCAACTACACTATACAAATTACCTGCCTTATCAAAAAAAGTACGCTCCACGAATTTGAACCCCCCATAAATCGGAAGCTTCCACTCCACCTTATTGGTCTTGGCATTGACGGTAATGACATACTCCTGCAGCAGCTGCCCCTTGGCATTACGCGGATTCTTACTCCAAAGAGGCGCCTTGAAGTACAGAAGTCCGTTGGCCGTTCCCAAATAATTATACTCATCCGTAGCGACAACAAAGTCGATCGGGTCTTGCTGCTCCAATGACTGCTGCAATCCTGTATCCGGAACCGCCGCTTCAGCTGAAGCGGGCTTATGGTCTAACGGAGCTGCAATAACTATCAGTACAATCAGAAGACTCCATACTTTTCTCATCAATGCAAATCTCTCCTTCTATCCCCCGGCTATTATAAACAAGCATTCCATAGCTTACCAAAAAGATATAAAGTTTGCTGTTATAAAATTTATAACCGGGGAAAAGCAGCCGTGGTGCAGCAAAACGCCGAGCCATAATCCTCCGGTGAAGGGAGAATTATGGCTCGGCTCTTGTTCTTGTGATCTTATACAGCTTCGCTGAATCTGGTGAAATATTAGCCGAGATACTCTGTAGCCGGAACTTCAGCATGTGCGGCAGGCTTGGCTTCAGGCCACAGCACCCGGCTGAGCAGAATGGCGCCTATACCGAGAACAGCCACTACCGTTCCGATGATCGTAAAGATGCTGGATGGCCCGGAGGCCTGAACAAGCAGCCCTCCCAGCAGCGGCGCGATAATCATTATGGCGCTGAGTACGGTATTCTGAATTCCGAATACCCGGCCGATCATATGCGGCGGCGTTTCTTTTTGCAGACAATAATTGAAGGTAATCATAAGGATACCGTTGCCGACACCGAGCACAGCACCCAGCAGCAGTACCGGGTAGACTGCCGTTCCCGGCTGAAGCAGTCCAAAGCCTGCCACCGAGAGACCAATCAGCAGCTCTCCGCCGCCCAGCAGCAGGCCGTAGCCCTTGTTCCGGTTCACCTTATTCATCGCCAGAATCGTGGCTACGGCCGTTACGCCCGAGGCAGCCACCATCCAGCCCAGCAGCCCCTCCTGCTGCGGGGCAAGCAGCCGGAACAGGCTGGTAAACTGAAAATCGATCATCTGAAGCGCCAGTGAGCCCAACAGACCGAACAGCAGCGTATTCAAGAGCAGCCTGCTGCGGAAGATGAATACCCAGCCCTCAATCCACATCCTGCGCAGCGGAATATGTTCCTCTTCCCCGCCGCTTGGACCTTCTCCGGCAGCCGGTGTATTTTTGACCGTGAGCAGCAGCATGAAGGAGCCCAGCCGCAGAATGCTGTTCAGCAGAATGCACCACTGCGGAGAGAGAAGCGACAGGGCAAGGCCGCCGAGCAGCGGCCCGGCAATCTTGGAGCCCTGGTTCACGATCCCGTTCAGCGATGAAGCCTGCATAAGCTGATCTTCGCGGACAATGCTGCGGGTCAGCGACTGCTGTGCCGGCACATTCAGGGTGGAGAGCGCGGAACGCAGCGCAAGCAGCGGCAGCAGCCAGTACATACTCGGCGCAAACAGGATCAGCACCGTCATCAGCGCGGTGAGCAGATCGCAGATGCGCATCAGCTTCAGCTTGTTGAATCTGTCGGCAACGCTCCCCGCCAGCGCCCCCAGCAGGATGCCGGGCAGCGCCACCGCCACCGGAATCAGTCCCAGCATCACCGGGCTGGCCTGCCAGCGGTACCCGACCAGCACCTGGATGGCCAGGGTGTCGAACCAGTCGCCGAAGGTTGCCGTGGCGAATGCGGTATACACGCGTGTGTATACCTTGTTATGCAGCAGGCTGTCGGCATTTTTTGTAAGAATACGAGTCATCATTCATTCCTCCATTTAGCAGCGCAAGTCATGCAGATCATGCTTGTTACTGTATAGGAGAAATATCAGAGGAATATCAGAGGGTGAGCAGCGACTTCCGCAGCAGGGCCTCCAGGGGCTGCTGCAGCCGGGAAAGGCCCATCCGCTCCTGTTCCGCCTCCAGAAGCTTCGTATATTTGGCTTTCAGTGCTTCATTGGAGAACAAGACACAGTAATAAACAATCTGCTGCAGCGCATAGATCCGCAGCGGCACAAAGCCGCTCAGCTCCAGTACCTGCAGCCCTTCGTCGAACAGCTTCTCCGCTTCCCCCGGGGCCTCCTGGCGCATGCGCCATAATCCCTGTACCACATGATATTGGCCGATTTCTCGCAAATACGGCTGCTCCCCGAGAATCCGGTCCACCTTCTCTGCCAGCTCCTTCACCTGCGCGTCGGCTGTACCGGCAAGAATATGTACAGCCATTTCCGAAATGGCTGTAACCGGAATGAACTCGATATATTCCGGTGCGGCAATCACATCATATGTCACTTTCAAGCGTTCTATGGCCTTGTACGGCTCTCCGGCGAGTACATACAGCTGCAGAATATTCAGAATGTAGAGCTCCTCATGCTGCAGTTCAGGAAGCCTGCGGCACTCCAGCACCTCCTCGCAGAACGCCAGCTTGTCCCCGGGAGCACCCTCGCCGAAGAGATAACACAGCAACAGATAATAGACCCGTTCCTTCAGCTCCACCTCACCGGTATACAGCAACCATTCCAGGTCTCCCTGCACAAAATGCACGCACACCTGATAGAAAGTGTCCAGCTCATAACCCAAAGCATCCTGCTGGCGCGCCAAGGTGAGCATGGAGTGGCCCTGGCCGTATTTATGATAGGTTCCCAGCAGTCCGTGCATCATCTCATGCAGTCCTGCATCCTTCACGGTAGGCTTGGCTATGGCTCCGGCCGCTGAAGCCGGCATGCTTAGACTGTAGCCAAACCCTCGGACAGTCTTAATCTCCATTCCGTTCAGCTTGGCCAGCTTCTTGCGGAGGCGGTAGATATGGTCATCCACCGTACGCTCTACCGGATATTCCAGCGGCCATACCTGATCAAGCAGCTGCTCCCGGCTAAAGACGCGCCCCCTGCCCCGGTACAGAAAGCGCAGCAGTGCGAACTCTTTGGGCAGCAGCTCCACGGCCTCTCCGCCTGCCACGATTGTCAATTCCGCTTCCAGCCATTCCACTTCCATCGTGATTCCCCGTTCCTCATTCCAATTTATGTACACCGGTCAGCTAATGACTTCTATTATAAAAACACTATAGCAACAACGGTCTCACTTTGGAAGACTCTGAATGGCGGCCTCTGCCCACTCTACTTGACAGCCTGGTAACAGCTTCTATATAGTTGAGAAACTATAACCTATGGAGCGTATTTATGAGTACAGAACATGTGAACCCGCAGGCCCTGGACAACGTAATGGTGGCCATGGCCGAGGTGCAGCGGAAATCGCAGGCCTTTATGGAGATGATTACCCGCGGGGAATCGCTCTCCGTGAATCAAATCATGCTGATGTTCCAGCTCCGCCTCGCCGGCAGCTTGAACATTACCGATATTTCGGAGCGCTTTCTCATTACGGCAGGCGCCGCATCGGTCATGTGCGACAAGCTGGAGAATGCCGGCCTTATTGAACGGGTCCGGACCAAGGAAGACCGCAGAGTAGTCAATATTGCGCTCACCGGCGAGGGCGAACAGCGGATATTACGGCTGTTCGACCGTTTCTCCGCCGAAGAGCTTAAGCGGATTACGGACAATCTGCAGCAGATTCATGAGCTGATGAACGGCATTGTCCGGTAGAATCCTTAATGTACATCGCCTCCTTTGCCGGGGCGTTTTTTTTATAACATATTATTTTTACTATATATTATATCTGTTATATATTTTAATTGTTAAAATAAATTTCAGAAAGGCGGTCTATCCCTTGTATAGGCATACTTCGGTCGAAGGCGAGGCTCCCCTGAAGGTCAGAGGCTCGCTCATCTCCCGGGACCCTATCCGCGCGGCATCCATACATGTGACCGGTCATCTGAAAGTCAACAGCACCTTAGCAACTGCACTGCTCAAGGTATCCGGCGAATGCAGCATTGCGGAGGCTTGCTATTCGGAGAGCGTAGAGAATTTGGGAAGTCTGCGTGTGCAGCGTCTGCAGGCGCAGCATGTCCGCTCTGCGGGCTATCTGTCGTCAGCGGGGCCGATCCAGGCGATCACCTTTGCTGCAAAAGGTGCTGTGAAGCTTCAGCAGCTTCATGCCACCGAAAGAATCGAAATTGTACTGGGAAATACATGTAAGGCCGAGCAGCTGATTTCAGCCGGACCGGTTATCATCAGACGCTCCTCTCCGAAGCTGGGGCTAAGTATGGGTCCTTTCCGCAGGCTGGCCTGCCGGCTGATTCAAGGGGAAACCATCTGCCTGGAGCGCACTACGGCCGAACTTGTCTGTGGAACGGATATTACGGTAGGACCGGGCTGCGATATCGGGGAAATCCGCTACAGCCAAAGCCTGACAGTTGCGCCCGGCTCCAGGGTAGGCAGTTCCGTGTACTGCAGCGATCTCAGCGCCAAGGAGGATTTTCAATGAGCGGGCGGTCTGCTGCCCTTCTCCATACGCTCAAGTTCATCGGCAAAGGGGCTGTTCTGCTCTTCGTCATTCCTGTTCTGGGGGTATGGGCGGCAGGAAGCTTCATTTGTACGGGGATTGCAATGGTTGCGGGGATGCTAGGGCTGCTCGGTTGGGAGAGGGTGACGCTTAGCTTCAGACCGGAGACCGTATTGCCGCAGATTCTCGTCCTGCCGTTCAGCATCCTGCTGGCAGCTGTGCTGCTCTGCTCGCATATCTTCACCCGGCGCATGCTGCGAACATGCCTGAAGTTTGTAAAGTCATGACCGGAATGCTTGTGAGACCATACATGCCCCCGGAGGGCCGGGGGCTGCTGCTTACCTATTCAATCGGAAAATACAGCTCCATTACAGTCCCATCGCCGCATTCCAGCACTTCCTCCAGCCAATACCGCTCCTGGTCGCAGGACGCCTGATACCCCCTGCTGTTCACCCACCCGGCCAGTTGTCTCCAGCCCAGCGGAATGCGTACGAACGGATCGGCAAAGGGGTCGGTAATGCGCAGGGAGGCGTATTTACAGCCTTCGATCTCCTTCACTGCCATCCCCTCATCCAGGGAAGAGAGTGGCGCGTCTGTCTCCACCCAATATTCATAGCCTCGCAGGCCATTCTCTTGCTGCTCCTCGGACACCGGCACATCAAAACCAAACCGCCTTGCTTCCTTACCTGTTCCCCTTGCTTTGACCCAATGCTCTACAAATCTGACCACTTCATCTTCAGGTTCGGCACTGACTCTGAATGCGCTGGCCACCCTCATGTCTCCAAGTGCGGTTATGCTTACTTCACTTAAATAATCCAACATACTTCCTCCTCCGTGACCAGCTCCCGGAAACACCGGCTCCCCGAGCATCGGTTTGGGCGGCAATGAATACCTGGCCTGTCTCGCACAGCTGGGCAATTGACCGAATTCCTGCATAAAAGCCCTGCTGAAAGAACGTTCAGAGCTGTAACCGTATTCAAGTGCTACATCCAAAACCCGTTTGCCCTCTACAATGTCCAGCATGGCATGGGCGAGCCGCCGCTTCCGTACGTACTCCATCAGGCTAAGGTTCAGGTGAATTCCGAATAAGCGATGAAAATGAAACCTGGAAAACCCCGAAATCCGCGCGCAATCTTCCAAAGTGATCGGCTCATTCAGATGCTCTTCAATATAATCCACCGTTCTCTGCAACAGTTCAACATAACCCAATTGCGCTTCACTTCCTCGTTGCAACGATTAAACTAAGTATAATAGCCAGGGAGATAGCAGACAGGACATTTTTTGCTTAAATGATCTTCAAGGGGGACACTTCTGTATGCAGGGGAATTATCGGAGTAAGAAGGCTAATCTGCATGTTCAGGCTTATAACACCGATTATTATGTAGGTTCGTTTCTGGTGAAACTCTCTAATTTATTATATTCATTTATCAATTCATCAAGCTTCATCGACTGCCTGATGACATCCGGATGAAGAATGCCATGTCTCTGTTCGAGCAAATTCAGCTTCATCCGTTCAATTTCAATTCTCTTCTGGATAAACTCCAGTCTCCTCATTCCTATAACCAACCTCCCGGTACAATATTGTACTAGGAACTGTAAAAATATAGGACGTAAGAATCATTGCATTACGGAAAATAGCAGGTAATTATCCGTAAATCTTCCTTAAACGTTCTATAATCTAAGAAAAAGGTCCGCAGACTGTAATAGTCCGCAGGACCCTCATGCTGCTAGGAACCGGGTGCAATGCGGATTCCCAGCTTATTCAGATACTCATTCAGATGCTCCAGCAGTTCCGTATATCTTGCACCGGTCTTCCCGTTTCCTGACTCATAAGCGCGATATTCTTCAACGAGTTCCTTGAAATCGGCAAACTCTTCTGCTGTAAAGCTCTGCTCCGCTTTCGCCAGCGGCTCCGCCCAGAAGGTGTCCCCGTCCAGAGTTGGGACTGCAGTTTCAGTCCCTGCTCCATTCTCCATTTGTTCCGCATAGGAGGCGAGTTCATCGGCCAGACGGCTATAAGCCTCCTGCTCAGCAGCGCTCAGCCGCTGCGGATGAAGCTTGCCTTCAGCATCGGCAATCTTCAAATTATAGGCCCCGATCTCCTGGAGCAAAGACATAAATTCTTCAAAGTCCTCGCTGCCGAGATGCTCCTTGGCCTGCTGCAGCTTGGCCTCCAGCCTGTCATAACCCTGCTGTGTCCCGAACTGCGGAACCACCTGCTCTGCGGACCCGTAAATGTCATCCGCCAAATAATGATAACCGGCATAAGCTCCGGTCGGAAGTAACAGCACAGCAGCCAGAATTGTGACCGCCCACCACTTCTTCATACGTCGTCTTCCCCCTTCTCCAGGCGGGATCGCCTCCAGAATCCGCGCCTTCAGTTCAGGCGGGGCGCTCCAATCGGCGGCTTCCTCCTGAAGCGAAGAACGCAGCTCATATTCCAGACTCATGCAGATCCTCCACCTTCCCTATAGCTATGGTGTCAGCCCGGTGTTTACGGCGCAGCTTCTGCAGAGCGGCATGGATGCGCGATTTGACGGTTCCCGGCGGGATGCCCAGGATAGCGGCAATTTCCTCTTGTGAGCACTCCTGCCCATAATGCAGAATAACCACCTGCTGCAGCTTGAAGGACAACGCATGCACAGAATCCAGCAGCGGCCGGTTAGAGAGCCGCTCCACAACTTTCCGTGCAATATCTTCTTCCTCCACCAGACGGCTGCCGGCTCCCGCTTTCTCCAGGATGCGAAACTGCCGCCAGCCTTTGCGGCGGTGGGCCTTGATCTGCCGCATGGCCACGCCCATCAGCCAGGGCCGAAACGGCCTGCCCAGGTCAAAGCGGCCAAGAGACCGGTGAACCTCCAAATAAATCTCCTGCACCACATCCTCTGCATCGGAAGGCACCGAAACGAAGAAACGGACAGTCTGATAAACATCATGCACAGTAGCTTCATACAGTTCAGCGAACGCCTCACGGCTGCCGGCTAGCGTACGTTCGATAAGCCGTGTGTATTCTACCGGATGCTTCATCCGCCATCCCTCCCTTCAGGCTTACACTGTATATTGGCGGGAAACGCGTAATCCGTTCGATTTTATTACCGGTTCCTTATTTATCCGGTCACTTATTTATCCGCGTACTTATTTATCCGGTCACAATGCCGAGCACGAATCCGTCATAGCCTTTGGCGCCGACGGTCTGCAGGGCGGTCGCTTCAATCCGCGGCTCGGCGGCCAGCAGATCGGTGAACCGGCGGATTCCCTGTACACGGTCATCGGCGCTTTCCGGATCAATAACCTCTCCGTCCCGGACCACATTATCCGCCACAATCACCGCACCGGGCCGGGCCAGCTTCACCGCCCATTCCAGATAGCCGGGATTATTCGGCTTATCGGCATCGATGAAGATCAAATCGAAGGGGCCATAGCCGGACTCCTCAAGGGTAGCCAAGGTCTCCAGTGCCGGTCCCTCCAGCACCGTCACCTTGCGGTCCAGTCCGGCCAGCCGCAGATTGCTCCCGGCAACGACCACATGCTCATGCTCATATTCCAGCGACACCAGCCGACCATGCTCCGGCAGAGCCCGGGCCAGCCAGATCGTGCTGTAGCCGCCCAGCGTACCGATCTCCAGTATATTCGCTGCCCCGCGCATCTTGGCGAGCAGATACAGCAGCTTCCCCTGGTTCGGCGCCACATCAATTGCCGGAAGCCCGGCCTTGACATTGGCGTCCAGCACAGCCTCCAGCACCGGGTCGGCAGGCAGCAGCTTCCCACTGAAATATTCATCCACTTTACTCCAAGTCGCAGATTCCTTCATTGTAATCCCTCCAGAGAATTGATAAGTTCTGCTTTCAGTGTAGGCCTGAATGATCCATAATACTAATATATGTTTTTGTGTAATCCATACATTTAGTTTATGAAAGGGAGGTTGCCGATGAATATCCATGCGCTCCGGCTGTTCTATTACGTTGCAGAGACAGGAAGTGTCACCAAAGCCGCCGCCCACTTGAACATTAGCCAGCCGGCGGTCACCAGCCAGATCAAGAAGTTCGAAAAGGAGCTAGGCATGGCGCTGTTCAGCCCCAGCGGACGCGGCGTAACCCTTACCCCGTTCGGTGTAGAGCTATGGCAGCAGGCCGGCAATTTCTTCACCTATGAACAGCAGATTGATAGCTTTGTGGAGGATTACTTGCAAGGACGCAGAGGCAAGCTGCGTATCGCTGCCACCTATCTGCCGGCCAATTTTCTCGTTCCCGGCTGGGCTGCCGTCTTCAAGGCAGGACATCCGGACATGGAGCTGAGCATCACGACAGTCAATACGTCCCAGGCCTTCGAGCGATTGAAACGCCATGAGGCGGATGTCGCCTTCTACGGAGGCGGAGCGGAGAATAAACCGGTGGATGTGGAGTGGCAGGAGCTGCTTCGCGATGAACTGTGGTTCGTTGTATCTCCCGCCCATCCTTATGCAGGGCAGACGGTAGCTTTGGCGGAAATGATGGAGCAGCCGTTCATCATGCGTGAGCAGGGCAGCTCGACACGCGCACGCCTGATGGCGCTCTGTACCACCCATGGGTTACGGCCGCCGCAAATTGCCCTGCAATTCAGCGGTCTGGGAGAAGCCATCCGTTCCGTCATCGCCGGATATGGCGTCAATTTCATCTCGGCACTGGCCGTGCGCGAGTATGTCGAGCGGGGACAGCTTGCGCGGGTTATGGTCGACGGGGTGCAGCTGTATAACAATATTGCAGTCTGTACGCGGAGAAACGAACAGCCGCCGGCAGCCGTCCGCAACTTCATTTCCATCTGCATGGCGACCCCGCCGCAATGGTAAACCAGGTAACTATCAGTCTATGAAATAAGCTGTAACAAGCTTGTTGTTCTTTTGTTGCCGGAAAGAGACCTTAAGCGGGTAAATTTATTCTATAATATAAGGGCATGGAATTTTTAATATAAATGCGGAGGCTCTTCATGAAAAAATCTCTACTGATCTGCACCGTCGCCCTCACCCTTATGCTTGCCGGAAGCCCGGCAGCATCTTCTATAGATAATGCCCTGGCCGCCGCACCGCTGCGGCTGGTAGTTGACGGCGAGAGCGCCTTGACACCCTTACGCCCTTTTACCGATAAAGGCTTGGTATATGTACCTGTACGCGTATTAAACGAATTCTATCCGGCGAAGCTGAGCTGGAACAATCAAAGCAAGCTGCTGACCGTCAGTACGGACTACAGCAGCCTGACCTTGAAGCCTGGCACCTCCCTGCTGCTGTACGGAGGGGGCGGCTCCTATTCCATGGAAGGCAAAGTCATTCTGCGCAAGGGGCATGTGTATCTCCCGGCAGGGGAGCTGAACAGCCTGAGCGGAGCCAGCTACCGGCTGGATGAAGACAAGAATCAGGTGCTCATCGAATCCGGCTCTGTCAGCACTACGGTGCGGGTACCCAAGGAGCCCCTTGCTCTGGCTGAAGGCAGCCCTTCGGTCAAGCTGTACGCAGCTTTGAAGGACGGCAGTACCTATAAAGGATACATTCTCGAAGTAAACGGCAAGAAGCACAGCTTTGATTGGGAGACTTACAGGGATTTGAGCCACCCGCCGGAGCTTTATTATAGCGATATTAACGCAGACAGCCGGAAGGAAGTCGTTATTGTGCTCACCCTGGGCACAGGAACCGGACTCGTGGACCAGGAGATCCATGTCATCCGTCCGGAAGACGGGTCGGAAATATCCGTCTTGCCCGCCGGAGAAGCGGCCAAGCAGCTCATTTCCACCAGCGTTACCGAAGATGGCGAGGATGTGCTCGTCAACCTGAAGCTGCAGTATTCAACGACACCGGCTGTCGCCGTACGAATCGCTGACCGGGCCGCAGACGAAGTGTCCGGGGTAGGCTTCGGCTCTGTCGTCTATTATAAAGTAGAGTCCGGCCGCCTTGTGGCCAACACCAATGTATTGATCGGCTTTGCCGAAAGCATCGGCGACCTGAAGATTGTCTACAAAGCCGGCAAGGCCGGCATGGAGCCGGAATCGGTGACCTTTATTCCCTTCGACAAATATTATCCGGCAGAAATAACGGAGACTCAGGACCATGATTGATGCCCACCTTCATCTGGAGCAATATCCGGTACCCGAGCTGGAGGAGCTGCTTCCAGAGCTGCCCCGGCACGGCGTTGAAGCCGTGGTTGCAGTCTCCATGAATCTGGATTCCTGCATCCGTACACAGCAGCTCGCCGCACGTTATCCGCAGCGGGTGCTGCCGGCCTACGGCTATCATCCCGAGCAGCCGCCGCCAGGCGAAGCCGAACTGGCCGTGCTGCTGGCCTGGATGGAGGAGCATGCTTCGTCCATGGCGGCCGTCGGCGAGATTGGTCTGCCTTACTACCGGCGGATGGAGGCGGTCAAACGGGGGGAGTCGTTTGACATGGAGCCGTATATCCGGCTGCTGGACGCCCTCCTCGCTTTCGCGGCAAGGCACCGGAAGCCTGTGGTGCTGCATGCCGTATATGAAGATGCCCTGCTGGCCTGCGATTTACTGGATAAGCACTGCATCCGTGACGCCCATTTCCATTGGTTCAAGGGACCGGAAGCAGCCGTGGCCCGGATGATCGGCCACGGCTATTATATCTCCTTCACTCCGGATATCGTATACGAACCGGAGATTCAGGCGCTCGCCCGCCGCTACCCGCCGCAGCTTGTCATGGCCGAGACGGACGGGCCCTGGCCGTTCGAGGGTCCTTTCAGCGGCCGGAGGACGCACCCGGCGATGATCCGGGATGTCGCTGCAGCCTGGGGCGAGCTGCGCGGATATTCCGCCGATCAGGCAGAGCATATGCTGACCGCAAATACGGCGCGGTTCTACCGGGTCTCGGCGCTGCGGAGCCTTTAGCGTCTGAGCGCCAGCCGGTAGCCCAGATTCATGAACAAATTGTAGAACAGGTGCGTCTTCGACCTCCGCATCCGCCGGATCAGCGACGGCAGCGAATAGAATTGCCGCCGGAAATGGAGATACCCGGCATACAGCTCTTCGGAAGTCATCCCCCGCGGCTGAAACACAACATCTGTCTTGCCATTGTACAGGCTCCAGTCGTCCCCCAGCAGGCGCCCTTCGCGCTTCATCTGCTCGTAGACGGGCGTCTGCGGCAACGGGGTCAGCAGGCTGACGGTCACCCCGTCAATCCCCAGCGCCTCGCAGCCCTCCAGCGTCTGCCGGAAGGTATCCGGTGTGTCCTCATCGAAGCCGAACACAATCCCCGCCTGAATCATAATCCTGTGCTTGTGCAGCTTGCCGACAAGCTCGCCGTAAGCGTCCACCCGGTTGATGCCCTTATTCACTCCGCGCAGCGCGGACGGCGAGAAGGATTCGAGCCCGACGAACAGATACAGGCATCCGGCGGCGCTCGCCAGCTCCAGCAGTTCCTCGTCGGCGCAATCGGCCAGCGTAACCTGTGCCGCCCATTTCTTGCCCAGAGGCCTCATGTGCCGCATCAGCTCTTTGGCATGGGCTTTGTCCGCGAAGAAATTATCGTCCCAGAACACCAGAAACCGTGATTTCAGCAGCGATATCTCATGAATCACCTCCGGAACCGGCCGTGTACGGAACCCGCTGTGGTAGATCTGCTTCAGATTGCAATAGGCACAGCGGTAAGGGCAGCCTCGGGTGGAGAAGACCGCGCCTTTGAACAGCGGGCTGCGGCGCAGCAGATACCACCTGGGCCGGGGAAGACCGGCCAGCTGAGGCACCTTCTCCGAGCGGTACACCGTCTCAACTTCACCCCGGATGAAATCGTCCAGCAGCCTCGGCCAGCTCTCCTCCGCCTCCCCGATCACCAGCACATCGCAGTGCTGCGCCGCTTCTTCCGGCAGCAGCGTGGCATGCGGACCGCCCATGACCACCGTCGCACCCTGAGTCCGGAATTTCGCCGCCATCGCATAGCAATGCTCTGCATTGGGAGTGTTCACGGTAATGGCGACCAGGTCAAAAGGACGCGTGTAGGGAATCTTTTGCCGATACTCGTCCACAAGGGTAATGCTGTAGTCTGCTTCATTAATAAAACCGGCCAGATAAGGCATGGTCAGCTGCACGAAATTGTTGAACTGCTTCCTGCGGAAGGCATTGATCTTGCGGTTCTCCGGCTGAATCAACAGAATCCGGCGTTTCATCCTCCGGCCCCCGCTACAGACTTAACCGTTCGACACCGTTCAGTGCTTCATCCGCGAACCTCAGCGCATAGATATCCGGCGTCGTGGAGGCGAACAGAAACTCCGTTCCGTACTCCGGCGCATACTCGCTGATCATGAGCGTCATCACCAGCCCGTGGGTGCCAATGGCAACCGATTCTCCAGGATGTCTGCTTATAATCTCTTTCAGCGCACCAACCGCCCGGCGGCGGCAGGCATTCAGCGACTCACCGCCCGGCGGGGCGTAATCCGGGTCGTCGAACATGGCATCCAGTATCGGGTCAAGCTCTTTATTTGTCATAATACGGTTCTCCCCGTTGAAATGGGTTTCCCGCAAATCGTCCACCAGGTAGATATCCTGCCCCAATTCCTCCGCCAGTCCGGCAAGGGTATCTGCCGCTCTAGCATACGGACTGCTGTACAGCGCCGCAAGACCTTCCTCCCGCAATCTGGCCGTCACCTTCCGCGAATCTATGCGCCCCTGTTCGGACAATCCCCGCGAGCTTTCCGTACCTGTGCTTTTATCGGATTGTGCATGCCGTACCATATATACCAAGGTTTCCATTGTATTCTCCTCCTTATAAGGCTTTATCTGAATCATCAGCTTCGTTCCCAAACCAAACTATCACATTCAGATCTAAGCGATCACACTCTTAATCTAAACTATCATACCTTCGCCCTCTCTCTTATCAAAACAATCACAGACATTTCCTTCATTCCGCTGCAAAAAAATTCCGCAAACCACGCAACCTTCCGCCGCCAGCCCGCATCTTACTTGTTAAAGGGGGAGCTTCAGCTGGATATTATTGAAGGAATCAAAGCCAAAGACGAATCCGCTCTCCGGCTGCTGATGGAGGATTACGGAGATATGCTGCTGCGGACCGCCTGGCTGCTGCTGAAGGACCGGCAAGCCGCGGAGGAGGCGGTGCAGGACACCTTCATTCAGGCTTATGCCAAAATCGGCCAGCTCGAGGACCCGCAGCGGCTGCGCGCCTGGCTGATTGCCATCGCCGTCAACCGCTGCCGGATGCGGCAGCGGACCTGGAGCTGGCGGAGCATCTTCCCCGCCGCAGGCAGCGTTATCCGCGCGGACGAAGAGAGCGGCGGCTTCGCTGCCGCCGAGGAGCTGTTCATGGCGCATTGGGAGAATGCGCAGCTTGGAGAAGCCATCCGCAGCCTGGATTACATATACCGCGAATGTCTGACCTTGTACTACTATCATGAAATGAGCATCCGGGAAATTTCCGCTCAGCTCAGGATGCCGGAGAATACGGTGAAATCCCGGCTGGCCCGGGGCAGAGCGCTGCTGAAACAGCTATTGGAGAAGGAGGGAATGAAGGGTGGACAATGAACGGGAACGTATCCGGCAGCAGCTGGAGGAAGAACTGGAGCCGCTGACGTTCAGCGGGGCTGAGCGGGTGCTGCGGCAGACTCACCCGGCATCGCGCAGCGGGCGGCTGCACGCCTGGTGGAACAAGGAGCTGGAGATCCCGCTGCGGCCGCTGGGCGCAGGCGCGGCCATTGTTCTGCTCGGGATTGTACTGGTCCTTGCTCCGCGCGGTGAGTCCGGAAAAGAGCAGGAGGCCGGTTCTCCACCTGGCGTCCGGGAACTGATTGTCGCCGGAGGCAACACCTACTGGAAGGATATCTATGAACAGGCGGTGAGACGGGTTGAGCATTAGAATTAAGGTTAAGCATCTGGTCCTGCTGGTCCTGCTGCCCCTCACCCTGCTGGGTGCAGGCCTGTCACTGCGGTACAGCGCGGCATTCGGGGGCTCCGCTGTGCCGTTGTCCCCTGCTGTCCAGGCCATGGACCGCGAGGAGCTGCTGGGCAAGCTTGCTGCGAGCAGCGGAACCCGAAGGATGGACCTGATCCGCAGCGAAATCATTGACCCTGCTCTTGCAGGCACGCCATACCACTTCGATGTATATATCGGCAGCGGTTCGAGCCAGTGGTCGGACGGATCGGAAGAGTCCAAGGCCTCCCCGTTGCTGCCCGAAGACACGATAGTGCTGCTTAAAGAGTATGTCCTTGAAGGCCCTGCGGACCATACCCTGCTAAGCGCCGTGAAGCAGCTGGTATATGAGCTGGACATCGCCGGCAAGGGCAGTGAAGCCGACGCGCTGATTGCCTCAGCGGCAGAACGGGTCAGTGAGAAGTCGGGCCCGGGACGGCAGCTCCGGCTGCTCCGGGCCGAGCGTGCGCTGAACAGCGGCGATCTAGCACTCGCAAGCCGGCTGACGCCTGCCGAGGATTGGACCGGCGATATGGAGTGGAATGCGCAGGCCGCCTGGCTCCGCGGGCGTGTGCTGTTCGCTGCCGGAAAGAGCAGCGAGGCCTTGAAGCTGGTCGATGAGGCGCTCAGCAGCTACCGCGGTCTGCAGGAAGCCGAGGCTTCAATCTCCGCAGAAGCTGCCGGGAATGGGGATTCGGGCACTGCCACATCCAAGCCGGTACACATCTCGTCCACTGAGGAAAAGCTCGCTGCGCTACAAACCGCATTGCGCCAGGCGGTCAGTATGGGGAAGCTTGGCCCGGCCAACGTGGAGGGCACGCTGAAGCGCAGCGACGGCACTCCCGTCGCCCGTGCAGGCGTCTTTCTCCGCGCAGAGAGCGAAATATACCACAGTGTCTATTACGGCGATGAACCTTATCAGACCGTGACCGATGAGAACGGTCATTACTCATTCTCCGGCGTAATTCCCGGCTTCTATCAGCTGCAGCTTGGCCTCAGCTTCGAACAGATTGACGGCTGGACCTGGCCGGTCGGCAGCGAGGACTGGCTGGAGCTGGAACAAGGCACACAGCTCACAGAAGATATCGCCCTGCAGCCCCTGCTGGAGCTGAAGTCTCCGGTGAACTCAGAGGTGGTGACCGGTCCTTCCGTGACCTTTGAATGGGAGCCTGTTCAAGGTGCGGCTTATTACAAACTATGGGCTAGTGTGAATTCGGAAGGCGGTTCCTTCTCCTCGCCCGTCAGCCAGTATATAGAGAACACCCAAGTAACGGTTCCGGCGGAGCAGCTGTACACGAGCAGCGGCTTCTCTACTTCCAGCAGCTATACTGCCGAGACCGGGTTCCCCAGCCCAGGTGACCCGGACAACTGGAAAGGGATCGACCCTGCCTCGCTGCTCAGCTTTGCCGATCCGGAGAGCCGGTTCTCCTGGTATATCGAGGCATATGGCGCCGACGGCCATATCATTACCCGCAGCAACGGGTATCGGCTGAACGAGAATACTGTGGGCAACCTGCCCTTCTTTTACTATAAAGAACGGACGCTCACCGCAGCAGATCGGCTCGTCAAGGATCGCAAGCTGGCCGAGGCCATCGAAGAATACCGGCGGGACGTTGCCGCAGATCCTCAGGATAGCCACTCCCTAAAAATGCTGGTGCACCTCCTCCTCGCCAAATCCTCGCATACCAAGGATTCACAGGTCGAGGAGGAAGCGATCCGGCTGCTTGTGAAGCTGGTAGAGCTTCAGCCAAGCCGGGAGACCGTCAGCTATCTGAGCTACTACTACTATAACCAGTCCGACTGGGAGAATTATAACCGGTATCATGCCCGGTACCTCAGTCTGGTCCCGGATCAGCCGGACGGGTATACCGACTCCACCCATGCTTCAGCCCTGATGTTCCAGGGGCAGACGGAGGCCGCGCTGGAGGCCTTCGCAGCTGACGTGGCATCCGAATGGAGCCACCGCTATATCGGCAGCTACCTGGCTGCCGAGCTGCATGCCGGCGCCTCGCTGAGTGAAGCGCTGGAGCTTGCGGAGCGCTACCCCGAGCACAGCTATGGTCATAGCGGCTACCGCTGGCCGCTGCTGCTCCGGGATCTGCAGGCCGAACGGGCTGCAGATCCGGGCAGCTTCGACCGGGAGCTCCGGGCGAAGCTGGCGCTGTACTGGGGCGGGCAGCAGGAAGCCGTGCAGCAATGGGCCGAAGCAAGCGGGTCTTCGGCGCTGAAGTCATTTATGAAGGCGGTACTGAGTGTAAATTAAAGTCATCCGCCGCTTATTGGGCTCAGCGGTAACATAAGCTTGCACATACCAAAAAGGGATAGAGGCGTCGCCGATCGGCCGCCCGCTTCTATCCCTTTTACCTCTTCTATTCATTTTCAGCTTCTATATAGATTGAACTACAAATTTTATTGTGCGTTGGGATTAGTCGTGACAGAGAATATTTAGACTTCCGGTCGCTTCCCGTCCACAGATTTCTTGATGTATACCGCTAGTTGCAGTTCCGGCCTCCGCCTGATTGCTTTCCACAGGAAAGCTGATAACCGAAGCACGAGCTGTCACCGTTTTAAGCTGCTGAAATGTAGATCGTTCACTGCAATTAGTTCGATTTTCGCCCACTATTTCAGCCTATATTACGGGTTTCAGCCATATAATTGGATTATCGCCACTTAATTTGGTTCATATTGAGTGAATTACTATTTTTTCTCTATATTAAGTGGCGAATATCCAACTAAGTCTGTGATTATCCTCCATACAGGTAGAATTAAGTGGCGATTTTCCAACTACAGTCCGCAAACAGGGGTTGCCTTTCGTTTATCATACCTATACAGAGCGGGCAGCCAGCGGATTCTACAGCAATTAGCGGCATTCATCCGAAAATCGGAGAACGAGGAGCGGGCCGCGGGTCGCGGACGGAAGTCCCTCGCTTTACCGAATTCACTTTCCGGCCTTTTCCCAACCTAATCTTAAATTCAACTTATATAATTACTTCTTCTGCAGTTTAAATGTAAATTTCCACTCGGCCGTTTCGCCGGAATATCTACCGCGGTTTTCGGTTACCGTCAATTTGACGGCTTTGGTTACCGGTTTGGATAGTTCAGATATCTTGACAGTGGCGGTGGAAGTATCTGATTCAGGTATTTTATCCTGTTCCTCCGCATAAGCCTGTAGCTCAATGCTTCCCGAAGCTTTGACATCCAGAACTACAGGCGAATCCTCTTCAATGGCTTTGCCGTTAGCAGAAGCTTCTGTGTACCATTCATTCCCTACATGATTGTTCTCAACCAGCTCCGCGCTAACCAGCGTGACTTGCACCTTTACGGTTTTGGCGGAAGTAGTTTTGCCCGATGCCGAAGTGTACTGCACCGGCAGTGCCATGCTGAATAGCAGCAAAGTTGAAGCAATCAGCTTAGTTCTCCTCATCTTCATTCGAGAGTGCCTCCCTCTATATGAGATACACTACCCGAATTCTCTACCCTCTGCTGTTTTCCTCCTGCAACTGGCCGATCAAATGTTGCAGTTCGGTGATTTCCCGCATCAAACGGCGGTTCTCCTCCTCCGTCCCCTGGGCTTCGCACTGCAGCAGCTGCGTCAGGCGCAGCTCCAGCAGCCGCAGCTCGCCTTCGCGCCACTGCTCCTCGGGCGTAAGCACCCGGCTGCGTTCTCCGGCGCTGTACTCCGCATAAGTACCGGGGAAGAACTGCGGCGGCCGGCCGCGCTCCAGCCGGACAATCCGGTTCGCCACCTTGGAATGCAGGTAGCGGTCGTGAGATACAATAACCACCGCCCCGGGATAGGCGGCCAGTGCCTCCTCCACCATCTCCCGGGTATCGATGTCCAGGTAATTGGTCGGCTCATCCAGGACGAGCAGGTTAGCCTTGCCGAAGTAGAGCCGCAGGAAGGCCACCCGGCATTTCTCGCCGAGACTGAGGTCGCCGATCTGCTTGAAGACATCCTCCCGGGAGAAGAGGAAGCAGCCCAGAATCGTCCTTGCCTCCGTCTGCGTCATCCCCGGAAGGACGAGCAGGCTGTCCAGCAAGGTGGCGTCCGTATCAAGATGATCCAGCTCCTGGGCGAAATAGCCGATCCTGGTCTGCGGATGGGCCTTGATCTCGCCGCCGGTCGGATTGTGAATCCCGGCAATCAGCTTCAGCAGCGTCGATTTGCCAGCGCCGTTGCGTCCCAGCACAGCCAGCCGGTCGCCCCGCCGCAGCGTAAGATCCACATTCTCCAGCAGCGGCGGCTGGCCAGTGTAGGCCAATCGGATATGGCTCATGGAGAGCAGGGCATCCCCTTGAAACTCACCGCCTTCCAGCCGCATGCTCAGCTTGGGGGCCGCCTTCGGCAGCTCCACGCGGTTCTCTTCCAGCCGGGCGAGGCTGGATTCCTTGGCATGAAGCCGGGTGACGTTCTTCTTGGACTTGGCCTTCAGGAACGGATTGCTCCCCGCAGCGCGGTGCGCCTGCTGGAACCATTCCGAATACCGCCGGATGCTCTCCAGCAGCTTCTCCTTCTCCAGCTCCTGCTTGCGGTGCTGCACCTCAAGCGTCCGTGCCTCGACGGCCTTCTGTTCCCGGTATTCCGTATAGGCGCCGGGATAACGGCGGCAGCCCTGCGGACTCAGCTCCAGCACAGCCGTAGCTGTCCGGTCGATGAAGGTGCGGTCATGCGAGACGTAGAGCACGGTTCCGGGGTACGTACGCACCCACTGCTCCAGCCACTCCATCGTTTCCTCATCCAGGTGATTCGTCGGCTCATCCAGCACCAGCAGCTTCGGCTGCCGGGCGAGCAGCGCGGCCAGCTGAACGCGGGTCTTCTGTCCGCCGCTGAGCTGGCGGTAAGGCAGCTCCCACTGCTCCGGCCCAAGCTTCAGCTGGCGGAGACATTTTTGCGCCTTGGCTTCCCAGCCGTAGCCGTCAAGCTGCAAATAACGCTCATAGACCTCGCCGTACTCCGCCAGCACAGCTTCATCGCCGCCGCTAGCCTGCAGCCTGCCGTTCAGCTCCTCCAGGCTGTGCCTCAGTCCGGCAAGCTCCGCCGATCCGGAAATGACATAATCCAGCACGCTTCCCTCCGGAGCGTCCTCAAGCTGCTGCTGCAGTACGCCCCACTCCTGCGGCGGCAGGCCGTAGTGGATCGTGCCCTGCTCGAATTCCAGACGGCCCAGCAGCCCCTGCAGCAGTGTCGTCTTGCCGATGCCGTTGCGTCCGAACAGCAATACACGTTCGCCTTCGGATATATCAAAGGAGACCTCCGCAAACAGCGGGACTCCGTTCCATTCTTTTTGTAGATTCTTTGCTTTAATTAAGGTCATACAGCTTCCTCCTCATTTTCCGCGCATATCACACATCCGGATCGCAAGGCCGGCTGGGCAACAAAAAACCGCAGCCGGCGGGCTGCGGTTGAAATCGCGTATGAAGGGAGAAAGCCGCTGCAAACACACCATCTCTCCCTCAGCAGTCCTTGCACGTATAGCAAGGCAGCCGCCTGAGCGGAGCGTGTTATTTCAGCATAGGCGTTTATAGACTCCCGACGACACACGTATCCCTGACCGTACACCCGACAATGGGCGTCCCGTGGCTTGTGCATATGCACATCACAAGTAAAATGGTCTTCAGCAGGAAACGTGTTATTTATTCATCGGTCGGCTAATCCTCCGTTAATTGTCCGTAGTTATTAATCTTGTATAGTGTACCGGAAATCTCGCGGCCAAATCAAGGCCAACAACAGTTATAACCAAACTGTACCGGTTATGCAAGAAGCGGCAGCCCGAACGGCAACAAAATGAAGAGCAGTGAAATCCCTGTGAGCATAACCGTAGTTACTGGTTTCAGCTTCCGGCTGTGCACGGAGCGGTACCAGCCCGTTCATACTTATTCCACTCCGTGAAAAATCCGCAGGATCGCTTCGCGGTCCGGTACCTCCAGTTCCGCATAAGAACGCAGAAACGCCCCGTTATCGTACGGAATCTCGATCAGCTCGGTCTGAATCCGTCCATCGTTAATGCTTGCAATTCCGTATCTTGCAACCGGCTCCGGCCCATGCGGACAGCCCAGCGCTCCGGGATTGAAATATACCGTAGACGGCGAAACAAAATGATGAACCACATGATGATGGCCGAAGGCTACCAGACCATACCCGTTCTGCGCATAGCGGCGTTCCAGGTCTGCCAGGCTTGGGCGGACATCGACAGGAGCAAACAGCTCATGCTCATTGCTCCCGGAGTGATAATGCGTGAACAGCATCCGGATATCTCCGGTAAGCTCCATGTGCGTCATGGGCCAACCGCTGATCCATTCTACATACTCAGGTTTGATCCGTCCGGCCAGCCACTCATGGTGGGCTCTTTCCGCAGCGTTTCCCGGCGGCGGCGGCTCCTTGCGGGCGGCAGCCACCAGAGCCAGATCATGATTGCCGCTGATCAGGGCTATGTCCGGCCAAGCCGCCAGCAGTTCGAGAACCCGGTCCGAGTCCGGACCGATACCCACCGTATCGCCAAGACAGACGATCCGCCCGATTCCTCGCGCTGAAATATCCTGAAGCACCGCCTCCAGGGCCGGTGCATTGCCGTGAATATCCGTGATGATAGCAAACTTAGCCAAGCTGGACTGCTCCCCATTCCAATTGTACATGGTCATCCCTTTCCAGTTGTCCTATATCAATAGCTCTGCTTAATCGCCGTTTGCATATAACTCTGTCCGCAGCTCGATGGATACTATCAAGCTTCGCTTTCATGTAACATTAAGGCCCGATCATTCGGATCAGGAGATCAACGGTGGCCTCGTTCGGCTGCGCATGCATCCGCATTTCCAGCAGCATCAGATTCTGAATCAGCGTCGCGAACAGGCTCATCAGCTGCACCGGATCACCCTGCATAACCGTTCCGTCTCTTTGTCCTTCCAGGATCAGTGCCAGCAGCAGTTCCCGGTTGACTCTCCCCCGTGCACGGATAATATCCTTGTCGTTGTCCCCCACCAGATCTGTGTTCAGCGTCTGCAGCAGCACCAGGTAAGCATCTGCACTGCCTGTGCTGCCTGCACTCGGCAGCGACAATCTGGCAAGATAACGGAATTTATCTGCCGCGGTTCCCTCCATCGCCAGCGCTGCACGCAGCTTGTCCTCATAAAGATGCTGGCTTTGCTCAATAACCGCCAGCAGCAGCTCTTCCTTCGACTTGAATGAATTATAGACATGGCCATGGCTGAGACCCGCTTCGACAGCGATATCGCTGATCTTGGCAAGCAATCCCTTTCGGGCAAACACACGGGCTGCGGCGGCAAGGATCTGCTTACGCCGTTCCTCGCGCAGTTGCCGGTCGCGTTCTGGATTACGTGGCATGAATGAATCCTCCTACGATTATGACTAGTACATCGGATACCTACAGTTTAGCAGTGTCACAGGAAAAAACACCAGCTTCTAGAAATCTTCACTAAATGATCACCTGATGATCAGGCAGAATAGCTTGAGATAAATCCTTATTATACTCACCCACTTTATCGGGTATTGACAGCCCATATTTTATAGTGCTAATATAGGCCACAAAATGACTTTATAGTCATTTGGTATGGAGAATTGACCGGTCCACTGGAAACGATCCCTCTGCCATCCTGGAATGAGGCTTATATACTCAAGCGACAAGGAAAAGAGGCTGACAGCATGAACTCTGAACCGCAAAATATTCTGTTTATTTGCTCCGACCAGCATAACCGCAACATGCTTGGCGCACACGGCCATCCGAACGTGCGCACTCCGCACCTGGACCGCCTTGCCGGGGAAGGCGTTTCCTTCACTAATGCTTACACCAACAGCCCGATCTGCGTTCCTGCACGGGCTTCTTTGGCCACAGGGCGCTATGTCCATGACATCGGGGCGTGGGACAATGCAGCTCCCTACACCGGGGAAAGGGCAAGCTGGGGGCACCGTCTGACAGAGCAGGGCGTCGATGTCACCACCATCGGCAAGCTGCATTACCGCGACTCCGCCGACGATACGGGCTTCCCCGATCAGCGCCTGCCGCTGCACGTGCTGGGGGGCATCGGGGATCTGCTGACGCTGATCCGGGAGACCGGGCTGCCGGGCGCGAATTTAAGCCGCAAGCAAGTCCTGGCAGCAGGCCCGGGCGAATCGGAGTATACCCGCTATGACCGGGCGATTGCAGCCGAGGCCGTCCGCTTCCTGCGCGACGAGGCTCCTGCAAAAGAGAAACCGTGGGCGTTGTTCGTCTCTTTTGTAACACCGCATTATCCGCTCATCGCCCCCCAGGAATATTACGATCTGTATAACCCGGAGGACATCGAAATCCCGCATCATTACCGGCTTGGCGAGCGTCCGAGCCATCCGGTGGTCGATGAGTACCGCCGGCTGATCGGAGCGGACGATGAACTGGATGACTCCGCAGTGCGGAACGCCCTCGCCGCTTATTACGGGCTGTGCAGCTTTATGGATGCCCAGGCAGGAGCCGTTCTGACTGCGCTGCGCGATGCAGGTCTCGACAAGACCACACGGATTATTTACGCTTCCGACCACGGCGACTCCATGGGTGAACACGGTCTCTGGTTCAAGTCCACTATGTATGAGGGCTCGGTGGCTATTCCGTGTATGATTGCCGGACTGGATCTGCCGAAGGGCGTTAAGATCAACGAGCCGGTCTCACTCGTCGATGTGTTCCCGACGCTGGTCGAAGCAGCCGGCGTCCGGCTCGCGCCGGAGGACGGCGATCTTCCCGGCCGTTCGCTGCTGCCGCTGGCCAGAGGGGAAGCCTGGCCTAAGCGCATCATCTTCAGCGAATACCATGCCGCCGCAAGCATTACAGGCTTCTTCATGCTGCGGGAGGGAGATTACAAGTATATCCACTATGTGGATTACCCGCCCCAGCTCTTCAATCTTGCCGAGGACCCGGAGGAATCCGCCGACCTTGCCGGCGATCCCCGGTTCGCAGAGCTGCTCGGGCATTTCGAGCAGAAGCTGCGGGAACTGGTCGTCCCCGAGGAGACCGATCAGCTGGCCCGCAAGGACCAGCGGCGGCGCCTGGACCTGCACGGCGGACGAGAGGCCGTTATCGCCCAGGGCTTCAAGGTACCTTATACTCCCGCGCCGCAGATTGACTGAACCTGCACAGTAAGAAACGATAAGCCGTTCTCTCATCAGATGGAGAGAACGGCTTTCAACTTGTTAAAGGATATGAACCGTCTTCGAGGTCTGATCCCACTTGAACTGCACCCCGAACACCTGCGGAAAAGCGCTTAGCGGAAGCATCAGTCTGCCGCTAAGGTAACGCGTGGGCAGCATCTTCTGCACCTCACCGTTTACCGTTACAGTATCGGCGAGCGGCTTCAAGACCGCTCTGTGTCCGCCTCGCGTAATCACCAGCGCGCCTCCGGCTTCCTGCCCCAGGACAGCGCCAACCACCCCTGCGGCTTCCCGAAGCGGAACATATACCCGCGACTGCTCCAGCAGAAAGGGCTGCTCCAGCTGCACCGTTGTTCCGCCGGCGGTGATTGCGCCGGCGAAGGTCATCTTCCCTAATGGATAGCCGTGCCGCTTTGCGATCTCCTTCATCCCCAGAGTTGTCGAGGTGATAATGACTTCCGTGTTCTTCGGCACCCGCGGATACAGCCAGTGAATGTCCTCATTATGCATCCGTATGCAGCCTGCGCTGACGTACTTGCCTATAGAGGCTTCATTGTTATTGCCGTGAATCGCATACGTCGTGCCCATCGTGCCGTTCACTTCCAGCCCCAGCCAGCGGTCGCCGAGCGGATTGGCCGGATCGCCGCCGGGAATCTTCTCCTTGTAATACGGGCGGTTCTTTACCTTGACTACAATTTTGAACGTGCCTTCGGGAGTCAGCTCCCTTGTCTTTCCGGTCGCCACCGGAAACGTCCGCTCCAGTCTGCCTGCTGTGAAATAGCCGAGCTGATTGGTTTTTTTGTTGACGACGATCAGACTGGATGAGGACGAAGATGCTGCTGATGCTGTATTTCCCGCCAAACCGGTCAAGCACAATAACAGTAACGCTAGGGCAAACGCCAGCAAGCGCGCGCCGCCAGTCCGCTGCCGGACGGCTGTCTGCAGATTCATGCTGCCACACCTCCAGTAATGGGCAATAATGGTAACCTCGTTCTACATAGACGCAGCTCGCTGTAATTAGTTGCAGGACTGCCTGTACCCTTTTTGCCCGGCTCGTCCGGCCTCCGGCAGCATGAATATTCCAGTCCTGGCCTCGGGATAATAAGCCTGCAGGACAATTTAATGCCAAGGAGGCAACCCTTTTGTATTCCAACATTTCGAACCAGATCAATCAATGTGAGCAGATTATCCAGCAGCTGGTGAGCCAAACCCAGCAAGCCAGCCAAAACTATCAACAATTGCTGCAGCAGGAGCAGCAGAATGCTTCCAGACTGGAAGAGCTGTCGCAGCGCGAGCATAAAGCAGCTCAAATCATCCAGACTGCACTGCAGGGACATCACACTGCAATTCAGCAGCTGCAGCAGGTAACCCAAAGCCTGCGCCAGATCGAACAAGGTTCCGTAGCGGGCTTTAATTCTGCAGGGCAAACCTTTAATCCGGTACACACTTCAACGTTTACGCCCTCTTTTAACCAACAGCCTCAGCATCTGAACCAAGTGCCGCTGAACACGTCATTCGGTTCGCAGCAGCATATCCCGTCGCCGATGCCAATGGGACAATCCTTCGGCTCTTCCCTGAACCAGGGCCGCAGCTTCCAGTAATATCGCCGGGTGTAATACGCCGCTGTCCTGCAAGCCATTTGCTTGCGGGATGGCGGCTTTTTGGCTATGCATTGGACAAAGACAATGATCCTGTCTGTGTTTTGTCCATTGAGCGGCAGAAAATAATCCTTTATGATATCCTTTAATTGAGAGTGATTATCATTATTGGTGATCGATATTTTAGGGGGCATAGAGATGATGAAACAGTTTAGACAATCAATTACGTTCCTGAGTGTCATCGTGCTGATGGCAACCTTGCTGCTGGCATGCGGCAACGGAGGGAATGAACCGGCGGCTGCAGACAAAAATAACACGGCGGAGGCCTCTCCTGCTGCTGAAACAGCCGGGAGCAGCGAGGCGGCAGACTGGACTTATACCGATTACATGGGGCATAATTCGCAAATTCCCGCCCATCCGGAGCGGATTGTATACTCCGGCGAAACCTACGGGGATCTGACAGCTCTTGGCGTAAAAGCAGCCGGCTACCCGCTGTCCATGGGCGAGGGGAAAATTTTTGAGGATCAGCTCAGCGGTGTTGAAGATGTGGGATTCCCGATTAACCTGGAGAAGACACTGGAACTTCAACCCGACCTGATCATCTATGCAGGCACCGACGAGGCCGATTACGAGGCATTGTCCAAAATAGCGCCGACCGTTATTTTTGATACCTTCGCCCCGCTGGAGGAACGGATGCCGGAGATCGGCAAAATTCTGGGCAAGAGCGATGAGGCCGCAGCATGGCTGACCCAGTATAAGACGGACGAAGCGACAATGTGGCAGCAGCTCAAGGAATCCGGCTTGAAGGAAGGCGAGACCGCCACGGTCTTCACTTATTATCCGGGGGACAGGCTGTTCGTGATGGCCGGGACCGGGCTGCCGCAGATGCTATACGAGGAGAATGGCTTCAAGCCAACCGCAGCCGTTCAAAAGGTTATTGATGAAGGCATGGGCTTCCAGGAAATATCCCGCGAGGTGCTGGAGGACTATGCGGGTGACCGGATTTTCATTCTGACCCCCGTTGACGAAGAGGCTCAGGCATCAACGGACGCAATGATGCAAAGCCCGATCTGGCAAAGCCTGCCCGCGGTCAAGAATGGTTATGTCTATACGATGGACATTACGAAAAGCTCCAGCGATGCCACCACCAGAAAATGGCTGTTAGACGAGCTTCCTGGCATGCTCAGCCAGACCAGACCATAAACGCACAGGATCAGGCTCCGAATTCACGAAAGAAGCGTATCAACAACTGTTGATATGCTTCTTTGTTTTTTATACAATTAAATAATTGATAATTATTCTCATTAGTGAAAGGAGCGCCGCATATGTCCCATGATCCTGCACCTTCTGTCCCGCTCCGCTCGCTGCTCTTTCAGTTGGCTGAGGCCAAGCAGGTGGTCCAATCCCCCTCTTTCCGAGCCCTTCCTTACAATGATGCTCATCATACGCTTATCTTGGTGTCCACGGGGTCCGGAGAGCTGCATATCAACGGCCAAGTGATGCCTATAAGTGCCGATAAATGCTATCTGCCGCCAGCCGGCGACTCTTATACGATTGAAGCACCGCACGGGGTTCTCGAATACTGTCAGTTCACATTCCGGGCTTTGCATGCGGCAGAGGAAGCTAAGCCGTTCCATGGAGAGCTTTTTCCGGCCAAAATAGAGCTGATCTGTCTTCCGTTCCACAGAATTCTCCGGCTGGCCCGGGAGATTGTCGCGCTAAGCGGTGAACCGGCGGATGAGGTGATGCATTTCAAACGGCAGCTGATCTTCCAGGAGCTGCTGCTGCTCCTGTTCGAGCAGCATCTTCCCTCGCGTCAATCGCCCGGTCCGGCGCAATCTGTGGAACGCACGGTCCGCTACATCGAGGAGAACTACACCGAGAATATCACGGTAAAACAGCTTGCCGAAATGGCCGGGGTCTCCCCTTGGCAATACACCGCGATTTTTCAGAGATTAACCGGGAAGAAACCGCTTGATTATGTTGCCGTGCAGCGGATTGAACGCTCCAAGCAATATCTGCAGGAAACGGCCGAGCCCGTCCGCGAGGTCGCCAGACTGGTCGGCTTCTCCGATGAGTATTACTTTAGCCGCCGTTTCCGCCAGAAGACCGGCATGACTCCGGGGCAGTATGCGCTTGAGCACAAACCACGGACAAAGGCCACTGACTGGACCGGCCATACCGTAGAAATTCCGGAACGTCCGCGGAGGATTGTCTATCATGGAGAAACGATGGGCGATCTGCTGGCGCTTGGAATCCGGCCGGTCGGCGGGGACAAGGCGTTCACGCTGAACAGCGTGTACAAGCACAGGCTCAAATCAGTGGCCAATGTCGGCTTTCCTCTGGACCCGGTATTAACCCGGTCTTTAAAGCCGGACCTGATTATACTGGCGAGTCCGAATGAGCGGACCTATGAAACAGTGGCAGGCATTGCTCCCACGCTTACCTTTGACACCTTTGCGCCCCTTGAACACCGTATGCGGATATTGGGAAAATGGTTTGGCAAGCAGCAGGAAGCCGAAGCCTGGATCACGGCATACGCCGGCAAAAATGCAGCCATGTGGTCACAGCTTTTCCGGCAGTCGCTGAATTCCGGGGAATCCGCCACCGTTCTGTTCTACGATCATGGTGACCGGCTGTTCGCCATGGGGACGACAGGACTGTCCAGCGCCCTGTATGTTCCCGGCGGCTTCCGTCCTCCGCAAGCGGTCAAGTCCATCCTGGATGAGGGGCTCGGCTTCACGGAAATCTCTCCGTCTGAGCTGCCTCATTATGCGGGTGACCGGATCTTCATGCTTGTTCCGGGGCGCAGGGACTCGCGGGCAGCCATGGAGACACTGCTGCGGAGCCGCCTCTGGCGCAGTCTGCCCGCCGTGCAGCAGGGCTGCGTTTATTTGCTGGACAGCGCCAAATGGAATTTCGGTGATGCCTTAACACGGGAGAAGCTGCTGGTGCTGCTGCCCAAGCTGCTTGCACGGAGAAACAGCAAGTCTTCCTTGGGCATGCCGTGAGTGTCTCTTGATTGGCTGAACGGTTCGGGCGGAATATAATTACGACAAACCCGAAATCATGGAGGGGATGTACCGATGAGTCAGCAAGAAAGAGACTTTATCCGCATACCTATTAATAACCCCGCTGCTCACAAAACTCTCCCGTGCTTTCGATGCAAGTTTTGTACGTTGCTGATTCCCGGATGCTTTGCTCACAAAACCAGGCCCATGCTTTCGATGCAAGTTTTGTACGTTGCTGATTCCCGGATGCTCTGCTCAAAAACTTTTAGGAGGCGGTACCATGCTTATTGCCCTGGCTATCTTCTGCGCCGCAGCCGGAACTGCCTTGCTGGTTGCAGCCGCTGTGCTGCAATTCAGGCTGGTCGCTCCCCCGGCCCCGCTGCATACGCTGGCGCGCTCGCTTGCCCCCTTCAATTTAAGCTTTCCGGAACGCTTCATTACCCCCGACCAGTCGCACATCATCGCTCTGGACGATAACGGCAAATCACTGGCGGTCGGCTCGTATCTTCCGGGAACCGAGGCACCCCCTGTGGCCAGGCTGTATTCCTTCGAGGCTATCCTTGGCTCCGAGCTGGTAGAGAATTCCCTGACCCTCAGCAAGGTCAGCAAAACCAGCCGGATCACCAGCACCCCGGCGCATTCCCACCCGCAGACACACCCTGCTCGCCCGGCCAAGCAGTGCCCGATATCCCCGAGGAAGTTAACGAGCTGACGCTCAAAATCTACCTCCTGAACGAGGACACCCCCGTCCTGTCCATCCCCTTTCTGCCCGGCCTGGCCCCGGCCCGAAAGACCGATCCGCAGTATAACGAGGCTTTCAGCGAAGCGAAGCAGGTGCATGAAATTATCCACGGGATCGTGTCGGCCTGACGCGGTCCCCTTTTTTTGTCACAGCGAGGTAAACGCTCTGTAAAATTTTCCGCTGCGGTAATTTCCCGCCCCATCCGTACAGGGTTATCGGCCGCAGTGTGGAATACAAAGAAGGAGGTCCGCGTATCCTGCGGTCCCGCTAACTTCTATCAGAGGCGGAGGAATCACGTTCATGAACATTATCAATTTTGCACACCGCGGCGCATCGGCGGTCTGTCCGGAAAATACAATGGCGGCATTCCGCAAAAGTCTGGAGCTCGGCGCCACCGGCATTGAAACCGATGTGCAAATGACCCGGGACGGCAGGCTGGTGCTCATCCATGACGAAGAGGTAAGCCGTACCACCAGCGGCAGCGGCTTCATTAAAGACCTTACTCTGAGTGAGCTGCAGCTGCTTGACTCCGGCTCCTGGTTCGCTCCGGAATTTCAGGGGGAACGCCTGCCGCTGCTGGAGGATTTGCTGGAGCTGCTGCAGAACCGCGACACCATTCTCAATATCGAACTGAAGAACGGCGTATTCCTGTACCCGGGAATGGAGGAGAAGGTCATTGCGCTTGTACGGGCCTACGGGCTGACTGAACGCGTTGTGATATCCAGCTTCAACCACTATTCGCTCGCCTACTGCAAATCGCTGGCGCCGGAGATCCGCACAGGGGTTTTATACGGGGAAGGCTTGTACCGTCCATGGGATTATGCCGCTACCGTGCACGCGGATGCGCTTCACGCGTTTCATTTCGCTGTGCTGCCGGAATTCGTCGCCGAAGCGGCTGAACATGGCGTAGTCTACCATCCCTTCACCGTCAACGATCCCAAGCGGATGACCGAACTGATCGACGCCGGCGTGGCCGGTATCATTACCGACCATCCCGATATGCTGGCCGGACTGCTGGCTGCCAAGGGAGTGTGAAGCTGTGAAAAAAGTCTGGCTGCTCGGCTTTGGCTTTTTCAGCATCAGCATCACATGGAGCTTGTATAACGCTTTTGTTCCGTTCTTCCTGGAGAAGTATGTGGAGAGTGTCGCATTAATCAGCTTTATGATGACGATCGACAATTATTTCGCCTTGTTCCTGCAGCCGTGGGTCGGCAACCGCAGCGACCGGACGGTCACCCGGTTCGGACGGCGCATGCCTTACCTGCTGGCCGGAATGCCGCTGGCGGCCGTGCTGACGATGCTGCTGCCGTTCCACAGCGGACTCTTCACCCTGCTGCTGTTCATGATGATGATGAACCTGGCGATGAGCCTCTACCGCTCGCCGACCGTGGCGCTGATGCCGGATATTACGCCGGATGCGCGGCGCACGAAGGCCAACGGCCTGATCAATTTTATGGGCGGCGTCGGCTCCATATTGGCTTTCGGTGCAGGCTCCTTTCTGTACGAGACAAGCCCGGTGCTGCCTTTTCTGGTGGCCGGTCTGATCACGCTGCTCTGCCTGTTCATCGTATCGCGCAGCATTAAGGAGTCCAGGGACGGGATTAACGCTGGACTGGCCACGACATATGCACCGGGGGCGCCGGGTAAGGAGAACGGCACTGCGAACGGCACTGCGAACGGCATTGCGAACGGCACTGCGAACGGCACTGCGAACGGTCCTGCAGACGGAGCGCTGACAGAAGCTGTGACGGGTATTAACGGCAAACCTCCGCGTATTTCACTGCTGCGCCAGCTGGACCGGACCACAATCTGGCTGCTGACGGCCATCTTCTTCTGGTTTGTCGCTTATCAGGGCGTAGAGACGCTCTTCACCCTGTACGGCAAGAACCATTTGGGGCTTAGCGAGCAGGCGGCTTCCTTTTCGCTTACTTTTTTTTCGCTGGCATTTGTGATCTTTGCCATTCCGAGCGGATGGCTGGGCGGGCGCTTTGGGAAAAAGAAGGTCATTACCATCGGCGTCATCGGACTGACGGCCGTATTCATTCTGGTGAGCCTGACGGAGAGTTTGCTGGCGCTGCGGGGGCTGCTGCTGGTGGGCGGGATGTTCTGGGCCTGCATCAATATTAATTCATATCCTTATATCGTGGCGACGGGCACCGAGGAAAGCATCGGAACCCGTACCGGGATGTATTATCTGGTCTCCTCGCTGGCGGCCATCAGTTCCCCGCCCCTGCTGGGGCTGCTCATCGACCTGACGGATTACGCCATTCTGTTCTATGCCGCAGCCGGCAGTATGGCGTTGGCCTTGCTCAGCCTGTTTCTGATGAAAGGGCCGTCCAAAGACGCCGGAACCCCCGCCTACTCCCGGGAATCCTGAACCGGGCCAGGCTCTGCAGTGCCAGAAGTGCCCTTGACCCCGGTCTGATCACGCTTCATTAGCCCTGGAGCTGCCAACCCACTGCTGCACGGGCTGCGTCTGACCGCCTTGGCGGTAGACGGCGTAGCGGCCTTTGCCCAGCTGCTTGGCGCTGTACATGGCCGAATCAGCCTCTTTCAGAAGACGCACCCGGTCCACCTTGCCGTGGCTGAGCGTTACGCCGATGCTGACCGATAAATACAGGTTGTGCTGCTCCAGCAGGTAATGGCCGTTGATCCGCTCCATAACCTGCACGGCAAGTCTTTCGGCGTCTTTACGTCCGCAGCGCTTGGCAATAATGACAAATTCATCGCCGCCGACCCGGAAGAGATGGCGCCTGTTCTTCAGGGAGAACTGCTGCAGGCTGCCGCCGACCGCCTGCAGCAGCAGATCGCCGACATGGTGGCCCAGACTGTCGTTGATGGACTTGAAGCGGTTGAGATCCATATAGAGCACGGCAAGCTGCTCCCCCGGTTTGCAGCGGTTCCAGAAATGCTCCATACCGTTCTTATTGAGCAGACCGGTTAAGCTATCCTTGTAAGCCAATTCCTTAAGCTGCTCCCGTTCAGCCAGCAGCCGGCGTCCCCAGATGAACAGCCGCAGGAAACCGGCAATGGACAGCGCATATAGCCCCAGCGCCACCATCTGGCTGTCATCAGGCTGGAGGAAGCCGGAGATCGTCTGCTTGCCCAGCAGATGCATGATACCCAATCCGCCGCCTGCGGCGGCAATATTCAGGCTCGTGCGAACCGCACGGGTCTTGGGGGCTTTAGCGGAGAACCGCCGGGATAACCACAATATGCCGTAAGCGGCAGCAGCGGCAACGAGAACGGTGCATATGATAAATAGATAATTGCGTGCTTCTTCCAAGGACAATCACATCCTTCAGTACTGTTAATCTATTTATCGGCAGATGCGGCCCGTTCTTTGATGGAAGCTTCTGGGGCCTCTACTCTTGTTCTTGTACATGCTTCACACAATTGTAAAGCTCGCAGGTCCACTCATCACCGTTCTTGACGAGGACGGTAATCGACGTGTTGCCCAGCAGCCGGCTGACATCAAGTGCGGGGACGAGCCCTTTCAGCGTGCTGCGCAATATAGCGCCGTGACTGACAAGAAGAATATTGCCGCCGGGATGGCGCCCGGCAAGCTCCGTCACCGCCTTGACCCCGCGTTCCATGCCGGATTCGTGCGGCTCCAGGCCAAGCTCCAGCTCCCTCCAGTCCTGCCCCCAGCGCGCCAAGCGCTCCTGCTCCGTAGAGCCCTCCAGCAGTCCGCCGTTCATCTCGCGCAGCTCCGGAACGATTCCGGTAACCGGCAGTCCTAGCCGCGCGGAAATAACCTCTGCCGTCTGCTTCGCCCGCAGCAGATCGCTCGTATACAGATACTCCCAGCCTTCACCGCTCAGCCGTCCGGCGAGGGCAGCCGCCTCGCGCAAGCCCTCTTCGTCCAGCGGATTGTCTGTATGGCCCTGAATCCGGCCTTCCTTGTTCCATGCCGTGCTGCCGTGCCGAATAAGACCTATTCTTGTCATCTGCGCTCCCGCCTTCTGTGTGTTGTTATTTGCTGTTGCATGTAAATTATAACACTGCTCCTCCGGACGCCATAACGCATGGAACGAGGCTGCTGCCTGCCCGTCGTTACTTCAGACCGATTGACGGCAAGCTTGTCCTATATAATAATTAATCCGGCTGCTTACAGTGGCCTATACATACATCCCGGTTACAGCAGAACAGCTGTACAGATCAAAGGAGCCTGACCTGTCCCATGAAAAAAGCAAGCCTACTCATCCTGTCCTTCCTCCTGTCGCTTACCGCCGCATTGTCCTTGCCGGGGTCCGCAGAAGCGGCGCCGCCGCCCAAAAATGTCGCATATCTCGATAAAGCGAACACGTCCTTTGTACCGCTGCGTTCTTTAAACGGCCTGGACGGCATCGTTGCGACCGCAGGAAACGACGGAAGCATCGTCATTGCAAGGGGAAAGCTTACCCTCAGCTTCAAGCGCGGCAGCAAAAGCGCAACCGCCGGTGACCATACTCTGACCTTGGCCAAGCCGGCTTTCGCGAGCGGCGGGACCACGTATGTTCCGCTCTCTGCAGTAAGCAGCACGCTGGGCATTAGCCTGCAGTGGAATAAAGCCCCTGATTCGCTGACGCTGACAGCGGGCGATGACAAGATCGTAATGCCGGTGCAGAGCGGCAATCTGATTCAGGCGGAGGCCCCGGCAACTACAAGCGCCACACGGACCTTCAAGGTTGGCAGCCGCTCGTTCACGGTGCAAATGGTCACCGTATCCTTGCTGCATCCTGCGGTTAGCCTGGATGCCGTTCTGGCCGGCAATGCAGTCGGCAAGACCGAGTCGCTCGGCAGCATTGCCAAACGCAGCCAGGCGCAGGCCGCCATCAACGGCACCTTCTTCAACGCCTACACCAAGGATGCCTACAAAGCCCCTTACGGCTATATCGCCGGCGGCGGCAAGCTGCTGATGGACAGCCCCGGCAACAAACGGACGGTGTTTGTATATGACGCCAATCTTCTGGCCGATGTGATTCCCGGGACCGAATTTATGGACCGCTTCAACAGCGGGGCGGTAGCCGGTGCCATTCAGGCTGGCCCCCGGCTTCTGCTTAACGGCCAGCCGGCGATAAACGCCGTCGCCGAAGGCTTCAAGGACCCCAAAATCCTGACCGGGGGCGGAGCGCGCAGCGCGCTGGGGCTTACCCGTGACCACAAGCTGATTCTGCTGACCACGGGCGGTGCAACGATTCCCCAGCTGGCGCAAATTATGAAGCTGGCGGGTGCTTACCAGGCAATGAACATGGACGGCGGCGCTTCGAGCGGCCTGTATTACGGCGGCAGATATTTGACCGAGCCGGGCCGGCTCATCAGCAATGCGCTTGTCGTCAAGACCAAGTAAGCCCCGCGGTGCTTGTGATTAGACCATAGATTCTCAATCAGGCATTCTGCTGTTTCAGACAGCGGAATGCCTTTTTGCTGTGCCCTGCATTTTTGGACCTTCCCCATGCCCGGCCGGCGGCATAAAGGGATTGCAACAAGGACAATCTTCCTGGAGAATTAAAGTATATCTGTGCGCACTTGAGCGGTTCCGACCGAGCGCACCAAGGAGGATACGCCGCTATGGCCAAAGCCGATCATATGCTATCAATTCTGTGGATGCTGCGGCAGCGTAAACGAACCGCCGCAGAGCTGGCAGCGGAGCTGGAGCTTAGCGTCCGCTCCGTATACCGCTATATCGATGCGCTCTGCGCAAGCGGTGTCCCCGTTCTGGCGGACGCCGGTCCCGGCGGAGGCTACAGCCTGCCGGAGCATACGGGGGCGGCGCCGCTGTTCTTTGACGCGCAGGAGCGGCAGGCGCTCGTGCAAGCCTCCGCCTTCGCCCGCGGAAGCGGCTACCCGCATGAGGAGGCGCTGGACCGGGCCATGGTCAAGCTGCGGCGCTACAGCAATGACGCCCAGCTTGCGCAGCTCGAGCGCGATGCGGGCGGCATTGAGATTCTGCATACGCCCGGCGCCGACCTTGCAGGCTGCCTCGCCGACCTGACAGCCTGCGTCACCCAAAGGCTTACACTGGAGATGGATTACCGCAAGGGGAACGAAAGAGAGGGTACCACCTCACGCCAGGTTGACCCCTACGGTCTCGTCCTCTGGAAGGGCCGGTGGTACATGGCCGGGCATTGCCACCTGCGCGGCGAGATCCGCAGTTTCCGTGTGGACCGGATCGCCGGGCTCCGGCGGACGGACAACATATTCGTCCGTCCGGACGGCTTCTCGGCGCGGGAATTTCTGCTGCAGGGACTGCTGCCGGGCGGGGAAACACACTCCCCGCCTGTATCCCTGGTTATCGAAGCGTCTGCTGAGGTACTAAACGACCTTTGCAGCCACTGGCTGTTCGGGCACACCCTGGAAAGTCGGGAACCCGGCAGAGCCCGTTTTCTGCTGGAGGATACCACGATGAACCGGTATGTGCCTTACTATCTGCTGCCGTACGCCAAAGCGCTGACCATTGTCGAGCCCGCATCCTTAAAGCGGCGGATGGCAGCCGTGGCCACCGGGCTGGCCGCCCATTACAGTGAAGAGCCTGCGGAAAATTCCGATCACTGACCGTATCTGTCAGCAATGGCCGGGTATAGTGGATGTAGTCCAAGGTTGCTTGGACAGTAAATCTTGACAGGAGGCCAGGTAATGCAGGATCTGAAATACGATTTTTATATTGGAAGTACACCGGCCAAGGTCTGGGAGGCGCTCATATCGCCGGAGCAAGTGAAGCAGATCTATTACGGCAGTATCATCCGCTCCAGCTTCGTTCCCGGTGAAATGCTGGAGTATGTCGGTCCGGGCGCGGAAGGCAGTGAAACCGTACATGTCTATGGCACAGTACTGGAATTTGTCCCTGAACGGGCACTGCGCTTCACCCATAAGGTGGGCCCGGCCTATTCCGGCGGCAGCGAAAATTACGAATCCCGCATCTCCTGGCTGCTGGAGCCGGCCGGCGGCTGCACCCGGCTGACGCTGATTCATGACGGATGGCATCCGGAAGATCCCTCCTATGCGCCCAGCGCCGGCGCCTGGTGGCAGATTCTGAGCAACATCAAGACCTTGGTGGAGACCGGCGGAACACTTGATTTCGGCGGTTGATCCGCCCGGCGTCCCGTATCCCCACTATCAGATTTAAACCAACACGTCGTCCGCCCTTTGGCAGACGGCGTTTTTGGATTTTACGGAAATATCGATGGGTTAATTGATTTTTGTGCTGCAGAAACTTTTGTGCTGCAGATATTTTGAGTTACAGATGTTGCTGAGTTACAGATGTTGCTGAGTTACAGATGTTGCTGAGTTACAGATGTTGCTGTGTTACAGATGTTGCTGAGTTACAGATGTTGCTGTGTTACAGATGTTGCTGGGCTACAGATGTTGCTGAGTTATAGATGTTGCTGAGTTACAGATGTTGCTGAGTTACAGATGTTGCTGTGTTACAGATGTTGCTGTGTTACAGATGTTGCTGTATTACAGATGTTGCTGATTCACAGATGTTGCTGTGTTACAGATGTTGCTGAGTTACCGGTATTTTTCGTACTGCCGATTATCTTTCCTCAGGGAAACTTTTTTGTTGTCAGGACAAAGTTATTTACATATACTAATATTGTGGAAGTATACAATAAACATTCATGAGGCCATCTTTTGATGCCTATACCAACATATGAAAGAAGGGAACAATATGACTGTTGCCGGCACTCCGTTATCCGAAGCTGCGAACGGAAGCATATTGCGCATTACCGGTATTGATGTTCAAGGGGTGCTCCGGAGAAGACTGCTCGATCTTGGATTTGTGGTCGGCAATGCCGTAGAAGTACTGCGGCGCAGTCCGCTCGGAGACCCGGTCGCCTTTCGGGTGAGCAATACCACCATTGCCCTGCGCCGGGAGGAAAGCTCGCTCATATACGGAGAAAGGATTGGAGGCGGAAGGGATGAGTAAATTCACGGTCGCATTTGCCGGGAACCCGAATACCGGGAAGAGTACGCTGTTTAATCTGTTGACCGGTCTGCGCCAGCATACCGGCAACTGGGCCGGCAAGACCGTCATCACCGCCGAAGGCGAGTTTACACATAACGGCCATACCTACAAGGCTGTCGACCTGCCGGGGACTTATTCGCTGTATTCGAATTCCGCCGATGAAGAGGCGGCCAGAGATTATATTATTTTTGAACAGCCCGATGTTACGCTCGTAGTTCTGGACGCAACCTCTCTGGAGCGTAATTTGAATCTGGCGCTGCAGGTACTCGAAATCACGGGCCGGGCGGTGATCTGTATCAATCTGATCGATGAAGCCCGGCGGCTGGGGATCGAGATTGACCTGAAGGCCATCGCGAAACGGCTCGGCGTCCCGGTTGCGGCTATTTCGGCGCGCAGCGAAATCGGGATCAAGCAATTGCTTGATCAAATTGAACGGGTGGCCACCGGCGCCGTTACCGCACCGCCGCTCCGCATTACCTACAGCGAGGAGATTGAACAAGGCATAGCCGAGCTTACTCCGCTGGTCGAGCGGACAGTCGGCTCCCGCTACCCGGCCCGCTGGATTGCCCTGCGGCTGCTGGACGGTGACGACAGCCTGCTGGCTTCGCTCAAGGAGCACATGGAACGCAAGGAAGCCGCAAGCAGCAAGGAGGTGCTCGGCCATGGAGTTACAGCCTGCCATTAACGGGGAAGGCGCGCTCGATTCCCTGCGCACAGCAGCGAAGAAGCTGGCTGACAAGGGAAGCATCCGCGACGAGATCGTCGGCGGCATTTACGGTGTATCGGCGGAGATCTGCAGCAGCGCCGTCGTTTACCGCGACCGCAAGAAGCTTGGCAGCACCTACAAGCTCGACAATATCGTCACCTCAAGGGTCTGGGGCTTTCCGATCATGCTCGCCGGACTCGGGCTCGTCTTCTGGATCACCATCGCCGGCGCGAATTATCCGTCAAGCTGGCTGGCTTCGCTGTTCAGCTTCATTGAAGGCTATTTGACGGCGGGGTTCACAGCCCTTCACGCCCCGGCCTGGCTGCACGGCGTGCTGGTGCTCGGCCTGTACCGCGGCACCTCTTCAGTCATCAGCGTCATGCTGCCGCCGATGATGATCTTCTTCCCGGTCTTTGCGCTGCTCGAGAACTTCGGGTATCTGCCGCGCGTTGCTTTTAACATGGACCGCCTGTTCAAGAAATCCGGCGGCCACGGCAAGCAGGCGCTGACCATGTCCATGGGCTTCGGCTGCAACGCTGCCGCCATCATCTCCACCCGGATCATCGAATCGCCGCGTGAGCGGATGCTGGCGATTCTGACCAACAATTTCGTCCCGTGCAATGGCCGCTGGCCCACGCTGATTCTGCTCTCTTCCATGTTCATGATCGGCTCGGCGGCAAGCGGTGCATTTAGCACGCTGGCCACGGCCCTGGTCCTGATGGGCATTGTGCTGGTGGGCATCGCCGTTACGCTTACGGTCTCCTGGGTGCTGTCGAGAACTGCGCTGCGCGGAGTACCGACCCATTACACACTGGAGCTTCCGCCGTACCGCCGCCCGCAGATCTTCAAGACCATTCTTCGCGCATCCAAGGAGAAGTCGCTGAATGTACTGACCCGCGCCATCGTTGTCGCCGCTCCCGCCGGGATCATCACCTGGATTCTCGGCAATGTGATGGTCTCCGGCGACAGCGTGCTGAACCATATGGCTGCCTTCTTCGACCCTTTTGCCAGCCTGCTCGGCCTTGACGGCTTCATTATTATGGCCTTCATTCTGGGCCTGCCGGCCAATGAAATCGTCCTGCCGATTCTGCTTATGGGCTATATGTCCTCTGGGGCGATGGTCGATATCGACGGTCTCGGCGGGATTAAGGACATCTTCCTGGGCCAGGGCTGGACCTGGCTAACCGCGCTGAATATGATGCTGTTCTCACTGCTGCATTATCCGTGCGGTACAACGCTGGTGAACATCTATAAAGAAACCAAAAGTCTGAAATGGGCGGTACTCTCTGCCGCCATTCCGCTCGGGATCGCCGTTGCCGTCACCTTCGCTGTCGCGCAGGCCGCCCGCTTGCTGGGATGGGTTTAGAGTAGAGCCAACCTAAGACAAAATTCGCAAAATTCTGATAGTAGCATCAGACAGCAGACGCAGATAGTGGCAGACAGCGCCAGTCAGTAGCGTCAGATAGATGAGACAGTGCAGACAGCCAGTCAATAGCGTTAGTTAGAAGACGATGTAGACAGCAGCGACAGTGCAGATAGCAGTGACACTGCAGACAGCAGATAGCTGAGACAGTGCAGACAGCAGCAGGCAGTAGCGTTTGATACCAGAGACGATGCAGACAGCAAACGCAAGTAGTGGCAGACAACGGTTGACAGCAGCGACAGATAGCGGCAGACAGAGCAAAGCACCCGGACTTCCGCAGCCTGCGGCAGGTTCGGGTGCTTGTAGTTCACAGGTTTTTATCTGAGCGCGTGAAGAGATGCCTGAAAATAATGCTGTTATGTAATTGTTAACTTCGATGCCATACCCGGTTCCCGTATCAAGTTGCTTGCTACTTAGATAACTGAACTCCCGATGCTCTGTTACTCGTCACTAAACAAAAGAGCTCCAGCTCTACTACTCGTCCCCAGCAACACATAGCTTGTGGAGTTGTGGTCGCTTTTTCGCCTACAATTGGCCCGTTCACCCTCACGTAAGCCCCTTGTGGTCGCTTTTTCGCCTACATTTTGCTCGTTTACCCTCGCGGCAGCCCATTGTGGTCGCTTTTTCGCCTACACTTTGACCGTTTACCCTCGCGGTAGCTCATTGTGGTCGCTTTTTCGCCTACATTTTTCCTGTTTACCCTTGCGGCAGCCCATTGTGGTCACTTTTTCGCCTACATTTTACCGTTTGCCCTCGCGGCAGCCCATTGTGGTCGCTTTTTCGCCTACAATCTCTACAGCCCCTTATTAAGTTGGAGTCCTCCCCCACGAAAATGTACACTTAGACATGAGAAGGTTGAGCTCAATATGGGGGAAACGTCCGAACAGGGAGAAAGCTGCACAATAGGCCTTGTCTATCTACCTTGCAAAGCTTCAAATAGTCCATTTACAGAAGCTTCAAACAAACTATTAGCAGGAAGCACCACATAGTCAACTTGCTGCTACTGTGCAAGCAGAAATGACCCTATGCAGCCATGAACGGGAAGGGTCTTCTGCTGCGCATTCTGCCACCCTTCACACTCTTTTCTAGTCAGCCACACTTCTTCAGTCCGCCAACCGGACACGCCTCCCATACACTCACAGCCTCACATCTCTCGCGCCAGCTCCGTCAGGCGCCTGATCCCTGCGCGCAGCACTTGCTCGCTGGCGAAGGAATAGCTGAGCCGCATCCAGGAGGTCATCTCGCCAAGCGGGTCGCAAATCGCCCCTGGCACGAAGGCTATCGATTCCTCCAGGCAGCGCGCAAACAGCCTGTCGACGGATACCGTCTCCGGCAGCTTCACCCACAAATTCAAGCCACCCTGCGGCGCCGTCCACTCCCAGCCTCTACCGGCCAGCTCCTCCTCCGCGATCTCCTTATGCACCTGCAGCGCAATCCGCAGCTTCTCTAAATGCTGCTGAAGTCGCGGCGAGGTGTAATAGTGCAGAAAGATCTTCTGGTTCAGCAGCGGAGTACCATTGTCCGCCAGCGACTTGGCGGTAATCAGGCGCTCGGCGAAGGGATGGCGGCAAGCCACCGCACAGATCCGCAGCCCCGGAGCGACATATTTGCTGAAGCTGCTGATATATACCACCCAGCCCTCCGTATCATAGGCGAAGAACGGCGGCGGCGGTGCAGCGCCGAAATACATATCGCGGAAGGGATCATCCTCCACGAGCAGACAGCGGTAACGCTCCGCCAGCTCGACCATCTGCTTGCGCTGCGCGGCCGGAACCGTGACGCCGGTCGGATTATGATGCGTCGGATTCATGTAGAACATCCGCGGCCTGTACCGACGCATCAGTGCCTCTACCTCCTCCAGATCATACCCCTCCGGCGTAATGTTCACCGGCACCAGCCGGGCACCCGCCCGCCGGAAAATATCCAGCGCCACACTGTACGTCGGGCGCTCCACGAGCACCGCATCCATCGGACCGAGCACGATGTCGGCGATCAGATTGATCGCCTGCTGTGCGCCCGAAGTGATGACAAGCTCCTCCGGTGTCAGCTGCAGCCGGTGCTGCCGCCGGAAATGGCGGCTGAGCGTCTCGCGCAGCTCGACGTCCCCCTGCACGGAAGAGTAGGTCCCGAGTACCTTAGGATAGAGATCGAAAACCTTTTTGACATAATCAGAGAGGAAGAGATTGGGCAGCAGGCCCGGATCAATCAGCGCCTGGGAGAACTGGTAATTGACCGGCAGCCGCTGAATGTCCGACAAAGCATTGGTCAACGAATACGTCGCCACCGCTGCCCCCTCATCGGCAACCTCCGCATCCCCGCGCCCCGGCGAGACATAATATCCCGATTTATCCTTGACATACACCTTGCCGCAGTCCACTAGCGTGCGGTAGGCCTTGAACACCGTCAGCCGGTGAACCTGCAGCTCTTCAGCCAGCAGCCGGATGGAGGGCAGCTTGTCATGGGGCCGCCATTCCCCGCGCTCTATCCGGTTCATCAGATAATCATGCACCTGCCGGAATAACGGGTGCCCATGCTCCGCTTCAGCCATTCTAGCCATGCTCTACTTCTCCTTCCAACTACCCCCGGTATTTCGCCTGCCCGGCTTTTCAGCCTACGCGGCCACATCTGGTCTACCCTGTATACTCTGCGCTATTAGTCGCAGGCTACATCTGCTCTGTTCTGTTCTGTTCTGCCCTGCCTGTCCTGCTCTGCCCTGCCCTGCCCTGCCCTGCCCTGCCCAGCCTTGCCCTGCTCTGCCTGCCCTGTTTTGCCCCGTTCTACCCTGTTCTGCTATGCCCTGCACGTTCTTGTATTCCCTGTATTGTAACCTATTTTCAATCCTATCTGTTCTATATCCCAAAATCTGTTCTATCCCTCACCCGCTATGATTAACGAAATGCTCAACGGCGCAACTACATTTACCGCAAAGGGGTTACATGAATATGATTATGTTGGCTTACTCACTGGTCTGTCTGATCTTCGGCACAACCTTTCTGGCCATTAAAGTCGGAGTGGATGCGGGCGCCCCGCCTTTCTTCTCGGCTGCCATCCGTTTCTTCCTGGCTGGCTCTCTCCTGCTGCTCTGGTGTGTCTGGAAAGGCAAAGCCCGCTTCTCCCTGCTGCTGCGCAAGGAATTGCTGCTCACCGGAGCGCTGCTGACCTTCGGGACCTTCTCTACCCTCTATTGGGCCGAGCAATATGTATCTTCCGGACTGGCGGCCGTGCTGTCGGCAACGGGTCCGATGATGATTCTGCTGCTGCAGACCTCTCTGCTGCGGCAGCGCGCGCCGCGCCGCTCGCTGCTCGGCTGTCTGATCGGGTTCACCGGGGTCCTGCTGCTGGTTCTGCCCAGTCTGGTCATTGAGTTGTCCCCGCTGTGGCTGATCGGCTGCACTGCAGTCCTGGTCGGTGAATGCTGTTACGCAGCCGGTACCCTCTATTCCAAAAAAGTCACCACCACCTTCAAGGAACAGTCTCCCGTTGCGCTGAACGCGGTCCAGATGATGTACGGCGGGGCGCTGATGTTCCTGCTGTCTTTTGCCGCCGAGCGGCCCGACCCCGAAACCCTCCTGTCCCTGCCCACCGCCGGTTCCCTGCTGTATCTGACCGTAGTCGGCTCCATGGTGGGACATACGCTGTTCTATTGGCTGGTCGCCAAGACCAATCCGGTGTTTCCTGCTACCTGGCTCTACATTTCGCCGCCGATTGCCGTTTTTGTCGGTTATCTGTTCTACGGGGAGCCGGTGACCTGGATAACGGTGCTGGGGGTAATCACCATTATCGCCGGTACAGTGCTGGTTAACCTGGAGGCGCTGAAGCACATGCTGAAGAGACAGCGTCAGCCGGCCGGCTTATCCGATACAGACTTGGCCGATTCCGCTAATCCGTCCCATCAAGCACCCCAGCGTCAATCTGCAATTTAGCCACAACTCTACTGCCGCCGACACCACAGGCTCATATGACACCCACACACTCCTGCCGATTCAGACACTCAGGCGGTGCCATCCCCTATCCCTAAAACCCAAAAAAGAGAGGCTCCCACAGTCCGGCTTGACCGGACCCTGGGAGCCTCTCCATTTATGCTACAGCTATTTCACCCGTGCACCGCTTTGCTTAACGGCTCCGGCTGTGGTCGCGCAGCAGTTCATCGCTTGCGTTCACCCGTACATCGCCTGTTTTGTCCACACGCGCCTCTTCGCGCTTCACGGTATCCTTCACCTGCTCGGTACCCTGGACCTCGCGTTTGTGAATATCAACCTCACCGGTAACCACCGTGTTCTTGGTTACCTCCACCTTCTCCTCGCTGACCGGGATACGGATGGTCTCCTCCTGGCCGATCGGCGAAGCCGAGGTGTCATTATTCACCGGACGGCGCTCAACGACAATCTCCTCGTGGGATACCGGCACATTGATGGTCTTTTGTTCCTCCACGATTTCCTTGCGGACATTCACTTCCCCGGTCTGGACCCTGTTCTTCGAGACATCAAGCTGCTCTTCCCGCAGACGGAGCTTGCGCTCTTCCTCCGATTCGTTCAGCGGTCCGCCAAGGCCTGCGGCTTCCGCGCCGATGCCGCGCGGCGTTCCGGAATAGACATCCCCGGTCATTCCCGGTCTGTTCACATCGTCCAAGTTGCGGGTTTCCAGAGGGTCATGCACGGGCGCTGAATTCATCGTATCCAGTCCCGTATCCTTACGACCCTCCAGTCCGGACCCGTTAAAGGCAGCATCCACTGTATCGTTAACAGAACTGCGCGCAGTATCGGCGGCGGTATCGTTAACATCGGTCATGTAGCGGTCCGAATTCGCCGAATTATGCTTGCGGAACACGGTATAGACTTGTCCAGCCTGGCTGTCATCCGTATCCACCATGACCAGAATGCGTCCTTCATCTACATAGTTATCATAAGTTTGCGCTTCATCCTCGGGAATACCAAGACCGATCAGCCCGCCGACCAGTCCGCCTGTGCCTGCACCGACTGCTGCGCCGGCCAGCGTGGCCGCAATCGGGCCTGCGGCGATAATCGGGCCAATGCCCGGAATCGCCAAAGCCCCGATGCCGGCGAGCAGTCCGGTTACACCGCCAAGCACACCGCCGGTCGCCGCGCCGGAGGCAATTCCCTCTGGTGCCTTGGTGCCTGTCTCATTACTGATCGACTCCACATCATCCTTGTTTCTGGCTATGACCGAAATATCCTCGGTCTGGAAGCCGTGCGCCTTCAGATCCTCAATAGCACTCGATGCCTCATGTTCTGTATAAAACACACCTACGATTTTCTTATTCATCACGTTTCCCTCCTGATTTTCAGATGATTTGAAATTTGTCAAGCAGTCTTTCATAGCTTTTAATTAACCACCTCTCCTGGCGTTAAACTGTCAAAAGATCAATATTTCAGCGGGTCCAGAATTAAATTTCTGAAACAGGAAATGTACTCCTCAACCAGAAAAAAGACACAATTCATTCAAACAAGTAAAGTTATATAACACGAAATCCGTGATTTATGCTGATTTGTTAACCCTTTGCGAATATTACGCCAAAGCTCATTACAGAATTGGCAAAAGGGACTATACTCCACATAGGATATGTGAATATTTCTTACAATTCCAAGGGGGCCCGGCCATGAATATGCGTTTGAAGGTATTGAAGAAGCATCTGCTGTTCTGCTGCAGCGAGCACTGCAATAATCAGGAAGTCGAGGATGTAATGCAGGCGTTCAAGGAGCATCTGGTGGAGCAAGGCATCAACAAGACCGTGAAGATCAACAAAACCAGCTGTCTGGGTCTTTGCGGCAACGGTCCTTTTGTCATCGTCTATCCCGACGGCATCTGGTATTACAATGTGACCACTGACGATGTGCCGCGCATTGTAGAAGAACATCTGGTAGGCGGCGAGCCGGTGGAGGAGCTGGTTATGCTCAAAATGGAAGCCTAGCAGCTGCTGCCCCGTCAGAGATTGAATCAGAACCGCACTTTCGTCCCCGCTCTTTGGAGCGCCGGGACCTTTTGCGTTTGGATTGCCGCAAGCGTTGTCATGTATAATGGGGATAGCCCCCTGTTTATCAGGATCATTATTATATAGAAAAGAGGCTGCGGCATGGCCATATTCAAATACAACTCCGCGCGCCCGTCCCGGAGCCAGCCGGATCTGCATCTGCACTACTGGGGCCGGGAAGCCTGCGCGCCGGGCCACAGCGTCGGTCCGGGCATACGCGATCTCTACAAAATCCATTTCATCCATGCGGGAAACGGCAAGGTGAGCGTCGGCGGACAGACCCATGCACTTGGCGCCGGACAAGCCTTTCTGATCTATCCACATATCGTTACCCACTATGCGGCCGATACTGAAGAGCCGTGGACCTACTCATGGATCGCTTTTACCGGGGAGGAAATTGCATCACTATTGGCCCAGACCTCGCTTACGCCCGAGCAGCCGGTGTTCGCCATGGACGAAAAGCTGATGCCCGCCTTGTACGACCGGCTGTCGGAAACTGATGCCGGCGGAAGCAATGACAGCGGTATCGGCTCTGCACTCCTGCTCAAAAGCATCCTGTACGAGTTCTTCGCCCTGCTCCTGCGTACGGTTCCCGTATCCAAAGAGGCATTGCCGCTGCCCCGCCAGCGGAGCGTATATGTGGAACAGTGCCTGCACTATCTCCATGCCCACTACGGCGAGAGCATCACGATGGAGATGATGTCCGCCTCTCTGAAGCTGGACCGTAAATACCTCTCCGGCTTGTTCAAGCGGACCGTCGGACTGCCTCCGCAGCAATATCTGCTGAGCTTCCGGATGACCAAAGCCGGTGAGCTGCTGGCCGAAACCGGCTGCACCATCGGTGAGATCGCCCGTTCCGTCGGTTACCAGGACCCGCTGCTCTTCTCGCGGATGTTCAAGAAGGTAAAGGGCTGCTCCCCCAAGGAATACCGGCAGCGCCATGACGGAGGCGACATTGTTCTATAAAATGCCGTCTTGCTGACATTCGCTTGTCCCGGCCCATACGCTACAATAGGAACGAATCTTGGTGAAGGAGGATTTCCTATGTATGAAGCAAGCTCCGCCCGTTATGAGGGAATGAAATACAACCGTACCGGCCGCAGCGGTCTGCTGCTGCCGGCGGTGTCGCTTGGCCTGTGGCATAATTTCGGCGGCATCGATGTGTTCGAGAACGGCCGCGCCATGATCCGGCGGGCCTTCGATCTCGGCATCACCCACTTCGATCTGGCCAATAATTACGGCCCGCCCGCCGGCTCCGCCGAAGAGACCTTCGGCCAAATCCTGAAGAAGGACCTGCAGCCTTACCGCGATGAGCTGATTATCTCCACCAAAGCCGGCTACCACATGTGGCCCGGTCCATACGGGGAGTGGGGCTCCAAGAAGAATCTTGTCTCCAGTCTCGACCAGAGCCTCAAGCGGATGGGGCTGGAATATGTCGATATCTTCTATCATCACCGTCCCGATCCGAATACGCCGCTTGAGGAGACGATGGCTGCCCTCGATCTGATCGTACGCCAGGGCAAAGCGCTCTATGTCGGTATCTCGAACTACAGCGCCGAACAGACCCGCGAAGCGGCGCAGATTCTCCGCCGCCTTGGCACGCCATGCCTGATCCACCAGCCGAACTACTCCATGCTGTCGCGCTGGATTGAAGACGGGCTGCAGGATGTGCTGGCGGAAGAGGGCATCGGCTCTATCGTCTTCTCGCCGCTCTACAAGGGCATCCTGACCGACCGTTACCTGAACGGGATCACTCCCGACTCCCGCGCGGCCGGACCAAGCGTCTTCCTCTCCGAGAAGGAGATCACAGAGGAAGTGCTGGACAAGGTGCGGCGGCTGAACGAGCTGGCCGCCGCCCGCGGCCAGAAGATGTCCCAGCTGGCTCTGAGCTGGGTACTGCGCGGCGGTAAAGTAACCTCCGCACTGATCGGCGCCAGCAAGGTCAGCCAGATTGAGGATGCGGTGGCTGCGGTACATGCTCCCGAATTGACTGCGGAAGAGCTGGAGCAGATTGAAGCGATTCTGCGCGGATAACCGTAGCTAGCAGGCTGTTGCAGCGGGATCTCGCAAACGGTGAAGCGCTCAAGGTACGACGTTCATCGCCGTACTTATCGCGAATCTCCTGCAGCTCATCCTTGATAAACTTCAGTACCCGGTTATGGTACAGTGCATGTACAGACGGCAACCCGGGCAGTCCCTCTATGGAGCCTGCCCGGGTTGCCGTCTTGCGCTGCGGTGATGATATAATAGGGACACTACGCATGCGAAAGGAGCACCCATGAACAGAAACCGTTTAGGCCCGTCCGAACTTGTGATCAGCGAAATGGGGCTGGGCTGCATGTCCCTCGGCACCGAGGAGAGCAAGGCTATCCCCATAATCCATGAAGCGCTTGAGCAGGGCGTGAACTTCCTGGACACCGCCGATCTGTATGATGCCGGACGCAATGAAGAGATTATCGGCAAGGCGCTGCGCGGACGGCGCGAAGAGGTCATCCTCGCCACCAAAGTCGGCAACCGCCGGGTTCCCGGCCGGGAAGGCTGGGTCTGGGACCCTTCCAAGGCGTACATCCTGTCGGCGGTGAAGGAGAGCCTGCGCCGGCTGCAAACAGACTATATTGATCTTTATCAGCTGCACGGCGGCACGCTGGAGGACCCGATCGATGAGACGATTGAAGCGTTCGAGCAATTGAAGCGGGAGGGCGTCATCCGGTATTACGGCATTTCCTCCATCCGTCCGAATGTTATCCGCGAATATGTACGGCGCTCCGGCATCGTCAGCGTCATGAGCCAATACAGCATCCTCGACCGGCGGCCGGAGGAAGAGGTGCTGCCGCTGCTTGCACAGCACGGCATCGGCGTGCTCGCGCGCGGCCCGCTCGCCGGCGGCATCCTGACCGAACACGGTCAGGACAAGGCTGCCCGGGGCTACCTGGACTACAGCCCCGGGGAACTGCCGGCGCTGCATGCCCGGCTGCTCGCCGGCTGTCAGGCTCCGCGCACCCTGCCGCAGGCGGCGCTGCGTTATCCGCTGGCCGCGCCGGCGGTCGCGGCCGTCATTGCCGGCGCGAGCAGCGCGGAGCAGCTGTGCGGCAACCTCGCGGCGGCCTCGGCTCCGCCGCTGAGCGCGCCGGAGCTTACGGCGCTACGCTCCGTAAGCCGGGCGAACCGCTACACGGCGCACCGCTGAAAGACAAGAAGCAGCCCCAACCATTCTCTGGTCGGGGCTGCTTCTTGTTGTCATTTTACAAAGGCCGGGGACTCATCCGAAGAACTGCGTAATGTACAGCATCGCCAGCAGACCGGCAATGAAAGAATACGTCGAGGGCCGCTCATAGCCATGCCCGTGGCTCTCCGGAATAAGCTCCTTGTAGACGATGAAGAGCATCGCCCCTGCGGCAAATGCCAGCCCGTAGCCGACCACATTGTGCAGATAACTGGCCGTAAAATAACCGACTACCGCCGATACCATCTCCATCAGGCCCGTCAGCGCAGCCATCCCCACCGCCTTCGCCCTGGAGGCCTGCGAATTCATCAGAAAGACGGCCAGAATGAGCCCTTCCGGCATATTCTGGGCCCCGATGGCAATCGCCACCATGGGACCGAGGCTGGCTTCTTCACTGGCATAACTGAAGCCGGTGCTGAGCCCTTCGGGAATGTTGTGGATGAAGAGCGCGATCATAACCAGCAATGCTTTTGAATCCATATTGGTGAAGCCAGGTTTGTTCTCCACATCGATGTGGGGAATGTTATGCTCGATCAGATCCAGCAGCAGAACGCCGGTAATCAGCCCCAGGCTGAGGGCGATAATTCCCGATTCCTCGATGGCCTGCGGCATCAGGCCAAAGGCGGAGGCGGACACCATAATACCCGCGGTAAAAGCGACCAGAATATCCTTCCACCGCTCCGACAACCGCCGGACGAACAGGATCGGAACCGCACCCAGCACTGTTGCCATGGCCGACAAAAAGCTGCCCAGCAGCGCATTAACCACATTAACAACTCCTTTGCTTGGACAGGACTTTATCAGTTAATTCTATGCGCGGGAAGGCATGAGATATGCCAGGCTCTCTATAGCACTTACGGCATTTCACCGCGGATTCCTAAGCGTCTCCATACCGCGCTCCGCCAGCTCCGTCTCCGGAATAAACTGCAAGGCCGCCGAGTTCACCCGGTAATGCGGCTTCGCTCCTTCCGGTCCGGCTGGCTGAAGAAAATAGCCTACGTGGGCGCCGCTCAGTCTGCTGCGCAGCGCTGTCCGCACTTTCCCGCCGCTGTAATCGGCTTCCTTGCGGATTATCCCCTCCAATGCGGGCCCGGTGAAGGCCGGCCAGCCGTCCCCGGCATCGAACTTGTCGGCGGAGGCGAACAGCGGGTCGCCGCTGATGACATCGACATACAGCCCCGGCTCGAAGTGGTTCCAGTAGGCATTGTCATATGCCGGCTCCATCGCCTTGTTCTGCGTGACCTCATACTGCAGCGCTGTCAGCAGCCGGCGCAGCCGTCTCTCATCTGCCGGGGTATTCCAGTGGCGCTCTGTGAACTCGCTGCGGCCGGAAGCTTTGAGATACATTTTGTAATCCATGGGATGTGTCTTGTAATAGGCCTGATGCAGCGCCTCCGCCGGATAAAAGGAGTCAGCTTCGCGGATCTCCGTTACAATCGGCCGCTTGAACCGCTTGCTGGCAGCAAGCTCTGCCCTCGACTGTTCCGCCGCACGCCGCTGCTGTTCATTGCGCACGAAGATCGCCGTCTTGTACGAATGTCCGCGGTCCATAAACTGCCCTCCGTCATCCGTCGGATCAATCAGCTGCCAGAAGATATCCAGCAGCCGTTCGTACGGAAAGATCTCAGGCCGGAAGGTAATCTGTACCGCTTCCCAATGTCCGGTGGTCTCCCTCCCCACTTCCTCGTAGGTCGGATTGTCCGTATGTCCCCCCGTATATCCCGATATCACCGAAAGGATGCCCGGAAGCTCGTCGAAGGGCTTGACCAAGCACCAGAAGCAGCCCCCGGCGAAGGTCGCCAGTTGGACACCGTCATCTTTGTCTTTCACCTGCACTTTCCCTCCTTGCTGCATTCCATATAATCATTTATACACATCTGGGCCTGCTTCGCCCCTACTACCAGGGCACATTTCATAAAGTCAGTGTTAATGATTGTAGATGTTATTGTACAAATATAGCAGTATTAGATTTAGTTGAATTATAATGCAGCGCTAAATGGACCCGGGCCCGTTTGGAAGGAAAGGAAGAACAGCTTGAACCTTTTTAAAAACCGCGAACTGGCCATTGTATTAATAATGGTCGCCATCTTCTTCATGTGCACCAATATGTACCCTTCATTCGTCTCCATCCTGATTACGGACTGGGGAGGAAATTATAACTCCGTCGGCATCATCATGACCCTCGCCAGTCTGGCGCCTTTGATAGCAGTCATTCCGGCCGGTGTTGCCATCAAGAGATGGGGACTGCGTCTTCCATTGTTCGGAGCAAGCATGATTTCCGCCGCTTTTTGTTTTCTGCTGTTCCTCTTTCCCTCGGTGATCTCACTGCTGGCCATGCTATCCGTAATGAAAGTAGCCGAGATCTTCTTCGCCGTGGGGCTGCAGACACATGTGGCCAATCTCAGCACCAATCTCAACAATGATATGGACAAGAACTACAGCTGGTTTATGGTCTTTGCATCCGTAGGTTCTTTAATTGGTCCAATCATTGGCGGTTTTCTGGTCGATCACGCAAGCTATGGCGCAGTCTGGCTACTGCTTACAATTACGCTGGTTGCCTTGTCGTTCTTTTCCTTTTATCTGTCGGACACGCTTTCCGGCCAACAAACGAAGGGTAGCAGCAAGAAGAACAGCCTTCGGGATTTGCGCCGGGTGATGAACTGGAAGATAGTGATAGGCATGCTTGTCGGCAGCGGAGTGCTTTTTGCCCATGGTGCCAGATTTCTGTTCCTGCCCATTTATCTCGAGAATATCGGTTACACGCTTACCTCCATCGGGTTTATTATGGCGGCACGGTCGCTGGCAGCCATTGCAAGCCGATCTATTCTTGAGGTTGCGATCAGATTCGCGGGCGGGCGGACCGGGGCTTTGGTGCTGTGTTCCATTGTTCTGGCCCTTTCCATTGGCATCATTCCGCTCTGTAACAATTTCCCGCTGCAACTGATCAACTCCGTAATTATTGGCTTGGCTATGGGACTGGCCATCCCTCTCAGCAATACGGTTGTCGCTGACAGCGCCGATCCGGAGGAGCGTTCCGTTACTATAGGAGTAAGCCAAACCGTGAACCGGGTAGGTCAGCTTCTCAGCCCCATCGTATTCGGCATGCTCTCGCAGCAGTTAGGCGTTAACTCCTCCTTCTATCTTGGAGGGGCGATTCTCCTGCTTATCTCTGTAACCGTTATTTATTTGCTGGTTATCGGGGATAAGAAGACGGCCGCACTCGAACAGGTAAGCATGGAATCCAATTCCCGGTAATTTCAGGTTCGTGCCTGGGCGGGCCCGGGCACCGGCTCTTGTCTGCATATTACGACAATTACAGCGCGGAATCCAGTTTACCCGGCGAAATCCCTTATACAGTTTGAAGAGGCCACCTACAGGATGGCCTCTTCATGAATTTCATGTATTATAAACTGCACAATTCTCGTGTTCGTCTGACTATCTGCGCGGGGGCATTTGCGCCTCCGGAATCAGCGGTACATAAGACTGGCCCTGCAGCCGCTCTTTATGCTCCGCCTTGGCTTTGGCTATAACCTCCGGATTCTCCAGCGCCTCGACGGCGGTGCCGGCGATGGCTTTGGCCGCCTGCAGCATCCCCTTGTGGGCAATCGGCCGGGTCCCCTGCGCTACCACCTGCCAGGTGTGCAGCGCTGTGCCGAGCGCCCAGCAAGCGGTCATGCACTGGGCGGTCGGAACGACCCAGCTGACATCGCCCACATCGGTAGAGCCGGGCATTACCGGTTCTACCGGATAGAGGGGAATAATTACGTCAGCAATGGCTTTATCCTTCAGCCCCATTGCCGTCCGGGGGTCCATCCCGTACAGAGCGGCCTGGACATCCTCCGGAGAGAGGGTGGCTCGTATCTCCTCTGCATAGCGCAAATCATCGGCATCATAATCCGGAACACCGCCCGCCGTCAGGTTGGCATGCATTACTTCGCCAAGCGTCCGGTTCGGGATCAGGCTGCTTGCAGCCCCTTCAAATTCCGTCTCCACACTTGTGCCTGTCATCAGCGCCGCCCCCTTGGCGATGTCATAGACGCGGCTGTACAGCCCGGTGACCTGCTCCTGCTTCGGTGCCCGGATGAGATAGGACACCTCCGCATAGGCCTGCACCACATTCGGCGAGGTGCCGCCGGTATCGGTGATTGCATAATGCACCCGCGCTTCCGGAATCATATGCTCCCGCAAATAATTAACACCGACATTCATCAGTTCGACCGCATCAAGCGCACTGCGCCCCAGATGAGGGCCCGCCGCCGCATGGGCGCTCCGGCCGGTGAACTTGAACTTGACCGCATAGTTGGCCAGTGAGCTCAAATTCTGTACCAGCGCCGCCGTGTACGGATGCCAGCTGAGCGCCAGATCGGCATCGTCGAACAGACCGGCCCGGGCCATATAGGCTTTGCCGGAGCCGTACTCCTCTGCCGGACAGCCGTAATACCGCACGGTCCCTTGAAGTCCGGTGCGCTGCATATACTCCTTGACCGCTACGGCTGCCGCCAAAGCGCCGCTTCCCAGCAGATTATGTCCGCAGCCGTGGCCGTTCCCGCCGTCCACCACAGGCTCCGGCCGGGACAGACCCGCTCTCTGGCTGAGCCCCGGCAGCGCATCAAATTCGCCAAGAATGGCAACGACCGGATGACCGCTGCCGTAACTGCCGACAAATGCCGTCTCCAGACCGGCGGCCTGCCGCTCCACACGGAAGCCCTCTTCCTCCAGCGCCTGGCATAACAGCTCCGCCGAAGCCCGCTCGGTAAAAGCAACCTCAGCCTTCTCCCACAACTTATCGCTAAGACCTGTAAACACATCCCGTTTGGCATCAATGATCTCAGAAATAATTGCCAATCTTGTCATGATTCTGAACCCCTCTCACTGAATAATGTAACAGCTATATATTGCAGCTCTTTAGGACAGCTTCTCTTTCGGGGCGGCACCTGCAGCCTTGTTATAGTTCAGGCCGAGCAGCGCCACGACACAGACCGCAGCGGAGCCGATCAGCAGCCAGGATGCCGCATCGTAGGAGCCGTCAAATGCATCGACCATGAACCCGATTGCCGTCGGGGCAACAAAGCCCGCCAATTGCCCGCCTGTATTCACCATTCCCATGGCAGAGCCGGTCGAATGGCTGGGAATCCGCTTCAGCACGATAGCCGGCAGCAGAATGATCACAAAGGCCATAAACAAGCTGGTTACCGATTGGTAGACCATAAACCCGGTGACACTGTCTGCCGTAAACATCAAGTAAATCATGACACCGATAAGGGCACAGGAGACCGCGCCGGCCAGACGCTCTTGGCCTCCGGACAGCTTATCGAGCAAATATCCGCCGGCGAACAGCCCCACAAAGGAAGCCAGGCTCGGAATCATTTGCAGCACTCCCAGCGATTCCAGCGACAGGCCCCGGACATCGACCAAATACGTCGGCAGCCAGCCGGACAGCCCCCAATTCACCGCATAAATACAGAAATAGGCGATAAGCAGGCTCCACATCAGCGGCATCCTGAACAATTCTTTAAATCCGGTCCGTACAGTGACAGGCTGTGCAGCCGCCGATTCCGCTGCAGCGCCCGACTGCGGATTCTGAATAAACATCCAATACAGCACGGCAAAGACAATACCCACCAGCCCGATGTACAAAAACATATGACGCCAGCCGATGGAATCAAGCACAGTCGTCGCGAACAGCGGTGTAATGAACGCCATCAGCCCACCCGATGTCAGCAGAATCGACATCGCTCTGGCCCGCTTCTCTACCGGAAAGGACTCGGCGATCAGCTTCGAGGCGGCAGGCTGAAATCCGCCTTCGCCGATCCCGAACAGAAAGCGCACAACCAGCATGGAGCCCAGCGACCAGGCCGCCCCCGTGAACCCTGTAAAGATCGACCATAGCGCGACCGCGGCGATCAGCACTTTTCGCGAACCGAGCTTATCGGCCAGCCACCCTCCCGGCATCTGCATGAGGGCATATCCGGCAAAAAAGGAGCTGAGTACAATCCCTTTCGCCGTCGCGCTTAAATCCAGATCCGCCGTGATCGGCAAAATTGCATAATTCATAACATACCGGTCCAAATTGCCAAGCGACCATCCTACAAATAACAACGCCAATATCCAGTTGCTGCCCAGCGCCTTCCTCATGTGGCGACCCTCCGTATCCATTCGCAAATTCTATTTAAGGACCAATTAAGGATAATTTCCTTATATACATAATATAGAGGGTTGTCCGCTTTTTCAATACTTTTTTACGGTATATAACACAGCTGCGTAAATAAACATGACACATACATTTCAAAAAAAAGCATCCACTGAAGGATGCCTAGCTGAAACGGTATATTTTACTGGGTCTGCCGCGTACACCCGGAGCTTCTTCGCCTATGCAATCGGCAAGCCCGGCTTCAGCCAATTCAGTCATGATCCGTCTGGCATTGCGCTCCGTCATCTGCAGCTGTGCCGCTACGTCTTTGGCAGTAAATTGCTCCCAGCCCATTTTACGCGCCAGCGCCACTACCTTGTTGAAGGTCTTCACGCTGATGCCGCTGCTGCGCAGCTTGCCGGCCACTTCCTGATCATTGGTGCGGAACGAATAGGCCAGCGATTCCACTTCCTGTCCCGCAGATTCCACAATTACCCCATCTTCCTGCACGGTGACGATACGCCGCTCCGCCTTATCCTTGGATTGCCGCAATGCGCGATATGCATTGGTCTCGGCGGAGAACACCGTTTCCCCGTACCCGATACCTATGGCAATGCTGGTGTCCGTCGTGGCCGCCAGGTAATCTGCCGTGTCGCCCAGCAGCGTAAGCTCCCGTTCGATGGCTCCCCGGGTGCTGAAGATGATATAACGGCCCCCTCCTTGCTCCATCAGCGTTCCGTCCAGCTGTTCGCACAGCTTAATCAGCTCTTCTTTGATTCTGAGCTCCAGATACTGCAGCTGATAGGTGGTCTGCAGCTTCTCCGCAATCCGGTCGTAATGCTCAAACTCAATGATCTCGATCCCGATTTGGGTATCCTTGAAATAAGAGGTACGGACCTTCTCGGTGAACAGGCGCAGCGATTGGATGATCTCCAGATTGCTGGGAGATACCGTATAAGCAGGGATACCCTTGGCCTTCAGACCCTCCGCAACGCTCGGGAAACAGGTAATCACCCCTTCCGTCTCTCCCTCCTGCCACAAAGTCTCATGAAAGCCTAGCAGCTCTTCCGGATCAGCGTCCATCTCATAAGTACGGGTGTGCAGCTCTATGCCAGCGTTCTCAATCTGCTTCAGGGCATGTTCGACGATCCCCTCGTTCTCTGGCATATCAATGCTGATCCGCGCGGGCAGTACGCCCCGGGTAAACGCCAGATCCAGCAGGCTTTTGTAGAAGCCTGACTCCGTCACCCAGACATACTCAACCCTCTCCCCGGAACCAAGCGCCTTCAGCGCAAAGCTGTAAGGAATCGGCCCGGAACAGAGCCAGGAATCGACCTCCTTGTCATGCCTGCGGATGATCTCCGCCGTTTCCCTCGGCTGTCCGTACACAAAGGGCCGGAAGACAATCCCCTGTTCGAACATTTGGGCCAGATCCGCGATACGCTCCACCGAACCGGCAGGACCGATAATTCCTACTCTGTACATTCCATTCCGTCCTTCCCTTTCCATCATCGTTCCTTCATTATACCTGTAAAAGAGACGGACTGCCCCATCTGCTTATTTTTCATGATTGCTGTCCCATATGTCCTTATGCCGCAGTCCCGCGAACACTAGCAGAATCAGCGTCAGAACCATGACAAACTCTCTGAAGGTGTTCGACAAGCTGTCCACATTGTAGCCAAAAACGATATTCAATCTGCCCCACAACAGATTTAGACAGAGCAGCGCAACACAGCCGTAGGTTACCCAAACGCTGCGGAGATAAAGGTTATACGTACGGTCAGGCCCGTGCCCGACGAAATATTTACGGTAGCGTATCACATAAGCTGTGAACACGATACATGCGATAGCCTCCAGTGTAATCAGAATCAGATCAATAACGTCCATGTAAATCATCTCCTCTCTTGCCTAAGCCGGAACGGTGCAGGTCAATCAGGCTGTCCATATCGTTTGACTCATAAGCCTCCCGGATTTTATCGAGCTTCTCAATTTCTTGTTTGACGCGGCTGGGCTGCATTTGATTTTTTCTGAATAAATCGAGGAGCTTCACTTGTCAACGACCTCCCCACCATTGGCTTTATCGGTGACCCCTTTTTCAATCAGAAGCTTGACGAGAGAACGGTTATATTCATTGAGCTGCTTCTCATTCTCCTCATCGCGTTTCTGGTAATTCTGAATGATCTTCTCTTTGCTGGCGATTTGCCTGATACACCAGATTAATGCAACCGATAAGAGAACATTAAGCACGACCGAACCATTGTTGTTTTGGAACAGGCCGGTCAATGCATCGAGATCCATGATTATCCCTCCGTTTTCACCAAAGTCAAGCTATGGAGCATCCGGAGACCCTCGCCCAGTTCCTCGGAAAAAGTATATATAGCACTCTACTCTTGCAATACCCTGTTTGATTGGGTGTACAAGTATTTTATTGAAATCTGTAATCCGTAAAGCGATATATTTCAGCATCATTTTTTCACAAAACATATTGTATTTTTCTTTAAAATGGTTATAATTACATATTGTTTCCATTTAAATAAACAGGAAGTGAACAGCATGAGCAGCATATCAATCTCAACGAGCACTCCCCTGAAATCATTGATCAAAATTAATGAAGCCTACTATAGCCACTCCATTTACACCTTAGGCAAGGGGTCAGGACGAAATCCGAGAAGCATCGCCCGTATCTTGAATGCTCTGTATGACAACAACCTGCGGACCCTTGAGGCTCTGCTCAACTCCAGTCTGGACGATCTCTCCAAGTTGCGGAACTTCGGCAGTACCGGACAAGAGATCCTTCTGGAGCTGCTGGAGAATTTCATGATTGGCGGGTGAAGACTGTAGGGGTTCAGGCACAAGAACACAAAAACTCCCGCCGGCAGCGGGAGTTTGTCTTTGTCGTCCGGGCAAGTCGGACTATTCTCTTACTAGGCTTTAACACATAAATTGTGCTAATATACTCGGTCATAAGCCCCGTTCGACTTTATGCCTAATCCATATATTCTGCAAGCTCAGACTCAAATACAGGAGCAGTTCCAGAATCAGCTTCAAAATCAGCAGGAGGCCATTACCATCACCTCTTCTCAGGTTAATTACTCATTTCCTCCACAAAAAAACCCTTGAGAGGCCCGTAAAACCAGGCACCCCAAGGGTTTAGTTAATTCACTTACATCATGCCGCCCATACCGCCCATGCCGCCCATATCAGGCATAGCAGCCTTTTCCGGTTCTGGCTTGTCGGCAATGACAGCTTCGGTAGTCAGGAACATTGCAGCTACGGAAGCGGCGTTCTGCAGGGCAGAACGGGTTACCTTGGCAGGGTCAACGATCCCTGCTTCGAACATGTTCACCCATTCGCCGGTAGCAGCGTTGTAGCCAATGCCTACAGTTTCTTTCTTCAGACGGTCCACAATTACGGAGCCTTCTTCGCCGGCGTTAGCAGCGATCGTGCGGATCGGCTCTTCCAGTGCGCGCAGGACGATGTTTACGCCGGTCTTTTCGTCGCCGGTTACATCTACTGCGGCTACTGCATTATATACGTTCACGAGAGCTGTACCGCCACCGGAAACGATACCTTCTTCAACCGCAGCACGGGTTGCGTTCAGGGCGTCTTCGATGCGCAGCTTGCGCTCTTTCAGTTCGGTTTCAGTTGCAGCGCCTACTTTGACTACAGCTACGCCACCGGCCAGCTTAGCCAGACGTTCCTGCAGCTTCTCTTTGTCGAACTCGGAAGTGGTTTCTTCCAGTTGGGCACGGATTTGGCCAACGCGGGCATTGATGTCCGCTTTGTCGCCGCTGCCGTCTACGATTGTAGTGTTCTCTTTGGTTACGCGCACTTGACGTGCGTTACCCAGTTGATCAACTGTAGTGCTCTTCAGGTCAAGGCCGAGCTTCTCAGTGATCACTTGGCCGCCGGTCAGGGCAGCGATATCCTGCAGCATCGCTTCACGGCGGTCGCCGAAGCCAGGAGCTTTAACGGCAACAGCGTTGAAGGTTCCGCGCAGCTTGTTCACGATCAGCATCGCTTGTGCTTCGCCTTCAATGTCTTCAGCGATGATCACGAGCGGACGGGCCTGCTGTACGATCTTCTCCAGCAGCGGCAGAATTTCCTGGGTGCTGCTGATCTTCTTGTCAGTGATCAGGATGTATGGGTTATCCAGAACAGCTTCCATCTTATCCGTGTCAGTAATCATGTACGGGGAAATGTAGCCGCGGTCGAATTGCATACCTTCTACTACTTCAAGCTCAGTCAGGAAGCCGCGGGATTCTTCAACGGTGATAACGCCGTCTTTGCCCACTTTTTCCATGGCTTCGGCAATCAGCTGGCCCACTTCGTCGTCGGCAGCGGAGATTGCAGCTACCTGAGCGATAGCCTGGGAATCTTCAATTGGCTTAGCGATCTTCTGCAGTTCGGCAACAGCCGCTTTAACAGCCTTGTCGATGCCTTTGCGGATAACCATCGGGTTAGCGCCGGCAGTTACGTTCTTCAGACCTTCGCGGATCATGGCTTGAGCCAGAACCGTTGCTGTTGTAGTACCGTCACCGGCTACATCGTTGGTCTTGGTGGCAACTTCTTTAACGAGCTGGGCACCCATGTTCTCGAAAGCGTCGTCCAGTTCGATTTCTTTGGCGATGGTCACACCGTCGTTGGTGATCAGCGGGCTGCCGAATTTCTTCTCCAGCACCACGTTGCGGCCTTTAGGTCCGAGTGTTACTTTTACCGCGTTTGCCAAAGCATCAACCCCGCGCAGCATTGAACGGCGGGCATCTTCACTGAATTTGATTTCTTTTGCCATGTGTATAAACCTCCCGGAATTTTAAATTATAGTAAGTAAGTTGGGCTATGCTTATGAACGGTCTTCTTAACCAAGAATCGCGTGAATGTCGCTTTCTTTCATAATCAAATATTCTGTGCCTTCGTACTTGATTTCGGTTCCGGCATATTTCGAGAACAGAACGCGGTCGCCTTCCTTCACTTCAAGCGGCACACGCACGCCGTCTTTCAGAATGCCGCTGCCTACAGCAACGATAGTGCCTTCCTGCGGCTTCTCCTTGGAAGAGTCCGGAAGCACGATCCCGAAAGAAGTCGTTTGCTCCTGCTCGATGGGTTGTACCAATACGCGTTCACCTAGTGGTTTGATCATGAAAAATAGCCTCCTTTAAAATTATGTTGTTAAGCTTGAACACAAATTCGGGGCCGGATCGGCCTTCTCCGTTAACGTTAGCACTCGACGTCCTTCAGTGCTAACAACAATTTTTATGATACTCAACTTACTCCCGGATTTCAAGTCTTTTACGTAAAATCCTCGGTCTTTTTTAGGAAAAAAATAGGGTTCCGGGCTCGTCCTCCGTATCCCCTCTAACATTCTATCCACCGTCAGCCAAAATATGCCGCACCTGACCTAATCACACGGCCCCCTCAGAATCACGCTTACTGCCCGGCAATGCCCTTTAAGCTTCCTTGTGGATGTAACGCGCCTCAAGCTGAGCATCCGCCGCAAGCTGCTTGCGGAACACCAGGGCCGACAGAAAGACGCTGAATTCATAGAGAATCACCAGCGGAATGGTCACCAGGAAATCGGATATAAAATCCGGCGGCGTAATCGCTACAGCGATAAACGCCAGGACAAAATAAGCATACCTGCGCATCCGCTTCAGACGCAGCGGATTCAGAATCCGCAGCCGCGTCAGAAACATAACCAGCAGCGGGAGCTCAAACAGCAGCGCCAGCGGAACCACCAGCCCGAACATGAAGCTGAAATACTGGGCAATGCCATAAGTCTCCTCCAGCCCCATACTGCGGGTAACGGAGATGGTGAACGAAAGGGCCATCGGAAACACAATATAATAGGCAAACAGCAGCCCGAGCACGAACAGAACCAGCACGTAGGGAACATAGCGTAACGCAGCGCTCCTCTCGTGGGGCCGCAGCGCCGGAGCTACGAACGCCCATAGCTGATAGGCAGTGAAGGGTATAGCCGGCACCAGCGCAACAACCATGGCAATCTTCATGTACATTCCGATGCCATCCCAGAAGGAGAAGGCATGCAGCACGAAATGCTGTGCCTGCTCCACGCCGATCAAGTACTGGTAGACCGGCTTTGCCGCGAACAGTCCGCCTGCAAGTCCGGCCGCAAAGACAATGAGCACATAGATAATCCGTCTGCGCAGCTCGGCGAGATGCTGTACTACTGTCATTTCTTCCGCTTCGCCCGCCATGGAACACCCCACCCTGTAAAATACATATCAAGGAATGAGCCTGAACAAGAAGAAACGGCTAAGCCATCCTAATTAAAGACGGTGTCCGTTTCTGCGGGAAAATATCAGGCTATTCACAGGTTTCAGCCTAGACTCTCTCATCTTGAACAAAGGGGCGCTCCTTCCGGCTGCACAGAGCCGGAGCTTACGCCCCCGGGTTAATGGAATATCTTACTCCGGCTGGCGTTTGTCCTGCGGCAATTCTGCGGACGCATGCGGCACAGCCGGGTTAGCCGGAGCCGCCTTGGTCGGTTCCGGCTCGTTAATCATATCGCGTGTACCGTCCTTGAATTCCCGGAAGGTGCGTCCGACCGCCCGCCCAAGCTCAGGCAGCTTGTTCGGACCAAAGAGCAGGAGCGCCAAAATAACGAGCAATATAATTCCGGGAGCACCAATACCATTCAGCATGCTATTCCTCCTTGTCACTCAACCGTTCTGATACTGTTAAAGGTATGTCTATCATACCATAACATATCTCACACTTTCCAAGCGACCAGCCGGACGCCTGGCTGTGCAGCGGCAGGGAACACATTCTGCGGATTATTGACGGTATTGCCCGGTGACCATCAGCAGCGCTTCGGGCAGCTGATCCATAATGGCTGCCAGATTCTCATGCACACCCTTGGGTGTGCCCGGAAGATTGACGATCAGCGTTCTGCCGCGGATGCCGCAGATGCCGCGGAAGAGCATCACAGCCCGGTTCTTCTGCATCACCGTGCTGCGCATGGCTTCGGACAGCCCGGGCACTTCCCGTTCAATCACCCGCCGTGTAGCTTCCGGCGTCACATCGCGGATCGCCAGCTCGGTTCCGCCGGTGGTGAGCACCAGATCGGCCTGGAAGTAATCCGTCAGTTCGATCAGCGCTGCGATAATCTCATCTTCCTCATCCGGCACGATCCGGTACTCAATAATCTCTCCTCCCAGCTCCTCTTCGACCAGCTCGCGAATAACCTGGGCGCTCGTGTCTTCCCGTTCGCCTCTGGCCCCTTTATCGCTGGCCGTCAGGATTGCTGTCTTCCACGCCATAGGTTGTCCCTCCCTCTCCATGTGCTATGTATGGTCGGCTGCCGCTTGGCAGCCTGCTTCACGCTTGTTGCCTGCAGGACCCCGTCGAAGAACCGCCCATCATGGGGTGCAGTTCTCAGTAGGGGGCATGCCTCATGCTGCTCTCATTGATCCAGCGTGTAATCCCCGTTCTTACCGCCGCTCTTCGCAGCGAGCTGGGTCGGTCCGATCACCATGTCCTTTTGCAGCGCTTTACACATATCGTATACGGTGAGTGCGGCTGCCGAAACAGCGGTCAACGCCTCCATCTCCACTCCGGTCCTCCCGGTGGTCTTGACGGTTGCTTCAATATATAGCTCATCTTGCCCGTTGTCCGCAAAGCGGACATCTATGCCGGTCAGCGGCAGCGGATGGCACATCGGAATCCAGGACGATGTCTGCTTGGCAGCCATAATTCCGGCAACCTGTGCAACGGCGAGCACATCGCCCTTGCCGATCTTCCCTTCCTTAATGGCATCCAGCGTGCCGGGATTCATCGCCACCATACTCCGCGCAGTCGCCGACCGCTGTGTAATTTCTTTCCCGCTTACGTCCACCATCCGCGCTCTGCCCTGCTCATTGAAATGAGTCAGCTCCATGGTTCAACTCTCCTCCTGCACGGAATAAGACCTTCTTCCGTAATCAATATGTCCATATAAGCGTCGTGGCTATCCATCGGCACCTCCGGGATGAGCTGCGCGCCAAAGGCCAGTCCGGCCAGTACCGGCAGCTTCGCTTCCGGCCGTTCAGCCGATGCCCAGGCTGCATACAGCCGGTCATAATAGCCCCGGCCGTAACCCAGCCTGCCCCCGCGCCGGTCAAAGGCCAGCCCCGGCACGATTACGGCATCGGGAATCAGCAATGGCTGCAGGTTCTCTGCCGCGGGCGGCTCCAGAATCCCCCATGTCCCGGGCGCCAGTTCGTCCCAACCGGTAATCCGGTGCAGGCTCATTGCTCCGCTTTCCGGGATGACCCGCGGCACCAGTACCGTAATGCCCTGCGCCCAAGCGCCCTCAATCAGCGGGCGGCAGTCCAGCTCGGAGCGGAATGGAACATAGGCAAGCACGGTGTTCACCCGTTCCTTCACAAGCCAATCGAGCGCCTGTCTGCAGGCTGCGGCCGACAAGAAGCTCCGCCGCTCTGCCGGAAGTGCATCGCGGACGGAGATCCGCTCCGCCCGCAGCTCCCGCTTTACGGCAGCCTGCGGTGCTGCTCTGCCCGTCATCGGCAGCCGCCTCCTCTTCTCTTCTATGCTCAGAATATCACATGCATGTAAATTCAGTTTACCACTCTTATCCCCGCTTCGCCAAGGTTGAAACATTAACGTTGTTAAACGAACCCTTTTGGGCTGCCACTCGCGCCGGAAACGCTTTTCATGTACACTAAGAAAAAGAATTGCCGATGCCCGGAGTGCAGCTGCTCCGGGTTAATATTGCAGGGCGGAGGTTTCACTTAGTATGCTTCTTCAAGCGACAGGCATTACCAAATCTTACGGAATTACAAACGTGCTGGACGGCATCAGCCTGCAGGTGAATGAGAAGGAACGGGTCGGCCTGGTCGGCGTCAATGGCGCCGGCAAGTCTACCTTCCTGCAGATCCTTGCCGGTGAAATGTCCTATGACAGCGGTCAAATTCATAAATCCAAGGAAACTACGGTCGGCTACCTGGCCCAGAACAGCGGGCTGCAGTCCGATAAGAGCATTATGGAAGAGATGCTGGCCGTCTTCGCGCCGCTGATTGAGGCCGAAGCCGAGCTGCGCCAGCTCGAGGAGAGCATCTCCGATCCGCGGCTGGCCGATGATGCCAAGCGTTACGAGGAGCTCCTGGAGCGGTACGCCAAGCGTTCCGACTGGTTCAAGGACCACGGCGGCTACGAGATGCAGACGCGCATCCGCAGCGTACTGCATGGAATGGGCTTCGGCGACTTCCCGCCGGACACGCCGATTGCTACACTCAGCGGCGGTCAGAAGACGCGGCTGGCACTGGCCCGCATTCTGCTGCAGGCTCCCGATCTCCTGATGCTGGATGAGCCGACGAACCATCTGGATATCGAAACGCTCACCTGGCTGGAGGACTATCTGCGCAGCTACCCGGGCGGCATCCTTGTCGTCTCCCATGACCGCTACTTCCTGGACCGGCTGGTGACAACCATCGTGGAAATCGAACGCCACCAATCGCGCCGTTATACCGGCAACTACAGCAGATATATGGAGCTGAAAGCGGCTGAATATGAGACCCGCATGAAGCAGTATGAGAAGCAGCAGGATGAAATTGCGCGTCTCGAGGATTTCGTGCAGCGCAATATTGTACGCGCTTCGACGACCAAGCGGGCGCAAAGCCGGCGCAAAGCGCTGGAGAAAATGGACCGGATCGAGAAGCCGCTCGGTGAGCTGAAGAAAGCCAGCTTCTCCTTTGAGGCGGATTTCATGTCCGGCAAGGAAGTGCTGCAGCTTCGTGATGTGGCCGTGTCCTTCAGCGAAGATGCGGAGCCGCTCTTCCGGAATGCCTCCTTCGAGCTGCGGCGCGGCGATACAGCGGCGCTCATCGGCCCGAACGGCATCGGTAAATCTACGCTGCTGCAATGTTTGACCGGCAGCCGGCAGCCTTCGGCCGGGACCGTGAACTGGGGCACCAAGGTCAAGATTGCTTATTACGATCAGGAGCAGACCGCCCTCAATCCGAGCAACACCGTGCTCGAAGAGCTGTGGAGTGAATATCCGATGCTGGAGGAGGCGCGTATCCGTACAGTCCTGGGCAATTTCCTCTTCAGCGGCGAAGATGTCCTGAAGAAGATCTCCGCGCTTAGCGGCGGTGAGAAAGCGCGGGTTTCGCTCTCCAAGCTGATGCTGCGCGGCGCCAATATGCTTATTCTGGACGAACCCACCAACCATCTGGATCTCGTCAGCCGCGAGGTGCTGGAGGCGGCGCTGATCGATTTTGACGGCACGCTGCTCTTCATTTCCCATGACCGCTACTTCCTGAACAAAATGGCCGAGCGTGTACTCGAGCTGCATCCCGGCGGCATTGATCCTTATCTCGGGAACTATGACGATTATATTGAGAAGAAGCGGGAGCTTGCAGCCATCGCTCTGGAGGAGGCCGAGCAGGCCGCCGCCAAACGCGCACGAAGCCTTGATACCGACAACCTGGCTGCCGACAAAGGGACCGCTAACTCCTATGAAGCCGACAAACAGCAGAAACGCGAGGAACGCACGCGTCAGCGCAAAATCACCGAGCTGGAGGATCAGATTTCCCGGCTGGAGGCAGAGATTGCCGAACTGGAGCAGGAAATGGCCAAACCAGAGATTTTCCAGGATTATGTCGCACTGCAAGCCCATGAAACGAGCCTGGGTGACAAAAAAGGCCGTCTTGCCGAATTATTCGATGAATGGGAAATACTTGCCGCGCAATAGGGTAATGTTATGAAATAAATAGTTTTAAACTGTTCCCGATTTGTTCATAATTTGTTATCCACAGGCTCATCCACAGGATTCGTGCATAACTTACCGTTAAAAAAGGCCCTTCGGGCCTTTTTTTAGGCTTCAAATGGCCTTTTTCGTTGTCAAGAACTTTTTATCCACCGAATTATCCACATTATCCACAATAATCACAGATTATTTCCCGGGAATAAATCCACGATTTACTGTCTGTCAAAAAGGGTTGGTATTGCTGATTTTACACGGTTTTTACACAAATAAGCTGGAATATGTGGATAACGTTGTCCACAACTTGACAAATACAGCATTCGCTATTTTGCGAGGTTTTTCGGCAAAGTGTTTGCTGGCCGTTGGCACCCTTTGGAGGGAAGCAAGCCGCTGGGCCGGGCATACGTGAGATAAAGCACTAAGAACAGAGGGAGCACACCTGAGTCCGTTACGGTACCCGTTGTGGTTTCACACAGCAAATGTAATCCATTACGATTTGTAGCTCAGCGTAACTCTGTGAATTAGCACTAGTGAGTCCATGACATGGAGACCAAGTGTTACTCCCAGCAACCGAGAATGCAGTTAGGTTGGGTTCAGGGACTAAATCTCGGCGTGACTTTGACAGCCATTACGTGGAAATCCGTTACGGTAGATGCTGGAATGTTCTTCACAAGGACCGAAGCTCTATTACGGCAGGTTCATAGCAAAAAAACTGTTCCAGCATCCCACGGATCCATCAAATATATAACAGACAGCTGCTAGGGATGAATGAGCACCACTTGTAAAATAACCGGTTACTCTTAATCTATTTCATCTATAGCCCTCCTTGCTTCACACAAGTTCACGCTACACCGGATCAGCCGTGGCAAAAGCCGGCGCCTCCGATTCTGCAGCGAGCAGTGCGGCATTGCAAGCAGCGACATACGCAAGTCCGGCCGCCATGACAATATCCTGGTGAATAGCCGTGCCGCGGAATTTACCGCCCTGCCACTCCACCATTACAGCCGCTTCAGCCCGGGCGTTCCCGCCGCTGCCCAGCGAATGAAGCTCCAACCCGTCAAAGCCGATATCCTCGGCGATTCCTTGAGCGATGGCGGCAATAACTGCCTCCAGCGGACCCGTGCCGCTGCTGGTATAAGTGTCTTCCCGGCCGCTTCCCAGATGCCTTACTGTGACGGCGGCCACCCGGCGCGGTGCACTGCCGGCCAGCACCTGGACCTCGCCCAGTTCGTAGAGTTGCGCCTGCTGGCCGGTAGTGCTGCTGACCATCCGCAGCAGCTCGTCGTCGCTGACGGATTTCTGGCGGTCAGCCGTCTCCTTGAAGGAGGCATACAGTGCCTCTAACTCCTGCGGATCGAGGACAATGCCATATTTGGCCGCGCGGTCCTTCAGGGCATGCCGGCCGGAATGCTTGCCCAAAATAATCATATTGCGCGGAATACCCAACCGCTCCGGGTCCATAATTTCATAAGTGCTGCGGTCTTTGAGCAGACCGTCCTGGTGGATGCCCGACTCATGCTGGAAGGCATTTCTTCCAACTACCGGCTTGTTGTAGGCAATGGGGAAATGCATCGCTCCACTGATGATTCGCGAAGTATCATACAGCTTATCCAGCACAATCCCCGTCTCCGCGCCCAGTGCTTCGCCTCTGGTTTCCAGCGCCATGACAAGCTCCTCCAGCGCACAATTGCCGGTGCGCTCCCCTACGCCGTTGACTGTCACTTCGATCTGCGTCGCGCCGCCGGCAATTGCCGCCAGGCTGTTGGCCACCGCCAGGCCCAGGTCATTATGGCAATGGGCGCTGTAACTGACCGTGTCGCCGCCCCTGGCACCCTGCCGCACCTGCCGGAACATCTCGCCATACTCGTGCGGCAGCGCGTAGCCGACCGTATCCGGCAGATTGATAATGCTGGCCCCTTCCTCAATTACCGCCTCAACCATCTCGATCAGATCGGGTATCGAAGTCCGTGCTGCATCCATGGCCGTAAACTCCACCACGTCGCAGAACTGGCGGGCATACGCCGTCAGCTCGCGGGCGGTGGCGACCACCTCTGCCCGGCTCTTGCGCAGCTGGTGACGCAGATGAATGTCCGACGAGGAGATGAAGAGGTGAATCCGCCGGCGGGCAGCATCTCGGGTAGCCTGGACAGCGGCGTCGATGTCACCGCGGACTGCGCGGGCGAAGCCGCAGATTTCAATGCCCTGGAGGCTCCGGGAGATTGCCTCCACTGCCGCGAAATCGCCGGGGCTGGATACGGGGAACCCCGGCTCCAGCACATCTACGCCCAGTTCGGCCAGCTTGTGGGCCAGAATGATTTTCTGCTCGGGAGTAAGACTCGCACCCGGTGCCTGTTCGCCGTCGCGCAGCGTCGTATCAAAAATCTGAATCCGCTTCTTCACTGGAATAATCATAAAATCTCCTCCTGGATTTGAATGGTGAACCAGTCTTGCTCAGACTCGCTTTGCGAGGTAAATGGCCATTTTAATCAAACCATCCGTATGCATTGATGGAATCCTTGGATCTGTCTTTGCATCCCTAAAGCTTGAAGTCTTACAGCTGGCGCGGCTATTACAGCCGGTTCAGCCGGGAAATTGGACCTGCCAAGTCGGAGCACCGTACGTCGACTTACGATGCTTTTATCTTCCCACCCACTGCTGCCGGCAGCGATAAGGAGAAACGCCTGTTGCCGTTTATTCGGTATTAGAACAGTCTCTCCCGTGCGTCCCGGGATTTGAACGTGAAAACGCCGTACCCGTAACCACACAAAAACCCGCCGTCTCATCAAAGAGACGGCGGGTTACACCCTCCGCGGTACCACTCTTCTTGACGCCGGGGCGATTGATTAAGATCAATTCACACCGCTAACGTCCAGCTTTGTTCCATCCGAACCACATGGTACAGATGGAGTCCGGTAACGGGGACACCGTAGCAGCATACTCCTCTCTTCTGCCGCTCCGCTCCCGGGCGAGATTCAATGCCTCCGGCGACTGCGTCGCACCACCCCCGCAGCTCTCTGCACACCGTAATCATCTACTACTCCCGTTCATCGCGTTTTACTGTATTCACACTTCTATACATTCTTGCAAACCCGCCGATTCAACATTCCTGTACACTTAGTCACTTGAAGCTCAAGACACTCTCCACCTGTAAAGCACATACCTAAGTGGATTTCCGCCAACTAATTTTGCCTTTTCAAGCCACACAGAGACATTAGTTCGATTTCGTCCACTTAAATCCGCCATTTCTTCAGTTCCAGTGCATATTAGGCAGAATTAGTTTGCAGTTTTCCACTTAGATCTCTAAAATGAGACGTTTTAACCGAATTAAGTGGCGAAAATCAAACTAGATCAATCGTACGATTACATATGCAGCCAGAACCGCCCGCAAATTAAACGCACCAACTCACCCCACGCAGCCGATGATCAACCAACCGTGAACCATCCCTCACTCACCCATCGCAGATTAACCCCGCAGCAGTCCTTCACCTTACAGCAAAGCAACCTGAAGACGTCAAAAAGCCTGTCGTCTCTATCAAGAGACGACAGGCTGAACTGTCGCGGTACCACTCTTGTTGATATGCTCGGCGGCTTCCTCAGTCAGCCGGGCAATATCCCCTTAACAGCCTGGACACGGTTCAAGCGTATCCTATGCGCTTCCGTATCAGACCACCTGCTCACGGAGGTTAACCGTAACAATGTACGCCGGTGTGAGACTTGCCACCCCCGGTTCCACTGCTCCGCTTCCGGACGAGTTCAGGTCTCCATCGGCTGCGTTGCACCTGGACCGCAGCTCTCTTAACCCGGAATGACCCTACTACTTCCGTTCATCGCGTTTTACATGTTTATTTAAATGAATTGTCAAGATTATACCTGCAAGGTGCAAAGATTGTCAATAGCCCATTCATTGCTATGATCGCTATTCTCTGTAATTTAATGCCATTCGTTTCTAGTTATTTCTAGAGGAGCATTCCAAAGCTACCCACCGCTATCCATCGCTTTCAATCCTTACTCATTGCTATTTATATCACTCATTATTGCAATTATATTATCACTTTCCGTTTACGGCCATTCTTTCCGTCCATCTCTAGGTCATTCCCGCTATTCATGTCCGGTAATGCTAACCGTCCAATCTATTCCTTGAAATCCCTTTTATTCTCTGGCAGCTCCGCCGCCATCAGCCACTGACCACTTCTCCAGCGACAGTCCGGGATCGGCCACCATGTCCAGCGGCGTGCCGCCGTCGTGCAGCCATTTCACATAGGCCGCTGCGCCGATCATCGCGGCATTGTCGGTGCAATATACCGGGGGCGGGATGATCAGCTCGATATTCTCCAGCGCGCAGCGGGCGGTCAGAGCTTCGCGCAGCCCCTTGTTCGCAGCTACGCCGCCGGAGAGCAGCAGCTGCCGTGCCCTGCAGGCGCGGACGGCGCGCACCGCCTTCTCCACCAGCACCTCAACGACGGATTCCTGGAAGCCGCGGGCGATTCCGGCGACATCCGGCGTCAGACCCTTCATCTTGCTCTGGTTCACTACGTTCAGCACCGCCGACTTCAGGCCGCTGAAGCTGAAATCATAGGAATCCGGCTCCAGCCACACCCGGGGCAGCGGGACAGCCTCGGCTGCTTCGCGCGCCAGCCGGTCCACATGGGGGCCGCCGGGATACGGGAAGCCCAGCGCCCGTGCCACCTTGTCATAAGCTTCGCCCACCGCATCGTCGCGGGTGCGGCCAATGATGACAAATTCGCCTTCGCGCGGCATGTTTACCAGCTCTGTATGCCCGCCGGAGACGACGAGCGTCATGCAGGGATATTCCAGCTCCTTGACCAGCCGGTTCGCATAAATATGCCCGGCGATATGATGCGTGCCGATCAGCGGCTTGCCCCAGGCGAGCGCCAGGCTCTTGGCTGCCACAACGCCCACCAGCAGTGCGCCCACGAGTCCGGGGCCTTGCGTGACGGCAACAGCGGTGAGCTCCTGCGGCTCCACACCTGCTTGTGCCAGCGCCTCTTCGATGATAACCGTGATAACCTCCACATGCTTGCGTGAAGCGACCTCGGGAACGACGCCGCCGAAGGCGCGGTGCGTCTCGATCTGGCTGGAGATCACATTGCTCAGCACCTCGCGGCCATCTTTAACGACAGCTACCGACGTCTCGTCGCAGCTCGTTTCAATCGCCAGTATCAGAACAGGCTGATTAACGCCTGTATTGGTGTTCATTTGAAATCCACTCTTCCTTCCATCAGGCGCTCTTCCCCGTACTCCGGCAGATCGGCCCACATAATCAGCGCGTCCTCGCGGTTGTCCGAGTAATAGCCCTTGCGGGTGCCGGCGGGCCGGAACCCTTTTTTACGATATAAATTCTGTGCCACCGAATTGGAGACGCGCACTTCCAGCGTAATCGACTTCATCCCCAGAAAGGCAGCCGTCCGCATCAGCTCGTCAAGCAGGCGTTCTCCCCATTTACGCCCCCGGTATTTCTCCAGCAGGGCAATATTAGTCACATGGGCTTCGTCCACGATGGCCCACATCCCGGCATAGCCGATAATCTGTCCTCCCAGCTCCATCACCATATATTTGGCGAAATGGTTATGGGTCAGCTCATTGCGGAAGGCTTCCTCCGTCCAAGGCATGGTAAAAGCTTCCCGTTCAATCACGAGAATTTCGGGAATATCCTCCAGCTTCATCAGGCGAAAGATAAGCTCTGTTTCCGGATCTTTCGTCCGTTCCGAATCCGTCATTGCTTCTTCAGGCTCCCTTCACTGCCCCGGCGCAGATTGACCTCCGCCTCCGTAAGCTGAGTGTAATTGGGGATCAAACCGTGAACCTGCTCCACTTCACTGTAGGGCCCATGCTCACCCAGATAACCGACCCATCGTCCCTCCAGCTCATAAGGCACCACCTGCACCTGCACCTTTTCCGGCAAAAGCCCCAGCGCTGCCGCATTCCCGTGCAGCCCCGTCTCTCCGATGAACCAAATGGTACGCGGCTGCGTCCCTTCAGCGGCGGCGTCCTGAAGGCGCGCCTCCAGCTCCTGCACCCAGTCGGCCATCAGGCGGATGCCGTCCGGCTCAAGCCGCTGCGGCGGCTGCTCCCCGTCCGCAGCGAACAGCGCCGTAAAGGCCTGTCCACGCCGCGCGTCCAGCAGCGGCACAATCCAGTCCATGCCGGAGCTGGCCGCCTCCGCTTCGCCGGACCTTTGCAGCAGTCCGGCCTCATGCCCGCCCCAGGCCAGCGCATGCAGGCTGGACACACCGGTCAGCGGCACCTTCCAGGCCCAGGCCAGGGTTTTGGCGGCGGTTACCGCAATGCGCGTCCCGGTATAGGAACCCGGTCCGACACCGACCACCACACCCTCAAGCATTCCGGAGGCTGTCCCGCTCTCTTCCAGTGCCCGCTCAATAATCGGCAGCAGGTGCACCGAATGATTGCGCTCCCCGGTGGCATTGGTTTCATGCAAGAGCTGTCCATTCTCGGTAATTGCCACACCAAGCACAGCCGTCGCCGTATCCAGCGCCAAAAGCCGCTTGCGCGGCCCGTTATTTTGAATACTCATCTCAAGTTACCCCACTTCTCCGTCAGAGCCCGGCACAGTTCCCCGTACGGCTCACCGATTCCGGTCACTGTAATGAAACGCTCGTCCACTCCCGCAGTTTCGATCTGTATGTCCAGGCGCTCCGGCGGCAGCAGCTCTTCGATCAGAACACTCCATTCCACCAGACACACCCCTTGCCCGTAAAAATATTCATCCAGACCCAGTTCGTCCGCTTCCTCCAGCGACAACCGGTACACATCCATATGGTAAAGGGGCAGACGGCCCGTATACTCTTTAATAATAGTGAAGGTAGGGCTGTTCACCACACCTTCCACGCCCAAATGGCGGGCAAAGGCTTGCGAAAACGCCGTCTTCCCCGCTCCGAGATCACCGTTAAGGCCGATCACCATTCCCTCCGTGGATGCAGCGGCCAGCTCAGCCGCCAGCAGCTGCGTATCCTGCAGGCTGCCAGAACGGCAGGTGAATACCGCCATTACATCATTGTCCAAGCTGCAACCACCTCTCCAAAGAAAATCCTGTCCTTGCCCGGGTACAATAAGTTTAATTATATCGGTATGATACTTTTACCGCAACAGCCCGGCTAAGGCCCCCCGGCCGGGTACCGCCACTTTAAGCGGAACGCCGCGGACGGGCCTTGCGGGGCACGGCGGATTCACGGCTTGCATGGCCGGAGAACAGACTGTGCAGCACCATACCGGCGATAATAACGGCTATTCCAATCCAGGATAGCGGCGCAGGCGCCGGAGCGGACAGAATAAGCATTTCGCCGAGCAGCGCAAAGAGCACCTCCAGCGACTGCGTAGCCTCCACTCCCGCCAGCTTGCTCATGCTGCCGCGGACCATATCGGTAGCGCGGAAGAACAGTACCGTAGCCACCACACCTGAAGAAAGGGCGACGATTAAGGATTGGCCCGCTTGCGATGCGGACGGCAGACCGCCGTCGGCCCACCCGTACACGGCCAGCACCAGCCAGAATGGCAGGCTGGCCAGCGTCATTCCCAGAATACGCTGGAACACATCCAGCCGTTCTCCGCATAGCTCCATGGTCTTGCGGTTGCCGAGCGGATAAGCAAAGGATGCAACCAGCACCGGAACGATGCCCAGCAGCACCTGGGATAACGCGATATGCCGCGCATGCTCAGCCTGAAGCAGGGCTACGCCGGCCAGGATAATCAGGGAAAGGCCAAGACCGCGCAGCGGAATTCGCCCCCGTCTATAGACAGGACCTGACGGTCCGTCCACCCGTTCCATGAAGAGCGGGGCCAGCAGCGAGCCGGAAATAATCGTAATCTGCCAGGTACCGGCGGTCAGCCAGCCCGGCGCATAAGCGGCCGCAAAGCAGAGCGGCGCATAGAACAGGCCGAAGCCGACCGTCCCCCACAGCAGCCAGGCGCCCGGCCGCTCCCGCATGGCCGCAAGCAAGGGCCGCAGCTTGCCCCGCACGCCGACAACCGCCAGCAGCAGCGGCAAGGTGAACAGGTAGCGGAGTGAGCCGCTCCAGGCCCAGTGTCCGCCGGACAGCTCCATCCGCCGGTTGAGCACAAACGTAATTGCGAAGAACAGCGCCGAAGCGACGCCAAGCATAATGGGACGCACTGGAATCATCATCCTTTTCCACGAATCTCATCCCAATATAGGTCCCTTGCGGCAGATGCGTCAACCTCTATGTAAGCTATAAAAACCGGCAGAGCCTATAGCTCCGCCGGCAGGTATAGTCAGACTGAGACTGCAATTTAAAGCAAGTCTTCAAGTTCAAGCAAATTGGAGATCGTGTAGCGCTGGTTCCAGTCCCCTCTTGCGGAATCACGGTCCAGCAGCACTGCTGTCATGCCTGCCCTCACGGCTCCGGCAATATCCTTGGCCTCGTTGCCAATATACATCATCTGCTGCGGCTCCGACTGCAGCTTCTCGGCCAGCATGAGGTATCCCTCGGGGCGGGGCTTCCGGACTCCGGCTTCCACAGAAGTAACCAGTACATCCACGTACTCCCGTATCGGGGCGACATCCCGCATTATGAACTCCCGGTTCATCCCGTAAGGTACATCCGTAAGAATCCCGACCTTGAAGCCTCTTTGCTTCAGTGCCCGCAGGGATGCAGCCGTGTCGGCATAAGCCCGGGAGGTCTGCTGAAAATAAGTAAAGAATGCTTTTACCGCTACCGGCACCTTCACCGCATCCACCCGCCAGGCTTCCAGCACGCTGGCAAAAATCGCCGTATCCGTAACCTCATGGTCCCGCGGATGCTCACGGGTATTGTAGCCGGATAAGATCCGTTCTCCCTGTTGCAGAAATTCAGCTTCCGCAGCAATATCTAACGCGCTGCATATTTGCACCAGTGCACTTCTGAAATGCTCCTTAAAGCTTCCGCCCGTTACACCTCCGTAGTAAATCAAGGTGTCTCCCAGATCAAAACCGACTGACCGCACGCACGAATCCCCCCGTTCAAGCAGCATTGTATTCTGCTGTTTGAACATAGCTTAACAGCCACGGGGCTAAGAATACTGTGCCTTTTGTGGCCGAAGCTTAGCTTCTCTGCTCTTGGAGAAGGTCCACGCCGACAGTATGCACGTTGGTCGGGCGCGAGCCCACCTGCACCGTCGCCATACCGTTATCCTCATCCACATGCTCAATCCAGACCGGCTCCCCGTCCAAATGTACGGCGATCATCTCCTTGGAGGCATAAATATCCTTTGCGCGTTTAATGTCCATGATCTTCCTCCTGCTAAATTAGGTTTATTCTTCGGGAGCCGGAGGCTCACCAATCGTATCCTCGGCATCGAGCAGTTCCGCTTCCCCATACGCTTCACCGGTCTCAGGAGCGACAATATTCGCCCAGTCGACCACGTCTGCGGGAATATCCTGCTCTGATAGCGCATCAATCCACTCGTTTCCGGTTCGGTCCACGTTAATCCCCTTCCTGGGCGGGAGAGACGGTCATCATAGCTGCACCGCCGCGCCGCAACTCATCTTGCCGGCTATATTTTTTCCCAAGCTTCACAAAAAATGCACCCGGCTAGAAAAAGCCCCGCCGCCCCATACTAAACTAACCACACTATACATTCACGTCTTTAAAGGAGGCGATCATTCATGCATACCGTCTGGAAAGGGGCGATCAGCTTCGGGCTGGTCCATGTACCGGTCAAGATGTTCTCTGCCACGGAGGACAAGGATATTTCGCTGCGCTACATTCACAAGGAATGCGGCAGTCCGCTGTCCTATGTGCGCAAGTGCCCTGTCTGCGACAAGGAAGTAGCCTGGGAGGAGATCGGCAAGGGCTATGAGTATGAAAAAGGCAAATTCGTGCTGTTCAACAAAGAGGAACTGGACCAGCTGACCGAAGAAAGCACGAAGAACATCACGATACTCGATTTCGTGGATTTGACGGAAATTGATCCGATCTATTTCCAGAAGACCTATTATCTCTCGCCCGATCAGGCGGGAACCAATGCCTACCGGCTGTTAATGGAGGCGATGCGCCAGACCGGCAAAATCGGCATCGCCAAAATCTCCATCCGCTCCAAAAGCAGTCTGGCGGCCATCCGTGTGCTGGCGAATTGCCTGGCCATTGAGACGATTTTTTATCCCGACGAGGTACGGCCGGTCTCCCAGGTACCCGGACTGCCGGAAGCGGGTGCGGTGAGCGACAAGGAGCTGGATATGGCCAAGCTGCTGATCTCCCAGCTGTCCACACCGTTTGAGCCGGAGAAATACACCGACGATTACCGCCAGCGGATGCTGGATCTGATCTCGCACAAGGTCGCCGGCGAGGAATACCATATCGCCCCTGCCAAGCAGGAGGCCAATGTTATCGACCTGATGGCCGCGCTGCAGGCCAGCATCGAGGCCGTACAGCATATTCCGGCCGATCCCGGAACGTCGGCCGGTGCCGTTGCGGCTAAAGCCAAGCCGGCAGCCGGTCCCAAACGGAAGACGGCGAAATCAAAAGCAGCAGCGGCGGCACCGGTCATTGATGAAGCTACGGGACCGATTCCGGTCATTGCTCCCAAGCCGAAGCGGCGCACCGCCAAGAGCAAAGAGACGGTCTCCTGAGCCCTGCCCCGACAGCATAAAGCCTTCAAACCGACAATCCCCGGGGAGGTAAGCCATGAAGCTTAAACCGATAATTCCGTTCGAGCCTGTGCTGGCGGCCGCGCTTCCGTCCGGCAGCCAGTGGATCGCCCAGATTAAATGGGACGGCGTGCGGATGCTCTGCTATCATGACGGCGAGGAGACCGAGCTGATCAACCGGCGCGGAAACCGCAGGACTCTGCAATATCCAGAGCTGGCAGAACCAAGGAGCTATTGCCGGGCCGGCTCCTTCATTCTCGACGGCGAGGTGATCGCGCTCAGCGGCGGCAAGCCGTCCTTCCATGAGGTGATGCGCCGCGACAGCCTGAGAAGTGAAGCGGCCATCCGTGCCGCGCTGCCGGCGGTTCCGGTGCTCTACATGGTATTTGACATGCTGTACTGTGACGGCAAATGGCTGCTGGACCAGCCGCTCTCCCGCCGTCAGCAGCTTCTGGGTGAGCTGCTGCTGCCCCATCCGCATGTCCAGAACGTGCCGAGCTATACCGATTCAGCACAGCTGTACACCGCCGCGCGGACCAATGGCCTGGAAGGCATTGTCTGCAAGGATATCACCAGCGTCTATGCTCCCGGCGGCAAGGACTCGCGCTGGCAGAAGCGCAAGATCATTGCCGATGTGACGGCTGTTGCCGGCGGGGTAACCTACCGGGACGGCATTGTCAACGCGCTGCTTTTCGGGCTATACGATGACGAAGGTAAGCTCCACTACATCGGACATGCAGGCGCCGGCAAGATGACGGCGGCAGATTGGCGCAGGCTGACCGAACTGGCGGAGACGCTGGCGTCACCGCTCATGCCCTTCGAGGCTCTGCCGGAGCGGAGCAAGGGTGCGCGGTGGCTCAAGCCGGAGCTGGTGTTCAAGATCCATTTTCTGGAATGGAATCCCTCCGGCACCTTCCGACAGCCTGTCATCCAGGCGCAGGTGGAGCTTCCGCCCTCAGCCTGCCGTCTGGAACAGCGTGGTTAATGGTACGCATTCGATTGTGGAGAAGGAGGTAACGATATGCCGGCAACCATCAAAGGCTCCATCACCGTAGACGGTCAGGAGATCATCATCACGAATCCCGATAAGCCGCTGTGGCCGGAAGCCGGTGTCACCAAGCGCATGTATTTGGAGAAGCTTGCTGCACTATCTCCTTATCTGTTGCGGTATTGCCGGAACCGGCTGCTGACAGTCATCCGTTATCCGCACGGTGTATCCGGCATGTCCTTTTATCAGAAGAATGCGCCGCATCCCCTCCCGCCTTATGTTCAGACGGCCACCCAGGACAGCATTGAGTACATCGTGCTGCAGGGCCTGCCGGAGCTGCTCTGGCTGGGCAATCTGGCGGCACTGGAATTCCATCCGTCGCTGCATGTGGCCGGCAGCGATCTGCCCTGTGAATGGATGATCGACCTTGATCCGTCGCTGGAAATAGAGCCGCGGATTATGGAAGCGGCCGCCTTTGTCGGGGATGTCCTGCAATCGCTCGGGCTGGCATCCGTCCCGAAGACCTCGGGAGCGACCGGTGTGCAGATTATTGTGCCGATCCGTCCGGGCATTACCTTCGATGAGCTGCGCAAGATCGGGCATTTCGTAGGCCGCTATGTTACGGAGAAACGCCCCGACCTGTTTACTCTGGAGCGGCTGAAGAAGCACCGGGGCGACAAAATCTACTTTGATTATCTCCAGCATTACGGCGGCAAGACACTGGCTGCGCCTTATACCCCCCGGGCCCGGCCGCGGGCAACAGTCTCCACACCGCTGCTGTGGGAGGAGGTCAAGCGCGATGTGTCTCCGCTGGATTACCACCTGCTCAACATCGTGGAGCGCCTGCAGTCCATGGGCGATCTTATTGCCCAGGTGCCTCCCCAGCCGGTGGAGGCCATTGCTTCCAGGCTGTGAGCTGAAGCTGCCTGCCGCCGCAAAGGCTGGAAATACAGCAATAAGCCCGCTAACGCCTGGGTTCAGGCAGCGGGCTTATCCTCGTTCCAAAGGTGGATTTGGAAGGTATGTTATATAAGAATGCGGCGCTTTGCACCGGATTGGTTACGCTGAGTTTCGTAAATATACCTTCCTTCAAACGGCATTCGGGCATCGGTTCCGCTGGAGCTAATGGATCGCTTTCTTCTTAAAGCGGCCGCCCTTGACATCATGGATGTTGCCAATGGCAATGAACGCATCGGCATCCCAATCTTCTACAATGGACTTCAGCTTGGCTTCTTCCAAGCGGGTAATGACGACAAAGATGACTTTCTTGTTCTCTCCGGAGAAGCCGCCTTCACCATCAAGGTAAGTAACGCCTCGTCCGAGACGCTCGGTCAGCGCTTCACCGATATCGCGGAATTGATCGCTAATGATCCACACCGATTTCGATTGATCCAGACCTTCCAGCGTTATATCAATTAATTTAAAGGCAATATAATAAGCAATTAATGAGAACATCGCATTATTCCAGCCGAAGACAAATCCTGCAGTGGAAAGGATAAACACGTTGAAGAACATAACGACCTCGCCGACAGAAAAAGGCAGCTTCTTCGCAACCAGAATGGCCACGATTTCTGTTCCATCGAGCGATCCGCCGTACCTGACGACCAGTCCGACGCCGACGCCGAGAATCACGCCTCCGAATACCGCCGCCAGCAACGGCTCCACAGTAATCGGCTTAACCGGATGCAGCAGCTGCGTTCCAATCGACATGACAATAACGGCAAACAGGGTGGAGACGGCAAAGGTCTTGCCGATTTGCTTATATCCAATAACCAGGAATGGAAGATTCAGCAGAGTCAATAATATACCGAGGGGAATATCAAATATATGGGACAACATAATGGAAATACCGGTAATTCCGCCGTCAATCAACTGATTGGGAACAAGGAAGATCTCCAGCGCCACTGACATCATGGCCGCTCCAAGCACCATCATAACAATCCGCTGGGCCAATTTCATCGTCTTGGCAGCGCCGGATTTACGCGGATGCTTCTCCTCCTCGTTCGTAAATACTTGCTGGCTTACAGTCATAGAACTCCCCCTAATCGAAATCAAAAAGATTATTTATCTATATTATATCACAAAAGAAGCCCAAAAACGGATTCCGGTATATACCCGCATTCGAAAAACATGTTTTTAGTCCTCTTTTTTGTCATAAAAGCGGTGAAAACAGCTGACAAAGACCTTGGATAAGCTTGACTTTTCTCCCTCTCCGCTTGAATAGTTGGGGTTCAATAAATTCGCTGCGCTCCAAATCCCTCTTGTAGTCTTCCGCCAGGCTTGTTATCCTGCCCGGATCAAACAGCAACGTCGTAAGCTCGAAATTGGAATAACAGCTGCGCATGTCAAGATTTGCGCTGCCCACTGCCGCAAATAAATCATCGATAACCATTACTTTGGCATGCATGAAGCCTGCTGTATAACGGTAAAACTTGATCCCGGCATCCTGCAGATTCTCCAGATACGACAAAGAAGCCTGGTAGACCAGCTGGCTGTCCGGCTTGCCCGGGATAATGATCCGCACATCTGTCCCGCCAAGCACGGCATTCTTAAGCGCCCGGCTAATCGCCGGATCAGGGATGAAATACGGTGAAGTAATCCAGATCCGCTGCTTGGCGGCACCGATGGCTGCCGTGAACAAAGCCTGGGTGGCGTCGACCGCCCGGTCAGGTCCGCTTGCGACGACCAGCACCGTTTCCGATCCCGGCCCGCAATGCTTCGGGTACAGCCGGGGATGGCTCCTGGCATTGCCGGCAGCCAGCTGCCAGTCCTGCAGAAACACATCCTGCAGACTATATACGGCGTCGCCCTCAATCCGCACATGGGTATCCCTCCAATGTCCCACATGCGGGTCTTTGCCCAAGTACTCATCGCCGATATTAAAGCCGCCGGTAAACCCGACCGTTCCGTCCACAACTACGATCTTGCGGTGATTGCGGTAGTTGAACCGCCGGGAAGCCAGCGCAGGCAGCGGCCGCAGGAAGAAATGAACTTCCACCCCGGCCTGTCTCAGTGCGCGGACAAACGGCCGGCTCAGCCGCAGACTCCCGAGGCCATCGCACAGCAGCCGCACCTTGACCCCCTGGCGCGCCTTGCGGATCATCACATCCTGAAACCGTTCTCCGGCCTCATCGCTGCGGAAGATGTAGAACTCGATATGAATATGCTCCCTGGCGTCCTCCATTGCTTCGAGCATCGCCCGGTAAGCCTCCTGCCCGTCTCTAAGGATCTGGCAGGAATTCCCGCCGGTAAGCGGATATTCCGACAATCCGCACAGCAGGCGCAGCAAGTGCTCCTCGCCCATAAGCTGCGGATTCCCGCTTTGCGAAACATCGGATACAATGTCGATCTTCCCCTGCAGCTCGGTAACCAGTCCGCGGTGGCCGCTTGACGAACGGCGGCGGATTCTACGGCCTCGCCAATAATCTGCGCCCATGAAGTAATAGAGCACTAGCCCTGCAGGCGGGCAGCACAGGCTGAGGATCAGCCAGGCCACCGCCCGCTGCGGGCGGCGGAATTCCAGAATTGCAATCAGAGCAATTTGGATAATGTACACACTTAAAATAATTACAGCAATCCTCAAACCGGCCACCTCCAGAATCCTTCTTGCAGCAGGGGGGGCATACTGCGAGCCTGCCGCCCATACAGGTTTTGCCCGATCCCCCTCGCATTATTCATTCAACTATAGTCATGTTCGCCGCCCGCCTGGAATACATAGAGTAATAGGACCATTCGGATGAGCCCGCTTCGGCGCATCATAAACCGTTGTTCCACCCGCCGCTGCCTCGGGCAACGTTCATTGATTACAAGCGGCGGCTCATGCACAGGGCCGCAGGAAGGAGAAGCTAATGAAGAATCAGCCAGATCATAACCGGATTACGCTGCTAGTCGTCCGTGAAGCCGGACGTCCGGTCAGACAACTGCATCTGTCCAAACCGCTTGCCCTGGCCTTGCCTGCCGTCGCCGCCCTTTCCCTTTCCAGTCTGGTCACTTCCATGCACTTTCATGCTTCCCGCTCCATTGCCGAGCTGGAAGCGGAAGCCGCCGCTCTGCAGCTGAGTAATGTACAGATGGAAATTCAGGCTCAGGACAAGGACAAGACACTGCAGCTGCTGCGCAGTCAGGTGACAGAACTGTCCGAGGAAGCGGATAGCATTAAAGAGAAGCTGCAGAACGTCAACGAGCTTGAACGGCAGCTGCAGTCCCTGATTGAGCAGGAACAGGGAACCCCTGAGGAGACGGACAGGAACCAGGAGGCTTCCGCTGCCTGGAGGTCGCCCGGAGTCCAGCCCGGCAGCACCGCAGTAAGCACCGCCAAGTATTCTGTATTTGCCGGCGGGTCTTCCGCCGCCGGCCATCTCGTAGCGCCCGCCGTCCGGGATGCAGCCGGAACTGCTTATGCTGGAGCCGTCTTGGCCTCAGAGGCGCTGCAGTTCCGTCTGTCGCTGGTGAACGCAGCCGCCGGCAGAACGGTGCTTCCGCAGGTTGGAGGTGAGTATATCGCCGTCTACGAGGAGGACCCGCTGAAGCTGGCCCGGGAAACGCGCGATGATTATGAAGAGATCCGCAGCATGCTCGATGAAATGCTGACCAGCATTTCCAGTACCATCACGGCGGTCGAAGAAGCCAACCAGGCCGAAGCGAAGCTGGCCGCCAGACAGAAGCAAGCCGAACAGAAGCGGCTGGCCCAGCCGGTCCTCTGGCCTACCAGCTCCAAGGTCATCACCTCCAGCTTCGGCTACCGTTCCGATCCGTTCGAAGGTGTCTCGGCTTACCATTCCGGCATTGATATCGCCGGGAATATCGGCGACCCTATATATGCCGCCATGGATGGAACCGTTACCGCATCCGAGCAGATGGGCGCGCGGGGCAAATACATCATCCTCAAGCATAGCAACGGGCTGGAGACCTGGTACATGCATTTGAACGGCATGACCGTCTCCGCCGGAGACAAGGTCATCAAGGGTCAAAAGATCGGCACGCTGGGCAATACCGGACGCAGCACCGGTCCCCATCTGCATTTCCAGGTCGTCAAGCAGAACAAGCCGGTCAATCCTTTAAATTATGTCAAACCATAAGGTCAGGAGGAGAGCAAATGTGGAAGAAGAACACGCCGGTCAAAGCGACGGATTCGTTGATCGGGCATGGAGGCACCCTGGAAGGAAAGGTATTATGCGATACGAATTTGCGGATTGAGGGCAGCTTCAGCGGAGAAATTGACTGCCAGGGCACCGTAACCGTCGGTGAACAGGGAACCGTGCGCTCCAGCATCAAAGCCAGGGAGATTATTATCGCCGGCCAAGTATTCGGCGATGTCACCGCCGACCGCACACTGACGATGATGGAGACCGGACAGCTGCACGGCAACATTGTCGCCGGCGCACTGAGCATCTCGGCGGGCAGCGTGCTTAACGGCTCGGTGGCCATGGCGAAGCAGCCCGCCCCGGAAACGGCGGGCGGGCTGCAGAGCAGCGGCAAAGCGGACAAGAACGGCAAGCGTTCCAAGGCGCAGAGCACACTGGAAGCAGGTTAAGCGGGCCGCGAGGCCCGCTTTTTTGGGGCATGAGATCGTTATAGGCATGCTCATCCCCGAACCCTGCTTAAGCAGCCACATCTCTCTTGCGGAAGACATACCAGGCCACAAGCAGGAACAGCAGATAATACACTCCCAGCACCAGGGCGGAGAAGCCGAAGGTTATTCCGGCAGGACCCGTGTCCGAGAGAATATAACGGTGCAAATCCATATGGGTAAAAATCAGATATTTAGCCCACGCATAGCGCTCCGGATTAAAGATCATGGCGAACATGCTTTGGGTAAACATAATAAACAGCGACAGCCCGATGGCCAGGCCGCTGGCCCGGAACACACTGGAGACCATGAATGCCAGTGCCGCAGTGATAAACATCTCGAAGTAGCTGCAGAGCACGTCCAGCATCGCATACTCAAATGCCGTGAAGCTTCCTACGTTGGCCGAAGCATTTCCCGAAGAGAAGATGAGCGATGCGCCATAGGCAAAGAGCATCATAACCGCTGTGCTGAGCAAGCTGAACAACACCAGAGAGATGTATTTGGAGAGCAGGATTTTGGACCGGCTCCACGGGCGGATCAGCAGCAGCTTGATGGTTCCCCAGGAGAATTCACCAGCCACGGAATCAGAAGCAATGACGACAGTAAAGATCGTATTGAGGAAAAAAGCGATCGTCAGCGTGGTTTGGAAATTCTCCCATAACCCCATCAAGGACGCTGAGCCGCCGCTGCTGGTGAAATGGAACAGTGCCGGAAACAGCACGCTTATAAATGCCAGAATGAATAGCATAACCCAGGTGCGGACACGGCTGTAGATCTTGATATTCTCATTATGTATGAGCGATGTGAACTCAGACAATGCCTTCACCTCCCGTAATCTCCAGGAATTGATCCTCCAGCGACCGTGAAAGCGTACGGATGCCGTAGACCTTAATACCGGCGGCTACCAGCCTGGCGTTCAGTCCGGCAACCTCCTCGCGTCCGGCCTCCAGCACAATGCCCCCCGGCTGCAGTTGTCCGCGTCCGATCAGCTCCAGCGCCGCTTGCGGATTGTCCACGTCGAACAGGGTCTCTACGCTGCTTACCGCAATCGAATCGCCGACTGCCTTCAGCTGCTTCACATCCACGAGCTTCCCGTTCTGGATAATCGCTACGCTGTCGCACATCAGCTCCATCTCCGACAGGAGGTGGCTGGAGACAAATACCGTCGTCCCCTCTTCGATGCACAGTCTGCGCAAATAATCGCGCAGCTCGCGGATTCCCTGCGGGTCCAGGCCGTTGGTCGGCTCATCGAGAATGAGCAGCTTGGGCCGGTGCAGCAGCGCCTGGGCTACTCCGAGACGTTGGCGCATGCCGAGCGAGTAGGTTTTGACCTTGTCATGAATCCGTTGCTCCAGTCCGACCAGCTTGATGACCTCGTCGATCCGTTCCTTGCCTACGCCCCGTACCATACGCGCATATTGCCGCAGATTCTGATAACCGGTCAGGAACTTGTACATTTCCGGATTTTCAACGATAGCACCGACATTGGCTATGGCCTCTTCAAAATGGTCCTTGACGCTGCGCCCGCAGATCAGGATATCCCCCTTGCTGATCGAGATCAGCCCTACCATCATCCGGATGGTCGTTGTTTTGCCGGCACCGTTCGGTCCAAGGAACCCGAATACCTGTCCAGGCGGGATATCGAGCGTCAAATCGCTGACCAGCGTCTTGGAGCCGATGGTTTTACTTACGCCCATGAGGCTCGCCACCGGCTTCACCACCTCCGCCATATTCGACATCACTTCACTTCCTTTCGTCATTTTAAGAATAAGAAGTATTCGATACAGAACTTGCAATCCCTTAGTAGTTTACCACAGTTTGCCTTTTTTCTGAAAACAAGAAAACAACAGGCAATAATACAGCGGCATTGCAAAAAGGGCACTGTTGATTAGACGAGGTGCATGCGCTTATCCCTGCAAGGAAAAAAATAGAGGGAATCCCTCCCTCTAACCTGCCGTGCGCGCCTGTAATCAAGCGACTCAGCAACATCAGGAGGAGTTATTCCCTCTACATCATCTATTAGTGCCGGATTAGCCTCCGACGCGGGCCAGCTCGCGCATGTTCGCTTCGAATGCGGCCATCAAGGCAGCCTCGCCGGTAAGCCCGGTCTCTTCGACCTTGCGGATCTGCTCCATCATCCGCTTGTAATCCTTCGGAATAACGCGGACGAACTTCGGCAGAGCCTCATTCCAGTTCTCCAGCACTCTTCCGCCTGCCTGGCTGTTGGTATATTCGGTATGACGGGAGATCATGCGCTTAAGCTGTTCAGCTTCTTCCGCATCCTCCACGCGCTCCAGCAGCACCATTTCCAGGTTGCAGCGCTTCACGAAGGTATTCTCAGGGTCGTAGACATACGCGATACCGCCGGACATCCCTGCCGCAAAGTTGCGTCCGGTTGAGCCCAGTACAACTACGCGGCCGCCAGTCATGTATTCGCAGCCGTGGTCGCCCACGCCTTCGACAACGACATTGGCACCGGAGTTACGGACAGCGAAGCGTTCGCCAGCGATACCGCTGATGTAGGCTTCACCGCCGGTCGCTCCGTAGAATGCCGTATTGCCGATAATGATATTCTCTTCCGCGGCGAAGGTAGCCTTCGGCGACGGCTTGATGACCAGCTTGCCTCCGGACAGCCCCTTGCCGACATAGTCATTGGAGTCGCCTTCCACCGTGAGGGTGATTCCCTTCGGCACGAACGCACCCAAGCTCTGTCCGGCTGAGCCGGAGAAGTGCAGGCGGATCGTGTCTTCCGGCAGTCCAGCAGCGCCGTACTTACGCGTCAGCTCACTGCCGAGAATTGTGCCTACCGCACGGTTGACGTTCGTGATCGGCAGGGATGCTTCCACCGGACGGCCGTCTTCCAAAGCAGCCGCTGCCAGCTCAAGCAGCTTCGACATATCCAGTGTTTCTTCCAGCCCGTGGTTCTGTCGTTTGCTGCGGAAGCGGGTGCTGCCTTCCGCTACAGCCGGCGTATGCAGCAGGCTGGTCAGATCGACGCCCTTCTTCTTCCAGTGTGTCGAAGCCTGTGTGGCATCAAGGCAGTCGGTCCGTCCCACCATCTCTTCAATGGTACGGAAGCCGAGACTGGCCATGATTTCCCGCAGATCCTGGGCCACAAAGGTCATGAAGTTCACAACATGCTGCGGATCGCCGGTGAAGTTTCTGCGCAAATCCGGGTTCTGCGTAGCTACGCCGACAGGACAGGTGTCCATCTGACAGACACGCATCATGATACAGCCTACAGCTACCAGCGGAGCCGTCGAGAAGCCGTATTCTTCAGCTCCCAGCAGCACAGCTACCGCAAGGTCGCGTCCGCTGAGCATCTTGCCGTCGGTTTCCAGCACGACACGGTCGCGCAGATTGTTGAGCATCAGCGTCTGGTGAGTCTCGGCAAGGCCGAGCTCCCACGGCAGACCGGCATGGCGGATGGAGTTCATCGGCGAAGCGCCGGTGCCGCCGTCATAGCCGCTGATCAGGATAATATCGGCGCGTCCCTTGGCTACGCCGGCAGCAATCGTGCCAACGCCTACTTCAGAGACGAGCTTCACGTTGATATTTGCACGCGGATTGGCGTTCTTCAGATCATAGATCAGCTCAGCCAAATCCTCGATGGAGTAAATGTCATGATGCGGCGGCGGCGAGATCAGGCCTACGCCCGGCGTGGAGCCGCGAACTTCGGCAACCCAAGGATACACCTTGCGTCCCGGAAGCTGTCCGCCTTCACCCGGCTTGGCGCCCTGCGCCATCTTGATCTGGATTTCGTCAGCATTCACCAGGTAGTTCGAGGTTACCCCGAAGCGTCCCGAGGCTACCTGCTTGATCGCACTGCGGCGGGAGTCGCCGTTAGCGTCCGGGATGAAGCGTGCCGGATCTTCGCCGCCTTCGCCGGTGTTGCTCTTGCCGCCGATGCGGTTCATAGCAATGGCCAGCGTCTCATGCGCTTCCTTGCTGATCGAGCCGAAGGACATGGCGCCGGTCTTGAAGCGTCTCATGATCGATTCTGCCGGTTCCACTTCTTCCAGCGGTACAGGCTCGCCTGCCGGCTTCAGCTGCAGCATGGAGCGCAGTGTCAGATGGTTCTTCGTCTCGCCCTGCACCAGCGCAGCGTATTTCTTGTACAGCTGATAGTCCCCGCTCCGCACAGCGTGCTGGAGCAGATGGATGGTCTGCGGATTGAACAGATGGTCTTCGCCGTCGGCGCGCCATTGGTATTCACCGCCGGAATCAAGCACCTTGTCGTTGCCGTCCTTCTCGGTGAAGGCACGGTTGTGGTGAATCAGCGCTTCCGCCGCCACTTCCTCCAGGCCGATGCCGCCGATACGGGAAGGCGTCCAGGTAAAGTAGCTGTCCACGAAATCCTGTCTCAGGCCGACAGCTTCGAAGATCTGTGCGCCGCGGTACGATTGGATCGTGGAAATCCCCATCTTGGACAGAATCTTGACTACGCTCTTCGTTGCGGCCTTGATATAGTTCTTCACGGCTTTCTCATGGGAGATGCCGCGCAGCAGGCCCTGGCCGATCATATCGTCGAGGCTCTCGAACGCGAGGTACGGATTGACCGCACTTACGCCATAGCCGAGCAGCAGCGCGTAGTGATGCACCTCGCGCGGTTCGCCCGATTCCAGCAGGATGCTGACCTTGGTCCGTGTTCCGGAGCGGATCAGATGGTGATGCAGGCTGGAAACAGCGAGCAGCGCCGGAATGGCGGCATTCTCGCGGTCCACGCCGCGGTCGGACAGGATCAGGATGTTATGTCCTTTGGCCATTACACGGTCAGCCGCTTCATTCATCCGCTCCAGTGCAATGCGCATGCCTTCTGCGCCCAGCTCCGCCGGGAACAGAATCGGAATCGACATCGCCTTGAAGCCTGCGCGGCGTACATGGCGCAGCTTCGCAAAATCCTCGTTCGAGAGGATCGGCGATTCCAGAGAGATCTGGCGGCAGCTTTCCGGCTCCGGCTTCAGCAGATTACGCTCCGGACCAATCGTTGTGAACGTGGACGTTACCAGTTCCTCGCGGATCGCGTCGATCGGCGGATTGGTGACCTGGGCGAACATTTGCTTGAAGTAGTTATAGAGACGCTGCGGACGGTCGGACAGCACCGCAAGCGGAGCGTCGTAGCCCATCGAGCCGACAGCTTCGGCACCGGTGGAAGCCATCGGCTCCAGCACCTTGCGCAGGTCCTCGAACGTATAGCCGAAGGACTGCTGCAGCTGCTGGACATTGTCATGCTTCGGATTCGGCAGCTCAGGCGCATCCGGAAGCTCATCGAGGCTGACCAGGTGCTCCTCCAGCCACTGGCGGTAGTTCTCCTGGGCGGCAATTTCGGCTTTCACTTCTTCGTCGGAAATAATCCGCCCCTGCTTGGTGTCCACCAGGAGCATGCGGCCCGGTCTCAGCCGGTCTTTATAAAGTACATTCTCCGGCGGGATATCAAGAACACCCGCTTCGGAGGACAGGATAATCAGATCGTCTTTGGTTACATAATAACGGGATGGGCGCAGGCCGTTGCGGTCAAGAATCGCGCCGATCTGCACGCCGTCGGTAAAGCCCATGGCTGCAGGTCCGTCCCATGGCTCCATCAGCGTGCTGTGGTATTCATAGAATGCCTTCTTCTTGTCGTCCATGCTGTCGTGGTTGCTCCAAGGCTCCGGAACCATCATCATGGCCACATGCGGGAGGGAACGGCCGCTCAGATAGAGGAATTCGAAGGTGTTATCGAACATAGCCGTGTCGGAACCGTCCGGATTCACTACCGGCTTGATCTTCTGCAGATCCTCACCAAATACTTCGCTCTTGAACAGGGATTCGCGGGCATGCATCCAGTTCACATTGCCGCGCAGCGTATTGATCTCGCCGTTGTGGATCATGAACCGGTACGGATGTGCGCGTTCCCAACTTGGGAACGTGTTCGTGCTGAAGCGGGAGTGAACCAGCGCAATGGCCGATTCCAGCTCTTCATTCTGCAGATCCAGGTAGAATTGGCCCACCTGTTCAGTGGTCAGCATGCCTTTGTAAACAATCTTGCGACATGACATGCTTGGCACATAGAAGGATTCCCCTTCTTCCACTCCGCCGTAGCGGATGGCCAGCTCGGCACGCTTGCGGATGACATAGAGCTTGCGCTCGAATGCCATCTCATCCTGAATGCCCTCGGCTGCACCGATAAATACCTGGCGCACATAAGGCTTGGCCGCCTTGGCTGTCTTGCCGAGCATTTCGTCATAGGTTGGCACATCGCGGTAACCGAGCACCTGCTGGCCCTCTTCAGCGATAATCTCGCTGAGAAGCGCTTCATGGCGGCCCCGGATTTCCTCGTTATGAGACAGAAAGATCATGCCCACGCCATAACGGCCCTGTGCCGGCAGCTCAAAGCCGAGCTTCCGGGCTTCGCCCGCAAAGAAGCGGTGCGGCAGCTGCAGCATAATGCCCGCTCCGTCGCCGGAATTCGGTTCACTGCCTTGCCCTCCCCGATGCTCCATGTTGAACAGCATCGTCAGAGCGTTACTAACAATATCATGGGAGGGTTGCCCCTTGATATGGGCGACAAATCCCATGCCGCATGCATCTTTTTCGAACTGGGGATCATAAAGGCCCTGTTTGCCGGGCAGTTCTGTGTGTCTCATCTTACGCAACCTTTCTATTATAAAGTGAACGGATTTCAGGAAAAAGTTTCACAGAGAAATCTTAATAATTATTCAAGGCAGATTGGTTATATTATTTTATCATCGACCTGACATGAGCGCAATTTAAACTTTTTTATGAGTTTGATTAACATTTATTTTTGCGTTGCAGCTTTACTGAATAAAAGCGTAAAAAAACTCAAGATTGTATAATTATGCATTATTAATGAATAAGCCCTTATGCATTGAAAACGCTTCAACTGTTTTCTTTCCATATGATGTAAGTGCAATGTCGCATTTTCGCTTTACTAAAGCAAAGAACGCCTCGGAAGAGGCGTTCTTTACAATGATTTTACCAAACCTTCAATCAGAATTTATACAGTCAAAACTTGTTCACTTTTTATGGTAGCTTCATCGTTCCGGTCTCGGGTCATGAAGTACGTGAAGGTCAGGGCCAGGAACACCAGGCCGTACACAGCCAGTGTACCGGCGTCGCTCCACATGGCGCTGTAATCGCCGCTGGAGATGACAGCCTTGAAGCCCTTGACGCTGTAGGTCATTGGCAGCAGCGGGTTGAGCACCTTCATCCAGCCCGGAATCAGCTCAAGCGGGAATGTGCCGGCGCTGGTCGTCAGCTGCAGAATCAGAATGACGATGACAACAAAGCGTCCAGGCTGGTCAAGCCAGGTTACAATCGCCTGAATCATCCACATAAAGGCCAGACTGGTGATGAAGGCGAATGCGTAGAAGAGCGGAACACTCTGCACCTCAAGGCCCAGTCCGTACAATGCGATCACGGCTGCGAGCAGCGCCTGGATGACGCTCATCATTGAGAATGTCAGCGTCCGGCTGATGAAGCGGTTGAACCGGCTCGCACCAGCTACCGCGGATTCACGCATCGGCACCACCAGGGTGCAGATCAGCGCGCCGACAAAGAGACCAAGCGACAGGAAGTACGGCGAGAAGCCGGTGCCGTAATTCGGCACTTCATTAAACTTCTGCTCATTGATAACTACCGGCTGGGCGAACATCGACACCAGCTCATCGGATTTGTTCACTTCAGCGGTCTGCTTGGCGGCATCGCCCAGCTTCGTCGCCAGCTCGCTGGAGCCGGATTTCAGCTCATCGAGTCCGTCCTTCAGCTGTCCCGCACCGTCGGTCAGCTTCTGCGAGCCGTCGGCCACGGAGACCAGGCCGCTGCTCAGCTGGCCAGCGCCGCCGGCCAGCTTCGAGGTGCCGGCTTCCAGCGCCTTGCCGCCCTCGGCGAGCTTCGCCCCGCCGCTGGCTGCTTCGGCGAGCTTCGCGCCGAACTGCTGCATCCCGGCGGTCAGCGTGCCGCCGCCCTGCTGCAGCTGCTGCGCTCCGGCGAGCAGCTGCGATTGTGCCTCATGCAGCTGTGTGCTGCCGGCATTCAGCTGCTGCGCCCCTTCGTGCAGCTGGGAGACGCCGTCCACCAGCTGCTGCGAGCCGCTGTGCAGCTGGGTCGCCCCCTGCTGCAGCTGCTGCTGGCCGCTGTGCAGCGCGGCCGCACCTTCCAGGAGCTGCTGCTGGCTGGCATCCAGCTGCGCGCTGCCGTCAGCGACCGCGGTTGCCGCCGCGATCAGCTTCTGCACATCCGCGCTGGCGGCCAGCTGCGGATTGGCCTTGGCCAGCTGCTGCAGGCCGTCGGCTACGGCTTTGGCGCCGGCGCTAACCTTCGCGCTGCCTTCCTTTGAAGCCGTCAGGCCCGCTTCCAGCTTGGCGCTGCCTTCCGTCGAGGCGGTCAGGCCGGACTCCAGCTTGGCGCTGCCGTCCTCTACGCTTTGCGTACCGGCCGCCAGCTTAGCTGTGCCGTCCACGGCCGACTGCGTTCCGGCTGCAAGGGCAGCTGCTCCAGCTTCGGCCTGCTTCAGTCCGGCGCTGAGCTTGGCGCTGCCGTCGGCGCTTTGCTGCACGCCCGCCTGCAGTTGCTTATGAGCGGCGGACAATTGCTGCAGTCCGCCGGCCAGCGTGCTGCTGCCTGCTTCCAGCGCGGCAGCGCCGCTGTTCAGATCGTTCACGCCCTGCGTGAGCGGAGCTACACCGTCGACCAGCTTGCCTGCACCTTCGGTCAGGACAACCAGGTTCTCCTGCAGTGTAAGCGCGCCGTCGTCCAGCTTCCCTGCGCCGTCGGCGATTTGGGAAGCGCCGTCGCCGGCTTCACCCAGACCGCTGGACACATCGGTGATTTTGTCAAAGACAGAATTCGTGTAAGCTTCCGTGATCTTGGCGGAAACCTTGGACTTGATCTCCTTCACGGCAGTACCGCCGATCTGGCCGGCCAGGAAGTTATACCCTTCATTCGGCTCAAAAATAATTTCGGCCGGTTCCGGATGCTCTTCCAGCAGTGTGGTCGCTTTGGCCGAGAAATCCTCGGGTACAATGATAGCCATATAATAGGTATCGTCCTGAAGACCGGCTTCCGCCTGCTCGCGGGTCACGAAATTCCATTTAAACCCGTCGGTATTCTTCAGCTCGGCTACCAGCTCTTCACCGGCAGCCAGCTTAGTGCCTTCATAATCGGCGCCCTTATCTTCATTGACGACAGCGACCGGCAGCTCATTCATTTTGCCGTACGGGTCCCAAAAAGCCTTCAGGAACAGTCCGCTGTACATTACCGGAATGAAGAGGACGACCAGCATCGGAATCAGCACCTTCGGATTCTTAAGCGCCGCGCCAAGGTCCTTGACAAACACGGACAAAGATTTCATTCTGGTTCTCTCCTTTTAATCTCTTTACTTATAATAGTTAATGAAATGATAGTTAGATGAAAGATTGCTGTAACACCAGGTGACCATTTTCCCCATTCAGTCAGTCCTCAGCAAAAAAATAGGCCTATACGGCATCCTCCACCCACTGCTGCTCCCTGCTTGGGGATTAAGGGAAAGCGGACAACGGGCGCCATCCCTCACAGGTTCTTCTTAAGCCCGCTGCGCCAGACCATCGCCGATAAATAACTGAAAATACTGCTGGATCTGCTCTTTACCGAGCGGTTCATGCACCTTGTTCAGTTCGGCAGTCAGCACAATGTATAGCCTGAACATCACCAGCGATACAATCTTGGGGTCACAAGGCTTGATCTCCCCGTCCTGAATCGCGTGTTCCACCTCCCGTTCCAGATATTCAAGCACTACGCTCTCCAGCTTGTCGAGACCCTCACCGGCCTGCGGCGTTCCGAAATCGCGGCTTTCCTGGGACAGCTTGATGAATAGCTCGTGTTCGCTGCGAAATTCCAGCAGGGCGTCCAGAACCCGGTGCAAATTGTCAAAGAAAGCTTTATCGCGCCTGATTTCCCGCTCCGCGACCTTCTTCATCTCGACAATGACTCCACGCAGGATCTCGTCAAACAGCTGTTCCTTGTTCATAAAGAAAGTATAAATCGTCCCTTTGCCCACATTGGCTATCCGGGCTACCTGGTCCATGGTGGTCGCTTTATACCCGAACAGGGTAAAACATTTCGCCGCCGCCTGAAGCACCTGCTGCCTTCGGTCAACCACAGCCATTCCAGCACATCCTTTCCCTGTGAGCACTAATCGCTCGCATATAATGACCAGTTTACTAAAACGGTCATTCGGTCATTGACTACTTTATCATGTTACCTGCCCGTTTGCAATATCCCCGCAGCTTTATTTTAATTATTTTGCAGTGTTTTAACTTTCTATTTACGTCTTATTTGTATAATGTAAGAAGCAGGGAATGTCCGGACCCTCCGGCGACGAAAAAAATTCGGCGGACCGGCATATATTTGGAGAAAACAAGCTAATTGCAGCGTATATCTGTATAATAGAAGAGATGCTTGTACGAAGGAGCCTGCAATCACCCTGCAGGACTCCCGAAATTATTCCACCCGAATGGAAAGTAGCAGGTGAACTTATGCGAAAGAAAAGAGTTCTGCTGTTTTCGGAAGGCTTCGGCACAGGCCATACTGGGGCAGCCTACGCTCTGGCCGAAGGAATCAAGCTGCTGAACCCCGATGTACAGTGCCGGGTGATGGAGCTAGGAACATTCCTGAACCCGACTGTCGCCCCCTGGGTTCTTTCCGCTTACCGCAAAACAGTCAGCCGCCAGCCCAAGCTGGTGGGTATGATGTATAAGACGCAATACAACAAACCGCTGAACCGTTTGACCCAGGTGGCACTGCACCGGGTCTTTTACAGTCATGCCATACAGGTAATTGAGCAGCTTAAGCCCGATTTGATTATTTGCACCCACCCGCTGCCCGCGTCGGTCATCTCCCGGTTGAAGCGTCTGGGACTGGATATTCCATTATATACAGTCATTACGGACTACGACGCGCATGCCAGCTGGGTAAACTCTGAAGTGGACCGCTATCTTGTGTCCACCTCACGGGTCAAATCCATTTTGGCCGGACGGGGAATTGCCCCTGAACGGATTACGGTCACCGGCATTCCCGTCCACCCGAAGTTCTGGGAACGCTATAACAAAGCCCAGCTGCGCAAGGAAATGGGGCTGGCCGATATTCCTACCGTGCTTATTATGGGCGGCGGCTGGGGTCTGATGTTCGGCAAGGATGTTATGAACTCGCTGACGGCCAGAATGAACGAGGTTCAACTTATCTTCTGTATGGGAAGCAACGACAAGGCCATCGCCAAAATGCGGGCTAATCCGCTGCTGAACCACCCTAATGTACGGATACTCGGCTACAGCAGCGAAATTAACAAGCTGATGGATGTATCGGATTTGCTGATTACGAAGCCCGGCGGCATGACCTGCACCGAAGGGCAAGCCAAGGGCATACCCATGCTCTTCTACAGTGCCATACCGGGCCAGGAGGAGAAGAACTGCCAGTATTTTGTCGAGGTCGGATTGGCAGAGGAGCTGGACTCCGAGGTCGTTAATAAATGGACTACCCTGCTGCTGCGCGAATATGCCGGCCTCGGGGAACCGCGCCAGCGGCGGATTACGCCGGAACGTCATGAACCGCATCACTGCGCCTCGACGGTGCTGGGCCTGCTCGGCAAGCCCGCAGGCGGCCCTATGGAGCCCTGGATGGCGCGGCAGCAGACCAGAAACGATGAAGCTGTTTATGTTACGCCATAATTTCCCTGTAATCGGCTTATTCAAAGCGAAAGACCCTCGTATCCGTGAAGTTCACGGATACGAGGGTCTTTTTTATTTGATTGCTGGGGCGAAATCTAAATCCCTAAATTTCGACACTTTCGCCTGCCTTCAGCGCATAGCCCTGTATGCCCTCCTGCCCCAGCCGGTCGCAGAATTCAGACGCATCCTGGGCAATATCCGGGAAGGTATTATAATGAAGCGGGACGACCTTCTCCGCACGCAGCCAGCGTGCCGCTAGCAATGCGTCGTCGGGTCCCATCGTCAGCACATCTCCAATCGGCAGGGCAGCGGCATCAATCCGGTTGCGCTCGCCGATCAGCCGCATATCACCGAACAAGGCCGTATCTCCGGCATGAAAGAGCGTCTTGCCGCCGCTTGTCAGCAGAATACCGGCAGGTTGTCCGGCATAAATCCAGGTATCGCCTTCTGTGATCGAAGAAGAATGAAAGGCCTGGGTGTATTTTACGGTAAATCCTCCATAGGCCCGGCTTCCGCCCGTATTCATGTGCTGCACTTTCGCACCCTTCATCCGGCAGTATTCCGCCAGCTCGTACACGGCAAAGATCGGACAATCGTTGTTCTTCGCAATCTCCAGGCTATCGCCGAAATGGTCGGAGTGGCCATGGGTCAGCAGTACAGCATCTACTTTAATATCAGCGGGTGAAATTCCCGAGTCCGGATTACCGCTTAAGAAAGGATCAATGATCACCTTCGCCTGCTCTGTTTCTACCAGCAATGCCGAATGTCCGTAATATGTCAGCTTCATCATTACTGCGCCTCCTCAAAGTTCAGATAAAACTATTTTACCCTTTATCTCATCCGGAGCTGTCGCGTAGCTATAATTATTTATAAAATGTATGATTGCCGATCGTCTTGGCATAGGTCCGTGAATGATGCACGGTCAGATCCTGGGCCAGCTTTAGGGACAGGAAAAAATATGTGTCATCCGACACCTCTTTCACCCCGGAGAGCGCCGCCGTGACCGCCTTGATGCTGTCCGCATCCGGCTTGACCCGGTCCATCCGTCCGTTGCCTACCGGACTGAACTGGCTCTTTTGATAGATTACATCATAAATTGTATCGGGAAAATTGGCTGACCGCAGCCGGTTCAGAACAACATTGGCAACTGCCACTTTGCCCTGGTACGGTTCGCCTTCCGCTTCTGCCATCACTATCTTTTGCAGCAGGAGCAGGTCTTCTTCGGTTACCTTATAGCTCCAGGTCGCTTCCGCTTGCTGCTCCTGGCTTAACAGCTTGGTCCGAGAGAAGAACAATGTGGTGGGGGGGTGTTGCAGAGAGGCCGTTTTTGCCTGAGTTACAGTCTGACTCCCCTTAATATTCGCCTGTTTCACCGTTTGCTTCACGGCCGGCGGCTTCTTCATCACAGTCGCTGTTGACTTCACAGTCTCAGTCTTGGCCGGCTTCGGTGGCGCCAGCTTGCTTGCACTGATCCATTCCGCGGTCGATTTGCCTGCCCAGTGGCGGCTCAGGCTTGCGGCTGTGGTGTAGAGCATGGGTTGCAGTTTGGTTATGGTCCTGGATGACGAGGGAAGCGAAGCTGCCGGCACCGATTCCGCCGAAGCATGGCCCGTTACGCTCAGCTTCTCCAATTGCACTTTATTCGACCCGCCCATATCCTCCGGGTTCATCAATACTATCGCAGAGAAACACACTAAAATAACGCTCACAAGCAGCGCAATGCAGCGGTTTTGTCTAAAAATTGCCATTATTTACCTCCTATTTTACGGCACACTCCTACTGTATGTAACCGAAAAGGGAAGCTTTGAAAACTATCGCAGCGGATTTTTTCTTACAAAAAAAACAATTTTTCGATCGGTTCATACATAGGAATGGCATGCATTTTAGTAGCATACAACAAAAAACCGTCCACCGTCCAGTCCTTTTCCGAACAATTGTTCCCAGTGTGGTTCGCTTTACATCCTAAATCTTCCAATATTAACTCGTTAAAAGGCAGCTTGTCCTTGTATTTTCGGGCCAGTGTAATATGGGGATTGTATGCTCTTGCTTCCGCCTTGAAGCCCAGCGGTTCAGTTGCCGCGACAACACGCCGCTGAAGCTGATGCAGCCGCTCAAGCTCACCGGAAACCCCCGCCCAGAGCACTCTCGGGGCACTCCCGGCTCCAAATGTCCCCCAGCGGTCCAGCTCCAGCACGAACGGCTGCTGTCCCGCTGCCGCCTCGCGCAAAGCCTCCTTCAGCGCCGGAATTTGTTCCACCGGTGTATCTCCCAGAAATTGGAGGGTAATATGATAATCCTGAAAATGTGTCCATTTGGCAAACTTCACTTTGGAAGACGCTTCCTTCCTGGCTTTTTCCAGCATTCCACCAAGCGTTTCCGGAAGCTTCACCGCCACAAACAGGCGCTCCGTCCCCCGCACTGCACCAGCATATTCCATGTCGGTTTCACCTTTTCTCTCAGATTTGTTATCCTTATTCTACAGGATTGGATTTATAGGATTCACTGATTGCCGAAATTATATCACGGGAGGGAACCGTCATGACGAAATCCATTGTTTGTTTGCAGCCGCTTTCATCCAGCCAGAAGGACTCCATCCTCGCCGCCGCCCCTGGTTATTCGCTGACCCTCGATAATACCAAGAACCCTGATCCTGAGCTGCTCAAGCAGGCTGAAATTGTAATCGGCTGGAGTAAAAACGGCGCTGACGCGCTGCTTGCCCCCGATTCCGCGCTCCGCTGGGTGCAGACCTGGTCGGCCGGCGTGGAGAAGCTTCCGCTTGACCGTCTTGAAGAGCGCGGGATTGCGCTGACCAATGCCAGCGGCGTCCATGCCGAACCGATCACTGCGGTGATTTTCAGCTTCATGCTCCTGTTCACCCGCAGCATGCACACCGCGCTGCGCAATCAGCAGCAGCGGATCTGGCAGCCGGATCTGAAGCTGACCGAGCTGACCGGCAAGACGGCGCTCATCTGCGGAACCGGCTCCATCGGCGCGGAAACCGCCCGCATTGCCAAGGCATTCCGGATGAAGACGCTGGGCGTCAGCCGCTCCGGCAAGCCGGTGGAAGGCTTCGACGATGTCCGCAAGACCGGCGCTCTGGAGCAGGCCGTGAAGGAAGCCGATTTCATCATCAATACACTGCCGCTGACCGATGAGACACGCGGGTTATTTAACGAAGCGATCTTCTCCGCCTGCAAGGAAGGCTCCTATTATATCAATATCGGCCGCGGGGCCACCACCGATACAGAAGCACTGATCGCCGCACTGGACAGCGGCCGGCTGGCCGGAGCGGGACTCGATGTCTTTGAAGCCGAACCGCTGCCGGAGAACCATCCGCTGTGGGCTATGGAGCAGGTCGTGATCACTCCGCATTGCGCGGGATCAACGGACCGTTATGCTGACAGAATCATCGAAATCTTCAACAAGAATATGGCCTCTTATCTGAAGGAAGGCAACCCTTCTCACAATGTGGTTGACTACTCGCGCCAGTATTGATATGTGCGAAGGCCAACAAAAGAGGGACCCGCACCATTGCGGGTCCCTCTTTTGTCATTTCAAGTCACTTTACGCTTATCGCCATACTCAAGGTCTGGCCTGGATATCATCGACATATACCGTCGTTGTCCCGGCTTCAGTCCTCTGCTCCATTCTCAAACCGATAGCTGATCTCCGGCGCGGCAGCGGCAAGCGCCACCTCCTGCAGGTACAGCTTGGCGGTCCCTTCACCACCGGCAATCTCTTCGACCTTGATGCCGATGCTCAGTACGCTCGACAGGTCCACGCCTTCCGCCGCAGCAGCGGCCGGCAGCGAAATCGACAAGGTCGTGTAGCCGCCGGAATCGATGGTGACCGGTGTGCCGCTGTCGCTCCACTTCCAGCCGGCTGTCTTGATGAACAGCCGGGCCTTGGCCGATCCGGCCGACAGCTTGACCTTGGCGCTCAGAGTCTCCAGCCCGCTGAGGTTAAGCCCGGAAGGATACACGCCAAGCTCGAACGAGCCCCCGGCCTTCAGCTCGAAAGGTACGGCAGCCGCCTGTTCTTCACCGGAGTATTCAACCGCTCCGGCATTGGCAGTGCTGCCGTTCTCTGCCGTCCAGCCCGCGATGTCGTCTACGCTCTTGAACGGATACAGAACACCCGGCTCATGAGGCTGCGGACCTTCATTTCCCCCGGAGAAATCAGGCAGCGAAGGATCATACACCGCCTGAATATCGTCAAAGAACAGCGTTCCCTCATGCGCCTGGCCATCCATCGAATTAATGTACAGCTTGAAGCTCTGGACTTTCTCCAGCTTCTCCAGGGTCAGCGGACCGCTTGCCCCCCAGCTCATTTCGGTCAGATCCTTCAAGGCAAACACAACTCTGCCTTCGCTGTCCGGAGCAATTTGCGGATAGGCCTCCAGATAAATCCCGTCGATCACCAGCTGCACCACCAGCTTCAGCGGCGCTCCCGTTTCCGCGTAGCTTGCGTCTCCTTCGGAGGCGATCCACATGCTGACGGCGTTATAATCCGACCAGTCGAGGGAGCCGAGATTCTTGCCGATTCCCGCATATCCGGCTGCGCCCAGATTGTAGTCCAGCTTCATGCCATACTTGCCGCCGGCTTTGCGGTCAGCGCTCAAGCTTGCTGCGATGTCGTCTCCGCCGGCCTTGGGATATTTGGCCTGCAAAGCGTCGTTACTTGCGCCGTAGCTCTCAAAGTCATCGACCAGCGCGTTATCCGCTACCGGTGCCGTATATACATTGTACACTCCGATATTGTCCACATAGACAGGCAGTTCACCTGCAGAAGCCAGACCGCTGCCCACAATCGACACCGCCAGTCCTTTTGCCGCCGCCGTTAACGCAGAATCACTAAGCTCGACTGCCGCTGCATACCGGTAGTATTCTGTACCTTCAATGCCTACCTTCTCCAGTTCGGACAGCTTCTTGTAGCTGGAATCCATGCCATATTTGGTATTCCAGTCATCCGGCAGCTGGACCACGGTGCGCAGTGCGGCGCTGTCGTCCGTATCCAGCGCATTTGCAGGGATCAGCACATCCAGCTTCACACGGCCTGCCTTGGCAAGGTCGACACCTTGCAGCGCCTCTGGAGTAAGCTGCAATTTGAGCTCCTGCCAGGTATCGGCGGCATCCAGTCCGGCGGTAACATGAATATCCAGCTTGCCGTTTCCACCTACATCAGCGTGCCGTAATTCCGTCTTGATGGTGTCGCCATTGCCGGCGAGTCCTGACCACGTTCCGTTATTTTGGATGAACCGCAGCTCATCGGCTGTATCAAAGCCCAGCTCCAGCAGCGGTACCTCGCCGATCTTCACAAACACAGTAACGCTGTCGCTAAGCGGAGCAGCCTCTGTTCTGTATGCCTTCACAGCGATGTCCACGGAGGTTCCGTTCAGTGCGGCCTCCGGCTTCCAGACTGCCGAATAATATCCGTCTGCGCCCAAGGTCATTGCCGTCTCTACATCGGACCCACCGACACTGAACACGACTTTATCCGGAGTTACACCGCTCACCTTTGCCCGGATGACCGTCTCTGCCGCGGTGACCGTACCGATATCCGTCGGTGTCACAATATGCAGCAGCGGTTCTTTGACGCCTGCCTTCACTTCGCGGTTATACTTATTGTCTTCCTTCACCTCACCGGCAAAGGCAGTGAACGGATCATTGTAGTAACGGACAAAATCCGGCAAAAGCTCGTGGTCCGCTTTGTTTGGCACGTTCTTGTAAGGCACATACAGATTATTGCCTTCGCCGAAGTTGGCCCAGGTCAGCATATAGGAGATTCTGGACGCATCCGGATCGGCCTTGATTGCGTTCAGTACCTTGGTGAACCATTCCAGCTCATTGTTGCCGGTGGTCTTCATGCCGGCGGCGCTGTAACCGTACTCCGACAGTGTAACAATCTTATTCTTGGCCGAAGCAAGCTTCGAGATCATGTTCAGATCCTTCACCAGACCGTCCAGGAAGCCTTGCGACCCGGCATTGTCCTTGCTGTCATATTGGTCCATACCGAGAATATCCACATAGGCATCGCCCGGATAGGTATTCAAATACTCGCTTTCATTGCCGCCGAACGAACCGTTCGGAGAGAATACATACAGGAAGTTGTGCACGCCCTTAATGTCGCGCAAATACTCTACCGTATAACGGTACAGCGTGGCATATTCGCTTTTGGTTGTGGTGCCTGCCCCCCACCAGAACCAGCTGCCGTTCTGCTCATGGAACGGGCGGAACAGCACCGGAATCAGCTCACTTTCATCATCCTGCAGATGGTTCGCGAAATCCGCAATCCGGTCCAGATACGCATTGAAATCGGCATTCTTGTCCCCGCCGGGAAGAATCCGTGTCACCACCGAGGAGGTGGCCCCTTTGGTGTTGCTCGTATCATTGAAGCTGCCGCCGGTCGCAAAATTATACGGATGCGTACTCAGCGTTACGATACCGCCCAGCTCATACGCTTCTTTCATAGCCGCGCTGAGTCCTTCCCGGCTGGCTTCATAGTCTCCGGCCACCCCCGGAGGTGTTTCGTACCCGTCCAGGCTAAGGGTATCCCAGCCGAATACGGCCGGATAATCGCCGGTTGCCCCGTAAACGTCGGAAATCACCTTGCCGTTCTCATCCTTGCCGGAGATGGACACCGTCGTATCATGCTGATGGCCGAACATGATCTGCTTGCCGCTCATTTCTCCAAGATAGGCCAGCAGTGAACGGGTTGCAGGAGTGGCCTCGGCATCGGCAATGTATACAGTCTTAACGACGGTCTGTCCGCCGTCGCCGCCACCGGAATTGCCACCGCCGGTATTACCGGTTCCGGCAGAAATCACGGTCCCGCTGCCGGCAATGTCCCCGTTTCTTACAGCGTATACCCCCGGAGCCAGCAGCCGTCCGTTCAGGGTAACCGCCGACTTGATCTCCAGCCGTTTAATTTCGCCCTTGCCGGTAACGACTGTACCTTCCGCCCCGCTGTCCACCAGAAGCTCACTGATGACAGCATTTGTACCCAGATCCAAGATAGAAGCGCTTACAATATGAAGACGGGTAACCTCTGTCTTTCCTTCCAGCACCACGCGGACCTTGCCGTCCAGGCGGTTCACCTGAACCTGATTCAGCTTTGCCTCCTGAAAATGAATAGAGCTGCCGCCTCCGCCCTGAACGTATACGGCTCCCTGCACGCTCACTTGACTGACCACAGCATCGCCGTCCCCGATGCCCGGAGCCAAATACAGACGGCCTGAGATTGAACCGTTCTGCAGTGTCACCCCGCTGCGGGACACCAGAGCATTGCCGGCGATATCACCGGCGGTGAACGTTCCGGACTGATTGTAAAAGCGGCTGACCAGCCGATCCAGAATGCTTACCGTCTCTGCCCGGGTAATTTGCCGCTCCGGCCGGAAGCTGCCGTCCGGGTAACCGTTCAGGATTCCGGACAGCGCCTGGATGGGTTCCAGCGCGTAGTCGCTGATGGAAGCACTGTCTGTAAAAGCAGCCTTACCGGCACCCGTGGCCGGATTCAGCGAGAATACCGCGGCCAAGAGCGCAGCAGCGTCCTGCCGGGTAACAGCTGTATCCGCTTTCGCTTCATTGCCGGGATATCCCTTGTAATAGCCGGCCTGCTTCGCCACCGCCAGATCCTTCGCATACCAGGCATCCTGCGGCACATCGGCGAACGGTGTACTGGCCGGAAGGCTGAAGCCAAACATTTTGTTAATAATAGCAGTCAGCTCCGCCCGGGTAACCGCACGGTCCGGCTTAAATGAGCCGTCCGGATAGCCCTGGACTACTCCGTTTTGCATCCATTTGGCTATAGCCTCCTCTGCCCAGTGGCCCTCCAGCTTCTCCGGCAGCCGGCTTGCGGCAAGTGTAGGCGCAGCCGTTGAGATAATCATAATGCCGATCAGCAGCAGCAATAAACCTTGCTTGAAGCTCTTTTTCTTCACTAACTCAACCTCCTTTTATTTGTAAGGGCTTTCAGTTTGTTGGGTACAGCTTGATTTCCGCATCCCTCCCGGCCAATATAATCCAGCTAATAATTCCAAGACAATATTAGCATTATTAATAACTAATAACAATAACAAATATTAATTATTTTCTCCCAAAGCCTTCACTCTCGCCTCAAACCCATACCTTCAAATTTAGATCAGGCCCGCTATTCATGCAAATATATCAAGGAATATCAGGGTTATAACCGGATTAAACCCATTAGAAATTCAATATTTCAGTCCGGAATAAGTCATACATTTATAATAACAAAATAATAACAAATAATCTAAACAGAAGACCATAAATCCAAAACCAACCCCATTATTCCAAACCAAACACCAGAAAAACGGCAAGCTGAACCTCCCCGCGAGGTCAGCTTGCCGTTAATTAGCCTTTAATCCAGATCATAAATGGAGCCCACTTTCAGGCCGTATAGCTCATTGTATATTTTCTCGGCAAAAGCATCTGTCATTCCTGCGATGTAATCGATCACCATATGCTCCCAGGTCCAGATCGGCTTTGCCTTCCGCTGGTCCTTCTCAAAGCGCTGCAGCCAGTCGCTCGGAATAATCGCCTTGGAGGTCTCCGGATCAAGGAATGCCGCCCACAGCCGCCGCAAGATCCACTCACTCCGTTTCTGCAGGCGCTGCACGCGCAAGTCGCGGATCATCGTCACCCAGGCGAAGCTCTTCAGCACGCTGACGGTCCGCAGCATGTCCTCATCCTCTTGGCCATCCTTGACGAAGGTGACCTTCTTCCAGTCTCCGTCCTCAACGACCCCGAGGCTCGTGACAAAGGTGCTGACCCAGTATGCCTTGACCTCGCGGCGGGTGCGGGAGTAATCATTCTCACAGGTCGGCATTTTCTCCTTCCAGACCTTCAGGAACGAGCTGAGCACTTCCCGGACCTTGGGCTGTATCGCCTCCGGCTTCCAGCCTTTCCAGAAGAAATCCTCCAGTGTAGTAATCTTCTCGACAATCATACGCTCGGTATGGGCATCATGCATGAAATGCTCATGCACCTCGATCTTCCCCGCTTTAATGCCATCCTCCAGATCATGGGCCGAGTAGGCGATGTCGTCACACAGGTCCATCAGCTGGGCTTCCAGCGTCTTTTTCCCATCCGGTATGCCCCAGTCTTTACGGATCTGCGAAATATATTCCCATTCATGCAGGTACATCCCTTTCTTAAGCACAGTACCGGGAAAAGGATACTTATTGATCCCCAGCAGTACAGCATCGGAGAGATTAAGCCCGTCGATATTCTCCCGTTTCTCCAGGAACATGATCAGACGGAAGTTGTGGGCATTCCCTTCAAAATGCTCGTACTGCCGCTTCAGGCTCTCTTGAATGGTCAACCGCTGGACCGGTCCAGCGCCCGATTTCAGCGCCTCCTCCTCCGCCTTCTTGACGACCAGCTGTTCCAGGATGTTATCCAGCACCTCTTCGCCTTTATGTCCGAACGGAGGATGCCCGAAATCATGGGCTATCGCCGCACATTCCACCACCTCCGGATCAATGACGAGTCCGGGATTATCCGCAAGGCCTGTTTCTACTTCAGGATAAGCACGCAGCAGGCTCTTGGCCGCCTCACGGGCGATTTGCGCCACCTCCAGCGAGTGGGTCAGCCGCGTCCGGTAATAATCGCCGGTTCCTGCGCCGAATACCTGGGATTTGCCCTGCAGCCGGCGGAAGGTCGGTGAATGGATCAGCCGCGAGTAGTCGCGCTCATAGACGGCTCTTGAGGTTTCGAGGCGGGTAATCTCCGGATACTGCCGGTGTTCTCTTTTTTCGCTAAGTGTCATCTCCGCCACCCCTGTCTCCATCGCTTGGTTTATTTAGTATTTCATTATAAGCCATTTTCAGACGGACCGAAACGGGTGAATATTTGTCTTGGGCGCTGGCGCATCCTATACCAAAGCGGCCTAGACCCACTATATCAGGAACCGTCTGGAGTGAACTTATCCGATGAATGCATACTGGAGAATCACATGTCTGACACTTGCACTGGGCTTCGGACTGGCAAGCGGCGCACAGGCTGAGCCGAACGCGAAGAACCGTAACTATTATGAGCAACGGGGAGACATGATCTGGGAGGTCGCCACCGACCAGAAAGTCATCGCACTGACCTTCGACGATGGGCCCGATCCGGCGGAGACCGCGCAGATTCTCGACGTGCTGCGTGAATATGAGGCCAAATGCACCTTCTTCGCCATCGGCAAACGCCTTGAGGCCTATCCGGATATTGCCCGGCGCGTCGTCCGCGAAGGACATGAGCTGGCGAACCATACTTATAATCATATCTACTTTAAGCCCCCGATTTCCAAAAGGCAGGTCGCCGAGGAGCTGGTGCTTACAGAGAATGAAATTGTCAAAATAACCGGGAGACACAGCAGACTGTTCCGGCCCCCCGGCGGAATGTACGATGAGGCGCTGGTGGAGGTATCCAACGCACTGGGGCTTAAGCCGGTGCTCTGGTCCTGGCATCAGGATACCCGTGACTGGAACCGGCCGGGGGTCTGGAGCATCTCCCAAAGGGTAATCCGCAACGCCCGCAGCGGTGACATTGTGCTGTTCCACGACCATGTCTACGGGCAGTCGCAGACAAGGGAAGCTTTGACCATTATTTTGCCCGAGCTGACCCGGCAGGGCTACCGTTTCGTCACCGTCTCGGAGCTGATTGGCCTCTCCGATACGCAGCAGGCCAAGAACGGCCACAAGCTTGCGTTCTGACCGCACTGCCGCCGCCTATACCCAAGGCAATTGCGCGGAATTCCAAAATAGGGTAGTCTTGAGCTATGCTCGGGGTTCGCAAGGAGGACTGCCGCAGTTCATCGCTAGGAGGCAATACTATGTCCGAGAATACTTCCTATACCACCGAGGAAATCGCCCGGCTGCTGAAGATATCGAAGCTCAAGGTGTATGATCTGATCAAGAAGGGCGAGCTGCCCTCCTACCGGGTCGGCAAGCAGATGCGCGTGGATGCTTCCGACCTTGAGGTATACAAGCAAAATTCACGCAGCGGCAGCCCGGGCACCCCGGCGCAAGCTCCGAACGCTGCTGCTCCGCCGGCGGGCGTTCCGTTTGTGCCGCCGCCTGCTTTTGTCATGCCGCCGCATCTAGCCCAGGCGGCGCCGCTTAAGTCGGCCGGCGTCACGGTGGTTATCACCGGCCAGGATATGTCGCTGGATATTCTCGCCACTCACCTGGAACGGAGTCTGCCAGCCACACGGCCTCTTCGTTCGTACGCGGGCAGCCTCGACAGTCTGATTGCGATGTATAACGGCGAATCGGATATCGTCAGCACCCATCTGCTGGATGGTGACACCGGCGAATACAACCTGCCCTATATCCGCAAAATTCTGGTAGGCTTCGATTATATGGTTGTGCATCTGCTGGCGCGCAGCGCCGGGCTGTATGTGCAGAAGGGCAACCCCAAAGGGATTGCCGGCTGGTCCGATCTGCAGAAGCCCGGGATTACGCTGATCAACCGCGAGCGGGGCGCCGGAGCGCGGGTGCTGCTGGACGAGCAGCTCCGGCTGCTCGGCATCCGCCCCGCCGGGATCAAGGGCTATGCCCGCGAAGAGAACAGCCATTTGGCCGTGGCCGGCGTGGTAGCGCGGGGCGAAGCCGATGTAGGCGTAGGCACGGAGAAGGCGGCCCGGATTATCGACGGCGTCGATTTCATTCCGCTCATTCAGGAGCGTTACGATCTGGTTATGGTCAAGAAGCCGGAGCATGAGCAGTGGATCGGCGCGGTGCTGGACATTCTGCGCTCACCGTCCTTCAGAAACGAGCTGGGCTCCATGCACGGCTACGATCTCACCGATACCGGCAGAATCATCTATGAAACCTGAACGGCTGCAGGTCCAGCAGCCTTGAAACAGCAAACAACCTCCGGGTGTCCGCGGCTTTCCTTACGCGCACCCGGAGGTTGTTGTGTGTTGTATACGTCCGCTACCATCTCCGGTTTACGAACATCAGCATGACGGCCGAGATGGCGACAATCGCCACGACCCACAGCCAGGCCAGGGTCATGTCACCGCCGTCGACGGCGACATAGATCGCTGTCGGGACCGTCTGCGTACGGCCGGGGATATTGCCGGCGACCATAATGGTCGCTCCGAATTCGCCCAGCCCGCGGGCGAAGCCCAGCACATAACCCGCTGCCAGCGAACGGCCGGCCAGCGGCAGCGTTACATAGCGCAGCACCTGCCATTCATTCGCTCCCTGTGCGCGTGCAGAATCCTCAAGCTCTTTCTCCACGCCTTCAAAGCCTGCCTTGACCGTCCGGTAGACCAGCGGAAACGCCACGACCACCGCAGCAATGACAGCCGCCCCCCAGGTAAAGAGAATCGGCTGGTCGGTAAACTGTTCATATAATCTGCCGATCCAGCTCCTCCGCCCCAGAACCACCAGCAGCACGAAGCCGACCACCGTCGGCGGCAGTACCAGCGGCAGCAGCAGCAGGGTCTCTACCAGGCTATGTCCCGGAAACTTCCGGCCGGCCATTGCTTTCGCTGCCAAGGTGGCCAGAACAAACACAATGATACTGGTAATTACCGTAATCTTGAGCGACAGCCAGACCGGGGCGAAAAAGTCCTGCCAGTTAATCTCCATCTCCTTCACCCCGCCAATCTTTCTCGTTATAGTTAATAGCTGCTGTTCAGCTTATGCCTAATCCGCAAGCTTGAAGCCGTAACTCGCAAACACATCGCCGGCCGCCTTGGTCTGCACATAATTATAGAATGCCTTAGCTTCCGCCTGATGATCGGATTCCTTAATGATTCCCACAGGGTAATTAATCGCTTTGTGGGCATGCGCTCCTACGGTTAGCACGATCTTAACTTTGCTGGAAGTCAATGCATCCGTCTTGTAGACAAAGCCCGCATCGGCATTGCCCGTTTCTACGTAGGACAGCACCTGCCGAACATCCTTGGCGAATACAAGCTTGCTCTGCAGTGTATCCCACACCTTCTTGGACGTCAAGGCTTGCTGCGCATATTGTCCGGCCGGTACCGATTCAGGCTGTCCCACCGCGACTTTCTTGAATGCTTTATCCGTCAGCTGGGTAATCGTCGTAATTGGGGTTTTGGAATTGGCAGGCGCCACAAGCACCAGCTGATTCTTAAGCAATTCCGTATGATCTCCGATGAACCCGCCATCCACAAGAGCATTCATCTGCTTGTCGCCCGCGGAGAAGAACAGATCAGCCGGAGCGCCTTGTTCAATCTGCTTCTGCAGCGTTCCCGAGGCTCCGTAGTTGAACACCAGATCGATGCCCGGATGCTGCTTCTCATACTGAACGGCTATCTTGTCGAGACTGTCCTGCAGGCTGGCTGCCGCCGACACAATAATTTCGGTCTTCTTGGCCGCTTCCGCCGGCTGCTGTCCCGGCAGCACCGCTATCCCCCCAACAAGCAACGCAGCTCCTACCGCTAAGGACGCCAACTTCTTGAACATTTCCATTCCTCCCATTATGTATCTTTCATTTTGGAGCTATTCTAACATATCCAGTTTTACAAATCTATATTATTAGTTATGTTTGATTATGTTTGGTTATTAATAGCATGTTTTAGTGCTCCAGTCACAAATATAACATTAATGAATTGTTCAAAAAAAAGCCCTCCAGGTGACAGCACCTGAAGGGGAATTCTCCGTATCTTTAATTCTTCATCCGTGGATCAAGCACATCCCGTAAACCGTCGCCCATGAGATTAAACCCAAGAACGGTAAGCATAATGGATAACCCCGGGAATATGACCGTCCATGGCGCTTTCTGAATAAACTGCCGTGAATCCGACAGCATCTTGCCCCATTCCGGATCGGGTGGCTGGGCGCCAAGTCCCAGGAACCCCAGCGCAGCCGCCTCAATGATCGCCGTTGCGATCCCGAGTGTACCCTGCACGATAATCGGAGTCAGACTGTTCGGCAATATATGGGTGAGCAGAATCCGCGAATTCTTCATTCCGATGGCCCTTGCTGCCGTGATATACTCCTCCGACTTCAAGGAAAGCACCCTGGCCCGCACCAGACGCCCATAGGTCGGAATATTGACAATGGCAATCGCCAGCAGCGCATTGCGGAGTGAGGGGCCCAGGATGGCCACAATGGCGATGGCCAGCAGGATGCTGGGAAAGGCCAGCAGGATATCAAACACGCGCGAAATCAGCATATCAATCCATCTGCCGTAGAAGCCGGCGAGCACTCCCAGCAAGGTCCCGACGATGATGGAGCCGATGACGGAAAAGAAGCCCACCCACAGCGAAATACGGGCCCCGTATAGAATCCGCGTAAACATGTCTCTTCCGAGATCATCGGTACCGAACCAATGATCACCCGACGGAGGCTTCAGCCGGTTGACCAGCTCCTGCTCCTTGTAGCCGTATGGGGCGAGGAGCGGTGCAAGCAATGCCACCAGTATGAAGAATACAATAATGCACAGGCCCAGCATAGCCGTCTTGTTCTTGCGGAACGCCCTCCACGCATCGCCCCAGGGTCCGGATACCTTCTCGGCAGGTACATTGGGGGGCGTGATCTTTAAGGTTGCCTGTCCCATTGTCTCACCCCTTATTGTAATTGATGCGCGGATCGACTGCCGCATAGAGCAGGTCCACCAGCAAGTTAATGAAGACGAAGATGAACGCGATAATGAGAATGCCGCTCTGTATGACCGGATAGTCCCGCGAACTGATTGCTTCATATATATATCGCCCAACGCCAGGCCACGCGAAAATGGTTTCGGTCAGCACCGCGCCTCCGAGAAGCGAGCCCGTCTGCAGCCCCACAACGGTCAGGACCGGAATAAGCGAGTTCTTGAGGGCATGCTTGTACACGACCAGGAACTGGGACATTCCTTTTGCTTTGGCTGTACGGATGTAGTCGGAGCTCATCACCTCCAGCATGCTGGAACGGGTCATCCGGGCGATAATCGCCATCGGAATGGTGCCGAGGGCAATACTGGGCAGGATCAAATGCTTAATTACCGTCCACAGCTGGTCCCAGCGGCCGGCAAGTATGGTATCAATGATATACAGGTTCGTTATACTCTCCACCGGATCACGCTGATCCATTCTGCCGATGGAAGGCAGCCAGTGTAGCTTGATCGCAAAGAGCAGCTGCTCCATGAGCCCCAGCCAGAAGATCGGCATGGAGACTCCGATCAGTGCCACGATCATCGCGGCATAATCAAACCAGGAGTTCTGCTTCCAGGCGCTCAATATGCCCGCATTGACGCCGACGAACGTGGCGAACAGCATGCTCGCAGCGGTCAGCTCCAGCGTTGCCGCCAGATACGGCAGCATCTCTTCGGCAATCGGTGTCTTGGTGCGGATGGAGGTCCCGAGATCACCCTGAAGCAAATCCCCCATATAGTTAAAATACTGCTGCAGCCATGGCTGGTCCAGGCCGAGCTGCTGCCGCAGCGCCTCTTTGGACTGCTCCGTCGCTTTCTGTCCGAGAATCGTCTCTGCCGGGTCCCCGGGAATGGCGTGAATGATGGAAAAGACGATCAGCGTCATTCCGATCAGGACAGGAATCAAAACCATCACACGTTTAAATAGGTAGGAATTCAAGTTGGCTCACCTTCCAGCGGCCCGGAAAGACGGGTCTGACCGCAGCCGGTTGAGCGGCGGCCAGACTTGCCTTGGAGCCCTGCTATTCGAAATAAACTTCGCTGTAATATTCCGTACCTGTAGGCCCCGGAACATAGCCCTTCAGGTTAGCCTTGGCGGCCAGCAGCGGTGTTGTATGCACCAGCGGAATCCACGGGGCATCCGCCTTGATAATTTCCTGGGCCTCTTTATACAAGTCGGAGCGTTTGGTCTGATCCGTCTCCTTCTGCGCATTGATCAGAATGGTATGCAGCTCTTCGTTCACATAGAAGCTGCGGTTATTGCCCGGAATGGCGTCCTTGTCGAGCAGCGTATACAGGAAGTTGTCGGGGTCGCCGTTGTCGCCTGTCCAGCCGAGCATATAAATATCATCCTTCTCCCCGGCCTTGGTATCATCCAGATAGGTCGCCCACTCCGGCGATTCAATGGTTGTCTTGACCCCGATCTTCTCCCAGTCCGCCTGTATCGCTTCGGCAACCTTCTTACCGTCCGGCATATACGGCCGGGATACCGGCATTGCGTAAAGTGTCACGGTCTCCGGCAGCCCGTCCGGATAGCCGGCTTCGGCCAGCAGCGCCTTGGCCTTCTCCAGATCGTACTCATAATCCTGCACGGCATCATTGTAGCCCCACAGGGAAGGCGGCATCGGATTCACGGCAGCGGTTGCCTGGCCGGAGAAGAAAGCATCGATGATGGCTTGTTTGTTCACGGCATGGTTCAATGCCTGTCTTACCTTCACGTCGTCGAACGGTTTCTTATTGAAATTGAAGCCCAGGTAAGCTACGTTGAATGGCGGACGTTCGATCTTCTGCAGCTCACTGTTGCCCTCGAGTGTGGACAGGTCATCCGGGCTAAGATCTTCCATCAGATCAATCTCCCCGTTCTGCAGCGCATTGAAGCGGGCCGAGTTGTCCGGAATAGAGCGGACAATGACCTTGTTCAGCTTCGGCAATCCCTCTTCCCAGTAATCCGCATTCTTCTCCAGCGTGATGGAATCATTATGCTTCCACTCCTTGAAGACGAACGGGCCTGTCCCCACCGGCTCATTCTTGAAGTTCTCCTTCTTCTCCTTGATGGCAGTCGGACTGGCAATCCCGAAGCAGGTCATCGCCACGTTCTGCAGAAACGGAGCCTGCGGCTGGTTCAATACGAATTGCACGGTAGTCTCATCAACAGCCTTCACTTCCTTGATGACGCGGCTGCCGTCCGGCCCGAACATGGAGTCGTAGTAATCGAAGGAATCGCCTTCGAACTTGTACTCGCTGGCCGGATCGCTCCAGCGGGTGAAGTTGAACACCACGGCCTCGGCATTGAAATCCGTGCCGTCATGGAACTTCACGCCAGGATGCAGCTTGAAGGTGTACGTCAGTCCGTCTGCAGATACTTCCCAGCTGTCGGCGAGCGAAGCCTGGACCTCGGAGGTGCCCGGCTTATACTCCAGGAGAGAGTCGAATACCTGGTGCGCAATCTTGAGTGACTCCCCGTCAGTGACAATCGCCGGGTCCAGCGAGGCGGAGTCACCGCCGCGGCCCACAATTAACGTATCTTGCGCATCTTTCGCCGCTTCCGGCGAGCTCTCGGGAGCCGCTGTCGCCCCGGCATTCGTCCCGGCGGTTGCTTCCGAGTCTGCATTGTTGCCGTTGCCTCCGCACCCGCTTAAAGCCAAAGCTGCACCCAGTGTCAATACCAGTGCCAGATTACCCCATTTTCTCTTCGCCATAGAAACGAAACTCCCTTCTCCCATTAAAAGTGGTAAAGCGTTTATATGGAGCTGTGTCAAAGCACAGCCATATACCTCTCCTTCGCCTTGCAGCTTCATGGGTGCCTTAGTTCCGGGTCTGGCTTGCAGGGGCTGAATCCACGTATAAATGACATGCGGTGAAATGTCCGTCAGCCGTCTCCAGTAGCGGCGGCCTGACATTCCGGCAAACCTCCATCACCCGGGGACAGCGGGTATGAAAGGCGCAGCCGACCGGCGCATTCGCCGGACTTGGCACCTCACCCCGCAGAATAATCCGCTCCTTGCGGATATTCGGGTCGGGTTCGGGAACCGCCGACAGCAGCGCCTGTGTATAAGGATGCTGCGGGCTTTCATACAACTTATGCTTGCTTGTAATCTCGACAATCCGCCCCAGATACATCACGGCCACGCGGTCACAAATATGCTTCACCACACTGAGATCATGGGCGATAAATATGTAGGTCAGTCCGAATTCCGATTGTAAATCCTGCATCAGATTGATCACCTGCGACTGAATGGAAACATCCAGCGCCGAGACCGGCTCATCGGCGATGATCAGCTTCGGCTGCAGCGCCAGCGCCCGGGCGATCCCGATCCGCTGCCGTTGCCCGCCGGAGAACTGATGCGGATAACGCTGCAGATGCGCCTTCGTCAGGCCGACCACTTCAGCCAGCCGTTCCACGGCTGCCCGGCGCTGCCTTGCGTCACCTGTACCGTGTACCCGCATCGGCTCCTCGAGAATCCGCGCCACCGTGTTGCGCGGGTCCAGCGAGGAGAACGGGTCCTGAAAGACGATCTGCATCTCCCTCCGGCGTCTGCGCATAGCCTCCAGGGAGAGCCTGGTAATATCCTCACCCTCGAAGCGGATCTCTCCGGCCGTAGGCTCAATCAAACGCAGCAGCGAACGTCCGGTCGTCGATTTGCCGCAGCCGCTCTCACCCACGAGACCGAAGGTCTCGCCTCTGGCGACAGAGAAGGAAATATCGTCGACCGCTTTGACATAGCCGCGGATTTGATTCATAAGCCCTCTGCGGATCGGGTAATACTTTTTGAGACCGCTCACTTCCAGCAGAATTTCACTCATACGGCATCCTCCTGTGAGCTTCCATGCAGCCAGCAGCGGCAGCTGTGATGCTCTTCCTGCCGAATCAGCTCAGGCAACGAGCGCATGCAGACCTCCATCACATGGGGACAACGGGGCGCGAAGCGGCAGCCCTGCATGTCCTTGCTCAGCACAGGAACATTGCCGGGAATGGAATAAAGCCGCTCCCGGTGCTCATTCATCCGAGGTACGGACTGGATCAGGCCTTGCGTATACGGATGCAGCGGATGATTGAAAATATCATATACGCTCCCCTCTTCCACCACCTTGCCCGCATACATCACGGCTACCCGGTGGCACATTTCGGCCACAACGCCCAGATCATGGGTGATCAGCATGACCGCTGTCCCTTGCTCCTCATTAAGCCTGCGGATCAAATCAAGGATTTGCGCCTGGATGGTTACATCCAGCGCTGTCGTCGGCTCATCGGCGATCAGCAGCTCCGGATTAAGGGAGATGGACATCGCGATCATCACCCGCTGACGCATCCCCCCCGACAGCTGATGAGGGTATTCATCGACAATTTCTTCGGCCCGGGGGATGCCCACCTTCTGCAGCATTTCGACAGCATGGGCCCGCGCCGCCTTCCGGGACATTCCCCGGTGCAGCCGGACCGTTTCGATAATTTGCTGCCCGACGGTAAAGAGCGGATTCAGCGAAGTCATCGGCTCCTGGAATATCATCGACACCAAGTTTCCCCGGATGCCGCGCATCTCCTTCTCCCCCAGCGGTACGAGATCCTTGCCCTTCAGCAGAATGCGGCCGCCGACGATTCGCCCGGGAGGACTCGGCACCAGCTTCAATACAGATAATGAAGTGACACTCTTGCCGCAGCCCGATTCACCGACCACTCCCAGCACTTCTCCGGAGTTAACCACCAAATCAACGCCGTCTACGGCAGGCACCTCACCGCGGTCGGTAAAAAAATGCGTATGCAAATCCTCGATTCTCAGAACAGGCTGCTTCAAGCCGAACCCTCTTTTCCGTTAAAAATTGAACAAAGGTCAAATGAAAGAAACGAAAAATCCCGCGAGACAGAATCTATAACTCAAAACTGACATTACACGGGAAATTCAAGGGTTATTCCAACATGATTGTTATTTAATGTATAACATTACTATATAATTCCGTAGTAGACAAGAAAAAAATGCCATAAAATCTAACCCGATTGGTATTATTGGAATAAAAACTGCTCTATACGGTTTCTGCTTGTCATTTATACAACTGCAGCCACTTATCCAGTTGAGCCTTCAGCCAATCCCGGTAATATACCGGCTCCACAATCTCAGCCTCTTCGGCAAATTCCATAATCCAGCTTACCGCCGCGACATCCTCTGCCGCCCCCACCTTGAAATAAAGGCATCCCTGCTCCAAATCCAGCCTATCCGGCTGAACGGGAATTCCCTCCTGCATCACCCAATCGATCGCCCGGTCCGAGAAACGCACCTTGAACTCAATCTGCACACTGTCCTGTTTAAGGTTCCACTTCGATTCCATAAAAGCCGGTACATCAACAGTCTTTCTGTTAAAACGGCGGGGAAGCACGGCCATGCTGGAGAATCCGCTGATATGGAAAGCGCGCAGCGTTTTGAAGCGGTGGCAGAAGCCGATCAGATGGTAACGGTTCTCCAGGGGAATCAGACAATAGGGATCAATGAGAATGCCGGCTTCCTCCGTGGCATTCTCATAGTAATCCGCCTGAATGGTTCTCTGCTTCATGACGGAGGTTATGATTTCATTCAGACAGGGCGCCTGCTCCGCCTGTGTATTCCCCCGATCTAGCCGCTGCAGACCGTTTTCTTTTTTTACACTTTCCATCTTCTCTTCCCTCTCCGTTTTATGCTTATATTCAGCCGCCAGTATTTTTTCATAGGCGCCTTCGAAGTCCGGAGGCAACAGCGGCTTGATTTCCTTCATAATACCGCGGAGTTGTGAAAATGCTGATGCTTCCTCTTCCGAAAAATCCAAAGGGTAAAGTGCAAAATTTCCGATAAAAGCATATCCCTTTCCATGCCCCAGATGGGTAATGGGGATATGCATCGCGCTGAGCGCATCCATATCCCGGTAAATCGTTCTTTCGCTGCTGCCGCAGCGTTCCGCTAGTTCGCGGGCCAGAATACCCGGTTTGGCTTGCACCAGCGTTATTATACGCATCAGCCGGATTAATCGGTCTGTCATCTTCAGTTCCCCTTGATTTATGGTAAAATAGACCCATTATTTTAAATAAATTAGTTATATTTATCTATTCCTTGCGATTACATAACCGAAATACTAAAATATAATAGAACTATTTTACTATATTACCACGAATATATATTACATTAGCTGTTAAGTAAGTCCGATATAAGTATAGAAGTCTTCTGTTATGTATAATCCGCTAGTTGCGGAGGACAAAGGAGTTGTCGGCCGTTCTTCTGTTCGCCTTCCTCCGTTCCTGCTCCGCATCCAGCCGGCGGTATAGGCTTTCCGCTTCTTTGGCCAGCTGCAGATCACCGGACCGCGCCGCCAGCAGCAGCAGCTTATCCGCCTGCCTCCGCAGTTTATCCAGAGCCTCCGTGCCGCCGCCACCCGCAAAACCGCTTCTTTCCGCTTCCCGGAGCACCTGCTCCGTCTTCAGCAGTTCAAACGTTCTTTCTACATAAAAGCTGTCTGCCGCACTAAGCGTCTCTGTATGACGGGTGTATTCTATGCCCAGCTTGGCCAATGGAAGCTCTCTGACCCGTTCGATTGCAGGCTGCTTATACTGCCATTGTACCCACACGGCCTCATGAATGCCGGCAGTCATAGGCGCCATGTCGACCTCCAGGGCGAGCGCTCTGCGCTGACCGGCGTTTATTCTGCCGAGCTTCAGCACCAATGGCCCTCCTTCCTCCACCTCGGCGGCAGCACCGTAGCATCCGCGGCAGGACACATGGGCCTCCAGCCAGAGACGCAGCTCAATGTCACGGGCAACCACCTTGCGTGATTTTTTCCGGGTATCCTCCTGCTGGACCATGCCCCTCCACTCGACAAGTAAAATCAGATGATGAGCACCGCCTGCATAAATCCGGTTTCGGCTCCAGGTAAATTCAGGTTGTATACTTGCTTGCATATTTCCACCTCTTTCTTTTTTTGGTTCTTCTATTAATGTACCAATATTGGCGGACAACTCCTTGTCATGGAATATACGTTCGCCCCTATAATATCGACAAAAAAAGAGCTGCAATCCTAAAAATCCGGCTGCCTCTTTGCGAAAGAACGGTGTTTTGTCTAATTGTGACGAAAAATAGTTTTCGTGTTTAGGCAGAGCCGTTCCGTCATCATCCTCCTTCTATATAATTACTGCAGTAAAACGAAACCTTCCGGCAGCCTCAGCGGTATTATATCCAGATGCCTGCCAGCCCAAGATTACTGTCCCCGCCCCACGGGTAAAAAGGGATAAACAGACATGAAACCGCCTTATGGCCTTGGATAGAGAGCCTGACACGGGGTGTCGAAGCTTGTCCCGCTATGCTACAATGTGAAGAAAGAATGGCAACAAAACACCCTTAATCAGGTGGTGAGAGAAGATGAAATGGAATAAACCGACAAGAAAACGATTGGCCCGAATTTCAGGCGGAGCGATGCTCCTGTTATGCCTGTCCGCCTTTCTGCCCGCTCCGGCGGCACAGGCCAATTATTTCAGTGATTTATATAACGGGCTGCAGAAGTTTTCCGAGCTGCCTGGTGAAGTCAGTGAGCTGCAGGAGAGCTATCAGCAGACCATAGATGAGCTGCAGCAGACCCAAAGTGAGCTTGGAGAAGCCAAGGATCAGCTTGGCCAGACCTTGACGGAGATGGAATCCTACCGTTCCCAGAATGCGGCGCTGATGGAGCAGAACCGCCAGCTCAGTCTCGTCGTCGATGAATTAAAGAACGAACGTACAGCGCGTGAGCAATACTTTAACCGGATTAAAGTGACTGTCATCACCGGAGTCGCGCTTCTTATTGGCTACTTTCTCCTGGTCCGGCTGCTGCGGCTCAGCATGCGCAGCCGTTCCCGCAAGAGTGACCGGCTGCGCTGATGCCCGGTGCCGACCTGGATATCATTTTCAGGTTCAAACTGTATAGACTGTATTGAAGGAGAGTGAGGCATGAACGTAGAGGTACAGGATGAGGGCGACAGCGGCAGCGGACAGGCCGTCAGAATTATTGTCGACGCCCATGAAGAAGTGCATGTCCTGCATCCGCAGCAGATCATCGCTTATCAAGGACCTTCCTCCGGCCGTTCCGACCGCTTAATGAATGTGCAGGGCATGTACCGCAAGCGCAAGCTCATCCGGGCAGAAATGTCCGGACCCTGCAGCTTTGTAGCCGCACTGCCGCCCGGCTACCGCATCAAGACGCTGCGGATCGGCGGGCATAGCGATCTGCTGTATGATTTCAGGCATCTCTTTTTTTACACCAAGGGAATTACCATGGAGTCGAGAATTCTCAATATGAAGAATATGCTGGTGACCCGTGATGTCGTAAAGGTAAAGTTCTCGGGGGAAGGCAGCATCGGCATCCTCACCGAAGGAACTGTATGTGAGGCTGCTCTCCATCCGGTGGAGCCGCTTTATGTCGATGCCGGAAGCGTCATCGCTTATCCGGAGAACGCGAAGCTTGAATTGACCGTATACGGCAATCATTTGGCAAGCCAGCATATGAGCTATCATTGGAAGATGACCGGGCACGGATATGTGCTGTTTCAAGCCGGCAGCCAGAACCGGCGCTTTGAGCGGGATAACCGGGAGGACGGGATTATCAAACGGTTTCTGCGCGAGGCGCTTCCATTCGGCGGAGTCATTATCAAATAAAGCCTGGAATAGGAAGAAGCAGCTATTTAGAGAATACTAATCCCATCAAAAAAGCCCGTGTGCGTCAGCACACGGGCTTCTCTTCTATACCAGCTTAACGAGCAAAGGCTCAGGGCTATCGTTCCGGCCTATATTCCGCCGGAGTTCCATTATCCCAGATAAGCGTTCAACATCCAGGTGGTCTTCTCCACACTGCTTCTGATTCCGATAAACAGGTCTGCGGTCGGATGGTCACCCAGATCCTCGGCGGCTTCGATACCGGCCTTCAGCTCTTCCACAATTAAAGTGAAATCCTGAACCAGCTGTGCGACCATTTCTTTGGCGCTTTCTCCGCCAGCAGCTTCTTTCAGATCGGAAAGAGCCAGGTACTGCGTCATCGTGGAAGCAGGCTTTCCGCCGATGGCGAGCAGACGCTCGGCAAGCTCATCCACAAATCCTGCAGCTTCGTTGTAGAGCTCTTCAAATTTCTCATGCAGCGTAAAGAATTGCGGGCCATTCACGTACCAGTGATAGTGGTGCAGCTTTACTCCCAGCAGTGTCCAGTTCGCAGTTTGGCGGTTCAATGCAGCATACAATTCAGTCAGGTTCTTCACTTCTGTGCTCATTCCAATTACCTCCCACAGTTATATTTATTAGTTTATTGTATTTAGACTCGTTCTAAATCTATATACAATTTAACACAAAAATGCGCAGATTGCAATCTGTTTTCTCATATTGTTGCTGCAAATTCTAACATACCTTGTGCCGTTCTCCTGTTACCTCCGTCACAACATTTTAAAAGCTCAGAGATTGCCACAAATTCCTTACAGCGGAAGAAAAGATTACATACACTCGTCCCGGACCTAACCATAGTATTGCCATGTGGAGATACAATACTCTTGTTGCTGATTATCACTTGAATAATACACGCAGCTATTCCAAAAATTCAACATCAAAAAAAGCGCCTCTCAGAACGAGACGGCACCTTTTCGGCACATCTATTAAAGTTCCTTATTCTCTGGAGTAGACCTGCAATTCCTGAATGGACCAATAGTTGCCGCCGGCACCGGTCTGCTTAATCAGGATATGACGTGTGCTGATAGGTTCAAATTCAATCCGCGTCCGGTTCAGACTGCCTTTTCCCGTTGCAATCCGCTTCCAATTGCTGGCGTCATCGGATACAAACACCTCGTAACCCCGCGGATAGTCATAGGATGACAATGAATAGTCCAGCTCAATCGCCTCCACTTTATGCGGACCTCCGAGATTAATCTGGAAATACTCGCCCGAGCTCTGGTGCTTGCCCGTATCCCAGCGTGTACGCTTATCTCCGTCAATAGCATTGACAGGATACATATTGTTTCCGTTGAGATTAGCGGATACCTTCCATTCCGAGCGGTCCAGCGGAACCAGGCCGGTAGCGGTGATCTGCGTCTCCTTGGACATGACTCCCGAACCGGAGACACGTACCGCATACGTGTACAGCGTTCCTTCCGCCAGCTTAGCATCCGTATAAGTGGTTTGCTTAACACCGGTAGCTATTACTTTCAAATCGTCGCCCGAGCCGTCGGCCCGGAGCACTTCATAGCTTGCTCCGGGTGCCTCCAGCCAGCTCAGCTTAACGGCCATTCCCTTGACTGCCGTCGCCTTGAATCCCTGCGGCGCCGCGTCCGCCACCTCCGAGGACGGCTGCAGAATATACTGCACCGCCTCTCCCGGAGCAAGCGTCTCTGTAAATTCAAGGGCCGGGCTTGCCTTCTTTCCGGTTACATATGTCCGGGCCTCCTCATACGTATCGCCGTTGCCGAAACGTTCACCTTCATATATTGCGGCTTTCGGCATCGTCACCTTCACATTGACGGTTTGCTCGGTGTTCTCGAAGTTCACGAAATTCACCAGCACTTTGTTGGAGGTGGCTCCGCTGCCCGCCAGAGGCTCAAGGGTAGAGGTGTCCACCGCCCGCACGTACACCAGCTTATCCTGCAAGGCGCTCTTATTGCCCACCTCATAACCAAGCGGCGCTCCATGCGTGGCATAGGCCAGACTCAGTCTTCTCATGATGCTGACCCGGGAATCCTCACCTTCTTTGGTGTAATAAATCTCCGTTTTCGCCGGATCATGTTCCTCTAGATTGAAGCCATACTTGAACAGGCTGAAGTTCTTGAAGAATGCGGCGTGCTGCACGAACATATCCGCATAACCGATATGCCCCCGCATAATCCGGTCGAACACCGCAGCCGTCGGCTGGGAAGCTCCATATTGATAAGCGTCAACATGACTGTCCGAGGTACCGAATTCGGTAGTCAGCATTTTCTTGGGCAGTCCGTCCACAGCACCGCCGAAGGTCTTTAGATTCTCTGTAAAGCTGCCGCCATTGCTGAAAATATAAGATTCGCCGTAGGAATGGCCATTGGTCAAATCCGTCACATCCTCCAGCTCAGCGCGCTGCTCCGGATCACGCTCCCAGCCGTCGGGGTCGCCGCACTGCTTCACGCCACCCTTCTGGTTACCGCAGGAATCCGCGCTATAGCTTGGCCAGTAAGCCCAGCCCGGGGCAACGGTCTGCATATGTGGCGCGAGCGTCTTCCCCTTCGTATTCAACCAGTCCGCGATGGCCAGATTGACTGCCTTGGAGCGGTTAAACAATCCCGGCTCATTATCCACCTCGTAATACTGAAGGTACTGGCCGTATTGTTCGAAGTAATCCGTCAGCTTCTGCTCCGCTTCCTGCGGAAGCGAACCGTCTTCATTCAGTGTTATATCGCCGGTATGCAGATACAGCGCCACCGCCTGCATATTGTAATCCTGCAATACCTTGTAATAATCCTCCATATTGGAGCAGGAGCGGCCAACGTCGCTGGCACAGCTTGTGCGCATAACATTGCCGCTGTAAGCCACGCCAAGCCATTTCATCACATACGGCAGATGCGATACCGCACCTTCATCGAAATAGAACTGTTTGTTGTTGACCATCGTTCCGGTCAGGGTATAGCTTCCGTGAATCGGCTCTGCAATCGGACTCTTCAGGGACTCCAGACTTAAGGAATCCCAGGTCCACCAATCATATTTGTCTTCCAGCGAAGAAGAATAAATCCCTTTTACAGTCTTCAGCTTCAGCTCATTATCACCTGTAGCCAGCTGTTCCTTGGGGATGTACAGCTCATAGGTTTTGCGGAAGGTATATTTGCTGTCCGTGCCTGAGACGCCGGCGATCTGGATAATTCCCGACAGCTGGCGGTTCGAGAACACACTCATTTGTGGAACGGATTTATAAGCATCCAGGATGCTCACACGAAATAAGACCCCATGCTCCGGGATCTTATCCAGTTTGTATTTGATGCTCAGCTCCGGATTGCTGTCTCCCTTGAGGCCGGAGGGCACCGATTTCACAACCGAGGCCTTCATCGTGCCGGAAGCCGCGTCGATAACCTTCGCCCCCGAAGAGACAGACTCGGCGAATTCGGCGGCAGAGCCGTCCTCCTTGCCGATCTCCCACAGAAGCGTGCCATCCGGCAACTCCGGCCCCATATCCTTTGCCGCGGACAATTCGGACATATCAACCTCGACCTCGGTCCGGGAGGTCCCGTCATTTCCGAAAACGGAGACGGACAACAGAAATAAGACGGCTAAAGCTGCAAATTTAAGTACAATATGAAATGGCTTGATTCTTTTTTTCCTCGTCCTTGTTCTCATTTCTTTTGCCCTCGCTTTCTTCGGGAGCTGATGTACATATGATCTGGAATTTAAAGATTTGATGTTCAGTAGCTGAATGCGGATTTGGAGATAACAGCCTGCTTCTGACTCGGACTCTTCCACATCAGGCGCACGCTGGCATCACCATGATTCTCGAAATACTCCACTTTGATATCGTAAGAGGTACCCGCAGCCAGCCGGATGCTGCCTTTATGGCTGACTCCGCTCTGCTTCTTCCAGCTGTCGATGATCAGTTTACCGCCTATATAGACACGTATACCGTCGTCCGAGGAAGCTGTGAAGGTATATTCCTCGCTGTAGGACGGTTTGATTTTGCCGCTCCAGCGGACGGAAAAGGAGTCCTTCCCGATGCCTGCTGCAGGTGAATCTCCATGCCAGTTGAAATCAATCTTGGCGTCATTGCGGATAAGCACAGGCGTACCCGACAGGTCCGTATTATTATAGTACTGGCCGGTTAAGCCATTGCGCTGTGCCGGAACAGGCTTTACGGGTCTTGCCGCGAGCTGCTTAATGTAATCCGTCCGTGAAACGATGTAATTATTACCCATAAAGCTTTTGATTTGCTGCAGGTTATTATTCTCGGTCAGCATCTTGCCCCATGTCATCGTATATACCCATTTGCTCTGGGTTTGAGACAGGACCTTGGGATCGGGAAGCTCGCCGCTCTCGCCGATACCGATCGGCTTACCGCCCGACAGCTTCAGAAGCTTCTCATAATAGGATTGTTTGTAATCATTGTTGTAAATATCTGCAGCCAGAACATCCACCTTTCCGAGTCCCGGAAAATAAGGCTCGTATTCATCGGACCATTCATTCGGCGCATTCGGATTCCATACCCACAGCAGGTTGTTCAGCTTGTGGACATTGGTCAGCCGGTTGTACATGATGTCCCAAAGTTTCAGGAAGTTGTTCTTGCCGCCCCACCAGAACCAGTCGCCGTTCATCTCGTGGTACGGCCGCCAAAGCACCGGCACATCGGCATCGCGAAGCTGCTCCAGATAAACAGCAACCTCATCGATATCGGCAATCAGCCGTTTATACTGCGCTGTGCCGGGAGTGACGTAAGCGTCGAACTCTTCCTGGCTTAGCCCCATCTGCACGTTGGCCCATGCCGGGGCTGTTCCGGGCAGGCTCTGATGAAAGGTCATGACGACAATTCCGCCGCCCTTATGCCATTTTATTGCGCTGTTAACAACACCCTGACGCTGCTTGGCAATGGTCTTCTGCGACTGGTTATTGATTGCCCCCAACTCGTAGCCGTGCAGCACGGCATATTCGCCGCTTGCCTGCTTCAGCTTATTGTTGAATTCATCGGGACTCTCCAGATAGTCATGCTGGCCGGCGATCATTCCCAGGCCGCCCAGATCGGACAAATAGCTCAGCAAATCGGCGGCTTCACTGGAAGCTGCTGGATTGATCGGAGTAATCTCCGCAGCCGGGGTAATCACTGTCCGGGGTACGGAGAGACTGCGCGCTTCGCTCCAGGGCAGTAAAGTGAGCAGCAGAATAATAGGCAAAATCGTTGTAAATAACCGGAACTTGCGGTAAGTTTTCAAATCATAATCTCCTCTCTCCAGTCGTAGAGCGCTATTTCCGCTGACTGCCTTCGGCTCGCCCCGAGCCCCGGCTTCATGAGAAAACAGAGCATGATAGCCTAGTGGCCCTGCCGGTTAAGCAGGGCCGAAAGGTTCGACTTTCAGGATTATATTATGGTGTGTCTTACCGGCATCAGCGCTTTGCGCCCTGAAATCAGCAGCGGTCGCTAACGGCTTAGGAAGCGGAAGGAAGAAACAGGGCACTGGCAGGTACGGTTCCCTTGGTTTGGCTCGGGCTTTCCCACATCAGACGCGCTCTGGCATCCCCCTGATTCTCGTAATACTCCACTTTGATATCGTACAATTGCCCGGCATTCAGGCTGATGCTTCCCATGCGTTCGGTTCCGCTCTGCTTCATCCAGCTGTCGATGACAAGCTTGCCATCGATCCAGACACGGACACCATCGTCTGAAGTCGTATAAATCTGATAGGTTTCACTGTAAAGCGGTTTGATCTTGCCGGTCCAGCGGACGGAAAAGAAATCGATTCCCAGCGCGGCATCCGGTGAACCCTGACGCCAATTGAAGTCAACCAGCGCATCAGTTCGGACAACTGCCGGTGTACCCGAAAGCTGCATATTGGCGAAATATTCGCCAATCAGCCCGTTGGCAGCAGCTGCAGGCGCAGCGGTTGGCACCGGTGTTGGCACCGGCGTAGCCGTTGGTGTTGCGGTTGGCGCTGGCGTTGGTACCGGCGTAGCCGTCGGTGCTGCGGTTGGCGCTGGCGTTGGTACCGGCGTAGCCGTTGGTGCTGCGGTTGGCGTTGGTGTTGGCGCCGGCGTAGCCGTTGGTGTTGCGGTTGGCGCTGGTGTTGGCGCCGGCGTAGCCGTTGGTGTTGCGGTCGGCGTTGGTGTTGGCGCCGGCACCGGGGTTGCAGCCTGTGCTGCTGCAGCTGGAGCTGCGGCTACAGCCTGGCTGTCTGCCGCTCCGCCGGTCATATATAAAGCGCTGGCGGGCACGGTTGCCTTGCTCTGGCTGGGGCTCTGCCACATCAGGCAAATCCGTGCATCGCCCGCATTTTCATAATATTCGACTTTAATATCGTACAGCTGTCCCGCTTCCAATGTAATACTACCGGTGCGTTCAGTTCCGCTCTGCTTCATCCAGCTGTCAATTACGGTCTCCCCATTAATATAAACACGGATTCCGTCGTCAGAGGTTGTATAAATCTGGTAGGTTTGGCTGTAAGCAGGCTTGATCTTGCCGGTCCAGCGGACCGAGAAGTTGTCTACGCCGATGGAGGGATCAGGCGAGCCCTGCCGCCAGTTGAAGTTGATATTCGCATCCGTACGCACCAGCGCCGGTGTGCCGGACAGGTTCATGTTCTTGAAATATTCGCCCTTCAGGCCGTTTACAGCCGGAGCTGCAAGCCCTGCTTCCGGAGCGGAAGTCGGTGCAGGAACCGGCGCTGCCGTAGCTGTTGGTGTGCTCGTTGGTGTCGCTGTTGGCGTGGCCGTTGGTGTCGCTGTTGGCGTGGCCGTTGGTGTCGCCGTTGGTGTGCTCGTTGGTGTCACAGTCGGCGTGGCCGATGGCGTGGCTGTTGGTGTCGCCGTTGGTGTCGCTGTTGGCGTGGCCGTTGGTGTTGCCGCAGGCTGCGCCACCCATGCTTTATACTCATCACGGGTCAGGGTGTAGCTGTCGCCCATGAAGCTTTTAATAGTAGCGTCGGTATTCTTCTCGTAAAGCATCTTTCCCCAGCTCATCATATAAACGAAGTTCTTCTGGGAGAGCTGCAGCTTGGCCGTGCTTGGCATTTCGCCGTTCTCGCCGATGCCTACCGGCTTGCCGGCCGCCAGGCTGTTAATGCCGTCATAATATTTGTTCATATAATCGTTGTCATAGATATCAACTGCCAGAACATCTACCTTGTCTGCGCCCGGATAGGTCAGGTTATACGGATCGGACCATTGGTTGGGAGCATTCGGGTTCCATACCCACAGCAGGTTGTTCAGCTGGTGAACATTGACGAAACGATCATACATAAGATTCCACAGTACGGCAAAATTGCTCTTTTTTCCCCACCAGAACCAATTGCCGTTCATTTCGTGATACGGTCTCCAGAGTACCGGCACACCGGCATCCCGCAGGCTCTTCAGCGATACGGCCACCTTATCGAGATCGGCAATCAGGCTGTTGTATTGGGTAGTGCCAGGAGTTACATATTTATCGAATTCGCTCTGGCTGAGCGGCTTCTGCACATTGGACCATTGATAGGCGGTCCCCGGCAGATTCTGGTGGAACGTCATGGCGACAATTCCGCCGTTCTTATGCCAGTTAATCGCGCTGTTCACGACATTCTTCCGCTGCGCCGCTGCAGTGCTTTCGGACTGGCCGCTGATTACACCAAGCTCATAACCATGAAGTGCGGCGAATTGGCCGCTGGTTCCCTTAAGCTTGTTGCTGAATTCATCCGGACTTTCCAGATAGTCATGTTGTCCTGTAATAATGCCTTTACCGGTAATCGAATACAGGGTATTCAGCAGCTTGACAGCCTCTGCAGATGCGTTCCGATTGACCGGCGCATTAGTCTGGGAGGCCGCCTCCGCCGTACCTGGTTCAGCCCAAGGGCCTATAGGTACAATTGTCATCAATACGGCCAGCGACAACGTGAAGCACAGCAGACGAAGCTTACGGTAAGTTCTCAAAAATATCTTCCTTTCGGTAGCTAGGCTGCCACCCTCGCGGAGGCCCTGTAGCTTTGCGTCCCTATCTTTCGAGTAGGTTTGCCTTTGTCGAATTTTGGAAGGTTTTATCCCTCTTACCGTAAGTATCGACGCTATTTAATTTTAGTTTATAGCGAAACTGGAAATAAAATTAAAAATGGTTCCAAATACCTGTTTTGGATTTGACACAATTGGGTAAATAGTTATTTTGGACCTACGAAATGAACTGTTGTAACGTGATATCCTCCCAATCCAGTGTGATGCGGATATTGTCCTCTTCCACCAGCTCTGAGCCGGTCTGCACCTCAATCAGCTCCACATTGGTAAGCGCCAGGATGGCATGCTTGGTGCCTTCCGGGATTCGGACCACATCGCCTGCCTTCACATTGTGCATCCGCTCGTTAAGCACAATACTCGCCTCACCGCTGACGATCGTCCAGATTTCGCTGCGTTTATGGTGCAGCTGATAACTGATATTTTTACCCTCCCGGATAAAGATCCGCTTCGTCAACACTTCGTTGCCTTCATCGTACTTCACATAATCAATCACCTTGTAATGGCCCCAGCGGCGTTCCTCGTACATCGGTCTTTGATCGAAGGATTTCAGCACTTCCTTGATCCGCGGGCTTTCGGCCTTATGGGTGACGAGAATGCCGTCCGGGCTGGCGGCGATAATAAGATCCTTGGCGCCGATGACCGTGATCGGGATATCCAGCTCATTGATCAGCGAAGTGCCCTCGGAATCCTCCGTAATGAACCCTTTACCTACATGGTTGCTGTTCATTTCCTCGGTCAGCGTATTCCAGGTGCCCAGATCCTTCCAGAACCCGGCGTAAGGCTGAACCACAATATTCTCCTCTTTCTCCACGACTTCGTAATCGAAGCTGATGGACGGCAGCAGCTTATACTGCTTCTGCAGCTCTTCATAATTGAGCGGAAGGCCCTTCCGCTGAAGAATATCGAGCAGATAGCCGAGCCTGAAGGCGAATACCCCGCAGTTCCAGAGCGCGCCTTGTCCGATCAGTCCCTCGGCCAGCTTGCGGTCGGGCTTCTCCTGGAAATGGCTGACCCGCAGGAACCCGCTGCCCTCGGCCTCGGCGCTTGTCGGAATGATGTAGCCGTATTTCTCCGAAGGATGCTCCGGCACGACGCCCATCAGCGCCAGATTGGCTCCGCTTTCTTCCATCGTAGCTTCCAGCTTGACAATTGTGTCGAAGAAGGAGCTCTCCACATAGGGGTCAACCGGCAGAATCGCCACCGTCTCCTTCGGTGAAACGCCTGCAATCGAATACAGGTAGGCTGCCGTCAGTGCAATCGCCGGGAACGTGTCGCGGCGCTCCGGCTCGACGATAATCGGCACTCCGGCGCCGACCTGGCTTTGGATGCTCTCCACCTGGCTGCGGCCGGTGGCCAGATAGGAGGAACCGGCCATCCCCGCTTCCTCCAGCTGTCTCCATACGCGCTGAACCATGGATTCCGGTTCACCCGATGGGCTCTCAAGTACCTTCAAAAATTGCTTGGACCGCGAATCGTTGGACAAAGGCCACAAGCGTTTGCCCGAACCTCCGGATAAAAGTACCAGTTTCATAAGTGAACCCTCCTCAAGAGTTAATAAATGTTGGTGCACCGCTTTTGGAATGGACCTATATCGCCGTTCACGAATACGTGCATATACTTGGGTGAAACGGCGCCGCTTCCGGCCCGTTTCACCCCGATCCCCACAAGTCCGCCCCTTAGACCGCTCCGGCCACGCTTGTCGAGAAGCCGCTGAGGCCGCCCATCTGCGGGCGTCCCACCGAATGGTATTCCAGGCCCGTGCCTTCAATCTGTTCCTTGGAGTAGACATTCCGGCCGTCAATCAGCACAGGATGGCGCATGGATTCTGCAAGCTGATGCAGATTGATTTCCTTGAACAGGCTCCAGTCGGTCAGCAGGCACACCGCGTCGCTGCCGTTCGCCGCTTCTTCCGGCAGTCCGCACCAGCGGACCTGCGGATGGTCGTATTGCTTGCGGAAATTATCCGCGGCAATCGGATCATAGAGCTTCACAACCGCACCTTCGTTCACCAGCGTCTCGACAATCTCCCGGGCCGGCGCTTCGCGGACATCATCCGTGTTCGGCTTGAACGCCAATCCCCAGACGCCGATCACGGCTCCGCGCAGGCTGCCCAGCGATTCATGCAGCTTGGAGATGATCATGAACCGCTGGTCCTTGTTCACCTCGACGACCGATTTCAGCAGCTTGAACTCGTAGTCCACGTTGCCGGCAATCTGAATCAGCGCATTGGTGTCTTTCGGGAAGCAGGAGCCGCCATAGCCGATGCCGGCCTGCAGGAAGCTGGAGCCGATCCGCTGGTCCATTCCCATGCCTTCCGCCACTTCGGTTACATCGGCTCCCACCTTTTCGCAAATGTTGGCGATCTCGTTGATGAAGGAGATCTTCGTAGCCAGAAAAGCGTTGGACGCATATTTGATCATTTCCGCGCTGCGGATATCCGTAACGAACACATTTTCCGTAAAGCCCAGATGAAGCTGGCGCATTGTCGGCTCAAGCTGCGGATTATCCAGCCCGATGATGATACGGTCGGGATGCAGGGTATCGCGGATGGCCGAGCCTTCGCGCAGGAACTCGGGAGCGGAAACGATATCGAAGGGATGGCTGGTATGCGAGGCGATAATGCTGCGGATTTTTTCGTTGGTGCCTACCGGAACGGTGGACTTGGTCATGATGATTTTATAGCCTTCCATCGCCTGGGCGATTTCGATAGCCGCATTCTCGATATACCTGAGATCGGCTTCCCCGCTCGGCAGCGAAGGGGTTCCCACAGCCAGAATAATGATTTCGGAGCGGCGTACCGATTCCGCAAGATCCGAAGAGAAGGACAGCCTGCCTTCCCGCAGGTTCATTTCGATCAGCGCTTCGATCCCCGGCTCATAGATGGGCGATTCCATCCGGTTCAGCTTGTCGATCTTCTCCTGATCCTTATCCACGCAGATGACATGATTTCCGTTAAGGGTAAAGCAAACCCCCGACACAAGACCTACATAGCCGGTACCGATTACTGTCAGCTTCATCTCATTGTCCTCCTCTAAGAAAATTGACGTAGGCCTGTTCCACATACTGCTTGAACTGAACCATAAACGCCTGTTCATCGAATTTGCGGGCATGGTTCACAATCTGGCCGATATCCCATGCGTAAGATTCCACCTCGTGGATGGCCTTCAATAAATCCTCAACCTCCTGGTGCTGGAAGAAGACGCCGTTGACATAAGGGACGATGGTGTCGAGCGCGCCTCCGGCCTGATACGCGATGACCGGTCTTCCTGCAGCGTTGGCCTCCAGCGGCGTAATCCCGAAATCCTCTTCCCCCGGAAAAATAAACGCCCGGCACTGGGCCATGAGCCCGGTCACTTCCGAATCCTCCAGACGGCCAAGGAAGGACACATTATCCTTCGCCATTCCCTCGAGCCGCTTGCGGTCCGGGCCGTCGCCGACAATGTACAGCTTCAGGCCATTGCGGTTGAACGCTTCAACCGCCAGGTCGATCCGCTTGTAGGAGACCAGGCGCGAAACGATGAGATAATAATCACCGATTGAGCTGGAGCTGCTGAAGCGGGCCGTATTGATCGGCGGAAAGATCACATCCGCATCACGGTGATAGTAGTTCTGAATGCGGGATTTCACGACGGAAGAATTCGCCACGAACTGGTTCACGTTTTTGGAGGTGCGCTGATCCCAGGTCTTGAGCCGCTGCATGTAAATCTTCAGCAGTCTTTTGAACAAGCCGGAATTTGTCTGCCGCTCCATGTAAGTGTCATAATCCCAGGCAAAGCGCATGGGCGTATGGCAATAACACAGATGAAATGTGGATTCGGGCACCTGAATGCTTTTCATAAAAGCACTGCTGGAACTCAGGACGATATCGTACCCGCGAAAATCCAGATCACGGATGGCCATGGGATAAAGCGGCAGCACCCCTTTAAAATTGGTCTTCACGCCCGGAATTTTCTGCAGCCAGGAGGCCCGGATATCCGCATCCTTCAGGTTCTCGGTCAACCGGCTTCCATTGAACACCGTTGTGAAGATCGGAGCCTCCGGATACATGTGGTGAAAGACCTCCACAACTCTTTCCGCTCCGCCCATTTGGATTAAGTAATCGTGCGCTATCGCAATTTTCATGTGAATCATCCTCAAAGTTTTATGGAGCAGCATCATCAAGAGTGGACGGAAGGCGGGAGCGGCGCTTTAGCACCTGGGGTCCCGCCGCCTATCCGCTATGCGTCAGGTAGCCGCGAGCAGTCCTTTGTAATAATCGACAATGTCTTTCACCGTATTCTCGATGACAAAATGCTCTTTGACCCGCTTCATGCCATTCTCGGCCATCTGTCTCCGTTCGGCGGGGTGGTTCAGCATCCAGGTAATGGCGTCGGCCAGTACAGCCGGGTCGCCGGGCTGAATGAGCAGCCCCGTCTGACCGGGAACGACAATTTCCACTGGCCCGCCCTCATTTGAGGCGATAACCGGAAGCCCGGCTGCCATGCCCTCGACGATCACCTGGCCGAACGGCTCCGGTGTAATCGAGGTGTGGATCAGCAAATCGGCATTGCTCATGAGACCCTGTATATCATCCACATGACCCAGCAGGCTGACGTTCGTGAGGTCATCCTGCTCGATCTTCTGCAGCAATTCTTGCTTGTATTCCTCTTCGCCGAACAGCGCATCGCCGGCGAGCCAGAACTTGACCCGCGGGTCCTGCTTGAACGCCTTGGCCGCTTCCAGCACGATATGCTGGCCCTTCCAGTGGGCCAGGCGGCCGACGAGCAGCACGTTGAAATCCTGCTGCTGGCTGCGCTTCAGCGCGCCTTCGCCAATCGCCTTCGCGAAGGCGGAGTAGACGACCAGCGTCTTCTTCGTGCGGGGCAGCTCCAGCGCGTTCAGCGTGGAGTGCGAGTTCGCGATGACGCCGTTCGGGAGCAGCCGCGACAGCACCCGAATGGCCTTGGCGACCACCGGCTTCAGGTAAGGCGTGCCGATATGGTCACGGATATGCCAGATCAGCGGGACGCCCGCTTTCTTGGCGGCAATTGCGCCGTACAGCGCCGACTTCAGGGAATTGGTGTGCACACAGTCCACCTTCTCTTCCTTCAGCAGCGGTGCAAGCTTGCCGCCGTAGGACAGCAGCTTGAGCGCTGCAGCCGGTGCGCCGAGGTTGACCGTATTCCGTCCGCGGCTGCGGATGCTCTCGTCCAGCGGAATAATGCGGACGTCGATGCCTCTCTCCCGCAGGCGCTCGGCAAGGGCCCCCTCCTCCGCCAGAATGACCAGCGGCTGGATCTCCTTGCCGATATTGGTGAGGATGTTGAACAGGGCAACCTCCCCGCCGCTCCACTTGGCGGTATGATCGATATATGCGACTTTTAGCATCCTGCCGCCACATCCTTTCCGAGCATTTCATGGAACACTGCCTCCACCTGGTCGCCCACACGCTGCCAGGTGTATTTCTCCAGTGCATGGTTCCGGCATTCCTCACGGCTCGGGAGCAGCTTGCGGTTGCTCAGCATGTGGATCATGCCCTCAGCCATATCCTCGCTGCCGGAGCCTTTGAAGAGCAGCTCCGGGCGGAAGCCCTGGAGAATCTCCTTGTTCCCGCCGACCGGAGTCGCCATGACCGGCAGCCCGGTGGCCAGCGCCTCGACCGTAATCAGTCCGAAGCCCTCCAGCGCCTGCGACGGTACAACGAACATGTCGGCAGCCTGATAATAGCTGGCCAGATCCTGGTCGGGAATGTAGCCGAGCAGTCTCACTTTGTTCCCCAGGCCGTAATCGGATATTTTCTCCTCCAGCTCGCCGCGCAGCGGCCCTTTGCCGCCGATCAGCAGGATGGCATTGGGGAAGCGCTCGGATACCTGCTTCCAGGCTTCCAGCAGCTGCAAGAGCCCCATCCGGTTCATCAGCCGGCGGACGGTAAGCACCGTCGTTGCGCCTTCCGGCAGATTCAGCGTCCGGCGGATCGCCAGCTTGTTGCTTGCCGGAACGAATCGTTCCACATTGGCCGCTCCGGGAATGACGATAATCTTATGCAGCGGCACGCCGTGCAGGCGGTGCAGCATATCGCGGAAATACTCGCTCAGGACAATAAATTTATCTGCCAGCTTATAGGCTTTATTCTCAATGGACTTGGCAATCGTCGTCTTGACTCTATGCTTGATGCCTTGCCCTTCAATCTTCATCTCTTCGTTCCATGGACCGTGGAAGGTCATAATCACAGGAATCCCGCGCTTCTTCGCTTCAAGTGCCGGACCGACGCCGTACGGTGCAAAGTGGGAGTAGAGAATATCCACCCGCCCGCTGCCGCCGCCCATCAGCTCCGCCGCTTTGCGCTGGAACGCATCCTTGCGTTTCCAGATCGTCTCCTTGGGATCTCCGGCATTATGAATGATAAGATCCTTCGGGGTGACTGGCGTCTCCTGACTGCAGATCAGCGCATCCACCCGGTTGCGCAAGGAGAGCTGCTCGCATACGTGCTTGAAGTACGTATTCAGGCCGCCGGGCTGCAGCGAAGGCCAGCTGAGTCCGGTTGTCATAATATTGAGTCCGTCACTGTACGGCATAGCTTCTCTCCCCTTTCTTCTCTGTCTCGGCCTGGCCCAGCGCGTTATGCCGCTCAAGCCTGCCGGAGCTGGTCAATTCATAATGCTTGAAGCCGACCATGAATTCGTACATCACCCAGAACACAGATACCGCGAAGCCCGCAATACCTTTCTTGAACAGTCCATGCAGGAAGTACTTCTGCACGAACCGTGCCGGCGGACGCAGCAGGAGATTCCGCAGCTTGAACGGCTTGCCGCTGGCATAGGCGCTCTGCGCCTCAAGATCGGTATATTTGTTGAACCGGTTGACATGGTCGTTGATGCTGCGGAAGCCCTGATGCCAGAGCACCCCGTCCAGCTTCTCCGTACGCTCTTCCGACACCTCCGGCATCTCATGCACCAGAGAGTTGCGGATACCGTATGCCTTGCGGTTGTAGAGGCGCACCAGGTATTCGCCCTTGTCAAGCCACCGGCCGAGAAAGTCGCCGATGCGGTACAGCGAATAGGCGACTGTAGCATCCGTCAACCCCGGCTTGCGCCGCAGGATATCCTGCGCCAGCTCTTCGCTGACCACCTCGTCGGTGTCAATCAGGAAGACCCAGTCATGGACGGCGCGTTCTACCCCGAATTCCCTCTGCTTTGCATATCCGGGCCATGGGTTAACGAAGACCCGGCAGCCGAGGCTCTCGGACAGCTCTACCGTCCCGTCTTTGCTGCCCCCATCAATGACAACCACCTCATCGGCGAAGAGCCGGCAGGACTTGATGGCTTTGGCAATCCGAACTTCGTCATCCTGTGCAATGATGACAGCCGAGATGGGATAACTGCCCGGTCCGCCAAGCACGCTGGTCACTGAATCCATGAAGGTTTCCTCCTTTGGTTGTTTGGCCTAAGCATCCGCCGGTTTCTTGCGGATATAAGAATTCATTGTCGTCTTCATCCACTGAAGATCGCCCCCGGTAATCAGCAGCCGGGGAAGCTTGACCTTCAACCCGAATTTGATATTGAGAATAATGAACAGGAAGCGCAGCGCTCCCGACAGCAGCATTGCCATTCCTGCTCCGAACAGTCCGTATTCCGGAACCAGCCAGAACAGGAGCGGCACGACCAGGGCCAGGCCCACACCCTGGAGAATGGATACGAACTTCGGCTTGCCAAGCGCCATGAACATCTGGGCCAGAATCAGCGTTCCTCCGCTGATCGTTACCTCCAGCAGCAGCAGGCGGAACACCGTCAGCGCAGTGTTGAACTCCTTGCCGTACAGCAGCGGAATAATAAACGGAGCGATCAGCATGAGAAGCAGCGAGCCGAGCAGTGTAACGGTGGTGCTGATCCGGAAAGCCCTGAAGGTCAGGGCAATTGCATCGTCTTTCGACAGCTCGGAGGCTTTCGGGAAGAGCACCACCTTCACCGAGTTTGAGAAGAAATTGACCATCCGGGAGAGACTTACCGCCACGGCATACAATCCGAGATCAGCCGGCCGCAGCAGGGCGGCGATCAGAATCTGGTCAATATAGGTTGTGAATTGGCCGAGCAGATCATTGCCGTACGAGCCGAACCCGTAGGTGATCAGCCGCTTGAAGTTCAGGTAAGCATCCTTCATCTTCACCCGGTAAGTGCGCAGCAGCGATACGGTGTTCGCTATAAACAGCGGCATCGCCGGGAGCAGATACGCCAGCGCCGTGGTATACGGTGTGATCGCATCCAGCAGGATCAGGATACCGATGGCCGCCAGCGTCAGCAGCGGCACCAGATAACGGATCAGGTTGAACTTGCTGTAATCGCCCCGGAACTGAAAGGCGGCGTTGTTGATCTGCGAAATCACAACTATGGGACACAGCACCATCGACCATTGGGCGAACAGGACAACCTGCGGATCGAAGGCATCCAGCCAGTAAGGCAGTACGATTACCCCGATCAGGGTCGCCAGAATCCCGAAGCCGACGCCGATCAGCAGCGCAATGCGGTACAGTGCACCGGCATCCTCCGGATTCTTCTTCGCATTGTAGATCAGTGCCGAAGGGATGCCGAAGCTGAGGCTGAAGGCCAGGAACTGTGACCAGTTCACCATGGCGGTCTGCTCACCGCGTCCTGTCGGGCCCAGATATCTTGCGGTCAGGACCCCGGTCAGCATATTGACCAGCAGGATCAGGATGCTGACAATCATGGTCTTGACTGCGGCCGAGCTGTTATTGCGGCTCTTCGTAAACCGCTTGACCGTAGACCAGACCGAATTAGCCGGCGGTGATTTCGCGTTCAACTGCTGCATACGGTGTTCCCTTCTTTCTGCTCTCTATCATCTCTTTGGCGCCGAGGCCGAGGCCGATCAGCATCCAAATCAGGTATCCTTTCAGTCCGGGAAAGCCGTTGTCCGACAGCAGGCTGACCACAGCGCCCATCCAGGCGGCCAGAGCCAGCCGGGCATAAGGCTGCAGGCTGTTCTTGCTGGTGACTTTGCCGAGAATCTGCTTCAGTGCAGCGCCCAGGCCGCCGAAGAAGAACAGCCCGCCCAATACGCCGAAGGTCAGCAGCAGGGCGATGACGCCGTTGTCCATGACACCGTACTCGCCAAGCTCGCCTCCGTTGCCGAGCTTGGTGCTCTGGCCGACGCTGCCGATGCCTTGGCCGACCGGATTCGAAGCTACCATCGGCAGCATGTTCTGCCACAGGACCAGCCGCTCATTGTAGGAGTGGTCCTCTGACACCGAGGTCAGCGTCTCCATCCGCGCTACCAGTCCTTCAGCCCCTGGCAGCTTGGGGACAATCCAGAAGAGCGCCGCAGCGACAATGCTAAGCTGCAGCAGCGTCTTCCACTTGCCCTTGGAAGGCGATGTGGCAATGTACACCAGCAGCATGACCAGCAGTACCAGCCAAGCGGAACGCACCAGCGTGGTCAGCAGGCAGACCACCACAAGCAGGACACCGGCCCAGCTCAGCATGCCCCGCCATTTCTTCTCCAGAATCATCGGCACCAGCGCGAAGACCAGAAAGGTCGCCGCCGGGCCCGGAGAATTCAGGGTGGAGAAGACGCGGATTTCCAGAGGATACGGCGTTCCAATGGACATCATATCGGCATTGCGCATCCAGAAGGCATCCCAGGGCGGAACCGTCAGATACTGGACGATGCCGTAGATGGCTACAAGCACAGCAATGTTGGCAAAGGTATTCAGCAGCCGGTCAATATCCTTGGCGGTGAACCGCGTAACTGCGCAGAATGGAATCAGCAGCAGCGGGACGATATAGTTGGCCAGATCGTACACGGAGCCCATTCCGTTCTTCGCCAGCCCGATCAGCGCTCCGTAAGCCAGGGCGACCCCGAAGAGCACGATGATCCGGACATAGGATTTGCGGATACGGTGGATCTCCTTCAGCACCGGAATCGCCAGTGTCGCTCCCGTCAGGATCGGGGCCAGACTGAGCAGCGAGACCGAGTGATAAACCCCCTCGGACCAGTCGGCGATCCGCCGCAACTCCGGAGCCACCGCCCAGATCAGCAGCGTGTACGGAATCAGCTGCTTGGGCTTCAGCAGCGCAAGCAGAAGAGCCGGAAACAGCAGCCCTGCCAGTATGACGCCCTGCAGGCTGTCAGAATCGCTGAGCTGTGCGCTGATTAAGCCGATGATCAGCGGAAGAGCAAGCCCTGCGGCACATGTCACGGCCATTAACCCGGCCGACTTCAGCGAATATCGGGCCCTTAGCGTCAGGCCGCCCTCATCCTTGGCTTTCATCACTTTCCCTCCACCTCCGTCAGCACGGCCATCACCTTTGCCAATGTTATTCCAGGCTGCCCTTCTTCAATCGCTCCTTCTTGCGCAATTCCTTCAGCAGCAAGATCAGGAACTGGGCATCGTCGACGAGATATCTCTTCCATAACCGGCCGGGCTCCTGGCTAAGCCGCCAGAACCACTCCAGGCCGGTTCGCTGCATGAAGTCGGGAGCCCGCTTCACCGAACCGGAGAGGAAATCAAACGTCGCTCCCACACCGATGGAAATCGGCGCCTGATAGGAGTTGTAATGCCGGTAAATCCATTTCTCTTGTTTCGGCGCTCCCACACCCACAAACACGATATCGGGCCGGCTCTCATTCAGCATCTCAATGATCCGCTTATTCTCTTCTTCATTGTGTTCGAAGCCGTAGGAGGGAGAATAGCAGCCGACAATATTCATACCCGGGTAGGAGGCCTTGAGATTCTTGGTCGCCTTCTCGGGCACGCCTTCCGCTGAGCCGAGAAAGAACAGCCGGTAATTACGTTCCTCGAAGGCATCTCCAAGGCGGCTGAAGAGATCGGCGCCGGACACTTTCTGCTTCAGCGGTTTGCCGAGCATCTTCGAGGCCCAGATCAGCGGCATGCCGTCCGCCACCACCGCACCGGCCTGGGAATAGACCGTCTGGAACTCTTTGTCCTTGCGCAGCTTGATCACGTGGTCGACATTGCAGGTCAGGATGTAGGATTGTGTCCTTTCCTTGATCGTCTTGTCGATGTAGTCAAGCAGATCCATGAAATCATAGTTATTAAAGTTGACATCGAACATGTTCACTTGGTTCATCGTATCACTTCTTTTTGAGGAGAATCGGCCCGCTGTGAAGATCGATACAAACAGTTCAGGTACCAACAGAACGGAATAATGGATTGGACCGTCGACAGCGTGTTATCGGAAAACGAATAAATCAGGAACGCTGCTATAAACAGCAAATAATAGGGTTTGGCCGGCGGTGCCAACACTTTATAAACCAGAACAAACACGGCAATCAGGGATATAAACAGCAGCACGGCGCCAATATATCCACCGTCGAAGTAGAACCGGATGTACTCGTTGTGCGGAACCACAAAGCCTTTATAAAGACTTCCGTCATTCGCCACGGTCACCGCTCCTAAGCCTCTGCCCGCCAGGGGCGAGCCTTCCGCTTTATTCAGGAAATACTCCCAGGCCTCCGACCGGCCCGACAGGTCTACTGCCGTGTCCGTAGTCCGCTCGAAGGAGCGTTTCATGAGATTATCCATTTGCAGGTACACAGCCGCTCCCAGCAGGATGGCCGATCCCAGCAGCGGGATCAGATACAGCGACTTTCCCTTCAGGTACTGGCGGGAAATATCGTAGAAATAGTACAGAACCATCAGGACCAGCGCCAGCATGGGGCCGCGCGTTCCTGTCCCGAGCAGAATCAGGAAGTTGACTGCGAGCATGGTGTAGAAAAAGCGGATATGCTGCGGGCTGCGCTTGATTTCGATGAACGAAATCGCTACGCCCATAAAGGCCAGCATTGCCAGATGCGCCGGAATGTTGGCACCCTGGACCCGCACTGCACCCGTGAACTCGACGGCCAGAAAGCTGTGCAGATGAGCGGCCTGCATCACGATCCCGGCCAGTACGGAGACTAGCGGCAGAAGCGCGATGATGCGGATCTGCTTCTCAGCTACTTCCTTCTTCCAGTTGATCAGGAGGAAGACGAAGGGCAGCGACAAGCCGATAAAGGCTTTGATGGCGATCGATGCGCTCATCTCCGGCAGCCAGATCGAGAAGGCGAAGGTGATAAACACCAGCCCCACCATTGCCCATAGCGGCGGGCTGAGCTTGAACTTCAGGCCGTTCACCAGGATGCATGGCACCAGCAGCATCAGAATCACCAGCTTGTAAAGCGAAAGGATCTCGACACCGAACATGCTCCCGCTATACAAGAAGTTAATGGATATGGCCGTCGTCAGCAGAACGAAATAGCTGATCAGCTCCGGCCGCGAGATGGAAACCACTAGCAGCAGGATCAGAAGCACCATTGCCACCGCAATGACCGGCTGAAAGATGACCGCCGCTCCCAGAAACAGGGCGGATAGCAGGTAGAGCATTCCGTATGGCACACTGCTTAATTTGGAGCCCCACTCAAAATTGGTCATTGTCTTCCCTCACCCCGCTGCAGATTCCCTCTTACGGTTCCATACCATATGAAGCGTTCCGCGAATGCTCTCCAGCCGGCACCGGTTAAGGAGCTTTCTGCCCTGGCTGCGGGCGAGGACGGAATCGGCCATAATATACACCGCTTTGGCCGCCGTCTTGCCCAGTAGAAGCAGATGGCCTTTCACGCCTTCGCTTTTCATTGCATTTGATATACCCTGGCTGTAATACCGTTTCATAATCCAGTCTTCGGTCAGCCGGCCTGCCGGGACAAAGTGATCCACCGCCATCTGCGGATGATACAGGATCTGGTGTCCTTGCTGCTTGATCTGTCCGAACAGCCAGGTCTCTTCACCGGAAAGAAGCGAGTCGCCCTTTCTCCCCAGCTCCAGCGGAAACAGGCTGATATCAAAGACGAGCTTGCGCATCGCCATATTGGCACCGCAGGGATGGAGCCCCTTCGGATATTCCTTGATCCGGTTGCCCAAATCAACAATCGTATAAGGAAGCTCAAACGGCTTGATCAGCCACTCCGGGCGGGCGCTCTCGAAGATGGGGGCGATCTTGCCGCCCATCGCCATCACCTCGGGCCGTTCGGCGAAGCTGCCTATAATCGTCGGGATCCACTCCTGACACGGAATGGCGTCGTCGTCGAGAAAGGCGATAATCGGCGATCTGGAGGCCAGAATGCCCGAGTTTCGGGCTGCCGACAACCCTTGTACCGGCTCCAGTAAATAGCGGATATCCATATCCGCACCGTGAGCGGCAATAAAGCTCTTGATGACTGCCGCTGTATCATCCGTAGAGACGTTATCCACCACGATGATTTCCGCCTGGCTGAGCGCCTGGAGCGGCAGAAGCGATTGAAGTGTCTTAAGCAGTAAAGCCGATCTGTTATAAGTGCAGATAATTATGGAAATCTTAGGAGCGTCTCCGTATTCATGCATCGGCATTCACCTAATTCCCATATTTTTAGTAAGCATTTTTGGAGCCGAGCAGCATGAGCGCGGTCTTGACGATAATCTTCAGGTCCAGCATCGTACTGCGGATTTGAATGTAGGTCAGATCCAGCTGTACCATCTCGTCGAAGCCGACGCTATTGCGTGCGGTTACTTGCCAGTAACCGGTGCAGCCTGGCGTAACCATCAGGCGCTGCTTGTCGTATTCCGTATACTGCGCCACCTCTTCAACGAGCGGAGGACGGGGGCCAACCAGACTCATATGGCCCATCAGCACGTTCCAGAGCTGAGGCAGTTCATCAATGCTCGTCTTGCGCAGGAATCTTCCCATCCGGGTGATGCGCGGATCGTTCTTGATCTTGAACATCGCACCGCTCACTTCGTTATAGGCGAGCAGATTAGCCTTCAGCTCTTCGGCATTGGAAACCATGGATCTGAATTTGTACATGGGGAACAATTTCTCGTCCTTGCCCACCCGCATTTGGCGGAAGAACACCTTGCCCTTAGGATCTTCTAGCTTGATCAGGACGGCGACAAGAACGAAGAGCGGCAGCAGCGCGAGAAGGCCAAGCGCGGAGAAGATAATGTCGATGATCCGCTTGACGAACAGGTAGGATTCCATTTCTTTACCTTCTTCGGCATGCAGCATGTATAGCTTCGGCAGGACGGCCTCATAGTCTTCCGGCAGTTTTTGCATGCTCATTTCTTCTCATTCCTCCTAAATCAAGTTTTTCAGATTCAACTGCTCAGGGTGGTTTGTCCCGCTTTGCTGAGCCATTCCGCCATGGCGTCCATGACCGGATAGCGCAAATCATCGCTTTGCAGGGCAAACTCCAGAGTTGTCAAAATGTAACCGAGACGTTCACCGACATCGTATCTTGTTCCATCAAAGTTGTAAGCATAGACGCGTTCGCTCTGATTCAGCTTCTGAATCGCATCGGTCAGCTGAATCTCGCCGCCGGCACCCTTTTCCTGCAGGTCCAGGTACTTGAAGATCTTCGGAGTGAAGACGTAGCGGCCCATAATGGCCAGGTTGGACGGTGCTGTTCCCAGCGCCGGCTTCTCCACGAAATTCTGCACCCGGTACAGGCGTCCGTCCTGAAGATCAGGCTCAATGATGCCGTAACGGTTGGTGAATTCATCCGGAATTTCCTGCACGCCGATAACCGAGTTCTGCGTTTCCTCGTACTGGTCGATCAATTGCTTCAGGCAGGGAACCTTGCCGGTGACGATATCATCGCCGAGCATGACGCCGAACGGCTCATCTCCGATGAAGCGTCTGGCGCACCATACGGCGTGTCCGAGGCCCTTGGGCTCCTTTTGCCGGATATAGTGGATTTCCACCTTCGAGGATCGCTGCACCTCTTTCAGCAAGTCGAGCTTACCGTCCTCCAGCAGACGGGATTCCAGTTCAAACGCGTTGTCGAAGTGATCCTCGATGGCCCGTTTGCCTTTACCGGTAACGATGATAATGTCCTCAATGCCGGAAGCAATCGCCTCTTCTACAATGTACTGGATTGTCGGTTTGTTGATGATTGGAAGCATTTCCTTCGGCATCGCCTTCGTCGCAGGCAGGAAGCGCGTTCCCAGACCTGCTGCAGGAATGATTACCTTCTTGACCTTTTTCATCGCTACTACCTCCTGAAAGTGAAGTTTCTCTCCATCCCATCTTTCTCTTTACACAACCTAGCCGGTACGGACTTCCTTACTTCGCCTGATTCATGGCAATCCCGAGTATATTCGAGCCGCTTTGCTCCATGACCGCCTTCAGCTTGCGGAGCGACTCGCGTTTCGATTTCCCCTGTCTGGCCACCAGGATAACGCCGTCGGTCAACGGGGCCAGGATGCGGGCATCGCTGTATTCCACCGCTGGCGGCGTATCCAGCAGCACCAGATCAAAGCTCGCCTTCAGCTCTGTGAGCAGCGCCGCCATATGTTCGTTGCCGAGCAGATCCGGCGGAGTAACCCGGCTCATGCCGGCCGGGATAACGGCCAGGTTCGCCAGATTGCCGTACACGGCCACATCCTTGGCTTCCTCTTGACCGCTGAGGTAGGCTGCCAGCCCATGGCTGCCCTCGACCTCAAACACCGTGTGGAGTCCGGGCCGCCGCAGGTCGCAATCGACAACGGCCACCTTCTTGCCATCCTGGACGAAGGATACCGCCAGGTTGGACAGCACGGTCGTCTTTCCTGCGCCTTCCTCGGCGGAAGTGAAGAGCAGCACCTTCCCGCCTTCTCCCCCGAGGAGACCGAGCTGACGGATGTACGTGCGCAGCGAACGGAACGATTCCGAAATATGCGAAGCCGGATTAAGGTCTGTAATCAAGCTTTTATTCAGCCGTAGCATAAGCACCCTCCCCTACTCTGGCATTGGCATTTGCCGCTTTGCCCAAATCGCGCTTGCGGATGACCGGAATGCTGGCAATGACCGGCAGTCCCAGATCGTGCACTGCTTCCCGCTCGCTTCGCAAGGCACCGCTCAAAGTTTCCATCAGCAGAATGAGACCGACGGCAGCCATCAGCGATACGACAAAGCTGATAATCAGGTTCATCGCCACTCCGCCGTTCACCGGAGCCGGTGCATCGGCGGGATCGGCCGGAGTCAGCAGCGTGACGTTATCCAGCATCATCAGTGACGGCAGGGTGCGGATAAATTCCTGCGAAACCGCGTTTACGATATTGGCGGCATTGGCGTAGTTCGTATCCTGAACGCTAACGTTGATGACCTGGCTTTTCTCCGATGTCTTAATCTGCAGTCTTCCGGCCAGTTGCTCTTCTGTCAGCTTGAATTCCGGATGTTCCGCAACAACGCTCTTCAGAATAGTAGGAGATAACATGATTTCCTTGTAGCTCTCGATGAGATTAAGGCTGAAGTTTAAGTTGTTGAGATTGTTGCTCTCGGGGACATTTGCGATGTTGTTGACAAGCAGTTGTCCGGAGGCGGAGTAGACGGGAGTAACGAAGTTCTTGCTGGCATAGAAGGTGGTCAAGCAGGAGACTAACACAAATGCCACAATTAACCATAGCTTCTTCTTGATCAGGTTAATGTAATCCAAAATCGTCTTTTCCACAGTAAACCTCCTTCCGTAATCTTTGGGTTCTGAAAGCAATCATGAAAGTTTCAGATTTCTTGCTTTTATTCTATCAATCCCCCGGGTTTGCCACATGGCTCCTACCATTACTTTCATCTTCACTTTGGAGTAATTGGGTTTGGCACGATAGTGGAGGGCGATGGTATACTTTAGTACCATGCCGCAACAGGGCCAGTGTCAGAGAGCAGACAGCACAAAAAAACACGGACAATTGTCCGTGTTCTCAGCCGATCATATGGGTTTACTTGAAAACTTCACTCGAATGACATCTCAAACTTGCTTAATCCCACCGCATTTGCGTACAATGCCGCCTGCGTGCGGTCAGCCACCTGCAGCTTCGCCAGAATCTGGCTCACATGCTTTTTGACCGTAAATTCACTGATGAACAAGCGCGACGCAATTTCCCGGTTGCAAGCCCCCTGGCCCAGCTCAATCAGCACTTCCTTCTCCTTGGGAGTCAGCTCATCGGTAGGACTGCTGCCGCCGATTCGCATCTTATCTTCCATTAGACCGGGATCATAATATTTGCGTCCCTTGTGCACGAGCTGAATGGCGAATAACAGCTCTTCGGGCAGAGCCTCCTTCAGCACATAACCGTCCACCAGCACCTCCTCCGCCTTCAGGAAGTCCTCCCGGCTGGCCGATGAGGTCAGCAGAATGAACTTGCTGGAGAATCCGCGCGTACGTGCCGCTTTAATGACATCGAGTCCCGATTCATCAGCAAGCTTCAGATCAATCAGCACAAGATCAGGCTGCGTCTCTTCAATAACCTGAAGCGCTTCTTGGCCGTTGGTCGCTTCCCCCGCAAAATTCAGATCGGGCTGCATGGAAATAACCGCTGCGAGTCCTCTTCTCACCAAAGGGTGATCATCAACAATGACGATATTCACTTGAACGACCTCCTGCCTAAAGTTTATGCATTTTTTAATTCAGCCACACCAACCGGTATCGTAATTAAAATTCTCGTCCCTGCATTCTCGCTGCTCGACAGCTGAAAATCGCCGCCCAGCGATTGAGCCAGATACTGCATATTCTTCATGCCTAGCCCGCCGGAGTGCTCCTCGGATTCGGCCCAAAGCCGCTCGGTGTTAAAGCCGACGCCGTCGTCGATAATCGACAATCTGATCCATTTGGGTTTGAGCGATAATTCCACGTCCACCCGGCTCGCTGCCCCATGGCGGATGGCATTGCCCGTCGCTTCGGAGATGATCCGGAACAGGGCTTTATGGTACGGATAGGGGAGACTGAAATCGTCCCCGGTTATCTTGAGTTCAATCTCCACATCGTTCAGTCTGGACAGACTCTTCAGATGCGATCTCACCATGCCCAGCCAGGTTGGACCGCCGCTCTTCTTCGAGCTAAGGCTGTAGATTGTAATCCGCAGCTCCTTGGCCACCTTGGTCGCCGAATCATGGATCAGCTCGATTTGCTCCTCCAGCTCCGTATCACTCATCTTGCGCCAGGTCTGCTTCAGGGAGTGGGTGGCATAGACAATGCCGAACAGGCTCTGTGATACGCTGTCGTGCATTTCGTCGGCAATCCGGTTCTGCTCGTTGGTAATGATCAGCCGGTTCTCGATAACGCCCAGCTCATGGCGCTCCAAAATAATGGCGCTCAGCTCGGACAGGAACATCAGCTGCTGGATATACCAACGTCGTCCCTCAAGACCTTCCGAGGCTTCCAGCTTCACGCCGATCATACCGACAAAACGGGTGCTCATCCGCACCGGCATCAGCAGGAAATCGCCGATTCCCGGCAGGCTCTTGAACAACGGTTCACGCTGCAGCCGCCACTCCTGCTCATGCTTATCCAATTCCGAGAAGAGGAAGCGCTCCTCTTCGTGCAGCCAGCCGGTCTGCCGGCTCTGTGGCGCAGGCTCTCCGCTCTTCTTGGCGAACCAGAACAAAGCTTTATCCAGCTTGGTAAGCTTCACCACATAATCCGTAATAACCTGGCCGATGTTCATAAAGTCATGCTGGCTGGAATTCTCCACGATATGATACAGCGATTTGATATGTTCCATTGTGTCATTGGTCCGTGCGTTTGCTTCATCCCGCTGCCGCTTCGCCCGATTAACCATTTGCATAACTATAACCGCAAGTACCATGGCTAGAAACAGGCTGGTGAAATCCGATAAGGCTTCTACAAAAGATATGCCGGTGTGCACAGGGGAAATGTTATAAAAAAACAAATAAATCCCAGACGAGCCCAGAAGCAGGCTGATGCTGAAATAAAGCGGCAGCAAGCCGGCGGCAATCAGCAGCGGGCTCAGTAAATAAATGCCGAACGGACTATCGTGGCCGCCTGTAAACCATGCCAGTGCAAGAACGCCCGTCATCTCCAGAGCTACAGCAATCATGAGGACCCGCGATTGATTCCGAAGTCTGCAGTAATAAAAAGTGAATATATAAGCGCATATAAATAACACGATAATCAGCAGGGATTTGGAAATAATGGAAACTTCGGTAGGGTCCATGAGGTACATAAGCGATGTGAGGGACAAACATAAGGTTCTGTACAAGGCGATCCATTTGTCATCTGCGGTTGTCTTGATTTTCATCCCACCACCCTATTCTCCACTTTTTGGAAAATGCGAGCTTTTCTAAAGCTTTGTTAAAAGCATCATACATGAGAAAAATCACAATAACAAGTTTCCCTTTTTGTTGACACCGTTTTCATTGCAAATAAATAACAATATGCCATGAGTTTTTTTCAAAGTTTCAAACATTTATGCCCAATTCCTATAGAAATGCGGAAAATATTCTTCACGAAAAGTTCACATACCAAGGTTGGCATGCAAAAATAGCCTGTCTCCGGAGAGACAGGCCGCTCACTTGATTTCTACGGAACTACTGCAACTGGTTCAGTTACTCTGTCGGTTGCCTTGAAGGGACCGGCGGGGCTGCAGGCAGCTTGCGGTAATTGCATATGCAGATCTGATAGCGCTGTTCGCCAACGATATGATACCCGGTGGAAAGGACGCGAACGGCATGGTTCTTATGCATATCCACCTTATGGAGACTGCGGCAAGCGATGCAGTAATACTCTCTCATGGTTTCATCTCCGGCCTAACATAGTCGAATTTCCCCATAAAACTGTTAATATTAGCTAGATCATAGCATTTCAAATTTATGAGTGTCAACAAAAACCCTCAAAATCCGACAAACAGCTGCCAAACGGACCAGTACAGGAATCACATGCTGCTGCGGGAAAATTGGGGAGATACGCCCATATATTTTTTATACAATCGTGAGAAATAGAACGGATCGCCGTATTGCAGCAGGCCGGCAATTTCCTGCACCTGCAGAGAGGTATTTAGCAGCAGATGCTTCGCTTCGGCCATTTTTAGCCGGTGTATGTATTCGTGTAAAGGGTATCCCGTACTGTTCCGTACCTGCCGGCGCAGCGTGGACAGCGAAATATGATGTTCTGCGGCAATCTGCTCCGGCTCCGTCTTCCCGTACACACAGGCCTGCAGACCGGTACGGATCTTCCTCATGGCCTCGGACTGGGGACGCTCCTGTGTCCCGGTCTGCCGCGCAACTCCCAGCAGCATCCGTTCAAGCGTCAGGCAGGCCAGGTCCGCATCTTCGGCATCGCCGCTGTCCATCTGGGACAATACTTCTTCAAAGAACGTCTGCAGTTTGTGCACCGTAACGCCCTGAAACACTGTCCCCCCTGTCAGAAGGCCCGCTTCCAGCCATTCCTCCACCCGCTTGCCATAGAAGCTGATGTAATATTCATCCCAGAAGCCTCCCGGAGGCGGGCCAAAATTGTAGCTGTAGCCCGGCCGGAAGAAAAAAAGGCTGCCGGACCGCACCTGCTGCTGCCGGCCTCCACTCTCCAGGTAACTGCCGGTACCTGCGGTAATCAGTACCAGCGCCCAATGTTCGAACTCTGCCTCTCGGCGGAACAGGATTCTGCCGGGGAGGTGTCCGGCCTGATGGATCGCCACCGATTTCAGCCGCAGCCTGGAAGCCTCCACCTTGGGATCCATGATCCGGATAGGATACGGACTGATCATATAATCCATGTGCTGAGACACAGCTTCTATTCCCCCCTTGATGCAGGAATGTTATCTTGATTACGAAGATGCCTATATTTTACATGAAGAAGAGGTGTTCCGCTATGTCAGATCCCAACAGCCTGCCGCTGCTGCCGCGCCCCCGCAACCTGCAGCTTCTGGAAGGGCACTACCGTATTCCGTCAGGAGCCACCATTGCACTGGCCGGAGAAGCCAACCGCTCCGCCTTGCCCGCCGTCCGCAGGCTTCAACGAATCCTGGAGCAGAGCCTGCACCTGCATCTGCAGCTGTCGCTGGGCGACCATGAGCAGGACCTTGCCGCATTCCGGTTCAGCTATAACCGCCTGCTCTCCATGCAGGCTTATGAAATCGCCGTCTCTGTTGAAGAAATTTCCGTTTCCTACAGCTCTCCGGAAGGCGCCTATTATGCAGTGGCAACCCTGAAGCAGCTGCTGGCGCATTGCGGAAGAAGCCTGCCGTGCCTGCAGATTTATGATGAGCCGGATTTCGCCGCCCGCGGGCTGATGATCGACATCAGCCGCAACAAAATTCCCCAGCTTGCCACACTGTACCGGATCGTTGATCTGATGGCGGACCTTAAACTGAACCAGCTGCAGCTATATATAGAAGGAGCTCCTTTTGCCTATGAGTCCTTTCCCGCCGTCTGGGAGCTGGAAACCCCCATCACCGGGGAAGAAATCCTGCTGCTGAATGACTATTGCCGCGAGCGCTATATTGCACTCGTTCCCAATCAGAACAGCTTCGGGCATATGGAGGGCTGGCTCACCCGGCCGGAGTTCAACCACCTTGCAGAAATGCCTGATGGCTTTATGCTTCCCGAAGGGATGTACGACAGCGATTTCCATCCGGACGGCCTGTCGATGGAGCCGGGCACATTCCATACCGAAGACCCTGAAGTGCTGAAGCTGCTGGGTACAATGTACGACGACCTTCTTCCTTATTTCACCTCGGACTTATTTAATGTAGGCTGCGATGAGACCTATGAGGTGGGGATGGGCAAAAGCAAGGCCGCGGCTGCTTCTGCGGGCAAGGGCAATCTCTACCTGTCTTTTCTGAAGAAAATACAGGAGCTTGTGGAGGCACGCGGCAAAACGATGCAGTTCTGGGGAGACATCATCCTGCAATACCCGGAGCTGATTCCCCAGCTGCCGAAGAATATCATCGCTATGGAATGGGGCTATGGCGACGATCATCCCTTCGCCGAAGACACGGACAAATTCCGGGAAGCCGGTATTCCGTTCTATATCTGCCCGGGAACCAGCTCCTGGAATTCCTTGACCGGCCGAACCGACAATATGCTGGGTAACCTGCGCAGCGCCGCCATCCACGGCAAACGTAACGGAGCGGCCGGCTACCTCATTACCGATTGGGGCGACCATGGTCACTGGCAGCAGCTGCCGGTCAGCTATCCGGGGTTCGTCTATGGCGCAGCGCTGGCCTGGCAGGTAGAGAACAACCTGACGGCCGATGTGACAGGCTACCTGAACAGCTTCATCTATCGTGACCGTTCGGGGAAAATCGGCCAACTGCTGCTGGACCTCGGCAATTACTACCTCTTGGAATCCGGAGCTTACCGTGCGAACGATACGGAATTGTCAATGCTGCTGCGCAGCCGTCTGGACAATTTCCGGTTGTCCGGCAAGCTGACTGCAGCGCATCTGGATGCCCTTGATCGTTATATCACAGGGCTTGAAGCGGAGCTTGCGCTGCTGGAGCTGGGCTGTGACGATGCGGAGCTGGTGCTGGAGGAGCTGCGCAGCGGCATTCTGTTCGTCAAGCACGCGATCTCGCTGGCCCGGCTCAAGCGGCTTCTGGAGCAGGATGCCGGAGCGATAAATACCGCTATGGTGGAGCGGCAGATTCATGAGCTTGATTCTCTGCTCCACCATTACCGGGGCTGCTGGAGCCGGCGCAACCGGCCCGGCGGCTATGAGCGCAGCACAGCGAAGCTGCTGCGGCTGCGCGGGGAATATACAGCGCTGGCACAGCGGCTTGCGCCGGAACGGTAACGGCCCGGCGCACACCGTGCCCGGGAATATTCGCCGGTATTCGCGAATGTTCGCTAGTGTCCCGAGAGGTGCGCTGATTCCCGGGAGCGTGCGCTGATTCCCGGGAGGTGCGCTGATTCCCGGTGCGTGCGCTGATCCCGGAGCGTGCGCTGATCCCGGAGCGTGCGCTGTTACCAGGGAGGTGCGCTGATATACAGGAGGTTAGTCGATGCTCCCTTCACATCCGCCAACGCTCAGCCACGCAATGTATATATCGGTGAATCGGATGGGCTGAATGATGTAGGCTAATTGCACTTTGTACAACTAAATCCTGCAAATTAACCGCAAAAGAGCAAATAGCTGCACTCGATACAACTAAACCGGGGGAATTCCTTTACTTTGGCAGTTCCCCGGACTTTTAGTTGTAGAAAGTGCAGCTATTTTCATTGGACGGCTGCTTTTCAGTGAAATAAGTGTACAAAATACAACTATACTAAATAGGGCTTACGTTGCACTTGCGGCGGCCGAACCACAGCAGCAGCTTGCGACAGCCAGCCTGCGGCGGGCAATCCCCGCAGCAGCAGCAGTTTTTGCGACAGCCAGCTTGCGGCAGGCAATCCCTGCAGCAGCAGTTTGCGACAGCCAGCCTGCGGCGGGCAAACCCGCAGCAGCAGTTGCGACAGCCAGCCTGCGGCGGGCAAACCCGCAGCAGCAGTTTGCTACAGCCAACCTGCGGCGGGCAAACCTGCAGCAGCAGCTTGCGACAGCCAGTCTGCGGCGGACAATCCCTGCAGCAGCAGTGTTTGCGGCAGCCAGCCTGCGGCGGGCAGACCCGCAGCAGCCGGCCTTTCCGGCTGGCTCCGCCTCACAGCTGGCCTTCCTGCTCAGCGTTTGCCTTGCCGGAGATACTTCCCAGCCGGCGTACCTCCTCATACTGATTCTCCAGCATCTCGCGTTCGCGGCGCTCCTGCGCTTCCCGCCCGGCGCCTGCCTCAAGGCTCTCGGCATCCTCATAGAGGTTCCATATCTCCGTGAACAAGTAGTCCTTCAGCTCGACAACGGTGCCATCCGCTCTCCCCCCGCTCCAGAACAGGCCGCGTGCGGTCCGCAGCACTGTACGTCCATCGGGAGTTGAGGCTTTTTGACCAATCCGGATTGCATGCAGCATCTGACCGGTAGTGTACCAGTTCATCCCCTTTTCCCTCCCATAATTTCATTGTAAAGAAACGAAAGGCAAGTATATAATCAAAACATACATACATCCATATTTTTACTTTATCTTTATTTTATTGACAGGGGATATCATTATGGATTGGCTGAATGACTATGAAGCGGACCTGCGCGAAGTCTTTGCAACCAGCCGCGGTATTATCGCATCCTTCCCGCCGCCGCTGTGCACACAGGGGCTGGCTTATCTTGACCGGTTTAATCCTTTCAGTGACGGCAGCCACAAGAATTTTATTTGTTATCTGCTGCCGTTCTGGCTCCGCCCAGGCTATAACCTTGACCTCCAGCTGATACGCGGCATGTCCGCGGGGAATGTTCTGCTGATGCTATATTTTTTTCTGCAGGATGATCTGATGGATACCCGGGACCCCGCTTCGGCGGACAAGCTGCCGCTCGCCAATCTGCTGTTCACCGAATGCATGAATATATACCGTCCGCTCTTCCCGGCGGATTCTCCGTTCTGGTCCTATTTCAACCGGTATATCCGCGAATGGGCGGACAGCGTAACCCGTGAAAGAGAGAGCGACTTCTTCCTGGAGGACCGTATCCGCATTGCCCATAAGGCCAGCCCCCTCAAGCTTTGCAGTACAGCCATTCTCCTGCTCACCAATCGTGCGGAGGACATCTCCGCTCTGGAAGACCTGCTTCATACAGTGCTGATTACATTGCAGATGCTGGACGACTACGAGGATTGGGAGGAGGATTTCGCGGAGGGCAATTACAATTGCCTGCTCGCCTTTACCAGCAGCCGGTCCGGAATTGCCAGAACGGAACTATCCCCGGAGCAGGTCAGGGCGTTTATCTTTACGCGGAGCGGCCTCACCCAGTACTCCGAGATTGCTGCAGCCCATGACAGACAGCTCACGGACAGCAGGCTGCGGATTCCGCATTTGGCCGGCTTCCACCGGACACTCTCCCAGAATCTGCAGAGCATCGCGCTTTCGATAGAAGAAGAGAAACGCCGCCTCCAGGGCGGCGGTCTCGGCTACTGGCTCTCCAAACACCTGAAAGAGTCATAGAATTATAGAAAAGCCTATGATATACTGTTGAGGAAATTATATCCAATCGAAAGGGTGATTGTTGTGTCCGAAGCAATTCTTAAGAATCAGGTCATTCAAAAAGCATGGGAAGACCCGGGCTTCAAGCAGAAGCTGCTCGCTGATCCAAAGGCAGCACTCTTTGAAGCACTGGGCGTACATCTTCCTGACCACATTACACTCAAAGCAGTGGAAGAAGGCTCTAATGAATTCTACCTCGTGATTCCACAGAGTCCCTCTTCCGGAGTTATGCAAGCCGACATCAAGCCCTACGGTTCCTGGTAAACAGTAGTCCTATGATTGGGAGTCGGAAGCCTCCGGATTGTCTGCCCGCGGCAGAACGGTGACGGATTCGGTTCCGGCTCCTTTTTTGCTGATGAACCGGATCTCGCCGCGCATCGCTTCAATAATACGGAATGTAACCATCAGGCCAAGTCCCGTCCCCTTCGTCTTGTTGGAGAAATACGGTTCACCGAGACGGCCGAGCACATCATGATCCATCCCCTCCCCGTTATCCTTGATATGGATGTACACCTTGTCCCCTTTGGCATAAGCCGACATCTGAATCACCCCGTCATCACCAAGGGATTCAATGCTGTTCTTGATGATATTAATGAATGCCTGCTTGAATTTGGACGAATTGCCTCTTACCCAGAGCTGGTCGCCGACTTCCACTACCATTTTGCCACCGGTTAAATGGCAGAGCGGACGCAGGATACTCTCGATATGCTTGAATTCATCCTGTACGTTCAGCAAGGAAATCTGCTCGAATTCCGGTTTGGCGAAGGTCAGGAAATCCGTAATGATACTGGCCGCACGGTCCAGCTCGCTGAGCGCCATGGTCAGATAGCTTTTCTCGTCGCCGCTGGACTTCTCGCTGAGCAGCTGCAGGAAGCCCCGCGTCACCTGAAGCGGATTGCGGACCTCATGCGCCACACTGGCGGCAAGCTCGCTGATAATCTCCATTTTCTCCGACCGCTGCAGCTCATTGTTGAACAGCTCCAGCTCGCGCGAGTATTTCACCACCTGCTGGTGATTCAGCGCCAGCCTGCGTCCCAGAATAATGATCAGCGACAGGATAAACACGACCAGCGACCATTTCCAGTAAAAGAGATCATAATCCCCTTCACGGTAATAGTACCAGCTAAGCTCAAGCACGCTGGTCAGTGCCGCGAAGCCGAATCCCACCGCGAATATAATGGCATCCCGGTTCCTTCTCAGGGCGAACAGAACGACACAGGCAATCAGCAATACAAACTGTAGGATAAGGATGACACCCACAACCGTGGTCGAAACGAAATAATAAAGCTCAACAAACCGGTTGCCGGAGATTAGATTTATCACAAGACAAATCAGACAGAACAGGGAATAGCCCGCCTGAAATTTGCGGAATTTACGGATGATGCCGTATTTCCCCCCGCCAAAGATCCGTTCAAACAGATAGGTGAGCGCCGGAAGCAGCGACAAGAGGGCGATATCGTAAAAGATAATGCTAGCCGGTCCCAGATAACTGTAAAAGGTATAGATAAAGGGCGAATAAGTAACCGAAAGCACTCCTGTGGAAGCAATCACTACGGCGAGAGTTGCGGCAATCGGAAAATACTCCTTGTTTAAATAGAAGGAACACACGAACAGCACGATGGCCACAAATATAAACGCACCGCCCAAAATGACGTCGATCAGCCCGTTCCTGATATAATCCTTGACCAGCACGCTATGTTCCCCGATGATGATCTTATCCTTGACACCGATCCGGTCCTGAAGCGTCTCCGTCCAGATATACATGGCTTTACCCGCGTCTGCGGTGTTCAGCGGAACGAGGAGTGAATACTGGTCCTTGATATAGCCTCGCCCCGCTTCAAACACGAGCCGGTCTTCTACATATACCCGCACATGCAGTGCATATAGCTTCTCAATGTATACAGACGGTGATGTAAAGCTATACTGCGGCAGTTGAACACGCGTCCAGGCAGAGGATGCCCCATCCGGTAGCTCCAATGCTCCTTGGGCGCCGTCTGCGGCGATCCATCCCGGCTCCTTGGTATCAGGAATCGCATTCGACCCGGTCCCGGCCGAGTCTCCCCATTTCACCCGCCAGTCTGTAATTTCAATTGAGGCATATCCTCCCTCTGCCGCTGCCACAAAGGAGCCGAAAAGCGTCCAAATCAGGCATAACAGCAGAGAGATTTGTCCAAATTTAGCCACCAATCGCATGCAAGCACCCCGAATAAAAATTTCAGAACCGATGTTCTGCTCCGTTATTATTTCGCCCCGGGCAGTCCCTATCCCTCCCGCCAAACAATTTTCGCTAATCTTTTTCTATATTTCCGTACAATGGCAATTTCACAATGACCTCGGTGCCTTTTCCCTTGGCGCTTTGAAACTGCACCGTTCCGTCCATAGCCTCGATAATGCGGAAGGTGACCATCAGCCCGAGCCCCGTGCCTTTGGATTTGTTGGAGTAGAACGGTTCTCCCAGCCGGGCCAGCTCGCTGACCTTCATCCCTTCACCGTTATCTTTTATGCTGATAATGATATGCTGTCCGGACTTCCAGGCTGTGATGCGGATGACTCCGTTCTCTTGCAGTGACTCGATGCTATTCTTGATCAGATTGATGAAGGCCTGCTTGAATTTGGAGGAGCTGCCCAATACCTGCAGCCCGCTTTGCAGGTGGAGCTCTATAGAGCCACCCTGCAGGTGGGCAAGCGGCACCATAATTCCGGCAACATGCCGCAGCTCCGCCTCCACATCGAGCCCGTCGACAGTTTCGACAACGGGCTTCGCAAAGGTCAGGAAGTCGGTAATGATCACCGAAGCCCGGTCAAGCTCCTGGAGCGCCATCTGCAAATATTCCTTCTCCTTCTGGCCTGAGCGTTCACCGAGAATCTGCAGGAAGCCCCGTGTCACCTGGAGCGGATTACGCACTTCATGCGCTACGGAAGCGGCCAGCTCGCTGATCATTTCCATTTTTTCCGAGCGCTGCAGCTCGTTGCCCAGCTTCTCCAGTTCTTTGGAATAAGACAGTGTGCGCTTATAGTTCTCGGCAAATTTCTGTCCAAGCACAACAATCAGCGCAACGATAAAGACAACGATTCCCCATTTCCACCAATACAGCTGATAGCTTCCCGAGCTCAGGTAGTAAGCCAGCAGTTCCCCAAGGGTGATGACGGCGAATACGCCGAAGCCTGCGGTGAAATAGATCGCGGAGCGGTTGTGGCGCCGGGCCCGGGAGAGTGCAAGCAGCAGCAGGACCACCAGCTGTCCCATCATCACCACTCCAAGTATCCCGACGCTGAACAGCCGGTAAAGATGATCCATCCGGAAGGATAACAGGGAGTTGGCAACCATGAGTCCAAGGCAGGCGAGCGAATAAGCAATCTGAATATTCCGGAACAGTCGCAGCCACCGCTGCCCTTCCGGGTAGAACATTTTCTCGAAATACAGAGTGAACGAAGGCAGCAGGGTATAGAGCGCCAGATCAAAGGCCACTTCAATCCAGCGGTCTCCGCCATGCATGACAAGCGGGAGAACCGGTGAATAGGCAATCAGCATCACGCCCAGCGACAGTACGACCAGCATCAGCCAAAAGCCGCCCGCAAAGAAATCCAGCCGGAGAAACATCAGACCAAGCAGCAGGACAACCGCCATAAAGATCAGCGCCGCACCGATAATCAGATCCACCAGATCCCGCTTGATATGGTATCCCAGCAATTGATTGTACGCTCCCACCCTGCTGTCCCCGTCGACTCCGAAAATATGTCCGCCCGAGCTGCGCAGATACAGCATCCCTTCGCCTTCGGCCCCTGTTAAAGGAATCAGCAGCTTGCTGCCGCCCGAGCGTACGGGTTCAAGCGACTCATAGATAAGCGTCTGATTTCTGTATACCTGCAGGTCTGAGCCATAGATTCTCTCCAGAGACAGCACGGATTGCGCCGGCGTTGCCGGAAGAGGAACCCGCAGCCAGACCGCTCCCGCTTCCGGCGGTTCTTCCGGAACATGCCCCTCCGCCTCCAGCGGACTCCAGCGCTCGGCGGGAAGGCCCGCCGCCTCAAAGGGCGTCAGGGACTCCGGGCCCTCCCACACATATTCATAACCCTGCAATACAGTGCCGGGATATCCGTCCCATTCCACAGCAGTGCCGAATGGCACGGCGGCGGCCAGGAGCAGCAGGAACAGCAGTGCAGCTGTCCGCTTTGGCGATAGCAACTTCATCTTGGCACCTCAATAAACCGTAAGTGGTATTTTTATAGTTCGTATGATTCTTACTTTCGACAAGCTTCGCGCTCATCCCTGCCTAATATTGCAAAATCCCTCGAAATTAGCGTCCTGCTTCTCCGGTTAAACAACCCATGCGCTGCCTATATTAAGAGTGCCGCATGGATTCGCCGCCGGGTAAACGGGTAAAGAATGATTATAGTTCACAAGGAGGGCGCCTATGAAGGAAGAAGAACAATTCCGCGCGGCGGCTCAGCCACACCAGGAGGATCTGGTGACCGAACGGGATATTGATGAGGATTTTGGCCTGTTTCAGGAAGGAAGCTATCCCGGGGCTTTGCCGGATAGCGATCAGCGTGCCGCAGTGCGGGAGGCACTGCCGACTGCGGATAAGGAGACAGAGGACAAGTAATGCGCAGGCAGGAAATCAACCAAAGATAAAAGGGAGTTGAACCGCTATGGGCAATGAATTCAATAAAACCGAAGCTGATTTCGCCTATGAACGCTACAATACCATGAGGAATGCACCGGAAGATCAGGATATACCGCTGGAGGAACTGCGGCCTCTTGGTACGATTACTGAACAGACCGCAGGCCAGGATGATATTGCGGCGAATACCCGGCCGCTCGAGTCGGCGCTGGCCAGCCATGAACCGGTCGGCCGGCATCCCATCGATTTCGACGGGGTCCCCGACGAAGAGGCCGATCCTGCCCTGACGGGCGATTCGATCCTGGCCGCCGACATCGGCCTGTACCAGCCGGAGCCGGAGCTTGGCCGCCGTGCTGAACGGCATGGCGGCATTGTGAGCTCACCGCCGGCAGAGCGCGACGAGCTCGTCGAGTCGGATGCGCTCTTCGCCGCCAGCGCTGCGGGGCTGGCCGGCGGTGCCATTGATTATGCCGAGGACGAGCAGACGACGGCGGATTCATTGGACGAAGAGGAACAGCCGCTGGAGGATATTCCCGATGCCGATGAGCTTCAGCCCGGCACAGCGGTAGACCCTGCCGCTCCGCCGGTGGATGTTATGCCGGGAACCGATGTGCTGAACGGTTCCACCGGTGAAGAAGAATAACTGCACAGACAACAGCAGCGCCGCCGAACCCACGGGTCCGGCGGCGCTGCTGTTTATTAGAGTATAGAAGCGCAGCTATGTACGCCTGCCGAAGCAGCTTAACCCGGAAGAGCTGCGGAGACGGCCTTCTCACGGATGGCCTCCACCTTGGCTTCGAGCCTGCGCGTCTTCACCAGCACCGCCGCTACCAGCAGCAGTACACCGTTGACGACAAAGACCCAGCGGATTGGAATCAGCCCGCCCAGCAAGCCTCCGATGATCGGTCCCGCCATCGTCGCCAGCTGCGTAGCCGCCTGGTTAAGCCCGAACGCCCGCCCGCGGAAGCCCGGATCGATCGATTGGACAATCATCGCATTGACCGAGGGCAGGACCCCTGCGTAGAACAGGCCGTATACAAAACGCAGCACCGCAAATTCCACATAGCCTGTAACAAAATACTGCAGAATATTGCCGATGCCTCCGCCGATCAGCCCGATGAACAAAATCAGGCCAAAGCCCTTGCGGCTGCCCAGCTTGCCCCACTGCGGCGCCATGATTACCGTAGCAATGCCGACGGCCGAGAACACGATTCCTGAGCTTAAGGAGGCACTGTCCCGGGAGACGCCCATATCGAGCAAGTAGATCGGCAGCAGCGGCTCAAGAATCATCACCGAGAAGGTGGCGATTCCCGCCAGGGACAGGAGTGTCATGAAGGCGGGGTTATGGGCCGCTTCACGGATATCGTCGCGCACATGCGAGCGCGGCGCCGAGCGGTCGTAGTTCTCCTCCTTTGCAAAAAAGGTGGCGATTAGCGCCGATACCAGCACAATCACCGCCGAGAACAGAAAAGCGCTGCGGTTGCTAGAATAATAACTGACCACTCCGCCGATCAGCGGACCGATGATGCTTCCCGTGGCGCCGGACGTCGCCATAATGCTGAGCGCGTAGCCCGTCTTCTCCTCCGGCGTGTTGGTGGCTACCATGGCGATAGCCGCCGGTACAAAGCCGGCCAGGAGTCCCTGGAAGATACGCACAATCACGAACACATAAGGGTCCTGAACAAAAAAGTTAATGAAATATAGCGCCGCAAGGCTAAAGCCTGAACGGATCAGCATCGGTTTGCGGCCGTATTTGTCGGCCAGAGATCCCCAAAACGGGGAAATAAGCGCACTGGCGAGAAACGTTATCCCAAAGCTGATCCCCGACCATAGCTCCAAATGCTCCGTAACGCCGAGCTGGTCACTGAGAAAGATAGACATAAACGGAATCGAGATCGAATAAGCCGTACTGCAAAAAAACACTCCCAGCCAAAGCACGATCAGGTTCCGCTTCCATGAAAATTTCATGCTGCTGCACCGCCTCTTCCGGATTTTCAAAGAAGACCTTTACTTATTGTAAACCTCTTTGGCCGCAGATGCCAAGGTTTGGGACAGCATCGGTTTTGCAAGAAGCGGGTCAAAGAGGGTATGATGGGGAATGGAATACAATGAATCGCTATACACAAAAGGAGAGAGATCAAGACGTGAAACGCGCAACCAAACAATCCATGCTGCTGCTCATGCTGGCTCTGCTGCTACTCGCAGTGGCCGGCTGCGGCAACAAGCCGGCAGCGAACAATGCCGCCAATAATGCACCGCAGAGCAACGCCACTGCAGAACCAAGCGCGGCACCGCAAGACAACGCCTCCGGAGCTGCTCAAGGCGAAGGCGTACCGTCGGAGACGGCCAGCCATCCCGTGGTCACTATCGAGATGGAGGACGGCGGAATCATCAAGGCTGAGCTGTATCCGGAAGTAGCCCCAAATACCGTTAATAATTTCATCTCCTTGATTAAACAAGGCTTCTATGACGGTACGATCTTCCACCGGGTGATCCCCGGCTTCATGATCCAGGGCGGTGATCCCGATGGCACCGGCATGGGCGGCCCGGACTACAGCATCGCCGGCGAGTTCACGGCCAACGGCTTCACCAACAACCTGGCGCATACGACTGGCGTGCTGTCGATGGCCCGTTCCCAGGCGATGGATTCCGCCGGCTCGCAGTTTTTCATCATGGCAGCGGATTCTCCCCACCTGGATGGCCAATATGCCGCCTTCGGCAAAGTCATCGAAGGACTGGATGTGGTAGACGCCATCGTCAACCTTCCGCGCGACGATTCCGACCGGCCGGAGCAGCCTCCTGTTATGAAGAAGGTAACAGTGGACACGCTTGACGTTGCCTATCCGGAGCCGCAGAAGATGTAGTAATTACTTCGTAAACAAAGCCCATTCCCGCAGCCTGCGGAAATGGGCTTTGTGATTTGCCGTTCTACTGATACCGGATGTTCTTTGTCTTCCACTGCTCAAGCTTAATGCCAACCCAGAAGCCGTAAATCCCCAGGGTAATAATACTCAGCAGAAACCACTTGATCCAGTGTCCGAACAAGCTGACGGCCGAGCCTTCGAATCGCAGGCGCCGCCCCTCTATTACCGTATGCTCTGTTTTCCAGCGGTAAATCATTACGACCGACCAGGGAAAACAAATACCGAGCGTACACACGGTGACGAGCCATCCTGCCAATCTCCAGCCAATGTACTCTATCAGCTTCCCGTCAAAATAAGAATCTTTGCTTCCATAATCAAACTCCGTGTATGCATTGATGGCTGACACAGGCTTCCACCCCTCGTGATATCACTGTAATCGTTTTCTATTTTCCTAGATCAACCACACGGAACACCGCGACATTTCTCACTAAGTCCAGTAATATTTTACATAATGAATTGATGGATTTGCCATGAACGGAAATCACCAAAAAACCCGGCCCCTGTCCTGCTTACGCAGTAACAGAGTCCGGGCTATCATGCCAATAGATATAGGTTTAGTTAAAGGTTCTTCTGCTGATCGCATGATGCTCACGGCGCAGGAAGGTGCTGCGGCTTGCACGGAGCAGGGCGATCCGCTCTTCGGCCAGACGGTCTGCCGCCTGATACGCCGGAATACCGGACTGCGCGGATATTTCCAGGACACGGGTGATGCTGTCATAGATCTTGGCAATCTGCTTAAACGCGCGGTCTTTATTGTAGCCGTTCAGTTCATCGGCGATATTGATGACGCCTCCGGCATTGATCACATAATCCGGTGCGTATACCACGCCCTTCTCGTGGAGAGCATCGCCGTGGCGCGGCTCCTTCAGCTGGTTGTTGGCCGCTCCCGCGACAACCTTCGCTTTCAGTACAGGCAGCGACTCGTCATTGATCGTTGCCCCCAGTGCGCACGGCGCATAGATATCGCACTCTACGGAGACAATGTCGGCAGGATCAACCGCCTTGGCACCGTAGGCCTCTACCGCCCGGTTCACCGCATCCTTGTTGATATCGGTGACGATAAGCTTCGCTCCCTCTTCGTGGAGGTACTTGCACAAGGTAAAGGATACATTGCCCACACCCTGCACGGCTACCGACTTGCCGGCGAGTGAATCACTGCCGAAGGCGGCCTTGGCCGCGGCCTTCATCCCCTGATATACACCGAAAGCCGTCGCCGGCGAAGGATTGCCGGAAGAGCCGTAAGTGGCGGAAATGCCGGTCACATAATCCGTCTCCTGATGGATGATGTCCATATCCGCTTCGGTCGTGCCGACATCCTCGGCAGTAATATAACGGCCGTTCAAGCCCTGAACATATCTGCCGAAGGCGCGGAACATGGCTTCATTCTTATCCTTCTTCGGATCGCCGATAATGACGGTCTTTCCTCCGCCAAGGTTAAGACCCGCAGCAGCATTCTTGTACGTCATGCCTTTGGCCAGCCGCAGTGCATCCACCACAGCCGCTTCTTCCGAAGCGTATGTCCACATTCTCGTCCCGCCCAGTGCGGGTCCAAGTGTCGTGTCATGGATGGCGATGATCGCCTTCAGGCCCGACGCCTTATCCTGACAAAACAACAGCTCTTCGTAATCGTCCCGCTCCATTGCCGCAAACAGTTCCATTTTGTTCATTTCTCCTGTCTCCATACTTTCGTGTTACGTTTCATAACAAAGCTAGTATACCCAGCGCGGATTGTCAATGCCAAATGTCCTTTCCACCAGGACAGGACCTCTATGAAATCGCTGAACAAACATCAAATTAACTTCTGATGTGAGGGTTCACTCCCAATACTGGTCCGGCCGGTATTCAATTTCTGATTGCACAGTAATTACAAGGCTTCCTGCAGCTTCGTCATACTCTACAGGATTACTGCCGACGTAATACCAATGTTTGACCACCGGACCGCCCTCCGGCTCCTCAAAGCGGAACACATTCAGCTCGGACTTCAGCTCCGTCACCGCCTTGCCTTGTTCGGGTGACACGCCGTGCAGTGTAATCAGAGTCAGCCCGCCCTGCAGGTCGAAGCGGTAGGAAATCCCGTCCGTGCTGCTGACCAGCATTCTGCCCGTTACCGCATGCTTCACCAATACTCTTTCCTGCTGCGCCATCCCTCTTCCCTCCCTTAAAGGTTCGACTGTCTCACGGCAAATCAATCAGCATCACCAGACTGTCCTCATCAGCGGACAGCGTTAATTCCCCGACCTCTACGATCCGTGCAGAGTCACCGGGTGCCAGATGATGCTCCCCGTTCAACCGAAGCCGGCCATCGATCAGATAGAGAAATACGCGCCGTCCCTCCGCCTGCCGGAAGGTGAGCTCCTGCCCATTACCGGCCCGGCCCAGGTAGATCGTCATATCCTGGGCGATATCCATAACCTCTGCGCCGCCCTCCGGCGACACTACCGGCAGCAGCCGCCCGTGCAGCTTCTCGGGATCATAGCGTCCCGCACGGTAGGAGGGGGCGGTTCCCCGCGTGCCCGGCATGAACCAGAGCTGCAGCAGCCGCACCGGCTCCTCCGCCGACGGGTTATGCTCCGTATGGATCACACCCGTTCCCGCGGACATCCGCTGAATCCCTCCGAAACCGCTCTCCGCTACATTGCCGAGGTTATCCTCATGGCGCAGCGTTCCGGCCAGCACGATGGAGACGATCTCCATATCACTGTGGGGGTGGGCGCCGAAGCCCTTGCCCGGAGCAATCGTATCGTCATTGAACACCCGCATGGGCCCGAAGGCGGTATTCTCCGGATCGTAATAATCGCCGAACGAGAACAAATGGCTCCCCTTCAGCCAGCCATGATCAAACACATGCGCCGTTTGGGCGGAAAATATCTGGATCATTCAAGTTCCCTCCTCTTTGGTCTGCTCACCCTAGTTTAGCAGATACCCGGGAAATCCTGAAATCGCAGCCACGCCGCTTCCCTTTCCTGCCCCGCCAACGCAAAAAGCTCCGCCGGCATACCCAAGGGCTGCCGGCGGAGCTTGCCGCCGCTGTCAAAGCGGCTCAATCATTATTTCAGTGGCTCAATTAGAGCTTGGCGATTGTCTCGGTAAGCACCGGCACAATTTGCGATTTACGGGAGACAACACCCTTCAGCAGCGCCTTGTTATCGTCAAGCTTCACGTTGTATGCCTGCTCCACTGCACTGGCGATGCGGCCGAGAGCCAGACCGACGGAATCGTTGTTAAGGATGTCAGTAACGACGAACAGGAACAAATCCAGGCCCTTCTCGTCAATGATGGCGCTGAGCGCAGTCTCCAGCTCAGCCTGCTTGGAGAGCACATCGTTCACATCCACAGCATTAACCTGGGCAATTTCCACCTTGTGGCTGCCCATTGTAAACTCCTTGGCGTCCAGGGAGATCAGCTGTGCGATCGATTTGTCGCTAAGGTCGGCGCCGGCCTTGAGCATAGCCAGACCGTAGCTGTCGGCATCGACTCCGGCAATAGCTGCCAGTTCGCGTGCAGCGGCCACATCCTGCTCCGTGCAGGTAGGCGATTTGAACAGCAGGGAGTCGGAAATGATGGCGGACAGCAGCAGGCCGGCAATCTCCTTGGTTACGGCAACGCCATTCTCCTTGTACAGCTTGTTCAGGATCGTCGCGGTACAGCCGACCGGCTCTGCGCGGTAATACAGCGGATGAGCCGTTTCGAAGTTGGCAATCCGGTGATGGTCGATAACCTCAACCACACGGACCTGATCAATATCGCCGGCGCTTTGCTGGCGCTCGTTGTGATCCACCAGAATAACCTGCTTGGCTTCAGCGGCAACCTGTTCTACCAGACGCGGAGCCTCTACGCTGAAATAATCAAGCGCATATTGGGTTTCACCGTTGATTTCACCAAGACGAACCGGCTCGGCATCCCAGCCCAGCTCTTTCTTCAGCGCCGCGTAAGCGATTGCCGAGCAGATTGTATCCGTATCCGGATTTTTGTGTCCAAACACCAGTGTTTTTTCCATTTCCAATCTCCTTACTATGTTTTTTGTGAGAATAATATACCATACATTGATAGAGACAAGCCAGAACCGGTTCAATAGCACGAAATATTATATCTGGAGATCAGCTCTCCGACCAGGTAATAGTAAAAATATTATAGCCCGGGCGGGCAGTGGACGGCTTGCCGGTGATGGACACCGGACTGGTGCCGCCAAGCCGGCCAGTGATTTTGACCGTCGTTGCGGTTACGGTCTGCGAAGCATTATCCAGCCGCTTGATTCGCGCATACTCGCCATACACGAAGCCCATCGTTGCCAGCGATTCCTGGGTGGAATAAGAGAACGCCGCTTTCTTGACGCCGCCCTCATCCGTGTCGACCGTAGTGGCAATAACGGCATCGGACGGGATCGGAAAATCCTTCGGCAGATTTACGGGACGCACGGTGCTTTCCACCGGAGCCGCAGCGCTGCCGCTGCCCGTTCCAGCTCCCGTTGCGGCGCCGCTGCCGATCCGCACTTTATAATTGGCGGCGTCATACGTAATCGGCACCTTCAGAGCGTCCGCCACCGAGCGGATCGGCAGATAAGTCAGACCCTCATAGGTGATCGGACGCAGCGTCTTGCCATTGCCGTCCCGCAGCCAATAAGGCGAGCCGTCCACCTCTACACCGATGCTGTTATTGAGATATGCCTTGATCTGCTGGAGATTCGCCCCCGCGTACACACCGGCCGAGCCGGTCGCCATCATTCCCGCGGCTACCGCCGCGATCAGCCATTTTCGCTTCATTCAAATCCTCTCCCGTGTATAAATATGGTGATTGCAGTGTTGCTATATATTTAACACAGGGAGAGGGTTTCAACCCTAAATCCCGGTAAATCCAGGGTATACTCTTCTTCTAACGCACAATCTCCAGCAGTTCGGCTAAATCCCGGATTTCGTAGGTCGGCTGCAGGCCCAGCTCATTCGGGCGTCCGAGCGGGTTAAACCAGCAGGTGTCAATGCCGTAGTTGATACCGCCCTGGATATCGGAGGTCAGCGAATCGCCGACGATCAGCACCTTAGCTTTGTCGCTGAGGCCAAGCTCGGCAAAGGCATAATCAAAGATGGCCCGCTCCGGCTTCTGGCTGCCCGCTTCCTCAGAGATAATGATGCGTTCAAACGTCTTCGCCAGCGGCGAGCCCTTAATCCTGGACAACTGCACATCCTTGATCCCGTTAGTAATAATGGCCAGCCTGCAGCCGGACAACTGCCCGCACAGCTCCGCAGCGCCCTGGATCAAATAGGTGCCTTCACCCAGAAAGCGCAGGTAAGCCTCACTGAACGCTGACGGATCGAGCTCCAGCTGATGGCGCGCAAACAGCCGGTTAAAGCGCTCCACGCGCAGGGCAGCGGAGGAAATGACGCCTTTCTCCAGATCTCTCCATAACGCCTGATTGATCTCCCTGTAGCTCGCAGCATATTCCTCCGCTCCCGTCGGCAGCCCAAAATGCGCAAACACATTGTAAAAGGCCGTGCTTTCAGCCATCCCGTAATCAAACAATGTATCATCGGCATCAAACAAAATTACCTCATATTTCATATGTAACCTTCGCCCCTCTTCTGCGCGTCGACAACTGCTGTCGATCTGCGTTATAATTTGGACAGCCCTTCTGAACGTTTGGCTAACCTAAACCCTGCTTTTCAAAAAACAACGGTGGTGATTGTCATTTTATACGTTTTATCGTTCGTTGTGTCATTTTTAATTGTTTACCTGTTGATCCCCCCGCTCGGCCGCCTGGCGTTCCGGCTTGACTTCGTGGACAGGCCCCGGCAGGATACCGAACGCAAGATTCACCGTGAACCGATTCCGCTGACCGCCAGCTATGCGATTTTTCTTGGCTTTTTCATTACATATCTGCTATTCGCCCGTGATTTCTCGCTGGAGACGCTCGCTCTGTTTGCCGGCGGCGTGCTTCTGCTGACTATAGGCACCATTGACGACTGGTACAAGACCAAAGGCAAAGACTTCCCGGCGCTGCCGAAGTTCGTCGTGCAGATTGGCGCAGCCGTGCTTGTATTCCTTTCCGGCAATGCCTTTACCGGATTCATTAACCCGTTCTCGGGAGATTATGTTTCGCTTCCGGTGCTGCTGCAGTTTATCCTGACCATCCTGTGGATCTTCGGAGTAACGACAGTCATCAACTTCTCCGATGGAATGGACGGCCTGGCGGGAGGACTGACCGCCATCTCCGCCGTAACGCTGTTTATTGTCGCTCTGACCAAAGGACAGTCGGCCTCAGCCATGATGGCCATCATCCTTGTCGGCGTTACGCTTGCTTACCTGCGCTATAACAAAGCGCCGGCCAAGATCTTCATGGGCGATGCGGGGGCGACCTTCCTGGGCTTCATCCTGGCGGTTATCGCCCTGGACGGCGCCTTCAAGCAGGCTACAGTGCTGTCGCTGTTCATTCCGATTCTGGCTCTCGGCGTACCGATCTTCGACAATATTTTCGTTGTTATCAAGCGTTTCCTCAAGGGGCAGGCCATCTATCAAGCCGATGCCACCCAGGTGCATTACCGGCTGCTGAAGGCCGGCCTCAACCAGAAGCAGGTCGTCGCCGTGCTGTATCTGGTCAGCGTCTGCCTGTCGCTGTCCTCCATTATATTGCTGTTAATTGAAACATAAGATACTCCGTGCCGCACAAGAAGAGCAGCGCTCCTCCTCCGGGAGAGAACGCTGCTCTTTTTTCATGCCGCTTTATAGTTACACCGGTGAAGGAACGAACCCCGTCACGGCTATGTTGCCGGAAGCGCAAGCTGATCCCAAGCGCTTGCCGGCCAGGCAATCTTTCATCCCGGAACAGCCATCCGTTACGGCTGCTCCCGGATGTACTCCGCCAGCCGGCGGTAAATATCTACAATCTCCTCCATCGGCATCCGTACCAGCCCGCTGGAGGACGGGGCGACGAATTCCCGCACCCCGTCGACCACCGGCTCGCCCTCCTGAAATCCCCACTCCGCCTTAGGCCTCCGGCTGTACTCCGTGTAGACCCCCTTGCCGACAAAGCAGGCAATTTCCGGCCTGAACAAGGCCAGCTTGGTACGCAGCAGCTCGCGTCCCTCTGCATACTCTTCGCGCGTAATATCCTCCGCTCCGCGTGTCGGGCGGGCAACGATATTCGTGAACCCGTAGCCCAGCTTCAGCAGCTCGCCGTCCTCTGCAGCATGGTACAGGCGCGGCGTCAGCCCCGAGCCCTGGAGGATGCGCCAGAAGTTATTGCGCGGATTGGCATAATGATGGCCTGACTCGCCCGAGCGGATGCTGGGATTGAAGCCGATAAACACAATGCTCAGACCATGGTCCAGATGATCCGGGACCTCATTCATTAAGCTATCCCCTCCCGTCTCAGGAAAATGCCCGGCTTATCGGCCGGCCTGCCGCTTCCGGACGGCGGAGGCCGTCATTTTAGCGGAAGCAATGCCTTGATCGCCGGTGTTGCGTCTTTCTCTTCAACCGACACATATTCGGATCGCCCGTTGGTATACTCCATTATAACCACATACGCTCCATTAGTACCTTGATAGTTGCGTCTGTGGTCCAGAATATCGGCAATCACCGTTTTATCGGTTGTAATAGACGTACGCTTCTCGCTGCGGGCCAGCTGCAGATGGACATCAAGATTGTATAACTGCTCGGAGCTCAGCTTGCCCGGGTAATTATCCTGAAAGATTTCCACAGACTTCACCTCCTGCGGCAAGGTCCGGACTTTATCGGCGTATCCCTTCTGTTCAAGCCAGCGGTCCAGCTCATGATAGGACTCCACCCATTCATAGGTGAAGTTATAATAGATCTGGGACTGGACGCCCGGTTTAGGCACCGTTTGAATGGTAGCCCGGGGGATTTGCCCTCCCGTCTGATCTTCATAGGACATGGCGAGAATTTCCCGTCTCAGGATATCCATGAATTCAGCAACCTCTCCGGGTTCGGAGATTCTGATGAACTTTTCCCCATTGCCGATCCGGAAGCTTTCCACCTCGTCATTTAATGCGAAGACTCTGTATTGCTTGCGTTTAAATTCCTCGTGTTCCATGACCGCCTTCAGCTCCGCTTCAAAGCCGGCATCCGGGAGCCAATAGGTACGCAGCAATTCTCTGCCGCTCTCCAGCTTGTAAGCAAGATTGAAATAATGACTGCCCGTCCCGTAATACTGCGCACGATCATTGTCACCGTCACCGGGACGAGCCGTGACGATGGCCTGATGCAGCTTGCGGACAGCTTCGATATAATTCTTGTCCTGCGATAAAGCTTGCTCATCAGCGAACTGCCGGTCTTCACCGGCCATATCGCTGCCGAACATCTGATAGTTATCCCCGATGTATACTCCTTCAATCTTTGCAGACTGCGGCACACGGTTCTCATATCCGTTCCAGTCGCTGATCGGAAACCAGATGGCAAGGCCCAGCAAGCCGGCATACAAGGCAAACTCCAGCGGAACCCTGCGGGTCAGGATGTGCCAGGATTTGCGGATAATCATCTCGGCCGCAATATAGCCAATCAGCGCACCCAGGACATAACCGGTGATGACCCACCCCGGCTGCCGGGCCTGCACACTGGCAAAATAGGTGCCGGAGATGAGCATGGCGCACAGCATTACACCGGCTTTAAACAGCGGATTAAAGTAAGTGAAGGCCAGCGCATACCCCGTCTTCTCCGCCTGCCGTTTGCGGTACAGGACAAAGGAAAGTGCGCCGAACACAACACTTAATGCCGCATATATCCCTATTTCGGTCATGCTGAAAGGTTCTACTGTAATATCCATCAGTTTGTAGACCGGTGACCAATTTTCGATCATTCCCATACGGCTGAAATTATCCGAGTACCCGTATAAATACATATTGAGATGCAAATTGATCAGCAGTAGCAGGACGGCGGGGAGCAGCAGCAGGATATAAATGACTATCCCCTGAAGCACGGTCTGTCCCGTACAGATGCCGACAAAGACCCCGAATAAATAGAAGAATACGGTGATAACACTGACACTCAGACACCAGATCCAGACATCCGCAGCCTGATACAGAAACGCATTGCTGTCCAGTGAATGCAGCAAGGCGGCCAGCACCGAGGTCAGCCAGACTGGAACGAGCAGAAGCAGTCCGCCGCTGAGCATATGCCCGGCCAGCAGCCGTTCCCGGCGCAGGGGCAGGCTATGCCACAAATCCGACGGCTGCTTGGACTGCAGATAACGGAACTGGAACAGCGCAGCGGCTACGGGCAGAGTAAGAATAAACAGCATCTGCACATTTCCGGCGATATCAAACAAGCTGTCGATTTCAAGCGGCGGCCGTTCGTCACTGCCACTGAGCAGCATTTGCAGCGGAACGGCAAACAGCAGTCCCAGCGTGTACATAATCCCGATCCAGCCATGCTGGCGCATATTCTGGCGGAAGATTCCGCCGTTAAAGAAGAATCGGCTGCGCGTCATAACCGGCATCCCCCATTTCGTAGATAAAGATTTCTTCAAGCGTCAGCGGCAGCAGGTCCAGCACGTAAGGATCGTACACCCGGAACGTCTGCTCAATGCGTGCCCGGTCCCCTTTGACAATATAGAGATTGACACTGCCGCGTGTCTCCCGGTGCAGAATCTGCAGCTTGGCGGCCAGCGCGGTCGCATGCCTGTCATCCCGCAAGGCAACCTGCACCTTGTGTGTGTCTGCCTTGAGTTCATCCAGCTCCCGCTCCACCAGCATGCGGCCATGGTGCATAATGCCGATATGGTCGCACAGATCCTCGATCTCGCGCAGATTGTGCGAGGATATTATTACTGTAAGGCCACGGTCCGCCACCTCCTGGAACAGCAGGTTCTTGATTTGCCGCCGCATTACGGGGTCCAGCCCGTCAATCGGCTCGTCCATAATCAATACCTCCGGCATACAGCTCAGCGCCAGCCATACCGAAGCCTGCCGCTGCATCCCCTTGGAGAACCGGCTCAGCTTGCGGCGTGTGTCCAGCTTGAACACCGCCTCCAGCTCCTTGAAACGCTTATCACTCCACCCCGGATACACGGAGCGGTAGAATTCAGCCATCGTCCGCAGGGAGGCCTGCGGGAAAAAATACGGAATATCCGGCATAAAGATCACTCCGCGCTTTACCTCCGGTTGTTCAAAGACCGGCTGGCCGCCGATTGTGACCGTCCCCTCCTCTGGCCGGTAGATGCCGGCGAGCGTTTTGAGCAGCGTAGTTTTGCCGGCGCCGTTGGAACCGAGCAGCCCATAAATGGCTCCCCGTTTCACGGTGAGCGATACGCCGTCAATCGCCTTCTCTCCCTGGAAGCTCTTGCTGACTCCGCGAATCTCGATCATCATTTATCCCCTTTCTTTCTGCTCCAGCGCCTGACGGTACAATTCGCCAATCTCGGCTTCGGTAAATCCGAGATACACGGCCTCAGCCATCAGGCGCAGCAATGCTTCGCGCATCTCTGCCCGCCTGCCGCCCGTAAGCTCGGGCCCAAGCACCGCCACGAAGCTCCCCTTGCCCGGAAGCGAATAAATGTAGCCCTCGCGCTCCAGTTCCCGGTATGCTTTTTGAATTGTGTTGGGGTTGACGGTGAGCTGTGAGGACAAGACTCTTACCGAAGGCAACTGTTCATCCGGCTGCAGAACTCCGTGCACAATCATTTCCTTAATCTTGTCGGTAAGCTGCTCGTATATCGGCTTGCGGCTGCGAATATCCAATTCGAACAATGGCCGTCCTCCTTTCTGAATGCTGCGACCAGTGCAATTTCCATAGCATCTGTATTAACTGTACTATTATTAATAATACAGTTGAATACTGTTGTCAACACAAAAAACGGCCCTCCCGGACCGTTTCCCTGAACGCAGCATGTATATTCTGTGCTCTTCCGCTTTTCAACGTTTGTCTTTCCAGAAATTCACCGGTGTCATACTGCCGGTAATCACTCCAAAGCTATATCCTTCCTTCTTCAGTTCATCCAGAATTCGCGGCAGCACGAGCAGTGTTGCCTTCTGGTCATGCATCAGGATGACCGGATCAGTCTTGCTTGACTTCAGCTTGTGCACCTGCGCCATAACGGAGTTATAGATCGTCGCACTGTCCTCTTTGTACTTCCAATCCTCAGAATCTACGTTCCAATCCCATAAATGGTACCCCTGGACCAGCACCTTATCCCTGAAGCTTCGGGTAAAATAGGGCTTGCTGCCATATGGCGGACGGATCAGTGTAGTTCCCTTCCCGGCAAGCTTTGTCAGAATTGCATTCGCGTCCTCCATCTCCTGCAAAGCGGCTGCCGGAGAGGCATAAAATTTGTCTTTGACGTGGGTCATGCCATGCAGCCCGAGGCCATGGCCGTCTGCGGCTATCCGTTTCACTTGAGCCGGATACTGCCGCATGTGCTGTCCCAGCATGAAAAAGCTCGCCCTCACTCCATGCTTGCCGAGCTGGTCCAGCAGCTGCGTTGTCGTCGCAGACGGCCCGTCGTCAAAGGTCAGGTAGACCGTTTGCCCGGGTTTGCCGCTGGATGCTGCCGTTCCGGCATCAGGCGACGGCTTCGGCTTTAATTCAGCCTTGAATTTCTCCGCAAAAGCGGCATTGTCCAGCTTCGCCGCACCGCTCCATACCCGCAGCAAATATTTATCCGGTTCATAGGAAACGCTATATCCAAGATAGATGCTGAGCTTCAGCGGAATCAACAGACTGCCGTTATCCAGAACGGTATTCATTGGCACCGTGGTACCGTCCTTCAGCAAGGCCCCGCCGTTATTGCTGAGCAGCAGCAATGAACGTGAGTTCCCGGCTACCTGGATTCCATTCTTCTGACCGGTAATCCTCCAGCCAAGCGCGTCGGACAAGCTGCGCAGGGGTACATAATAGGTGTTATGGATCGATACCGCGCGGATTTCCGACACCGAGTCCTCTACAGCAAGCTTCAATGAGGGGGAAACACCGCCCGCAGCCGCTCCGGCTGCCGGTGTCAATGTGCCAAGAAGGAGGTATAAAGACAAGAATAATAGCATTACTTTTTTAATGGGCACCGGCTCTAAACTCCTAACTAAGTATATTTATCTATTACTTTATCACATCCCTGAATTAGGAGATTTGAGAGATTGTAACCGGCCACAGAAAATGCTGTTACCCTTCTGCTGTGAAAAAAGACACAATCGTAACTTTTAGCTTAAAAGCTCTTTATCGCGTCGAACCCTGTCACCGCAACGAAAAAACGCATACAATACCGGTTTTTCAGACAAAGTAGTTGTGACGAAATTGGTAACAATCATTTATAATTGTCTAAATTGTGAACTTCCTTAAAAACAGCTTAAAACGCGTCGTTACAGTGATCTTTGTCATACATAACAAGTAACGTAACAATTTAGACAAATATCTTTAACTGAATCGCCATTTTTAAGGTCGTTTCTAGTCTTTATGACAAAAAATGTCTTTTGCAATCCGGGTAAGTAATTCTTACTATAGATTAAGGTTATGGATTGATTGTTTAACGATCGGCCAATGAAAAGTATTGAAGGAAGGAGTTCGTTATGAACAAAAAGGGACCTTTATACGCTTTGTTTCTCAGCCTAGTCCTGCTCTTGCCGGGATGCAGTTCGCTCGCTGTTCTGAACCCGAAGGGACCGGCTGCACGGACTTTGTCGGACACCATCATTCTCTCGATTCTGGTGATGCTAGGTGTTCTGGCCGTTGTCTACATCTTATATGTCTTCGTGCTGGTGAAATACCGGGCCAAGAAGAGCAACGAAGGGTACATTCCCGAGCATGAGGAGGGCAACAAGGTACTGGAGGCAATCTGGATTATTATCCCGATTATTATCGTAGCCTTCCTGTCCGTCGTTACCGTCAAGTCAACGCATGCCGTCGAGAATGTTGCCGAAGAGTACAAGGATCAGGACCCGCTGGTGATTTATGCGTCCTCATCCAACTGGAAATGGCATTTCAGCTATCCGGAGGAAGGCATTGAAACGGTTAACTACGTCAACATTCCGGTTCACCGTGCGGTGGAATTCCGCCTCTATTCGTTCGGCACCATCACAAGCTTCTGGATTCCGCAGCTTGCGGGTCAAAAGTATGCGATGAGCGACATGCTCACCGAGCTGAATCTCTCCGCCGACACCATTGGCTCTTATATGGGCCGCAACTCGAACTTCAGCGGCAAGGGCTTTGCCCATATGGAGTTTGAAGCGCTGGTTATGAGCGACGAAGAATACAATGACTGGGTCAAGGAAGTCAAGGACACAGCCCCTGAGCTGACCGAGGATGAGTTCAAGACACTGCTGGCCGCCGAGCATCTCGGACGCAAAACCTATTCCTCCACTCATCTGACATTCAGCCCGCCACCGGGAGACCACAGTGAGCATATGAGCGGCGGTGGTACGGAAACGGATTTGGATAACGGAAACGAGGATCATCAGGAGAATAAGGAGATTCATCCTTCACCTGAGCCTTCCAGCCAGACCGAATTTGATGGTGAGCCGCATCCGGAGCTGGAAGAACCGCTCCCAAGCTCGCCTGTCGATGAAAGTACACACGAGGGCCACTAAGCTCTTGCCATAGTTCGAAGCAATCACCCTGAAAGGAGCCACCCTAATGGATTTAGAAAAATTTAAGGTTCACGGCGAACCCCTGATTTACGGAGCCATGATCAGTATCGCACTGGCAACCATCGGGATTCTCGTTGGACTTACCTACTTTAAAAAATGGGGATACCTGTGGCGCGAGTGGCTTACTACAGTAGACCATAAACGGATTGGCGTCATGTACATCATCGCCGCCCTGCTCATGCTGTTCCGCGGCGGCGTCGATGCAATGATGATGCGTCTGCAGACCGCAGCGCCGGAGATGAAATTCCTCGACGCACAGCACTATAACGAGGTATTTACTACGCACGGTCTGATCATGATTCTATTCATGGCAATGCCTTTTATCATCGGCCTGATGAACGTGATCATCCCGCTGCAGATCGGCGCACGCGACGTCGCTTTCCCGCGGCTGAATGCGATCAGCTTCTGGCTCTTCTTCATGGGAGCCATGCTGCTTAATATCTCCTTCGTCATCGGCGGTTCGCCGGATGCCGGCTGGTCGGCTTACTTCCCGCTGGCCAGTCTCGAGTTCAGTCCGACGGTCGGCAACAACTATTACTCCCTGGCGCTGCAGATTTCCGGTATCGGGACACTCATGACCGGCGTCAACTTTATCGTCACTATTCTGAAGATGCGCGCACCGGGCATGACGCTGATGAAGATGCCGATGTTCACCTGGTCCGTGCTGATCACCAACATTATCATCGTCTTTGCGTTCCCGGTTCTGACCGTAGCGCTCGCGCTGATGATGTTCGACCGCCTGTTCGGCTCGCAGTTCTTCACGATGGCCAACGGCGGGATGGATATGCTCTGGGCCAACCTGTTCTGGGTTTGGGGCCATCCGGAAGTATATATCGTAATATTGCCGGCTTTCGGGATATACAGTGAAATTATCGCCACATTCTCCAAGAAGAACCTGTACGGCTACACCTCCATGGTCTTCAGTATGGTGATTATCTCGCTCCTCTCCTTCGTGGTTTGGGCGCATCACTTCTATACGATGGGTCAAGGGGTTATGGTCAACAGCTTCTTCTCCATCACCACGATGGCGATAGCCGTACCGACCGGGGTCAAAATATTTAACTGGCTGTTCACCCTGCGCAAAGGGCGAATAACCTTTACGACACCGATGCTATACACGCTGGCCTTTATTCCGATCTTTACGATCGGCGGGGTAACCGGCGTCATGCTGGCGATGGCCAGCGCCGACTACCAGTATCACAATACGATGTTCCTGGTTGCGCATTTCCACTACGTGCTGATTCCGGGCGCCGTGTTCGCGGTTATCGCCGGGTTCCATTACTGGTTCCCTAAAGTATTCGGCTTCCGTCTGAATGACCGGATCGGCAAGCACGCCTTCTGGTGGATCGCGATCTCGTTCAATGTGACCTTCTTCCCGATGTTCTTCCTGGGACTGATGGGCATGACACGCCGTACGTATACCTACTCCGAAGAGAGCGGCTTCGGCCCGCTGAATATGCTCTCCTTCGTCGGCGCTGTGGGCCTGGCGATCGGCTTCGTCATTCTGGTATACAACATTTACTGGAGTACACGTTATGCACCAAGAGATACAACCGGCGATCCTTGGGACGGCCGTACCCTGGAATGGGCGACGCATAGTCCGATCCCGGCTTATAACTTTGCTGTAATTCCTAAAGTGGAATCCCGCGATCCTTTCTGGGAGTCCAAACGGAAGAATATTCCGCTGTACGAAGACAAGATCACCAAGATTCACCTGCCGAACAACACCGGAAAGCCGTTCATTTTGGGAGTAATCTTCTTCTTCCTGGGCTTCTTCCTCGTCTTCAGCATGTGGATTCCGGCCATCGTCGCCGGGGTCGGCATCATCATTATGCTGGCCGTCATGTCCTTTGAGCGGGATCATGGCTTCTATATTTCGGCGGAAGAAGTCGCCGCTACCGAAAAGAAATTGCGGGGTGAGACTGTATGAAGATAGATGCGTCCAAGCCGCTTGAATATTCAACGGAAGAGAACAGTAATAAAATCTTCGGATTCTGGGTGTTCCTGGGAGCGGAAATCCCGCTCTTTGCCACCCTGTTCACAGTATATTTTGTCATGGTGAACCGCTTTGCGGACGGTCCGAGCGGCCCTGAGCTGTTCGAGATCGGCCCGGTGCTGGCGGAAACATTCCTGCTGCTTACTAGTTCGTTCACCATCGGTCTGGCCGTACATGCCATGCGTCTTGGTTACAAAAAGGCTACGCTGGTGTTCATGGGCATCACGCTGCTGATGGGCCTCGCCTTTATCGGCATCGAAATTGACGAGTTCTTCACTTACGTGCATGAAGGGGCAACGCTGCAGACCAGCGGCTTCCTGTCCAGTCTGTTCGTTCTGCTCGGCACCCACGGCGCTCACGTCAGCTTCGGCTTTCTGTGGGGCGTGGCCATTATGATTCAGCTCTGGCGCGAGGGCATCAGCCCGGCTACCGCCAACAAAACATTTATCTTCTCACTGTTCTGGCACTTCCTGGACGTTGTCTGGATCTTTATCTTCAGCTTCGTCTACCTGAAAGGACTGATGTGATATGATAAAGCAACTGTTTCCCATCCGTCATGTGATCGGTTATCTTGCGTCCCTGGTCCTTTCAGCAGCTGCACTCGTCGTCATTTACGGAGACCTCTCCGATGCGGCAAATATGACAGTGCTGCTGATAACGGCCATCATCCAGGCATCGCTCCAGCTCTTCGTCTTCATGCATATCGGTGAATCTGCCGATACCAAGAAAGAGCTGTACATCAATATCGGTTACGCGCTGTTCGTCGGCCTGATTACGATCTTCGGAACGCTGTTCATCTTCGTATGGGGCTGGTACGCGTAAAGCGCTCCAATAACTGCATTGTAGTATGAATGATTCCCGCCCCCGGCAGAAGCCGGGGGCGGGTTTTTGTTTGTTCGTTGATCAGGATTGAAATGTACACTCTGCTGCACTAAATACAATCGCTGCATTTAGGCCAGATCCCCTTGCTGTCCCCCGTTGAATCTTTTTGTGATCATCTGGAGCAGGAGCTACAGCATGACTTCAATCCGAAAAAGAAACCGCCATAAAGTAAAGCAGAGCAGCGATTCTCCTGAATCACTGCTCTGCTTATATCCCGCTCTGCTATCCCTCTTAAATTACACCTGAACATTAGGAGCCTGCCGGATTACAGCTTGAACCGGCTCAATTCCTTCTGCAAATCCTCGGCAAGCGTGGCCAAATACTGGGCGGAATAAGACATCTCGCCCATGGCCGACAGCTGTTCTTCGCTTGCTGCGCTGGTATCCTGAACATCGCCCGCGCCTTTGCGTGAAATCCGGCTCGCTTCATCCATCGCCTGCGCAACCCCCTCCGACTCTACGGAGATATGCCGGATCGCTTCCTGCATCCCCTCCGTCTGCCGCAGGGCAGCATCAATCGACTGCTGAATCTCGCTGAAGGCTTTGGCTACCAACGCGCTCTGCGCTACACCATCTGATACCTGGGCTGAGCCTTGGGCCATTGCCTCCACGGCTTCTGCCGTCTGCAGCTGGATATGGGTAATAATCTCCGTAATCCGCAGCGAGCTTGCACCTGTCGCTTCGGCCAGCTTGCGGATCTCACCCGCCACCACCGCAAAGCCCCGGCCATGCTCACCGGCCCTTGCAGCTTCAATCGAAGCATTCAGCGATAATAGATTGGTCTGCGTAGCAATTCCGTTGATTGTGGTAATAATCGTGTTGATTTCCTCGGACAGGCTGCCCAGATTGGTCACTACTGCCTGGCTGCCGGACACACTGCTGTCAATCCGCTGCATCTGGTCCAGGATCAGCTCCACCGCTTCGGCTCCGCGGTCGGTCGAGTCTGCAGCTTCGTTCATCAGTCCGGACATCTCTCCGCCGCTGCGCTCCATCGCATTAATCTCCTCTGCCATCGTCTTCACTGAGGAGGTCGTCCGCTCAATGGTCACCGCCTGAGCCTCGAAGCCTTCGGCAATTTCACTGGAGGTCTCGGCAATCAGCTGCGAAGCGCGCGCCGTCTGCTCCGCACTGGCGCTCATCTGCTGGGAGGAGGCAGAGAGCATCTCTGCGCTCTCCGCAATGCCCTGCATCATGGACCTCAACCCGCCGAGCATCCGGTTGAAGGACTCGTTGATCTGGCCGATCTCATCCCTGGAGCTGTAAGCGGCCGTTACCGACAGATCTCCTTCTTCCGCACGCTTCATCAGTCCCTGCAGCTCCCGCAGCGGCTTCGTGATTAACCGTGTGATTAGGACGCTGATCAGAATGATGAGCACCCAAGCTGCAGTTATAATTACACCGTTCGTCGTCTGGGAGCTTGCGGCTGTGTCAGAGTTGAGCTTATTCTGCGCTTCGGCATCGGCCAACAGCAGCTTGGAGGTCTCATCCAGCAGACCGGTCATCTGTGTGCGGGCTTCGCTGAAGGCCTTTCCGGAGAAGACCTGATAGCCTTCTCTGTTCATATTTTGGGCGGCCAGCTGCAGAATCGTTTCACGCTGCGCCCGGTAATCATCCAGCAGCGACACGTACTGGTTGATATTATCGGTAATGGCAGTATCGCCGAACTGTATCTGCCGAAGCTGTCTCATCAGCCCGTTGTTCTTTTCTATGCCGGATTGAATTCCTTCCGCAAGCTCCTGAGTCTTTGCCTTATCAGTGCTGAGCAGATCTTCCAGCAGATAGGACTCAATCACACGGTTGGTCGCCCGGATCTCGGTCACCAGGTAGATCGGCTGCAGATTTTCGCTGTATGTCTTCTGGGAACGCTTCGCCATATCATCGGTGGTCATTATTCCGACCATGCCTAGAACGATGATCACAATGACGGCGATAGCTGCAAGCACCGCCATTTTATATTTCACTTTCAGTTGCTTCATCTTTCCTATTCACCTCTTCATCTCATGCTGTGTAATGCTATTTATCGGCGAAAAAGGTCGAATTGTTGATGTTGAGCGTGAAAATTGTCGAAATCATCTCCTGGACCTACTCTCTCAGAACTATCCCCATGTAAAAACACCCCATTTGTCCATGCGGGAGATTCTCAGCGCTTATCCATCTCATAAAAAAAGCCGCCTTCAGCAGCGGCGGGTGTATATACGCAGGTTGACCAGCAGGCAGGGTGGCACTAAATCCGGCCAGTGCCTTGTTCTCTATTCTTTGAGCAGACCGTATTTGCGGCGGAACCGCTCCAATACTTTCGTCCAGCCTCCGGCCAGCACCGCCAGGAACACAACATTGGACAGCGCATGGGCCAAGTCAAAGTAAAAGCTTGAAGCAACGGCTGCTGCCGCAAGCTTCCAGCTCAGCGCTTCCGGCTGGCTTAGCAAATACCAGATATCCATAATCCAGCCAAAGAGGAAGCCCCAGACGAAGCCGAAGGCCAGCAGCCCGGCCCGGCTTCGCAGCAGAGGGATACTCCGCAGCCAGCCCGCAGTTAGGCCCATCAACCCCCACGCGAACATCTGCCATGGTGTCCAGGGACCTTGGCCGAAATAAATATTCGAGACCAGCGCGGCAACAGCGCCGATAATAAACCCTGCCTCGGCACCGAAAACATACGCCGAAAGAATGACCAGCGCGGAAACGGGCTTCACATTAGGCAGGGCGGCGAACGGAATCCGGCTGATGGCGGCGACAGCCGACAGTACCGCCAGCAATACCAGCTCCCTTGCTTCTAGGGGCCGGCGCTCCAGCCGGATGAACAGCGGCAGCAGCGCGGCGGCCAGCATGACCAGGCTGAGCAGCATATAATGGCGGTCCTTCAGTGCAGCCGTCAGACCCAGAAGCGCCAGAAACAGCCCCAGAGCAATCAGCAGCGGGTAGCGGTACTTGGCCATGCTTCAATCACATCCTCTAAGCTCAGTGCCTCCGGCAGCAACTCCCGTGCCATCCGGTTGACTGCCGTCGTATAGAAATAATTGCCGCCGAAGAATTCGGCCGGTGTTCCTTCTGCCGTAATGCTGCCGTCGAACATCAGCGCACAGCGGGTAGCGTATCTGGCCGCGAATTCCACATCATGCGTTACCGTAATCATGCTTACGCCTTGCTGAAGCAGTCCTTGCAGCAGCTGCGCAAAGCGCTCCTTGGCTCCCGGGTCCAGTCCCTTCGTCGGCTCGTCCAGCAGCAATACCGCCGGGCGCAGCAGCAGCACCATCGCCAGCGCCAGCTTCTGCTGCTGGCCGCCGCTTAAGTCAAGGGGATGCTGTTCCAGCACCCCGCCAAGCTGGAATGCTTCCGCCAGCCCGGCAATTCCGCGGGCTGCCTCCTCCGGCCCCAGCCCGGCCACCTGGGCCATATGCTGCAGCTCTTCCGCAGCGGTGTCATGGCTAAAGTAGAGCAGCGGATTCTGGGCCAGGTATCCCGCCTTCACCCCTTTGGCGTAGGTCAGCTTGCCGCGCTGCGGCTGCTCCAGTCCGCCAAGGATATGCAGCAGTGTGGATTTTCCGGCTCCGTTGCCGCCCATCACCGCCAGCCATTCACCCTGGTGCAAAGACAGCGACAGCTTGCGCAGCACATCGGGAGTATCCCTCTCATAGCGGAAAGTAACTTCCCGGCATTGCAGCAGCATGTCCCCGCCGGTTGGTTGCCCGCCAGTCGAACGGCCGTGAAGAGCTTGAACGGGCCCTTCATGCATAGCAGGTTCGTCGGTGCTGCCGAAGCGCCGGTCCGGACCTGCAGTTCCCAGCAGCCATCGCTTTCCCTCTCTGACGGTCAGCGGTATCTCAGGATGGCCGGCAGCAATCTGCGGCGGTGATAAAGCGAAGAACAGGCGGGCGGCCGCCGGCAGATAGGCCCGGACTCCAGAAACGGCTCCCGCCGCGTATGCATCACGGGCAAATTCACGAGGAGTACCCTGGACGCTTAAGGCACCGTCCTGCAGCAGCCATACCCGGTCCGCCAGCGGCAGCACCTCTTCCAGACGGTGCTCACTGATAATAACGGTCATGGACATCTCTTCGCTCAGCCGATAGACCGTCTGGATGAATTCGCGGGCAGCGACAGGGTCAAGCTGGGAAGTCGGTTCGTCCAGCAGCAGCACTTTGGGCTGGAGCAGCAGCACCGAAGCTAGGTTGAGGAGCTGCTTCTGGCCGCCGGAGAGCTGATGCACCGGCTGATAAAGCAGCGGCTCCAGCCCGAACAAAGCGGCAATCTCCGCCAGTCGGCTGCGCATTACCTGCGGCGGATAACCCAGATTCTCCAGCCCAAAGGCCAGCTCATGCCATACAGTGTCCATTACAATCTGCGCATCCGGGTTCTGAAAGACCATGCCGATCTCTCCCGCCGCCCGCTCCGGCGTCAATTCCGCCAGCGGCCGTCCCCGGTAGCGGATACGGCCGCTGCACGTCCCTACAGGGGTCAGCTCGCGCTTCAAATGGCGCAGCAGCGTTGTCTTACCGCCGCCCGAAGGGCCGAGCAGCACGATGAACTCTCCTTCCTCTATCGTGAAGGAGAGTTCATGCAGCGAGTCCTGCCGGGCTTCAGGGTAGCGGAAGGATAAGTCTTCCGCCGCGAGGATCTCCATAACCATTTCTCCTTTCCTTCGAGTGCGGGTGGAGTCAGGACGAACAGGCACAGGCCGGCATACATCCAGCCCTCCTCCCAGCCCCACTCCATAGGCTTCAGCCGCGGATAAATTTCGGGTACCCCATGGCCTGCAAGCCAGCCCGCAAGCGGAATGCAGGCACAGGCCGCCAGCCACAGCAGCACCAGCTTATCCAGACGATCCATCCGGTAGCCGCCATAGCTGCTGCGCTTGTGGACGCCGTACCCGCGCGCTTTCATCGAATCAGCGGTTTGCAGCGCCTCCTCCAGCGACCAGCTGACCAGCACCTTCAGCAGGATCATGCCGTCTTTCATCCGTTTGCGCAAGCCTCCCTGTCCGGTATCTATCCCCCGGACCCGCTGTATCCGCGTGATTTCCCGCAGCCGCCGCTGAAAGAGCGGCACGAAGCGGATAGCCATCCACGTCAGCAGCGCCGTCTTCGGCGCGGCCCCCGCGAACAAATGCATGAATTTATCGGCGGTGATGTTGTAATTGTAAGAGATGAACAAGACAAATACCGTCAGCAGCATCGTCATCGTCACCAGTCCGTAGAGTACGGCTTCCAGGGTAATCTGCCGGTCCCACACATAGAACAGGATATGCGTACCCCGGTGGGAGAAGAGCGGATTCAACAGGGCTACGGAAAGCGCCACTGGCAGAAACCAGAGCACTCCCCGCAGCAGACGCACCTGCCCCTGCAGTACGGTGAGCAGAACTATCCCGAAGATTTCGGTTAGCAGGAACAGCGGATGAAGCTGCAGCAGCGCAAACAGCAGAAGTCCGGCGTAATACAGCAGGGCAACCGCCGGATGCATCGCTCCGAAGCCGCTCATTGGCTTGCTCCGAGATCCTTGCCCAGGTCGAGAGTATACAGCCACTCAATGCTGTCACCTGAGCTGACGGTATAGCCGCCGGCTGCCTTGTCCGGAAACTCACCGTTAACCTTGTACATCCAGCCGCTCTCCGCACCCCGGTCGCCTTCATAGAGGTTGCCGATACCTTCAACATAGGCAAAGCTTCCCGCCCCCTGAAACTCCAGGGGAATCTTGTGCTTGCGGGTAATCCGCTTCAGCAGCTCCAGCACGCTCTCGCCTTCCTCTGCCTCGTAGGCTGCAGGCGCCAGAATCGTCCCGAACTCCTCATCGCCGACGATGGTGAGCGTTACGGTCCGCTCCGCCGCAGCTTGCGCAGTCGGCGCAGCCGATTGTGTGGCGGCCGGTTTGGTGGCCGCTGGCTTACTGGCCGGCGACTGGGTGGCCGCCGGCCGGGCGGTTGCCGGCTTCGTGGCGGCCGGCTCCGCTGTGGCGGCCGGCGCCTGGGTCTGCGCCGGCTGTGGAGTTGAGGCCGCCGCCGTCTCACCGGCGGCCCCTTGCGGGGCAGGCGCCGCTGTAGCCGGCGCCGCGCTGCTTCCCGGCACGGAGCTTGCGCCCGTGCCGGGTACGGCAGCCTCTCCGGGGGACGGAGAGGCCGCAAGATCCGGCTGCGGCGAAGCGGACGCAGCCGTGGCCGCCGGGTGAGTCGGCGCTTCGCCCGCCGACTCATCCGCCCCGGAGGCGCAGCCGGCGACAAGCAGCGCCGTAAGCAGCAGGAGCAGCGGGTACAGACCGCTGCGCAATATTGTTCGTATCATCAGAGAAGCACACCTCCAAAAACGGGAAAAGAACGAGGCATTCATCCCCGTTCTGTCCCTATACAATATGCGGCTCCGGATAACCGGTCGCCGTTAATCACCTGCAGCATAGCTTAACGCAGGATAACCTATGGCAGTCTGACTGCCACAACCGCCGCCATTTCACGCGTCACATAAGCGCCAGGCTCAAAAGCGCCGCCGTTGCCGCTCATATACCCCAGCGCCGTTACAGCACTTACCGCCTCCAGCGCGTACGGGCTGATTTTGCCGCCGTCGGTGAAGCTGAACGCTGCGGCGCCGTTGCCGGCCAGATCATAGGCTTTGGCAATCATTACCGCCATATCCTGCCGGGTAATCACGCCGTCCGGATTAAACGTGCTGCCGTTGCCGCTGATGTAGCCCAGTTCCTTGGCCTTGCTCACTGCACCGTAATACCAGGCCCCCGGCTTCACATCGCTGAAGCTTTGGGCCGCAGAAGCCGCCGCAGGCTCCTGACCGGTCAACCGCAGCAGCAGCGCTGCGAATTGGGCGCGGGTAATATATTCTTTTGGCGCGAACACCTGATACTCCTCGCTCACACCCTGCACCAGTCCGGCATCGGCCGCACTGCGCACAGCTGCCAGTGCCCATGCCGAGATGCTCTTCTCGTCGGCAAAAGCCGCACCGGAGCTTACACCCAGCTCCCCGGTATACCGGACAAGCGCAGGCGCTTTACCTTCGGCATATCCGGTGATCGTTACCGTATAACGTCCCGCAGACAATCCACCGTTAATCGTGGCGTTGCCGTAGGTATCCGTTGTAACCGTATGGCCGCCAACCGACAACTGCACACCCGCCGCCGGGGAGCTGACCGGATCGGAGGTGAAGGTCGCTGCATTCCAGAGCCATTGCTTTTGCGTCACCGTCAGTGTAATCGACTCGCCCGGTGTTGGCTTCTGCGGATGAACAGCCACCGCATCCACCACTTGGGTCACGTCTCCTCCATAATACACCAGCACCTTGTCATTCTCCTGCAAGGCAAAATCATTCATGCCCACGCTCGGGTAAATCCATTGTCCCTCACGGGATACGATATACATCCAACCGTCATACCCGCCGTAGAGTCCGGCGGAGACACTGCCGATGCCGGTCACATAATTGCCCGATTCGTTCACGAGCGCCAGGTTATTGGCCTGCGCGGCCCGTTCCAGAGCGGTCAGCACATTGCCCGCATAGACATTCGCTTGGCCAAGAGCGGCTTCCGGCCCCTCAATCGCCACATTCACGCGCACGAGCGGATTAACCACCGCCGCTTCGCTGAAATCATACAGCTTGCCGCCATTCTGGCCGAAGCTGCTGTAAGCGGCCAGCGCCAGCAGCGCCTGCTCCGTCGACAGCGTATTGGAAGTGCCGCCGGTATTGTGGGCAAAGCCGCCGTCTGCATTCCGGTAGCTGAGCAGCTTGCCGGCAAGCTCCACGCCGCCTTTGGTGTATGCACTACCAGCCGGATCGACGCCGAAGGAAGTCAAGGCGATAATGGCCTGGGCTACACTTTCGCTACTGTCACCGTAACCGCCTCCTGCATCAAGCGCAGACGACAGCCAGGCTGCGGCCCGCTCGCCGGCAGACGCTGCCTTGGCATCATCCTTATGGGCTGCCAATGCCGTTAAAGCCATCGCCGTCATATCCGGATCGCTGGCACCTGACGAAAGGGCAAAGCCGCCGTCCGTATTCTGCTTGGCTACAATTTCATTGAGCAGCTTGGCTTGGGTCCAAGCAGCACTGTCCGGGATTGAATAACTGCCCGAATCGAGCGCCAGCAGCGCGTATACTGCGGTGTTCAGCGTCTGCCCGGCAATCTTGTCATGGTTGTACAGCCGGGCAATCAGGTTATACCCGCCAAATTGCTCAGGATCGCCGCCGAGTGCCTTGACGGCAAGGATCGTACGGGCCAGATCCGTTGCACGACTGAAGCTGCCCTTGGCCTCCTTGACCTTGGCTTCCAGTGAATTCTGGTAGCTGCCGTCTACCTTGTAGCCGGCTTTGGACAGTCCAATGGCCTGCCAATCGGACTGCACGCCGCCGCCCAGAATATATTCAGCAGCCGAATACACCGCCTCCGACACGCTGACCTTTGCCGCAGCCGCATTCGACTCCGCAGCGGCAGCACGTCCAGCCGGAGCCCATGCCGTACCGAACATCGCCACAATGAGCATGAAGGCCAGTCCAAGTGCAGTGAATTTCATGTGAGATAAGTGCTTTTTCATCGGTTAAATCTCGACCTCTTTTCTGTAGTGTGATGATAGGAAAGGTGTAGCTGCACCTGTCCTTAGACCTTCGCCGGACTTCGCCGGCCACAACATAAAGACCGCCTGCAACAGGCGGCCGGGGTAATTCCATCAGAGCTGCAGCACAGACAGGAATGTTACATCCGTATGCCTGGCAGACCCATGTTCCGCATTCTTACCCCCGAAGAAGCGAAACCACTTGTGGACAAAGGCAGGTCTCCTGACTTATGCGTCACCGCTTCCCTCCGCCTTCCCGCCGTTTCCGGCAGTGGCCTGTTCTGAAGAGTCGCTCAGCATTTACAGTGGCGGGACCGCGCCGGACTCGCACCGGACTTCCCTATTAAGCGGGTTCCTCCACGGAATCCGCACCTTTACCCTAACGCTTATGAAATTGCAATATTCATAATCATATCCAGTATTGCAGGTGCTGTCTATACCAAAGCTGAGCCCCGTCCGTCAAAAACCTCTTTTTGCCGCCCTGCTTACCGTGTTATTCTTAGCGCTACACTCCAGGCTGCCTGTCACCTTGATTTGTAGTACTTACATCGAGCTGCCTGACAAGTTACTCTTAACACTCCACACTGGGCTACTACTTATCTAGCTTACTCTCCAGTACACTGCCGAGCTGCCTAACAAGTTAATTCAACACTTTATGCTGGGCTACTACATATCAACTTACTCCATAGTACACTGCCAGGCTGCCCAACAAGTTACTCTCAAAAAAACCGTCACTGGACAACCCGTCACTTTCTTTATGTTCCTGACGCCAGCCTGTCTAACAATTCCACCTTGCGCTTTATGTTGGGCTACTTATCGGCTTAATCTATACTGCTCTGCCGGGCTGCCCAGTATAAGTAACTTACCGGCCTTCACACCCGGACTGTCGGCAAAGCTATTCTTTGTACATCACGCAGCCGTCTGCTGAGTTGCCTTGTGGCGCGCGAGTCGCTTCCTGCTGGCTTAACTGCATTTTGTACAACTAAATCCTCGAAAAAGCACCTTCGGGATACAATAGCTGCATTTCGTACAATTAAAAGCAGGGGTTGACCTTCTTTGACTGCTTTTCCGGGTTTTTAATTGCACAGAATACATCTATATGGAAAAAACAGCCTATCTTCAACGATATAGTTGTACAGAATGCATTTATCAGGATGCATTTAACTCTAACACAGCATTTATCCTGCCGCTGATTGCTCGTTGGCGCCTCAAGGGCTTTGGCCGAGCTCTATCTTGCGCAAAAAACCGGACCACAGGCTGTCGTTACTTCGGCAGAATCCTGGTGTCCGGAATCGTCTGGCAAACAAATATTAGTATGAGTGTTAACTCTAACTGTTACCTATTACTGTGAACGTACTTTGTGCCTATGCTGTTACTATGGGCTGTTACTGTACTGCAACTATTCTACGCGGCTCACTACACCACGGGTATAGTGCAAGCTATTCTACAACTACTCTACGAATACACCACGGCTATACCACGGCTATAATGCAACTATTCTACGAATGCACTACCACGGCCATAATGCAAACTACTCTACGACGGCTCTACACCACAGCCATAATGCAAGCTATTCTACGACTACTCTACACCACGGCTAAATGCAAACATATCAACGGCCGTACCACAGCTATAATGAAACTAGCCTACAACTCTAGCCTACGACTATACGGCGATTATGCTACGTTAGTGTTGTCCTATCTCGCGATTTCTCTAAGACACACTCTGACGATGACCTCTACTGTAAACTAATGTTACTTTGGCTTTTCGCTCTTGCGCTTACTGTTACCGGTGATGCTTACCGTTGTGTCTGAAGCTTTACCACTGACGCTAACTGTTACCCTCATCCGGCAGAATCAGCCGCCGTTCCCTCTGCATCGTCACCCGGCGAGGGCGAGACAGCTTCGTCATCTGCCGGTGCAGAGGCGGATGGCATCGGCGTACCCGCTGCGCCGGCGGCGGGCTCAAGCGTCAGCGTATAGGTGCCGGCCGTGATCATGCTGCCCGGCTCCAGGACCGCGTCCTCCGCGAGCTGGACGGTCACCTGATAGGTGCCCGCGTTGTCCGCCGCGGCGCCCTCATCCCCGGCTGCGTCGGTTCCCGCAGCCGCATTGCCGGCGCCCGCGTTGTCCGCCGCGCCGCCCTCGTCCCCGGCTGCGTCAGTTCCCGCAGCCGCATTGCCGGCGCCCGCGTTGTCCGCCGCGGCGCCCTCGTTCCCGGCTGCGTCGTTCCCCGCAGCCGCATTGCCGGCGCCCGCGTTGTCCGCCGCGGCGCCCTCATCCCCGGCTGCGTCGGTTCCCGCAGCCGCATCATTGCCGCCGTCCGTACCGGCGGCATCCGTCTCCGGCGACGGCAGCAGGCAGCTGCCGGTCGTCGCCGTGACCGGGTACACCTCCGTCTCACCGGCGGAGGTGACGACCGAGATCTCCGCCGGCTTGAAGGCGGAGCATTCTACGGGGTCGGCGAAGGTGAACACGAGCCGGCCCGCACTATCTGTGCCTGCGGCAAGCGTCACGGAGACCGGCGCCGGCCCGCTGGCTACAGGGGTGGCGCTCGGTACTACAGCGCTTGCCTCCGGCTGCGCGGTGTCATCGCCGCCGGAACGCAGCAGACTGGCGACAACCAGCGCGGCAATGACCACCACGCCGAGTCCAATCCCGGAGATAATCAGCCCCATACGGCTGCGGCTGATCCACCGCGCCAGCGGCGAAGCCTGCTGGGAGCGGACCTCGTTGTAGACATGTTGCAGTGCGGGACCGGCCGCAGCAGCATAGCTTTTGCGGAACTCGCGGTTCTTGAACGCTTCACGGTCCCGGCTGCGGAAATACTTCAGAATCGCCCGGCGGTAACCCGGCCACAGCTTCTTGTTCGACACGGTAAACAGCGGGTTGCCCTGGCTCCAGGCCAGGAACCGGTACACCGTCTCCTTGTCACCGTCCGCTTTGCGTTCCACCATTTCCAGCAGCGCATCATAGTCGAGCGGGCCGCCCTCGCGCTCCATGCTGTGGTAGAAGGCCAGCGGCAGCCGTTCGAACGGCTCCGCACCGCGGGCCTCCTTCAGCCAGCGGCGGCCCAGCAGCTGTACATCATCCAGCTCACGGGGAGTCAGCCCGGCAAAAATCGACTCATCCGGCTTCTCCTCCCCGAACCACCGGTACGCCGCGCGCAGCGCATTGGCCTTCTGCCGGCTGATCGCGTCCAGCGGGGGCTGCCAGTCGGAGGTTTCCTTATAACGAAGGAAGGAAATCTCCAGCAGCTCCTCCAGGGACAGCTCCTCCAAGGACAGCCGGTTTAGCAGAAAGCGGTCGGCGGCCCCGGCCAGCTCCTCCAGCAGCGCGCGGGCCTCGGGCGAAGCGCCCTCTCCCCTGCCCCGGCGCCGTTCTTTGTCCGCCAGGTCCAGGTACTCATGCAGCCCGGACACTGCCGCCACCGGGTCCTTGTCCCGCTGCAGCTTCTCCAGCAGGTAGTCTTTAACCGTATCACGGACCGAGGATTGCAGCAGCGCCTCCGGCAGCACCCGGCCCCAATGGGCGACAAAACGCAGAATATCGGCAGGCTTGCCCGCCTTGACCAGCCGCGCTTCCAGATAAGGCTCCAGCAGCTCGCGGCGGAACACCGGCTGGGCCAGAACTCTTTTGAAGAAAGAGAAGCTGAGCTCATCATTGCTTTCAATGATTCCATAAGCCGCCGCCAGAGCTGCTTCCTCTCCCGCCGCCTTGGCATTCAGCATGCCGTTAATGAAATAATCGACGACTTTAACCCGGTAATTATGGCCGTTCAGCGCAAAATAATCCCGGAAGCTCTCCAGCAGCTCCGCCTGCGGAATCCCCCGTTTGCGGATCAGGTCGTATTCCCGGTCAAACCGCTCCAGAAAAATATCGTTCAGCCGCACCCGGCTCTCCAGCGCTCCTTCCGGCTTCAGGTAGGCCAGCAATCCGCTCAGCACGGCCGTCTTATTCTCCGCATACAGCGCTTCATTGCCCTGTTCGACCTCATAAAAGACCGCCAGCTCATTGTACGTTGCCAGCGACAGCTTGCGCTCTGCGCTTTCTCCGCGCAGCAGTGCATCGGCAAACCGGGCGAAGTCATCGAGACTTCCCCTTTGCGCCAGCGTCTTCCAGGCCAGCCCGGCAAAAGCCTGCTTTCCCCCGCCCTCGCCGAATTCAGCGTTTAATATCCGCCCGGCAGGCAGATCAAACACGAAATCGCGTTCGATGGCCCGGTCGCCGGGGCGGAGCGAGCCACGTTCCACAAACGTCAGGTGAATATATTTGCGGCTTTGCGGCTCCGAGGCATACGTAATGACGCCCAGCCTGCGCCGGAAATCAAAGGGCAGACAAGTAAAGAGCACCTCCGTCAGCTCCAGCGCCCGCGCGGACAGCTCACCGATGGGCACATCGAGGGCGACATACAGCTTCTTTTTGCCGGCTACCGCAGTCATGACCGCCTGCAGCAGCGCTTTGAACAGTTCTTCCGTGAAGCCGAGTCCGCGCAGTACCGCCTGCGGCTCCAGATTCCGTTCCCGGCGGCGCACTGGAATTTTCTCCAGCTCCGGCAGCGTACCGCCCGGTTCACCAGCATAGCTGTCTGCAAATTCGGCGTTCAGCCATTCAGCGTAGCTCTCCGTAATCTCTTCGGAGCGCAGCGGCGGCACTACATAATTATGAGCGAAAAAAGCGCTGCGCTGCCCGGTGAAATCCGCCGCCACAAACCGGTTACGCCCGATAATCGTCTCGCCCGATTCCGTATGGAACAGATGAAGCGCGGAAGGATACAGCTCCTCCGTCTTCTCGCCCCGTGCCGTCAGCTCCGCCGGTGCGTCGTAGAGGCAGAAGGGATGAATGATTTTTTTGACAAAATTGTTGTCAAGACTTTCCGACTTCGCCACCGTATCGAAGCCCTCTGTCGTCCGGTACACGCCGCGCCGTTCACGGGTGTACATCTGCTGGGTAATCATGGACCCTGACCACTTGTTCACGGCCCGTCGCTCCCCTCAATGTACTTCAGCTTATGCAGCAGCCAGATAAACGGCTCGTCCACCCGGATCGGGCTGACCACGCCCTCCACCTTCTGATTGACCGGATTGCTGCCCAGTGCGGAAACTGCGAAATAACCCGTATTGGCAAAATACACATCCATCGTATCCTTGAACGGACGGTCCACCTTGGAAATGAAGCGGCGGATTTCCCCGTCGATATTGTGGAACTCATCCAGATTCAGCGTGTTGCGGTGCACGTAGTTGTTGAACACGTTGCTGTTTGATTTAATGTAATCGCCGTCCTCATCCTTGAGCGAGTGCAGCATATCGCTTTTGGTCAGGACCACCGCAGTCGGAATCTCCGTCTTGCTCTTCTCCTGATAGGCGATGAAATCACCGAACAGGGTCAGCACCACATCGCGCGGCTCGTCATACTGCGAGACCCACGCGCCCGGACGGTCGCCGTAGTTGATACGGATTTTCTCCCGGATGGAGCGAATTTGCAGCGGATCAACCATGAACAGGATCCCGGCGGAGTTCTTGATATGCTGGCCGTGCAGCCCCAGATAGTCCTGATCGACCATACCTTCACCAGCGACGTCAAAAAAGACCAGCGTCAGCGGCGGCTTGGCTTCATCCTTGAACACGAACTGGAAAATAAACGGCTCCTGCATCTTCTCCTTCTGCGTAGAAGCCAGCAGATCGCCCCGCTCGAACAGCGGTTCTTCGTACAGCGTACGGAACTTCCGGCTGATCTCGGCATTCAGCGGCATGCAGGCCGCGTCAAAATGTCCCGCCGTCGTATGCTGCAGCGTATGAATCAGCGAGGTCATATACACCGATTTGCCGACCTGGGAGGCGCCGACAATTGAAATAATATTGCTTGGCACCTTCCCGGCCGTTACCGGCAGCTCGTTATGGCAGGCCGGGCACAGACGTCTGCGCGTCAGCACGCCATAACGGTCGGTCAGACCGGTCAGCACATGGTCGGTGTAATGATGGTACTCCTCGGGAATATCCGCCGGGTTCAACACAGCTTCCAGATCATCGACTGTGTCGAGACCGAAGCGTTCGCGGTATTTATTCAGCGCATCGTCTTCACTCAGCGCGTAGTTCTCATCATCCTCACGGCTGTGCATGGCCCGGAAGACGACTTCATCCGGCTGGAACTTGCTGAAGCAGTAGGGACACACAATATCGTAAAAGAGCGGCCGCGCCTGCGGCTGGTTCTTCTTCATAAAGCGGCTGAAAAACGACATCTCTCATCCTCCTCTTACAAGCGTCTTGATCTGAAACGGATAACTGCGCTTTGTACAGCTGCATGGCGGTGTATGCACCACCGGTCCGGACGCCAGCCTCTGGCAGCCATCTTGCGCCTATAGCAGGTCATCGGAACTCCGCAGCCACACTTACCTTACTTCTCCCGCTGCAGATGTACACAGCGCAATTATGAGGTGCAGCCAGCCTGCCGGCTGCCCGCCTCTTTATGCCGGGTCCGATTCATAGGCAGGCTCACTCCGGAACCAATTCATAATACTGCCCGTATTTGCGTCCATCGGTAAAAAAAATCCGCACCTGATCCTCCTTGCCGATCTCGATCGGCGGCAAGGCGCTGCGTCCGGCGGCGAAATCCTGCACGAACGGGAACTGGACCCCGTCCTCCCGCGAGGACGGGGCGCCGCCGCGTTTCTTGACGTAGCAGAGCGCTTCCTTCGGCACGGGCACTTCGGCGGCAATGGTCATATGTACGCTCTTTGTTTTGCCGAAGAGCGCCTTGCGCTGGGTGATCGAATAGTAGATGCGCGCCTTGCCTGCACTGACCAGCGTCCGGTTGCTGCCGTCCCGCTGGGTCACCAGCACGGCCTCCCCGTCCTCCTGCAGCCGGGCGAATACGGTATAAGCGACCAGCCCGATCTCGTCCAGCCGGTCACGGAAGCCGTTGTTCGCCTTGTATTCTTCCCGCGTATACAGCTTCATGCCGGACACCGGAGGCGTATCTCCCGCCCCGCCTTCCGCAGCCGCCTTGTGGATGCAAACGGCCTGCACACTGTCCGGCCAATGCCAGCGCAGTGTGCAGACCCGTTCCTCCACCCGGGAGACTACGCCGGTAATGACCGGGGTATCGGGTGTCATCTCAATGTACCGCATAACCGGCAGCCCCTTTCCTGTTTTCAACTACTATAGGTCAACTACAGATCTCCCGCAGATCTTTAATAGTTTCTGCAGCTATCTGTGCTATCTGTGCTATCTGTGCTTTCTGTTGCTCTTCAGCAGCTTTCATATCTCGCTGTAGTGTTTCTGTAGCTCTTCTATTGCTCTTGTATTGCTCTTTTGCAGTGTTCCCTTGCTCTTCTGCAGCTTTCACTCTCACTGTAGCTTTTCTGTATCTTTTCTATTGCTCTTCTACTGTTCTTCTTAGCTCTATTCCAGCTTTCCCTTGCACTTCCGCTGCTCTTATTTCGTAGCCTTCCCGGCTAAAATCCTTTACTGCCGCGGTTGCGGCGCGGCGACGGAAAGCTGTCGGCAGTCTGGCTCGGCGCCCCCGCGTTGCGGGAACCGCGGCGGGTCAGCCGCCCTTCGCCAACCGGCACTACCAGCGTAAACAACGCGATAATTCCGGCCAGCACGAGCAGTGCTATGAGCCGGACAAGCGGATCGCCGAACGAGCTGCCGCTAAGACCGAATTCAAGAATCAGACCAGCGCAGAGTCCGGAGAGGAAGCCCCCGATGCCAAAGCTCTTGGCCAGATGACGGTTGTCGAAGATGATGCCCAGGCCGATTCCAAGTGCGGTGCCGATCAGTGTCAACGCGAGGATTCGTACAGCTGCATAATAAGGACTGTCCGCCGTCGCATCGGTGCGTTCTGTGAGCAGCGTCCGGTCACCCAGTCGATCATAGATTTGCTGGAACACCATGCCTAACCGTTCTGCGTCGGCCACATCGTAGTATTCTCCGCCGGTCACCGCTGCAATGTCCCGCAGCAGATTGGAACCGGAAGGATCATCGAGCGCGAGGCCGATGGTGTTCACCTTAATACCTCTGCTCACATAATCGTTCAGCTCGCTGGAGGTATCAAACTGGCTTACGCCGTCCGAGAGCAGGATGACCATCGCGCCCCGGCTGCCGTTGCCGTCGCTGTTCACAACATTCATCGCCTCGGTCAGCGCGCCGCTGATATTCGTGCCGCCTTCCGTGGTCTGCAGGCTGCGAATCACCTGCATGACCTGATCCCGGTTACCGGCCGAAGACAGCGGAAGCAGCGGCTGTACTACCGCAGCGTCCGAACTGAACGTGACCACTGCGACCCGGTTGTCGCTGTCCATCCGCTCTACCAGCGCCTCGGCCGCCGTGTAGCGGCTGTTGCCGGGGTCGCTCTGGCTCATGCTGCCGGAGTCGTCGATTACCATGACGACATTCTTGACCGGCTTCACCCCGCCGAAGTTCAGCTCATACACGAACTCGGACAGCGTGCCAACTCCGAGCAGCAGCATTACTGTCAGTGGCAGCAGCTTCCATGATAAGCTCAGGTAGCGCTGCTTCCACGACAGGCCGTTCAGCTTCGGCGAGATCATCTCCGCCAGCAGGCAGCCGATACCGACGCCAAGTGCCACGATCGCGAAATAGATGCCGACCAGCACAATATTCGGCAGATCGTAGGGCCTGCGGTCCAGCAGCAGCTCCCCAAGCACAAAAGCGATCCCGCCGCCCAGCAGACTGAAGCAGAGCAGCAGCCCATTGATTTTTCGCTGCATTACTATTCATCCTTTCAGGAAACAAACTGATTAACATCAGAGGTACCCGTGCCGCCCTGCACCCGGTAAGCATGCATTTCATACAACAGTTTGGTGCAAATTGTCCATCTACAGTAATTCTAGTGTATTCTGTGCTTCAGAATAAATGAGAAAAGCCCAAATCCGGGATAAACTGATGATTTTGCTGCATTAAGTGCAACAGAATCCAATGTCAGACCAAACCAGGACCAGAGCAGTGCTTTGACCATATCATAAGTCAGCTTGGCATGATCTAGCTTGACATGGTGTCTGTTTATTTTGGGTTGATCCCAGGTACTAGTACTTTGACCGCGCCAAAATGCAGCAATGACATCTAACTTGCTAGTAAGAGCTTGGGATGGCGGCGGATACCGTCCTTAGATTTCGCTTGGGCAACACACTAGTTTGATTTTCACCACTTAAATTGCTCGTTTATGCTGGTTCGCTGTAGTCTAGTTTGATAATCGCCACTTAATCGTAGTAAAAGTGACGACTGGAGCGAATTTTCGTCCAAATAGATGGCGGAAATCCAACTAGATCCGGAAAATAGCCCTGTATTCGTAAAATAAGTGGCAAAAATCCAACTAGCACCTTGTCGGCCTCTAATTGCAGCCATGTACCTTCTAACCGCATAGTACATCAACTCACCCGCACCAGCTTATCTGCGCTCATCATGCTGTAACTCACCCGCACCAGCTTATCTGCGCTCATCATGCTGTAACTCACCAGCACCAGCTTATCTGCACCCACCATTGCGGGAACTCATCCGCACCAGCTTATCTCCGCCCAGCATGCGGCAACTCACCAGCACCAACTTATCAGCGCTTATCATGATGTAACTCATAGCACCAGCTTATCTTCGCCCACCATTGCGGCATCTCACCCGCACTAGTTCATCTGGGTCTGCCCGCCTGCACCCAACTCACCTGCACCAACTATGTGTCCGCTCATCTGCAGGCCCTCCATCCAGGAGAGCTGCCTTACCGGAGCGGCGGCAGCGACTCCTCCTCCACGCCGTGCAGCCGGTAGCCGTTCTGGACATACGTCTCGTAGTAGACCTTGCCGTTGCGGTAGTAGAGCAGGTCTTCCAGATGGAAGCCGCCCATCAGGTTCAGCTTCTCGGCGCCGCTGCGGCGCTCTTCATGCACCAGGCCGAGCCGGTACACACGTGTAGTCTCGTCTTCGGCAGCGGCGTAGCGCAGAAACGCGGAGGTGCTGTCGCCGAAGAAGTATTTCTCTTCATGCCGGTGCTCCTGGGTATATTCAAACAGGCGGACGTTGATCATCGCTTCGTCCTCCAGGCTGCGGTAGAGCTGCTTGAACAGCTCCTCCTTCGAGACGATCTCGCGGTTCTCGTAAGCGGCGGCCACATTGGCCCGCCGCAGCAGCTCCTCCTCGAAGGGCAGCGTGAACGGCTCTGCCGTCAGCAGCTCCCTCCGGCATACCCCGGCCAGCCGCTCTACGACCGCCGGCCCGCCCTGCCGGAGCAGCTCGGACATGCTGCCCATAAACCGCTCGCTCTGGAAGATGCCCGGTCCGCGCCGCGCCTCAATGTCATTCATGACCTCTTCGGTAACCACGCGGTAATATTCCATTATGTTCTGGTCCACCGCCGTGCTGCCCCGGCCGATGCCTTCCAGCGCCGCCGTACGCAGCTCCGCTTCGATGTCCTCCATGGCCCGGACCTGGGCCGCGCTCTCTTCATGCAGCCGCTCCAGCGCGGCATCGTACAGGCGGCACAGGTCCAGCTCGCGCTCCATGCGCAAAATCTCATATTTCCTGCCGTACACGTTCGTGAACAGGTAATGGATGAAATTGCGCACCGTCCGTTTGTCCAGCAGCGGCACGCGCTGGAACGGCTGGCGCTCTACGCTCTCCGCGTAGAGCTGCTCCAGCTCGCCGCGCGCGGAAGCCAGCGCCGCGCGCAGGCCGGCCATGTGCTGCCGCAATGCCTGCAGCACGCTGCCCCCGCCCTGCTCAAGCGTCCACTCCGCCAGCTGATAGAACGTCAGCGGCGGGGTGGCCTGCTCGCGGGCGGCCAGCACGGCGGCCCATTCGCGTCCAGGGTCCGCCCCCGCCAGGCGGGCGGCGGAGACCTCCGCGAAATTGCCGCGGAAGTACGCCTCGCCGCCGCCGCCGAACAGCAGCGTCTCCGCTTCGCGCAGAGACAATGGCTTCAGCTCGCCGAAGGACGGGCGGCCATGGCTCATCAGGCCGGTCATGTCTTCCAGGCCGGCTTCATCCGGCAGCAGTCCAGCCGCCCGCTCACGCAGGCTCTCGGGCGCGAGCCCCAGCAGTGCCTGCCGCTCGCGCAGGCTCCACTCGCCGGACTCGCGCATGCGGGAAGCCAGCCCGCGGAACGCATGGTAGAGCACGGCCAGGGCAATCGGCTTGTCGGGCCGGCGTACAGCGGAGAAGCCGGCCGAGGCATAGCCCTGCCGGCCCGAGCTGCCGCGGATGCCGCTCTTGAAGGTCATATTGTTGTAGCCGCCGTGCCCGGAGGCCGCGTCCGCAGCCGGCCGCACCCGGTTCTTCAGCAGGCTGATATGGGCAATAATCTCGTAATTGTCATCCATGCCGTGAACCGGACTCATCCCGCGCTCGTTCTTGTCCGAGAGCGTATAGACAAGATCGAACAGCGGCGACGGGCCATGGGATACCGGGATGGACAGGCCGTCCTCCGTGACAAGCAGCGGCGCGTGGAACGTATATTCCGCGAGCTGCATAACATCCAGCTCCCGCAGAAACGCCAGTCCTACCGAGCTGGAATAGCCGAAGCTGTCACCCTGCTCCCGCTCGTTAATGAGCAGGTACAAATCGGTCTGCACCGATTTGAAGGATTGGCTGAGCACGGCGCGGGCCAGCAGTGTAATCTCCGGCAGCAGCACATTAAGCGGGTCATCGACCCGCGTAACGATGGAGAGATGGATGACGTCGAAGGAAGAATACAGCCGCCCATAATCCGCTATGCTGTTGCTGAGCTGCCGCAGGACCCGGTTCATTCCGGCAAGATACCCGCCGTCCTCGCGAAACTCGCGGTACACGTCCTGGCGGACGGTGCGGGGATCACGTCCCGCTGCAGCCGGCAGCTTCATCGCCATCACGCGCTCCCTGCCGCCTTCTGACTGCCCCTTGCCCGCCGGCTCCGCAGCGGCATGCAGCGCCATTACACCTCCGGCGTTGTCCCATTTCCGCTCGCAGGAGTCCAGCACCGGCCCGATGGCCGGCGCCGATTTGTCGCCCAGGAACAGGAACAAGGCCGGGTAATGGATGCTGCTGCGTCCGTCGCCCTTGCTGCTAAGCGCTTGCTCCTGCCGCGCATAGCCTGCCGCATACTGGTTAGCAAGTGTCCTGATCATCGCGCTACTTCAGCTTTCTGCGGATGCTGCCCAGCTTCGAGGTCAGCGTCTTGTAGAAGCTGTACATCTCGTCGCCGTCGGCATGCTCAACCCGCTCATATTCCAGCGAATCACGTGCTTCCAGGAAGGAGACATAGAGTCCCTCCAGCTTGTAGAGCAGCGGAGACACATCCTCGGCTGCGGTCATTTCACCCGCACGGCGCGCGGCCTTGCGCAGCAGTACGCTGCGGCTCTTGTCATCCAGCCCGCGGAAATGACGGTACACGGCATATTCGACATAGCTGCGTTCCTTCATTAAATTGGCGAACGGCTCCCACGCTTCTTCTTCCTCGTCGCGGTCATAGACATAGAGCGCGCCTTTCTTCACGATCGTATCGGTGTACAGCGCCTCGATGAACTGGTCGAGCCACTTGTCTTCGTCCAGATGCTGATGCAGCAGGGCTTCCAGCTCTGCCGCCTTTGCCGCCAGCACATCGTACTTCGCCAGCTCCTCGCGGACACGGGCAATCAGCTGCGGTGAACGGATCAGGTTCTCCTGGGCCAGCTCACGGTTGATGCTGCCGAAGATGTCCTTCACGCCCTCGCGCTCCAGACCGGTCTCACGCAGGCGCTTCAGTTCATCCGACGCCTTCTTCACTTCCCCGAGGTTCGGGCGCGAAGCCGTCAGCTGCAGATCATAGCCTTTCAGCAGGCTGTCCAGATCGAACGGCTTGGTGAAGATGACGGAGAAACGGCTGCTGGTATTGTCGTCGAGCCCTTTTTCCACAAGGACGCCTGCTTCAAGCGCTCTCGCGAAGTCCGCCCGGACCCGCGCATTGTATTCCTGCACCCGCGGATTGGCATAGGTCTCGCCCCAGGACTTCTCCGGAATCGGCGAAGGCAGGTACGTCCAGTTCTCCTTGTCGGTCATTACAAGATGGCGGCCGATGCCCTCTTTGTCGAGAATCGTGCGTTCATAGTTCTCCTCATACACCCGCAGCGGCGTATAGACGAACAGCGGCACCCCGTTGCGGGTATTCAGCCAGAAGATCCGGTTCTTAACCTCGCTCTCCTTAACCGTAAACTGCGATTTGCCCAGTGCATTGTTCTGGTAATTGCGGATGCCCTTGAGGATCGCCGGCGCCTTCACCGGCACGGAGACGAAGCCCCATGACGGGAAGTGCAGACTGCCGGAGCTGTTGCTCAGATGGAACACCGGCACCGCATCCTCGTCGAGTCTGCCGGCAATGATCCGCTCCACGAATTTCTCCAGCGGTTCCTCGCGGCCGTACTTCATGACCAGGAAGTCCTCCATGGAGCGGGTAATCAGATCACCGAACTTATCGCTCAGGAACTCGGAGATCGAGCGGACAATGTCGACTTCCTGCTCCTTCACCCAGCGTCCGGAGTGCTTCAGCATTTCCCGGGCAAAATCGCGGATCAGATCGTCGCCGTCCTTCTGGTCCATCACCTTCGAAATCGTTGCCGTAATATCCGGCACATTGACGATATTCCAATAGTACGTTTTGTTACCCTTATGGTCGGTCTGCTCCTCGCCGTGGGTCAAGATATCGCCGTTCTTCTCAAAAATCGCACTCAGCGAGCTGAGTATCTCCGTGAAAACCCCGTAAATCCGGCTGTTCTGCTCGTTCAGCAGCTCGAACAAATCCTCATAGAACTCGATCATCTGCTCGGTGCGCTCCACATCGGCATGCAGCCAGTACTCATTGATTTTGGCTTCGATGTAGGCGTTCTTCTTCTTCTCCTTCGAGACAAAAGCGCTCCGCGCATCGCCCAGCTTCTCCTCGGCGCTGTCCTGCGCGGCCTCGATGTCGCGCGGCAGGCGCAGCAGGCTCTCGCGCAGCGTCTCAATATAGGACTGGATCAGCTTCAGGATGCAGAAGCCCTTCTCCGTGTACAGCAGCCGCGACACATAGAACGGCCCCTGCTCGGGATGCAGGAAGATCCGCTCCAGCTCCTCGCCGAACTTGCCGGCAATTTCGCCGGGCAGCTGCTTCTTCGCCTTAATATATTCTTCGCGCGCCCGGACCAGGAAGGTCTGCTCCAGCTCCGTATCCATGTCCACGACCTGGTTCTTGATCACATTGCCATGGCTCAGCCGTTCGCTGTTCTCAAAGCCCGGCAGCGGCTCCGGCACACGCGACTCAAAGGTCTTAATCATCGTGTCGAGGTCGATGCCCAGCTTGCGCGCCGTCTTCTCAACTTCCTCCTGGCCGGGAGCCTGCTGGAACATCTTGTCCATCTTGTCGAACAGCCGGTAAGCCAGATAGGTCGTCATTTCCTCGATCGGCAGCACCGCCGACGAAGCGCCGATAATATTGTATTCATAGTTAGCCGGATACGTCTTGTTCATCTGTGCAATATTGGTGCGGATGTTGCTGATATAGTCATGGATGGCGAATTCTTCGCCCGACTGCTTCTCTTCGCTGGCCATGAAGTTGGTAATGTTCTCCGCCGTCACGTTCATGCAGTAATCATAGGCATTCTCCAGCAGCTTGCCCTCGGTGTTGGTTGCCGAGATCAGGTGACACAGATTGAACGGCGGGAGCGGCGAATTGACCGTCAGGATATTTCCGTACTTCTGGCGGAACCGTTCGCCGCGGCTGTCCACATTCATCCAGTAATCCAGCTCTTTCAGCGCGGCATAGCCGTTCTTGCGGATATATTCGCGCGTATGCTCGCTGAGGCTCTTGTTGGAAAGATTCACATCCGGCGTGAACAGATACCCGAGCGTGTTCACCCTGTCCACGCCGGCTGCGCCGTAATCACGCTCGATAATGCCGCGCACGATATACGCGATGTCCAGGAAAGCGCCGCTGCCTGTACCGCCCGAGAGGCCGGTCAGCAGGAAGACCATCAGCTTCTTGCTCGTGCCGACGGAGAGCGTCTTGATCTTCTTGTCGATGGCTCCGACCACCTGGTTGATCTTCGTAAAGAGCAGCAGCCGTCCGGCCTGCCGCACCCCTGCGGCACCGTTCATGCCGTCCGTAATGCTCAGCTCCGGCGACAGCCACTCGGTGATGTAAGGATCAAGGATGCTGCGGTTCTGCAGCAGTCCGCCGATCTCGGCATTGGCCAGCAGCACAAATTCATTCTGCGGGTCGAGCCCGATGCCTTTGTATTTCTTGCCGCGGTCCTGTTCATTCGTCTCAAACGCCAGAAACTCCACATTGTCCGGTTTGTCCCGCTTCTTCTTGGTGAGCGGGTCCTCGGGCAGCTTGAAGCGGCGGTTGATCTGGTATTTCAGCCGCAGCAGGGCGTCGATGCCCGTGCCGCCGAGGCCGATGATCAAAATCGGGTTGTCAATTGTATCGACGCGGATCTTGTCGCTGACGATGCCTCCGCCCAGCGATACATCAAGCTGTTGAATATGCTCTCTTACTACCGGTTTCATAGGTTCTCCCCCTAAGCGTTCGTTATATCAGATATTCCAGCATAATAGACTTGTCTACGGCTTGCAGTGTTACTGTGATCCGGTCTCCGCTCTTCAGCTCAAGACCTCTTGATACGTCAGCCGCCCGGCCCGAGCGTTCTACGGCAAGCCCTTCGCCGCCCTTCAGGAGCAGTCTGTCGCCTTTGCCCGGGGTAAAGACCAGCTTCTCGGTCTCCTTCAGTTCAGGCGCCAGCTGCAGCAGCTGGTGCAGCGTAAACTTTCCGCGGAAGCCGGAGAGGCGTTTGTACTGCGGATATGTCTTCTCCCCTGTGTTGCCGTCAAGCACTTCCACGACTATCTGGCCTACGAAACCACGGGTAGATTTCTTGCGCAGCAGCCACAGGGCTACCCCAGCGGCAACAAGCAGAATGATGCCGCCGATGATGTAGTACAAGAGACCGGAAGATTTACCTTCGTCCTGCAGCGGCTCTTGACTTGGCGCTGAGCCTCCGGTGCCGGCCGTTGGTGCAGCTCCCGTCTTGGCACTGATCTTCACAATATCGCTTTCGCGGTAAAAGCTGCTCTCTTCCGCACGGACCTTCAGCTCGTAATCATGGCTCTCCTTGATTTCAAAGCTGCCCTTGAACTCGGCTCCAGAGTTGTCCAGCGGAATCTCCTCGGTCGTGCCGGCGTCTACGTCAGTCACCAGCAGCACCGCATTCATATCTTGATACAAATCGCTGAGCGTTACCTGAGTGCCGCTGGCATAGAGATGGGAGAGGACATCTACGGTGTCGCCCTTCTTATACGCGGCTGAGGCAGGCGTGTCTATCTTCAATTCCAGGTCATAGTTGAATACCAGATTAATATCAATCTTGTCCTTGCTGACGCCCTTCACCTGCAGCTTCCAGTCTCCCTGCTCCGGTGACAGCAGCTTGATCAGGCTGTAAGTGCTGGACTTTGACAGCAACACTTCATCTGACGGAATGGCGACCTCTTTGCCCGCAGGATCACTCAGCTTCACGGTGACAGGCTGCGCGGACATAATCGAAATGTTCGCTTCCAGCACACTGCTGTTGGGCACATTGACCGTTACATCCTGGAAGCTGCCGTTGGCCGTGATCGACTGTACCGGTACAACCTTCAGCTTCAGATGGCTGGCAAAAATCTCGCTGAGAATCTGCGGCAGATCATCGGCGGAATCGGTAACGAACGCTTTGCCGCCCGTCTGTGACGACAAATCGGCCAAAATCTGCTTGTTCAGCTTACCGTCAGCATTGAGGCCTATAGTGTATACAGGGTAGCCCTTCTGCTTGGCCGCTTCTACCGCCGCCTTCAGCTCCTGGTCGGATTCGCTCTGCGTCCGGCCGCTGGATTCATCCAGATCGTTGTTGCCGTCCGCCAGCATGACGATCATCGGCTCGTGGGAAGGATCGCTGCCGTTCTCCAGCACCTTCACGGCCTCCTCCATCCCGACGGCGATATCCGTATAGGCGCCGCGGTCCAGACCGTCGATGAAATCCTTCAGGTCCTCCTTGTCGGCGGCGGAGTTGATCTCAAGCAGCGCTTTCTCGCGCTGCACCTTGTCAGTATAGGCCACGACGCCGACTTTGTCGCCTTGCGTCGAGAGCATATCTATAAACATCTTCATCGCTTCACCGGCGAGATTGTTCTTGTCGCTGGTGTTCATGGATTTGCTGACATCAAGCAGCAGCACTGCGTCGATGCGGGCGGGTGCCGCAGAAGCAGCCAAGGCTGTGCGGGCTGCGAATGGCCCGATCAGGAGAGCGACGGCCAGCAGCAGCGGTACAATGCGCTGCAGCATCTTTCGGAATGGTAGGTTGTTCAGTTGTGTACGAAGCATAAAGATGGCTCCTCTTTACGTTGATTTCGGCAGACTGCCCGATTGGCCGCCAGGGTTAGCTAAATTCTGTCAATAGCATGCCATTATGATATAATTAAACCTTGTAAACTTCAACTTTGGGACGCAGGAACCCGGACCAGGATGCGGCGAAAGCCCTGTCTTCGGGGCATCCTCACAGCCCATGCTTCCCAAGCGAGAAAGGAAGAGTTCCATGATTTCATACGTCATTCTCGGAATAACGTTTCTCTATGCCGTCATTCAGATTGTGCGCTATGCCCTGCGCCAGCGCAAACCGCTGACCCCGGATGAGATCGACGAAAGACTGCTGGCGACCTTGAACGGAGGAGATTCCGCTCATGGCCGATAAGAAAGCTGTACATTCGAAGAAGCCCGTAACCCTGCGGCCGTTCAAAGCGCCGCGTTATGCCTTCGACAAGCTGCGGGTGTGCCGCCGCTGCGGCCGCTTCACCGCTCTTGACGGAGAACGCTGCGGCCAGTGCGGCCGCGCCTCCCTTGTTACCGTGGAGCGGCATGCCGCAGCAAATGCACGCCGCAGCATGCAGACCCGGCTATTGCTAGTGATTCTCTTGACACTGGCTGCCGCCTACTTCGGCGAAAGCCTGCAGCAGATGGCGCTCTCTGCCGCCGGTGGCATTGTGCTGGCAAGCATACTCTACTACACACAGCGGAAAGTCCGGCAGAATGAAAATCTGTATGCGCTTGACCGCCTGTTCGCCCGGAACATCGGCGCTGTCCGGGACGGCCTGGAAATCAACCGCAAGGAGGCCGTCTCCGTGCTCCGCGAGAACGATGTGCTGGCCTATGAGAAGCTGCGCGAGGTTGCCGTACTGCTGCGCGGTGACCGCGTCTCCCGCCAGCGGGTGGCTCTCCTGCACGGCTTCCAGATCCGCAAGGATATGCCTCTGGAGCTGGAGCAGCTGCTGCTCAAGGATTTCGAGCCGCTGCTTGCCGAGTATATCGGCGAAGTGGCACGGGTTCGCCCTGAGCTCATCAAGGACCGCACCCTGCGCTATGTTAAAGCTTACGAAGCGCAAATTCTCGAAATGCCCAAAGGGCAGGCCATTATGACTGGCGTCGCCGGAGCAGCTGTACGGATGAAACGCTATGCGCTGCTTTATTCGAGCATGATCGGAGGGTACATACAGGACCTGCCAAAGGACCGCTTTCTGCGCCTGTCAAGACTTATCGAGAGCAGCCCCTACGAGCCTTGGAACGGCCTTGACCACAAGGTGGCGGAAGTCCGGGAAGCCAAATACCGCTGGGACCCCGAGGTTTAGCCGCCGCGGCAGGCCCGGGATACCGGTGAATATTTACGCTTAACAAGAAGAAACGGCTGCCGTCCCGGTTGGAAGGGGGCCGTTTCTGCGAGAGATATAAGGTTTTGTAACAACCGGGTTCGCCCCGAAGCTTATGAAATTTTAGATTTAAAAAGGGGCTACTAATATATGACGTTCAAGCAAGTGATATCCCTGCGGAATATTATGATTATTTTGTGTATCTTGATGCTGGCGGGGCTTGCGCGGAAGGGCCTGCTGATCGGGGACAAAATCCGCGACGTGAACGAGGCGGACCGGCTGTACGCTGCCGGGGATCTGATTGCGGCGGAAGATCTGTACCGCCGGGCGGCGGAGAACCCGGCGATCCGGTACCATGAAGAAGAAATTTCCTCCCGGCTGCAGGAGCTCGATCCGATTACGGCAATCCGTAACGGACTCGCCACGCTGTCCTTGACCGTATCCGACCAGCTGATTGCCGGTAATTTTGCCGGATTCATGGAGAGCTACGCCTCACTGGTTAACCTGAAGGCGAAGTATATGGTTACCGGCGGGCCTTATGAAGCCTATTACCGGCAGCTTTCGGCGGAAACCGGGATCTCCGGGCAGATCACGGCAGGCTTCAAGCAGTTCCGGCTGCAGTTCGGGGCAGGGCTGGAGACCGGAAAGACGGCTGCAGCCGGCGAGAACGGGGACGACAGCTACAAATGGAATTTGCTGCAGATCCCGGCCGACTACTACGGCGGTGAGGACGCTAAAGCGGACGGGCTGGCGAAGCAGTTCGCAGCGTATGACAAAGCCAGGCTGCGGGCCTTTGCAGGCGCCGGCAGCTTCGGGCCGATGCTGGACAGTGCGCTGTCCATGCAGCAGGCGTACAGCGACCACAGCTATACGGCACCGTGGCTGCAGGAACAGGCCGAGGCCAGTGCGCAGCTCATGCTGGAGAAGGATCTGGAGGGCGAACAGGCAGCCGCCTTCGCCGGACACGCTGCAGCTTACCGGACTTATGCCTCCAAGGCCGGTTTTAGTACATCGGAGGTGCTGAAGCTGATCGACAGCAGGACCACCCAACTGGTCAAGAGCGCCGGGCGCCTCGTCCGCAGCGGCGATTATGCCGCAGCCATTCAGCTGTACCGCGACCTCTCCGCGCTTACAGACACGGCTGAACAGGTCAAGGCTGCGCAGTTGGCCTGGAATCTGGCGGAGCCGGTCCGTCTGCTGCCGGGCGGCGAGCAGGAAGGCATGTATACCCATGTGGCTGCCGCCGCAGGACTGAACGGCCTGCAGATGGCGGTAGCCGGTGTGGACAGCGCGGGCAAGCTGTATTATGCCGAGCTGAACCCGGACGGCGTGGTCTCCACCCGGAGCGGAGAAGTTGTCCTGGAGCTTGGGCCGCTTGAGGAGCTTGCCTTCGATAGGGAGCTGTCGGATGCTTCCGGGCTGCCGGTTGTGGTAGCGGAGAGCGGAGGCGAAGAAGGACGCACCTCTTTCGCGGGATATACCGTCTCGGGCACAGGTATTTTTCCGCTGCTCAGCTTCTCCGGGGACAGCTACGAATTTGCTTCCGATGACCACTCCATCCGGGTGCTCAACGCAGAGCTCGGCGACGGCAGCAGCGGCCGGACGGCTATCTACCGCGAAAGCGCCGGGGTCTATCAATTCTCTGAGGTGCTCCAGGAGACACCGGTCGTTCCGGTCATCTCCGCCGGAGAGCTGGAGCAGCATCCGTTTGAGACGGTCTCGTTCAGCGGCGAGATTTATTACGACAATGCCGGCAGAGCCGTGGCCGGCTCCGGCGGGCGGTATGTACTGCTGCAGGGTGATTTCGAGTATACCGTTGGTCAGGCTCTTATCACCGGACAATTCCGGACCGGCTATGAAATAGCCGATACGGATTTGGGCTCCCAGCTCATGCCTGTATTTGTCGTCCAATCTATAGAGAGCCTGAATGTGCAGCTGCCGGACGATGGTTTATCTGGAGAAGAGAGTATGGACACCGGTTCGGATATTCCGAACTAGCACTCAGCGCACGCTCCATTCCCCACCGGAACCCCAATGTATACTTTCAGCTATGTTATAAAGAAAACGGAGCCGCCCATTAAGCTGGGAGCTCCGTTTCTCTTATATATCCGCTTACCTTCCAATCAAGGCCATGCGCCCTCTCTTCAGCAGAGACGGCCGCTTTGGCTGCTTCAGCTTGCGGTAGCGTCTTTGGGTGTGCAGCACTTCAGCGGAGGCCGCAACAGTGTCCTTGACCTCGGCTACGGCCGCTTTGCTCTCCTGCAGGGATGCCTTCATCCGCTTGAATTCGGATTTCACACCGTCTGTACGGTGCAGCGCCGCCTCCTTGGTCGCTTGTATGCCCGCCTTCACCTCATCCACCGGCTCCTTCAGCCGATTGGCCGACTGCTTCACACCATCCAGCGATTCCTTCAGCCCGTCGATGCTCTGTTTAAATTCTTTCAGCGGATTGCCCATAGGGTATCCCTCCATTTTTCTTATGATAACAGTACCCATTAATCTACCATTACCCGGAATGAGCGGTAGGGATTCAATACTCGCCGACTATTTACGCACTAACGGACTTGTTCAGCTTATTCAGCCGCGCAGCTCCTCCAGCAGCTCCATCACCGTCTCCTCATCGACCGGAGTGGAATAAGCGCCTCCTTCAAACACCTTCATTACGCCGATTCCTTCCTGAAAAACAAAGCGTATGCGTCCGCCGCGCACCTTTTTATCTGTGTACATTTTGTCCATTAGCATCCGGTTCGTAATAGCGGCCGGGATTTCCACAGGCAAACCTGCTTTACGCAGTAAGGCTTCTACCCGTGAGGCTTCTGCAGCCTGCAAATACCCCAGCTTCACGGCCAGTCTGGCCTGTATCACCAGCCCGACAGCTACCGCCTCCCCGTGCAGCAGCGTGTAGCCGCTGACCGCTTCCAGCGCCCGGCCGGCCGTGTGTCCAAGATTCAGAATCTGCCGAAGATTGCTTTCATGCTCATCCTGCTCCACGACCCGGTATTTAATCGCACAGTTCTTCAGGGCTATCTCCTCACAAACCGCCGGGTCCAGCACCAGCTCCCCGTCAGGTGAGATGACCTTGTCTACGTTCTCTTCCAGATAAGCAAAAAATTCCGCATCAGCCAGACAAGCATGCTTGATTGTCTCGGCAAGCCCGCTGCGCAGCTCCCGGGCCGGCAATGTGCGCCAGGCCGCCAGATCAATATACACCTTGCGCGGCTGGTGGAACACGCCGATCAGGTTGGTGGCGACCGGAGTATTCACACCGGTCTTGCCGCCGACGGAGGCATCGGCCGCAGCCAGCAGCGTGGTTGCCACATTCAGGCTCGGTATGCCGCGGCCGAAGGTTCCGGCAAGGAATCCCGCCAAATCGGTCACCGCGCCCCCGCCGACGGCAATGATGCAGGAGTCACGCCCGTAAGCGCGCTCCAGCAGCTGATCCTCCAGCTGCGCCTTGGTCTCGCGGGTCTTGAATTTCTCTCCGGCGGGGAATACGAACAATTCGGTCTGAAAGCCATGCTCCTGCAGCAGCTTGAGCAAGGGCTGGCCGTACAGCGGTTCAACCTTGGAGTCCGTAATGATTGCATATTTGCTTACCCCCGTGACCAGCCCTTGCTGAAGATCCTTCAGCAAGGCGGGAAAGAGATGCTCGCCGATCTCGATCTCATAGGAATGATCGACCACTTTTTGCAAGGCAACCTGAAAGCTTTGGGACATACGCCGCAACCCCTTTTTTCGTTAAATAATAGTTTGGTTATTGGATAGATTCGCCGCCGGAGCAGAGGAATCCTTTATTGCTATTCCGCGTTGAATTGCGAAAGCAATGAAATGCAGACCACCAACAAGCAAGCTGCAAAATCTATAGTGAAACGGGCCGGACATTTATGCTAAACTTGCGGGGAAGCAAACGCTTCCGGAACACCGCAATGAATAAAATTTCTTCCATAATATAGTTGAAAAGGAGTGCTAAAATCTATGGTTAATGTACAGGGACAATGGGCACTGATTACCGGCGCCAGCCGGGGTGTCGGTTATCAGACTGCGCTCTTTATGGCCAAGCAAGGCTGCAACCTGATCCTGCACAGCAGAAATCTCGCCCATACGGCAGAACTTGAACAGGAAGTACTGGCACTCGGGGTGGACGCCTACAGCGTTTCGGCCGAGTTAGGCAACCACGAAGAAGTGCTGGCGATGCTGGATGAAATCGAAGCCAGGGGAACGGCCGTCGATATCGTGTTTAATAATGCTGCCGTGCAGATTGCCTACCGTACCGATTACTGGCAGACGCCGGTTGAGGACTTCGAGCAGAGCTTCCGGATCAACTTCATCTCGGCTGTCACCATTTGCAACCGTCTGATTCCGAAGATGCTGGAACGCGGCTTTGGACGGGTCATCAACACCACCAGCGGCATCAAAAACGAGCCGGAGCAGGCCGGCTATGCGGCCAGCAAAGCGGCGCTCGATAAATTCACCAAGGACCTGGCCTCCCGTCTGGACGGCACGGGCGTTATCATCAGCCTAACCGATCCGGGCTGGTGCAGCACCGATCTGGGCGGCCCGAATGCGCCGAACCAGGTGGAGAGCGTCGTTCCCGGCATTGCTGTCGGCGCTTTTGTGGATGACGGCGTGAACGGCCGTTTCCTTCCCGCGCAGAGCTTTACAGGCATGACGCTGGAGGAAGCAGTCCTGAAGGCCGAAAGCCTGGAACCGGCTCCTTATGTGATTTAATGCGGATTTGCTAGAGTAATAGATCTGAACATCTGCTGGGAGAGTATCAAGCGAGAAATTCAATGCAGGCCGGGAACTTCGCTGCGACGGTGCCGGCAGGAACTTTACTGCGCCAGTGCAGCAGGAGCCTGTTGCGCCGGCGCTGCAAGTAATTATGCAAGTTGCCGCCAAGCACGCTCTAATGCCCGGTCATTCAATACAGCCCCCGGCACTCAAGCCGGGGGCTGTATTCATTATAGCTGCGCTAATCCTGTGTGCGGCAGTAGGTATGCTCCGCGAATCCATAGGTTCATAGAAACGTTTGGCCCCCGCGTCGCTATTCGCCACCCGTACGTAGACCGGCTTCCCCCGACGCAGCTCCTGTATCCGGCTTACACCTCTCTGCAGAATCTCTGTTTTCTCCAATTCATCCACCCTCCTCATGTTTACCATAGCCATGTCCTCACTTCCGGAGAATGGCCCGGTACGCAAATTTCGGCAAGGCTGCCTGTCGGCGCCAGCGTGATTTCTGGCCTTTGGCGGCGGGTGCGAACAGCAGACGGTGCGCCCATTCCAGATTCAGCTTCTTCCAGACCGCCGGTGCAGGCTTCACCTTGCCGGAGATGACATCCAGACTGCCGCCCACGCCAAAAGCCAGCTTAACTCCCTCCAGCTCCCGCTTATGCTTGTACAGCCATTTATCCGAATACGGCGCGCCCATCGCCAGCACGAGAACATCCGGGCGGCTGCGGCGGATATCCGCGAGAATGCCCGGCTCTTCGGACGCACCGAAGTAGCCGTGGTGCCTGCCGGCAATCCGGATTCCCGGATAATCGCGGCTAATGTTCTCTACCGCCCGCACGCTTGTCTCTTCATCCGTACCCAACAAATAAAAGCTCCAGCCCCGCTCACTGCCCTTCTCCAGCAGGCGCAGCAGCAGATCATAACCGGTCACTCTTTCTGCTACCGGCTCTCCTCTGCGTTTGGCCGCCAGCACAATACCGATGCCATCCGGAACAATCAAATCCGCCGTGCCGATAATTTCCCGCAGGTGTCCGTCCGACTGGCTGGCCAACGTAATCTCCGGATTGGCCGTTATCACATGGTATAAGCCGGCAGGCCTGTCCTGAACCTGTTCATCCAAGTGCCGCACCGTTTGTGCAAGACTCATTTTGGAAAAGGGCACACCCAATATGGATACTGTATCTGTCATCATTTCATCATCTCCCAATCTTATAGAATGCTCCACTGGATGCCCGGCTCCCCTGCCAGCGAATGCATGGAGCGAACGTAAATCTGCTGACTGTGCCCGGAAGGAATGCGCTTTCGAAATTTTTGCGCAGAAACAGCACTTCTTCACGGGAATTGAACAGAAATGCCACCGCCATCTGCCTTAGCCGCTTCGGCATCCTCCATATCTATTGCAATATCTGTATTTCTGCTTGTATCACATTATTATTACTCTAACAGCATCTTTTACCTTATCAATACCTGCCGACCGATTACAAGGAACTTTTTAACGGCCGCCATACAGGCCAGGATGTCCACCATTTCGCCTTAATAGGGATGAAGGAGAGCCGGTGTCTGTACGGAATTAGGTAGGGTAGAATCAATTTCACTGGGGGGTATATCATGCATATTGAGGTTCTTGACAAAGGGTACATCCGGCTCATCGATCATATGGGGAGCGATCTGACCGTCGTCAATGCAGCGCGCGTATCCTATGCCAAACAATCGGCCGCACTTACGGATAAAGACATCCGGCTTATATCCTTTCTGGCCAGAGAGGGCCATACTTCACCTTTCCGGCATGCCATGCTTCAGCTTGAGGTGTACGCACCGCTGATGGTTGCCCGGCAATGGTGAAATATATCGTCGGCTCCGCCCACTATGAGGGTACCGGAGACAGTCTGGAGGCCTGGAATGAATCGAGCCGGAGATATATTACAGAGGAACCGGCTTTTTATATACCCGGGGCCGGGGAGTGGCGGCAAGCACCGGAGAACTCCAAGCAGGGCAGCGGTAATGCAGTATCCTGGGAACTCGGGACAAAATATACGGATGAGCTGATGCGCTACACCGAGCTGGGGCTGGAGAAATACGAAGCCGCATTGGCCGAAGGCATCTGCGCCGAGCAGGCGCGGCTGTTCCTTCCCGCTTACGGGCTTTACGTCCGCTGGTATTGGACAGCCTCCCTGCAATCGGCGGCGCATTTCCTGCAGCAGCGCCTTGAGCATGATGCGCAGCGGGAAATCCAGGCTTACGCCCTGGCTGTTCTGGACATCGTCAAGACGCTTTTTCCGGTGACAGCGGGTGAGCTGCTGGGAACACAGTAAGCCGAGTGCACGGCGGATTCCCTGTGCCAGTATAAGAAACCCTCCGCCGGTCACAGGCGGAGGGTTTCTCATGCTTAATCCTGCAGTTCTCTGGCACACGCCAGGAAAAGCAATTGTTGCGCTAGTAAACTCGCTCTTCATCAAAACTGTTGCGGATCGAGAATCCGGCTAATGCTTGCAGGTCTATCTCCGTAATGAGCTCGGTGCCTGTCAGGCTACAGATCAATCTGCTGTCGTATTCATTATTGCATTGGTTTAAATAGGGATTATAAACCTTGTCTATAGAACGGTAGTAGAACCTCTCGCTCTTATTCAGGCCGGAAGGCATCTCCTCCACGAATTCATATTGATCGAAATGCAAGGCGTGGAGCATTGAACCATACAGATGGCGGTTAGCAATGGATTGCGGATAAGTGAGATTAACATAAGGAATATCTTGCTGAAATGATGCCAGGACCGCTTTGGCCACAAAATCCACAGGCACTACGTTAACTTTGGAATCCCGGGACATATGGATTCTTAAAGGTTCGTTGTTTCCCTGGTTCTGCAAATTCCAGAAGAATTTCGTCCAGCCGTAGAATACATCGAACTTTGAGATGTAATAAAGCGGAGCATCTAGAAGTCTTCCGCATACTACACTCGGCCGCAGGATCTGATACTTCATCTTATTCTCTGCGCAGTAGCTCTCAATAAATTGTTCCGTTTGGTTCTTGCATTTCTCATAAGGATTCCTGAACCTGTTGTTTTGATAGATGGAGTAATTATCCCCGATGAGCCCCTCGACAATGCCGCAGGAGAATGCGGTGCTGATGAACACCAGCTTACTGTTAAAGGGTTCAATGGCATGGAGCAGATTCATTGTTCCCAGCCAATTGGTGTGATGCACCTCTTGTTCAGCCGCAGCCGTGTTATAAAGATTCACTGAGCCTGCACTATGTATGACGAACAGCGGATCTTCTTTAGCAATGTGCAACCCGAACTGTACCTGCAGATCAGAATCCTCCAAATCCCCTTCAATAACAGTGATATTATCCGTCAAATCTTCCAGGTCATATGGCTTAAGATAATCGGGAAGGTATGCATGGGTCAGCAAATGATCTATTCTTGCGGAAGCCGATAGCCCCTTTCTGCCCCGAATCAGAACGTATATTCTCCAAGATCCAGTCACTTCCATAGACGCTCTCAGGAACTCGTAAAGCAGATGTCTGCCAATAAATCCTGTGACGCCAGTTATGAGAACATTCCCTTGGAGTTCAAGTCCCGTCATAGAATTTCTTGCAGAAGCCGGATATACCCTTCCTTGTCCTCTGCCAAGAAATCATGCCCATTGCCAAGCAAGGTGCACAACTGGAATCCAGGAACCTCGCTTTGCAGCTTTTCCGAGAAATAAACCGGATTGAAGACATCTTCTTCTCCATGAATATAGAAAACCGGAATACCGGAGAACGCTGTTGTGATCTTGGCTATATCCATCTCGTTCCCGTCCCAGGCTTTCATATACGGCAACAGCACCTCTTTATCGATCGATTGCAGGAATTGGTCCTGAATCGCTTCAAAAAAATCCTTGCTCTGTTCAATGAATCTGTTGCTGTACATCAGCCCGAACGACAGTACGATAACGTCGCTGAGATCGCCGATTTCAAACATTTTCAGAGAGGAGCGGGAGAGCAGCTGGCTTTTAAACTTTCCGTAAGGATTAATGACCGGAGCCCCCAGAATTAAGCGGTTGACTTTATTGGGATGGCCAAGGATGTAATCGATGGCTATCGTCGATGCGCTGGAGTAGGTAATCAGTGTGAACTGATCCAGCTTTAAGGCTTCAAACAAATTGGAGACATCCTCCACAAAATCGGAATAAGCAAAGTCCGTTGTGAATTTGGTAGACTCCCCCTGATTCCGCATATCGAAGGTCAGAATATTGTAAGGACGCTTTTGTTTAAGAATATCTCCGATCTCATTCCAATCCCGCATCGTATTAAAGGTGCCGTTCATAAACACCAGTGTTTCCAGGCTTTCGTCGACAAATTGATAATTATATCCGATTTCAACGCCGTTTGATAACAAGATCTTGTCCATTATATTCTCCATGGTATAGCCTCCTATAAGATATCGTTCTTAAGACTACTGCTCTAATTGCTCGAAAAGCTTATCAGTTGTAACCAGCTGCCGCTCCCGTTCATGAATATCCATAGTAATCCTTCCTGAAGAGAGCATGACTGTGCGTGACCCGAATTCCAATGCATCTCTTAAATTGTGAGTGATCATTATCGTACTGATGTTTTCCTCGTTGACCACCTTGGCCGTAAGACTCATCACGAGCTTGGCCGTTGACGGATCGAGCGCCGCAGTATGTTCATCCAGAAGCAACAGCTTCGGCTTCACAAGAGTTGCCATCAACAGGGTTAGTGCCTGCCGCTGTCCTCCCGACAAGAGTCCGACCTTCTGTTTCAGCCGTTTCTCCAGGTCCAGGTTCAGTGTAGACAGCCGTTCCTGAAATTTGCGGATATCTGCTTTGGTTATAGCCCGTGACAGCCCTCTTCTCCCTCCTTTGGAATACGCCAGCGACAAGTTCTCTTCAATGGTCATGTCGTATGCGGTTCCCTTGAGAGGGTCTTGAAAGACCCGTCCGATATAAACGGCTCGCTGATGCTCCGCCAAGTAAGTGATATCTCTTCCATCCAGTACAATTCGGCCTTCATCCGGTGTTTCGACCCCGGCGATACAATTGAACAGCGTTGACTTGCCGGACCCGTTGCCGCCGACAACGGTTACGAACTCCCCCGAGCCAAGATGCAGGTCGATGTTAGCCAGGGCGATTTTTTCATTGAAGCTTTTCTTGGCAAAAATCTTCTTCAGCTTTCGGACTTCTAGCATGCCTCTCTCCACCAGTCCCGCTAAAATAGTCTACTGCGGCGGAGTGAAATCCGTCCCATTGCGCCCCAGGCCGGACCGCCTTCTTCTCCCCCGGATTCCCCCGCTGTGTAGTAATGACATGGATAATGCGATAATGACGATCAGGCTTGACATCAGCTTCAGATCTGTGGGAGGCATACCGATCTGTATTGCACCAGCGATAATATATCTGTAAGCTACCGATCCAAGTACAACCGCCAGCAGTCCCCTGAAAATCGTGGAGCCCGAAAGGATGACCTCCCCGATAATAACAGAGGCCAATCCGGTAACAATGACGCCTGTCCCCATACTGATATCTGCAAAGGACTGATACTGTACCAAAACGGCTCCCGATAATGCCACAAACCCATTTGAAATAGCCAGCCCGAGCCATTTGGTCATATTCGTGTCCACCCCGAGCGCCCTTGCCATTTGTTCATTGTTTCCGGTGGCCCTTAAGGAAAGTCCCAGCTTCGTATTCAGGAAGAAGCAGAGCAGACAGAACATAACCGCCAGTAAGACACCGAGTACAGCGATGGAGGTTGACTGCTGAGATTCCGCGCTCCCCCAAAGCTCAAAGATCGTTGTCTGCTGCAGTACAGGTATGTTGGGCTTGCCCTCCATAATTCTAATATTCACGGAATAAAGCGCCGACAAGGTGAGGATTCCGGAAAGCAGCAATTGAATCTTTAATTTAATATGAAGAAAAGCCGTAATGCTCCCCGCCAGGCATCCTCCCAGAAAAGCCAAAGGAATGACCAGAATCAATGAATAATGTGTGGTCACAACCGCTGAAATTGCCGCACCGGTCACAAAGCTCCCGTCCACCGTCATATCGGGAATGTTTAAGATGCGGAAGGAAATGTAAATCCCTAGCGATAAGATGCCATAAATTAACCCTAAAGCCAGGGCACCTAAGATCACATAACTGCTCATATCAGTTCTTAAAAACCTCTAAGGCCTGCTTCAGGATTTCATCCGGAAGGGTGATGCCGATTTTATCTGCGGTTGTCTGGTTGACGTACACATTCAAGCTGTCCATGACCTTGACGGGAAGATCCTTGACCGCTTTGCCATTCAGCACTTCGGCAGCCATGTCTGCCGTTTCTTCTCCGAGTATCTCGTAGTTCACTCCATAAGCAGCAAGTCCGCCGTCTTTAACCATGGAATCAGCTCCCACGTATAACGGCAGCTTTGCGTCGATGGCGATTTGCGCGACGATCGGCATAGAGGAAGCAATCGTATTATCGATGGGAGCGAAGATCGCATCGACCTTCCCGATCAGAGAATGAACAACCTGATCCACCTCGGAGGTAGAGGTTACCGTCGCTTCCTGGAGCTGAATATCCTGGCTGCCGCTCTGCAAATATTCCTTCAATTGCTTAACGACAAGCTGCGAGGCCGTTTCGCTGGAATTATAAATAACGCCTAGCTTGTGAATAGCCGGTGTTATTTTTAACTGAAGCAACAGATTTTGCTCGGCGGAGATAATATCTGAGGTTCCGGTTATGTTGCCCTCCGGACTGTCCAGATTCTTCAAAAGACCTGCCGAGACCGGATCAGTAACAGCCGCAAAGATGATCGGAATTTGTTGAGTTTCCCCCGCGATGGCTTGTGCCGATGGAGTGGCGATGGCAATGATGGCATCGTAATCCTCCTGCACAAACTTCTGGGCGATGGATTTCAGATTATTCTGGTCGCCCTGCGCATTCTGATAATCAATGGTCAGGTTGTCCCCCTCGGTGAATCCGTCCACCGCCAGCTGCGCAATGATCGCTTCCCGGATGCTGTTCAGTGATGGATGCTCTACAATTTGAAGTATCCCAATCCGCTTGTTAGATGAATCCTTGTCCGAATTCGCGGCTTGATTTGAACAACCCGCTATGGTAATCAGCAGCAGCGCCAGCGATAACAAGCGCAAATACTTCCCCTTCATTGGGCTTCCCCCTTATCTTTCAATCAAATTCCGCTATAGGTGCTACGATTCTCTTCAGGTCGTAAGCGTTTATGCGCAAAGTGCGGTATGGATCGCCAACCCCCCCGTAAGCGTAGCTATGCTCAAGAATCCGCTTGTCAAAAATATACGGCAAGCTCAGCCCGATCAGCGGAAGCTTTCCCGGTTCTACGCCGGTCTGCTCCATCACCTCCTTCTTTCCGGCCATCTTCACAACTTCGCAATTCAGCACGTTCTTGAGATCTTCCAGCGCAACCTGTCCGCGTGAGCCTGAAACAAGCATCGCGTAGAACCCCCGGTCTGTCTTCAGAATCAGATTGGGTACGGCAAGTTTGATATCAAAATAGGCTTTGGCATCGGCCAGGGTAAGAATAGGCCGCTCATGATCGATGATCTCAAATTCTGCCTGGCCCAGCTTCAGCAGTTCCTCAATTTGGTTGACATTCAGCAATTTCTACACCCTCTTAGCATGATTACGGACGGCTGTGCTTAAGCCCGCGCTGTCCAGAATTTGATCAATTCGCCCTCTTGCCTGTGTCTCAGCTGCCGCCAGCCCCTGCTGCAGCACGTCGTCTAGAACCTCCGGCTGCTGCATCAGCTCGTGGTATTTCTGGCGGATCGGCTCCAGCTCCCGGTTCATCTCTTCGAACAGAAGGAGCTTCGCCTCGTCGGCATCCATGCCCTTATCAATAACGGCAGCAGAGCCGGTCAGCGAAAGCAAATCCATCAGGATTTGGAGACTCTCTTCCCTGGTCTCCCCTTCGATATCAAATATTTTTTTATAGAGCACTTCTTTGGAGTCAATTAAGGATATGGTGTTGTCAAAGGATTTGGACATCTTTCTTCCATCAAGTCCTCTGACCATGTGCTGCAGACCGGGAAAGATGGGCTCCGGCTCCTGTAAAATATCCCCATAAAGCAAATTGAACTTGTGCGCCAGCTGGCGGACGAACGCCAGCCCGGACTCATGGTCCCTTCCGGCAAACACTAAGTCCGCCCCCATCATCAGCGTATCGGCGGCCATCAAGACAGGATAAAGACTGCTGATCATATCCTTCTCCGTGTTGGCGGTAAGATTCATTTCGGCATTCAACTCTTCCACCGACACCAGGGACAACAGAATCATTGATAACCAGGCCATTTCGGTAATCTGCGATTGTCTCCATAATACAGATTTCTTAATATCCAGGCCGCAAGCGAGATAGCAAGCCGTCACTGAGCGGACATTGCCGTTCATCAGCGCCTGATCCCTGACGGTGGGGATAGCATGCAGATCGGCAATCAGCTGGAAGATCCTATATTCATCCTGCAGGCTCAGCAACGGTTTAATGGAACCGTAGTAATTCCCGATATGGGGCAAGCCGGTCGCCCTGATTCCGGTGAGAATAATTTTTTTCATGAGTGCTCTTCAACTCCCCAAAAGAATAATGCCGCTCAATTGGCATACTGCCAGACCGAATTGGGAAACGGCGTTTGCCAGTTGTAGGTGTGCTGGATGCTGTTCAGCTCCTTGGTTCTCAGCACGAATAGCTCTTCGATGATGCGAGGGTCAGGCAGGTTCTCGGTTCTGTGATGTGTCGTAAACAGCGAATAGCCGGCTACATCATTCTTGTTCACTATCGTATCGCCGAAATTGTCGTACCACTGGGTTCCCGGCAGCAGTGTGGCCGATAATGTCAACGCTGTGTCAAGGTACCCTTCGCCAATCATTTGCTTATGGCTTTCGATATCCTCAACAATTGTTTCCCGTGTCTGATGCGGAGCCCCGACGATTTCGCTGGTGAATACATAGATTCCGCCTTCATCCCGCAATCTGTGAAGGTTATCGAAATGCCGGTCATAGCGGTTCACCATAGATTGGGTAGCGCTGGTCCCCTTATTCCAAAACCGGGGATTAAAAGGAACATACATGCCTGTAAGCTTCCCGCCGGACGTCTTGTTATTATTGATAAATAAATCTACAATATCATCCGTTAGCATCTCAAAGTCGATGCCGCCGCTATTTTGCCAGTAGAAATCGTACTTCTTCATCAAATTCAGCTTACGTGCCAGATTGGCTGTTCCGCCAAAAATAAAGGCATCGTCCTGAACGATCAACTCTTGAATACCTGCCGCCTTGAACTGACGGAATTGTTCATCAATCAGATCCCAGTCCAGATTGCTGACCTTATTGTCCGGCTGGCCCCCGGCAAAGCAGAACTCGCACTTGCGAAAGCAGCCCTTAGAGAACATAAAATCGGTTGATTTTCTCCCGTATGAAGGATAGGAATACTGCTGGTCTTGGGGGTAGCCGGTCGCCGCAATGACCTCCATATCCAGCAGCGGGAAATTGCACATCGGCTTAAAGCCTTGATAGACGATCTTATCCTCCACTCTGCCTTCGACAATATCCTGGAATATATCGATGCCGTCGCCCACAATAACATGATCTACCCACGGATTGTCCTTAAGGAACTGCTGGGGATTTGCTGACACATGGTGGCCGCCGTAGATAATTTTGATATGGGGAAACCTCTTATGGATTGCATATCCGGTGTTAACTGAAGCCCGCAAATTCGCCGATGCGATTAATGAGATTCCCACGTAATCCGGGGAAATCTTCGCAACCTCCTCAAGCGTTTCCTCGATTTCATTTCCCGTTTTCGCTATAACCCGTTTGATGATTCCATTCTGAAAAGCGCTGTATTTATTAATAAATTCCTTCGGGCTATGGTGTTCGAAATAGCTGTTCTTTTCTTTCCGGTATTCATTGATGGATTGCTCCAGTGGAACTTCGGTGTAGGCATCGTTTATCAGTTCGGTTTGAAACAGGCGGGAGCGTTGGATTCCATTATTCCGGATTACCTCATCCATATACCAGACCTCATGCCCGACTTCCTTCAGTTTCGAGGCAATATACCATAACCCCAGATAGCTGCTGGTTCTGATCATTTCCCAGGTGGCATCCGTCTCCAGGTATGGTTTCATTAGTATCACTCTTGACATTCCCGAGTCCTCCCATAAACTTTAGTACTATAAATGAATAAAGTAAAAAGATGAAAAGATTGTTCGAATTTTCACAACTATTAACGACAACCTATCCGTTTGCCTTTTTTTATAATAATTTCCTTGTATTTTTTTGTCAATGATAACCATTGAGTGGTCCTTATTTATTTTCCATAGGATCTATTAATTTATCATGTAATCATCTGCAGCAGGCCAAAACGCCGGGCAGCATTCTCCCTATTAATGGAAATATGCTGCCCGGCTTTGATTTTATGCTATGCAGATTTCTGCTGCAATCCCCTATCGCTGCACCGCAGGCTGTTCATCCGCAGTCAGCGTGCCGATTCGCGCAGCCGCTTCCTGCCGCTGCCGCGGAAGGTCTGCAGCAGCCAGAGGCAGGCCAGGCCGACACAGGCGGCGCAGACCAGGAACACGGCCGCATAGCTGCCGCCCCGGCCCGCCGATTCGCCGCCGATGACCAGGCCACCGGCCGCCGTGCCGAACATCATGCCGATGTTGCGGAACAGGGCCAGCACGCTGCTGACCATGCCGAGCTGCTCCTTCGGCGCCATGCCCATAACGATGCTCGTATTGGGCGAGGTAATCATGCCCATAGCGCAGCCGAGCAGCACCACCGGCAGGGCAATTCCTGCCGCGCCGAGCGCCGGGGCGGCGAGGCCCAGCGCCAGCAGCGTGACGCTCATCAGCGTCAGGCCGGCGGCGAGAATGCCGAGCGGCCCCTTACGGTCGGCGAGGCTCCCGCCCAGCGGGGCCGTCACGACCAGCGCCAGCGGGTAGCCGATCATGATGAGGCCGACCCAGGCCGGCTCCGCGCCGGCCATTCGCAGCACCGCCGGCAGCGCCAGCTGTGCGGCGAACGCGGCCATATAAGTGACCACGGTGATGACAATGCCGATGGCCACATAACGGCCTGCGAACAGCAGGCCGCCGGCCGCAGCAGAAGCGGCCGCCCCCCCGCCGCGCCGGGCATGCCGCTGCTTTGCGGCATAGGCTGCAGCTGTAGCTGCGGATGCAGCGAACAGCAGCAGCACCGGCAGCGAGGCAAAGGATGTCCGGCCGCCGAGATCAACGGCGACCATCAGTGTGGACAGGCATACCGCGAACCAGAGCGCGGCGCCGAGATCGAGCCGGCCGCCGGAGACCTCCGTGTCGCGGGGAATCCAGCGCTGGGCGAGCACCGCCACCACGGCGGCGATGGCGGCCAGCAGCCAGAAATTGCTCTCCCAGGCGAACCACTGGATCAGAAAGCCGCCGAGACCGGGTCCCGCCATAGAGCCGGCGGCAACAAAGGTACTCATCAGGCCCAGCGCCCGGCCCCGCTGCTCCTGCGGGAATACCGAGACGATCAGCGCCATATTGGTCGCCTGGTACATCGAGGCGCCGATGCCCTGGATGACGCGGAAGAACAGCAGCATGGCGGCGTTGCCCGCCAGCGCGCAGCCCAGCGCGCCGAGGGCGAAGGTGAACAGTCCGGCGTTATGCACACGCCGCCGGCTGCGGATATCGCCGAGCCGGCCCATGACCGGCAGCAGCACGGAAATGACCAGCAGATAGATGCTGACCACCCACTGCGCAGAGGACACCGGGATGCCGAGGTCCGCCGAAATATCCACCAGCGCGATGTTGAACATCCCGGCGGACAGATTGGACAGGAAGGCACCCAGGCAGATGACGGCTTTGACGGCCCCGCCATTCACTGCCCGGCTATTTGCACGCCGTCCCGAATCCGCTGCCCGGCCGTTCATAACGCTGTCTTCAGCGCGGCTTCACTCCAGAGCCTCCAGTTGTTCTCCACAGCGGCGGCGGAAGACACCGCCCCGAAATAGCCCTCCATGTTCTCAATGGTCATATCATGCGCCGCCTGCGAATAGGAGGCACAGGCATCCTCGGCCAGTACAATATGATAGTCCAGCATGAAGCCGTCCCGCGCCGTCGATTCCACGCACACATTAGTGCTGACTCCTGTCATCACCAGTGTCTCAATGCGCAGCGTCCGCAGCACCGAATCGAGCCGGGTGTTAACAAAAGCGCTGTAGCGATGCTTGTTAACCACCGTCTCTTCGGGCCGGGGCGCAACCTCGTAAAACTCCGCGCCCCAGCTTCCCTTACGGCAAACGCCCAGCGAGCCGCGGCCAGACCGCGTAACCCACGCCGCCGAGTCCGTCGCCTGCTCATGGAAGGTCTGAATAAAGATGACCGGCACTCCATTCGCCCGTGCAGCGGATATTAGCCCATGCAGGCGCGGCATCATCTCCTGCACGGCGGTCACATCATTTCCGCGTACAGCAAGTGCCCCTTCCGGGTGGCAGTAGTCATTTTGCACATCAACGACAATCAGTGCGGTCCGTTCCGGCATAATCAAATCAGCAGTAAGTTCCATATCGTCACCTCATCGTTTTTTGAAAGAACCCAGTGGTATGATCGCTCTGCGGTCTTACTTTCAATGCTGCTCAACAGCCTTGCTTTCTAGTATTACTCTACATTCTCGCTCCCTAGTGTTGCTTTACATTGTCGCTTCCCTGGCGCTGCACCTTAGTCAACCTTCACAGGTTCCCTCGGCATTCTTCCTCCTGTGACCTTCCACTAAAGTTCTACTCTGCTGTCTTGTTCACAAACTGCATATCGACCAGACTGTCATAGGTGTATTCGCCCTTGTAGATGCCTGTCTTGATCATCACATTCATATCCTTGTCGAGCGCTTCCTCGGAAATGATGCCGTCCGGGCTCCACAGCTGATCCTCAAACGCCCGGTCAAGCGCCGCCTGTGCCGCCGTATCCGACAAGGTCGGAAATTCGGCCTTCAGCACTTCCATCGCCATTTCTTGATCCTCCTGAATAGCCTTGAGCGCTTTGACTACGGCATTGACCGCCTTCTGAACCGTTTCCGGGTCCTTCTCAATCGTCGACTGCTTCACACTGAGCACCGAGTAGGCATAATCGCCCATATCGTGGAACTTATAGAACGGCTCGTCCCATACGCCCTTCTCCATCCCGTCGCTGATCTGCGGCTCGGCACCGTTGGCGATATCCGCCGCGCCCTGCTGCACCATCGCCACCACGGTTGAGCCATCCGCTGGCTCCAGCAGCTGCACATCCTTCTGCGGGTCAAGGCCCAGCTTCAGCAGCAGATATTGAGTCAGCAGGTTGGGCGTACCGCCGTGGCGGCCGGCATTCACTTTTTTTCCCTCTAAGAAAGCCTTCAGCTCCTCATTCGAGCTGCCGCCCGGAGCCGTCCCCTTCTTGGCCATCAGATACACATTGGCGCGGTTGACCACGTTGCTGACCGAAATGATCGGGTCGGAATTGCCGATGTTCGCCAGCGCATTGGATTCCGGACCGCCGATGACGCCCCAGGCGTCGCCGCTGACCACCGAAGTGACATGTGCGCCGCCCGCCGCCTGCAGCATCTCCACCTCAAGCCCCTCTTCGGCAAAATACCCCTCCCGCTGGGCCACATAAAGCGGCAGGTAACCGGTGTAGTGAAGCGGCTCCGCAATGACCAGCTTCTTCAGACTTTCACCTTCGGCGGCGGCCGTGTCCGGTTCGGCAGCCTCATTGCCGCCGCAGCCGGCGAGCAGAATGGCAGAGGACAGCAGCAGTACCGCAGACAGCTTGACTTTGTTCTTTTTCTTCATCAGTTTCTCCCCTTTTGTTGGATTTACAACCGCACTGCGCTAAGCCTTCTTCATTCCGTAGCCCTTCGAGAGCCATTTCTCCAGCAGCACTACGCCCATGTACATGACCATCGAAAGTACGGAGAGGACAACAACGCCGACCCATACCAGATTAATGTCGAGAATGGTTCCGGCATAAATGACCATACGGCCGATGCCGTGGCTCGAAGCGATGAATTCGCCGACGATGGCGCCGGCCAGCGACAGGGCAATGTTGATCCGCAGGCTGCTGATCATCCAGGGCATCGCCCAGGGAATCACCACCTTGGTAAAGACCTGATGCCGCTTGGCGCCGAGAGAGTACATCAGCTTCTCCATATCCTTATCCACGCTCTGCACGCCGCTGTGCGCAGACAAGGCCGCGACCACGACCGTCATGGCAAAAGCCAGCGCCACCTTGGAGAAAAAGCCGATCCCGAGCAGAATCACCAGCACCGGGGCCAGGGCCAGCTTCGGCATCGCATTCAGCAGAATCAGAAACGGCTCGCTGATCCCGGCGAATTTGCGCGACCACCAGAAGGAGAGTCCCAGAAGAGAGCCGATCAAGGTACCACCGACAAAACCGAGAATTGTCGAACTCGATGTATAGGCGATATCCTCAAGCAGCGTGCCTGCCGTGATCTGCGTCCAGGTCGTGCTGAGAATCCGGCTCGGACTGCTCCAATAATAGGCATCCATCCAGCCGATGCGTGTCAGCACTTCCCAGAGGGCCACAATCAGCACGGCTACCGCCAGTCTGCCTATAGTGACAATCCGCCGGCTGCGCCGCTCCTGCGCTTCCTCGTCAAGAATGACCGGTCTTTCCTGCCTGGCCTCCTGCTTCAGGGGCGGGGCACTTTCCGCCGCCTCGAACCTGTGGATTACATATCCCTTCTTCTGCACATTCTCCATGCTGCTTCCCCCTTTAGTAGTATGGGTGTTGCGTCCTGCGGCTGGTCAGCCGCCTACGATATATGCACCTTAGTCCCAGTGCCGCCGTCCGACAGCAGATCCAGCAGATGGGCTTTCAGCTCCATGAACGAAGCGGACACGGTATCCTCCATATGCCGCGGGCGCGGCATGTCTACGGAGATCTTCGATATAATGCGGCCGGGACGGCCGGAGAACACATAAATGTCGTCGGAGAGATAAATCGCTTCATCAATATCATGGGTCACAAACAGTACCGTCTTGCGGAAGTCCTCCCAAATCTCCAGCAACCAATTCTGCATTGTCAGCCGGGTCTGTGCATCCAGCGCACCGAACGGCTCGTCCAGCAGGATGATATCCCTGTCATATAGCAGCGTCCTCAGGAGCGCCGCACGCTGCCGCATCCCTCCGGACAGCTCGGCCGGATAATGTCCGCCGAAGCCCTTCAGCCCGTAGCGGTCCATGAGCGGCTGGGCCCGGGCCACCGCCTCCTTGCGCGGCACCCCGCGGATTTCCATTCCGAGAATGATGTTATCGAGAATGGTCCGCCACGGGAGCAGCATATCTTTTTGCAGCATATAGCCTACATGCCCCGTCTTGCCGATAATGTCCTCGCCATCCGCTAACACCCGTCCCGTCGAGGGCGGAATTAGCCCGGCGATAATATTGAACAGCGTCGATTTGCCGCAGCCGCTCGGACCGATAATACTCACAAACCGGCCTTCTTCAATGCTCAGATTCGTCTCCTGCATCGCTGCAATTTCCTGCCCGTCGCGGCGGAACCATTTGCTCACTCCGGCAATTTCAATCTTCGTCTTCATCTGCCCAGCCTCCCGTTTCAAGTGATATGACAAACTGAATAACCTCCGGATAATAAAAATGCCGCCAGTTCAAGACACAGCCCAAACAGGCTAATGTCTAAAACTGACGGCAGGCCGGCTCTCCGCTTGCTTTCCGCTAGAGTTCCAACGTAACGTTCAGATAATGCTCCAGGTCCTTCTCCAAAATTATGATCGTACCGGAATACTCGGTCTCCACATCATAATCTTTCAGAACGGCCTTGATATTCACTTGAAATTCATCCAGAAATGCCTGCTTAATCTCGCGCTTGAACACTTCATGCAGAACGAGATTAATCTCCCGGCTGGCCGCAGCGTCGTGGGTATCCAGCACCTTGAGCACCGGCACCCGGCTGTTGATCGACAAGATAATAATCTTGTTGCCGGCAAAATCAACCTTCTGCTGCCGGACACCGGCATTGAACAGCTTCTTGTTGATCTCATTGTAGATCCGTAAAATATCCTGTTTCCATTGCCCGGCGGAAGCGATCATCAGCGAACACCTCTGCAGATCATATTATGTCATCTTATATAACAACACTATTCGATAAACAACATTTTCGCCCGCCGTTATCCTCATTATAAAGAGTTTAAGAGAGTTGTCAACAATAAATGTGTTAGTTTTCGTAACATTTTGTCTAAATATATAGTTATGTGTAATAAAAAGTAACATTATTATTGGTCGGCAATTCGCCTTCTTCGTTGATCACTTTGCAGTTTTATTCGTAAAAAACGCTCCAGCCTCTGCTTCATCTGCTCTTTGCGGTCCTGAAACTGCTTGTGCCGGTGCCCGTTAGCCCCTGAAGGATGGGGAAAGCCCCACAGACAGCGGGCTTCATCCAGAATGCCATCGCGCACCAGCCGGCCGAACACTTCTTCCACGGCGGCACCCAGCGGGATGATAAGCGCGTTGCCGACCGCAGTCAGTTCGGAAGCAACAGATGCCAGTGCCGTCTCTCTCAGAAAATCGCTTGCCAGCAAGCGCGGATGCGATCCGCTGTAGTTTCGGCCTGCCGCAAATACCGGAAACCGCAGCAGCGAGGTCGTGTGCAGCAGGCTCCGCTCCCGGAACAGCCCGCTTGCGGAGCCGATTCCCAGAAGCTCCGGCAGCCCCAGTCCGTCCAGCATCTGCGTCAGGTTCGTCCGCATCGTTCCGGCGAAGCTGGCCGCCGCTTTGGCCCGGAGACAAACCTCTGTCTCCGGGAGATTCTCCCGGAGCGCCTGCACGGCCGCTTCATAGGCAGCCCGCATCTGCGTCCAGCCCGGTGTCAGGCCGACGATCATCACCCTGGCGGCGGGATTCACCGCTTCGTTATGCGGAGCGTAATACATCTTCAGGTCTCCGCTGGACGCAAGCAGGAAATCGCTGACCAGCAGGTCTTCCTTAAGCAAGGGCCGATCCTGCGGCAGCGCCAGCATGGCTTCTTTATACTGGCTGAGATAACTGGAAATAAGCACGACGTCCGCTCCCCCTCTTCCTATTGGTCTATATAAATTGGGTTGTAATTGATTGTGGAATTTCACAGTCGCCGGGTGCTGCTTGATCCACTTGAAGAACAGCTCTATCTACCAGCGCCAGCATTAGATCTTACCACAGTCTGCAGCAGAGTCATTTCTCATTGTGTACGAAAAACCGACCACATTGGGCTGCTGCATGGATAAAAGGACCGATTGTGTACGATATTTCGACCATAATCGGCTACCCCGATGATTAATGGGTGCATTGTGTACGAAAAATCGACCACAATTGGCTGCCTCGAAGCTAAACAGCCCATATGTGTACGATAATTCGACCACACTCCACAAATCATGCACGCTTAACTTGTCCAGTATACATCCTGAGTTACTTCCCGACGCGAAGTTACTTCTGGAGCGAGTTACATCTGGACACATACAAGTTACTTACGTACACGAAACGCACACACAAGTTACTCAGTACACGCAAGTTACATCAGTACACACAAATTACATCCACACTAGTTACATCCACACACAAGTTACATCCACACACAAATTACATACACACTAGTTACTTCCGTACATGAACAGGATGTAAATTTATGTATTCACATTCCATTTATTACGTATTATAATAATTACGTAATCACATAATACAAATTGGACGGTGATCTCATGACCCGCGATTTCGGCCGTGAAATGGATGAGCTCCATTCCCAGATGGCTATTCTTCAGCAGCTGGTCCAGCAGCTGCTGGCAGCGCGAACTGCCGGGGATTATCCCTCTGCGGTTCAAGCCCCCCTGCACGAAACTGCTGAGACGCCCAAAGAAGCAGGCGCCGTATTCTACTCCGGGCATATGGAATGGAGCGGCGAAGGCTTCCGCTGGGAGCCTCAGGAGCGCCGGCTGGAGCAGCTGCTTGGCGTAAGCAGCGATAGACTGGTCAAGGTCTTGGCCGCTTTGGGACACAAGCAGCGCCTGGATATTCTGTGCGCGGTCCTCATTGAGCCGCTGACCGGCGCCGAGCTGGTTGAGCAGCTTCGGATGGGGACTACAGGACAGCTATACCATCATCTGAAAGCCTTAACGGCAGCGAATCTGCTGGTCCAGGAGCAGAGCGGACGCTATACCGTTCCGAAGCACGGCCGTCTGCCCTTTCTCCTGCTCTTGGCTGCCGCCGGGGATCTGCTGGATACCGGCGGTTATCCGGACATGGCCGAGACCCGCAGCAATCCCGGCAGGTATTTCGGCCATGCCGCGGATTATGATGTCCATCATCTCCTCCGGGCCGTGATCGGCAACTCGGTTCAGGAGCATGAGGCGGGCTACTGCAGCAAGGTCGGCGTATTCCTGCACGACGACGGCAGTGTAACCGTGTCCGACAACGGCCGGGGCATTCCGGTATCGGCGCTTCCGGACAGCTCTACGCCGAAGGTACAGGCCATTCTGACGGAAATCCCCCGGCTGGACGGCAGCGCGCCCTATCATATCCCCGGAGCCGGCCAGGGAATCAGCATCGCCGTCGTCAACGCCTTGAGCGAGCGGCTGGAGGTGGAAATCCGCCGTGAAGGCAGGGTGTACCGCCAATCCTACAGACACGGCGTGCCTGTTACCGGCCTGCTGACGGCCGGACTTTCCGCAGAATCGGGCACCGGGATCACGTTGAAGCCGGACCCGGAGTTTTTCCGCACAGGCTTCCAGCGGCACCGGCTGCAGGAATACAGGGAAGAGCTGGCGTCCGCCTATCCCGGGCTGACGGTCATTATCGACTGATGAAGGAGGAATAGGCATGACAAAGGAAGGCATACGGACGGATAACTTTCAGACGGATAACATGCAGAAAGATAGCATGCAGCTGGAGCACATTCATAGCATGGACGATGTGCTGCATATGCTGGACTCCCTCTTCCGCGACGAGGGCGATTGGTGGGACAGGTTCTACGCTGACCGCAGCAGGAACATCCCCTTTTTCCTCAACGCCCCGGATGAGAACCTGGTGGAGTATTTCGAGCAGGCCATCGTCCAGCCGGGCCATGTGCTTGAGCTGGGCTGCGGGGCCGGCCGGAATGCCCTTTACATGGCCGGGCGCGGCTGCCGGGTCGATGCCATAGACATCTCGCAAGAGGCGGTCGCCTGGGGAATCGAACGCACCAGGGAGAGCCGTGCGGCGGTGAACTTTCACTGCACCAGCCTCTTCGATTATCCGGCGGAAGCGGAGAGCTATGACTTCATTTATGATTCAGGCTGCTTTCACCACCTGTATCCCCACCGCAGAATCAGCTATCTGGAGTTCGTGAAGCATGCGCTGAAGCCGGGCGGAGTCTTCGGCCTGGTCTGCTTCTCCCTGGGAGACATGGGCGCTGAGCTGAGCGACTGGGAGGTGTACCGGCAGCGCAATATGAGAGGCGGGCTGGGATATACCGAGGAAAAGCTGAAAGCCATTTTCCACAGCTTCGAGGTGCTGGATTTCCGGAGAATGCGCCAAATGACACAGCCCGGACCGCTCTTCGGCGAAGCTTTTCTGTGGACCGCGCTGTTCCGGAAAGAAGCCAGTCCCTCTCCCGTGATATAATCGCTGGTATAGATCACCCTATGCTGCAGGTGGAGGAATCGCTGTGTACAAAATTACTAAATCATGGTCATTGAAGACGACCCGGAGATCCGCACGATTGTGGCGGACACGCTGCGCAAATGGCAATAGAAGTTGTGGAATCCCTACGCTAAGACGTGGTATTGGATAAATTCACTGCCGCCCAGCCACATCTGGTGCTGCTCGACGTTAATCTGCCGCTGTACGACGGCTTCTATTGGTGCCAGCAGATCCAGGCCGTCTCGAAGGTCCCTATAGTCTTTCTGTCGTCGCGCACACAAAACATGGATATCATTATGTCCATCAACATGGGCGCCCGGCAAAATGTGCCCCATCCGCCGTTACTCCCGTTGCCCCCGCACATATCGTAAAGAAAGATGACCATAAGGGGAGCGATGAAATGGGAGCCGGTGCCGTAGAGGCTTCATCCAAGCAGGGCGTTACCATCATCACCTGCACGAACCGCCGGGGATATCTGCGCAATCTGTTCCACAATTTCACCAGACAGCGGTATAAAACTAAGGAATTGATCGTCGTCGTGAACAATGACCGCATTCCGCTGGCGCCTTATCTGGAACAGGCGAAGCGGCTTCGCCATGTTCACATTTACCGCATGCCGGGCTCCGCCACGTTGGGCGCTTGCCTTAATTTTGCCGTGGGGAAGGCCAAATACAGCTATGTCGCCAAATTTGACGACGACGATTATTACGCCCCCCATTATCTGGCGGATAGCTTGCAAGCGCTGCGCACAGCCAAGGCGGATGTCATAGGCAAACGTGCACATTACATGTACCTGCAGGGCTCCGGCAAGCTGATTTTGCGTTTCGCCCAGGATGAGCACCGGCAGGTGAGCAAGCTTCCGGGCGCCACCCTATTCTTCAGGCGCAGCGTGCTGCACAAGGTGCCGTTCCCGGACCGCAATGTCGGCGAGGACGATCTGTTCTGCATCCGCAGCCGCAAGCTGGGCTACAAGGTATACTCCGCCGGACGGTTCAACTTTGTAGCGATCCGCCGCAGAAACTCCGCAGGCCACACCTGGATCATCAGCGACAAGGAGCTGCTGGCCCATCATAAGACCATTCCGGCGGTGAAGGATTACCGGAAGTTTGTCCAGCGGAAACCTAAGGGGCGCCGACCATGACGGAACCCCTGCTCAATTACAGCCACGACGGAATTTCGGTCATTACGTGTACCAAGCGTCCCGGACAAATGGACGCCCTGCTCCGCAACTACGGAAGACAGAATTACCGGAACAAAGAGCTGATCATCATTCTGAATCACCCGAGCCTCCGGCTACATGACTACATGCGGGCGGCACAGGCTTATCCCCATGTACGGGTCTACTGCCTCCCCGCGCATGTTCCGCTCGGCGCCTGCCTGAATGCGGGCGTGGGCTACGCCCGCTATGGGCTGATCGCCAAGTTCGACGATGACGATTATTACGCCCCCGGCTACCTGACCGACAGCCGCCGCCTTATGCTGGAGAGCCGGGCGGCCATCGTCGGCAAACGCGCCCACTTTATGGTTCTGGCCGGCCGCAAGCAGCTGCTGCTCCGTTATCCGAAGCGGGCCGGGCGATATGTGGACCAGGTGCAGGGAGCCACCTTGCTGGTGAAACGTGAGGTTCTGGAGCAAGTGAAGTTTCCGGAGCTGAACCGGGGGGAATGCGTGAAGTTCTGCTCCCGGGCGCAGGCCAAGGGCTATCGGATTTACGCCGGCAGTCCCTGGAACTTCTTGGCCATTCGCAGCGGCAAGGCCGGAGACCATACGTGGAAGATCAGCGACAAGGCACTAATGGCACGAAATGCGAAGGTACTGAAGGTGCGGGATGTGTTGAAGTATATTCAGGGGTAAGCCGCGGACAAACCATTTGATGCCCGGCCCACTTCCGTATATGATAACTTTATCCATGTATACAGGAGGCTTTCATTCCAATGCCAGTTATGATTAACGAGAATATAAAATCACCCGAAGTCGTACTCACCGGCCTGAACGGCGAAGAGTATGGCGTTGTCGACAGAGATAAAGCGCTGAAGATGGCCCGCAAAGCCGGAGCCGATCTCGTCTGCACCTCGCTGATGAGCAGCCCGCCGCCATGCTCACTGGTTCCGAAGGGCCAGGGCAAATCTACGTTGCAGAAGGCATCCGCCGCCCGCAAGGACAAGAATGGCAAAGAAAAGGTCAAGGAGCTGCGCTTCACTGCCCATATCGAGGCGCATGACTATGAGACGAAGCTCCGTCAGGCGGACAAGCATCTGCGCTCCGGCAGTCCGGTGCAGCTGGTCGTGAAGGCCACGGGCGCCAAGGAAGGCGCCGCCGCCAAAGCGGTGCTGGAGCGGCTGCTTGCCGATCTCAAGGAAGCCGGCGTGAAGGAGACCGGTATCCAGTCCAGTGGCAAGGGCTCGCAGGTGAAGGTGAATCCGCGCTGAACCATTAGTGAAACGGCTAAAATCATCAGTTTGCCGTCATAATATGCTCGGCCCATGATTATGGATCAGTAAATATCCGGCCCCATAACTGCCTTGAAGATCAAGGCAGTTATTCGTCCCTCCAAGGAGGATATATGCTACAACATAGGTGGTTCAGGCTCATACTCGGCTTATTTGTATTAATGATTGCAGCCGCTGTATATCTTCGTTACTTCTATGACTTTCCGGAGAGAATCGACGTAAAGACGTCTGCCGTGATTTTGAATGACACAGGAGAACTGATCGAACCGGGCACAACCCTCAGAATTAACGGCACCTTGAAATCACCTCTGGCCAAAAACAAGTATTTCGAAGGTGTGGTTGAAGTCGCGGGTATAACGTACACCGTAGGCAATAGTATAAAAACCATTCCCCAGCAAGAGCAGGACAGCTATTATTTGTCTTTCATAACGTACAATGTTATGGACCGAACAGAAATGCAGCCCCGGTTGGGTGTAATGTTCCACGATAGCGAATACTCAGAAATTGTTCTCCACCTGTACGATGTGCCTTTTCAGGACACCGTCTATAAGACGATCCAAGTCGTTGCACCTTCCACAGATTTAAAATCTGCCGATACGATAAAACAGCATTTTTGGGGGGGATTTTTCCTGCCGTCATTACAACAAAACAGGGAGCTCCACTGTAGCGTATGCTCCCTGCCTCGTTAAACTATAATTTCCCGTCAGGCTTTTTTTTGATGGGCCACTTTTTTTGCTTTTCATGAAGAAGCCGCACTTGATCCTTTGTTAGTTATCGATAAACCTTTAATCTCCCGTGTGCGGTTTTAAAAGCCATATCACGTGTACGTCGCTCAATCGTCAGAACATAAACAATTTGCAGTATATCGACTATCTCATTGGTGACCCTAAAAACAATACGTATTCCAGCATCGCGAAGCTTTATTTCCTTACACCCAGCCAACTTAGTTTCTGAATAATTACTAAGGGTTTTTCCTACTTCATCCGCTCGAAAAATAAGTTCATCTATTGCAGTGTTGACCATTCCTAGAACAGAACCGTCCAGCCGGTTATACTCCTTTTCAGCATCAACATCGAGACGAACATCAAATCGTTCTTCGGGCATTTAGGCCTCTTGGTTACGGCGTACGCTTTTCCAAGATCTTGCGGATTCTGGATTCCGTTCAATTCGCTCAATCCGTTGCATAAGGATACGCTGTTCATTCTCTTCCTCGAGTTGTGTCAACCGATCATAGATCTGCTCAAATAAATCGTATCCAATCAGAACTGTATCAACAGTACCATTATCCGTAATATACAGTGGAAGATTTTTGGCTTTTTTACGTAACTCTCCAAACTTTTTCGATGCATCGGAAGAGGTCACTAATTGGTCAACATCAAATGTTGGTTTTGACATCGCTACTACCATCCCCATTCCCTCATTGATAATGTTATATTATTCCTGTTGGTGACAAAATTATACCATACATTCACCCTATGTGTTACAGCAAATAATACGTATTAAATTACGTACTATTTCAGGTATAAACTATTATCCTCCTTGCGAAAACACCGTCTCTACCGGCTTAATCGCCAGCATTATAAGTACGTGTTACACCCCTCCATATTTGCAGAATCCGCTGAAAAATAGCCTATCAGGCTTTGTTGTTGCTTGCTTTATCCATATAATTTTTAATCGATTGGTAAATATCCAATTTCCATACTTGATCTTCTTTTTGTAATCCTAAAGCCAAGGAATGTGTCATTGTTTCAATACTAACCGTAATCAGTACAGTTATCTTATTCTCCTCGGCCGTACTCTCATCCACTTTTATAGAATCATAATATCGGTAATGTATTGCTGTTTCAGAATCATATTTCAATGCATATTCGAAATAATCGTTTCGGAATTTATCCCGGTCCGGCAGCTGCCCGCCATTAAAAGTAATCTCATATATCAACTCCGGGTCGCCTACGGATATACAGTACAGATAGATCAGTACCATGTCTTCAGGCGTGAAATCATAAAGCTCCTGCAAGTTCCTCTCGGATTTAAATCGGTTAAAAGCCTCCTGCTTCTCTAAAGACAACTGTTTTATGTAAGAGAACTTTTCAATATATCCCTCACTAGAATACGAGTGTACATCATTGTTGAGAGATTCTTTCACTTGATCTTTGTCGGGGGCCTCCACAGGAGTTTCGGGTCTCATGCTCTTATCTGTACCGCTACTGCTGCATGCTGACACTAAGCACGTTATTGCCAGCACGAATAACATTAATTTGGGTTGCCTCAATTTATCACTCCTCAATATAACGGATTCATCTCACCCTCAAATCCCCCTACTTAAAATACATATACTGGGGCTAATCTTGTATTAGACTTACAGTTCATACTCCACTACACTTGATATTTATCTGTTTCCTCTTACACCCTCCTCTACTTTGCAAAAAAAAACGGCCGAAGCTGTCCCTTTTCCATCCGCCGGATTGTTATATAGACGTAAATCGATACTGAGCAAAGGAGGAACCTGCAACCTTGAGTGAAGACACAGAATACTGGATCCGCCGCGTTCAGGCCGGAGAAGTCCAGGACTACACCCATATCGTTCAGCAATACCAGCATCAGATTCTGGTGTACTGTTGGCGGATGCTGGGGAACGAACAGGAAGCGGAGGATGCCGTACAGGACATTCTGGTGAAGGCTTTTGAGAAAATCCAGCTGTATAAGCCCACCGTAAGCTTCTCCTCATGGCTGTACAAGATGGCATATCACCACTGCATCAATGCCATCCGCCGGAACAAACTGCAGCGCTCGCTGCACCGCAAGCTGTCCGGGCAGTCCCTCAGTGCCGACAGCGCCGCACAGGTGGCGGAACGCAGCCTGTTCAGCGAACCGCTGAGCCAGGCGCTGCTCGGACTGTCGGCGGAAGAGCGGAATCTGCTTGTGCTGCGCACCTTTGAAGAGAAGCCGTTCGGCGAGATTGCCGAGATTACAGGCAAGAGCCCCGAGGCCGTGAAGAAGAAATACAGCCGTACTTTAAGCAAGCTTAAGCACACTATGCAATCCCCCAAGGAGGAAGAATCATGCGTAACGTACAACGGATGGATCAAGAGCAAGGCCTGAGAGCGATGGACCTGCTGCCGGAAGAAGCGGCCAAGCTGCAGTCCTTTGATATTACCGGCAAGGTGATGGAGCAAGTTAACCGTAAGAGCGGGCGTGCCGGAAACAGAAGAACGGCAACCACGGGCAAGGGTACGCGCATGCGGATGCGCAAAGGCTTTGCTGTTCCCGCCATGGCCCTGGCCTGTGTCCTGGGCCTCTCCGTAACGGGCTATGCCGCTTCGCAGTATTTGGAGTTCCGGGACAGCAAGGGTGCGGTCGTAATGAACACGGCACAGGCTCCCGTAGCCTCGGAATCCTTCCAGACTTACACGCAATTGTGGAATCAATACAATCAGGAAGTGAAAGCTTCGCTGCAGCCGGGCGAATATGCCGCCTATTATGTCAAGGATGACATCATTAATCAGTATGACCAGGAGAACCCGGTCAAGTTCGCCTATCATGAAGCCAAATTCCGCGACCTTAGCAGCCTGCAGGCGGAAATCCGGCGCACCGACGCTCCGGCATTGACGGTACCTTCGATTCTGCCGGACGGGTACCAGTTTGATTACGGATATGTGTACCCTGACAAGTCCTACCCGGACTATCTTAAGAATGCAGAGTACAGCGCTTTGGCAGATGAGCTTATTCAGCAAGCCGAGGCGGCTCCAAGCGGCCAGCTGCTGTTCACTAAGAAGGTGGACTGGAGTCATTCCGATTTCACCTTGGCGCAATATGCGAACGGGGACGACAGCTTTACCATTACTGTGCGTGAATACAGCCCGGATACCACACTGACCAGCATTATGCAGAATGAGCAGGATACAGCGGAGAAGCTGAATCTTAGCAGCACCGAAGCCTACTATATCAAATCCGGTGAAACCAGTCCTTCCGGCAAAAGCAACCAGGTCGGCTGGATGGATGACAGCACCCATCTGTTCTACCAGATTTACGACAATCCAGGCAGCCCGCTGACCCGCGAAGACTTGACCAGCATTGCTGCAGAAATTATTTCCGCACAATAATGTTTACAGCTCCGCATTAGCGGAGCTTTTTTATTTACAAATAAAAGAAAATGATAGTAAAATATTGGAACCTGTTTCTCTTTCACTCTTAATGGGCTAAGCGGCATAGACAATACTCATTGGCTGCATTCAAAGAGGTGTGAAGGATGAATAAAAATAAGACCAGTGTAGTCTTTTATATCATAGGCTTTGTTATGTTGCTGTCCTTGGATTTGTGGAAAAGAATCCCCCTCGGGAGGCCCTGAATGTCAAAAAAATTAAAGAAGTTAAATTCAAATTCTATAATGCGTATAGCGCAACAGTTGGGTAAAGCGGGAATCCAAATTGCTCCCAAAAAAAAGGGATTCTCCAAGATTGGCAACAGCAAAAAGGGAAAGCTTGAAATAAAAGAGTAGTCACTTCATCAGCTAATCCCCGGGCAGCACATGCAGCAACTCACCGTTACACTCAGCGAAGTCACCTTCTAATCCCTCCAGCCTACATTCAAATGCAAAACCCAGCTTCTTGAGTAAACGCAAGAAAGCGGTATTCCGCCGGTCGGTCAACTATCACGTTGCTCTATTTCCAGCCTAGGGCAGCCGTGCAGCAGGAAGCAAGGTAATTCTTTATTTATACGATATTTTATAGGGTGCGAACCTATTGTAGGCGAAAAACCGACCACATTCCGCTGCCGCGAAGCCAAACAGGTGCATTGTAGGCGAAAAACCGACCACATTCCGCTGCCATGAAGCCAAACAGGCGCATTGTAGGCGAAAAACCGACCACATTCCGCTGCCGCGAAGCCAAACAGACGCATTGTAGGCGAAAAACCGACCACAGCAAAGCCCCGGTCCGCCATCGGACCGGGGCTGTACTGTTACTGGTTCGCCAGGAACGCGTCGATCTGCGACTGGAGCTCGGCCTGGATCTTATCCAAGCCGGCAGCGCCCAACTGCTTGTTCAGGTCGGCGAGGCCTTTGTCGATGTCGTCGATGACGCCGTACTCCAGCGGAATCGCATAGCGGAGCATCACGTTGCCGACATTGGCAATCTCGGTCTTCACCTTGCTGTTGTCGAAGACAAAGGTCTCCAGCTTGTAGTGGTACACATTCGCTTCCCAGCCCTTCGCCAGATCGGAGGCTTCCTGCGGGAAGGCTTCGTTGTCGCGATTGAGCGGCGAGTTGAAGTTCCAGTTCGAGAAGCCAGTATAGTTCGGGTTCTTGTCGAGCGCCTTGTATTTGTCGTCGCCGACCGGCTCATAGTGTACGCCGCTCACGCCGTACATCATGAGGTCATGCAGCTCCTTGTCGTTCTGCATCAGGTCGATCAGCATCAGGGAGCGTTCGATATTCTTGGAGGTAGCATGAATGGATGTGCCGTTCTGGGTGGAGATGGCTACCGATTTCTTTTTGCCCTGATTAATATCGGCCAGTGCGACCTCATAAGGAGAGTTCTCCTGGCGCATCAGCGCCATCAGTGCACCGAGCGTGCCGTTGTTGTGCGTAATGGATGCCGTCTTGCCTGCCTTGAAGTCCGCCTGATGGTCATTCTTGCTGTTCAGCACGTTCTTCGACCAGGCATTGTTGTCGGCCAGATCCTTATAGTACACTAACAGATCCTTGAATTCCTGCGTTTCATAGACATTGAATACCTGACCCTTCTCGTCGGTCAATTTAAAAGCGAACGGCAGGTCCAGATCGAACATGTTCCATTCGTTCTGCTGCTTCAGCAGGACACGGTCCAGGTTGTGATATTTCCAGTCGCCTGTCTCCGGTGTGAACGGGGCAATGCCCTTCTCATTCTCGGCAATGGTCTTCAGGTAGTTGGCATATGCTTCCGGACTGTTGATTTCCGGCAGATTGTACTTCTTGCGCAGGTCCTCGCGGTACAGGATCAGCTTCTCGACGGATTCGCCGCGGTTCTGCGGTACCATGTACAGCTTGCCGTTCACCTTCGCCTGATCCCAGCTCACATCGGACATCGCCTTCATGGTCTCCGGCGCATAGGCGGACAGCAGCTCGTCGGTCAGCTCCAGGAATCCGCCCTTGAGCGCCTGATCGTTGTAACCGGCCCAGTTAGCCGAGTAGATCAGGTCAAAATCTTCGTCCGCCGCCAGCTTCAGCGGATATTTCTGCGCCCAGTCCGACCAGTCCAGGAACTCGCCTTCCAGGGTCGCGTTGATCTTCTCCTTCAGCTTCTTGTTGATTTCGGCGAACACCAGGTCATAGTCAACCGGCTTAGGCCCGACAAAAATCATTTTCAGCTTCACTTCTTTCGATGTATCGACTCCGCCGGGAGCAGCCGTAGCATCGCCGGTATCCGCATTGCCGCTTCCCGCATCCCCGGCCGGATCTGTAGCTTGTGCAGGTGCATTGGCGCTTGTATTGCCTGTATTGTTGCTGCCGCAGGCGCCCAAAATCATTGCTAAGGTCAGAATAAGCGCCAGCATCATCCATCGGTTATTTTTCCGCATATCATGCCTTCCCCCTTATTTGTAATTCATATATTGATAAACCGGGTAACCCCGGGTTCATCCATTACCGCACCCTATTCATCCCTTCACGGCACCAATCGTCAAGCCTTGGACAAAATACCGCTGCACGAACGGATAAGCCAGCAGAATCGGGCCGGTAGCGACTACTGTCATCGCCATCTTGAGGCTCTCGGTCGGGATGGACGTCGTAACAACCGCGCCCGCGCCCATCATCGCCTTGCGCATGCCGTCCATGTTGCCGAGCATTTTGTAGAGATAGTACTGCAGCGGCATCAGATCTTCATTAGAGATGAACAAGAGGGCATTGTACCAGTCATTCCAGTAGGCCAGGGCCAGGAACAGGCCGATAGTGGCCAGCGCGGGCTTGGACAGCGGCAGAACCAGCCGGGCATAAATACGGAAGTCTCCTGCCCCGTCGATCTTCGCCGATTCTACAATCGCCTCCGGGATACCGCTCATAAACGACTTCATCACGATGATGTAGAACACATTCAGCACCAGTGGGATAATCAGCGCCAGCACGGTATCCTTCATGTGCAGGTAGTTGACCATCAGCAGGTACCACGGCACCAGGCCGCCGCTAAACAGGGTGGTGAAGAAGAAGAAGAACGAGAACTGGTTGCGCCACTTGAAATCCTTGCGGGAAAGCGCATAGGCGGTCATTGAGGTCAGGAACAGCCCGAGGGCGGTGCCTGCAGTTGTCACACCTATCGTTACGATATAGGCCTGAATCATCTGCTGCGGATACTTGAACAGAATGCTGTAAGCCTCTGCCGAGAAGACCGTAGGGATAAACTGGTAGCCGTCTGTGATGATTTTGTTCTCATCAGTGAGCGATGACGAGACGACCAGGATAAACGGCAGCAGGCACAGGATGGCAAGCACGATCAGGCATACATAGCCGATGATATTAAATATTTTCCGGTCCAGATGCTTCATTCACATTACCCCCTTCTGCCTTTAGAACAAGGCGCGGTCTTTGTCGTATTTGCGGACGGCATAATTGACGGTCATAATGGTGGCGAACCCGAGTACGGACTGGAAGACCCCCGCCGCCGCCGACATGCCGATATCGTTCGAAGTGATCAGTGACCGGAATACGAAGGTGTCGATGACATCCGTTGCCGAGAACAGCAGCCCGTTGTTGCCGATCATGTTGTAGAACATCCCGAAGTCCCCGCGGAAAATATTCCCCACCGCCAGCAGCACCAGAATGATGATCGTCGGATACAGATTCGGGATCGTCACCTTGCGGATCCGCTGGAATATATTCGCCCCGTCGATCTCCGCCGCCTCATACATTTCGGTATCGATGCTCGTAATCGCCGCCAGATACATCACCGTTCCGTAGCCAAGCCCCTTCCAGGCGGAGACAAGCACGAGGATGTACGGCCAGTAAGCAGGCGTGTTGTAAATATCTATCGCTTCAAGCCCGAGGCCTCTAAGCACCGCATTTACCGTACCGATATCATAGTTGAGCAGGTTATAGGCGATGGCGCCAACGACAACCCAGGAGATAAAATAAGGCAGGAACAGCGCCGACTGTGTGATTTTGCGGAACCATTTGCCTCCGACCTCGAACAGCATAATCGCCGCGAAGATCTGCAGCGCATTGTTCACCACGATAAAAGCAATGTTATACAGCGCCGTATTGCGCGTCACCCGCCAGGCATCGCCGGATTCGAAGAAGAAACGAAAGTTGTCCAGCCCGTTCCACGCACTGCCGAAGATACCGCCCGCGTAGTCGTAACGCTTGAAGGCAATGACGATGCCGGCCATGGGCACATAGGCGAACAGAATGTAGAACAATACCGCCGGCGCCAGCATCAGCAGGAGAACCCGGTAATTCCTCAAATCGTTCCAAAAGGTATGCCGCTTCATGTATACTCCCCTCTCTCTGCTCTATAGCCCTCATTATAGAAGGTTGTATGCGGTTACATAATTCAGCGGAACAACGAAACTTTATACTAATTCAACGATTTATGCCTGCTGCTGATTTAGCATTTTACGATGCCCTATAAAAAATAAAGCTCCCGTTCCATGTGGAACAGGAGCATTTTTCCAGCCGACGCTTAGATTCTATTGCGCTTCCGGTATTCGCCCGGCGACATCCCCATATGCTGCTTGAACTGCCGGTTGAAATAGATAATATTCTTGTAGCCGGCCTGCTCGGCGATTTCATAGATTTTGCGCGTCGGGTCTTCCAGCAGCTCACAGACCCGCTTCATCCGCTGCTCGCCCAGGAAATCGCTGAACAGCTGGTTCGTCTCCGATTTGAACAGATGCCCCAGATAGTTGGGGGTGAACTGGAAGTGGGCAGCCACCTCGTTCAGGGTAATTTTCTGGTCCAGCCGTTCCTGCACATACGCCGCAATATCGTCGATCAGCTTCCGCTTCTGCCGCTGCCGCTTCAGATAGAGCAGCTCCGACAGCTCGAAGAATCGCCGCCGCAGCCAGGACAGGATATCCTGTACCGTCTCGAACTGCAGCAGCACCATCGGATGATAGGAGTCCCAGTTCCAGATTTCGTGCAGAGGCTCGTTCATTTGCCGCAGGTCGGTATGCAGCTTGGAGGTGAGGCGGATAATCAGGCCGTATATATCATCCTTGCCGGTCAGCGGACCGTCTCCGGCAAAGAGCTTCCGCAGACTGTCGTCGATGGCCGTCAGATCATAATCGAGCATGGCCTTCAGCATCTCATCCACAACCTGCTCCAGATCGGGAGCGATGATCTCCTTCGGCTGCCACTGCGAGGCATCGTCGATCAGCCGATTCTTGCCGACAATCCATTTGATGCTGAGCGCCGCCTGGGCCTGCCGGTAGGAGTCATGCAGCCCGTTCAGTCCGGTCGTATACATCCCCCTGCCAATGGTAACGGTGCAGCCCAGGCTCTGATGGAATGAGCGGATCAGCTCCTCCAGCAAAGCAATGAAATAAGGCTCCGGCCGCGCCGCCAACAGGACATAATGATGATCGTAGGTGGGAATGACCAGGCCCAGATTATGCTCCTCGGCGAACTGTCGGATATACCGTCCGGCCTCGGCAGTCCACTCGCGCCGCCGGTCTTCGCTCCAGCCCTGGATGTTGCGGGCCATATCGTCGATTTCGAGAATCGCCGCCGCGGTCCCTTCCTGCAGATAAGGCGCAAGAAAGCTGCGGATATGGGCTTCGGCCTCACCCGGAGCCGCCTCACTGAACCAGCGCAGCAGCAGCTCCTGATGCACCAGCGACAGCGTCTCCGACAGCGAAATATTCCGCCGCCGGTCCTCTTCAATCCGGGCGCACAGCTCTTCCAGCGTAGTGTAAAGCTCCCCGTCATCCACGGGCTTCAGCAGGTAGCCGCAGGCATTCAATTGAATGGCTGCCTTGGCATACTGGAAATCCTGATGGCCGCTGATGAACACAATATGGACCTCCGGATTCAGCTCCTTCGCTTTGCGGGCAAATTCCACTCCGGACATAATCGGCATGCGGATATCGGACAGAATAATGTCGATCCGGTGCTGCTCCATCAGCTTCAGTGCCGCGAAGCCGCTTGCGGCCGTCAGGACGCTGTGCAGCGGCAGCTGTCCGCTGCCCGCCACGCGGCGTCTCAGCCATTCCAGCTCGACCGCTTCATCGTCCACCAGCAGGACGTTAATTTCTAGTGCCATGGTTACACCTGCTCTCCTAAGCTTTCGCGGATCTCTTCATTGTCCACCGGCAGAATAATCCGGACCGTCGTACCCGCCCCGTATATGCTGCCGATGTCGATGCCGAATTCATTGCCGTAACGCAGCTTGATGCGCTCCTCCACATTCTTCAGCCCGTAGCTGCCCGAGTGGGCGGGATTTGACCGCATCTGCTCCAGGTTCTCCGGCCGCATCCCGATCCCGTTGTCGATCACCTTCAGCTCGATCCTGTCCCCGGCACGCCTGCCGGTAATGCGGATGGCAATCGTCTCGCCGAACCAGGCATGCTTGAATATATTCTCGACAAACGGCTGCAGGATCAGCTTCAGCATGGGAACCTGCAGGATATCCGGATCGACATCCAGATAGACCTCAAAGGTGTCCGCATACTTGACCCGCTGGATTTCCAGATACATCCTGACCTGCTCCAGCTCCTGCTCCAGCGTGATATACACCCTTCCTTCATTCAGGGTAAGCCGGTAGAACTTCGACAAGCCCTGCACCATCCTCGTCACCTTCTCCACCTCGCCCAGATTGGCCAGGCTGACGATGGTCGATAATGTATTGTACAGAAAATGCGGGCTGATCTGGGCCTGCAGCACATCCAGCTCCGCCTGCTTCTTCTGGATGCCCTGCACATAGACGTTGCGGATCAGCTCCTGAATGCTTGTCGCCATCTGGTTGAACGCACCAGCAATATAACCAAACTCATCGTTGCCCCCGAACCCGATCCGCTTGTAGAAATTCCCTTCCTGAAACGAACGGACCAGGGTGACGATCCGCTTGATTTTTTTGCCGGAGAGCCGGGCCACCAGAAAGCCAATCAGCGCCATGATCAGGAAGCTGATGGAGCATACGGCAGTAATTGCCCGCTGCATCCGGCTCGCATCCTTGTACAGATAAGCGTGGGGCACCCGTGCTTCAATGGCGTAGCCCGGCAAGGACAGCTCTTCGCTGATGACCAGATAATCATTCTTCCCGGCGGCCGGATTGACCTGCCCTTTCCCATAGATACTCGTACCAGCTGCCGTATCAATCAGCCGCAGATTCATTCCCTGCCCGATGGGGAACGCATCGAAATTGCCGAACAACTCGTCAATCCGTGCGGTAACCCGGACATAGCCGATAATGGCCGGGGCTGCGTTCGAGGCGACCAGCTTGCGCACGTACGAGATATTGCCCAGACCGGCATCGGTGTCGGCCTGCAGCCAGAAGCTGTCTTGTCCTTCCGCGATCATTGCCTGGAACCAGTCCGCATGCTCAATATCCCGGTAAGACAGCACATAATAATCGCTCCGGCCGATAGGCGTCCACATTTCGTCGCCTGTAATGTCATACATGGAATCATTGACGGTATAGAGCGCCAGCCGCAGGCTGTTACCGTACAGCTGAAGCGGTGCCTTCATATAGGGAACGATGTCATCCCGCATCTTCAGCATGTTCTGCAGCGGTTCGCCCCGGAACTGCAGCGCACTCTGAAAGGTGAGGTTCAGAAACAGCGAATTGGCCATCCGTGTAATTTCATCCGTCTGATATTCGATATTGCTCCGGGTCTGCTTAAGTGCCGTACGGATATTCGTCTCCGCCATTTCCGTTCTCGACTGGATCAGCATCGTGTAGGCAATGTAGCCGATAATCATATCCGTCAGCAGCACCAGCACGAGATACGGGATCATGGTCTTGTAGGTGAACGGAATATATTTTTTGCCGAAAAAAGACCTCTTCATGGGCCTGCTCCCTTGCTAGGAAAGTCGCGGATAGGACCGCTGTGCATCTATTCTACAACGTAATGTAAGCGGTTACTATCATTAGTTGATGAAAATTTTAACCATTTACTTTACCGGAGTCTGCCATAAAGAAAGATTACATTCCAATTCAAAGAATCATTGTAAAATCAGTGGCGAGTCAAGCGCTTGGCCTACACATTCTCACAGACGAATACCAATATTCGCGCATTGTGCATCAGAAGCTGTCGCGGGCAATGGCAGAGCAGATATTCGGCATTTCAGAGGAGCTCATTCTGGACGCCATTGAATGCCACACCACTCTGAAGCCCAAGGCCTCGCTTACCGCCAAAATCCTCTTCATCGCGACAAGCTCTCCTTCGATCTTGCGTATAATCCCCGTTCGGCCGATATCAGGCGGCAGGTGAACGAGGGACAGCTGGACCAGGGCGTGCTGATTTATCTCGACACGATCCGGGAGCAGCGTACCTCCTTAAAGCTGCTTCATCCCTGGATGCTTGGCGCGCGGGAAGAGCTGCTTGCCGCAGCTCAAGGCTGATTCCGGGCATACAGCTGTGTCCATGCGGGCCAATAGCCCGCAGACACTGCCAGCTGCCGGGAGCGGAGGTTGCTTGTACTGACGCTTACCCGGGCAGTACCGTGCCAAAGTCAAACTCAATAACGGTTCCGCATTCCTTAAAGCCGAGGCTCCGGTATACCTTGTTGGAGTCCGGGTTCACGACATCGGCGTACAGAACCGGCACCCGCCCTTCGGCCAGCAGAAGTGAGCATACTCCCGCCACCAGCGCGCTGGCATATCCGTTCTTACGCAGCGGCTGCGGGGTATAGACCATGCCGATCCGGGCGTGGCGCGGGGTGCGGATGGAAACGCTGGCCATGCATACCGGCTGCCCCTCACTGATCCACAGATACAAGTCCCCTCTGCCTATGCGGGCTTCGGCCGATGCGAGCTGACTGGCCGGTTCGACTGGGCTGCCGAAGGCATCCGCCATAAACCCGGCGAGATATTCCGCCACTACAGCAGCGTCTTCCGGGACGGCTTGCCGCAGCATTCCTACGACCGCTCGCGGCTGCTCCAGCACCGGACAATGATAGGCGGTCATCGCCATCCCTTGGATAACCTGCACGTCTTGAGCCCTAACGTAGATTTCGGCGAATGCTGCCGTTACCTCCGGCTCCCCGACCACACCCGGCAGTGCGTTCCCGCTCAGTTCAAGCACGAGCTCCTTCAGCAGTTCCTCTCTGCGGGTTGCAGAAACTTCCCTCGAACACCATAACCATGCCCTGTGGCCCGGCGACTGGGCGTAAATCATGTCGTCGGCGGTGCTTTTCAGGCATACGGATTCCGCTCCCCGACTGATTTGATGGATCAGATTGTTCGCCACCTCGTCTTTCAGAAAGCTTTCTGCGCACAGGATCGGGTCTGATTCGTTAAACGGCTGAAACATGTCAATTCCTCCTCTAAAAGTGTTGTTATGTAGTTGGCAGCACGCAAAAAAGCCCCATCCCTAAAGGGACGGAGCTGCTCCGCGTTACCACCCTGATTGGCATGCTTGTTCGCATGCCCGCTCTGCCATCGTCCAGCAACGATGCTTCCTTGTAACGGCGGAATCCCGGACCTCCCTACTGCAATTTCGGCAGGTCTGCTCGGAGGCGACACTTCAATACGGATACCCGCTGCCTCGCACCGGCCGGCAGTTCTCTGATTGGTATAATCCCGTATCTACTGATCCTCTTCAGCGCATTTGACTGAAATAAATTAACAACACTATATGCCGTCTTGCATTTTTTGTCAATGATATCCGCATCACTCCCATGCCCCAATTTCGTTAACCCGTTCTCTGCCTATCCTGCGGGCAAAATTGCTGGTAGCATGTTCTGCAGGATCGATTCGTTCCATAATGACTGGAGGAATGAACAATGACCATCACTTGCCGGCGGTACCGGCTGCTGGCCGATTTTGAACCCGTCAACCAGCTGCTCCGCCATAATTTCACTAAATATCAGCTCAGCGGCAATATCCCGCAGCCCTTCTGGGAGTACGCGCATACCCATCCCTGGTTCAGTTACCCGCTTGCGCACAGGAACGGAATCTGGGAAGAGGACGGTGAGATCGTCGGCGTTGCCTGCTTTGAAATGAATGTGGGCGAATGCTACTTTATCACCAAAATGGGCTATGGTTTTCTGAAGCCGGAAATGCTGGACTACGCCGAGCAGGAACTCTGCAAGCAGGATGCCAGTCAGCGCAGCCTTGAAGTCCGGGTCCATGACTATGAAGACGGGCTCAGAGAACAACTGCTCCAAAGGGGATATCAACAAGTCTACAGCGAGCCGATCCGTGCATATGACTACGACGCCGGGTTCCCGGACCGCACTCTGCCTGAAGGTTACAGCCTGCATACGCTGGAAGAGGAGAACGATATCCACAAAATCAACACTGTCCTCTGGCGGGGCTTCAATCACGGCGACGAGCCGGACGATGATCTGGACTCCAGACGGCTGATGCAGAGCGGACCGCATTTCCGCAAAGATCTTACGGTTGTGATTAAAGCCCCGGATGGAGAGTATGCCTGTTACGCCGGAATGTGGATGGACGGCGTCAACGATTATGCCTACCTGGAGCCTTTGTGCACAGATCCGCAGCACCGCGGTCTGGGTCTGGCAACCATCGCCATCGCCGAGCTGATGAAGCGGACTGCCCGTGAAGGGGCGACCTACTGCACCGGCGGCGTAGTGGACTTCTATCCCAAGCTCGGCTTTAAGACCGTCTGCCAGCGGGAGCTGTGGTCGAAGACATGGACGGCTTAGCCGGCATGGAAGCGGCCTAACCATTCCAAGACGGTATCCACGGTCTCCTTATAGCGCTGACCCACCAGCACTCCGGTATGTGTAGTATTCCATAATGCTGTGTAATCGGCATGGAGCTGCTGCGCCATCACCCGCCCACGCCGGTCGTCCTCATCGGACTGGACCGCCTGAATCACCAGGCCCGGACAGGTGATGGCTGCACTGTCGATCGATACCCCCTCCGAATACGCCGCGAATGAAAAAGCGCTATAGGTCAATGCCGACTCCATGCCCAGATATTTGCGCTGAAAGGCAATATCATCAGGAGATTCGTCGATGCTGGAAAGCTCCGCACGGGCCGGAGCAGGCATAATGATGCCGGGTACGAACCGCTCCAGTTGCCGGTAGGGTACCGCTTCATGCACTTCCCTGCTGATGCTGGAATCGATCAGGACCATGCCGGCAAGCTCCTCGGTCTCGGCCAGCTTCTGGCTGAGGATTCCGCCCATGCTGAACCCGATCAGCACCGGCGGAGTACCGCATTCCGCCAATACCTCGCGGATATCCTCCAGGTAATCCCCGAAGGTAACCCGGGTCAGGTCCAGCTGTCTGCTCTTGTAATGGCTGCGCAGGTTCATCACATAACAGGTCCAGCCGGCTTGGCAGAAATGCGGAATGAACTTGCTCCACATCCAGCTTCCCGTATAGGCACCGTGGATGAATAACAGCGGGGGTCTGCCCGGCGGGCTTGCTGTAACCGGATAGGTCTGACTCTGACTCTGGCCCTGGCTCTGAGTCCGGCCCTGGCTCTGGTCCCCCTCCCGCTTCCCCTCATAAACTTCCAGAAACAAATCATAGTCACCCAGATACTTCTCTTTATGTGCCGGCAATGCTTTCGTATAATCAATCATCTTTGTATCCTCCTGTTTGCCGTGTATTTAGTTTGATATCAAACTAATAGGCAAAAAAATTAGAAATTCCTGTGAATCTTTTCTAAAATACGCAGCAACTCCTGCTGCTCCTGCTCCGAAACATTGCGGTAGAACACATTCAGCATGTCCTGCGAGACAGCTTCAAATAAGGACTCCAATTCGCGCCCTTTGCCGGTCAACGCTACATAAACCACCCGGGCATCCACCTGATCCCTCTCCTTGACCACATAGCCCAGCCGGACCAATTTGTCGACAAGCGCGGTGACGGTAGACTTATCCTTGTGGATACGCTGGGAAATTTCAGCCATGGTCAGACGCGGCGTCCGCAGCAGCGCATAGATAATGTCCCCGTGCGAGGTGCCGATCCCCTCCAGCCCATTCTCCGCCAGCTCGGCGACGATGAACCGGTTGACCTTTTCTCTTATTTTTGAAATTAGTGATATAACATCTCTCGTCTCCATACGGCCATTATAGTTTGATATCAAATTAAAGTCAAAGGGGCAGGCAGAGACAAATGGCACCCACTAAAAAGCAATGATCAGGTGTTCGCAGCTCCTGGCTGTTGATTCGTGGCCCAGATTATTGAATGGATCATTGAATGGATCAAAGCTAGAATAATTGTATTTCGTACACTTATTCCGTCCTAGTAGACCAATATAACCAATATAACTGCACTTCGTACAACTAAAACCAGAGGTTACCTCAATTTCGGCGGTTATCGGGAATTATAAGTGTACAAAGTGCAACTATCCCGTTCAGACGGCTGTTTTCCACAAATCTAGATGTACAAAATGCAATTATCTCTGAATAATGGCTGCTCTAGTGCCGTCCATTACCTCTCGCTCCTAGATGCGGATTAACCATCGCTCATCCGTAAAAAGAAGCCGACCCGGAGTCTCGATGACTCCGGGTCGGCCCCATGATCCGCCAGCCCATAGAACGGGCTGCACCTCTTCCACTTACATAAACTGAACCGTGCTCAGCGCGGCCTTGCCGTTCAGCACAATGTACACGTCCTGGCGGCCGCTTACGCCGCTCAGACCGGCGGTATAGTCGCGCCATTCCTGCGCGCCTTCGCCCGCCAGCGACACCGTGCCGGCCAGCGGTCCTTCCGGACTCTGCAGCCGGATCTCAGCGACAGCCGCCTCCGGAGCCGCTGCGCGCAGCTTGACGCTGCTCACGCCTTCGCCGAACTCGGCGTCTGCAAACGCGATCCAGCCGGAAGCCCCGGCACCGGCACCGGCCACTTCCGCCGCACTGCCGCCTTCCCGGCATTCGCCGATCAGGATGCCCTCGTAATCGTCGTAGTTGACCGCCTTCACCGGCTGCCGCAGATCGCGCGGCGGGATGACCTCACCCTGAACCGCAAGCGTTGCGCTCACCGGCAGACTTGCGGAGGAAGCACCGGCCAGGAAGCTGTAGCTGCCCGTCTCGATGCAGAAGCGCTCGCGGGTCACATCCCAGATCGCCAGCTCGGACAACGGCAGCGTGAAGCTGACCTCCGCCGTTTCCCCCGGCTGGAGCAGTATCCGCCGGAAAGCGAGCAATTGCTTCAGCGGACGCTTCACACGTGAGTGCTCCGCATGGCCGTACAGCTGCACGACTTCTTCGCCCGCGCGGTCACCGGTATTCGTAACGGTGGCTGTAATGCTGACTTCTCCGTCATGTCCCGCAACCGCCTGCTCCCGGTCAAGCACCAGTCCGTCATAGCGGAACGTGCTGTAGGACAGGCCGTGTCCGAACGGATACAGCGGCTCTCCGGTGAAATACTGATAGGTTCTGCCGCGCTTGATTACATCGTAATCCATAAATTCCGGCAGCTGATCGACCGAGGAATACCAGGTCATGTTCAGGCGTCCGGCCGGATTAACGTCGCCGAACAGCACGTCGGCTACGGCGTTGCCGATCTCCTGTCCGGCATGCGTGGTATAAAGAACTGCCGGCACATGCTCGTTCACCCAGTTCAGCGCATAAGGGTAGCTGCCCACTACGACAACCACGGTGTTCGGATTGACGGACATCACTTCCTTGATAAGCTGCTCCTGCGACGCCGGCAATGTAATGTCCGGACGGTCGATGGTCTCCTTGCCGTTGATCAGCGGATGGTTGCCGACGAAGACAACCGCCAGGTCGGCATCGCCTGCAATCTCTTTGGCGGCCTGGAATTTGTCCGTTACGGTCTCCACTTCGAACACGTCGGCGCTGACACGCTCGTCTTCGCCGCCAGCCACCGAAGCCGCACCCGCCACATTGATCTCATTGGCGGTTTCTTCTGCGCTGCCGGTGCCGACCAGCAGCTCACCGGTCTCACGCTTCACCGTTACCGGCGTATCGTTCCACGTAGAGAAGGTTACGCCTTGTCCTACGCCATCCTGACCTTCGGACGAAGGACGGACCAGGAACACCTCCTTCGTGAACCATTCCCAGATCTGGTCGGCCGAAGCCTTCACAATCCGGTCATCCGTCGTCAGATAACGGCCGTTGTCTTCGGCAATGACGGTGTGGCTGTCCCAGCCCCAGTCGGTCAGCTCGAATACGGCCGCCTGCCCGGCATTCTCGCCGCTTGCAGCCAGAGCCGCCTGCTCGCCTTCCTGCACCTGTACGTAGCGGCCGCTGTGCTTGGCCTTCAGCTTGACCCGGTCCGTGCCGCCGGCGAATGCCGTCTTACCGCCATAAGCCTCCAGCTTCTCCTGAATGCCCCGCAGCGGCGTTACGGCATAAGGCAGCGAACCGCTGTACCAGTCGCGGTACACCGTTCCGCCGAGCGGTCCGATGACGGCCACCTTCTTCAGCTTGTCGGCCGCAAGCGGCAGAATGCCGCCTTCGTTCTTCAACAGCACGACCGCCTTGCCGGCCGCTTCGCGCGACAGCTTGGCATGCTCCGGATGCAGAATGGCCGATTCGTCGATGGCTGCGTACGGATTCTCCTCTTCCGGATCGAACTCGCCGAGCCGGAAGCGGACACGGAAGGTATTGCGCAGCGCGGCGTCCAGGTCGCTCTCTGCAAGCAGGCCTTCCTCCAGCGCTTCGCGCAGCGACTGCTTCATGAGTGCATCGTCATCCGTAAGGCTGTCAATACCGCCTTCGCGGATCGAACGGGCTACGGCTTCCTTATGCGTCTCCAGATAGCCGTGGTCGCGCACCGTGCCGGAGACGTCGAACGCATCGCTGACCACGAAGCCGTCCATGCCCCACTCTTCCTTGACGATGCCGTTCACATCCGGGTTCAGGTTAGCAGGTACGCCATTGATGGCGTTGTACGCCGTCATCATCGACTGGGCGCCGCCTTCCTTGAACGGAATTTCAAACGCTTTCAAATAATATTCGCGCATATTGCGCGGATCAATGCTGACCGAGGTGTCGCCGCGGCCGACTTCATTATTATTGGCAATAAAATGCTTCAGCGTGGCAACCGCTTTCAAATACTTGGGATGATCGCCCTGAATCCCCTGTACCAGTGCGGAGGCCAGCTTGCCGGTCAGCACAGGATCTTCACCGTAGGCCTCTTCCGTCCGGCCCCAGCGCGGATCGCGCTCCATATCGACGGTCGGCGCCCAGAGCGTCAGCCCGTTAATCTCCGGATTGCGCTTGAAGAAACCCCTCGCTTCATCGCCAATCGCGCTGCCGATCCGCTGCATCAGCTCCGTATCCCAGGTGCATCCGAGACCGATCGGCTGCGGATAACCGGTGGCTTCGCCCAGCCAGGCCATGCCATGCGCCGCTTCTGTACCATGTTTATATGCCTTAACGCCAAGCCGTTCTACGGCGGCTTGATATTGCACCATGAGCTGAACCTTCTCTTCCAGGGTGAACCGGGATACCAGGTCGCTTACTCTTTCCTCAAGCGGAAGCTGCGTATTCTGGAACGGATAATTAATAGTAGACATGTAGAACCTCCTTCGTCATTTCCCTCAGGCGTATTTTATGACAGATTGTCCGCGCCGGATACCCGTAAAATTAGATGCGTTTTCATAGACAATTCGCGGATCGCCTTAAGCCTAAGTGAAAGACAAATATTCCAGCTCAAAGGCCTCACTGTCTATCGGCTTGGAGAACAGGAATCCCTGGCCCGTATCACAGTTCAGCTCCCGCAGCACCTTCAGCTGTTCCGGCGTCTCAACGCCCTCTCCCACAATCTCCAGGCCGAACCTTCTGCCCAGAGCAATGATCGCCGAGATAATCTTCTTCTGCTGCTTCAGGCTGCGGTTCAGAAAGCTGCGGTCGATCTTCAGGCAATCTGCCGGAAGGGACTCTAAATAGTGAACCGAAGTATAACCTCTGCCGAAATCGTCGATGGAGATGCTTACTCCGTAGTCTTTGACGGCATTCAGCAGCGGCACCGCTTCCTTCATATTGCGCACCATGGCGCTCTCTGTAATCTCCAGCTCCAGGAAGCTCCCGTCCAGCTTATGCTGCCGCAGCGCCGCTGACACCTCCTCCACCAGTTCCGGCTGCAGCTGGTGGGCAGATACATTGACGGACATCCGGAATGGCTTCAGCAATTTGCAGCTCCAGACCCGGGCCTGGCGGCAGGCTTCTCCGAGCACCCACCGGCCCAGATGGCCGATCATCCCGCTGTCTTCGGCAAGGGGAATGAACCGGCCGGGCATAATCCGGCCTAAACGGGGATGGTCCCAGCGCAGCAAAGCTTCCATTCCCTTCAGCTCACCGCTTCCCAGGTCGATGCGCGGCTGATAATAGAGCACGAATTCATTATGATCAAGCGCCCGCTGTAAATCCGCCTTGCGCAAAGGCTGCTCCTCCTCCAGGCCGCCGCTGTCCCCGCGATAAAGACGAATACACTCTTTGCTCCCGTGGGGAATCTCGTTCATTGCCTGCTCCGCCTGGACCAGAACCGTTCTCCACGGGGTTCCCGGCGCTGCGGCAACGGCCGCTCCCGCGCGGACCTTCAGGTTATATATCGCACTCGCGTAAACATATTCCCGGGCAAGCGCAGCGCATATCACACTCGCGATGCTGTGAATTACCCGGGGAGCCGTCTCCCGGCTCAAGACAATAATCCGTCCGCCTTCGGCTTTATAGAAACACCCCGTGTTGTTCAGCATTGCATCGACCCGGCCGGCCGCCATATGCATTAACACATCCTTTGTTTGTTCCCCTCCGGCGCGAGAATTCTCCGGGAACGCATCCAAGGTAAAGCACAAGACAGAGAATAGGGTTTGACCTTCATTAATTTCCGGCAGATCCGTCCAGCTCACCGGACAGGAAGATGCCTCTTCAGAAGCTTCAGGAGCAGCGGAACGTTCCTGAAGGGCATGCTCTTCGGGTTCAATCACGGTAACACCTCCATAGCGTTTGCGGCACTGCTGAAACCGGCGAACGGGCTTCGAGGCAGGATAGTAGCAAGGCTTGTTTACAGACATGCAAGCAGACGCCGATGCGGGCTGCAAAGCGTCATACAGAGTATCGTTCAGGTTAGGGTCTCTTATTTAGAATGAAATCGGGAAGAGTGCCGTCCGGCATATTACCGAAATGGATATCCGTGGGGGAAGTATAGTTACTTGTAATAAGTATATAACCGCGATTTAAGCGATCTATTCCTTAAGCTGCTAAATATCTGCCCTCTCATTCTCTTAAAAAGAACAAAGAAGCGGCCAGCGCCGCTTCTTTCGTCATATGAGGACCGCGCCTTTAGCTCTGCATCCCGTTCTCGATCCGCTGCATGAACTCTTCCACGGCACTGTAGCCAAGCTGCTTCAGATACCAGTTGTTGGCCGCTGCTTCAATCAGTCCGGCGACATCGCGTCCCGGCTGCAGCTGGATCTCCAGATGCGGAATCTGCACGCCGAGATATTCCGTGAACTGCGGCACGACCTCCAGCTCATTGTTCAGCGCGTTCTCCCGCCATGGTGCGAGCTCAATGTCGAGCACAATCCGCGTCTCATCCTGAAAAGCCCGGCGCCCGTACTGGCGCACCACATTAATCAGCCCGACACTGCGCAGCGCCAGGAATTCACGGGTTGTTTCATTGTGCGATCCGAGCAGCGTCGCCGGCCCCAGCTTCTTCAGCACCACAATATCGTCCGCCACGAAGCGGTGGCCCCTGCGGATGAGGGTGTGGGCGGTTTCGCTTTTGCCGATGCCGGATTTGCCTCTGAGCAGGATGCCGATGCCCGAGACATTGACGCACACCCCATGGATCGACAGCTCGGGGGCCAGCGCCTTCACCAGATAGCTGTCGAGCTTCGCGATGAACTCGGTGGTCGTGTCCGTCGTACGCAGCAGCGGAATGCCCTCCTGATCGCAAAACAGCTTCAGATAAGGAATCTCCTGCTGCCCCGAGGTCACAATGAAGCAAGGCGGATGGTATTTCACGATATTTCCGATATGCAGCCTGCGTTCTTCTACGCTGAGCGTCAATAAGTAAGTAATTTCCTTGCGGCCGAGCACCTGAACCCTTTCCATCGGAAAAAAGTCAAAGTACCCGACAAATTCCAGTCCCGGCCGGTGTGTCCGTGGGCGGGTAATTTCGCGGTCCATGCGGGCGGCTCCCGCAAGCACCTCCAGATGAAACGTATCCGTTAGCTTTTGCACGGTGATCGATTTCATGTCATTCTCCTCCTGCGGCTTGGCGCCGGGCTGCATTCATTGCATGAGTGATTAGCTGGAGATCATTGTATCATTTTCCGGCGTCCGGTTGTATCCTTCGGATTCGGCTGGAGCAGCCGCCGCAGTCCTGCCGTCATTCCATAGCTTTCGGAAGGGCGCGGACCCCCGCAGCAGGGAAGCGAAGTCCCCCTGTCCCGCAAGAGCGCCGTGCTCCAGCATCAGGATCTGATCGGCCTCCTGAATGAAATTCAGCCGGTGCGCGACAATGAGCACGGTCTTCTCCCTGAATTCATGCAGAACGGTCTCCATGATCCGCTTCTCCGTAATGTTGTCGAGCGCCGAGACCGGCTCATCCAGAATGATCAGGCTGCGCTGCTGCACGATGGCGCGGGCAATGGCCAGCCGCTGCCGCTCACCGCCGGACAATTTCAGTCCACGCTCTCCGACCTCAGTATCTAGCCGATCCGGCAGCTCCAGAACTTTGCTCATGAGGGATACCTTGTCCAGGACGTTATACAGCTCCTCATCCGTAAGCCGCTGATCAAAATCGATGTTTCCCCGGATCGTCGTATCGAAGACCGGACTGTCCTGGGACAGATAAGAGAGATGGTCATAGTAGCTGTCCAGGCTCAGTTCGTCCAGCTCGCGGCCGTCCAGCAGGATGGAGCCGCCGCTTTTTTTGAGCAGACCCGCCAGCAGCTTCGCCACCGTCGACTTCCCGCTCCCGCTGGGGCCTACCAGCGCAAACCGTCGTCCCACCCGCAATGGAGACTGTCAGCTCCCGCAGAATGCTGTTATTGCCATAAGCGAAGGATACATCCTTCAGCTCGATATCGCCCCGCAGCTCCTGTACCGCCAATCCGGTATGCAGATTCCGGTCCTCCGGCGCATGGATGAATTCCGCAAAGCGCTCATACGCCACCCGGTTCAGCTTATAGTTCACGAAGAGCACATTGAAGATGGCGATCGGGGTATAGACTTTATCAATGAACATGATCAGGGCGACCAGTACCCCGGGAGATGTGCCGCCGGCCACAACACTCCGCACGCCATAGAGGAGAACGCCCACCTTGATCACTGTTATAAACACCTCGAATATGGCAAAAAAAGACTCATGAATCATCTGCAGCCGGGCGCTTTGCCGGACAAGATGCTGCGCCGAAGCGCCAATTGCAGCGATCTCCCGGTTATACCGCTTGTTCAGCCGGAACACCACCAGCTCCATAAACCCGCGCACCGAATACCGGGACACCGCCTCCTGCTCTGCCAGAATGGACGACTTCATCCGGTAGAGCACCTTCAGCAGCCTGCCCGCGATCACGAAGACCACGGCGTAACCGGCGGCAATCACCAGCATAATCCGCATGTCGTAGAAACCGAGGAAGATAAGGCTGAACAGAATGGTCGGCAGCAGCTCATGCAGCGTCTGCAGCACAAAAGAATTCAGCATCCCTCCGCCCGCCGCCGCCCCGTTCTCGATGACCTTGATCATCTGGCCCGTGCCAATATTCTGATAGGCCTGATAGTCCATACGCGAAATCTTCGCCAGCGCCAGCACCTTCAGCCGCTCCGGAATCCCGTTCGCCAGCAGGGCGCTCGGATACTCATCCACATAATTCAGCAGCGCCGCAGCGCCGCGCAGTAAACCGTACACTACAATCAGGGCCGTCAATGTCTTCAGCGGGCTTCCGGCCACGGCCGTATCCAGTATTTCCTGTAGCTTTACAATCTCCAGGGCGCCCAAAGCCTGGATGATAAATCCCAGCGCAATATGCAGCAAGATCCAGCCTCTGAACTGAACCATACATTGTTTGATCATACACTTCTGCTCCAATCTCCAAATGGGTATAGAAAAGCCGGGCACTATCCGCCTGCGCAAGCCTTAGGGCTTGAACAGACCGGTGTCCCGGCTTCGTCAGGATGACAATCCGGCACCGTTCCGAGTGTCTTAAGGATCTGGTCCAAAGGGCAGACTGCCCCCTTGGCGGCTGGTACGCGTCTTCCCCAGCCCGATCCCTAATTCCTCGGAACCATGCGGTATCTCATCCGTTCACCTCATTTGCAAGATTTAACAAAATTGTAGCATAGGCAGGCTGATGGTGGCAATTGCTTGCCCATCCGCCGATTCATTCCTGGCCGGTCGCCGCTTACCGCTGCGCCCGTTCAGTGAACAGCCTGCCGGCGTATTCCTCAATCAGTCCGCCCAAGGCAAGCTTCTCCCGCCACGGCGCGGGAATGGCGGAGCGGCCGTAGTAGGCGCCGGCGATCTGGCCGTACACGGCGCCGGTGGTATCGGCGTCGTTGCCGAGATTGACGGCCAGCAGCGCACCTTCGGCGAAGCTTGCCGAGCGATGAAATGCCCACAGCGCCGCTTCCAGCGATTCCACCACATATCCGGTGCCCTGAATCTCAGGCGGCTCCTTAACCTTGTAAGAACCATCGCGAATGTTGAGGATATGCGGCGTCAGCTTATCCTCCGGAAGCCATTCGCGGAAAGCGTCCGGGGCAAGCAGCTCTTCCTTGCCCCACCCGTGCAGCCCGGCGAGAATGTACGCCGCCAGCAGCCGGCAGGCGGCCAGGCATTCGCCGGCCGCATGGGTCGTCCTGGAGCTGCGGGCGGCGTATTCCACGGCAGCCGGCGGATCGGCCGCGTAATACATGACGACCGGTGCCAGCCGCATGATCGAGCCGTTTCCGGCTGCCAGCGGATCGGCTGAGCCGCTGTAGGGCTCGCCGTCCGCCGCAAAGCGCAGCAGCGCCGCGCGGGTGGCATTGCCGATATCGAAGCATTCACCGGTGCTGCTTAAGTGACCATGGCGGAACCATCTGAGATAACGTGCCATTTGGTCGGCCGGGTCAAAGCCCTGCCGCTCCAGCAGGCTCTCCGCCAGACACAGTGCCATCGAGGTGTCATCCGTCCACTGCCCGGCCTGCAGGCCGAAGACGCCGCCGCCGGTCATATCCTCAAGCGGCGCAAACGTGCCGGGCGCCTTGAATTCAGCCGTAGTTCCCAGCGCATCGCCCGCCGCCAGGCCCAGCAAACACCCTGCGTACCGTTCCTTGTCCAGTCCCATCTCCACTCCTCCTCCTGTAAATCAACTGCCGCGTTCCCTATGCAGAATATACTTTTTTCGACAAAAAGCCCGGTTTGGCCGGGTTAACGGACACAGACGCACCTATTTCCGCTGGTTAGCCGAGTTTATGAGCGTGTACACTCAAATAGGCGCGCTGGTGTCCGTTACGCAGGACAAACCGGGCTATAAATGAAAATAAGGGCAGCTGACTTATTCTTCTCCCGGATACTTCAGTCCCCATTGTCCGCGGATCTGGTCCAGCAGCCGCATAATCGCCAGCGATTCATCGAGCGGCATGACCGGGCTTTCCGTCAGCCCGGCCTCCAGGCAGCGGCCCACTTCCTCGGCTTCGAAGGAATACCCGACGGATTCCCGGCTGTCCTCGAACACTTCAGCAAGCTCGCCATTGACATACAGCTCGGCCGACTTCGGATTGACGAGCGTGCCTTTGACAATGATATGGCCCTCGGTGCCGAACACATGCGCTTCCTCCAGCAGGTTCAGCCGCACACCGCCGCTGAGGGATGCCGCTTTGCCGCCGCCGTAAGAGAGCAGCAGCGAGAAATGCTCGTCCACCCCGGTCTCTCCGATATGGACAGTGCTGGCTACACCTTCGGGATTCGGCCCAAGCACCATGGATGCAAAGGATATCGGATAAATGCCGACATCGAGCAGGCTACCTCCGCCCAGTGCCGGATTAAGCAGACGGCCTTGCGGGTTCCAGTCCGCCTTGAAGCCGAGATCGGCCTGCACCAGCCGCACCTCGCCGATTCGTCCGGAGGCAAGCCACTCCCGCACCTTCACGATGGCCGGAATGTAACGGCTCCACATGGCTTCCATCAGGAACAGCTTGTGCTCGCGGGCGTAAGAGACCACTTCTTCCAGTTCACCGCTGTTGACGGTGAACGGCTTTTCACACAGTACGGCCTTTCCGGCACGCAGTGCCAGCAGCGCATTCTCCTTGTGGAACGGATGCGGTGTTCCGATATAAATGGCATCTACCTCCGGGTCATTCACCAGTTCCTCGTAAGTGGCATAAGCGACCGGAATGCCGTGATTTTTGGCAAATTCATCAGCACTTTCCTGACTGCGCGAGCCTACTGCGTAAGCAATTCCATTGCTCGCATGGGCCAGATCCGTTGCGAACATGTGGGCGATCCATCCTGTGCTGAGTATTCCCCATTTTACCTTGTAAGCGTTATCCTGAGTCATTTGCAAACATCCTTTCCCGCATTGCTGTATTCGTGCTTTTGATTCTATCAAACTGCGCTTGAAGTGTCCAAGCCTTAGCCTACTCTTCTACCCCCAGCAGCATAATCCGCTTCATGAATCCGCCGCGCTCCTCGGCCTTATGGGCACGGATCAACTCCAGCTTGTCCGGGTCACCGCCGTGAAGTGCCGCAAGTGCATGGATGACCTCCAGCAGATCGGCCAATTCCTCCAGTGCCTCCGCAGAGGTATCCGCTGCCAGATACTCTTCCGCTTCCTCGCATAATTTGGTGCGCAGCGCCGTTATGTACTCTTCCGTCTCCAGAATGCTTGTAGTGCAGGTGCGGCCTTGCGCGGCAATCAGCGCCGGAATTTCATCGCGCACCAGCTTCGGGTATGTTGGCAATTCTCTCAATCCCTTCATTAGTATAATCGCGCCCTTAAGCGCCGTTCCTGATTCGTTCCACAAAAGGTACATCCGCCGGCGTGAACCCATACTCCCCCAGCTCTGCCGGGAGTGTCCAGCGGTACTCATCGTGATCAGTCAGCACGATCTCTCCTCCGGTATATGCCGCCTCCCAAGCGATCAGCCGGATCTGCACATTCCCGTAATCATGTTCGTTTACTCCGAAATAACGCACAGGCGTAATGGCAATATTCATCTCTTCCCGGAGCTCCCGGCGCAGACACTGCGCAGCATCCTCCCCGGGTTCCAGCTTGCCGCCCGGAAACTCCCACGCTCCGGCATGGGCCTTGCCCTGCCGCCGGCGGGCGATCAGAATCCGCCCCTCCTCATTATGGATAATTGCCGCCGCCACTTCAATCATGCCTGTGCCCCCCTGAATTCCAGCATTCACTATTCTTTGCTATTATAATGCACGATGATCGCTGGATACATAAGCAAGGAAGCGCTAAGCTATATAAGTTGAACTTTTGATAATCACATGAACAAGACAATCAAAGGGGGGACGAGCAGATGATCGAGAGCGTGAGCCATCTGACCTTTGTCGTGCGGGATTTGGAGCGTACATCGCAGCTCTATAAGGAGCTGTTCGGTGCGGAGGAAGTCTACCACAGCGGGGATCAGCTTCATTCCTTGTCCAAAGAATCATTCTTTATCATCGGCGGGCAATGGATTGCGGTCATGGAGAGCCCGGAAATTCTTAACCGTTCTTACCATCATGTCGCCTTCAAAATCCAAGAGGAGGACGTACCGTCTTACCTGGAACGCATCAATGCGCTGGGACTGGAGCTGAAGCCGCCGCGGCCGCGGATCGGCGGTGAGGGGTTATCGCTGTATTTTTATGACTATGACAACAATCTCTTCGAGCTGCACACCGGAACGCTAGAGGAGCGGCTGGCTTCCTACAAGGCAGCGGACGGAGGAACTGCCGGCTAATCCGCAAGAAACCTCCATCCAAAAAGGGACCTCCATCATGGAGGTCCCTTCTCTATCGTTCATAACCTGGCCCGCTTATTTATCCAGCGCGAGCTCCAGGCGTACTTCAAATTCATTCTCCGTGTCCATCACCACGTTATGCGGATTCGTCAAGCCGAAATCGTCAAACGTAACGGTCGTTGTGCCCGACAGCAGCAGCTGTCCCCCGCTGTAGACCACCTGGGAATCAAAGGTCACTTCCTTCTCGACTCCTCTTACAGTAAGGATTCCCTGAAGCTGCACCGGTACCACTGTACCCTCTGTCCACTCCGCCGGCAGTTCGGAGAACGAGGTTGCCGTAAAGGTGGATTGCGGGAATTCGGCCACCGACAGGTAATCCGCATCCTTGACATGCTCATCCCGCTGCGCATTGCCGGAGTCCAGTGCGCTCATTTCAACGACGCCTTCGCCTGTCATCGCTGCAGGATCATCCAGGTTCACGTTCCAGCTTCCCGACACTTCTTCATTGACGAAGTTGACGGTTTCCTGCGAGGTCGTTACCGACCAGTATACTTTCGATGCTTCCGCAATATTCCAGGCTCCGTTCAGCTGCTCGGCGGTAACGGCCGCTCCTGCAGCTTCGGCACCATTTGCTGCCGCTGCTTCTGTGTTGCCTGCGTTGTTGCCTGCGTTTTGGCTCTGGGCCGGAATCACGGACTCGATCTCGACGTTGTTCCCCAAGCTGTTGTTAAGCAGCAGAAAGGCTGCAACGGCGCCTACGACCACCACTCCCGCGCCCGCTAAGGCCCATGTTTTCTTCTTCATCCTTAATCCCTCCATAGCTTATTGGTTTTGTGCCGTATCTGGCTTGCTTCCCATTGTAGCAGCGTAATATGTCGGGAATAAGTCAAAGCAACGCCCAACGCAATGTGGTAAAATTGTCATAATTTTAATTAATTGTGCTGCCGCATTCCTGAGGGCCTCACGGCCGCCGGACTTATCTAAGGGGAGGCTTACTATAAAGTTGTGAAGACCATTCTGATCGTAGAAGATGAAGAAGCCATTGCCCGGGTGCTGGGCGCATATTTGCGAAAAGCCGGCTTCGCCGTCACCCGCGCCGCCGACGGTCCGGGAGCGCTGGAGAGCTTCGATGCCTCGCCGCCCTCGCTGGTGCTGCTCGATGTGATGCTGCCGGGGCTGGACGGCTTTGAGCTGCTGGAGACGATCCGCAGCAAAAGCAGCTGCCCCGTCATTATGCTAACCGCACGGGACGGTATCAAGGACCGGCTGGCTGGTCTGAACGGGGGCGCCGATGATTACATCGCCAAGCCGTTTGTACCCGAGGAGGTGCTGGCCCGCGTCAATGCCGTGCTGCGCCGTCCTTCCCAGTGGACGGACGGCGGCCGCAGGCGCCATTTCGGCAGCCTGTTCGTAGACTGGGAGGCGCACAGTGTCTTTCTCAATGGCGCAGAGGTCAGCCTTAGCCCGCGCGATCTGTCGGTGCTGCTGTTCCTCGCCGAGCGCCCGAACCAGATCTGTACACGCGAGCAGCTGCTGGAATATGTATGGGAAATGGACTATGAGGGCAGCGACCGGGCGGTCGATTTGTCCATCAAGCGGCTGCGCCAGGCCTTGTCGCACTGGCCGGCCACGGAAGGGGAAATCCGCACCTTGCGGGGAACGGGGTATCAGCTATGGGTAAACTAACAAAAGCAACTAAGAAAAGAACCTCCATTCTCTCCTACTGGACGATCCGCTATCTGCTTATTATCAGCAGCGGGCTGCTGCTGATTGCCTTGGTCACCTTCTGGTGGATTCAGCGGGAGGCGATGAACAACCGCATGCAGACCACTGCCCTGCTGGCGCAGGAGATTGCCGACCGCAGCATCGGTGCGGACGGTACGATGAAGATCAGTCCGGGCCTTGCGAACCTGGTCGAGGACCGCAAACGATTCTTCAAGGTATCCATGGAGATGTGTGTCATTATTACCGGCCAGAACGGAGAGCTGCTGTTCTCGGAGCCGCAGCTGACCGAGGAAGAGATGCGGCACAAGCTGAACGACAGCCTGACCGATGCGCGCAGCCCGCAGTTCAAGGCGGCAGTGGCCAGGGTTACGGGAGACAGCGGTGACACGCTGGGCCAGGTCGCCGTGCTGCAGTCGAAGCGTTCATTGCAGCATATCCCGCAGGAGGAGATCATTTTCTTCTCCACGCTGCTGGTGTTCCTGATTATTCTGAGCTGGCTGACCATCTATCTGCTGTCCATCAAGCTGGCCCGTCCCGTCCAGGAAGTTGCCGCCGCAGCGGCGCAGATCAGCGACGGGGAGTATGACATCAAGCTTAAGCCCGATGCCCAGGAGCGCGAAATCTATGAGCTGCAGCTCTCCTTCCGCGAAATGGCCTTCAAGCTGCGCCAGTTCGAGCAGTCCCGCGCGGTGATGCTCGCCGGCGTGTCGCATGAGCTGAAGACGCCGGTCACTTCGATTAAAGGACTCGTGCACGCCGTCCGCGAGGGTGTGGTCGAAGAAGAAGAGGCGACGGAGTTCCTCGACATCGCCCTGCTGGAAGCAGAACGGCTGCAGCGCATGGTCGCCGATCTGCTCGATTACAACGCGCTGACCGCCGGTATTGTGGCGATCCGCCATGACCGGCTGGAGGCTGCGCCGCTGCTCACAGAAGTTGTCTACCAGTGGAAGCTGACCCAGAAGGGCGACATCGCCGAGCCGGAGCTGCTCTTCCCGGCGAAGCCGCTGCTGCTGCGGGGCGATCCTCTGCGTATCCAGCAGATTATTGTCAATCTGCTGGGCAACAGCCTGCAGGCGAAGGCGCCGGGCCATCCGCTGCAGCTGTCGCTCCGGCTCCGTGATACCGGTGACGGCAGTGCCGAGATCTCCGTCACCGATAACGGCATGGGCATTGATCCGGCCAGCCGGGAGCAGATCTTCGAAGCCTTCTTCCGCGGCAGCGACAAGCAGACCGCGCTGCGCGGGCTTGGGCTCGGGCTGACATTCAGCCGCCTGCTGGCCGAGGCGATGGGCGGCAGCCTGGAGCTTGGCGGCAGCCCGGAGGCCGGCGACAGCGCGGGGCCGGGCTGCACCTTTATTTTGAAGCTGCCTCTGGCTGTCTGAGGCGCGGGAATTGGCCACGATACGGGCTGGAGGAAGGAAGCCTCTGAGCGCGGTAGAACTTCCTGCTGCTGCCCCCGTAGGAGTCTAGGCTGTGTCAGCGTTCTGAGCCGCAGATGGTGCCATGCTTCCACTACGTGGTATAATGGGTGCTTGAACGAACAACCGTGAACCGGAGGCGCGATATGCTGACTTTTGAACAGAAACTGGCTGTACTGGATTCCTACCCTGAGCTGGAGCGGAAGAATGTTTCACTGGGCCGGGTGAATTATCACTTTGAAGAGAGCCGCCACGACAAAAAGACCGTCGCCTACCATCTGCATCCGAACGGCAACGGCTTTGTATTTGCAGGGCTGCTGGATGGCTATCCCGTCGACGACAAGGGGCTTGTGAATATCCGCGACTTCCCGGAAGCCGAGCTGCGCACGCTGCTGGACGCGACCATCGCTGCACTGGCTGCCTACGAGCCTGCCGCCCCCGCACCAAGCCGGAAGAAACGCAAAGCGCAGGCTACCCTCTGGACCGATGCGGAAGGAAATCGTCTGGAGCTGAAACGCGAAGAGGACATGTGGTATCTCTACGCCGGTTTGAATCTGGATATGGCCTTTGAAACGCTGCAGGAAGCGGAGGAGTACCTGGCCGAGGAAGGCTTTGTCCACGCCGAGGATTAGAGTGCAGTCTATATGACAAATAGCGAAGGCCTGACGGGTCCGCATCATTGCGGCCGGTCAGGCCTTTTCTTGCCAATAAAGGGGTCCCCGCAAAGCACCTGATTCAGTATCTATGCGAAGGCTCCACTCCTGGGGCATATTTGGCGATCAGAACAGTTACTGTGTTGTGGTCTGCGGCAGCTCGACTTCCTGAGCGTTCAGCGCTTCATCCGGTACCTTAATCTCTTGGATCTCATTATGACGGTCAAGCACGCCAGTCATGGTCATGTCGATGCTGATGTTTTGTCCGTCTGCCGCCGCCTCCATCACTATGTTGACATCAGTCCGGGTCGGAAAGAAGGTCTCCTTGTCGACACCGTACACAATATTCATGCTCTTGATATCCATTTGGTCCATCATGGCCGACATCTGATTGTCTGTGCCGCCAGCCTGATTCATGTAGCTTCGAGCCAGCTCCTTCACATCCGCTCCGGAGACATCGGCGGTAAGGAGATATTCATTTCCTTCCTCCGTTACCTTGGTATAATCCGTGATGGCCTTGAATTGTTCGAGCTGCTTCTCCGGGCTGGCCGACTGCTCCAGCGAAGCCGTCATTTGCTGGATCATCGAGTCCGGCATCTTGAACCATTGTCCCTCGGATTTAGTGTATACACCGCTCTCCGTAACGTATTGCTCGATATCTTGAGCCCCCTGCCCCATCATGTCGATCTTGGCGACCTGATGCATCTGCAGCGGCTGCTTCGTATATTCGGATTGCGCCGTCATCTCAATTCCCTGCATCTGCGAGTCATCACCAGTGCTTGCGGTTATATCCTGATTCATCTGCATGTCCATGGCAAAGCTCTGCAGCTGCTGACTCGCTTCGGCTGCTTTTGTAATGAGCTCATCTACCGAAATCGGTCCTTCCTGGGACTGTCCGGCTGCAGCTGAATTGTTCGCCCCCGCTGTAGCAGCGGCTGTATTCTCCGTGCCTGATGTTGCAGCCGCCGTACTTTCCGCCGTAGCTGCCGCGCTTTCATTGGCCGCCTCATTGTTCCCGCAAGCCGTCAAAGCCATTGCAAGTGTCATCCCCAGTGCTACTGTTAACCCTCTCTTCTTCAACATAAATTCCTCCCGATTCGTGATGTTCACATTTCTTAAATTGCCCGTAAAGAAATGTATGTGGAACTATTAACCAGCCAAGGGAGACTTTTAATCACAATTCTGCTGTTATCGGACGTACCTAATCATGTTTCAAAAAATGTACGCTATCCATAACCGCCCGTTTATGTTTAGATGAAAGCGTGTCCAGTAATCCCCAAACCTACAGGGAAAGAAGCGTGAAGCTCATGGGCTTTGAACTTACGGAAGCCACCATTGCACAAATCCAGGCGGCGATGGAATCCGGCGAATTGACGGCCAGGCAGTTAATCCTCATGTACTATGAACGCATTGCCGAGCATGACAAAAACGGCCTGACGATTAACTCCGTGCTGGAGCTCAATCCCGATGCGCTGTTCATTGCGGAGGCGCTGGATGCGGAGCGTGCGCTGCTGGGCCCCCGCGGTCCCCTGCACGGCATTCCGGTGCTGCTCAAGGACAATATCAACACAGGGGACAAAATGCACACCAGCGCCGGCTCGCTCGCCCTGGCCGACTCCTATGCCCTGGACGATGCCTTCCTGGTCGCCAGGCTGCGCGAAGCGGGCGCGGTCATTATGGGCAAGGCCAACATGACGGAATTCGCCAACTTCATGACCACCGGCATGCCTTCCGGCTACAGCTCACGCGGCGGCCAGGTGCTCAATCCCTACAATATCTCCACGCCCACCGGCGGTTCCAGCGCAGGCTCGGCGGTCGCGGTGGCCTGCAATTTCTGCACCGTGTCCGTAGGCACGGAGACCTCCGGATCAATTCTCAATCCCGGCAATCTCGGCGGGATCGTCGGATTCAAGCCGACGGTGGGTCTTATCAGCCGCTCCGGCATTCTCCCGCTGTCGAACACCCAGGATACCGCCGGCCCGATGGCCCGGACGGTGCAGGATGCTGTGCTGCTGATGAACGTCATGGCAGGCGAAGACAGCGAAGATGCCGCCACCCGTTCAGGCACCGGGAAGCGGCATCAGGATTATACGGAATTTCTGGATGCAGGCGGCTTGCAGGGCGCACGCATCGGCATTCCGCGGGATTATTATTTCGAGGAGCTGACGGACGAGCAGCTTGCGCTGTTCAACCATACGCTGGAGATTATGCGCCGTCTGGGGGCAACGATCATCGACCCGGCCGATATCAGGACGGCGCGGGAGATCAAATATTCTTCCGTCGTGCTCAATGAATTCAAGACCTCGCTCGGCGCTTATCTGGCGGGTCTCGGCCCCGGCGCAAAGATGCGCAGCCTGAGGGATATCATCGATTTTAACCATGCCCATCCGACAGAGACGCTGCGCTACGGGCAAACGACGTTGATCGACGCCCAGTTCACCACCTCCGGAACGCTGACAGAGCCGCAATATTTGCGCGATCGGCTCACCGACCTGCGGCTCTGCAAGGAGGAGGGCATCGACGCCACGATGCAGGAGCATGGACTGGATGCCCTGCTGTTCCCGGCCGATTTCGGCGCCCGTATTACGTCCCGGGCAGGCTACCCTTCGATCGTCGTTCCAGCCGGCTATACCTCACAGGGCGTACCCTTCGGCATCGCTTTTGCCGCCAGAGCCTATGAAGAGCCGGTGCTGATCCGCCTGGCTTACGCCTTCGAGCAGCACCATAAGGTCCGCCGCCCGCCTTCGCTGCGCAGCTTCCTCTGAGTCCCGGGCCGTCCCTGTGTTATTCCGCAGCTATGCCCATGTGCCGGTTGCCTGCATGCGACAGGCCCCAGGTGCGCAGCTCATAGCTGCGGATGCCCGTGACGACGTAAGGATCACGCCGGGCGATCTCCTCCGCTTCCGCACGGGACTCCGCCCGCACAATCACCATTCCGCCGGGAGCATCGGCGAACGGTCCGCACAGCACCAGTTGTCCGCTGCGTTCCAGCTCCTGCAGGTGGGCAACATGGGCCCGGATGATGTCCATATCCCTGCGGTCGTGTTCTGTCGGGCTCAGCAGGATCACATAACAAATATCCTCTTCAAATGCAGTACTCACTCAAGTTCTCCTCCTATTGTCCTCAAGTATAGTCATAACGGTTCTCTTCATCGGCGATATTCTGGATCTCCTCCGCATGAATCTGATAGAATCCGTAATCGCTCTCCGCGTGCAGCTTCAGCGCCCGCTCCCTGATATATTTCGGACTGCCCTCTGCGGCCTCCTCGTCATAGAACAGCAGGATGCCGTCGCTCTTGCGGAAGAGCAGCTCGTCCCGTGCCCGGAACTGCCAGGGTCCGTCGTACGGCATATTGCTGACCGCCCCGAAGTAGTCCGCGCCGGCGATGATCCGCCGGTACTCGTTCTGCTTCTCCTCCTTCCACTTGTCCTCTTGCCCGGTATGGGCGGTAATGATGCCCAGCTTCAGACCCGGGTACTCCCGTTTCAGCTCCTGCACCACCTCGCAAGCCCATAAATCCACGCCGTATTGGCCGGGCGTAATCACCCATTCCAGCCCGTCCTCCACCAGCGGGATAAGCCTCGCTGCCAGCGCCTTCCGGATATAGGGAATAGCCTGATGCTTGCTGTCGAATATCCCGAGCTCATGGGCGCGGTAGCCTGTTACCAGTAAGGTTTTCATGCGCCTGCCTCTTTTCTGTTGAGAATCCTGTGTTGTTTCACTCTATCAGCATTATATAACATCCTGCTCCGTGACTGCGATTTCTTACCTGCACCACCGATTTCTTTCAGGTTGCTTTCAGGAGCGCTTGGTATATTTCCTGTATCTGGCTGTGACAAGCCATTAGAATCCAGAGGAGGATAGCGCACCAATGAAGAAATATATGCCTGTAATGATGGCGGGGAGCCTTATCGCTGCGCTGATGCTGGCGGGCTGCAGTTCAAACAGTGGTACAGCGTCTTCGCAGGGCACCGCCCAAGCCGGCCAGACCGGGAACGGAGCAGCCCAGCAAGGCGGTTCCGGAGCACAGGGGCAGAATGGAATGAACCGGCAAGCCATGAATATCGGCAAAATCAAAAGCATAAGCGGCACCACCATCACAGTGTATACCGCCGAGATGCCGCAGCGGGGGCAGAACGGCGGCGAAGGCCAGGCGCCGGGCAACGGTGAAGGCGGCCAACCGCCGGGAGACGGCCAAGGAGCGCCGCCGGAGGGCGCCCAGCCGGGAGATGGCCAGGGCACGGCGCCGGAGGGCGCGCCGCCGGCCGACGGTCAGGGCACGCCGCCGGAGGGCGGCCAATCGGCCGGCACCGGGGGCGGGCGCGGCCAAGGCGGCATGCGCGGCGGCATGATGCAGAGCTTCTCGGAGGAGACCACCGACATTACCGTTCCCGATGGGACGAAGGTGCTGTCCGTCACCTTCGAGAATGGTGAACGCAAGGAGACGGAGATCAGCCTCTCCGATCTCAAAGCGGATGATATCATCCAGTACACGCTGAAAGAAGGCACCACCGAAGCGGAGAGCATTACGCTCAGCACCGGTGGCTTCGGCGGCGGGCAAGGCTTTGGCGGCGGTGCGCCGGGGACTGGGCAAGGCAGCGGTAACGGAGCGCCAGGGGGAGGCCAAGGCAGCGATAACGGAGCCGGGGAGTCGGCAGATAGCGGCAGTATATAATCGATCAAATCACATTAAGGGATATCGTTTCGTTTACCGGAATCACGAAGACGTCTGCCACCTTTCTCGGGGCAGACGTTTTTTCAAACCTATTGCCTGTTACAGCAATTTCAGACCGCATCTCTAATTGCAACTTGACGCGATGGAAGACGTGACTAAATTCAAGCATTGTGCCACATTGCACGTAGACATTGTAGATTTTCAAGGTCGCCAGGTGCTGCTTGATCCGCTTGAAAAACAGCTCGTTCTGCCAGCTATAGCAATGGATTTAACCATTTGCTCGTAGCCGGGCAGCAATCAACACTGTATCAGCCGGCCATTCCTAATTGTGGTCGAAAAACCGACCACATTGGGCTGCCGCGAAGGCAAACAAGCCCATTGTAGGCGAAAAACTGACCATAATGGACTTCCGCTAGGGTAAACGCGCCCATCGTAGGCGAAAAACTGACCATAATGAACTTCCGTTAGGGTAAACGCGCCCATCGTAGGCGAAAAACCGACCACAATCCATCGAAGAGCAGGTTGGTACCTTAATGTTCTCGTGTTTCTGCTTCTGTATCAGCTTCCCTACGGAAAGCTATCCCCGTCAGACGCTGCTGCTCCCCCAGTTCCAAACTCCACTTCTCACTTTCCCTTCATGTTGCGCCCTGCCACAGCCGTCTTGCCAGTCAAAAGGTATTGTCTATCCGGATTTAACAATAAACGCTCCGTTGAGTTTGCAGGGCTGCTTGTTGATAAATTTGTCATTTTCGGCAAAAGATAAGCACACCGTGGAAAATTGAGATTGCACTTGCCGGTAACTTTTGCCCGGGGGAGGTACTGTCCATATGTTGTCATCCATTATTGCTTATATTCCGGACTGGCTCGTCTTCTTTCAGGCAGGCATCGCCTTCTTGCTCCCGGTCGGAGCCAATATGCTCTATAACAAATTGAACGCCTGGGGCAATACCGGACGCTTCCCGGCAGCTGCCGCCGGCCGCAATGCAGCACGTAAAGGCAAGACGGCGCTTCCTGTATCCCAGTCACCTTCCCCGTCGGCTTCCGGCACACCCTTCAGCGGCAATTATGAAGCGGACCTGCAGGCCATCCGAAGCGCCATCGGCGGCAACAGCGATGTTCATTTCAGAGAGTTCCCGCTGACGAAGCTGCACACGAAGGGAACGCTGATCTATGTAGATGGGATGCAGAATGACCGGCTGCTGAATATGCGCATCATGGAGTATCTGATGTATGAGGCCACTTCGGAGTTACTGACTTCGCCTCTAAACGCCCTGCCGGCGATGCCATTCAGCGATTTAACCGAGGCCGCAGATTTGCCCGGCTTCAACAAATCGGTCCTGTTCGGGCATACTGGCCTGCTGATTGACGGATTGCCGGGACGGCTGCTGATCCAATATCCCGATGGCGGAAACCGTGCCGTTGCCGAGCCTGTCTCCGAGGCGCTGCTGCGCGGGCCGCGCCTCGGCTTCACGGAGGTGCTGAGCGAGAACACCTCCATGCTCCGGCGGCAGGGCTTCACTGACCAGCTCGAATTGCGGAGCATCCGGCTCGGCAATACGATGCAGAAAGATGTGGTGATCGCCTACATCAAGGACATCGTGAATCCCGATCTTCTGCGCGAAGTGGAAAAGCGTGTCTCCACCATCGATTCCGATTTTCTGACCGAGTCGGGGTATATAGAGCAGTTAATTGAGGACAACTGGCTGAGCCCGTTCCAGCAGCTCCAGAATACGGAGAGGCCTGACCGGGTAATGAGCGCATTGCTGGAAGGCCGGGTCGCCATTTTGCTGGACGGAACGCCCTTTGCATTGATTGCTCCGGTTACCTTCAGCATGCTGCTGCAATCTCCGGAGGACTATTATGAACGCTGGCTGCCGGGCTCGCTGCTGCGGATGCTGCGCTTCGCCGCTGCATTCCTGGCCCTGATGGCCCCGGCGCTGTACATCTCGTTCATCTCCTTTCATCCCGGACTGATACCGACCGAGTTGGCCATTTCGATCATCGAGGCAAGGCAGGGCGTTCCTTTTCCCTCCATCATTGAAGTACTGATCCTGGAGGTATCCATCGAGATTCTGCGCGAAGCCGGCATCCGGCTGCCCAAGCCCGTCGGACCGGCCATGGGCATCGTCGGCGGGCTGATTATCGGCGACGCCGCCGTTAACGCAGGCATCGTCAGCCCGTTTCTGGTCATCGTAGTCGCTGTCACGGCGATTTCCTCCTTCTCCATTCCAATGTACAGCGCCGGGATTACCCTCCGGCTCCTGCGTTTTGCCGGAATGCTGTTCGCTGCTGTTCTCGGGATGTTCGGGACCATCCTGTTCTTCCTGCTGCTGTGCAGCCATTTGACCAAGCTCAAGAGCTTCGGCGTGCCTTATCTGACGCCCGTTTCACCTTTTAGGCTACGCGATTGGAAGGATCTCTTCTTCCGGGCGCCTCTCTCGCTGATGAAGCGGAGACCGGCCATGCTGAAGACGCAGAACGACCGGCGGAAGTCAAAAGTCTGATATTTTGCAGAAGGAGGCCCGAATTTGTTTACTAGAACCGACGATAAAATCACGGCGTCGCAGGCTGCCGTCTTCCTGAACAACAGCGTACTGGGTGCAGGCATATTGACGCTGCCCCGGGGGGTCAGCGAAGCGGTAAAAACTCCGGATTCCTGGATCTCCATCCTGCTAAGCGGGGTCATCGTGATGCTGGTCATTCTGCTGATGGTGAAGCTCAGCCAGCAGTTCCCCGGAGAGACGGTCTTCCAGTACGCCGGACGAATCTCCGGCAAGTTCATCGGAGGCCTGCTCTGCCTGCTGCTCGCTATTTACTTCGTTGTCCTCGCTGGCTTTGAAATCCGCTCGTTAGCCGAGGTCACCTTGTTCTTCCTGCTGGAAGGCACGCCGATCTGGGCTGTCATCGTGCCGTTCATCTGGGCAGGCACTTATCTGGTCTGCGGCGGCATCAATTCGATCGCCCGCGTCTTCCAGATCATTCTTCCCATCAGCATTGTAGTACTGCTTATCTCCTATGGCGTCAGCCTGCGGCTGTTCAACATTGATAATCTCCGCCCGGTGTTAAGTGAAGGCATTGTTCCTGTATTAAGAGGGCTCAAGCCGACAGTACTCGTCTATACGGGCTGCGAAGTAACCATGACTCTTGTTGCTTTCATGCAGCACCCCCGCCAGGCCGCCAAAGCCATGCTCGCCGGAATCGGGCTACCGCTATGCCTCTATCTACTGACGGTTGTGGTGGTCATCGGGGGACTTTCCATCAATTCCGCCATTACCAGCACCTGGCCGACCATCGACCTGATCCGCAGCTTTGAGATTACAGGATTTTTCGTTGAACGGCTGGAGTTCCCGCTGATGGTGATCTGGCTGATGCAGATGTTCTGCAATTTTTGCAGCTTCTTTTTTCAGGCTTCGCTTGGGTTCTCGCAAATTCTCCATCTGAAGCTGAAACCGGTCATCTTTGTTCTGGTGCCGCTGATTTTCATTGCCTCTATGGTCCCGAAGAGCGTGGGGGATGTCTTCGCCCTGGGCGATGCCATTGGAAACATGGGGATCGCCCTGTTCATCCTGATTCCGTTGCTTCATTCCGGCATATGGCTGCTGCGCAAAAAAGGAGTGAAGCCAAGTGGTTAGGCGATCCGCTATAGTAGCCCTCGGTCTGCTGTTGGCTCTCATGATGTCCGGCTGCTGGAGCAGCAAGGAAATTGAGGATCTGGCGCTCTATACCGGCCTGGCACTGGATGTCGGGGAGCCTGCCCCGGTGGAGAAAGAATTCGAGGAGAAAGGAGGAACCTATTCCAAACAAAATAAGGTGGTGGCCACGGTTCAAGTCGTCCCTATCAAATCGGCCAGCGGCTCCATGGGTCAAAAGGGCGGCGGCGGTGGCCAGCAGAAGCCTTTCAGCAATGTATCAGGGGCCGGTGATTCCATTCTGGAAATCTTCCGGCAATTCTCCATCCGCCGCGACCGCCCGATCATTGGACATCATCTCAAGGTCATCATTATCTCCGCCGAGCTGCTGAAGCGCCAGACCATCTCGCAGCTGATGGATTTTGTGATGCGCGACAACGATATCCGTCCAAGTACCATGGTGTATATCAGCAGAGGTACCGCCAGAGATACCCTGACCTCCAACCAGCCGAATGAAATCCCTTCATTTCATATCATGGGAATGATCCGCAACCAGAGCAGAACGAGCAAGGTGCTGAGCCCGGTTTCGCTGTCAAAGCTGGATGCGCTCACCTATTCCAAAAGAAGCTTTGTGCTGCAGAATCTCATTAAAGGAGACGGCGAGATTGAATTTTCGGGGGCGGGTATCGTCAAAGGAGACACCGGACACTGGATCGGGTTTCTCAATCAGGAAGATACGGAATGCTTGGCCTGGCTGAACAATCAGGGCAAAGCGGGGGCGATCAAAGCCTATGACAGCAGCGGCGAACCGATGACCTATGAGATCAAGGCAATGGAGAGTAAAATTAAAGCCAAGGCGGACGGCGACAACATTACCTTCTCAGTGAAGCTTTCTACTGAAGGCCGGTTTATTGAAACGTGGAACGACGGGGATAACTCCACTTCAGAGGAGTTTGCGGAGAAGGCGGGACAGATCTTTAAGGCGAAGCTGGCGAATATGATGCAGGCCTTGATCGATAAGCTACAGACCGAATATCAGTGCGATGCCGCCGGGTTCGGGGAAAAACTGGCCATTCAGCAGCCCGCTGTCTGGAAGAAAGTGAAAGACCACTGGGATGAGACCTTCAGTAAAGCAAAGATCGAGATTACGTATGATCTGAAAATTACTGATTTTGGCTCCATTACGGAATGAGTCCTGTGTTCAAAAAAAGCGGGCTTCGTATACACGAATACCCGCCTTCTTATTGTTTATGGCCCGGCTAGTTCTTACCGGACAGAATCATTACGCCGCGTCCCGGAATTGTAACGGAACCGCTATGTGTCTCACCCGTCAGCAGATCGGTCCGCTCGTCCGCGCCGATCTCGGCGGTAAGCTCGCCTTCGTGATGGTTGAGCAGGAACAGGAAGGACATGCCGTCCTTCACGCGCTGTACGGATTCGATGCCATGCGGTGCGCGCACCAGCGGCTTGATGCCGTTCTCTTCGCTCAGGTTGGCCAGGAAGCCCTGCAGGAAGGCCTGCTCCGGACTGCTCGCTACGTAATACGCTTTGCCTTCGCCGAAGCTGTTCACTGTCAGCACCGGCATGCCTTTATAGAAGTCGGAGCCGTATTGGGCCAGCACCTCGGCGCCTTCGGAGTGAATCAGGTCGCAGAGCAGATTGCATTTGTAAGCTCCGCCCAGCTCGCCCCACTGCTTGTTCATGACGATCTCGTTGCTCATCTCCGGCAGCAGCGCATCGATCTCCTCGGCCCAGATGCCCAGCACCTTGCGCAGCTCTCCCGGATAACCGCCTACGGTCACCAGATCGTTCTCATTGACAATACCGCTGAAGAATGTCGTGACAAACGTACCGCCCGCCTGTACAAAAGCCTCCACCTTCTCGGCAAAGCCCGGCTTGATCATATACAGCACCGGTGCGATGACGATTTTGTATTTAGTCAGGTCTTCTTCGACGCCGATGAGATCGGCTTCGATATTCTGCTGGTACAGCGCATCGTAATACTTGTGCACTTCCTTCATATAATCCAGCGCGACCGTCGGTCCGCTCGACAGCTCCAGCGCCCAGCGGTTGTCCCAATCGTAGAGGACGCCGATTTCGGCGGCGCTGCGCGCATCCAGCAGCGTGTCGCCAAGCTGCTCCAGCTCGCGGCCCAGCTCCGCGCATTCACGGAAGACACGGGTATGCTCATGGCCGACATGTTCAATCACTGCGCCGTGGTACTTCTCGCAGGCCCCGATGGAACGGCGGAGCTGGAAGAAGAGTACCGTGTCCGCGCCGCGGGCAACGGCCTGGTAGCTCCACAGCCGCATGACGCCCGGCCGCTTCACGGAGTTGTACGGCATCCAGTTCTGCTGGCTCGGCGTCTGCTCCATCAGCATGAACGGCTGGCCGTGCTTCAGCCCGCGCATCAGGTCATGTGTCATTGCCGTAAAGCTGACCGGCGTGTCCAGAGCAGGATAGTTGTCCCAGGAGATCACATCCATGTGCTTGGCCCATTTGAAGTAATCCAGCCCCGGATAGAAGCCCATCAGATTCGTAGTAATTGGAATGTTCGTGCTGTGCTCCTTGATCGCAGCATACTCAATCAGGTAGCATTCCAGCAGGCTGTCGGACATGAAGCGGCGGTAATCGAGCGAGATACCCTGGAAATTGGTGCGGTTGCCGTCCCACTCCTCGCTCAGCTCATTCGGCAGCACAATCTCATCCCAGTCGTAGAAGGTATGGCTCCAGAACCGGGTATTCCAGGCTTTGTTGAGTGCGTCCAGCGAGCCGTAACGCTCCTTCAGCCATACGCGGAACGCCGCTGCGGATTCTTCCGAATAATCATGTCCGCCGTATTCATTGGAGATATGCCAGCAGAGCAGCGCCGGATGATCCTTGTAGCGCTCGGCCAGCTTGCCCGCCAGCTTGGCGGCGAAATCGCGGTAAACCGGGCTGTTCGGGTTGGAGTTGTGGCGGCCGCCGAATTTGCGTTTGCGTCCCTTCTCATCCACGCGCGTCACTTCCGGATAGCGGCGGGCCATCCAGGCCGGATGGGCGCCGGTGCTGGTCGCAAGAATGACATAGGTCCCATTTTTATATAAACGGTCAATTAGCGCATCCAAGTGGGAGAAGTCATAGACCTCTTCCGAAGGCTGAATCAGCGCCCAGTTAAATACATTAATTGTTGCGACATCGATACCCGCCAGCTTGAACATCCGCTCGTCCTCGGCCCATACCGGGGCTTCCCACTGCTCGGGATTGTAATCTCCGCCGTACCAGATCTTCGGCAATTGTTCGTTGATCACCTGTTGCACATCCTTTATTGTTGTATAATTATATTCTTATTGTATACACAACCATTTTCCCTTTATATATAAAATAATGTCCATAATCATATAAGAATATGGAACTCCAGGAGGAATAAATTATTATGCTCGCTCCGGATCACCGCCGCATTATTTTTGCCCGGGAGGGCGGCCAGCCCCTGCCGCTGACCCTGGAAAGCATGGGCTATAACCCCGACCAGGAAACCGTATCCCGCCCGGACGGTTATCATATTTACCATTGGCTGCAGACGGCTGACGGCGAAGGCCTGCTGGAGCTCGGCAATGCCGTGCTGGCCCTTCCCGAAGGCACAGGAGTGCTGCTGCTTCCCGGCACGCCGCATCGCTATAAGGCCGTCTCCGCGCGCAAATGGGGCACCTACTATCTCACCTTCGGCGGCGGCGCGGCGGAGAGCATCGCGGAGACGCTCGGCATGCAGTCCAGCGGCCTGTATCGCTGGGAGCAGGAAGCTCCCTTATCGCGGATGATCCGGGAAATGCTCGATAGCCATGACGCCGCCGGAGATATCTTCAGCCTCACCGCCTCCACGAGCGCTTACCGCTTTCTGCTGACCTTAAGCACGTTCGGACAGACGCGGAACAGCGCCAGCCTTTCCCGCAATGCCGACAAGCTGCAGCCGCTCTTAAAATGGATGGACAGCCATTTCGAATATCCCGATATCGGCCTGCACGATCTGTCTGACCAGCTCGGCGTATCCGGCCGCTATCTCGGCAGCCTGTTCATGCAGACCTTCGGCCTGTCTCCTTACGCCTATCTTGTCCGCCTGCGCATCCGCAAGAGCAAGGAGCTCCTGATCAGCCGCCGCGACTTGACGGTCAAGGCCATCTCCGGCCTCGTCGGCTTCCGGGACGTCAGCCACTTCGTGGCCACCTTCCGCAAGCTGTCGAACATCACGCCGGAGCAGTTCCGGCGGCTGCACTAGGCGCTGCACGCCGCCGTCCGGCAGCTGCGCTTGGCGCTTGCCCGCGCGGCAGGTGCAGCTGGCCGCCGTCCGGGGGCTGCGCAAGGCGCCTGCTCCCGCGGCGGGTGCAGTCTGCGCCTCCATCGGCGGCTCGCTAAGGCGCTGCTCGCGCGGCGGGTGCAGCTGGCCGCGTCCGGCGGCCACGCTAGGCGCTGCTCGCGCAGCGGGCGGGGCGCATCACGCCGCAGTCTGGCAGCTGCGCTTGGCGCTGCCAGTGCGGCGGATGCAGCACGCCGCAGTCTGGCGGGTGTGCTTGGCGCTGCCCGCGCGGCGGATGCAGCACGGCGCCGTCCGGCGGCGCTGTGATTTTTGCGCTAATTGTATTTTGTACACTTATTTCCGCAAAAAATCCGAAAAGAACCGCGATAGTTGCACTTCGTACAACTATAATTGGCGATCCTCTTCATTTCCGACGCATCCCGGCTTTTTAGTTGTAAAAAGTGCAACTATACCGAGAAAACCAGCGGTTTCCACGGAAATAGTTGCACCAAATACACTTATGGCTATCTCATCTTCGCCCGCAGTAGTCCGTACCGGCACGCTTCCGGCCGCATGGGTTCCCGGCGATACTGTACCCGCCGGGATAAGCTTCCGGTCCGTGCTCCCCTACACCTTCAGGATCTCCACGCCGTACGCCTCCAGCGCGACCTCCCCGGAGCGCAGCGCGCCATCGTAGAGTGCGCTGCGGTAGCTGCCTGGCAGCGGAACGGTCTGCGGCGTGCGGCTCAGGTTCAGCAGGAACAGGAAGCTGCCGGCTTCGCCGCTGCGCACCGTCGCCTGCACGCCCTCCGGCAGGCCGGCGATGTGGGACACGCCGTATTTGTCGGCGAGCCCGGCCAGCAGCTGCGCCCAGTAGCTCTCCTCGGCCTGGGTGCCGAGGTAATAGACCTCGCCGCGGCCACAGCGGTTCACGGTCACCGCCGGAATACCGGCGTAGAAATCGTCGCCGTACCAGGCCAGCGGCTCAGCCGTGACCGGCGTCAGCAGGTCGCACCACTGCGTGCAGGCGAAGCTTGTCCCCTGCGCATCTACAATGGTGTGCGCTTCGCTGCCAATCGGGTCGTACTCTTCCACCCGCACCCCGGTGCAGCGGCTCAGCAGTCCCGGTAGCGGCTGCATGACGCAGACGTTGTTCATGTCCTTCACGCCGCTGCGGGTGGTCAGCACCAGCGCGCCTCCTGCTTCCGCATACGCTTCGAGCTGCGCGGCGGCCGCGTCGTCCAGCACATACAGGCTCGGCGCGATAACGATACTGTATCCATCCAGCGGTTCGCGCTGGCGGATGACATCGCAGCCGATGCCCAGCTTCGTCAGCGCGCGGTGGATCAGCTTGATGTTCTCGTAGTAGTCGAAGCCCTCCGACTGCTTCTGCAGATCCAGCGCAGCCTTCTGCTCGAAGGAATGCAGAATGGCCACCTTATGGCGCAGCTTGGTTCCCGCAAGCTGCTCTCCCAGCGCGTTCACCTCGGCGCACAGCCGGCTGAACTCGGCAAACCGCCGGCCCGGCACATTGCTGTGGTCGATCAGGCCGTGCCAGTACTGCTCCGCCCCGATGGCCGCGCTGCGCCAGCGGAAATGCACCACCGTATCCGCGCCGCGGGCAATCGCCTGCCAGGCATAGGCCCGCAGGAGCCCGGGGTACGGTGTGCGCCACATCGGCATCCAGCAGCCCGGCGGCCCGCTCAGCTGTTCCATGATCCAGAACCCCCGGCGCTTGATGCCGCGCGTCAGGTCCAGCGACAACGCCCCGCTGTAAGGCGTTGTCGCCTGCTTCGCCGGGGAGGTGTTCGGATAGTAGTCGAACGCCGCCACGTCCAGATCCGCCCCGACCGCGTACAGGTCGAGCCGCTGCGGATAGCTGTGAAAGTTATGCGTGATGAAATGCTCCGGGCAGTGCTCCCGCAAAATCGCAACCTGCGTCCGCTGGTAATCCGTCACGCTGTCCCACTGGAACCGCTGGACATCGAGCAGATACGACGGGTTCTGGAACGGCGAGCCGCCCAGCGGCAGGGTCAGCTCTTCCCATGAGCTGTACTCTCCGCTCCAGACCACCGTTCCCCAAGCTGCGTTCACCGCTTCAAGCGAGCCGTACTTCTCCTTCACCCAGCGGCGGAAGGCAGCGGTGCAGGAGCCGCAGCAGCAGTCGATGACGCTGAACTCGTTGTCGGTCTGCCAGCCGATGACCGCAGGATGTCCGCTGTAGTGCCGGGCCAGCCGGTCAATGATGCGGCTGCCGTACTCCCGCAAGGACGCGCTGTTATAGCAGCGGTGTCCGCGCACGCCCGGATGGAAGGTCTGCCCGTCTGCAAAGACCGGCAGCACATCCGGGCAGGCCGTGGTCAGCCAGCGCGGAGGCGTGGCGGTCGGCGTCCCGATGACCACCTGGATGCCGTAGCGGTGGAACAAGTCCACCGCACGGTCCAGCCAGGCGAAATTGAACTCTCCGTCACGCGGCTCCAGCCGGCTCCAGGCGAATTCGCCAACACGCACAACCTTGACACCCGTCTCCTGCATCAGCCGGACATCCGGTTCCCACATCGCTTCCTCCCAGTGCTCAGGATAGTAATCCACACCCATCTGCACCTTGTCATAACTCTTCATATTCATTCCCACAACCCTTCCCCTCCCAAGCTCAAGTCCTATTCACACACTATTAACTTCCTTCTTGCCATAAAAAATCGCCCTAACCCCCAGACTACACCGCCGCTGCCATTTTTGCCTGTCCAATCTCTCTGCTTACTGCTTTCTGCTTACTTCTTACTTTTCTATGCTCATTACTTACTATTCCTCTCCTTGTTCTTTACTCTCTTTCATCTCCACTCACCGGTCTTTTCACAACTCACTACTCACTACTAGCTATTCAATAATTACTACTCATTACTTACGGCTTTCTTAAACAGCGCCGCACGTTGACGATCACCGTAAATCTGGATATCGTCGTGTTCTGTCTTGCAACCGCTGTAACCCTCTATTTACTACTCACTACTCACTACTCACTACTCACTACTCACTACTCACTACTCACTACTCACTACGCCCAGTATACCTCAGACCACCGCTCCACAACTAAAAGCGCCCTCCGGCTCACCTCTAATCAAGAGATGAACCAAAAGGCGCTCCGCAAATCCACTTTTTCCAAACTACAGCTTACTATATTATCTCTCTATACTATCTCTATATTGCCATGCTCCGCATGACCGTTTAGTTCAAGCCTCTTGTTATTCTTAACAATCCGCTTATTTCTTCAGCTTGTCCCAAGCGGCTTGCATTGCTGTTTCCCAGCCGGCTTCGTCCACTTTGTCCGCGATCAGCTGCTGAATTACGCTGGCGAATTCCTGGGTTACGCCATCAGGGAACTTGGAGGACTGCAGTCCGTATACTTTGCCTTCCTGTACATAGTTCCACACGTCGGAACCCAGATCGCCGATATCCTCAGGGTTAGCTTCGATGGTCGACAGGGCAGGGATGAACTTCCACTTCTTCGTGATGTATTCTTTACCCATGTCGGAGGTTACGAGCCAGTTCAGGAATGTCTTGGCTTCTTCTTTGGAAGCAGAGTCTTTGTTGACTACCAGGTTAGCCGGGATACCCACGGTCATTTTGTCGTTCTTCTCGGCATCTTCGTTGATCGGCATCGGGAACATACCGATGTTCATGTCCGGAGTGATGTTGTCAACCAGAGTCTGTGCCCAGTTGCCTTCCTGCATCATCGCCACTTCACCGTTGGCAAACATGGCCAGGTGAGTGTTGGCGTCAGTGGTCAGCGGGTTCTTTTGGCCATAGTCCACAGTCAGCTTCAGCAGGTTGCTCCAGTCTTTGAAGACCGGGTTGCCCACGATGGAAGCTGTTCCGCCATTCAATCCGGCGATGAATTCATCTACATTATCCTGTTGTGCAAAAGCCACGCTGATGCCCTGGTTGCCCAGCAGCCACCATTCCTGATACGCGTTACCGAAAGGAATAACGTCGATAGCCTGCAGCTTCTTCGCAGCTTCTTCCAGTTCAGACAGGGTCTTCGGAGTTTCCGTAATGCCCGCTTTTTCGAACAGGTCTTTGTTGTAAACGTAGCCGATACCTTCAAGGTTCATTGGCATACCGTAGGTTTTGCCGTCCTTGGTCATCGGTTCAGCAGCCAAAGGAATCAGGTCCTTCACCCAAGGCTGATCGGAGAGGTCTTCCAGTTTGTCGCCCCACAGGTCCATTTCGGCATAACCGCCGTTGGAGAAGATATCAGGAGCATCGCCGGAAGCGAATTTCGTCTTCAGGGCTGCCGCGTAGTCGGCACCGCCGCCGACAGTCTGGATGTCGAGCTTGATGTTTGGATATTCTTTTTCAAATTCAACCTTCAGTTCATTGAGGCCTTCCACGATTTCGGTCTTGAACTGGAAAATCTTAACCGTCTTCGTTTCGCCGCCGGTGTTGCCAGCGCTTCCATTTTGTGCGTTGTTTGAAGCATTATTGGTATTGTTGCCGCCGCATGCCGCGAGCACGACCGACATCAGCATAACGCTGGATAGCATAACTGCAGAGCGTTTCTTCATCATTTGTGTTTCCCCCTTAATTGGTTTGCTTGTCTTACTTATATGGTGGAACGGGGGCCCGGTGTTAACCTTTCACCGAGCCGGCCGCAATACCCTCAACAATGTAACGTTGCATGAACAAGTAGAAAATAACGATTGGAGCAACCCCGAGCGTCAGCGCCGGGAGCGCCATATCCCATTGCTTCGTATATTGGCCGAAGAACGAGAAGGTTGCCAGCGGAATGGTCCGCAGCTCCGGTGCCTGCAGAATCAGCGACGGAAGCAGGTAGTCATTCCAGATGCCCAGTGCGTTCAGGACGATAATCGTCATGAGCATTGGCTTCAAGAGCGGAAGCACAATCCGGAAGAATACAGTCAGCGGATTACAGCCGTCAACGGTTGCCGCTTCCTCAATCTCCAGCGGCACCGATTTGATGAACCCGTGGAACAGGAAGATCGCCATCGGAATGCTCAGACCCAGCTGGGCCATGATCAGCCCGGCAATAGAGTTGTTAACTCCCAGGAAGTTAACCACTTGCAGAATCGGAATCATGATCGTCTGGAACGGCACAACCATGGCCGCTACGAACAACAGCAGCAGGATACGGTTGAACTTCGAATCCGCACGGACCATGCGGTATGCCGCCATTGCCGCGAACAGGGCAATCAGGATGACACAAATCACTGTAATAACAAACGAGTTCCGGAAAGCTTCCGAGAAACGGGCCAGCTTCCAGGCCTGCGTGTAGTTGGACCAGACGAATTCAGTCGGCCAGGCCGCCGCATTGCTGAGAATTTCGCCAAACGATTTCACCGAGTTGACGAGCAGGAAATAGAATGGCGACAGGAACAGCAGGGCAAGGAGAATCATAATGATTTCTAGGCCGAAATTCCATCTTTTGCCTTCTTCCTTCATTACGCTTCGACCTCCTTGCTCTTGGTAACCCGAACTTGAATCACGGTGATTACGGCGACGATGACGAAGAACAGCAGCGCCTTGGCCGTACCGAGACCATACCGGTTATTCAGGAACGCTTCATTATAGATGTTCATCGCTACAGACTCGGTCGATTTGAACGGTCCGCCTTTCGTCAGGGAAAGGTTCAGGTCGAACATCTTGAAGGACCAGGAGATGGCGAGGAACAAGCCTACGGTAACCGCCGGCATAATCAGCGGAACAATAATGCTGCGGAGCACCTGCCCGCGGGAGGCACCGTCGATTTCCGCCGCTTCCAGCACTTCTTTGGAAACGTTATTCAGTGAAGCAATGTAGATAACCATCAGGTAACCGGAGGACTGCCAGACAAAGACCATGACGATTGCCCAGAAGCCGGTTGTCGCATCGCCGAGCCACGGAAGATTAAAGAAGGACCAGCCCGTGAGATCGCCCATTGTGGCGAAGCCTTTAATGAAGATAAACTGCCATATAAAACCAAGCAACAAGCCCCCGATAACGTTAGGCATAAAGAAGATGGTGCGGAGCATATTGCGTGTTTTTAATGCTTTGGTTAAAAAATAGGCCAGGAAAAAGCCTACCACGTTGGTCAGTACAACCCCGAGCACAGTGAAACGCACTGTAAACCAGAAGGATGACCAGAAATCCGGATCATTGGTGAAAATACTTTTAAAATTCTCAATGCCTACCCAGGATACGTTACCGGATACGCCGTTCCAGTCGGTGAAGGAATAGTACATCCCCATCACAAACGGAATAATCATGACCACAGTGAAAAACAATACTGCCGGGCCAACGAAAAAAAGCTGCTGACCGAATTGGGATGCCTTCGAGCCGCGCATTTTACCCGTCCCCCCCTTTCTTTTACTCACTTACTTGTTTATCATCTAAGGATATTATCACTTTTTTTGCGGACCGCTTACACCTACGCAAGTGATCGATAAGGTGTAAAATATTGATCGGATGTGACAAAATACGATGAAATGGAACAATATTCGCACCAAGCTGATCCTTTTTTTACTCCTCCCGACCCTGATTTGTATTATGGCTACGATGATAATCAACTATTCTTATACGACGGCATCTCTTCGTACGCGGGCGGTCGATGAGAACAAAAACTTGCTGTTTCAGGGCGCGAAAAATATCGGCAGCCTGATCGAGGAGATCGACCGCCTGTCCTTGATCGTTTATTCCGATTCCGATTTGTACCGTCTGCTTGAAGTCGGGACCGACGATTCATCGGCCAATGCCCGCATTTATTCGTCGCTCAACTATATTTCCTCCTCGAACCCCGATATCTCCCGGGTGTATCTGTATAGCGTCAAAGACAGCAAGGCCACCCTGCTGGCCCGCGACTCTACGCCCAAGCGCTGGCAGGGTATTCCGGCCTACCCTGATTCCAAGGTAACGGCGGAGCATCCGGTGTCTATTCAGACCACCCATCTCAGCCACAGCTACGGGCTTAACTTTCTGATTCCGCAGCTGCCGGAGGAGCCGGTATTCACCCTGCACCGCCGGATCGAGCAGGTTCCTTCTACAAATGAGCTGGGCTATCTGTCGATCGATGTCAAACTAAAGGCGCTCACGGATATTATTGATGAGATGTACGAACAGAATCAGGAAAATGTCTACCTTGTGGATGACAGCGGGGCGCTCGTCTACGGCCATAATGCGGACGAGCTCGGCCAGCCGCTGAATGCGGCCTGGTACGACAAGCAGATCGGTGGTGAAGGCAGCCAGCAGCAGGGTTATTTTGAAGAAAACAGCTCGGTGTTCATTTATCAGAAGCTCGAAGTGCCCGGCCAGACCTGGACGCTGGTAAAGCAGATTCCCGGCTCATACCTGTTCCGTGAGGCAAAGGAGGCGGCGACCATCAATATCCTGCTGCTGGCGCTGCTCATGATCATGATTACCGCCCTGACCATTATTATTTCCTTCCGCTTCACGGCGCCGATCAAGCAGCTTACCCGCTACATGAATCAGGTGCAGACCGGAAATCTGGAGGTCAAAATCGGCCCGGCTGGCAATGATGAAATCGGTGTACTTACCGAGCATTTCCGGCGAATGATGGACACGATCAATAATCTCATTTTGCGTGAGTACCGGCTGGAACTCTCCAATAAAACCAACGAGCTGCGGGCGCTGCAAGCCCAGATCAACCCGCATTTTCTGAACAATACGCTGCAGATTATCGGTACGCTGGCGCTGGAGCTGAAGGTCTCGCAAATCTATGCCCTGCTCTCTGCCCTGGCCAAAATGATGCGCTACAGCATGCACAACGATGAGAAGATCGTAACGATCCAGCAAGAACTGGATCATGTGAAGGCCTATATCGAGCTGCAGAAGGAACGTTTTGAAAATAAGTTCGCTTTCCGCTACGATATGGAAGAGCCGCTGCGGGCGGCGCTGATGCCCAAGATGATTCTGCAGCCGATTGTCGAGAATTATTTCAAGCACGGCTTTAATCTCGCCCGCAGCGATGGCTGGATTGAGATTACGGCCGCCCGGCTGGAGTCGGGACGGATGGAGATCCTGATCCGCAACAACGGGCAGTCCATTCCGTCAGAAAGGCTGAAAGCGCTGCGGGTGGAGCTGGAGCAGGCCGGGCCGCTGGATATTGACGCGCTGAAGGACCCTGCTCCGGCCCCCGAGGACGCAATCAGGCTCGCCGCTCCCGGCGCCGGCATCGGCTTGTCCAATGTGCTTACCCGGCTGCGGCTGGTGTGCGGGGACGATGCCCTGCTGCAGGTCGATAATATAGACACGGGCGGCGTAGCCGTCCGGCTGGAATTTGAAATATTGATGGAGAGTGAACGGATATGAAGGCGCTGATCGTGGATGATGAAGCAAGAGTAAGAAAGGCGGTGCGGCTGCTCGTCGACTGGGAGACGCATCAGATTGAAGAGATTCTGGAGGCGGGCAGCGGCAACGAGGCGATTGAAATCATCCGCCAGGCCAAGCCTGCACTGGTCATTATGGATATGATGATGGATTCCGGCAACGGCATTGAGCTGATGACCTGGGTCGATGAATTCGCCGGGAATACGAAGTTCATTGTGGTGAGCGGCCATAATGATTTTGACTTTGTCCGCCATGCAGTCCGCCATGGCGGCATCGACTATATTCTGAAGCCGATTGAGCAAGAGGCCATCAATCTGGCCGTGTCCAAGGCGGTGGACGCCTGGCGGGCGGAAGAGGAAGAGCGCCGCCTGCACCAGAAGCAGAACATCCGGCTGAATGAGATCACACCGATCTACGGCGAGAAGCTGCTCTCGGCCCTGATCCATGACCCCGTTGTGGCTGAAGCCTCCCTGCGCCGGCTTGTCGGCGAGGGTGTCATCCCGGCGCCCGCCCGGTCCTCGCGGCTGATCCTGATTCAGACGGACAGCGGGAACAACCAGCTCCTGAAGCGGTTTGGCGGCGACAGCGAGCTGCTGTATTATGCCATCGTCAATATCTGCAACGAGTTTCTGCAGCCGCAGAACAAGGGCATTGCCTTCCGGTATTGGGGCGGCACTCCGGAAATCGCCATTCTGCTGTGGGAGATGCAGGAATCCGTGACCGAGCTGATCGCACGCATCAATCAGGGCCTGTTCCAGACGCTGCAGCTGCGCATGCATTTTGGCGTCAGCACGGTTGGCAGCCTGCCTTCCGGGCTGCACAGGCAGCGCCAGGAAGCGGCTGAAGCGCTTCTGCGGAGAAATCTGCTCTGCCATGAGGAGTACACCCATTTCCCCGCTGTAGCCGCAGAGGCTGCGATTCATGGGCAGGGCACTCCGGCCATCTTCGCCAATGTGCAGGAGCAATGGAAGGTCGCGGTCATCAGCGGCAGCCGGGAGGCGCTCACCGCCGCCGCCGAGCACTGGACCCATGAGCTGGAAAGCGGCGGGGTCATCACCCCCGAGATGCTCGGGAGCTGGAAGACCGACATCCTGACCTTCCGCTCCCGGCTGGTGCGGGAGATCCTCGGCGCCCAGGCGGACAGCGCACTCTCCGAGCTGGAGCAGGGCGACCTGGAGCATCCCGCCCCGTATCCTGGCGGGTACTCCTTCTCCCTGTTCGCCTGGCGCGACTGGTCGCTGGGTCTGCTGCAGCGTCTATCCCAGGTGCTGGCTGAGCGCAGCGTGAAGGAACGCAATCCGATGAACGAGATCGTGAAATATATCGAGCAGAACTACCAGTCCGAGCTCTCCCTGCAGGAGGTCGCCGGCAAGTTCTTCGTCAGCCGCGAATATGTCTCGCGCAAATTCAAGCAGGAGCTGGGCATCAACTTCTCCGACTACATCGTCCAGGTACGGATCGAGAAGGCCAAGCTGCTGCTGCAGAATCCCAACCTGAAGCTGGCCCAAATCGCCGAAATGGTCGGCGTCCACGACGTCAAGTACTTCAGCAAGGTGTTCAAGAAGCAGACCGGGGTCACGCCGAAGGAGTACCGGGGGCGGGTGGGGCTTTAGGGGCCTGGGCAGGGCGGCTAGGCGCTGGGCCTGGGCTCGGACGGCCGGCTGGGTGCCGGGCTCGGATGGCACGGCTGCGCGACGGGCTCGGGCGTAGTATGCAAAACGCCTGGCTGGATATCAGCCGGGCGTTTTGCAAGTAATCTATATAAGTTGAACTTATGATTAGCCTGAATAAGGCCGGAAAGTGAATTAAAGTTATGGACTTCCGTACGCTGCCCATTCCCGTTCTCCAGATGAATACCGCTAGAACGAAAAGCAACCCCTATTCAACAAGGATAAATGTATTTCGTACAACTATTTGTTAGGTATGCACCCATTTTTGAAGGATAGATGTATTTTGTACAACTAAAATCAGCATATTGGGATCAAACTGCCCTAAAGCAAGAAGATAGATGTACGAAATGCAACTATAGCCGGGAAACGGCCTATTTAGATGGATATAGTTGTACAAACTGCAATTAACAGCTTTGCAGCGGGTAGTGAGGTCATGAAGAGCAATAGCTGCTGTCGCCTTTAGTCATGGGTGCTCTTGGCCTTCCTCATGATTTGACCTGTGTGGAGGATAATCACGATCTACATTTCAGCAGCTTAAAACGATGACAGTCCGTGCTTCGCCTATCAGCTTTACTGCGGAAAGCCATCAGGCGGAGGCCGGAACCGCAACAAGCGGTATAAATCAAGAAATCTACGGGCGGGAAGCGACCGGAAGTCCAAATGTCTCCTTGCGTCACGGCTAATCCCAACATAAAAATCTTTAGTTCAATCTATATAATTTGTCCAAATGAGCACTGACATTCCACTGTTCATAGAAGTTACGACAGCGCGGGCAGCAATTTATCATAGCCAGTTAGTTTAAGACGCGGTTGGCATAATTAAAATACTCTCAGCGGGTTTCATTAACTACAATTAGTCAGTTACGATCAGTCTGCTGCAATTAGTCTATTACAATTAGTCGGTTACGATCATCATTTGTATCAGCTAGTTACGGCCATTCGGTTACGATCAGCCTGTTGTGATTAGTCAGATACGACCAGCCAGTTAAGAGCGGTCAGATACGACCAGCCAGATTAATCAGCCAGTTGCGAGCAGTGAGTTACCATCAGCCATTAGCCGCTTCCTTGCCTATTACGATCAGCCTCTTGTCATACGGCCCTGACTCTCTACCCTACTCTACTCTACTCTACTCTACTCTACTTCACTCCACCTCTAATCTGCTCACCGCTCACTTCCCGCTCCCATACCACTCCAGAAACGCCTCCGCGACCGCCTTCCCGGCGTCGCCGTTCGGGTGCGGGTCGTACTCGTCGCTCATGAATTCGCGGCGGATGCGGTGCTCCTGCGGGGCAGGCTCCGACAGGACGGCGGCGATGTCGAACACCCGGTCCACTCCGGCCGGCGGGTTCTCCAGAATCGTGCGGTTTACCGTGCGCCAGTACGCCTCACGCTCCTCCACGAAGTTGAACGGCGGCACGGTGCTCAGGATGACCTTCACCGCCGGGTTTGCCGCCTTAATCTCTGCAATAATATGCGCCAGATCGGTGAGCAGCTCATCGGCTGTGCGTTTGCCGATATCCAGATCGTTGACGCCCAGCACGATTAGCACCTCGTCGCCCTGCTTGGCCTTCTCCAGCCACGGTCCGTCTGTCGCCACATCGTAACCCCGGCCCCAGCCGGAGCCGAGATTCCACAGCCCGTACTCCGTCCCCAGACCCTCGGCAATGCGCGCCGCCCAATAGGTATATTGGTCTTTGGCCGTTCTGACGCCCTGCGTGATCGAATCGCCCAGGAAGATCAGCTTCTTCTGCACCTGCTTCTTGTACCCGATATAACTCGGCGCCACCAGCAGCTTATCTGATAGTGCGAAGCCTTTGCCGCTTTCGCTGTCCGCCAGCTCCCCTGCAGCATCGTAGCCGCTGACCAGCATGCCTTCTACGTTAAACGGCACGCTCGGTCCTGCAGCTTCAGTCTTTATCGTCCAGGTGAACGCCAGGTAATGCCCCTCCGGCAGATCAAGCCGAACTTCATCGCTCCAGAAAGTCTCACCCGAGCCTACCGCCTTCGAAGCAATGCCGCCAAACATAACCGGTACCTGCGTTCCCGCCGCCACGCTGCCATCCGGATGCAGTCCGCCATCGGCGACATACGCCGCTGCAATGCTCCATTCCCCTCCGGGCCGGCTGGCTCTTGATTCTTGGCCCTGATCCCAGGTCGAATCCACGGCATTGCTGTGCCACAGCTTCAGCGTCAGGCTGCCGCCTTCTCTCACCCGGAAGTAGGTGCGGTAGGTATGGGTAAACGGCTCTGCCGCATTCATTATAAAATTGGCCGCCGTCGAAACCACGGTAACCGAAGAAAATTCGGTTTCGCTGTATACACCGCCACCGTTTATACTGTTCTTTATGTTCTCGATGTTCACACTCTTCTCGATGTTCTCGATGTTCTCACTAAAACTCACTGCAATCTCCCCCGTCACTCATTCTATCCGCTTTCTACCTGCTAAACCCAAGCATATGCATGGCTTTCTGCACCCTATCTTCGGACACTGTCCGCCATTGGACGAGCCCGCCAATATCACGAAACTCTCCGCACTTCAAAAAGCTCCCCGATGGTCCGGAACGCCAGGCGTCCCCTCCCATCAGGGAGCTTGTGTCAGTGATACACTATTTCAGTTCGATAGTGAAGGAGACGGATTTCGCTCCTGCAGCCACTGTTACTGTGGTTTCGTCCGCTTGCTCTGCACCGTTTACGGAAGCGATGGCTCCGAGGTCGTTCAGGGCCAGGGAGAATGCTTTGCCGCTGCCCTCGGCAGTTACAGTCACGCTGCTGCCGCTGCGCACAGCCTTCACGCTCAGCTCAGGTGCACCGTTGATGTCGCGCACAGTCGCTGTTGCCGTCTTGCCGTCTTCCAGGCTGTACAGGCCGAATTTCACGCCGTCTGCAAAATCATAGTCCGGACGGTTATCCACGCTGCCTGTTGCCAGGAGCGAGTTCGGACGTACGAACAGCGGAAGGCTGAAGAAGTCATACGTTTCCTTGCGCCACGATCCGCCGACAACAGTCTCGCCATTAAGCAGATGTGTCCAGCGTCCGGCCGGCAGATAGTATTTCACTTCGCCGTTCTCTTGCAGGATTGGTGCAACCAGCAGGGTGTCACCCAGCATGTATTGACGGTCCAGCAATTCGCAGGTCGGATCTTCCGGGAATTCCATCACCATGGCGCGCATCGAAGCCCAGCCATGCTCATGCGCCTGTCCCGCTACATCGTAGAGGTAAGGCATCAGGCTGCATTTGAGCTTGGTGAAGAAGCGTGTAACATCAACCGCTTCGTCGTCGTAAGCCCAAGGCACACGGTACGAGGTGCTGCCGTGCAGACGGCTGTGGCTGGACAGCAGGCCAAAGGCCAGCCAGCGCTTGAACACATGCGCCGGAGCGGTGTTCTCGAAGCCGCCGATGTCATGGCTCCAGAAGCCGAAGCCGGAGAGGCCGAGCGACAGGCCGCCGCGCAGGCTTTCTGCCATCGACTCGTAGTCCGCGTAGCAGTCGCCGCCCCAGTGAACCGGGAACTGCTGGCCGCCGGCGGTTGCCGAACGGGCGAATACGGCCGCTTCGTTCTTGCCGAGCTTTTCTTCGAGGACATCAAATACCACTTTATTATAGAGCTGAGTGTAGTAGTTATGCATCTTCATCGGGTCGGAGCCGTCGAAGTAGACGACATCCGTAGGAATACGCTCGCCGAAGTCGGTCTTGAAGCTGTCGACGCCCATGTCCACCAGGTCACGCAGGTAACCGGCATACCATTCGCAAGCCGCAGGGTTGGTGAAGTCCACCAGGCCCATGCCCGCCTGCCACAGGTCGGTTTGGTATACGTCGCCGTTAGCTTTTTTGATCAGATAGCCGTTCTTCTTGCCTTCTTCAAACAGACGCGAGCGCTGTCCGATATAGGAGTTGATCCAGACGCAAATCTTCAGGCCTTTGTCCTTCAGGCGTTTCAGCATGCCCTTAGGGTCCGGGAAGACGCGCTCATCCCACTGGAAGTCGGTCCATTGGTACTCGCGCATCCAGAAGCAGTCGAAGTGGAATACATGCAGCGGCAGATCGCGCTCAGCCATGCCTTCTACGAAGGAGTTCACAGTTGCTTCATCGTAGTCGGTGGTGAATGAAGTCGTCAGCCACAGGCCGAAGGTCCAAGCCGGAGGAAGGGCCGGTTTGCCGGTCAGAGCCGTGTAGTTGCTCATAACATCCTTAACGGTAGGTCCGTCGATTACGTAGTATTCCAGGCGTTCGCCGGTTACGCTGAACTGCGCTTTTTTCACCTTTTCCGAAGCGATTTCGTACGAAACCAGTTCCGGATGGTTAACAAACACGCCGTAGCCCTTGCTTGTTACATAGAAAGGAATGTTCTTGTAGGCCTGCTCGGAGCTGGTACCGCCGTCCTTGTTCCAGATGTCGACAACCTGTCCGTTCTTGACAAAAGCGGTGAAGCGTTCGCCCAGACCGTATACATACTCGCCAACGCCGAGGTCCAGCTCTTCGCGCATGTAGGTGTTGCCGTCCTGGTCGGTAATCCAGGCCATCGATTTGTAACCGCTGCCGGTAATGCGCTCTTCGCCGCGGTAGAAGTCTACGGACCAGTGGGTGCCTTTGTTGATGACGACGCGCAGTCCGCCGGTGATCATTACGGTCTGAGCTTCGTTCTCTTCGATCTGCACATGATCGCTGTTACCCTTGGCCAGTTCAAACACTGGACCGCGTTCCTGGGCGCCGTCGTGATGAACAATATTGACGCCGACCACACCCGGAAGCGGGGAATGGAATTTAACGGTAAGGAGGGTTGAGTTCAGCGTTGCCGCACGTCCCGTAATCGGGGTTGTTTGGGTAACCGCAGTCAATCCTTCGGAAGTTTTCTCTACCACATAGTTCTGCACAGCGCCGTTGATGTTGATTCCGTCGCGAACCAGCCAGAGGCCGTCTGTAAATTTCATGTGAATGCTTGCCACCCTTCAATTTGGTGTTTATAGTTGCATTATACCGTCAACAAAAGCACAAAACTACTATAATATAGCTCTTTTATAACACTATTCTGATGTTTATCGCCAAAAAGGAGGCTCATCATGGACCGCACGTCCCAAAGGCTGCTTAAGGAAGACCGTGTCCACGGGGATGTCATGTTCCCGCTGGCCGCTTACTGGATCGAGCTTCCGGCCGGAACGCATATTCTGGACACCCACTGGCATGAGGAAGCGGAGTTCTTTCTGCTGCAGGAAGGCGAGATTACATTCCAGGTGGACACCGACTATTTCCCGCTGAAGCCCGGTGAAGCGGTGTTCATCGAGTCCGGCGATATTCACGCCGCCCATGTGCTGAAGGAAGGGCCCTGCCGCTTCTGCGCATTGGTCTTTCACCAGTCTCTTCTGGCCAGCGCCCAATACGATGCCATCCAGCAATCGGTGATTCTGCCGCTCCAGGAGAAGCGCCAAAGCTTTCCGCGCCATATGACCCCGGAGATTCCGTGGCAGGCGGAGCTGATTGCCCAACTTGAACGCATGCTGGAGGCATATGCTATTAAAATGCCCGGATTCGAAGCCTTTATGAAAGGAACTTTGCTCATTATGCTGTCACAGATCGTTGCCGCCCCCGGACGGGCCGTTAACCACAGCCAATCGGACAGCGCCGACACCACCAAGATCAACCGGCTCAAGACGGTCATTCTCTACATCCAGGAGAACTACCGCGAGCCGATCCGCTTAAGCGACCTGTCGGAGCTGATTCCGATGAGCGAAGGGCAGTTCTCCCGCTTCTTCAAGGCCATGACGCGCAAGACGCCGGTGGATTACATCAACTCCTACCGCATCCGCCAGGCGGCCGACCTGCTCCAGCAGACCGACCGCAAAATCTCCGACATCGCCCTCGAGGTCGGCTTCGACAACGTCAGCTATTTCATCAAGGTGTTCCGCAAGGGCATGAAGTGCTCCCCGTCGGAATTCCGCAAGGGTGAGGCCCCCGGCGCCGGGCAGTCACAGCTGTATCCGTGAGGCGTACCCTCCCATCTCTGCTTACCGCTGCCCGGATGCGTTTAAGTTACCTGTAAGGACGGGTCCGCCTGTCCGGAAAATCTACTTACAGGAGGCAGATAGCCATGAATCAACATGTCACCATGCCGAGTGAAGTACAGGAGTATTTCAATGCCATTAACCGGTATCAGCCCGAGGCTTTTGCAGAAATGTTCGCTCCCGGCGCCAGTGTGAAGGATAACGGCAAGGCAATCCAGGGCAGAGATGCTATCCAGGCCTGGGGGGAAGCGGAAATCTTCTCCGCCAAGGTCCGTTATACGATAATGGAAATTGAAGAAGCCGGAGGGCAGATTGCCGTCACCGCAGAGATGGAGGGTGAATTTAACCGGAACCGTGTTCCTGCGCCGCAGCTGTTCAGACACGAATTCAAGGTGCACGGCGGCAAAATCAGTTCACTTGTTATCACGCCCAAGTAGACAGATGCTCACCGACTTGGTTTTTTGCTAGGATCAAGGTTATCAATTAGGTGGACGCTCCGCAAACGGACTGTTGCTCCAATTGCTCCCCAGTCCAGATTTCTCCATTCCTCTTAGCGGTGAAAATCCGGATACAAAGGCGAACGCTGCCCCTTTTTCGCGGTCGTTCCGTCCGTTTCGGTGTTACTCTGGAGGTCCAGTGGCTTTCCCTTACCCGCAACTTTATCATGTAAGCTGCAATGAACCCAAAAATGCCGGGGCAGCGATCCTCCAATAAAGAGAGAATCGCTGCCCCGGCTTATTGTTTATGCAAATCTATATAAGTTGAACTTAAGAGTTATCCGCTGGCAGCCAGCCCTATAGTTATGATGAGCAAACAGCAGCCCCTGCTCGCAGCTTAGTACGTTGACCGCATAAAATTGTAGCTATGCACCATCTAACTTGCGAATAAGGACTGGAGATGTCTGAGCATATCATCCTTAGATTTGATTTGGTCAATGCACTAATTGGAAAATCGCCACTTAATTCTACCTATAACGGGGTTGATCACGAGTCTAGTTGGATTTCCGCCACTTATTATGAGTGAAAACAAGTAAATACATCAAGATCGCCCAAAATAAGTGGCGATAATCGAATAAGATTACTGAAACCCGTGAAAAAGGCAAAATTAGTGTGCGATAATCGAACTATTTGTTATGAGCGTTTAGGTTTAAAATGAGGATTAGCCTTGGTTACGGCGAAGTCCTGAGAAGTCCTGAACAGTTAACATCCGGTCACAGCTTATGCTTCCGATGCGAGCTTTCCACCGGATAGCTTTAAGGGGGACGCTATAACTCCTACAATTGCAAACTCCCCCTATTCCCCGAACGTAAAGACCATCTGAAACTCCCCGTCAACAAATGCGGCGCCAAGGCTGCCTCCCTGCTTCTCCACCAGCTGCTTCACAATGGAGAGGCCCAGCCCCAGCTGGCCGCTTGACCTCGAAGGATCGCTTGTGTAGGTCCGCTCGAACAGCCTGGGCACATCCTGCGCGCGGATCTGCTCCGTATCGTTCGCGAACACGATCTTCACCCTATCTGCTTCTGTAAACAAGGAGATGGTCAGCCTGCTTTTACCGTAACGGAGCACATTCTGCAGCACATTGGAGAAGATGCGGATCATCGCTTTTTCATCCAGCGGGGTGATCTTCACGCTCTCATCCAGATGGAGCCGGACTTCAATGTTCTTCTGCACCAGATCCGTATGGAACGCGAGAATTACCTCGCTCAGCAGACTGTACAAATAAAGCGGCTGCCTGTTCAGCGGGTAATCCCCGGAATCCATACTGGACAGCTCGTAAAAGGATTCCACGATATTGTTCATAACGGCCAGCTTATGCAAAATAATGTCCAGATACTCCTCCCGCTCGGCTGCCGGAACCGCCGGATTCTTCAGCAGATTGGCATAGCCCTGCAGCGAGGTAAGCGGAGTGCGCAGATCATGTGAAAGGTTCGCGATCTCCTCTTTGATGGCAAGCTCTCTCGCATCATGAAGCACCTGCTCCTGCCTGCGCTGCTCAAGCTGCCTGTTAACGGCCACCACCAGTTGCTCTACTTCACGCCCCGGCAAAGGCAGCTTGATATGGCGATGCTGTACAGGAAGAGCGTCCGCATCCGCGAGTTGCCTTCTTACTTGATTGATGCTGTGCCGCTGCAGCAGATAGGCAATCAGCAGGAAGACGGCTGCCAGAATCGTAAGAATTGAAATAGCCGGATGCATTCGTCTCCTCCCTCCTAAAGACCCGCTTTGCAGCAGCTGTAATCAGAATTCTTCTTTGTTGAACAAATAAAGTCCGATTCCGCAAAAGAACAGCGTGTACACTGCACCGGACGCCCAAGGCTCCCAGGCAGGATAAGACGGTTCGTTATACAGATTGAACAAATAATAGACGGGATTATGGCTGTAGAGCCACTTTGCCCAGGCAAATCTGCCTTGCAGGGCATTCAGAACGTAATGGGGCAGGAAATAGATCAGTACATAGGCTGTGATGATCTGTGTATTCTTCTTCATGACCGCCGCCAGACTATAGTAGGTTGTGATTCCGGCAATCATTACGGGCAGCACGCCAAGCAGGCTCCTGCTGTAATCCGCAAGTGCGTGCTCATGGCTGCGGATCAGCAAGCCCGTTCCAAGCAGCACCGACACCCCAGTCAAGGCAAGCGCGAATAACAGAAACCCGGCCAGTGTAACCAGCAGCTTGGCTGTATAAATACGCTGTCTGCTGTAGCCGTATGCTGCTATATTTTTAAACACCTGCTTATGGTCGCCCATCAGAATCACCGGGAAGGTAAAGAGCAGAACAAATACCACCGGCATCATGGCCAGAACATTGTTATAAAAGAAACGCTCATTGCCGTAACGGAACCCGGGCTCCGACTGCTGGAAGATATACAGAACAACTGCCGCCCCGGCCATCAGCAGCGTGTAGAGCAGCGCGGTGAAATAATAATTCCGTGTCCGGACAAAACGGTACTGCTCACTCTTCATCAGATTAAGCATGCCGCTCACCTCCCAGCAGACCCAGATAGTACTCTTCCAGGTCCTCTCCCGTGACAGCAATGGAACGCACGCCGACTCCGCAGCTGTATAGCGTCCGGTTCAATGCTTCCGTCCTGTCGGTACCGCCGGACAGCCGGATACGGTTGCCCGGGAGAATCCGGTAAGGGATATCCGGGAAATGCTGCTCGAGAACCGTCGCCGCTCTGCCGCTGTCATCCACAACGAGTTCAACGGCTTTCCGGGTCTTGTTCAGCAGCTCCTCTGCCGTCAGCTGCTCCACGATCCGCCCCCGGTCCATAAAAATATAACGGGTAGCCACACTCTGCAGCTCCGACAGCACATGGCTGGAGATCAGGATTGTCACCTTCTTCTCTACGTTCAAGGTCTTCAGAAGCTCCCGGATCTCCGCTTTCCCTTCCGGATCAAGTCCATTGGTCGGCTCATCCAGAATCAGCAGGGCCGGATGCGACATCAGGGCCAGCGCCAGTCCCAGACGCTGCTTCATCCCCAGCGAGAAGTCTTTGAATTTCTTGCTTCCTGTATCCAGCAGGTTAACATCCTTAAGGGCCCGGTCCACCGCCTCTTTACCGGCAATCCCCCGCTGCTGGCGGAAATACTCCAGGTTCTGCCTGGCTGTGAAATCCGGAAAGAAAGCCGGCTCTTCAATCATCGCCCCGATTTTACTGCGCTGCCTTCTTATTCCGGCGGCATCGCTTTTTCCGTAAAGCCTAATGGTACCCGAAGTCGGGAAGACCTGCTCGGTTACACATTTGAACAGGGTGGTTTTGCCCGCGCCATTCTTGCCGATGACCGCAGCAATATCGCCTGCTGCAATACTCAGCTGAATATCCTGAAGCGCATGGACATTCTTGTAGGTTTTGCCAAGTGCCTCAATCTCCAGTATACAATGCATCATCGCTTAAGACTCCCTTGCCGTGTGATAATCCCATTGTATAAAGTCTGCTATTAATAAGCTTTAAGCGAAACCTTAAGAAACCTTAAAGAAGCTTGCGGATATACTTATACAAGCTTGAACCCGATTCCCCAGACGGTGCGGATATACTCCTCTTCCGTTACCGCAGCGAATTTGGCCCGCAGATTGCTGATATGTACATTAATGGTGTTATCGTCGCCGAGGTAGGTTCCCTGCCAGATCTTCCGGTACAGCTCGCTTTTGGAAAAGATATGGTCAGGCCTCGACAGGAGCAGCGCCAGAATCTCAAACTCATATTTCGTCAAAGCCAGCTGCTCTTGATTCAGCGTTACTTCCCTCCGGTTCTTGTCCATCACCAGATTGCGCAGTCGTACGGTCCCCTCATCAGGTTCAGGCACTGGCGCATACTCAAGACGGCGGAGCTGTGCCTGCACTCTGGCCATGACCTCCTCCTGGTCAAAAGGCTTCGTGATATAGTCATCCGCACCCAGACGCAGCAGGCTTACTTTATCCTGGAGCGTGCTTTTTGCAGAGATCACAATGATTGGAACGGTGGACTGCTCACGGATTCGTGTTATCAGCGCCTCTCCGGCGATGCCCGGCAGCATCAGATCCAGCAGCACCAGCTGATAGGCTTCAAGCGACAGCCTCAGCTCAGCCTCACTGCCCGAAAAGGCCGGAACAGCCGTTAACCCTTCGGCCGTAAGCATACGGCACAGCAGCCGGTTAATCTCGCCATCATCTTCTACTACGAGTACTTTGTAATGTGTCTCCTTCACGTCAGTTTGCCTCCAGCTCCCATAATCGCCAATTCCCTTATCCGCCGGAACGGCCTTTGCATTGGCTTCTACGCTCTATTCATCTTAACGTAATATCAAAGGATCGGGTAGAGCGGCCCATTATAGCTGCTGTGTCATTACCGGCGGAGTTATGCAGCGTAACCACTGCGGTAGACGATGAGCTGAACGGGTAGACGGTATGCACTTTCACAGCTTGGGCATCGGTACACAACAAGCCTGAAGCCATCCCGGCCTCAAAGGCGGGAAGCTTCAGGCAGGAGCTTCAGGCAGGGAGCTTCAGGCAGGGAGCTTCAGGCTGTTAGATAGTCCAGTAATAAGCCGCTTTGATCCCGCCGGACAGGATAGTTGTATTCTGTACAACTAAAAACAGCGAAAAGTCATGTTTGTACCCTATAGTTGTACTTTGTACATCTATTTCTGCCGGAATCGGCTAAAACAGGCTTTAGGCGCCCTTATAATTGTACGAACTACACTTAAACCAGCTGCTTGCAGAAATTCAGGCGTTTTAGCTGTACAAAGTGCAATTAAAGATCAAGCGCGACGTAGTATTAGCCGATCAACCTGATGTCATTATCGAGTTACACGTATATAGTCATCAGTTTTTTGGACAAATCAATAGTTTTGCCGGAGTTACCCCACTGACGTGACTCACACCTGCCACCCTAGCCTTTGCGGATCACAATGAAGCAGGTGCTGTCCGGCAAAGATACCTCAGCACCGTGATCATCCATAATTACGATCCGCTCCCTGAGCGCTTCGGTATAGCCATCCTGCAAATAATGCCGGAATACCTCGATTTGTGCCGTTTCACCGAGCGTGCTTTGGATGAACTTCTTATACCTGCCCGGCGTGAAGTAACCAAACTGCTCCTGCACCTCATGCACGTACGCTTCTTCTCCCCAAGTGTAGGTATAGAGGAACTCCATGGCGTCGTTGACAGGCATCAGCACTTCCTGCTCACCGATCACTTCATACTGTATCCGCCGTCCGGCAAAATCCTCCGCGTACCGCGCCAGTGAAGCGAGCCCGTCTTCCTCCAGAAACCGCACACGCCGCCGCTCATGCTCCGGCTCGGTCATAATGCCGTCGCGGATGATGATCACACCGCTGTCCGCAAGCACTTCATAAGCGCTCACCAGTGCCGCCGCCACGGTCTCATGATTGAATTTCCTGCCGTTAAATGGCACGTAGGAATATAGCTCATGCAGAATGGAGGAGAATACCACTGTATCCACCGAACCCGGCGTTACCAGCTCCTTCAGGTTCAGCGCATCCCCCTGCAGCACCTCCCAGCCCCGCTTCTCCCGGGCCTTCCGCTGCTGCAGCGCTTCAATGACATTGCTGGAGATGTCGATGCCCACCGCCTGAACACCAGGCAGCCGCTCTTCGATCAGATCGAGCAGCACTCCGCCGCCCGGACCGATATCCAGCACCTTCGTTCCGGCGATATGCTCCAGAATAACCGCTTTGTAATCGGCTGTCCCGTTCATCTGGCTCAAGTAAGTCTCCTCGTTGTGGAAGCGGTCGAACGCATCGCGGCGCAGACCGAACAGATCGAACAGCATCAGTACCGCCCGCTCGTACAGTGGCGACTTCTCGGCTTCGATGCAGAATTCAATCAGCTTCTCGGCCGCCGGCGAGAACACGAAATCGAAGAAGAGCGTATCCGGCAGCTCCGGCTGCCGCTGCAGCCGGTGCGTCAGATGCGGGTTCGGTGCGGCCTGCATGGTGTGCCTGTGCTGTGCGGCCTGCATTTCCTGTACTTCATATGCACCTTGTCCGCGCTGTGCAGCCTGCACTTCATGCACGTTATGTGCGCCTTGCCTATGCTGTGCTGCTTGGACGTGCATTTCCTGCACTATCTGCCCATCCTGTACACCCTGCACTCCCTGCACTTCCTGCACGTCAAGTGCGCCTTGCCTATGCTGTGCGGCCTGCAATTCCTGCACTTCCCCCGCTCCTGGCAATTCCGGCTCAGCCAACGATCCTTGCGAGTCCCGTCTGCTCCGGCCCAGCTCCTCCCAGCTCAGCTCCGACAAATACTTTTCGATGATCCGCTTCTTATAGACATTGATCTTCTTGACGCCGCGATAGTCATAATAGATGGAGTTCATCACTTCCGCGAAGCTGATATGCTTAGGCCCCTCGCCGGGGGTATGTTCTGAATCCCCGGCAATCAGCAGCATCACCTTCAGGAACTGCTCCAGCGAGAAGGTCTGCAGCGCCGACTCCGCATACCAGAAGGTTGCGGACGACAGCGGCTCAAGCCAATCGGGCCGGAAGCCCTCCACTGCCAGCCGGACCCACTCGGCGGAGAAGTCCTCGCCCCGCGCGGCCGGACCGGTGCGCATCCGGCGCAGCCGCTCCTGCAGCGGCACCGGCTGGATGCCGCCGCCGGCTACCGCCGCGATCAGCCGCTGCACTTCCGGCTGAACCTGCCGCCACAGCTCCGGCGCGACGGCGGCGATGATGCACTGATTGAGCGCCATGAGCAGGCGCTCCAGCTCCTCCGGCGTGAGCAGCCCCTCCTCTGCCAGCGCCGCCAGCGGGCGGTTGACCTCGGGCGGCACCTCGCCGCGGATCTGCTGGCCGATCAGGCCGTGCGTTCCGATCAGCCGGTGGATGATCCGCTCCCGTCCGGCCAGTTCGGCGGCCGGTTCGCGAAGCGGCTCCGCTGGCGCACCGCCAAGGTCCGTGTCCCGCTTTACCACCGGCTCCTGCCTAACAGAACGGTCTCCATGTGGCGCACCGCCAAGGCCCGTGTCCCGCTCTACCACTGGCTCCTGCCGGACGGAACGGTCTCCATGTGGCGCGCCTGCGCTGCCATCAGACCCGTGCGCCGGTCCTCCCAGCACATGCCGCCGATATAACTCGGCCGAGCCGATATTGTGGGCGAAGGTGTTGATGCCCTCCCGCTGCCAGCTTCGGCGCTGCCGTGCACTGCCGCCTTTGGCCGTCTCTGACCAGACGAGCGTCTCTTCGGCCAGCTCCTTAATCCAGTACGACAGCGGCAGACTATCCAGCAGCCGCAGACTTCGCTCGACATAATCGAGCACCGGATTATGGGTATCCAGCTCCCGCAGCGACTCTACCCGCTCCAGATTGACGACCGGCTGCTCAGCCGACGCGATATAAGCCAGCCAAGGTACAGCCACTCCAGGCGTTTCTCCCCGCGCTTCTCTCCGCCGGTACGCTTCTATTACCTGCAACGATTTCAGCATTTACCTGCCTCCCGGGTACAATATCTGCTCTATAATCCACCTATATATGAAACAAATAGCAAGCTCCGGAAGGATGCTTGCTATCATACAAAGTCCGGAAATACCGGCGCTATCTTAATGACGGTCCTGCGGTGGTCTGTGGTGGCCCTGCAATGGTCTTGCAGTGGTCTTGCAATGGTCTTACATTGGTCTTTACAGTAGTCTTAAAGCGGTCTTACAGCGGTCTTACAGCGGTCCTACAGCGATCTTGCAGTGGTCTTTACATTGGTCTTTACATTGGCCCTGACGGTGGTCTTACAGGGTCTTACAGTGGTCTTACAGGATCTTACAATGGCCTTTACAGTGATCCTGCGGCGCTCTTTACAGTGTTCCAGCAGCGCTCCTGCAAAAGTCCAGTAGCGGCCTGGCAACGTTCAAACAACAAATATCTTCCCTGCCCGCGCTGAACCAGCACCGTCCCTTCCCGCTCCGCACCAGCGCACCCTGTCTTCACGCGCCGAACCGCTGGCGGTACCCGCATTTGCGGCACAGCTCTTCCACGGCTTCCCTCCGGGAGAAGCCGTACACCAAAGCGTTCGCCCGCTCGCCCTCTACGATCTGCGAGAACGGCGTCTCATGCAGATTGCCGAGGCCGATGACCCCCTCGCCGTCCAGGCAGCACGGCACAACCGTGCCGTCCACCAGCACCGCAGCCTGGCTGCGCAGCGCGTGGCAGAAGCCCTTGCCGTCATCCTCCGGCTCGCTCAGCGCGGGCCATCTGAACTCATGGTCCTGGTTAATGTATATCTTCGGCGCGATGCGCACCCCGCTGCCTGGAACCACCTTCTCCTCGATCCGGTAATCGAGCCCGAAGGCTTCCTCCAGCACCGCCAGCGTCTCGCGGTTGCGCTGCCGCTCCAGATTGGTCATGTTGTCCTGCGTCAGATTCCACAGCCGGAAGGAGATCAGCACACCCTGCGCCGAAGCCTCCTGCGCAAAAGCGATAATCTCCCGCAGATATCCCTCGCGGTTCTCCGAGCCCTCATGCCCGTCGAAGCTGTGCAGCGAGAAATTCATCTGCCGCAGCGCGGGCTTGCCGAGAAGCTTCGGTCCGGCTTTATGGATCAGTGTTCCGTTCGTGGTAATGTTCACCTTGAGGCCCTTGTCGTGGGCGATATCCAGCAGCTCGGAGACCCGCGGGTGCAGCAGCGGCTCACCTTTTACATGCAGATAGATGTGATCCGTATGCGGCTTGACCTGATCCAGAATGCCGCTGAAGGTCTCCGGCTTCATAAAGTTCTTGGTACGCTCCGTCGGCGGACAAAAGCTGCAGGCGAGGTTGCAGACGCTTGTTATCTCGATGTAGACCTTTTTAAAAGTGCGCAAGTTCCGCTTCCTCCCCCTTCTCCTTACAGATCCGCCGGATAACGCAGCCCGATCTGGAACCGTGCATCCTCCATCACTTCGGCCACCGCCAGCGAATTGGCATGGCTGTTGACCCTGCTCTCCCGTTCCCCGTTCTTCAGCAGGGTGATGAATTCCTTCGTTTCATAATACATGGATTCGTACACCTGCGGCAGCGTCAGCTCTTCAACCGCACCGTCGCGGTAATGGATCTTCACCTGATACGGCTGGTTGATCTTGTCGATCACCATCGTGGCATTCTCGCCCTGAATTTCCGCCGGCAGATAGGAGTCCGTAATCTTGGAATACATGACCACCGCATCCATCTCCGGATACTTCATGACTATACTGCCTTCGCCGTCCACACCGGACGCCAGCATCACACCCGTAGCCTTCACCATTTCGGGCTTGCCGAACAGCACCACCATCGGATACAGACAATATATGCCGAGGTCCATCAGTGAGCCATTGGAGTATTCCGGGTTAAAAGCGTTCAGCACCGTCCCCTGCCGGTAAGCATCGTAGCGCGAAGAGTACTGGCAATAGCCTGCAAAATACCGCCGTACCTGCCCCAGCTTGTACAGATTATCGCGAATCACGTCAAAATTCGGCGCAAACGTCGACTTCATCGCCTCCATCAGCAGCACCCCATTGCGCTCAGCCGCCTCAATCATCTTCTTCAGCTCCCGGCTGTTGGAAGCCGCCGGCTTCTCCACCAGAACATGCTTGCCGTAGTTCATACAGACTATCGCCTGCTCGGCATGCATGGAGTTCGGGCTGGCGATATAGACTGCATCCACATCTGCGCTTGAAGCCATCGTCTCCAGATCGGTATAAATGGCTGCGCCTGCATATTTAGCGGCAAAAGCCCTGCCCTTCTCCTCCGTGCGCGAATACACCGCAGTCAGGATAAACTCCTCGTTCTCCAGGCCGGCTTGAATAAAGCGGTCCGTAATCCAGTTGGTGCCTACAACCCCGAATCGAATGGTCATGTGAAATCCCGTCCTTTTCTCGTCTCTGGCTAATATCTAAAAGCTATTTTCTCACTCCATGGCAGCTATGTCTACTTTTCGACAGGAATTTGCCGACAAATTCCGCAATTTCATTTTGTGAAAAAAAGTGCAAAGCATTCACTCCGGACCCGTACCTATGCCATTACCCACTTACCACCGCTCTCCTGCCACAGTGCCCGCACATCTTACCCAGGCGTTACCTTCCTGTCGTTACTTCCCTGCCCTTCCTACCTGCCAATGCTTGCCTTCCCTTGCCTTCACTGCCTTTCCCTGTCACACAAAAGCGCCCCGCTTCCTTCTCTTTAGAAGAAAGCAGGGCGCTTTTGCGGTAGACCCAAATTCTTGTTAGCTGCTGTTAAAAGAACGCCTTAAGCTCGCCGACAATCTGCTCCAGGTCATTCTCCACCACAGTCATATGCTGCGGCAGGGAGAACAGGCGGGAGATCGGCTCAGGGAATTCCTGCTGGATGCCGGTCAAGGCAATCGACTCATCGAATTTGGCCGGATGTGCGGTAGCGAACGTTACCGTAATGTCCTCCGGAGTACTGCAGGCTTCATAAGCCGCAATTCCGCAAGCGGTATGCGGGTCAAGCAAATAGCCGTATTCCTGCTCATATTTACCGATGATGTCGAGGCACTGCTGATTCTTCACGCCAAGTGCTCCGAAATCCTTCTGCACCTGATCCAGCAATTCGCCCTCCACCGTAATCTTGCCGTCCGTCTTCAAGAGCGACATATACGCCGACAGCTTCACCGCATCTTCGCCGAGCAAATAGTACAGATAACGCTCGAAGTTGCTGGCGACCTGAATATCCATTGAAGGGCTATGGGTGCCTACGAAATTACCCGGCTTGTACTCGCCCGTGAGCACGAAGCGCTCGAGGATATTGTTCTCGTTGGTGGCGATGATCAGCTTGCCGATGGGCAGCCCCATCCGCTGCGCGAGATAGCCGGAGAAAATATTGCCGAAATTCCCCGACGGCACACTGATGTTGATCTTCCCGATGTCCGCCGGGAGCTGCAGATACGCATGGAAATAATAGACCGTCTGCGCCAGAATGCGCACGAAGTTAATGGAGTTGATCGCCCGCAGGTGATAGCGGCCCTTGAAGTCCAGATCTGCGAACAGCTCCTTGATCGCCTGCTGGCAATCGTCGAAGGTTCCATTGACGGACAGATTGAGCACGTTGGCGTCGTCCACCGTCGTCATCTGCAGCTCCTGCACCTTGCTGACCTTGTTATGCGGATGCAGGATACAGATCTTGATGCCCTCCTTGCCGCGTACCCCGGCAATCGCCGCAGCACCGGTATCCCCCGAGGTGGCCCCGAGAATATGGATGATTTCGCCGCGCACCTTGGCAATGTAGGAATACAGCTCGCCCATAAACTGCAGAGCCACATCCTTGAAGGCAAAGGTCGGTCCGTGGAACAGCTCCAGTACATACAGGGAATCATTGACTTTATGAAGAGGCGCCACTTCCGGCGCGCGGAAATTGGCGTAGCTGGTGTTGACCATTTTTTTCAGATCGTCGTAGGGAATTTCATCGTTCGTATAATAGGAGAAAATCTCCAGGAACAGCTCCTGGAAGCTGAGCCCTCTCCACTCCGCCAGCGTCTCCGCCGAAATCTGCGGAATCTGCACCGGCACCATCAGCCCGCCGTCGTCGGCCAGCCCCATCAGTACCGTATCGATAAATCCCCGCGCTTCCACATTGCCTCTGGTGCTTATATACTCCATATCTTTCTCATCCTCCTGGCCCCTCATATATAACCTATATAGTAACACGTTTAAGCGCTAAAGTACGATACTTCCGTGTCAAGTTTTGCAGAAAAATTGCCGGCACGGCTGCTCTTACTGTCGATAAACTTGCATCGCCGTCCGCATTGGCCCGCAGCGGGTTACTGTAGCACTAACCTGTTACTGCTGCTTATAGGGTTTCTTATACCGCCTGCTTTATGGCTCTCTTTACTTGTTCTGCAGCTCCCGCCATACGGTCTTGTTGCTGTACTTGCGCTCCTCGCTGATGTCCTGCCCGAACCATTCCGGCGCCTGGAAGCTCTGCGCTTCCTCCAGCGAATCGAACTCTACCTCAAGCACGGAAAGCTCCAACTGAGTGTACAGATCAATCTCCACCGTGATGCCGTTCCAGACACCGGTAATCCGGGTTTTGACGAGGGGGATAGCCTTGGCCATCCCGATCACCTGATTGTAAATCCCTTCCGAGATACCATATTCGATCTCCTGGCGGCTGATCCCTTTGCCGTCCTTGAAGGTATGTGTATACGTCACTTCGCCGGTATCCAGATCGCTGACTTTGCGCACCCGCAGCTCCTGCCCGTCCTCAATTGCCAGATACGTCTGGTCAATGCTGTGCCGGGTGATCACCTTCAGCTCGCCAGCTTCTATCAGCGCCTCTGGATACTCCGGCAACAAAAATTTCAGTTCAATCTCCATGCCCATGCTGCATCTCTCCTCTGTATGCTACCGCTTGTGTTACATATTATTAATCATCATAGGGGCGGGTCATTCGCAAGTCAATCGCAAAAGCCGAAGCTCATCCCACATTCCGCATTCAATTAGAAAAGGCGCCCGCCAGGGCGCCCTTTCTCTTACCATTTCAGTTACACCAAAATATCTATGCTTCCCCAAGCGGGAACAGCAGCGGCACTACCTTGCCTGCGCTGACATCGATCAGGCCGTGGTCCGTGATCTTCAGCGCCGGGCTGACCGGCAGCGAATGCGTGCTGATCGACATAATCGGGTTGTAGTGATTGTAGCCCAGCGACTCCATCGCCTTGCGCAGCGCGAGCACACGCTCCGCCGTCTCGGCCAGCGGCGCCTCGGTCAGAATGCCGCCGACCGGCAGCGCCAGCAGGGCCAGCACCTCGCCGTCACAGACGACGCAGAAGCCGCCCTGCTCGGCAATGACCGTATTGGCGGCGAGCGCCATGTCCTCGGGATTGTGGCCGACTACAAGCAGATTGTGGTTGTCGTGCGAATACGTCGTCGCCACCGCGCCGCGCTTGATCGTGTCGCCGCCGATCAGCCCATAGGCGCGGTTCCCGTTCTTGCCGTAGCGCTCAAAGGTGGCGATCAGGCCGCAGCCGGTGTCCTGCCACTGCAGCAGGCCGCCCTTCACATCAGCCTCCACATGCTTCTCCCCGGTAAACGTGGACACGTTGTTGACCGTCATCACGCGGGCGCCGTAGCGGCCGTCAGGCAGCTCCGACGGCACGGCTGCGAAGTCCGAGGCGCTAAGCGGTGCCAGCTGCACGCTCTTGTAGAAGTGCGCCGGGAAGCGCGGCTGCGGCGCAGCTTGTTCCTGCGGCAGGCTGCGGTCCCACACCTGCGCACCCCGCTTGTAAACCGCCTCAATCGTGAAGCTGCTGAGGTCCGAGAGCAGCAGATAATCGGCGGTTTTGTTCGGCGCAATCACGCCGCGGTCGCCCAGCTTCATCCGCCGGGCCGGCGTGAACGTGGCCGCATAGATTGCGGCCTCCGGGGCCATGCCCATGGCGATGGCCTTGCGGACCAGATGGTCCAGATGCCCGGTCGCCGCCAGCGAGTCGGTCATTACGTCATCGGTCACGAAGCAGAAATGCTCGCTGACGGGGTGCTGGATCAGATAGTCGACAACCTCCGGGGTCATCGACTTCTCCTGAATTTCGATGAACATGCCGGCGGCAATCCGCGCGGTCATCCCCTCAATGCTCTGATGGGTATGATCGGAATCAATCCCGGCAAAGATCAGCCGGTGCAGGTCCAGGTCCAGCAGCTTCGGCGTATGGCCCTCGATAACAAGGCCGGGATACTTGCTGCGGACATGCCGGAGGATCTGGTTGCTTTTACAATCGGGATCACGGATGACATCGACGAAATTCATCACCTCTCCGAGACAGATCATCTGCTCCGTGGCCATCAGCTCGTCGATATCGGCAATTTCAATCGAACCCCCCGTGGTCTCCAGCGGAGTCGCCGGCACCGAGCTCGGAATCGCGTAGAACATGTCCACCTGGCAGTCCTGGCTGGCCCGGATCATCTCATGCACACCTTCAACGCCGAACACATTGGCCATCTCATGCGGCTCGGGAACAATCGTCGTCACCCCATGCTGCAGAATACCGTAGGAGAACGTCTCCGGCGTAATCATCGTGCTCTCAATATGCAGGTGGATATCGATCAGCCCGGGCACCAGATACTGCCCCTCAGCCTCGATTATCTCTCTAGCTGCGAACGTTTCCGCACCAAGCTGGCCGACATAGAGAAAACGCCCGTCTTTTACCGCAACATTCGCCGTCTCGAACCGTTTATAGTAACTGTTGTACACTTTAGCGTTCAGTATTAGTTGATCTGTAATCATCATGTCTGCTCCTTATGAGGCGCTACTGCACCAGCACCAGCTTCTCTTTTGGAAAATAAACCGTGACCTGCTGTCCCTGCACGAATGGCTGCTCCATCTCCTGATTTACCGTGAACACACCCAGCTCCGTCTCCACCTGATACTGGTAGCTGCGGCCGAGATACGTGCTGATCTGCACGGTTCCCGGCAAAATGTTGCTGGCCGTGCCAGGCTCCGGGCTAGCTGCAAACAGCTGTAAATCATCAGGGCGGATCGCTCCGAGCAATCCGGTGTTGCCGAGGCCCTCCGGCCGTTTGGCTGCAAAGAATTTCAGCTCTCCGCGGCTGAGTTCAATATCCGTACCTTCATCCTTCCGTCCGTCAAAAGCGATGAAGTTCCCGAATCCAATAAACCGGGCGACAAACTCACTGGCCGGGTATTTGAAGATCGCCGACGGCTTGTCGAGCTGCTCGATCTTACCATTGTTCATGACAGCCACCTGATCGGAGATCGAGAAGCACTCCTCCTGGTCGTGGGAGACATAGACCGTGGTAATCCCCAGCTCCTGCTGAATCCGGCGGATTTCCACGCGCATGTTCACCCGCAGGTTGGCGTCGAGGTTGCTCAGCGGCTCGTCGAACAGCAGCAGATCCGGCTCAATGACGAGGGCCCGCGCAATGGCTACCCGCTGGCGCTGTCCGCCGGACAAGGCGGCGGGAAGTCTCTTCTCAAAGCCGCCCAGACTGACGATTTCCAGCATCCGGTTCACCCGCTTCTTCACTTCCGCTTCCTTCAGCTTGCGCAGCCGCAGGCCGAACGCCACATTGTCAAACACCGACAGATGCGGGAACAGCGCATAGCTCTGGAACACAAAGCCGAAGTTGCGCTTCTCGACCGGAACCTTGGTGTAATCCTTCCCGCCGAACATGAAGGCTCCCGCTTCCGCATTCAGGAATCCGGCGATCAGGCGCAGGGTCGTGGTTTTGCCGCAGCCGCTGGGGCCAAGCAGGGAGAGAAGCTGGCCCTTTGCCAGCGACAGATTGAAATCCTCCAGAATCAGACGGTTGTCATACGCAACCGATACCTGCTCAAGACTTAAAAGTGACATTGCGTTATGCCTCCGCTTCCGTTTAATAGACTATCTTTTGGTGAAATAAGCAAATCCCATCAGCCGTTCGATGACGAACATCAGCGCTGCCGTCAGCACCATCAGAATGACGGAAATCGCGGCAATCGTAGGGTCGAAGTAATTCTGCACATAGGTCAGCATTTGAATCGGCAGGGTACTGATCCCAGGGCCGGTCATGAACACGGAGATATCCACATTGTTGAACGATTCCAGGAAAGCAATCAGAATCGCTGCGAGAATTCCCGAACGGATATTGGGCAGCACCACTTTGAAGAACGTGTACAGCCGCGAAGCTCCCAGACTCTGCGCCGCTTCTTCCACCGCGAAATCGAAATTCTCCAGACTGGACGCAATGACCCGGATAATAAACGGCAGCATAATCACGGTATGGCCAATCAGCAGTCCGGCGACAATCGGCAGCCCGTAGACGACAATCAGATAGCGCAGCAGCGTGAAGCCCAGCACAATCCCCGGAATCAGCACCGGCGACAGGAAGATCGCATTCAGCGTATCCCGCCCGCGGAACCGGTAACGACTCAGAGCGTAAGCCGCAGGCACACCCAGCAGAAGCGCCAGCAGATTGCCGAGCAGGGAAATGAGGATCGAAGTCTTAAAGGTCTCCATAAAGGCGCTGACCTCAAAGATATTCCGGTACCATTTCAGCGAGAAGCCCTCAGGGGGGAATTTCAGGACTGTGCCCGGCTCAAAGGAAGTAATGGAGATAATGACGAGCGGACCCAGCAAAAATATAAAGACCAGCAGCGTGTACAAGGACAGCGCGCGGTTGCCTTCCTTCATGTTCTCACCCCTTCGGATTTAAGCGGTTGGCCCAGGCATTCATCAGCCCCACCACCACAAATGTAATGACAATCATAATGACCGCGATGACCGAGGCCGCCTGCCAGTCATTCAGCGTCATGGCGTTCTGGTACAGGAAGGTCGAGACTACCCGTTCCTTGCCGCCGAGCAGCGCCGGTGTCGTGTAAGCCGTAAGGCTGCCGACGAAGACCAGAATCCCCCCGATAATCAGGCCAGGCACCGTCAGCGGGAAGGTGATTTTACGGAACGCGGCAAACGGGGAAGCACCCAGACTGCGCGCCGCCCGTACCAGCTCGTGATCCAGGTTCTCCATGACTCCGAGCAGGGTGATGATGATCAGCGGCAGGAACAGATGCACCAGCCCGATCATCATCGCCGTCGGCGTGTACAGAATGTCGAGGGGCTTGGCGACCATTCCGGTATTGACCAGGAAGGAGTTAATCAGCCCTTTTTTGCCGAGAATAATCATCCAACTGAAGGAGCGCACCACGGGACTTGTCAGCAGCGGGAAGATCGACAGTGCCAGCAGAATGCCCTTCTTGCGGGCACTTGCCCGTGAGATATAATAAGCCGCCGGATACCCTAGCAGCATGCAGATCAGCGTGGTCACCACACTCACCCGGAGCGTAGTCAGCAGGATGCGGTTAAAGTACCCGTCCCGGAAAAAATGCAGGTACCCCTCCAGCGTCAGCTTCCCGTCCTGCACAAACGTGGAGGCAATGGTCAGCGTGATCGGGACCAGCATGAAGGCCGCCAGGAACAGGAGTCCCGGCAGCAGCAGATACATTGCTCTTTTGTTCATTCTAATGACTCCCGTCCTTCGTTCTGCCTTGGTTCAAGCTGTTAATGAAGCCTTTCAGAAAAGCGGGCGCGTCCACCTCCAGGCAGACCCCGGCATTGGCCGGCTTGCCCAGCCGGTTCTGGAAATCGCAGACGGTCTGGCCGTCACACAGATCACTTCTGGTCTCTACATCCACATAGAAATCGTGCACGGTAACGAACGAACGGTTCAGTGCCACACCGACCGCCAGCGGATCATGCAGCGCACAGGCCTGCACTCCGTTGCGTTCGTAATAGCGCGTACGGTAATCCGCCGTACTCTTCTCCACATACTCGCGGATGGCGGGAACCTGCAGCTTGGCTATATCCTCCGCGCTTAGCAGCGCCTTACGGGTCACATCCAGCCCGACCAGCGTCAGCCGGGGGAACCCGGCCGCCAGCACCAGCTTGGCCGCCTCCGGATCGGCGTACATGTTGTATTCCGCCGTCGGCGTAATGTTGCCGAAGCCCTGCACCACGCCGCCCATCACGATAACCTCGGCGGCATGCCGCGTAAGCTCCGGGCATTTGTGCAGCGCGCGTGCCAGATTGGTCAGCGGCGCGGTCATAATCAGCGTGACCTCGCCGGGCTGCGCCAGCACCTGGCGGATGATGAAGTCCTCCGCACGCTCCGCTTCCGCCTGCTGGGTCACCACCATATCGGCCAGTGCGCCGCCGATGCCGTCCTTGCCATGTACACGATGCTCGAATACGCTCTCCCGGAGCAGCGGCTGATCTGCCCCGCGGCAGACCGGAATCTGCCCGGACACGCCGAGCAGCTCCAGTATTTTGCAGGTATTCAGGGTCGCCTGGTCCAGCGAGACATTGCCGCTGACGGTGGTAATGCCGAGAATGTCGAGCTGTCCGCTGGTTACGGCCAGGATAATGGCCAGCGCATCATCGACCCCTGTATCTACATCCAGAATGACCTTCTTGCGCCCTGTCATCCTTAGCCGCCAATCTCACGGTTGAAGCGGTCGGTCCACTCGGTGATGTGCTCGTTCACGAACGACATATCCAGCTTGCGCAGCTTGCCGATAACATCCGCGCCGTAGGTTACGCCTACCGCTTCTTCAGGTGTCAGGGTTACGTTCACGTTGACCGGGGAATCGACCTTCGCTTTGGCGGATGCGGCCTGCACTTCCTCGCTCAGCTGCCAGTTGATGAACGCTTCGGCCAGCTCCTTATTGTCACTGCCTTTAACTACATTGACTGTATTCATAACGGCATAGGCGCCCTCGGACGGGGCCACGAATTTGGCATCCGGCACAGCCGCCTGCAGATCCTTGAAGTACATTTCCATGATCGGACCGCCGGCGATTTCCTCCTGGCCGAACATGTTCACATATTCAGAGGTCTGGCTGTAGTATTTGACTACATTGCTGTCGAGCTCTTTCAGCTTCGTAAATGCCGTATCTTCGTTGAAATCGGCGTTGCCTGCGGCAAGAGAGGCTGCATCCACAATCATCGGGCCTGCTGTAGCCGTAATTGCCGGCATGGCCAGATTCTTGTCGAACTTGCTCCACAGGTCGCTCCAGGCGGTTACATCCCCTTCGACCAGCGCCGGATTATAGGCAATGCCCAGGCGGCCGACCGTGTAGGCAGGGCCATATTCTGCACCCAGCGGTGCCTTGGCGATATCATAAATATTTTCCAGATTCGGAATCTTGCTGCTGTCGATCGTTTCGAACAGGCCCTCATCAATCGCCTGCTGTGCATAATAGTCGGACAGGTATACGACATCCACATCGGAGCTGCCCTGGCGGATTTTGTTCAGGCGCTCGGCGTTGTTGCCGATTTCGACGACGATCTTGACATTATGCTCTTTCTCAAACGGGGCATAGACCGATTCCTTGAAGAAGTCCTCCGAGAAGCCCCAGGTGGAAATCACCAGCTCCGCCGGTGCTCCGGAAGCCGCGCCGTTGTTATCCGTGTTGCCCGTTGAGGCGTTGTTCGAGCCGCAAGCCGCAAGCATGGAAGTCAGGGCCAGCGCAAGGCCGGCAGTCATCATCTTTTTCATAAATAAATAACCTCCCAGAAGTCATAGTAAATGTAGTAGTAATATGTGTTGCAAGTCCGGCGTTCATCCGGCAAATCCGGCAGGTTCTGTCAGTCTATGATTCAGCCATCGGCAGCTTAAAACGGCTCAGCATTCCCCCTCCGCTTGATAATAAACACTTGATTCCCTTTATTTTCCATAAAAAAAGGAAAGCATTCTTGTAGGAACAAGAACACTTTCCTTTGTGTAAACAAAGTTAAGAGCTACCCGTTATTGAAAGGACGGTCTTCGCTTAAGATAGATCAAAAGCAAAAATCCGCAGCTATGAGTTGAAGCTGTCATTCTCCGGCCAATATCATATTCGTAAAGGCCCATTGGGTCGGTGCATCGTAATCCCTGAGCAAAACCTCAATCGTCAAATCCATTTCTGCTTCAAGCCGTTCCTTGAACCGCTTCTTGAACAGCATGGACATCCGGAAATCAACTTCCTGCTTAAGCTCCGGCGCCTCGCCTTCCAGGGCAGTCGACCGGGGAGATCTGCGGTGCTTGGCGTGAAAGGTAATGACCCGCTGATCGACAGTAACGCGGAGCAAGGTCGTCCCGAAACCAAACAATTCCTTGGAGATCTCATTGTAGATCTGGCACATCTTCTTCTTCTGCTCGCTGTTTTCCAGTTCTGCCATGAAACCACCTTCGAGAACAGAATATCGTACAATCGAACCGATCACAATTGTTATTATACATAATTATAGTTTTCCGGGCAATAAAAAAGCTAAAATTCTTACTAAAACAGCGTCAAACACGAACATTAGAGGTTGTGGAATCGTGAGTTAATCCGGAAAAACTGCTTCTTCGCCAGCTGTCCCTTGGTCACCTGAAAGCAGGGAATCTGCTTCTCCTTCACCATATTCCCCGCTTTCAGCCCATTCATACGTACCTTCACCTCTGATTACATCGTATTGCGCTTGTGGCAAACAAAAGAAGCCAGGTTCCCCTGACTTCCCTTGTTCTTCAAATTTCAATTAGGCCCGGGCCTTCAAATGGAAGCATCCGCTGACATAGTCGCGCTGGATGTCCGGCAGGCCCAGACCGGCCTGCATCAGCCGGTCGCCGCCGTACACCTCGCCGCTATCCAGCACGGTGTAGTCCAGCTCCGGATTCAGCCCGCGCAGCGTCAGCACCCGGCGCGGCGGATAAGGTACCGCCATCACCCGGAAGTAGTACACCAGCGCCTCGCGCTGATCGTCCGAGACGAACATCCAGGCTGTCTCGTTGCCCTCGAACGGGCTCTGCAGCCGGTACAGGTTGCCCTGCTGAACCAGGCCGCGGATCTGCTTGTAATTCGCTACCTGCTCCTTCACCAGCTCCTTCTCTTCCTCGGTGAACTTCGTCAGGTCCAGCTCATAGCCGAAGTTGCCGGACATCGCCACATCTCCGCGGAAGGAGAGCGGCGTTACGCGTCCGACCTGATGATTCGGCACCGCCGAGACATGCGCGCCCATCGCGCTGACCGGATACACGAGGCTGGTGCCGTACTGGATCTTCAGGCGCTCGGCAGCATCCGTGTCGTCGCTGGTCCAGGTCTGCGGCATGTAGTAGAGCAGGCCCGGATCGAAGCGGCCGCCGCCGCTGGAGCAGCTCTCGAACAGAATGTGCGGGAAGTCCGAGGTCAGACGGTCCACCAGATCGTAGAGCCCCAGCACATAGCGGTGGGCAGTCTCGCCCTGGCGCTCCGGCGGCAGCTCGGCCGAGCCGATCTCGGTCAGGGCGCGGTTCATATCCCATTTGACGTAAGCAACCGGCACACTGGAGAAAATCTTGCTCAGCGCGCCGTACACGTAATCGCGCACCTCGGCGCGGGTCAGGTCCAGCACCAGCTGCCAGCGGGCTTCGGTGCGGCGGCGGCCCGGCACATGCAGGCACCAGTCCGGATGCGCCCGGTACAGCTCGCTGTCCGGCGAGATCATCTCCGGCTCGACCCACAGGCCGAACTTCAGGCCCAGGTCGTTGACGCGCTTCGCCACGTCGGCCAGGCCGCCCGGCAGCTTGCGCAGGTCCTCGGTCCAGTCGCCGAGCGAGGAATTGTCGGCGTCGCGCTTGCCGAACCAGCCGTCGTCGAGCACGAACAGCTCGATGCCCAGCTTCGCGCCTTCAGCGGCGATGTCCACCAGCTTGTCGGCGTTGAAGTTGAAATACGTCGCTTCCCAGTTATTGACGAGAATCGGCCGTTCCTTATCGCGGAACTGGCCGCGCACGAGGCGCGTGCGGTACAGGCGGTGATACGTCCGCGACATGCCGCCCAGGCCTTCGGCGGAATAGACCAGCACCGCTTCCGGTGTCTGGAACGACTCGCCGGCTTCAAGGCGCCAGGAGAAGTCGAAGGAGTTAACGCCGATGCACAGCCGGGTCGTGCCGAAGCCGTCCACTTCGGCCTCGGCTTCGAAGCCGCCGCTGTACACCAGCGAGAAGCCGTATACCTCGCCGTGGTTCTCGTCCGTATCCGGCGTCACGAGCGCGGCGAACGGATTATGCTGATGGCTGCTCATACCGCGGCGGGACGAGAGTGCCGTCGCGCCCTGCTCCAGCCGTCTGCGGGTCAGGTTCGCTTCGCGCGACCAGCCGCCGGACAGATAGATCAGGTCGAACTGGCTGTTCTCCGGGAAATCGACCGAGGCGCTCAGCGCGCGCTGCAGCTCCAGCACACCCGGGCCGTCGTTCACGAACTCCACCGAACGGGCGATCACATCACTGTCGCGGTACACGGTATAGCGCAGAATCACGTTCAGCGACGCATAATCGTCGCGCAGCAGCAGCTCCAGCGTGTCCGCTTCCTCCGGAGACTCCACATATACCGATGGCAGCCCCGCCAATTGCGGCTTGCCCGGCGTGATGCGGTAGCCGGTATAACGCAGCTCGGTAATGCGTGTGCCGTCTTCCAGCTTCGCCTGATAGGCCGGCACCCGGAAATCGCCTGTGCCGTATTGCGGATACTCCTGCGGCAGCCGGTCGAGCGCCGAATAGCCGTTCATATAAGGAAGTCCGTCCAGATTGCTGTCCTGGCGCAGCTTTTTGCCCCAATAGGCGTGCACCGGATAATTGTTCAGCAGTGTGATAATGTAGCTCATGCCCTTGCTCTGCAGATGGAATAGTCCCTTGTCTTCCTGAATCCAAATCGCCATGCTTGATAACAACCTTCTCTCTGATAAATATAGTTAATGCAATACTAGCTTCTTAGCACAGATACTTCCGGCCGCCGCCGGGCCGCGGATTTCTTGATTTATACAGTTAGTTAGTTACGGTGCCTGCCCGATAGCTTTCCGCAGGAAAGCTATCAGGGGAGGCACGGCTGTCACCGTTGTAAGCTGCTGATAAGCAGATCAAATAAGAAATACAAGGCCGGATACCCAAACACTCGCAGTAGTCAAGGCCGCCCTCAGGCCAACCCTCAGGCCAAACTCAATCGTTCACTGCCATTAGTTCGATTTTCGCACACTATTTCAGCCTGAATCACGGAGTTCAGCAATCTAATTGGATTATCGCCACTTAATTTGGTCGAAATTGATGAAATATCTAATTTTCACTCATATTAAGTGGCGGATATCCAACTAAGTCTGTGATTATCCTCCATATAGGTAGAATTAAGTGGCGATTTTCCAACTACAGTCTGCGAACAGGGGCAGCCTTTCGCTCATCCTAACTATACGTAGCCGGCTGCCAGCGGATTCTGCAGCAATTAGCCGTGTTCAACCATAACTTTACTGAAATCCCCATCCTGCCTTAGCCAAGCTAATCCTAAGTTCAGCTTATCCGGCTTTAACCTTCCACTATATAATCCGCCATGGAATGAACCTCAAGCCCCGTCGGCGCAGCCGGACGGAAATGGTCTGCCCCGCCGGTCCGCAGCCGGAACTCGACGGTCTTCGGCTCGCCGGGCAGCAGATCGAAGAAGTTGTCGCTGAAGTAGCCTTCCTCTTCTACCGTCAGGTGCACGCCGCGGGCCAGCACATCCGTGCTGACCGTGAAGCTGGTGCCGCCGCTTCCGCCAACCTCGGTCACCGTAAGCTCAGGCTGCTTCAGGACAATCTCCTTCGCCGGGGCGAAGAAGTGCAGCTTCGTCTCCGGCTCCCGGCCATCCGCCAGCAGTGACAAGGACAGCACCGTCTCGCCAGCAGCTCGGCCGTCAAGCAGCTCGGCCAGCGGCAGTGTCAGGACAACCGCTGCCGAATCGGCCGCAAGCGTCACCGGCCGGCGCTCTTCCTTCAGCAGTGCACCGCCGAAGTCATGGAGGCGCAGAACCAGCTCTCCCTCCAGCGCTTCGCGCAGATCGGAGACCGCGTGAATATGCAGGCTCTCGCCGTCCGTGTCGTCCGCGGAGAGCAGCAAATCCCCGAAGCTGCGGCGCACCGTATACTGCAGCGCCTTCCAGCGGCCGTAATAATCCATGCTAGCCCATGAGGCAACCGGCCAGCAGTCGTTCATCTGCCAATATAAAGTTCCCATGCAATACGGCTTGTTTCTTCTGTGACTCTCGATAGCCATGCGGATTGCCTCGGCCTGCAGAATCTGGCTCATGTACAGGAACGCCTTGAAATCCTTCGGCTGCGGCAGGTACATGTCCATATATTCCTTGATCAGCTGGTTGCCCCGCCCGTTCTTCTGGTGGGCCAGCATGATCTCGGATTCCAGCTCCAGATCCTGCTCCGTGGCGTAGCTCATGACGGATTTCAGCTCAGGGAACGACTGGAAGCCATATTCACTCATAAACCGGCCTACCTTGACGTTATAATTCTCGAACGGCTCGATCCCATGCCATACGCCCCAGTAATGAATGTCGCCTTCGCCGGTAACCTGCGTGGAATGCTGGTTGTCATCCCCGGTCAAAGCCCGCAGCGGTGAGGACGGCCAGTAAGCCATTCCCGGATGATGGGCTGCCACTTCCTCCGGCAGGATGCGGTGGAACACCGCTTCATAATCCGCCCACAGCTGTGCGCGGAGATCAGCGCCGTAATCCTTTTTCCAGCCCCAGCCCTTATCCTCCTGATAATGTGCCCAGGCGGAGTCAATCTCGTTGTTGCCGCACCACAGGGCGATGCTTGGATGATTGCGCAGCCGGCGGATATTATAAGCCGCCTCCTCCCGCACACTCTCAAGGAAAGCCTCGTCCCCGGGATACATACTGCAGGCGAACATGAAGTCCTGCCATACCAGCAGCCCATGCTCGTCACACAGCCGGTAGAACGTCTCTTCCTCGTAGAAGCCGCCGCCCCACACCCGCAGCATATTCATATGAGATTCCACCGCTGTGATAATCTCGTGACGGTAACGCTCTTCGTCCACTTCCGGAATGAAGCTGTCGTTCGGAATATGATTGGCGCCCTTGGCGAACACATTCACCCCGTTCAGCTCAAAATAAAACGCGGCTCCCCGCTCATCCGGCCCGGTAATCAGCTTGATTTCCCGCAGTCCGGTGGTGACCTCCTGCGCCGACAACACAGAGCCGTCCGAGAGCAGCTCCGCCTGAAACGACGTCAATTCAGGCTTGCCGAGACCGTTACACCACCACAGGCGCGGACGGTCAATGACCAGCTCCACCTTGAGCGTCTGCTTCCCGGCCTCCACTTTAACTTCCTGCCGCCACTCCTGTCCGTCCGCCGCAATCTTCAGCGTCCCTTCCCACGCTGCCGGTGCATCCACTTCCACGACCGCTGTCAGCCGGGCCTGCGCTTCGCTTACCGCATCCTGCCGGATATAAAGGTCGGCAATATTCACACCGTTCCGGCCGGTGAGCCTTACTTCCCGCCAGATCCCGCTGGTCACAAAGCGCGGGCCCCAGTCCCAGCCGTAATGGTAAGGCGCCTTACGTGCAAAGACGCTGATCCGCTGCTCCTCCAGCCCGCCTAGCTCGGACTGGTCGTTGGGAGCCGGCAGCGAATATCCAAGCGCTTTCAGTTTCGGCAGATCCTCTTTCACCGGTGAGCGGAAACGGACCAATATCTCGTTGTCGCCGGCACGCAGCAGTTCCTTGGCCGGAATATCCCAAGCCCGGAACATATTGTCCGCAGAAAGCGCATGCATCTGATTGATGTACACATCGGCATACGTATCCAGCCCGGCAAAATGGAGCTGAATTTCCTCCACTTCACTCCAGTCTTCCTCCAGCCGGATACAGGTGCGGTATTCCCAATCCTTCTTATCGATCCATTGCAGTCCGTGTTCATTGATGCCGTAGAACGGCTGCTCAATGAGCCCGCTGCGCAGCAAATCCGTATGCACTGTTCCCGGCACCGTCGCCGGCAGCCATTGTTCGTCGCCGCAGGCTCTAAATTCCCACTCCGTCAGAATCCATTGCTTCTGTCCCATGCATCCTCCTAGTTGCGCCCCACTCGGCGTTGTTTCACCCGGCTTACCTGATTATTCGGGATGAATCATTATATTTTGTTATTTTGTTGTTAGTCTCCAGCTCATTATAAGCCTAGAAAGAGAACAAATAAAGACAATAAATAATAAACCAATACATTTATTGAGGCGTGAAAAAAGGCTATAATAATTCATGTAAACGCTACCAATTTTCTGAAAAAGGGGACGGTACGATGAGAAACAAGTTATATTCGTTAGGTTTTGTTATCATGATAACCTCTGCTTTATCGCTGTCAGGCTGTGGATCAGACAATAACAACGGCAATACTGCAAGCCCTGCCACCGATGAGCCCGCTGCCACATCATCCGCCAACGCCTCTGCAGAGACAAACAGTCCGGCGACGGAGCCGGCTGCCGGCGGCGCCTCGGACATCAGCGGCAAAATCACCTTCCTGACCAACCGTACCGACATGATCGGCAAAGAGTACGACGATTATTTAAAGCGCTTTAATGAGAAGTATCCGAACGTTACTGTCGAATTTGAAGCCTCGCAAACAGACTACAACCAGCAAGCCAAGGTCAGAATGGCCAGCGGCGAGCTGCCCGACGTCATGTTCGTTCCGACGATTCCGAACTCGGATTTGCCGAAGTATTTTGCCCCGCTGGACGATCTGGGCCTGAATGATCAGCTTACCTTCAAAGATTTCAAATCCTTCGACGGCCAGCTGTACGGCATTACGACCGGCAACTCCACCACAGGCATCGTCTATAACAAGCAAGCGTTCGCCGACGCCGGCATCACCGAAGTTCCCAAGACCTGGGATGAATTCCTCGCTGCCTGCGAGAAGCTGAAGGCAAAAGGCGTTATTCCGCTGGCCTCCAACTTCAAGGACAAATGGCCGCTGAACGACTGGGTCTACTCGGTGCCGCGCATCATCGAGAATAATCCGGACTTCCCGAACGAGAAGCTGAACACCGACACACCGTTCACCATGGACAACGGCTACGGCAAATCGCTCAGCCTGCTGCGTGAATTGAACGAGAAGGGCTATCTGGAGAAGGATATCAACTCCACCAACTGGGAGCAATCAAAGAAAGACATCGCCTCCGGCAAGTTCGCCATGTACTATCTCGGCAACTGGGTCATCAATCAGGTGATCGGCGCGGGCACAACCTCGGATAATGTAGGCTTCTTCCCGCTGCCTTATGACAATTCGGGCACTCTGACCGCACCGCTCAGCCCGGACTTCTTCTATGCGGTTGCCAAGAACAGCAAGAATGTCGATGCCGCCAAGGCTTTTGTAAAATGGATGATCGAGGATTCCGGATACGAGGATTTCGCCGGATTTATCTCTCCGCTGAAGGGCAAGGAATCGAACCTGTCCCAGCTCAAGGAGTTCCAGTCCACAGGCGTGGTACTGCAGGAAGGCACGGTAGACGATGCCAAGGTAACGGAAATCACCAACAAGGCGCAGCTTGACCTGCCGGCCATGGCCCAGGAATTTGTACTCGCCAAGGACCCGCAGACCGTGTTTGACAAATGGAACAAAGCCTGGTCCAAAGCGAAAAAGGATCTCGGCTACTGATTCCTCCGCCGCTGACCCGGTCCCTGCTCCCGGCGCTACCGCCCCGTTAGCCATCCGCGCAAAATGGATTATCGCTTTCTCCGGATAATCCATTTTGTCGTCAATAATCCAGATTGCAGATTGTAAGGAAAGAAGGTTATGCCCGTGTTCGGAACCCTTTCATACAGCAAGCAGAAGACGATCATTATTGTGTCCTTCCTGCTGATTCCGCTGCTGCTGCTCGCCACATTCACGTATTTCCCGGCGATCAAGCTTGTGTATTACAGCTTTACCAATTGGGACGGCTACAGCCCCGAGAAGCCTTGGGTGGGTCTTGACAACTACCGTGAGGTGTTCGGCAATCCGGATATTTTCAAAGTATTCACCCATAACTTCGCCTACTTCGCCATGGGGATTGTGCAGAATATTGTCGCCATTTATTTCGCCGTCGTGCTGAACAGCCGGCTGCGCGGCAAGAACGCCTTCCGCATGCTGTTATTCCTGCCCTACATTATGAACGGAGTCGCCGTCGCCTTCATGTTCGGCTATGTATTCGATACGACCAACGGCTCGCTGAATGTGTTTCTGAACTCCATCGGACTTACCGGTCTCGGGCAGACCAGCTGGCTCGGCACCGAAGGGCTGGTGAACTACTCACTGGCTTCCACCGGCTTCTGGCGGTTCATGGGCTATAACATGGTCATTTATATTGCCTCGCTGCAAGCCATTCCGCGCGACATGTATGAAGCGGCCACCATTGACGGCGCCGGTCCGCTGCAGACCCTGTGGCGTATCACGCTGCCGAATATGAAGCCCGTCATTCAGCTCAACCTGTTCCTGACCGTGACCGGGGCGCTGGAGGTATTCGACCTCCCGTTCGTACTGACCAAGGGCGGTCCCGCCGGAGCCAGCCAGACCTATGTGCAGCGCGTGGTGGAGACGGCGTTTGCCTTCAATAACTACGGCCTTGCTTCGGCGATGAGCATTATTCTGCTCTTCTTCGTGGTCTTCGTGCTGCTGCTGCAGCAATTTGTGTTAAGCCGGGGAGGGAACAACTAGGATGGGCACCTTCAAATTTGGCGTCAAGGATGTTATCAAATATTTCACACTGCTGATCGGCGTGTTCGTTGTCCTCTTCCCCCCTTATGTGGTGATCGTGAACGCGTTCAAATCGACCGATGAATTCAACCGCAGCAGCTCGCTGGCACTGCCGGACAGCTTTCTGAACTTCGACAACTTCGTCACCGTGTTCCAGCGCGGCGGTCTCGTCAGCGGCTTTGCCAACGTCCTGATCATTATCATCATTACATTGACCCTGAACATTCTGTTTGGCACAATGGTGGCATACGTGCTGGGGCGCTTCTCCTTCAAGCTGAAGCCGCTCGTGTTCGGCGCTTACCTGGTCGCCACGGTCATTCCAAGCATTACGACCCAGGTCGCCACCTTCGGCATTATCAAGAATCTCGGCCTGTACAACACACTCGGCGCACCCATCGTGCTGTATATCGGCGCGGATGTCATCCAGATCATCCTGTATCTGCAGTTCATCCGCAACATTCCCGTGGATCTGGACGAGAATGCCATGGTCGAAGGCGCCTCCCTGTTCAAAATCTACCGTTCAATCATCTTCCCGCTGCTGACGCCGGCTACGGCGACGCTTGTCATTCTGAAGACGATCAGCATATATAATGACATGTATATCCCTTATCTCTACATGCCGAAGCAGAGCCTTGGCGTTGTCACGACGGTTCTCATGCGGTTCCAGGGCGTCAATACCGCCGACTGGAACCTGATCTGCGCCGCCATCCTGCTGATTCTGCTGCCTACGGTTGTGCTGTACTTCTTTTTGCAGCGTTATATCTTTGAAGGGGTGGCCAGCGGCGCGGTGAAATAGGGAATCCTGCGGAAAGGAATGGGCCCATGCTTTCTAACATCAGGCGGATCGCGCGCAAGCTGTGGCTGTTCCTGGCCAATCTTCCCATGGAGCGGAAGCTGATTGTGGTCTTCGTATTTCTGGTTTCGCTGCCGATCACTTATGTCAGCTATATGTCCTCCCGCTCCACCTTTCAGTCCGTGCTCGCCGGTTCAGCCGACAGTGCCGGACAAATGGCCGACAGCGCCTCGGATACCATCGACAGATATGTGGCTGACCTCAAACGGTACACATCACTCCCGCTGTATAATACCGATGTCCAGCTTTATCTGGAGCAGCGCAGTACCGACTGGGACAAAAATACCGGCATGTCCATGTTCCTGAGCTATCTGAACCATACCAAGGATGAGATTGTGGCCGTTTATCTGGCCGATAAGTTCGGCAGTGTCTATTATGACAAGGACCCTGGCATCAACTGGCTGTACCCGGAAGACCGGATGGCAGAGTGGCGGAGCCTCACAACCAATGCGGGAGTAGCTCCGGTGCTTCAGGGAAGGCACACCATCCGGGTCAACGGGGGCGAACAGCGCGAGGTCTTCACCGTGCTGCGCACGGTAAGCTCGGTCAGCACGCTGAATCCGATCGGCATCCTCGTCTTCGATATTGATATCGGCCTCTTTAAGGGGATGGTGGACCCTGTAGATGCCGTAACCCAGGGCCGTACGATGATAATGGACCGAGAGGGCAGGCTGGTCTATGCCAGCGGCGAGACGGCGGAAGCTCCGGAGCCTGCCCTGCAGGCAGAGAATACCCGCCTGCTGACGGAGCGTATATCCGGAGCCAAAGGGCATTTTGAAATTACCATGGACGGCGAGGATTATTTGGCGGTGTATACCGTGTCACCGGATACAGGCTGGACTACGCTGGTATCCATTCCGCTGGAACGCATTCTGTCTCCGGTGGCGAAGACCCGCAACCGGCTGATCATCACCACGCTGGCCATTATCGCTCTCGGGCTTGTCGTGGCCACGGTGATCTCCCATGCCCTGACGAAGCCGCTGAAATCGCTGGTCCGGCTGATGAAGCAGGTACAGCACGGCAACCTGGACGTGTGGCTGCATCCGAAATACAATGATGAAATCGGCATGATCGGCAGCCATTTTAACCGGATGATTATCCGTGTCAAGGACCTGCTGCGCGAGGTTGCGCTTACGGAGAAGCTCAAGCAGAAGGCCGATATGCGGGCGCTGCAGAATCAGATCAACCCCCATTTCATCTATAACACGCTGGAGTCGATCCGCATGCTCGCAGAGGGCGGGGATGATCCCCGTGTAGCGCAGCTGACCTATCTGCTCGGCGTGCAGATGCGCTACGGCATTGTGCGCGGCGAAGAAACGGTTACGATCCGGCATGAGCTGGAGCATGTGCGGAATTATCTTGATCTGCTGCATATCCGCTTCCCGGACAAATTCCGGCTGGCAGTCGACGTGCCGGAGCCGTTCCTCCCGCTGCCGGTCATTAAGCTGGTCCTGCAGCCGATTGTCGAAAACGCCGTCTTCCATGGCCTTGAGCCGAGCGAAGGACCAGGCACCATCTGCATCAGCGCCCGCGAGGAAGAAGGATACGCCGTGTTCGCCATCGCGGATGACGGCATCGGCATGGAAGAAGCAACCCTGCAGGCCTTGAACGACATCCTGCGCAGCGGTGAAGACGGCGAGCGGCCGGACACCGGAGGAGAACGGTTCGGCATCGGGCTGCGCAATGTCAATGAACGGCTCCGCCTGCATTACGGGCCCGCCTGCGGTCTGCAGGTACAAAGTGAATACGGCCAAGGCACATGCGTTACCCTAAGAATTGATTATGCCTCCGGCTTCCATACCGGGGCAGAGGATGAAATGTAACCATGAAAGGGGATGCCGGAATTTGCTGCGCATTGTAATTGTGGACGATGAGGTGTTGATCCGCGAGGGGATGGCGCGGATGATCGGCAAGGAGAGCAGCACCTTCTGCGTCATCGGTACGTATCAGGATGGCAGGCAGCTGCTGGAGGAGCTTCCGCGCCTGCAGGCCGATGTGGTGATTACGGATATCCGGATGCCGCATATCGACGGTCTGGAGCTGATCCGCGAACTGAAGGCATCATATCCCCAAATCCGCTCCTTATTGATGAGCGGATTTGTCGAGTTCGAATATGCCCGCGAAGCCATCCGCAATTCCGCCGTAGACTATTTGCTCAAGCCCATCAACAAGGAGCAGCTGTTTGAAGTGCTCTATACGCTGGAGCGGGAACTCCAGGAACGGCTGAAGCAGGCCGTCTGTCAGCGGACCGGCCTGCTGCTCCCGCTGCTGCAGCTGGAGGAGCCTTCGGCGGTGCTGCTGGGCGGACTGAGCTTGCCGCAGCCTTATTATACCGTATATGCTATGAAAGGAAGTCCCGCGGAGGAGGTCCGCAGGCAATTGGATGACTTCCTTCAGTCACCGGAGCGTCCCGGAGAGGATTGGCAGGTGGATGACCTCGGTATCCAGAGGGGCCAACGCATCCTGATCCGCTATTCCGCCTGCCTGCCTGCCGTAGAGGAAATCCGCGCGTTCGGCGAACGCCTGGCTGCAGCCTGCGCCGGTCTTAGCCTGCATCTGGGCGCAAGCCGCAGCTTTGCAGAGCCGGCCATGCTGCGCACCGCTTACCTGGAGGCGCGGCAAGCCTGCGATTCCGGCATCCATCAGTCCGATCCGCAGCATGTGGCGGTCCGAGGCGGGCCCCTGCCGGCTACGGAGGGCGCCGGCCCCGATCCCTTCTCCCTCTATCGGGAGAAGCTGAGTCAGGATCTGCAGATCCTGAATGCCGAAGGCGCTCTGGATACGGTGCAGCGCATCTTTAACGAGCTGCGGGTCCGGCTTGCCGGTCCTGACGCCGTTCTGCGCGTCTGCCGGAGGGTTGAGGAGCTGGCCGCCCAGGAGCTGCCGGAATTCACGTCCTTCTACCGCCAAGAGCCCGGCCGGCCGCTGGAAGAGGAACTGGAGAGCAGCATGAGCTTCTCCGGGATGAAGGAGCAGTTCTTGCGGCCGCTGGCAGACGCACTGCAGCGGATCCGCACCCACCGGCTGGAAATGTCCGGCACAGCCGTAGCAACACTGAAGCGCTGGATTGCCGCCAATTACCGCCAGCACTATGACCTCAATACGCTGGCCGGAATGGTCTTCCTGACGCCTAGTTACTTAAGCAAGCTGTTCAAGCAGGAAACCGGGCTGACCCTGACCGATTACATCACCGACATCCGTATCCGTGAGGCCAAGCATCTGCTGAAGCAGTCCCCGGATCTGAAGGTGCATGAAATCGGCGCTGAGGTCGGCTATCCCGATCCGGCTTATTTCAACAAATTGTTCAAGAAGGTCGTTGGGGTTACACCCAGCGAATATAAACGGATTACGCTTGTATAAGGAGTAGGGAAAATTGAGGCTATACGGTAAAGAGGGAGATTTAGAGGTGTACGAAACGACGGAGCTGTACGGCGAGAAAGGCCGCTTCCGCGTGCTGCAGTTCTCCGGTGACGCGGTCCAGGGAGCGCTGGATCTGAACCGCCCGCAGCGGGTAGTCTTTGAATACCCGCGGGCGATCATCCATCTGATGGAGCATAACGCGCCGCTTTTTGCCGCTGCCTTCATTGTCGGCCACGGCATCGGCACGATTCCCGGTTATTTCGCCGACCGGACGGTCAAGGTGGCCGAGGCAAGCAGCGAAGTGCTGGCCATCAGCCGCAGCCATTTCGGTTACTCCCGGGACAATGTTGCGGTCGGCGACGGCCGGGCCATCCTGGAAGGCGAGCCGGACCGGCGCTACGATTATATTGTGCTGGACGCCTTCACTGCGGCAGGTACCCCGCCGCATCTGATCTCGCTGGAGTTCTTCGCCCTCAGCCGCGCCAAGCTGCATCCCCGCGGCGCCATGCTGCTCAATCTGATGGGCCGGGGCGAGCAGGACAAGCTTATCGGCGCCATTCATACGACGCTGTCCGAGGTCTTCCCCTATGTTGCGGCCTTCGCCCTTCCGGCAGACGGACCGGGCGACATGCGCAATGTCCTTATGATGGGCAGCACAAGCCCCATCACCTACCAATCCCGCCAGCTGGCCGGATTCCTGCCGATTACGCCCGCACAAGGGTATGTGCTCAGGGACTAACCGCCGGCTGGGCTGATGGGCTCCGGTGTCCCCTGGTGGAAGAACATCCGCCAGCGCCCGCCGCTAAGCTTCCAGACCGAGCTCCGCAGGACTCTGCGCCCGGTCTCTTGGTTATACGTCCGGTAAGTCGCCAGCACTGCGGTTTCGGCCAGCGGATGCAGCTCGAAGCCGCTGATCGTCATACTGACCGTACCGGCCCCCTCCTCACCCAGCAGATCCTCCCGGACCCATACCCGCCCGGAGCTTCCATATTCAAAAAACTGCTCGTCCAGCAGCTCCTCCAGCCTGTCAACGGACGCCCTTACTTCCGCAGACAGCAGCTGCTCTTCCAAGCAGCGGATATGTTCTGTGAGCCAGATTTGTTTCTCCATGTCTGTCACCCTTTCTATTCTATTCCGGCGATAATCCGAAATGCCGCTCCAGCAGCGCCAGATTCTGCTCCAGCGACAACCTGCCGTCCACTTCAAGGACAGACAATTTCCGGTCCTCCGCCTCTTGCTTCACTCTTCGCGCAAACCATGCATCCCGGCGCATCCAGTTTCCGAATGCAGCCTCCGGATCTTCGGTAGCCTGCAGGATGCCGTGAATCCACTCCCGTCTGCTGTACTGCTCCCGCTGGAACGCTTCCCCCGGAATGAGCCAGATTGCCCGGTCTTCTTCGCGCAGCAGCGGAGCAACGCTTGAGGGCAGCAACTGGTTACCTTCAACCACAACGGGTGCGTCCGCCATTTGTGCCAGATCCCGCAATACCAGCTGAAAATCTTCGTTTAAATACTCAACGTAAGAAGCCAGTTGTTCTTCCACTTCCCGCTTATAGAAAACCTCGTTCATGTCCATGGCGGAGATCCGGGTCATAACAGGCTGGCTTTCCGGTGAAACAGCGCGCAGGTGATGGTCCGCATGCTCGTCGCAGGCATACCTTCTAAGCCCGTATTTTGCAGCGAGCCGTTTAGCCAGCGTACTCTTGCCCGCACAGGCCGAACCGCCAATCCAATAGACAGGCTTTGGAATCATAAGCCCCCTCCTCAACACATTCGCAACTTCTTATATAGTAAATTCTGCTTCAACCTGTGCTTATCCCTGCTTTCAGTTCGCCGATGCCATGCCGCTGCGGTCTCGGTTACCCTTTCCCCCGCTTTTTTGTTAGAATAAAGAAGTCGGCGCGGCACCCTGTGTGCAAAGCGCGCCAGTCACTTAAATACGGAGGCATTACCTGTGGAATATATTATTCTCGACATCGAGTTCAACGGCCGCAAATTCGCCAGCGAGCATCCGATGGAAGTTATTGAGATTGGAGCTGTCCGTCTGGACGCTTCCTTGCAATATAAGGATGAGTTCACCTCACTGATCAGACCGATCTACTTCTCCACCCTGAACTCTTTCATCAAAAAGAAAACCGGCATTCCCCAGGAGGAAATTGACGTTGCGGACCGCTTCCCCAAAGTGATCCGCGCCTTCCAGCAATGGCTTGACCAGAGTCCGGAGGACGTACTGTTCCTGACCTGGGGCGGCGAAGATTTCAAACGGATTATCCAGGATTTGCGCATGCACAAGCTGGATGAGACTTACTGGATGTCCGCCAACTATTTCGACCTGCTGAAGGGACTTCTGCGTGCCCGCGGGCTGAAGAATGATGTCAGCGTCGAAGGGGCACTGGCCCTGCTGGAGCTGGAGTTCGCCGGCTCGGCGCACCGCGCGCTGGACGATGCGAAGATGACCGCGGAGATTTTCCGCGCCCTGTTCAGCGAGCTCGACCTTGAACGCGCCCAGCATTACAAGGACACCTTCTCCAATGCCCGCGAGCGCAAAACCGTCAAGATCGCGATCAAAGCGATGCGTACGCAAAAGGTCGAGCCCACCTGGGAGCTGGTCGCGGAGCACTACTTCCCGGGCGAAGACGCTCTGGCCGACCCGCGCAAGGTCGCAGAGCTGCAGGCCTATTTCGCAGCCGAGCTCGCCAAGAAATAATCTTTCGCCGGAAGCGGCGCAGCGGCAGTCTACTCTATGGATATACTATGGAGGAGATTGCCGTTTTTTGCTGCAATTAAACCTTTGACATTGCCGTTACGTGAAGGTGTAGAGTGGAGTTGTAAGGCGAGACGTCACCTTACGATCACTACTGAAGCGTAAGCTTTCACCGGAATTCAACCGTTAGTTTGATTTCCGCCACTTAAATGGCTCATTTGTGCGGGTTAACGATAGTCTAGTTCGATAATCGCCACTTAATCCTAAAGAAAATGATGACTGGAGCGAATTTTGGTCAAAATAGATGGCGGAAATCCAACTAGAGTCGAAAAAAGTCACTGTACACGAATAATAAGTGGTGAAAATCCAACTAGTCCCTTGACCGCATCCACTCGCAGCCTATGCACCACCTATCCTGTGGGACAGGGATGTCTGGGGGCATCCACGCTCGGAGTCCTTTAGATTCGGCTTGGTCAAGGTACTATATTTCGGGGTCCCCGCAAAGTATTAGGAATCTGCTTCGGAGCTTAGCTTCACTTTGTGGGGTTATATTTCTGGGGCCCCGCACAGTATTCGGATGTGCTTCAGAGCTTGACTTCACTTTATGGGAAGCTTTATGGGAAGCTAAATCTGCAGGGTTAAATAGGGAGGCAGCGCAGCATGGAATACACGGTGCAGAAACTGGGGGCTTTGGCGGGAGTCAGCACGCGGACCCTGCGATATTACGACGAGGTTGGACTTCTCAAGCCGGCGAGAAAGAGCTCCTCGGGATACCGGATCTACGGGCAGGCTGAAGTCAACCGGCTGCAGCAGATTCTATTTTACCGGGAACTGGGCCTCAGTCTGGAGGCAATCCAGGAAATTGTCACCTCACCGTCCTTCGACGGAGCCCGGGCGCTGCGTGACCACCATGACAAGCTGCTTCAGCGCAGGGAGCAACTGGAGCTTCTGATCGTGAACGTCGAGACTACACTCGCTGAACTGGAAGGGAGAATAACGATGAGCAATGAAGAGAAATTCGCAGGCTTTAAGCAGAAGCTGATTGATGATAATGAGCAGAAATACGGTGAAGAAGTCCGGAGCAAGTATGGAGACGAAGCCGCAGAGAAGTCCAATGCCAAGCTGAAAAATATGACGGAGGAGCAGTATGCCGACATTCAGCGGATTGAAGGGGAAATGTTCACCGCGCTGGAGCAGGCGATGGAGGCAGGCGATTCCGCCAGCGAGCTGGCACAGAAGGCCGCCGACCTGCACCGCCAGTGGCTGACGTTTTATTGGGATACTTACACCAAGGAGGCTCACGCGGGGGTCGCGCAAATGTATGTGGACGATGAGCGCTTTACCGCTTATTACGACAAGCGCCGCCCGGGTCTGGCGGAGTTCCTGCGGGATGCCGTACATGTTTACACAGGTACGAAGGCGTAGCGTTCCGCATCATACAACCGTACAGCTAGAACGCAGCAAAGGGACAACCGGATCACCCGGCTGTCCCTTTGTTTATAGCTATTGCTCTTCAGCCCGTTCACGGACTCAGATGCGTTTATTTTTCACTCCCGCTCGTCTTTGCCAGCGTACCGTCGTCTCCATCAATCCTCATCGTCGTCATGATCGACGTCTGTGTACACAATCTTGCCGCTATAGGCATCGACCCCGATCTCAGTCTCCGTGTTGCCGTTTCTGAACTTCACTTCATAGAAGAGAATTCCGTCATCCTCGTCAAGGTCGAGCTCGTCAAAATTCCCCTTTACAGAAGCTGCCGCTACTGCCGCCGCTTTACCCGCACCGATGATGGTTCCGTTCTGCTTTGCTTTGTCGAAATCATCGTCATCATTGTCGGTTTCCTTGCGTACTTTTACGATTTTACCGTTGTAGGCATCCACCCGTACGTCAATCTCCTGGTTGCTCTTCCGGATTTCCACATCATAATACGTTCCGCTGAACTTCTTCTCCAGATCCACACTTACGATTACGCCCTGGGCTTCCTTCAGTGCATTCTTCTCTGCCTTGGCTACACCAATCAGTGTCTTGCTCTGGCTCACAGAGCCGGTTGACCCTGCCGCAGCACCCTGCACCTCACTGATCCCATATCCGCCTCCGAGCACAATTACCGCTGCCGCCAGGCTGCCCCATACTTTTCTCTGCATCTTCATCATTGTTGCCTCCTTTTATCATTCTGCGTGCTTCCCATGTCTATACTATAGACGGCTAAAATGAGAGAAGGAGGACAGCAACATTAGAATTTGATGAGAACGGGGCTCAGGAAGGGTCATCGTCCTCGTCTTCCCAGGTCACGGACAGAATGCTGCCCGTTATAGCATCTACCTGGACTATGGCTTCACGGTCGTCGGGCGTTTTGATTTCGACCAGATAAAAGACCCCGAATTCGCCAATTTCCGTATCTACATCATCCACTTCTCCCGGCACCTCCTGCTGGGCCAGCCTCACGGCTTCGGCTTCGCCCACAATCCGTCCGGGCGTCGGCGATGCAGAGGGAGCAGCGCTGCCGGCCGTGCCGGACGGCGCAGAAGGCTGCGGCGTAGGCCGGGCTGTGGCCGCGGCCTCCAGCAGAACAATGGATACAATCTCGCCGGTCGAACCGTCGAGCTTCAACTGATAACGTCCCTGTGCGGTCTGCAGCTCCGCTACATATTGCCCTGATTGCAGGACGAGCTTCTCGATGCTGCCGGGATACTCCTGCAGCACAGCCGCGCTCGCCTGCTCCGGGGTCAGCTCCCCGGCGGATTCATCGGTGAGAACACGGTATCCGGCATAGGCCAGCAAAAGAATAGCAGCAAGAATCAGGAGTGCGGTGTACCTGTTCTTATAACGTCCAGCTTTGTTGATCCTCATTCCCCTCCCCCGCTTTCTGCGGCAACGCGGATGATGGCCGAGGTTCCGGCGCCCTCTACGCTTTCGATTGCCAGCCTGGCGCCGATGGCCTCGGCAATTTCGGCCGCAAGGGCCAGACCCAGACCCGCTCCGCCGCCCCTGCGGCCCCGCGCCTCATCCACTCTATAGAAGCGGTCGAATATCTTTGGCAGCTCTGCACCCGGAATGCCAATTCCACGGTCGGTAATCACAATACTGCTCTCCCGGCCGGAAGTCTCAAGGGTGATAGTGATGGTCTCATCACTATATTTGCGGGCATTATCCAGAAAGATGAACAGCAGCTGCCGCAGCTTGGCTTCATCGCTGTATCCTCTGACCGGCCCATTGGCGTTAACCTTGACCTCCCGCCCGTAAGCATCACGGAACACTTTGGCTGAAGCGCCCGCCAGCCCCGTGAGGTCAACGCTCTTCAGCGAGACGTTCCAATGCTCATGATGCTTCGCTAGCAGCAGCAGCTGCTCGGTCAGCTCCTTCATCCGGATCGCCTCGGAATGGATCGCCTCCACGGATTCATTGAACAGCTCAGGATGCGTAAGCCCACGCCGCTTTAGCAGACTGGCGTAGCTTTCAATGACCGTAAGCGGCGTGCGCAGCTCATGCGAAGCGTCCGAGACGAATTTCTCCTGCTTCTGATAATTGCTCTCCAGAAGGGCGATCATCTCATTGAACGTCCGTCCCATTTCCGCCAGCTCATCCCGGGACGAATCCTGCAGCTCAAGCCTGCTGAACCTGCCGCTGCTGCGGATCTCCCGCATCGTGGCGGTCATCTGCACAATGGGACGCATGATTAACCCCGACAGGAACCGGCTGGAGAGCAGCAGCGGAATCAGCGCAAGGACGGTGACCCCCGCCAGCACCAACCGTAATACCCGCAGTGTGCTCATAATGCTCTCCAGGCTCTTGGTCATCTGGACGTTCATGACATTCCCGTCGGCCCAAATGACCGGAACCGAGACGAAGGCGTAGGACCGGCCCTCCACCTTGATAATTCTGCTCTGCTTGTCCGAATGATATGCCGGCTCCAGCCGGCTGATCTCCTGTTCGGAGGCCGAAGTGACCGGCGAGGGCCCGCTTCCGTCTGCCGCCAGCAGCCGGAGCATGCCCTCGACCGGAACGTAGGCCCGCAGCAGCTCCGGTGCGGCGACCTCACCTCCGGCTCTGTGCATGCCTGCGGCGACTTTCGCCGTCTCGGCTGCAGCTTGCTCCAGCTCATTGCCGGTCAGCAGCCTGCTGAACATGAAATAAATGACCAGGTTCAGCAGGATCAGAAGCACGGCGAACAGCACGCTGGAATAGAGATGGATTTTGGTGCGCAGTCTCATGGCGCGTCCTTCAGGACATAACCGACGCCCCGTACCGTATGGATTAACTCGCTTTGGCCTGAAGGGGCGATTTTTTTGCGGACATAGCGGATATAGACATCGACGACATTCGTATCGCCGTAATAATCGTATCCCCAGACTGCCGTCATAATTTGCTCCCGGTTCAGCACCTGGCGCTTGTTCTTCAGCAGATATACCAGCAGATCGAACTCCCGCGGGGTCAGCTCGACCGCTATTCCGGAGCGGAGCACTTCTCTTGTCGCTTCATTCAGCTCCAGATCCTCCGCTCTCAGCCAGTGTTCCGGCTCCTTCGGGCTCCGGGCCGAGGCGAGCCGCAGTGCTGCGCGGACTCGCGCCAGCAATTCCTCTATCTGAAAGGGCTTCGTAATATAGTCGTTAGCGCCGAGATCAAGACCGGAGACCTTATCCTCCACCGACCCTTTGGCGGTCAGCATCAGCACAGGGGTATGGGCATCATTGGCCCGGATGCGCCGCAGCAGCTCAATGCCGCTGAATCCGGGAAGCATTACATCCAGCAGAAGGAGATCCGGCTGCTCCGCCTGATACCGCTCAAGACCTTCATGACCGCTTCCGGCGGTAAACACGCAATAGCCCTCGCATTCGAGCTCGATTTGCAGCAGGCGGGCGATCTTCTCTTCGTCCTCCACAACCAGAATGGATTCCGTCATTGGCGTCTCTCCTTTCCTGTCCTTCCCTAAGAAACGGGTGCTGACTATTCTGCCTCCATTGTAGGGCATAAACGGGCGCCTGTTCAATCCGGCCGGGCCCGGAAAATAATTCATACCTTGAAATCTTAATTCTCTTAATCATCAAAAAAGGATGCTCCGCCGGCCCTAAGGCCCGGAACATCCCTTATTCTTCATCTTCCCTGCTTCATCATCAGCAGGCCAACCCGCTATAAGCTGCGGTGCAGCAGCTCCAGCGTCCGACGCAGCTCCGCTACGGCCACCTGGCCCGGCGCGGAGGGCTTGCGGGCGGCGCCGAAAGTGACCGCCGAGCCGAAGATTTCACCGGCCAGCCGGCTGATGACTCCCGCCCCGGCCATGGACATTGTGATGATCGGGCGGTCGCCATACCGCTCCCGCATCTCACAGGTCGCTGCCAGCAGCGTCAGCACATCCTCCGGCCGCTGCGGCATGACAGCGATCTTGGGCAGGTCGCCGCCAAGCTCCTGCGCTCTGCGCAGCCGGGCCACAATCTCCTCCTGCGGCGGCGTTCCCGCAAAATCATGATTGGACAGGATGACCAGCACCCCGCGGGCATGTGCTGCATCAACGGCCGCTCTGACCAGAGCTTCCCCGCTGAACAGCTCCACATCAATGATGTCAGCCAGTCCGCTCTCAACCGCAGCCAGATTCAGCGCCAAATAGGCGTCAGGCGAAATGTCCTTCTCCCCGCCCTCGCGCGCGCTGCGGAAGGTGAAGATCAGCGGCAGTTCCGGTAGAATACCACGGATACGGCGGAGTGTCTCCAGTACCGCCTCCCGGTTCTCCACTTCCGCGAAGAAATCCGTCCGCCACTCCACCAGATCCGGAGCCAGCAGTGCCAGCTCGCGGGCCTCCTGCTCCAGCTCGTCCTGGGTAGTTCCGACCAGCGAAACACAAATCTTCGGCAGCCCTTCCCCGAGAGCCACCTGCTTAACCGTAATAATACCGCTCACTGCTCCTCCACCCCTTGTGACAAGTTCGTTCAGTTACCCTTCTCTGCTGCTTCTTCCAGAAAATGTTCAACCTCTTCCAGACGCGGCAGCGAAGGGATTGCCCCATGCTTGCCGACCGCAAGCGCTCCTACGGCATTGCCGAAACGTACAGCCTCCTCCAGGCTGCTGCCCTGCGCCAGTTTACAGGCCAGTGCGCCGTTGAACGAGTCTCCGGCCGCGACCGTATCCACAGCCTGGACCGGGAATCCCGGCACATGACGGCTTCCGGCAGCATCGACGATCAGCGCTCCCTTGGAACCCAGTGTAATAATCACATGCTGCACGCCCTGGGCCAGCAGCGCCTGACCTGCCGCTTCCGCAGAATCCATGCTGTCCACCGGAATGCCGCTGAGAATACCCGCCTCCGTTTCATTCGGGGTCAGGTAGGTTACAGCGCCTAACATTTGACTCTTGAGCTCCTGTGCCGGAGCGGGATTTAGAATTACGGGTACGCCGTGGCGGTGCGCAATAGCCGCCGCCGCCTCACACATGCCCAGATCCGTCTCGAGCTGCAGCACAATCATCTCGGCTTCGCGGATAACCTCCTCCAGACGCTCCACATCCGCAGCCTTTAGCTCCGCATTGGCACCCGGAACGACAATAATCCGGTTCTCACCTTCCCCGTCCACGACAATGGAAGCAACGCCGGTTGCACGCGCGGCACTCTTGGCGATATGCCTGGTATCAATTCCTTCCCGGCACATAATCTCCAGAAGCTCGGCGCCGAAGCCGTCCCGGCCTACGCTTCCGATCATCGCCACCTTGGCGCCCAGCCGCGCTGCCGCCACCGCCTGATTGGCTCCCTTCCCGCCCGGGGACAACGCGAATTCCTGTCCGATTATCGTCTCTCCCGCTTCAGGGGACCGGCCGGTCCGTACCACCATATCCATATTTAAGCTGCCGATTACAACTATGCTCAAAAGCTTCACACCACCGTCATTTAGATTGTTTCTTCGTTCAATGGCTTGGTCCACCTCTTTATCTTATGGCCTGATCGCTGTTTAATCAAACCTTTCCGTACCCTGGACCCCGTTTGCGCGCAGATAGACCTGTTATATGAATTCCCGTTTGCCGCCGCATTTATAGGCATGTATCCCCTTTCTTTCGCATCCCTCCCAAAAAAATTTTGCCGGCGCAGAAATTCGCTGTGCTTTTTGGAGATAAATGTGCTAGAATAGGTGTGCAATCGTTTTCAAGGACCTTTTCGCAATTTTGGGCAAACGTTTGCACCTTAGAATGAGCCTGCAGCTCCGCCAGCTTCACATTTATTTTTTAATTAATAGGAGGCTTATCAAGTGAACCAGAACAAATTACCGTCAGTAGCTTATTTCAGCATGGAGTACGGACTTCACTCCGACTTCAAAATGTATGCCGGAGGCCTGGGCATCCTGGCCGGTGACTACATCAAAGGCGCCAAGGACCTGGACGTTCCGATCATTCCGATCGGCCTGAAGTGGAAACAGGGGTACACGGATCAGAAGATTGATGCGAACGGCAATCCTTACGATTCTTACCACAACTACGTGTATGATTTCCTCGAAGACACCGGTGTGAAGGTTACCGTAAAGGTCCGCAAGACGGATGTAGTGTGTAAGGTCTGGAAAACCGATAAATTCGGCAACAATCCATTGTACCTGCTGGATACGGATATCCCTGAGAACAGCGACGCCTGGATTACCGGCCAGCTGTACGGCTGGTTCGGCGAAGAGCGGATCGCCCAGGAGATCGTCCTCGGCATCGGCGGCGTGAAGGCTATGCGCGCCCTGCAGATTCCGATTGATGTCTACCACTTCAATGAAGGACATGCCGCACTCGCTGCCGTAGAGCTGATCCGTGAGAAGATGTCCGGCGGCAGCACTTTTGAAGAAGCCTGGAAAGCTACCCGGGAAGAAGTTGTGTTCACTACCCATACACCGATTAAAGAAGGCAACGAGACTCACCCGCTCGACCGTCTGGAATACATGGGCGCCTTCAATGGCCTGACCCGCGACCAGATGGAACGCATCGGCGGCGAGCCGTTCAACATGACGGTTGCCGGCCTGCGCCTCTCCCGCATCTCTAACGGCGTGGCTGCGCTGCATGCGGATACCTCCAACAAGATGTGGAAGGAAGTCGCCGGACGTTCGGAAATCATCAGCATCACCAACGCTATCCATACGCCTACCTGGGTGGATGAGCGTATGACCCGCGCTTTTGAAGAGGGCGGCGACCTGTGGGCGACGCATCAGGAGATCAAGAAAGAGCTGATCGGGTTCATCGAGGAACGCTCCGGCATCGCCTTGAATCCGGACAATCTTCTGATTGGCTTCTCCCGCCGGGCTGCACCTTATAAGCGCAGTGACCTGATCTTCTCCCAGCCGGAAATTATCGAGCCATATCTGAAGAGCGGCAAAATCCAGATCGTCTTCTCCGGCAAGGCCCATCCGCTCGACGACACCGGCAAGAAAATCGTCAGCAACCTTGTAGCGATGATGAAGAAATATCCGAAGGCCGTCGTATTCCTGGAGAACTACGATATGACTATCGGCGCTAAGTTGACCCGCGGCTCGGATATCTGGCTTAACAACCCGCGCAGACCGCTGGAAGCCAGCGGCACCTCCGGTATGAAGGCGTCCATGAACGGTGTGCTGAACTGCTCCATCCTCGACGGCTGGTGGCCGGAAGCCTGCATCGACGGCGAGAACGGCTGGCAGATCGGCGACGGCTTTGAGACTACGGATTTTGCCGTGCTCGACAAGCATGACAGCGACGCCTTGTATGATACCCTGCTGAACCGTGTGCTCCCGACTTACTATGAGAACCGGGAGAAATGGGTGCAGATGATGCATAAGAGCATCGAAACGACCCGTGAGGAGTTCGCGAGCAAACGTATGCTGGAAGAGTATTACAACAAAATGTATATCAAAAACTAACAGCTGCCTTTACTCAGGCGCTGTGTCATCCCAACTCCCGTCCGAGCAGGACGGGGGTTTTTAGTTTGTCCATATTTTTCAATCTAAAATAATTATAAAAAAGAATTGATTTTTAAATAAAATACGTTATTATAATACTTATACTAATTCTAAATTCAAATCCTAACACGAGGTGATTGTATTCATGAGTCAACATCATAAACTTACAACGAGCTGGGGCTCACCCGTAGGCGACAATCAGAACTCCATGACTGCCGGTTACCGTGGACCTACCTTGCTGCAGGACGTTCATCTGCTGGAGAAGCTGGCGCATTTCAACCGGGAGCGTGTGCCGGAGCGCGTCGTGCATGCCAAGGGAGCAGGTGCTCATGGATATTTCGAAGTCACCCGGGAGGTTTCCCAATATACCAAAGCAGATTTCTTGTCCGAAGTGGGCAAACGCACACCGATGTTTATCCGTTTCTCGACTGTAGCCGGTGAATTGGGCTCATCCGATACCGTCCGTGACCCGCGCGGCTTCGCCGTGAAATTCTATACTGAAGACGGCAACTATGATCTGGTCGGCAACAATACACCGGTCTTCTTCATTAGAGACGCGATCAAATTCCCTGATTTCATCCATACCCAGAAGCGCCATCCGCAGACCCATCTGAAGAATCCGAATGCAGTCTGGGATTTCTGGTCCCTCTCGCCCGAGTCGCTGCACCAGGTTACCATCCTGATGTCCGACCGCGGTATCCCGGCGACTTATCGTCATATGCACGGCTTCGGCAGCCATACCTTCAAATGGGTGAATGCCGAAGGCCAGGCCGTCTGGGTGAAATACCACTTCAAGACAGAGCAGGGCATTCAGAATCTTGATGTCGATCTGGCGCTGCAAATGGCCGGCGAGAACCCGGATTACCATACGGAGGATTTGTTCAATGCCATTGACAAGGGAGACTTCCCGGCCTGGACACTGTATGTGCAGATCATGCCGGAAGCCGATGCGAACTCGTACCGCTACGATCCGTTCGATGTCACTAAAGTCTGGTCGCAGAAGGATTATCCGCTCATGGAAGTAGGCCGCATGGTGCTGAACCGCAATCCGGAGAACTATTTCGCCGAAGTGGAACAGGCCACCTTCTCCCCGGGCTCCTTCGTTCCAGGCATTGAAGCCTCTCCCGACAAAATGCTGCAGGGTCGCCTGTTCGCCTATGCCGATGCCCACCGTTACCGTGTAGGCGCGAATCATAACCAATTGCCGATCAACCGTCCGCATGCTGAAGTGAACAACCATCAGCGCGACGGCGCGATGGCCTACGGCAACAACGGAGGCGCGTCAATGTACTACGAGCCTAACAGCTTCGGTGGCGCTACAGAGTCTCCCGAGCATCGTACAACACCGTTCGCCGTTTCCGGCCTGGCCGAAAGCGTGCCTTATGACCACAACGATCATTACTCGCAAGCCGGTGACCTCTATCGTCTGATGTCTGACGAGGAGCGCACCCGTCTGGTCCGCAATATTGTCGCTGCCATGACGCCTGTCGAGAAGGATGAGATCAAACTCCGCCAGATCGGACATTTCTTCAAGGCTGATCCGGATTATGGACGCCGTGTTGCCGAAGGCCTTGGATTGCCGGTTCCAGAGCAAATATAAGCAACTGCATATAATTAAGCAAAAGAAGCCCCCAATCTGCGGGCTTCTTTGCGTTATGTATGTATTTTTATAAGCCTACTCAATTAAGCAGCTCATGGTAAATGCCTACCCAGCTCTCCAGTTGGGCCTTCAGCTCCGTTCTGGCCGATGCCGGCTCCAGAATCTCTGCATTCGGACCGTATTGCATCAGCCATTTGGTAAACTCCTTGCTGTTATTGACCGTCACTTCAAAGAGCAGACTGCCGCCGGGCTCATCGGTCATCCGCGGATGCACAAACAGTTCCTCCTCTTTAATGTAACGCGCGACCTCGGGCTGAAAACGGACTTTAAACCTGGTGTTTTTCGAGCCGCGGTCAATCGACCAGGTATTCTTCAGATAGCTCTTAATATTGAATTTCCCTTTGTCGAACACTGTTTCCATCACCTCCATGTGCTGAAAGCGGCTCATGCGAAAGGTACGGATATCCTGCTGCAGATGGCAGTACGCAATCAGGTAGAAGCGCTGGTCCCGCGGAATCAGGTAATACGGATCAATCTCCCGCTCGGTAGTGGCATTGCGGGACTGCGAGTGGTACACGGTCCGGATTCTGCGCTGCTCCAGAATTGCCGCAATGATCGGCTGCAGGAAATTCCGGCTTTCCTTCCGGTACGCCGGCTTGCCCATTTGAATAATATCCGCAATATTCTCCAGAACCCCGCCCGGGCGGGATTTCTCATTCAGATGCTTTCCCATGACTTTATCATAGGCGGTATGAAACCCCGGAGGGATTTTCTCCTGATTCAATATAGAGGGCAGCAGCGAGAACGCCATCTCCTCCTGTTCCGTGAAATCCAGCGGGTACATAAAGAATTTCCCCAGGAACCTGTAGCCCGTCCCCCTCCCCTGGTTCGTCACCGGCGCAAAATGGCTCATGAGCTCCAGATCCCGGTAAACAGTCCTCACACTCACCTCACAACGGAAGGCCAGCTCTGAGGCCGTAATTCCGGGAGTGGATTGAATCGCGTTAATCATTTTTAGAATACGAATCACTTTGTCTGTCATACCTTTGCTCCTTAATACTGATAATGATGTGCAGTCGGATTGCCGGCTATAATCATAACAGCAATAAGGAATGACTGGCTGTGTGCACCTTCCTTGAACAGAAATTGCCCGCTTATATGCGTGGATTGGCGGATACGGCAAAAAGGGCTGGAACAAGGAGTCATCCCCTGTCCAACCCTTGCACTTCACTTCTTACGGTTCCACTCCCCACACCAGCTGGCCGTTCACATAACCGGTAACCTTCTCATAGTTAGCAAACTGGGTACCGGTTGCCTTGAAGGAATAATCGTTGGCCTGGTTATAGTTTGACCAGTTTGTTTTGGAGAAACGGGCTTGAATTTCAGCGCTTTGGCCTGGATTAAGTGCACCCGCTGCAGCCTTGAAGCCAATCTCCAGAACATAATCGGCACCGGTAACCGGAGTAGCCAGTTTAATAAATTGGGCGGTTACATTCTCGCTGCCAATGCTGGCCCAGTCGGACCAGAAGCTCTGAGCGTTGTCCCCGTCAATCGTATAGTAATACCGGAGTTTAACATCCTTAAGCTGAACCGCCGAATTACCGTTGTTAATGATTTTGAATTTGGGCGAGATACCGTTGGTGGAGGCAGTCGTATTGCCGTTAAAGGCCTGGACTGTTAACCCCGCAGGTACAGACACTGTGCTGTCCGCGACATTTAGGGTAAGAACTGCATTATTTCCTCCGTTAAAATGAAAGGTTATCGCGCCCGAGCCCAGCGGCAGCGTGGACAGATAGGCTTTGTGCAGAACGACGCTAGTGCTTGAAGCCGTATAATCCTGGCCTGACACAAGCGTATAGCTGCCGTTCGTTATACTGGTCAGCTGGCGGCCGTTTAATGTAAGGGCCACTGAAATATCCTGCTGCAGATTCGCCGCTTTATCAAATGCCGCCGTTACGGGCGTAATCGCAGCGTTCGTTGAAGGTGTGGAATCTATCACTTTGACTTTGACTACCGGGTCCTGTCCCTGGTTAAAATCAAAGACGATGGAGTGCTCACCCACCGGCAGAGTGGCCAGGAAAGCTTTCTTCAGCAGCAAGGTGCTTCCGCTCAAGGTATAATCCTGACCTGCAGCGAGCGTTGTGGCGCCTGTACGCAGAGCAGTCAGCGTATTGCCGTTCGCAGTTACGGTTATAGTCTTGTCGCTTTGATTAGGCGTGTACTTGTCGAATTCAACGTTTACAGGCGTGACCGATGCGTTCGGGATAGGATTGTTCACCGTTAAGTCGGGCAGTTCATCAAGTGTGATTACGTAATTGCTTTGATACAGCGTTGTCAGAGTCGCCGGAAAGTTAAAGGCGGTGCTCATCAGATGCTCACCGTACCATGGGCAGAAATAGAGCCAGCCTGCTTTTTCCTCGGTAAGATTCTTTACACTCGGTACCGTGTCGTTCTCCGTCATGGCGACCATCTTCGTACCGCCTGTTAAATCCACCAGCTGATAGAAAATCGAGGTAATGGCATCCTCATTAGGTACGCCGGACAGGCCGTCATAGCGGTTGTAGATCGTATTGTATTTATCATAGCCAACGAGATCCACCTGATCATTACCCGGATACCAGGCCGGAGAAGTGCCGTACACATAGCTATTGTAAGTCCAGATCAAATTGTGCAAACCATAGGTCTCCGTAAGATCCGTATAGAGCATATCCCACAGCTGCTTGTACACCTCCGCGCCTGCCGAGGCCCACCAGAACCAAGCGCCTTGACCGTTCAGCCCGCCATTGCCCTCGGCCTCATGGTAAGGACGGAAGATGACCGGCACATTATTCTCCTGCAGAATCAGCAGCTGCTCTGCCAGATCCTCAGTAGCCATCTTCACATATTGATATTCCTTGGTGCCGGGAATTACTGCATTGGCTGTTTTGAAATTGGTTTCGGTCGGCTTGTAGGTGGCTTCCTTCCAATCCACAAACTCCCCGAGCTGATAGGCCGTGAAATCTCGCGGCACGGTAATATGCCAGCTGTTGGTCGCAATTCCCCCCCGGTTATTCACCCAGTCGATCATCCGGGCGGTGGTACCGTCCTCCCAGCCGTACAGCGGATTATAGTTCATCAGATCGAAGCCGCGAATTGCGGGATATTTTCCGGTTAAATTGTAAATCCAGTCAAACTCAAGCTCGGAATTCCCGTCATTTCCGCCCCCGTAAATCTCCTGCTGCCCGGAAATGATATGCTTGCCGTAAACCTCCGTCAGATAGTTCATCAGCAGCTGCGTTTCCGGTGTGGCTTCAGGATCGGTGAGAACAGGCTGCACAACCAGCGGGTCCAGATCGGCATGATCCACAGTGAAGGAATCAAAATAAGCAAAACCCCAACCGGCCTTCAACTGAATGGTATTGCTGCCTTGATTCAGCTTATGATAGCCAAAATCAAAATCCGACCACGTCGTCGTGTAGGGCAGCATATACGAGCCTTTGGTAACCCCGTTAACGGATAAATGCTGCTGTCTGCCATCTGGACTAAGCTCCTGCATATAGCGGGTGGAGATCGAATACATGCCGGTTTCCGGAGCAGTCACTGTAAAGGTGATGGTGCCGGAATTCTGCATCCAGACAAATCCGCTGCCGGTGAATCCGGGCTTAGGCTGTCCGTAAATTTGTGTTGCCACTTGCAGATCGGAGCTGAGCTGAGCATTCTCCCCTTCAATGGTAAAGAGTGCCGGAGCCGCGTCAACATCATGTGCGGGCAAAGTCACCCCTCCCAGCAGCAGTGCCGCTGCCAGCATCATTGCGCTTACCTTTTTGAGCAAATGTTTCATTTCCAACTTTCCCTCCCATGCAAAGTTTGGTAAATAATTGCTCAATCTATCAAATCATGGATGCGCTTTCAAAGCAAACATAACATATGACCCAAATTTTGTAAACCACTAACATTATCTTTTGTTAGCATCAAAACAAAAACAAACCCTTGTCTTGGCGACAAGGGCTTGTGTGAAGCGGGTGATGGGAATCGAACCCACGCTATTAGCTTGGAAGGCTAAAGTTCTACCATTGAACTACACCCGCAAGTATACAATCGGGATGACACGATTTGAACATGCGACCCCCTGGTCCCAAACCAGGTGCTCTACCAAGCTGAGCTACATCCCGTTAAAAAGATAATGGCGCGCCCTGAGAGATGCGGCCGCTAACGCGTCCGGTTGCGAAGTAACAGCTATCGAAGCTTATGCTTCAACGAACTCCTACATTCGAATCTTACAGGTCACTTTGAAATTTCAATGATGTAAAGATGGCGCGCCCTGAGAGATTCGAACTCCCGACCTTTTGATTCGTAGTCAAACGCTCTATCCAGCTGAGCTAAGGGCGCAAAATCTATATGGAGCGGACGACGGGAATCGAACCCGCGACCCTCGCCTTGGCAAGGCGATGCTCTACCGCTGAGCCACGTCCGCTTAATCATGGTGCGCTTGCCAAGAATTCAAAGCGTCTGCCATTGACGCTACACGCGCACACTTCGTGTTACTAAAGAAAATGGTGAGCCATGAAGGACTCGAACCTTCGACACCCTGATTAAAAGTCAGGTGCTCTACCGACTGAGCTAATGGCTCGCAAGTAATTTTACCTGCAAGGTAAAATGGCTGGGGATATAGGATTCGAACCTATGAGTGACGGAGTCAAAGTCCGTTGCCTTACCGCTTGGCTAATCCCCAATAATCAGTATTGTTGGCAATTGTCCGGAATCTTATCCAGATTCTCAATCCTGAAGCTAAATAGATGGCGGAACAGGGCGGGATACTCTTCACTTCGTTACGAGATTGCGATGTCATCCTAACGAAGCTTATGCTCCAACGAACCCAATTCTGGATTCTCATCCCCGAAGCTAAATAGATGGCGGAACCGACGGGATTCGAACCCGCGGTCTCCTGCGTGACAGGCAGGCATGTTAGGCCTCTACACCACGGTTCCGCATTTAGAAATACTCTCTCCAGCAAGTGGAGATAATTGCGGGGGCAGGATTTGAACCTGCGGCCTTCGGGTTATGAGCCCGACGAGCTACCGGGCTGCTCCACCCCGCGTCATTAGAATATATTCTCTTATACCCCGGTTCTCCGAAAAATAATCGGATTACCGGCAAAGCATACGCTTTGCTTTATAGGGATATTTATGGTGGAGGCTGAGGGGTTCGAACCCCCGACCCTCTGCTTGTAAGGCAGATGCTCTCCCAGCTGAGCTAAGCCTCCATATATGACCCGTATGGGATTCGAACCCATGTTACCTCCGTGAAAGGGAGGTGTCTTAACCCCTTGACCAACGGGCCATGCTTTTAGTTCCTAAAGGTATTGCTACGGAGAGAGAGGGATACTCTCACTTCGTTCGAGATTGCGAAGAATTCCTAACGAAGCTTATGCTCCAACGAACCACTGAGGATTCTCATCCCCATTCAGGGAAGGTATTGCTACGGAGAGAGAGGGATTCGAACCCTCGAGACGCTTGTGGCGCCTACACGATTTCCAATCGTGCTCCTTCGGCCAAACTCGGACACCTCTCCAAATGGCTCCCCGAACAGGACTCGAACCTGTGACAACTCGATTAACAGTCGAGTGCTCTACCAACTGAGCTATCAGGGAAAATGGTGGGCCTTAGTGGACTCGAACCACTGACCTCACCCTTATCAGAGGTGCGCTCTAACCAGCTGAGCTAAAGGCCCTTTCATTACATCTATTCAACTAATAAGGGCAAAAAAAATACCACAGAGTGTGTGGGAATATCCGCTTGGCGGCGTCCTACTCTCCCAGGACCCTTCGGTCCAAGTACCATCGGCGCTGGAGGGCTTAACGGTCGTGTTCGGGATGGGTACGCGTGGAACCCCTCCGCCATCGCCACCAAACGGCAGGC